>JAHBZM010000001.1:0-1468044 GCA_019635435.1 Ramlibacter sp. | reverse complement strand
GTGGGGAATGGTGAAGGCCACCTTCTGGCGGCGTTCGGCATTGTTGGTGGTCGAGCCGCATTCCATGTCGGCCTTGCCCTGCTCCACCATGGCGATGCGGTTGGCCGGCGTGACCAGCATCAGTTCCACCGGCACGTTCTTGACGCCCACCTTCTTGCCCACCGCCTCGGCGACCTTCAGGCACAGGTCCAGCGCGTAGCCCATGGGCTGGCGCGAGACGGGGTCGATGTACGAGAAAGGCACGGACGATTCGCGGTGGGCGATCACCAGCTTGCCGCCGGCCTTGACGCGGTCCAGCACGCCCTGCGCCTGGGCCGCCGAGGCCCAGCAGGCGGCCGTGACAGCCAAAGCAATTCCCCAACGTGGTGCGTTCATTTTCATTTGAGACAACTTCCAGGAGCTAAGCAGCCTTTGTGCCCGCCTCCCCGTCAGGGAGCGGGACGCAGGGGCTGCGTGAGGTTTTCAGGCACCAGCAGCGCCTCGATCTGCGCCCGAGTGAGGATGCCCAGGTTTTCGGCCACCTGGTCCACCGGCATGCCGCTGGCGATGGCCGTCTTGGCGATCAGCGCCGCCTTCTCGTAGCCGATGATGGGGTTGAGCGCCGTCACCAGCGTGATCGATTCGCGCACCCGTTTCGCCAGCAGTTCATGGTTGGCCTCGATGCCGGACACGCAATGGGCCTGCAGCGTGAGGCAGGCATTGCCCAGGTGGGTGATGCTCTTGAACAGGCTCCAGCCCATGATGGGCTCGAAGGCGTTGAGCTGCAGCTGCCCGGCCTCGGACGCCATGGTCACGGTGATGTCGTTGCCGATCACCTCGAACGCGACCTGGTTCATCACCTCCGGGATCACCGGGTTGACCTTGCCGGGCATGATGGACGAGCCCGCCTGGCGCGGCGGCAGGCGAATCTCGCCAAAGCCGGCCTGCGGGCCGCTGGACAGCAGGCGCAGGTCGTTGCAGGTCTTGCTGAGCTTGGTGGCCACGCGCTTGAGCACGCCCGACAGCTGCACAAACGCGCCGGTGTCCTGGGTGGCCTCGATCAGGTTGCTGGCCATGACCACCGGGATGCCACTCTCCTCGGCCAGGTATCTGCAGGCCAGCTCGGCGTAGCCGTGCGGCGTGTTGATGCCCGTGCCGATGGCCGTGGCGCCCAGGTTGATTTCCTGGATCAGCGCGCGGGCCTCCCGCAGCCGGGCCTCGTCTTCCTCGAGCATGACCGCGTAGGTGGAGAACTCCTGGCCCAGCGTCATGGGCACGGCATCCTGCAACTGGGTGCGGCCGATCTTGAGCACGGCCTTGAATTCCTCGGCCTTGGCCTCGAACCCGCCGCGCAGCGTGGCCATGGCGGCCAGCAGCCGGTCAATGCCCGACCACAGCGCCAGCCGCACCGCCGTCGGGTAGACATCGTTGGTGCTCTGCGAGGCATTGACGTGGTCGTTGGGGTGCAGGGCGTCGTAGCGGCCCTTCTCCAGGCCCAGCTTCTCGAGCGCGAGGTTGGCAATCACCTCGTTGGCGTTCATGTTGGTGGAGGTGCCGGCGCCGCCCTGGATCACGTCCACCACGAACTGGTCGTGGTGCTGGCCGGCGATCAGCTTTTCACAGGCGCTCATGATCGCGGTGGCCCGCTTGCGGTCCAGTGTGCCCAGTTCGGCATTGGCACGCGCCGCGGCCTTCTTGACGTGGCCCAGGGCCCGGATCAGGTCCGGCATGGCCGAGATCGGCGTGCCGGAAATCGGGAAATTCTCTACCGCGCGGGCCGTGTGGACGCCCCAGTAGGCATTGGCGGGAATCTGCCTTGGCCCCAGGAAATCATGCTCGACGCGAAAGACACCAGACATTTGGTTACAGCCGTTTTTGCGATGGCGCGAACTGTAGATGTCTCCTTTTTGAAAGGCCAATGCTGAATGCGCGGGGCGTTATGCAAGAAATTTATAGTTGATGAAAACAACTCATTTTGGTGCATTTTGGGCCGCCAGATAGGTCCAAAGCGCCTGCGCGGGGCCCTTGGGCACCTCTTTGCCTACGGGTTTCTCCCTATACGCGCGCACGTCCATGGTCATCTCCAGACCCGCCATGCCGGCGGGTGCGGCGCTCACCAGCTTGCGCCCGCGCAGTTCCTTCTTGACCGCGCTGTACGGCAGGAAGGCCACGCCATGGCCCTCCAGCGCCATGACCTTCAGGCCTTCGGCCATGTCGGTTTCGTAGACCCGGTCCAGATGGATCGCCGTGCTGGACTGCTTGAGGATCAGGTCGGTCACGCGGCCCAGGTAGGCGCCCGGCGCATAGCCCAGATAGGGCAGCGGGTGGCCGGCGCGGCCCGGCAGCTTGTAGATCGGCTCGCCATCGGCGCCCGGCTTGACGTAAGGCGCCAGCACTTCCTGGCCCAGCGTGACCATCTCGTAGCGGTCGGCGTCGAGCTGGAACGGCTGAGACGCATGGTGGTAGGCGATCAGCAGGTCGCAGCCGCCCTCGACCAGGCGCATCACCGCGTCGTGCACGTTCAGCGCAATCAGCCGGCTCTTGATCGGGCCGAACTTCTCGCGCAGGTTCGACACCCAGGCCGGAAAGAAGGTGAAGGCCAGCGTGTGCGGCACCGCGAACTCGATCACGTCCTTGCCCGCCGTGGAATGGCCTCGCAGCATGGCCCGCGTGCTTTGCAGCGCCTGCAGCATCTCCAGCGACTGCGCATACAGCGTCTCACCGGCCGGGGTCAGGCGCGTCGGGTAGGAGCTGCGGTCCACCAGATCGGTGCCGGCCCAGGCCTCCAGCGCCTGGATGCGCCGCGAGAACGCAGGCTGCGTCACGTGCCGCAACTGTGCCGAGCGGCTGAAACTGCGGGTCTCGGCCAGGCTGACGAAATCTTCAAGCCATTTGGTTTCCATGGCGCGATTATGGGTGTGGGCCCGCACCGCCCTCCCCGGGAAACACCCACCCCGGCGCGCCGGGAAAACCCGCGCAGGCCGCGCCCGGGCTCAGGCTTCGGGGGTGCCGGTGTCCTGGCTGCCACGGCCCAGCTCGGCGCGCGCGGCCCCGGCCAGCGCCTGGTATCGGGCGCGAAAGGCGTCGAGCTGGTCTTCTTCCAGCTCTTCCAGATCGAGCAGCGCGTTATGCGCGCCGCGCGTCGCGCGGATCAGCTCGTCGAGCTTGACCTGGATCGCCTCGGTGTCGCGGTTCTGGGTGTTCTGGATCAGGAACACCATGAGGAAGGTGATGATGGTGGTGCCGGTGTTGATGACCAGCTGCCAGGTGTCGCTGAAGCCGAACAGCGGCCCCGTGACCAGCCAGACCCCGATCAGCGCCACCGCCAGCGTGAACACCCGGGGGCGCCCGCAGAAGTGGGAAGCGGCTTTGGCGAAACGCGAGTACCAGGACGGATTGCGCATGAAAACCCCCTTGAAGGTTGACCCAGGCTTGCTCTGATTCTGATAGCAGATTGTGCCCGTCTGGCAAGGACTACAGGGTGATTTCGTCCTCATTTCGCTCGCTGGAGCGCTGCAGGGCCCACATCTCGGCGTAGCGCCCGCCGCGCATCAGCAGCGCGTCGTGCGTGCCGCGCTCGACAATGCGGCCGGCCTCCAGCACCAGGATCTCGTGCGCGTCCACCACGGTGGACAGCCGGTGCGCGATGACCAGCGCCGTCTTGTTGCGCGCGGTGGTCTGCAGCTCGGCCTGGATGGCGCGCTCGTTGGCACTGTCCAGCGCCGAGGTGGCCTCGTCAAAGATCACGATGGGCGGGTTCTTGAGCAGCGTGCGGGCAATGGCCACGCGCTGCTTCTCGCCACCCGAGAGCTTGAGCCCGCGCTCGCCCACCATGGTCTGGTAGCCCCTGGGCGTGGACTCGATGAAGCCGTGGATGCGCGCGGCGCGCGCGGCCGCCTCGACCTCTTCGCGGCTGGCGCCGGGGCGGCCATAGGCGATGTTGTATTCCACCGTGTCATTGAACAGCACCGTGTCCTGCGGCACGATGCCCACGGCCTGGCGCACGCTGGCCTGGGTGACGCTGCGGATGTCCTGCCCCGCCACCGTGATGCGGCCGCCCGCCACCGCGGGGTTGCCCGGAATGCCCACGTCATAGAAGCGGTACAGCAGCCGCGCCAGCGTGGACTTGCCCGAGCCCGACGGGCCGACCACGGCCACCGTCTTGCCCGCGGGGATTTCAAAGCTCACATCGTGCAGGATCACACGCGCGGGCTCGTAGGCAAAGGTCACGTTCTCGAACCGCACCACGGGCTGGTCCAGGCCCTGAAGCGGCTGCGCGCCTGGCGCATCGGCGATTTCGCGCTCCTTTTCCATGAGCACGAACATCTTGTCCAGGTCGGTCAGGCTCTGCTTGATCTCGCGGTACAGCACGCCCAGAAAATTCAGCGGAATGTACAGCTGGATCATGAAGGCGTTGACCATGACCAGGTCGCCCAGCGTCATGTGGCCGCTGACCACGCCCTGGGTGGCGCGCCACAGCATGGTCACCAGGCCCACGGCAATGATCAGCTGCTGGCCGGTGTTCAGCAGCGACAGCGAGGTCTGCGCCTTCAGCCGCGACTTGCGGTAGCGGTCCAGGCTCTCGTCATAGCGGCGGGCCTCGAAGGCTTCGTTGTTGAAGTACTTGACGGTTTCGTAATTGAGCAGCGAATCCACCGCCTTGGTGTGCGCCGCCGAATCAAACTCGTTGGCCTGCTTGCGGTACTTGGTGCGCCACTCGGTCACCGTGACCGTGAACACGATGTACACCGCCAGCGCGCAGACCGTGATACCGGCAAACCAGACATCGAACTTGACCGCCAGGATGCCCAGCACCAGCGCCACCTCGATCAGCGTGGGCACGATGCTGTACAGCGAATAGGAAATGAGCGACTCGATGCCGCGCACTCCGCGCTCGATGTCGCGCGTCATGCCGCCGGTCTGGCGGTCCAGGTGAAAGCGCAGGCTCAGGGCGTGCAGGTGCTCGAAGGTCTGCAGCGCGATCTGGCGCGAGGTGCCCTGCGTGGCCTTGGAAAACACCAGTTCACGCAATTCGGTGAACAGCGAGGTGCTCAGGCGCAGCAGCCCGTAGGCCACCAGCAGGCCGGCCGGCACCACCAGCACGGCGGCCGGGTCGCCGGGCTTGAAGCTCATGCTGTCGATCAGGTTCTTGAGCAGCAGCGGCACGCTGACATTGGCGCCCTTGGCGCCCAGCATGAACAGCAGCGCCAACAGCACCCGCCGCTTGTACTGCCACAGGTAGGGGAACAGCCGGCGCAGCGTGGCCCAGTCAGAGCGGACCGGCGCCACGGGGGTGGCGCCAGCGGCGGACGGGGGCGTGGGGGCTGAGGCAGACAGTTCGCCGAAGCGGCGCATGGGGGACAATCGTGGGTGTTATCGACTCAGAGATTGTGCCCATGTCCGCAGATTCAAGCGCCCGCGCGGCGGCTTTGCCCTCCGACCGCGAACTGGTACTCAAGGTCATTCCCATGCCGGCGGACTGCAATGCCAATGGCGACATCTTTGGCGGCTGGGTCATGGCCCAGGTTGACCTGGCCGGCTCCGTGGTGCCCGCGCGCCATGTGGACGGCCGCATGGCCACCGTGGCGGTCAACCAGTTCGTCTTCAAGCAGCCGGTGCGCGTGGGCGACATCCTGAGCTTTTTTGCCGAGGTCACGCGCATCGGCAACACCTCGATCACCGTGCAGGTGGAAGTGTTTGCCGAGCGCTTTCGCGCCCAGGGCCAGTATGTGAAGGTGACCGAGGCGTCATTGACCTATGTGGCGATTGACGATTCGGGCAAGCCCCGGCCGATTCTCAAAAAGTGAGATTGCTACTTATTTTGTAGCACACAGTGGCCGCCCCGCCTGGACTCCAGCCACTTTTGGCTTAAAACTTGCCATGCCGGCCCTCGCCGGCGGCAAACCGGCCCGCGCCCTGCAGGCCCTCGGCAATGCAGTGCTTGCCGCGCTCCCATTCCTGGTGCAGCGCCTGGGCCAACGGCAGGTCCCACTGCGCGTAGGCGCTGGCGCGGTCGGCGTTCATGGTCTTCTGCGGAAATCCCGCCAGCTGGCGTGCCAGCGCCAGCGCGCCCTGCAGCGCCTGGCCGCTGGGCACCACACGGTTGGCCAGGCCCATGGCCAGGGCCTCGGGCGCTTCCACCTTGCGGCCGGTGAGGATCAGGTCCATGGCGTGGCCCATGCCAATCAGGCGCGGCAGGCGCACCGTGCCGCCGTCGATCAGCGGCACGCCAAAGCGGCGGCAGTACACGCCGAAGTAGGCGTCTTCTTCCATCACGCGCAGGTCGCACCACAGCGCCAGCTCCATGCCGCCGGCCACGGCCGCGCCGCTCACGGCCGCCACCACCGGTTTGGACAAATGCAGGCGTGACGGGCCCATGGGCCCCGGCGGCTGCGCGTCGGCCGCGTTGAAGTCCAGATCGGCCAGCACGCCACCCTGCCCCTGCGCCGCCATGCGCGCGCCAAACTGCAGGTCCCAGCCCGCGCAGAAATGCCCGTGCGCGCCATGGAACACCGCCACGCGCGCCGAGGCATCGGCCTCAAACGCCACAAACGCCGCATGCAGCGCACGCGCGGTGTCGCTGTCCACCGCGTTGCGCACATCGGGGCGGTTCAGTGTCACCACCGTGACCTCGCCCTGCCGGCTTACCTGGACTGCATCACTCATGCGCCGATTAGCCCTGATCCCAAGGCGACACCGTATTCGGAACAACCCTGTACTGCGATACAGACCGTGCAGATATAACCGAGCGACTGCAACAAGACACCCGACATTCAGGAGACACGGTGCAAATCCTCCAACTGGTGATCAGCGGCGTCTCGCAAGGATGCATCTACGGGCTGATCGCGCTGGGCTTCGTGCTCATCTACAAGGCGACCGAAACCGTGAGCTTCGCCCAGGGCGAACTCATGATGCTGGGCGCATTCGGCGGCCTGGCCTCCATGACCTTCATGGGCTTTCCGTACTGGCTGGCCGTGATCAGCGCGATCGCGGCCATGGCCCTGTTCGGCGTGCTGCTGGAGCGCATCGTGATCCGGCCCATCCTGGGCCAGCCGGCGTTCTCCATCGTCATGCTGACCATCGGCATCGGCTACGTGGCACGCGGGCTGATCACCATGATCCCGGGCATCGGCACCGAAACCCACACCCTGCCCGTGCCCTACAAGGACATGATCTGGAAGTTCGGCGGCGACGCCAACGGCATCGGCTCGCTGGTGCTCAACGCCGAACAGCTGGTGATCATCGCGGCCACGGCCGGCCTGTGCGCCCTGCTGTTCGCGGCGTTCAAGTACAGCAAGGTCGGCGTGGCCATGCAGGCCTCGTCCCAGAACCAGCTCGCGGCCTACTACATGGGCATTCCGGTCAAGCGGCTCAATGGCCTGGTCTGGGGCCTGGCGGCCGCGGTGGCCGCGGTGGCGGGCCTGCTGCTGGCGCCCATCACCTTCGTGCACGCCAACATGGGCTTCATTGGCCTGAAGGCCTTCCCGGCGGCGGTGGTGGGGGGCTTTGGCAGCCTGCCGGGCGCCATCGTGGGCGGCCTGATCATCGGCCTGGTCGAATCGCTGTCGGGCTTCTACCTGCCTGACGGCTTCAAGGACACAGCCGCCTACATCGTGGTGCTGGTCATGCTCATGGTCAAGCCCAACGGCCTGTTCGGCGAGAAGCTGCGGAAGAAAGTCTGATGCGTTTTATTTTCAGAACCGATTACGGCCAGGACGTCAAGCTGGCCAAGCACGGCGGCCATGTCTTCTGGTACAGCGCGCTCATGGTGCTGCTGGTCGCTGCGCCCTGGCTGTTTGCCGAGTACTGGCTGGCGCAGCTCACCTTCATCCTGATCTACGGCATCGTGGGCCTGGGCCTGATGCTGCTGGCGGGCTTCACCGGCCTGTTTTCCATCGGCCACGCGGCCTTCCTCGGGGTGGGTGCCTACACCCAGGCGGTGTTCACCAACATGGGCGTGCCGTTCCCTATTGCGCTGGCGCTGGCCGGCACGCTGTCAGCGGCCGTGGGCGTGGTGGTGGGCCTGCCCGCGCTGCGCGTCAAGGGCATCTACCTGGGCATTGCCACGCTGTCGTTCGGCTTCATCGTCGAGGAAGTTCTGGCGCGCTGGGAGTCGGTCACCGGCGGCAACTCGGGCATTCAGGTCAAGCACCCCAACCTGTTCGGCTGGAAGGTGGACTCGGGCGAGGGCTTCTATTTCATCTGCCTGGTGATCGCGGTGATCTCCACGCTGGCCATCCTGAACCTGCTGCGCTCGCCCACGGGCCGGGCCTTCGTGGCCATCCGCGACTCCGAGATCTCGGCGCAAAGCATGGGCATCCACCTGGCGCGCTACAAGACGCTGTCGTTCGCGCTGTCGGCGGCGCTGGCCGGCATTGGCGGGGCGCTGTATGCGCACAAGCTGCGGTTCATCTCGCCCGACCAGTTCAACATCCTGCAGTCGATCGACCTGCTGCTGATGGTGGTGATCGGCGGCCTGGGCTCGGTGCACGGGGCCTTTCTGGGCGCCATCTTCCTGATCTCCATGCCCCAGCTCATCAACCTCAGCAAGGGCTACCTGCCCGACACCATTGGCCAGGCGCCCGGCCTGCAGTCGGTGGTGTATGGCGGGGTGCTGATCGCCTTTGTGCTGTTCGAGCCGCTGGGCATGTATGGGCGCTGGCTCAAGGTGCGCACCTGGTTCCAGCTGTTTCCGTTCTACCGCAAGGGCCTGTTCAAGCGGCAGAAGTCCTTCCAGAAATCGGACCGGCTGAAATGAACCACCCCCGAAGCGCCTGCGGCGCCCCCGCAAACCCACGCACGTCTGGACATATTGCATGACCGACCTCCTCCTCTCGGCCAAAAACCTCAGCGTGCGCTTTGGCGGCGTGCTGGCCGTCAACGACGTGAGCTTTGACGTGCGCCCCGGCGAGGTGTTCACGCTGATCGGCCCCAATGGCGCGGGCAAGACCACGGTGTTCAACCTGATCAGCCGCATCTACACCCCCACCGCCGGCACCATTGACTACCTGGGCCAGCCGCTGACCGCCCAGCCCGCGCACAGGATCGCCTCGCTGGGCATTGCGCGCACCTTCCAGAACATCGAGCTGTTCGAGCACGCCACCGTGCTGCACAACCTGCTGATCGGGCGCCACACCCACCACAAGAGCGGGTTGTTCAGCGAGATGTTCTTCACCGCCAAGGTGCGGCAGGCCGAGATCGAGGCGCGCGAGAAGGTCGAGGAAATCATTGACCTGCTGGACCTGCAGCACCACCGGGACTCGATGGTGGCCGGCCTGCCCTACGGCGTGCGCAAGGTGGTGGAGCTGGCCCGCGCGCTGTGCACCGAACCCAGGCTGCTGCTGCTCGACGAGCCGTCGTCGGGCCTGAACGTGGAGGAAACCGACGACATGGCCTTCTGGATCCAGGACATCAAGCACGAACTGGGCATCACCGTGCTGATGGTCGAGCACGACATGTCGCTGGTGTCCAAGGTGTCGGACCGCGTGCTGGCCATGAACCAGGGCGAGGTGCTGGCCACCGGAACGCCGCGCGAGGTGCAGAACGACCCGGGCGTGATCGAGGCCTACCTGGGCTCGGTCGACGATGTGTCCTCCCTGCGCAGGGAGGCCGCATGAGCGAGACCCCTCCGGCCGTGAGCGACCAGCCCGTGCTCAGGTTGCTGAACGTCGAGAGCGCCTACGGCCCGATCAAGGCCATCCGCGGCGTGAGCCTGCAGGTGCGCCGTGGCGAGATCGCCACCGTGCTGGGCTCCAACGGCGCGGGCAAGTCCACCATCCTCAAGACCATCTCGGGCATCATCGACCCGCGCAAGGGCTCGATCGAGTTCAAGGGCGAGTCCATCACGGCCCAGGACCCGGCCCACATCGTGCAGCAGGGCCTGAGCCATGTGCCCGAGGGGCGCGAGGTGTTCCCGCTGCTCAGCGTGCGCGACAACCTCATGATGGGCGCCTACACCCGGCGCGACCGCGACGGCGTGCTGCGCGACATCGAGGCCGTCTATGGCTACTTCCCCATCCTGAAGGAGCGCGCCGCGCAGGACGCCGGCCTGCTGTCCGGTGGCCAGCAGCAGATGCTGGCCATCAGCCGCGCGCTGATGGCCGCGCCCGACCTGATCCTGCTGGACGAGCCCAGCCTGGGCCTGTCACCCAAGCTCACCAAGGAAATCTTCGAGATCGTGGTGCGCATCAACCGCGAGCGCGGCACCACCATCCTGCTGGTCGAGCAGAACGCCAACATGGCGCTCAACGCGTCCGACTACGGCTATGTGCTGGAGAACGGCCGCATCGTCATGGAAGACACCTGTGCCCGCCTGCGCGAGAAGGAAGACATCAAGGAGTTCTACCTGGGCATGAAGGAAGAAGGCGTGCGCGGCGAGCGCCGCTGGAAAAAGAAAAAGAACTGGCGCTGAAGGACACAGGACGATGAGCAACCTCTGGGACCTTTCCCACATCCAGCCGGCCACCGCGGTGGCCATGGACGGTGACACCATTCCCGCGATGTTCTGGAACGCGGTCGACAAGCGCGGCCCGCAGGTCTGGATGCGCCAGAAGAAGCTGGGCATCTGGCGCAGCTGGACCTGGCAGCAGACCGGCGAGGCCGTGCGCGAGATCGCGGGCGGCCTCATGAGCCTGGGCTTTGCGCCCGGCGAATGCGCGTCCATCCTGTCCAACACCGTCATTGAATGGGTGCTGGCCGACCTGGCCGTGCTCAGCGCCGGCGGCGTGGCCAACGGCATCTACCCCACCGACGCGGCCTCGCAGGTGCACTACCTGTGCGAGGACTCGCGCACCACCATCCTGTTCGTGGAGGACGACGAGCAGCTGGACAAGGCCCTGGAGGTGCGCGAGCAGCTGCCGGGCCTGCGCAAGATCGTGGTGTTCGACATGGAGGGCCTGCGCGAACTCGACGACCCCGGCGTGATCAGCCTCAAGGCGCTGCGCGAGCTGGGCCGCGACTACAACGTGCGCCAGGGCGACGACCTGATGCGCCGCGTCAAGGCCTGCAAGCCGGGCGACCTGGCCATCCTGGTCTACACCTCGGGCACCACGGGCAAGCCCAAGGGCGCGATGCACAGCCACGCGGGCCTGGTCTACACCGTGCGCGGCTACAACACGCTGGTGGCGCAGGACGACACCGACGAGCGCATGTGCTTCCTGCCGCTGTGCCACATTGCCGAGCGGCTGGGCGGCGAGTATTTCGCGATGTACACGGGCTCCATCCTCAACTTTGTCGAGAACCCCGAAACCGTGCCCGAGAACGTGCGCGAGATCGCGCCCACGGTGTTCACGGCCGTGCCGCGCGTGTGGGAAAAGTTTTACTCCGGCGTGATGATCACGCTCAAGGAAGCCAGCCCGCTGCAGCAGGCGGCCTACGGCTGGGCCATTGGCGTGGGCACGCAGATCGCCGACCGGGTGCTGGCGGGCCAGCCCGTGGACGGGCTGCTCAAGTTCAAGTTCACGCTGGCGCGCTGGCTGGCCCTGAACAATGTGCGCAAGCTCATCGGCATCCACCGGGCGCGCTTTTGCGTCACGGGCGCCGCGCCGATCTCGCCCGAGCTGGTCAAGTGGTACCTGGCGCTGGGCGTGCCCATGCTCGAGGTCTGGGGCATGACCGAGACCTGCGGCGCGGCCACGGGCGTGCCGGCCAACCGCATCAAGCCCGGCTCCATCGGCCCGGCCGCCGGTTACAACGAAGTCAGGATCGACCCCGACACCGGCGAGATCCGCGTGCGCGGCCCCAATGTGTTCATGGGCTACCTCAACCAGCCCGAAAAGACCGCCGAGACCATCGACGCCGACGGCTGGCTGCACACCGGCGACGTGGGCCTGATGGACGAGGACGGCTACTTCCGCATCACCGACCGCATGAAGGACATCATCATCACGGCCGGCGGCAAGAACATCACGCCCAGCGAACTGGAAAACGAACTCAAGTTCAGCCCCTACATCACCGACGCGGTGGTGATCGGCGACAAGCTGCCCTACCTCACGGTGATCATCATGATCGACCAGGAAAACGTCGAGAAATACGCGCAGGACAACGACGTGCCCTTCAGCAACTACGCGAGCCTGACGCGCGCGCCGCAGGTGCAGGCCCTGATCCAGGCCGAGATCGACCGGGTCAACAAGAAGTTCGCGCGCGTGGAGCAGATCAAGAAATTCTTCCTGCTTGAAACCCAGCTCAGCGCCGAAGACGAAGAGCTCACCCCCACCATGAAGCTCAAGCGCAAGCTGGTGCAGCAGAAATACGCGCCCCAGATCGAGGCCATGTATCGTTAACCCTGAAGCGCGGCGTCGCCCGCGTGACAACAGGCCGCCCGCGGGCGGCCTTTTTCATGGGGTCGAGTCACCTAGGTGAATGCAACCAATTGCAAGCGGGACAAGAATCCGACTGGCTTTAGCCCGTTAGTCCTAAAAAACCACCTGGAGACAACCATGCAACCCAAACTAGCCCTTCTCGCCACGCTGGTGCTCAGCACCGGTCTGGCCACTGCCCAGAATGCCACCCAGGGGGTGAGCAAGAACGAGATCGTGATCGGCACCATGCAGGACCTGTCGGGCCCGCTGGCCGGCTACGGCAAGGCCATCCGCAACGGCATGCAGATGCGCGTGGACGAGGCCAATGAAATGGGTGGCATCGCCGGGCGCAAGCTGCGGCTGATCGTCGAGGACGACGGCTACGACCCGCGCAAGGCCGTGCTGGGCGCGCAGAAGCTGGTCAACCGCGATGGCATCTTCGCCATGGTGGGCCACCTGGGCACGGCGCCCAACCTTGCGGCCATGCCCGTGCAGTTCGAGAAGAACGTGATCAACTTCTTCCCCATCACGGCCGCGCGCGAAATGTACGAGCCCTATGACCGGCTCAAGTTCGCCAATGCGGCCACCTACTACGACCAGATGCGCATTGCCGCGCCCCGGCTGGCCAAGGACCGCAACATCAAGCACCCCTGCATCATTTACCAGGACGACGACTTCGGCCTGGAAGTGATGCGCGGCGCCGAGGCCGGCCTGAAGACGCTGGGCATGGAGTTCACCGAAAAGACCTCGTACAAGCGCGGCGCCACCGACTTTTCGTCGCAGGTCGCCAAGATGAAGGCCGCGGGCTGCGAGATGGTGGTGCTGGGCACCGTGATCCGCGAGACCGTGGGCACCATCGCCGAGTCGCGCAAGACCGGCTTCTCGCCGATCTTCGTGGGCTCCAGCGCGGTCTACACCGACCTGATCCCCAAGCTGGGCGGCAAGCTCATGGACGGGCTGTACTCCACCATGACCGCGGCCCACCCCTACCTGGACGCCGCCGAGCAGCCGGTGCGCTTCTGGGCCGCCAAGTACAAGACCCGCTTCAACGAGGACCCGTCGGTGTTCTCGGTCTATGGCTACGGCAACATGGACGCCTTCATCCGCGTGGTCTTCAAGACCGGCCCCAACCTGACGACCGAGAGCTTCATCAAGACCATGGACAACATGACGTTCAACCGCGACATGTTCGGCACGGCGGAGCTGACCTTCACGCCCACCAAGCGCTTGGGCAACCAGTTCTCGCGCCTGTCGCAGATCCAGGACGGCCGCTGGAAGGTCGTGTCTGACTACGTGGCCTTCAGCGGCCTGAAGCCCGTGCTCAAGAAGAACGGCAAGTGGCTGATCGAGTCCGAGTTCTTCAAGGACCAGTGATCCCCGCCGATGCACCACAACGGGCCGCCCTTCGGGGCGGCTTTTTTGTGGCCGGGGCGGTGGCGGGCTGGCGGCCTCTCTCTAAGTGAATACGCCAGCTTGACAGGCCGGCGGGCCGGGCAAGAATGAGGCCGTGTCAAAACACCCCTTCACAGGAGACAAGCAATGCAGATGAAGACCCCCGCCGTCCTGGCCCTGATGGCGCTCAGTGCCAGCCTGGCCCTGGCCCAGAACTCCAACCAGGGCGTGAGCAAGAACGAGATCACCCTCGGCTCCATCCAGGACCTTTCGGGGCCCATCGCGGGCTTCGGCAAGCAGGTGCGGCTGGGCATGCTGCTGCGCGTGGACGAGCTCAACGAGCAGGGCGGCATTGGCGGGCGCAAGGTCAACCTGATCGTCGAGGACTCCGCCTACGACCCCAAGAAGGCCGTGCTGGCCGCGCAGAAGCTGGTCAACCAGGACAAGATTTTCGCGATGATCGGCCACATCGGCACGGCGCAGAACCTGGCCGCCATGCCGGTGCAGTTCGAGAAGAACGTCATCAACTTCTTCCCCGTCACCGCGGCGCGCGAGATGTACGAGCCCTTCCACCGCCTGAAGTACTCGTTTGCCGCCACCTACTACGACCAGATGCGCACGGCCGTGCCCAAGCTGGTCAAGGAAAAGGGCGCCAAGAAGGTCTGCACCATGTACCAGGACGACGAGTTCGGCCTGGAAGTGGAGCGCGGCGCCGAGGCCGGCCTGAAGAGCATCGGCATGGAATTCGCCGAAAAAACCAGCTACAAGCGCGGCGCCACCGACTTCTCGTCGCAGGTGCAGAAGATGCAGGCCGGCGGTTGCGACTTTGTGGTGCTGGGCACCATCATCCGCGAAACCATCGGTGCCATCGGCACGGCGCGCAAGCTGGGCTACAGCCCCACCTTCATCGGCTCCAGCGCGTCCTACACCGACCTGATCCACAAGCTCGGCGGCCCGGCCATGAACGGCCTGTATGCAACCCACACGGCCCAGCACCCCTACCTGGACGAGGCCTCGCAGCCGATCCGCTTCTGGGCGAACAAGTACAAGACCAAGTTCAACGAAGACCCCACGGTGTTTTCGGTCTATGGCTACAACGCGATCGATGCCTTTGCCGCCGCCGCCGCCAAGACCGGCAAGAACCTCACCACCGAGAGCTTCATCAAGGCCATGGACACCATGGTGATCCCCAAGGACATCTTTGGCAGCCCCGAGGCCACCTTCGGCCCCAAGAAGCGCCTGGGCAACGACGCCTCGCGCCTGTCGCAGATCACCGACGGCAAGTGGAAGGTCGTGAGCGACTACATCCGCTGAACCAGCCTTGCACCCCCGCCACCAGCCGCCCCCCGGGGCGGCTTTTTTGTTCAGGACACGATGTAGGCGGCCGAGCCCGTGGCGACCAGTTCGCCATCAGCGGCCAGAAACTCCATGCGCGTGCTGGCCACGCGCGAGCCCAGGCGCATGACCTCGGCGCGCAGGTCAAAATGCTCGCCAATGCCCGGACGCAGGTAGTCGACCCGCAGGTCGATCGTGCCCAGCCTGGCAAAGCGCTGCAGCCGCTGCTGAGGGGTTTCGTCCATGTGGCGAGCGCCGATGGCCGCCATGATGGCCAGGCCGGCCATCGCGTCCAGGCAGGCGCTGATCACGCCGCCGTGCAACCGCTGGTGCGCATAGTGGCCAATGAGCTCGGGCTTCATGGCCAGGCGCCCGGTCACGCGCTCGGGCTTGATGCTCTTGATCCTGAGGCCCAGCACCTGGTTGAAGACGATCTTTTCCTCAAACATGGTCTTGAGGGCCGCCACGAACTCGGGCTCGAACGGGGGGGCGGCGGCAGCGGTCTTGTTCATGCGCGGATTGTCACAGCCCGAGCTGGCGCGCCGCCAGCTCCTTCATGATTTCCTCGGCGCCACCGCCGATCATCATCACCTTGACCTCGCGGTAGATGCGCTCGCTGCGCGTGCCGCGCATGAAGCCCATGGCGCCCAGCATCTGCACGGCCTGGTCGGCGCAGAACTGCATGGTCTGGGTGGCCTGGTTCTTGAGCATGCAAACCTGGGCCACCCAGTCGGCGCTTTCATCGCCGGCGTCGGCGCGCGCCGTCACGGCGTCCACCCAGGCCTGCGTGGCGCTGATGCGCATCTGCATGTCCACCAGCTTGTGGCGGATCACCTGGCGCTCGACCAGCGCCGCGCCAAAGGTCTTGCGCTGGCGCGCCCAGTCCAGCGCCTCGTCGTAGCAGGCCTGGGCAAAGCCCAGCGCCATGACCGACATGGCCAGCCGCTCGCCATTGAAGTTGGTCATGATGATGCGAAAGCCCCCGCCCTCCTCGCCCAGCAGATGGTCCGCCGGCACCCGCACGCCGTCAAAGCGCAGGTGGGCCGTGTCGGAGCACCACCAGCCCATCTTCTTCAGCTCGGTGCGGTGCAGGCCGGGCACGTCGCCCGGCACCACCAGCATCGACACGCCCGCCGAGCCTTTGCTGCCGGCCTCGCCGGTGCGCACGGCCACCGTGATCCAGTCCGCGCGCATGCCCGAGGTGATGAACACCTTCTCGCCGTCGATCACCCAGTCGCCGCCCTCGCGCCGCGCCGTGGTGCGCAGGGCCGCCACGTCCGAGCCGCCGCCGGGCTCGGTGATGGCCAGCGCGGCGATCTGCTCACCGCGCAGCACGGGCGGGATCACCCGGTGCTGCAGCGCCTGCGAGCCATGGCGCAGCACCGGCGGCAGGCCGATGTTGTGCGAGAACAGGCTGGCCATCAGGCCGCCACTGCCGCTGTAGCGCGCCAGCGCCAGCGTGAGCGCGTTGCGCAGCGCATGGGGCGCGGGCGTGCCGCCCAACGCCTCGGGGTAGCCCAGGCCCAGCAGGCCCAGTTCGGCGGCCCGGGCGTACAGCGCGCGCGGAAAGGTCTGCGCCTCGTCCCAGTCGTTGATGTGGGGGGCGATTTCCTTCTCGGCAAAGCGCCGTGCGAGCTCGTACAGCGCCGCGGCGTCCTGCGCCAGCTCGGTGGCGGCCGGCGTCATGGCGCGAGCCTCACCAGCACCTGGCCCGGCGCCACCTGCTGGCCGGGCGCCACCGCCACGGCCTCGACCACGCCGGCCCGCGTGGCCGCCAGCGAATGCTCGAGCTTCATGGACTCCACCACCACCAGCACCTCGCCCTGCGCCACCGCGGCACCGGCCTGCGCCGGAACGGCCACCACCTTGCCATTGAACGGCGCGCGCAGTTCGTTGGCCGCGGTGGCGCCGCCGGCGCCCGAGGGCGGATCGAACGACGCGTCCTCGACAAAAAAATCGGTGGCGCCGGCCTGCACATGCCAGCGCCGCGCGTCCACCCGCACCGCTGCCACGGCGCCCGCCTGCGGCATCCCGGCCGTCCAGGCCAGGTCCTGCAACTGGCCGCGATGGCGCAGGCGCACCGGCCGCGGGAACGGGCAGGCCAGCGTGCCCGGCCGGGCCCCAGGGCCTGCGTTGCAAGCCAAAATGGCCTGGAGTCCAGACGGGGCGGCCACTTTCTGCTCTTCTTTCAATAGCAATTCACGGATCGCCCCGCCCTGCTGCGCCAGAAACGGGATCAGCGCCTGGCCGGCGCGAAAGCTCTCGTGGCGCAGACAGGCCGCCAGAAAGGCGCGGTTGGTGGGCAGGCCCAGCAGCTGCAGCCGGTCCAGCGCGCCTGCCAGCTGGTCGATGGCCTCGTCGCGCGTGGCCGCATGCGCGATGAGCTTGCCCAGCATGGAGTCGTAATGCGGCGACACCTGCTGGCCCTGGGCCAGCGCATGGTCAAAGCGGATGCTCCCGGGCTCGCGAAAGTGCCGCACCGGCCCGGCGTGGGGCGTGAAGTCTTCGTCCTCGGCGCACAGCCGCACCTCGATGGCGTGGCCGCGGAACTGAACCTGCGCCTGCGTCAGCGGCAGGGGCTCGCCCCGCGCCACGCGGATCTGCCACTCGACCAGGTCCAGCCCGGTCACCATCTCGGTCACCGGGTGTTCCACCTGCAGCCGGGTGTTCATCTCCATGAGGAAGAACTCAGAACCATCCACCAGAAACTCCACCGTGCCCGCGCCCACATAACCCGCGGCCTGCGCCAGCGCCACGGCGCAGGCGCCCATCTGGTCGCGCAGCGCGGGCGTCACGGCCGGGCTGGGGGTTTCCTCGATCAGTTTCTGGTGGCGCCGCTGCACCGAGCAGTCGCGCTCGCCCAGGTGGATGCAGTGGCCGTGCGCGTCGGCAAACACCTGCACCTCCACATGGCGCGGGCTCAGCAGCGCGCGCTCCAGCAGCAGATCGCCCGAGCCAAAGGCCGACAGCGCCTCGCTGCGCGCGCTTTGCACGGCAGGCGCGAACTGCACCATGTCGGTCACCAGCCGCATGCCGCGCCCGCCGCCGCCCGCCACGGCCTTGACCATCAGCGGCAGGCCGATCTGCTGCGCCTCGGCCGCCAGCCGCGCATCGGACTGGTCGGCGCCGTGGTAGCCCGGCAGGCAGGGTACGCCCTGCGCCACTGCAATGGCCTTGGCCGCGCTCTTGCTGCCCAGCTGGCGGATGGCCTGCGGCGGCGGGCCGACCCAGGTCAGGCCCGCGTCGATCACGGCCTGGGCAAAGTCGGCGTTCTCGCTGAGGAAGCCGTAGCCCGGGTGCACGGCGTCGGCGCCGGTGGCCGCAGCCGCGGCCAGCAGCTTGTCGATGCGCAAATAGGTGTCGGCCGAGGCATTGCCGCCCAGCGCGTGGGCCAGCGTGGCCTCGCGCACATGCAGGGCCTGGGCATCGGCATCGGAATACACGGCCACGGTGCTGATGCCCATGGCGTGCGCCGTGCGGATGATGCGGCGCGCGATCTCGCCGCGGTTGGCAACCAGCAGGCGATGAAACACGCGCCGTTCGCCCTGAGCTGGTCGAAGGGCTTCGACAGGCTCAGCCTGAACGGCTTTCGTCATGCCACCGGCCTTTTTGCGATGCCCATGATCTTGGACAGGATGCCCAGCATCACTTCGTCCGCGCCGCCACCGATGGAGGCGAGCCGGCCGTCGCGGTACATGCGCGAGACCTTGTTCTCCAGCGTGAAACCCATGCCGCCCCAGAACTGCAGGCAGGTGTCGGGCACGAGGCGGTTCAGGCGGCCCGCCTTGAGCTTGGCCATGCTGGCCAGTTCCAGCACGTCCTGGCCGCCCACATAGAGCTCGCAGGCGCGGTAGGTCAGCGCACGCAGGCTCTCCACCTCGGTCTTGAGCTCGGCCAGCTTGAACTGCACCCACTGCTGGTCGGCCAGCGTGGCGCCAAACAGCTTGCGCTGCTGGGCCCAGTCGATCGTCCATTCGATGCAGTTGGTCAGGCTTTGCAGCGTGCTGGCCGCGCACCACAGCCGCTCTTCCTGGAACTGCTGCATCTGGTAGATGAAGCCCTGGCCCTCGGCGCCGATGCGGTTGCGCTGCGGCACGCGCACCTCGTCAAAGTAGATCAGCCCGGTGTCGCTGCTGTGCATGCCGATCTTGCGGATCTTCTGCGCCACCTCGATGCCCTTGCGCAGCTTGCCGTTCTCGCGCACGGGCACCATCACCAGGCTCTTGTTCTTGTGCACCGGCCCTTCGCCGGTGTTGACCAGCATGCACATCCAGTCGGCCTGCAAGCTGTTGGTGATCCACATCTTCTGGCCGCTGATGACGTAGTCGTCGCCGTCCTTGCGCGCCACGCTCTTGATGCCGGCCACGTCGCTGCCCGCGCCGGGCTCGCTCACGCCAATGCAGCCGACCATGTCGCCCGCAATGGACGGCGCGAGGAATTCGCGCTTCAGTTCCTCGCTGCCAAAGCGCGCGAGCGCGGGCGTGGCCATGTCGGTCTGCACGCCAATGGCCATGGGCACGCCGCCGCAGTCGATGAAGCCCAGCGTCTCGGCCATGAGCATGGAATACGAATAGTCCAGCCCCATGCCGCCATGTTCCTCGGGCTTGCACAGGCCCAGCAGGCCCAGCTTGCCCAGGCCCTTGAAGACTTCATGCGCGGGGAAAATCTCGGCCGCCTCCCACTCGTCCACATGCGGGTTGATGTGCTCGTCGATGTAGCGCTTGAGGGTTTTCTGGATTTCGAGGTGTTCGTGGGTGTATTGCATGTTGTCTCCTACATTCTTGCCACGCCAAACTGCATGGGCCGCAGCTGGCGGCGGTCGGCTTCGGCGCAGGTGTCCAGGCAGAAGGCCAGCACGGCGCGTGTGTCACGCGGGTCGATCACGCCGTCGTCCAGCACCAAGCCGCTGGTGTAGAACGCATCGGCCTGCGACTCGAACACGCCCACGATCTTCTCGAACTGGGCCTGCGAGGCGGCCGGGTCGGGCGCCACGCCCTTGCGGGCCAGCGCGGCCTCGGTCACGATCTGCATGGTGCGCGCGGCCTGCTCGCCGCCCATCACGGCGGTGCGGGCGCTGGGCCAGCTGAACAGGAAGCGCGGCGCGTAACCGCGGCCGCACATGCCGTAGTTGCCCGCGCCAAAACTCGCGCCGCACTGGATGGTGATCTGCGGCACCGTGGCGTTGGTCACGGCCTGGATCATCTTGCTGCCGTGCTTGATCATGCCGCCCTGCTCGCTGTCCTTGCCCACCATGTAGCCCGTGGTGTTCTGCAGGTAGATGATGGGGTGGCCCAGCTGGCACATCAGCTGGATGAAATGCGTGGCCTTGTTGGCGCCGGCCACGTCAATCGGGCCGTTGTTGGTGATGAAGCCCACCGCATGGCCTTCGATGCGGGCCTGCGCACAGACGGTGGCCGCGCCGTACAGCGGCTTGAATTCGAGCAGGTCGGAGTCGTCCACAATGCGCGCCATCACCTCGCGCATGTCCACGGGCTCGCGGTGGTGGGCCGGCATGAGGGTGAGCAACTCGTCGGCGGGGTAGCGGGGGTCTGGTGGGGTTGAGCCAGTTGAAGCCCTCGCCGGCCCTTCGACCCCTTCGACGGAGCTCAGGACAGGCAGCTCAGGGCGAACGGATTGTGAGCGCCCTACCACCTCGCGCGCAATGCCCAGCGCCTGCCGGTCGTCCTCGGCCAGGTACTCGCCCAGGCCCGACACGCCGGTGTGCATCTCGGCGCCGCCCAGTTCTTCTTCGGTGGCCACCTCGCCGGTGGCGGCCATCAGCAGCGGCGGGCCGGCAAGAAATGCGCGCGAGCGGCCCCGCACCATGATCACCACGTCGCTCAGGCCCGGCATGTAGGCGCCGCCGGCCGTGCCCGAGCCATGCTGCACCGTGATCACCGGAATGCCCGCCGCCGACAGCCGCGCCAGGTTGCGGAACAGGCTGCCACCGTGGACAAAGCCCTCGACCCGGTACTTCATGAGGTTGGCGCCCGCGCTTTCCACCAGGTGCACAAAGGGCAGCTTGTTCTGCAGCGCGATCTCCTGCACCCGCAGGATCTTCTCCAGGCCCATGGCCTGGATGGCCCCGGCCTCGATGCCCGAGTCGCTGGCCACCACCATGCAGCGCACACCGCTGATGAAGCCCATGCCCGCCACAATGCCCCCGCCAGGCACCGACGCGGCCGGGTCCCGGGTGTCCTGCATGAAGCCCGCGAGCGAGCACAGGGGCACATAGGGCGACCCGGCATCCAGCACCAAGGCCACGCGCTCGCGCGGCAACAGCTGGCCGCGCTTTTCAAAGACCGGCTTGGAGCGGGCCGAGGCCTGCGCGGCCCGGTCTTCCAGCGCGCGCAGCTGCTCAATGCGCGCCAGCATGGCGGCGCGGCGCTGGCGCGCCGGTCCGCCCTGGGCGTTCCAGCTGGAGGCCAGCACGCTCATGACTGGAACACCTTGGGCACGGCGTGGCGGTGAAAGCCGTTGAAGGGCGCAATGGCGTCGCGCGCCTGCACCTCGGGCGCGGCCACCGCCTCGCCCCAGCCCGGGCGCACCTGGGGCCGCGCGCCGTCCACGCGCAGCACAGTGCCGCTGATGAAGCTGGCCGCCGGGCTGAGCAAAAACACAATGGCGGCCGCCGTTTCAGACTCGGTGCCAAAGCGGCCCAGCGGCACGGTCTGGCGCATCTTGCGCAGCATGGGCGCGGCCTCGGGCGGGTAGTGGTCCATTCCGCTGGAGGCGATGTAGCCCGGCGCCACCGCGTTCACGCGCACACCGCTCCTGCCCCACTCGGCCGCGGCCGTTTCGGTGAAGCTCACCATGCCCGCGCGCGCCGCGCCGCTGTGGCCCATGCCCGGCATCGAGCCCCAGATGTCGGCCACGATGTTGACGATGCCGCCGCCGTGCTCCTGCATGGACTGCAGGTAGCACTCGCGCGCCATCAGAAAGCCGCCGGTCAGGTTGGTGGCCACCACGGCGTCCCAGCCCTTGGCGCTGATGTTCTCCAGCGGTGTGATGTACTGGCCGCCGGCATTGTTCACCAGCGCGTCGATGCGGCCGTGCGCCATGACGATGGCCGCCACCGTGGACCTGACGGCCTCCTCGTTGCGGATGTCGCAGGCATGAAAGCTCACGTGGCCCACATGGCCCTGCGCATCGGCCGCGATCTCGCCGGCCACGACCTGCAGCTTTTCCAGGTTGCGGCCGATCAGCACCACATGGGCGCCCAGGGCCGCCAGCTCATGGGCCGTGCAGCGGCCAATGCCGGAGCCCCCGCCCGTGACCACCACCACCTTGCCGGCCAGCAGGCCGGGCTTGAACACCGATTGGTAACTCATGAAACATCCCGTATGAAAAGGGCCAGCGCGGCCGCGGCCAGCTGGTCCAGCGTGGCGCCCTTGCGGCGGTCAAACCACTGCACCGACCAGTTGAGCGCGCCAAAGATCAGCAGGCGCGCGAGCTTGACGTCGGCCTTGAGCGCGCCCTGCGCATGCAGCGCCTCAAGCACCGGCACCCAGGCGGCTTCGTACTCGCCCTGCAGGGTGGCCAGCGTGGCGCGCTGGCGCGCCGTGATGGAGCGCCACTCGTACAGCATCACCGGAATGAAGTCGCTGCCCGGCCCCAGCAGCACGTCGAAGTGATTGCGGATCAAAACGGCCAGGAGTCCACGCGGGTCGGCCACTGCCTGCTCTGGTTTTGATAGCAGGCCGGTGGCCGCCAGGGCCTGGGCCTGGCGCTCGATGGCGGTGCGCATGCCCTCTTCCATGACCGCGAACAGCAGCGCGCCCTTGCTCTTGAAGTGGTAGAACGGCGAGCCGCTTTGCATGCCCACGGCCGCGGCGATGTCGCGCGTGCTGGTGGCGTCAAAGCCCTTGCGCCGGAACAGGCGCGCGGCGCCCGTGATCAGGGCCAGGCGGCGGTTGCCGTCGTCGCGCTCGTGCAGGGCCTTGCGCGGGCGGCCGCGCGGGCGCTTGGCCGCCAGCGTTTCTGGCGCCGCCGCCGCGCGGGCGCGGCGCGGTGCGGGGGAGGCGTCGCGTGCAACAGGTCTGTCCATGGGGGCAGAAGGTAGCAAATATTTTTATTTTCAGCAAGCAGTTGCTTGGTAAAAATAAAATCGGGCCGACCCGCCCGAAGGCAGGGGCATCCCTCACACGCTGCGGGCCCATGCGTGTTAAATTTTCCCGATGAACACCCGGCTGCGCATCCTGCTCGCGGCCGCTGTCACGGTGGCCGTGCTGGGCGCTGCGTGGCTGTGGTGGAGCCAATCACGGCCCACCCCGCCCGCCGAGCCTGTGCCGGTGGCCGTGCCGGTGGCACCTCCTCCCACTCCCATGGCCAGCGCGGCACCCGCGCCCGAGCCACCGCCCGTCGAGGTGCCCGCGCCTGCGGCGCCGCTGGCGGCCAGCGACATCGACAAGGCCCTGACCGAGCTGATCGGCCGCAAGGGCGTGCTGTCGTTCCTGCAGCTCGACGGCTTTGCCCGGCGCTTTGTGGCCACGGTGGACAACCTGGGCCGGGCCCAGGCGCCGGCGGCGGTGTGGCCGGTCACGCCCATGGCGGGCCGGTTCACGGTGGTGGAGCACGACACGGGCCCCGTGATCTCGCCCGACAACGGCCAGCGCTACACGGCCTTTGTGCTGCTGGCCGAGTCGGTGGACACCGCGCGCGCCGTGGACCTGTACCTGCGCATGTACCCGCTGCTGCAGCAGGCCTACGTGGACCTGGGCTACCCCAGGCAGCAGTTCAACGACCGGCTCATGGCCGTGACCCGCCTGCTGCTGGCCACGCCCGACGCGGCGCAGCCCCAGAAGCTGGTGCTGACCGAAGTGAAGGGTCCGATTGAGTCGTTGCGCCCCTGGGTGCGCTATCAGTTTGCCGACCCGGCACTGGAGTCGCTGGCGGCGGGGCAGAAGATTCTGCTGCGCGTGGGCCCGGTGAACGAGCGGCGCCTGAAAGCACGCCTGGCCGCGTTCCGTGCGGAACTGGCCAGGCGGCTGGAGAAACGCTAAGCCGCTTGCGGCTTACTTGCCGATCACGTCGCCAAACAGCACCCACTGCTTGCCGTCGAACTTGGCCAGCTGGGCCTGTTCCACGGGCGAGAAGTCATTGGGGCCGGTGTTCATGGTGATGCCGGGCAGCAGCATGGAGAACTTGGCGTTCTTCAGGTTGGCAGCCTGGCGCATCACGTTTTCACGCGTGAGGTCGTTGCCGCACTGCTTGAGCACCTGCACCATGGTCTGGGCGGCCAGGTAACCATAGATGTTGCTGGCGTCCGCCACATTGCCTTCCAGGTAGTAGCGGGCCATGAAGGCGCGCCACTCGAGCATGGCCGGATCATCCTTCCACTGTGGGTCGTTCGCGTCCTTGTAGTACTGCACCGTGACCAGGCCCACCGACTTGTCCAGGCCGGCCGGCGTCAGCACCGAGCCCACCGAGGCGCCCACGTTGTTGACCAGGTGCAGCGGGCGCCAGCCGGAGTCATAGACCTTGCGGATGGCCTGCGCGGCAAACTTGGGTGTGGCGATGTTGATAAACGTGTCAGCGCCCGAGGCCTTGAGCGTGAGGATTTGCGAATCCACCGTGGGGTCGGCGACCTCGTAGGTGGCTTCGGCCACGATCATCTTGGCGTTGGCGCCCGTGAGCACATGCTTCACGCCGGCCAGCACGTCCTTGCCGTAGTCGTCGTTCTGGTAAAGGATGGCGATCTTGGCGTTGGGCTTGTTCTTGAGCAGGTAGCGCGCGTAGATCTCGCCCTCGGTCTGGTAGCTCAGGTTGAAGCCCATGGTCCAGGGGTAGTTCTTGGGGTCGCTCCACTTGGTGGCGCCGGTGGCCAGGAACAGGTGCGGCACCTTCTTGGCGTTGACGTATTTGTGGATGGCCGAGTTGCTGGGCGTGCCCAGCGTCTGGAACAGCGCCAGCACTTCTTCCTGCTCGACCAGCTTGCGCACCTGCTCCACCGCCTTGGGCGGGCTGTAGCCATCGTCCACCGAGATCAGGTTGATCTTGCGACCATTGATGCCGCCTTCATCGTTGATCTTCTTGAAGTAGGCCTGCTCCACCTTGCCGATGGTGCCGTATGACGAGGCCGGGCCGCTGTAGGGCATGGTCTGGCCGAGCTTGATTTCCTTGGCCGACGCGCCAGGGCCGTATTTGGCCTGGGCCAGGGCCTGGCTGCCAAGCAGCGAGCATGCCAGCGCCAGCGATGCCCCCACCCATAGCCGGGGCCGGAATTTGACGAGTTTCATCTTGCTTCCTTTCGAGTCTTCCTGATTGCACAACGCGGGCCGATTGCCACGCTACCTCTTGAAACGCTTGCGCAGCACACGCAGGGCGCCAGCGACGCCCGAGGGCATCACATACATGAAACCGATGAGGAACACACCGTAGATGGCCCACGGCGCGGCCTTTGAAATCTGGTCCGCCACATTGGGGATGAACTGGATGAACACCGCGCCAAACAACGCGCCCGAGATCGAGGCCAGGCCGCCAATCACCACGCCCACCACCAGCGTGATCGACAGGAAAATGCTGAACGAGTCAGGCGCCACAAACTGGATGGCAATGGCGCCCAGCGCGCCCGCCACGCCGGTGTAGCCGGCCGACACGCCAAACGTGAGCGACTTGTACATGGCGGTGTTGACGCCCATGGCCTGGGCCGCGATGGGCTGGTCGCGGATGGCCACCAGCGCCCGGCCCACCCGCCCGCGCAGCAGGTTCCAGGCGGCAAAGAACAGCAGCAGCACCCAGCCCAGCGTGAAGAAGTAAAGCCACTGGTCTTGCGAGAGCGGCAGCCACGCGGGCGCGTCGGGCTTGGTGATGACCACGCCCATGGCGCCGCCCGTCCAGTGCTCCAGCGACTTGTGCTTGAGGATCTGCGGCATGGCCACGCCCAGCGCAAAGGTGGCCAGCGCGAGGTACAGCCCCTCCAGCCGCAGCGCCGGCAGGCCGAACAGGAAGCCCGCCACCAGGCAGACCACGCCGGCGATCGGGATGGTGGCCCAGTAAGGCACGCCAAACTTGTCCATGAGCACGGCGGCGGTGTAGGCGCCAATGGCGTAGAACGCGCCGTGGCCCAATGAGATCTGGCCGTTGTAGCCCGTGAGCATGTTCAGGCCCAGCAGCGCAATGGCGTAGGCCAGCGCCAGCGTGAGCTGGAACACGCGGTAGTTGCCCAGCACAAAGGGCAGCGCGCAGGCGGCCACCAGCAGGATGACCAGGCCAATGATCTGGCCCCGGCTCAGGGCCGGCTGGCGTGCGGAAGCGGAAGGAGTGTTCATGCTTCAGACCCTCGCCACATGGACTTTGCCGAACAGCCCTGATGGCCGCACCACCAGCACCCCGATGATGATGACCAGCGCCACGGTGAGCTTGAGCTCGGTGCCCAGGTACACGCCCACCACGTTCTCCAGCACGCCCACGATGAAGCCGCCCAGCACCGCGCCACCAGGGCTGTCGATGCCGCCCAGCAGCGCGCCCGCAAACGCATACAGCAGGATGCCGCCCATCATGTTGGGCTCCAGGAAGACCACGGGCGCCACCATCATCCCGGCCACCGCGCCGATGGCCGAGGCCAGGCCCCAGCCCAGCGCCAGCATCCAGCCCACGCGCACGCCCACCAGCCGGCTGGACACCGGGTTCTGCGCGGCCGCGCGCATGGCCAGGCCCAGCGGCGTGTAGCGGAAAAAGCCGAACACCAGCCCCAGCACCACCAGCGTCACCGCGGTGGAGCCCAGCTCGTGCGATGACACATACGAGTTGCCGAACAGCGGCTGCGACGGGAACGGGCTGGGGAACGGCTTGATGGTGTACGAGTAGATCCACCCCGCCACGCTGTTGAAGATCACCAGCAGGCCGATGAACACGATCACCACCGACAGGATGGGCGCGTTCTCCACCGGCTGGATCACCACGCGCTCCAGCACCACGCCGCCCACAAAGGCAATGAACACCGTGAGGAAGAAGGCGCCCCAGTACGGCATGCCGGCCTGGATCAGCGTCCAGGCCAGGTAGGTGGCGAACATGGCGATCTCGCCCTGCGCAAAGTTCACCAGGTGGGTGGCCTGGTAGATCATGACCAGGGCCAGCGCCACGCTGGCATAGATGCCCCCGGTGGCCAGGCCAGAGAGGACTTGATGAATCAGTAGTTCCATGTGCGCTTCTTGTGGTCAATAGCCGAGGTACGAGCGACGTACCGATTCGTCGTTGCGGATGGATTCAGCGGTGCCCGAGATCACCACCCGGCCGGTCTCGAGCAGGTAGGCGTGATCGGCCAGCCGCAGCGCCAGCGAGGCGTTCTGCTCCACCAGCAGCATGCTGATGCCGTCTTTCTGGTTGATGGTGCGGAAGATCTCGAACAGCTCCTGCACGATCAGCGGCGCCAGCCCGAACGAGGGTTCGTCCAGCAGCAGCAGGCGCGGCTTGAGCATGAGCGCGCGCGACACCGCCAGCATCTGCTGCTCGCCGCCCGACAGCGTGCCGGCCTGCTGGCGGCGCCGCTCCTTGAGCTTGGGAAAGTAGCCGTACATGCGCTCGAAGTCGTTCTGCACCTCGGCCTTGTCCTTGCGGGTGTAGGCGCCGATGCGCAGGTTTTCCTCGACCGTGAAGTTCAGGAAAGTGCCCCGGCCGTCGGGCACATGGGCCACGCCCAGGCGCACGATGCTCTCAGTGGGCTTGCCATCGATGCGCTCGCCGGCCAGCAGGATTTCGCCCTGGGTCTTGACCATGCCGCAGACCGCGCGCAGCGTGGTGGTCTTGCCCGCGCCGTTGGCGCCC
This sequence comes from Ramlibacter sp., assembly GCA_019635435.1. Classification (NCBI taxonomy): domain Bacteria; kingdom Pseudomonadati; phylum Pseudomonadota; class Betaproteobacteria; order Burkholderiales; family Comamonadaceae; genus Ramlibacter; species Ramlibacter sp. Next base: position 1,440,274 of record JAHBZM010000001.1, on the reverse strand, counting down.
AGGATGGTGGTGATGCCGCCCTTGCGCAGCTCGAAGTCCAGGCCATGCAGCACACGGGTGGGCCCGTATTGGGCGTGCAGCCCGCGCACCTGCAACAACATGTCGCTCATTCTTCGACCCCCAGATAAGCCCGGATCACATCGGGGTTGGCCTGCACCTCGGCGGGCGTGCCGTCGGCGATCTTGCGGCCGAAGTCCAGCGCGATCACCTGGTCCGAGACACGCATCACCAGGTTCATGTGGTGCTCCACCAGCAGGATGGTGAGCTTGAGTTCGTCGCGGATGCGGCGCAGCAGCAGCAGCAGGCCCTCCACCTCTTCATGGTTCAGGCCGCCCGCGGGCTCGTCCAGCAGCAGCAGCTTGGGCTGGCTCACCAGCGCGCGCGCCAGCTCCACGCGCTTGGCCGTGCCAAAGGGCAGGTCGGCCACCGGGGTTTCAGCCACCTCGCGCAGGTCGAGCAGATCGATCACCTGGTCGGCATGGGTGCCCAGGCGCAATTCCTCGCGCTGCACATGCGGCAGGCGCAGCGCGTTGGACAGAAAGCCGCTGGCCGTGCGGCTGTGCCCGCCCAGCATCACGTTGTGCCGCACGCTCATGGTGCGGAACAGCGCCAGGTTCTGGAAGGTGCGGCCAATGCCGCGCTGCGCAATGCCGTGCGGCGGCGTGTCGGTGAGCGGCGTGCCCTCAAACAGGATGCTGCCCTCGCTGAACGTGTAAAGCCGCGACAGGCAGTTGAACAGCGTGGTCTTGCCCGCGCCGTTGGGGCCGATCAGCCCGGCAATGGTGCCGGGCGCGACGCTGAACGATATGCCGTCCAGCGCCGTGATGCCGCCGAAGCGGACGGTGACCCCGGAAACTTCGAGCAGGGCGTTGGATGGAGGTGGCATGAAAAGTGGAACGTTCGTATGAGTGGATCGACCGTTCGTTTATCCCTTGGACCTATTCCATTAACTAGGGTGAAAACCCGAGAAAATGGAAATTGGTGTTCTGCACTGCGGGACTCTGTGCCAGCAGCGACACCTCACTGCCGATGATTCATGCGACCATGGCGCATGCCCCAACAGCTTGACCTCATCGTCTTTGGCGCCACCGGCTTCACCGGCCGGCTGGTCGCGCAGTACCTTCACACCACCTATGGTGCCGATGGCCCCGTGCGCTGGGCCATGGCGGGCCGCAACCAGAGCAAGCTCGCGCAGGTGCGCGACGAACTGGGCATCAGCCCCGCCCTGCCCTTGCTGGTGGCCGATGCCACTGACACGGCGGCATTGACGGCGCTGGTGGCGAAGACGCGCGCCGTCATCACCACCGTGGGCCCGTACCAGCTGCATGGCAATGAACTGGTGAAAGCCTGCGCGCAGGCCGGCACCGACTATGTGGACCTGTGCGGCGAACCAGTGTGGATGGCGCAGCAGATCCCCCTGCTGCAGGGGCCGGCCGCGGCCAGTGGCGCGCGCATTGTTTTTTCCTGCGGGTTTGATTCCATTCCGTTCGACCTGGGCGTGGTGTTTCTTCAGCACCAGGCCCAGCAGCGCCTGGGCGAGCCGCTGGTGCGTGTCCATGGCCGCGTCAAGGTCATGAAGGGCGGCCTGTCGGGCGGCACTGCGGCCAGCCTCATGGCCACGCTGGCCGCGATTGGCGACGACGCGGCGCTGGCGCGCACCATGGCCAACCCCTTTGCCCTCACGCCCGGCTTCACCGGCCCGCCCCAGCCCGATGACAACCGCGCCGAACACGACGACTGGGCCGGCGGCTGGACCGGCCCGTTTGTGATGGCCGCCATCAACACCAAGAACGTGCACCGCACCCACGCGCTGCGCGGCCACCCCTGGGGCAAGGACTTTGTGTACAGCGAGCGCATGTTCACCGGCGACGGCCTGCTGGGCCAGAAGAAGGCCCGGGCGCTGGCGCGCGCCACCTGGGTGCAGAACAAGCTGCTGGGCTTGGGCCCGGCCCGCGCGCTCATCCAGCGCTTTGCACTGCCGCAACCGGGCCAGGGCCCCAGCGCCTCACAGCGCGAACGGGGCCGCTACGAAGTGCTGTTTGTGGGCGAGACCGCCAGCGGCCAGCGCCTGAGCGCCACCGTGAAGGGCGACCGCGACCCGGGCTATGGCTCCACCTGCAAGCTCATCAGCGAAAGCGCGCTGTGCCTGGTCAACGACGTGAACCGCCGCATGACGCCCGGCGGCGTGTGGACGCCCGGCGCCGCCATGGGCCTGGCGCTGGTGGAGCGGCTGCAGCAGCGCGCGGGGCTGACGTTTGAGGTGAACTGAAGGCGCGGGCCGACGTGTCAGTCGTCAGCCCTGGAGTTCAATGATCCGCTCGCGATGCCGAGAGCAAAAGAGATGCCCGCCCAGATGAGCAGCGCGATGCCAAAGTTCTTGATGAGTATCAGCGGCGCGACCAGGCTGGTCATCCAATGGCTCAGGGGAATGAAGGGCTCTGCAAAGCTGCCGGGCGGACACACGGCCTGCATGTCGAACGAAGGCGGCTTGCAGCCCGCCATGGCAATGACCTTGCCCGCCGTGATGCTCGACAGAAACGGCAAGCCAAACAACAGGCAGAAGGCGATCAGCGATCCGGTTGACAACCAGAACAGCCATTTGAGGATGCTTGGGGATTCATTCATGACGATTCGACTATAGCCCCCACGAGAAGCGACCCGCGAACGACTGGCCATTGATGCGCAGGACGCCCGCATCGCCTCTGACCGTGAGGGAGAAGTCCGCTGGCAGCGCGGCATCGCCCGGGTTGCTGAACCGCAGCAGCACCGTCTTGTGCCGGGTGTCGAACGACTCCACCTTGAGGTGCCGCAAGGGGATTGAGACGGCCCGCGCGCTGCCCGGTGCCGCGAAGCTCAGGCCGGCAATGGCTGGCCGGCTGTCGTCGCCCACCACGATGTCCAGTAGATAGCCCCGCGCCTCGAACGACACGGCGCTGGTGGCCTGCGCGTCCATGCCCGCTCCCAGCGCGAGCACCACGGCAAAGCAAGCCCACAGATCACGGATAAGGCGCACCGTCTTTCCTGGTAAAGAGGCCATCGACACTGGAACTCATCATGTCGATATCTGAACAGGTGATGAGGTCCGTGGGACTTCTTGAGCCGACCTCCAGATAGACGGCCAGCGACGCTGACCGGTTCTGCAGATGGTGCCCGTTGCCCGAGCCCTTGGGAAAGCAGGCGCAGTCCCCCGGGCGGAGCAGCGTTTCAGCATTGTCTTCAACCAGCGTCAGCTCGCCTTCCAGCAGGTAGACGAACTCATCTTCTTCGCTGTGCCAGTGGCGCTGGCTGGACCATCCGCCAGGAGGCAAGGTCATCAGGTTGACGCCAAAGTCCGTGAGGCCACCCGCGTCACCAAGGCGGCGGCGGGTTCGCTCCGCGCACGGTTCGTGGAAGGGGGCGGGGTAGCCCACACCCTTGCGAACGGGGATCTTGCTCAGGTCGACTTTTGGCATGGCATTGAGGCTCCATGAACCGGAGCGGCGCCGCGCTCCAGCGGAAAATGAGACGGATCGAATCTCTCGGATGTGTCCATCCGGATGCCGCGAAGGCTGGCGGTTTCGCAGTGCGCCGCGTAGCACGACTCGGCAGAATAGCTGATCAGGACGGAGCGGCGGCGTGCGCCTGTGGTGTTCAGGCTGGCCGCGTGCACCAGGTCGGCATCAAACACCAGAATGTCACCGGCGCAGCCTGAGAGTTGCACCGAGTGGGACTCGTCATCCACATCCAACGGCGGCGCACCCGGCGCAGGGCGATGGCTGCCGGCGACCACGCGGGTCGCGCCGTTGCCGGGGCCATAGTCGTCGAAATAGGCCATGGCTCTGACCGAATCGCCGGGCCGCTGGATCGACAGGTCGCGGTGCAGGCCCTGGTGGCCGCCACCCATCAGGGGCTCGCGCCCCTCCACCTGCGAGAGGAAGAACCGCTCGCCAATCAGTTCACCGGCCGCCGCCAGCAAGGCCGGCAGGCGGCACACCGCCTGCACTTTGGGGTCAAGGTCCAGCAACGAATGGCGCCAGCCCGCTCCGCGCGGCACCGGCCATTGGTCCGCCGGCTTCACGCCCGCATCGAACGCGGCGCGAAGGGCGTCCAGCCATTCGGCGGGGATCGCCTGGCGCAAAAGGGCGTAGCCGTTTTTGTGGAGTGGCACGGCGGGATTTGACGTGCTGCTTGAAGTGAAGCTCATTGCCGGAGAATTTTCTCCATCGCCTTGCCCTTGGCAAGTTCGTCGATGAGTTTGTCGAGTTGCCGAATCTTCTTCATCAGCGGCTCCTCGACTTCTTCCACACGCACGCCGCAAACCACGCCCTTGATGAGCGAACTGTTGGGGTGCATGGCGGGCGCCTGGGCAAAGAAGGCGTCAAAGTCAGTCTTCCGTTCGATCTGACGCTGCAGACCCGCCTGGTCATAGCCGGTGAGCCAGCAGATGATGCGGTCAACCTCTGCCTGCGTGCGGCCCTTGCGCTCGGCCTTTTTCACATACAACGGGTAGACCGTAGCGAATGGCATGGTGAAGATGCGGTGAGCGGTCATTTCAGTTTCTCGTTAGAAGGAAGCCCCCCGCGGTGCTTAGCGCTGGCAGCACCAACAGCCATGGCGATCCAGTAAGCAGGGATGGCTACGAGTGGATACGCAAGACTCCATACCGTAGTGTCTGTAGTGGCCACACAGACCTTTGTAAGCCCAGAACAGATCGCATGCGAAATGCCGATGCCCACGCAAAGGCCAATACCGAATAGCACACCGGCAAGCGCAAATCCGACAACGTCTGCAGCGCCTGCCCCGCTCGAACTTCCCTTCCCCAACGTCCACGCTATGGCCAAGCCCAAAAAGACTGCCAGCAATGCGAAAAGTGTGATTGAAGTCATTTTCAACTTGCCTCAGCTTATGAACTTTTCCACACCCATGCCACTCCATGTGAGTTGCGGATTAACGTCTAGTTCATCGGCTGCCGGAGGCGGTCCGCTGCAACGTGCAGTTAGATGACTCTGCCGCCAGATCATCCAGGATCTGCTGTATCTTTTCAGGGTGTCTTGGTCGCCGCGGAACCGTGATGGGTCGCTTGTTCTCTTGGAATAGCGATACCACGGTAGCCAGTGCGAAAAACACGGCCAGAATCATCGTGAATGGCGCAAGTACGGCCGCTAGCAGACAGCCGCTTGCTACTTCCGCCGCTTGGCTGTGAATCTGCTCCCGATCTCTTGCACTCAGCCCGTATAGGTCGGAATCAAGGCCGAGCACATCCACAAAGAACAATTCGCTTTGCCCCCGGCCCGGAAGCGGTTGATCCGGCTTGTTGCTGTACTTTCCGAAAGCTCTCAATCTTCCAAAGTGATCCAACAGATCCTGCTCGGCGTCCCACCCTCTCGAATGGAAAGTGAAGAGTATCTGCTTTTGTAGGAGCTTTTCATCGCCAAAACCTCCAAAGGCGAAGCGTTCGACCAGCGTCTTCTTCTTGGTGAATCCGATCTTGTAGAAGACGCCCTGAGGCGCCACCAACTTTGCGTAGTAGACGTAGCCCGCAGGATCCCGCGGTCGCTTGAAAGCGCGTACAAGTTTCTTGAACATGAACTCGAAAGCTCCGAGCTATTGCGCCCCGAAATCTAACTCAATGTAGCCGAGCGCCTCTCTTGGCATTCCCAAGATAGACGATGAAACAAACTGGGACCGTGGGCATGATCGATGCATCGCCATACAGCGCCATCCCACCCGAGTCATCATCGGAACCGTATTGGTCGGACACAACAGAGTGCTCATGATGTACACCAAACCTGCCTCCGGTCTTACCCCGCCAACGCGGCTACTTCATCCGCTGCGGGAGCCTGCGCTTGAAGAACCACAGCTTGCGAGGTGTCATCCAGCGTATGGATTCCGCAAAACGGCATGCAGAGTGCCCGGAATGATCGCAGCATTAAGTGGCATTATTCGACCCGCTTCACTCTTTCCCATTCGCGCTTGAGAATAGTCTGCGAGAGCGGAACGAAGTCCCTCATAATTTTTGCGCCCTTGACTGCATTCTTTTCTTTAAGAGATCGAAGGCTTGCCATCAATTCAGCAAGCATTTCATTCAAACGCTGGTGGTCTTGCTCGTTCGGATTGAGCATTAGACGAATTTTTGAGACAACCAGCGCAAAGCGCTCCATCTTTTCATCAAACTCAGATTGCTTTCGCTCAGACCAATCCGCGACGTGAATGAACCCGCTAATTGCCATGCACTCAGCAAGAAGGTCGCGCAACGTATTGATCCATGCTTGCCGATTGGCGGAAAGCACCGCCACTCGACTCTGACGCTGTGCGGCCCACAGAGAAACTAACGGCCCCAAGACGACAGCGAAGAGTGCGGTGACTGCTGAAAGGATTGCTAGTGTTTCCACCATGTCTTGCGCATCCTAACGGAATGCTGGCGAATACCAATCCTGAAATCCCCAAGCTAGATGGGCGTACAAATTGGACGAAAGAGCACTCAGCAATACAGTGCAAGACAATCCCATCCCGCGTGCAATCATCGCCTGCCCGCAATTTGAATTCCTTGGCTACCCGAACTCGACAAAGAGACCACAAATAAGACCCCGGCCATGCGCCCGCAAGGAGAATTCAAGTCAAATATGCCTGGAGTCCATACCTGGCGGCCTCAGTGCGCTACGAAACTTGTAGCAACTAGCCCACTCAGCGACTCAACCCGCAGCCCCGCCATTCGCCATCTCCCCCGCCCGTGCCAGCAGCAGTTCCCTCTCGCGCGCATTGCCGGCCAGCGCGGCGGCGCGTTCAAACTCCTGCCTTGCCTCGTCATGGCGGCCCAGCTTGGCCAGCAGGTCGCCGCGCACGCTGGGCAGCCACTGGTAGTTCTTGAGTGCCTTTTCGCCGGCCAGCGCATCCAGGATCTCCAGCCCCGCCGCCGGGCCAAAGGCCATGCCCACGGCCACGGCACGGTTCAGTTCCACCACGGGTGACGGCGCCACCTGGGCCAGCGCTTCGTATTGCGCGGCAATGCGCGGCCAATCGGTCTCTTCGCCGGTGCGGGCCCGGGCGTGGCAGGCGGCAATGGCGGCTTGCAATGCATAGGGGCCCAGCGGCTGGGCCAGCGCGCGGGCCAGTTCGTCGGCGCGCGCCAGCGCGGCCAGGCCGCGGCGGATGAGCAGGGCGTCCCAGCGGCTGCGGTCCTGGGCCATGAGCAGCACGGGCCGGCCCTGCGCGTCCAGCCGCGCGGGCGTGCGCGAGGCCTGCAGCTCCATCAGTGCCAGCAGGCCATGCACTTCGGCGGCGTCGGGCGCCAGCTCGGCCAGCATGCGGCCCAGGCGGATGGCTTCGTCGGCCAGCGTGGGGCGCATCCAGTCGTCGCCCGCGGTGGCGGTGTAGCCCTCGTTGAAGATGAGGTAGACCACCTCCAGCACCGAGGCCAGGCGCTCGCCCAGCACGCTGCCGCGCGGCAGCTCAAAGGGCACGCGTGCCTCGGTCAGGGTGCGCTTGGCGCGCACGATGCGCTGCGCCATGGTGGCCTCGGGCACGAGGTAGGCGCGGGCAATCTCGTGCGTGGTCAGCCCGCCCAGCAGCTTGAGCGTGAGGGCCACGCGCGCCTCGGTGGACAGCACGGGGTGGCAGGCGGTGAAGATCAGGCGCAACAGGTCGTCGCCCACCTCGTCGGCGCGCGCGGCGTCCAGGCCGTCCACAAAGTCGGGCACCACCAGGGCCTCTTGCGCCTCCAGGTCGGCGCCGATCTGCTCGAGTTTTTCGTCCAGCACCTTGTTGCGGCGCAGGCGGTCCAGCGCGCGGTGTTTGGCGGTGGTCATGAGCCAGGCGCCGGGTTTGTCGGGGATGCCTTCAAGCGGCCAGTGCTCCAGCGCGGCCACCAACGCGTCCTGCGCCAGGTCTTCGGCCAGGCCCACGTCGCGCACCATGCGCGCAACGCTGGCCACAATCTTGGGGGACTCGATGCGCCATACAGCCGCGATCGCCTGGTGGGTAGCGGAATGCATCAGCCGCTGCGCTTACATCTGCGGCGGCGTGGCGGCCGGATCCATGTAGACCAGTTCCCAGCCGTGCCCGTCCAGGTCGGTGAAGCTGTGCGCGTACATGAAGCCGTGGTCCTGCGGCGGGTTGGGCGTGGTGCCGCCGGCGGCCACGGCCTTCTTGACCAGGTCGTCCACCTCGGCGCGGCTTTCGCACGACAGGCAGACCAGCACCTCGGTGGACTTCGTGGCGTCGGCCACGGGCTTCTTGGTGAAGGTCTGGAAGAACGGCTCGATGAGCAGCATCACAAAGATGTTGTCGGCCACCACCATGCAGGCGCCCTGCTCGTTGGTGAATTGCGGGTTGAAGCTGAAGCCCAGGCTTTTGAAGAAGGCCTGGCTGCTGGCCATGTTCTTGATGGGCAGGTTGACAAAGATCTGGCGTGACATGAGAACTCCTTGGGTCGGTTCAGGCCTGCCCCGGGGTTGCGGGCTGGACCAGGTTGATGAGGTTGCCGCACGTGTCTTCAAACACCACGGCGGTGATCGGGCCCATGGCCTGCGGCTCGCCGCGAAAGACCACGCCCCTGGCCTTGAGCTTTTTCACCTCGGCTTGGATGTCGGTGGTGATCACGGCGGTGGCGGGAATGCCGGCCTCGAACAAGGCCTTCTGGTAGACCTGCGCGGGAGGAAAGGCCATGGGCTCCAGCACCAGTTCCACGCCGTCAATGCCGTCGGGCGATGTCACGGTCAACCAGCGGTAGCTGCCCATGGGGATATCGGCGCATTTCTGAAAGCCCAGAACGCCGGTGTAGAAGGCCAGTGCCTTGTCCTGGTCAGCCACCATGAGGCTGATGAATTTGATCTGCATGTTGAGTGCTCCTTTTTTTTTCAGGCAGAGGCCGGTTGCGTCCGGCCGGGTGTGTTGATGTCGCGAAAGCGCTGCACCTGCTCGTTGGGCGTGAAGTCGTCCAGTTCATAAAGCTGGCGGACCTCGATCACCGCGGGCAGGCCCTCGCCCGCCGGGTTGGGGAACCGGCGCGACCACTCCATGGCTTCCTCGCGGCTGCGCACCTGGATGGTGGTGTAGCCGGCGATCAGTTCCTTGCTCTCGGCAAACGGGCCGTCTACCACGGTGCGCTTCTGCCCGTCGTAGTGGATGCGCCAGCCCTTGCGGCTGGGCTGCAGGCCGCTGGCGTCCAGCAGCACGCCAGCCCTGGCCAGTTGCTCATGGAAATCGGCCATGGCTGCCATGAGGGCTTCATCCGGGGTTTGCGGCGTGGTCTCGGCCTCGAACTCGGGGCACGACTTGACGATGATCATGAAACGCATGGGGGGCTCCTGAAGGCGTTGCGTGTCAGCGGGCACCGCCACCCGCCAGGGGCAAGGGCTGCAGCATGCTCACGCGGTTGCGCTCGGTGTCGTAGAAGGAAACATAGTGGCCCACGCCGGGGATCACCACGGGCTCGCCGAGCACCTCGCCGCCCGCGGCGGCCACGCGGGCCATGGCGGCCTGCACGTCGTCCACCCCGATCACCACCGACGGGTGCTGCGCGGGCCAGTCCGGGTTGCGCGGGTAAAAGCCGCCGTTGATCACGCCGCGCACCGCGGTGTGCTCCACGGGCGGCGCCTCGGCCTGGGTGGCGGTGGTGGCGAGCACATAGTTGCCCATGGCCTCGCCCAGGCGCTGCAGTTGCCAGCCAAACACTGATTGATAAAAGCGGACGATGCGGTCGGCGTCGTCATAGGGCATTTCAAAGTGCACAACGGGGTTCATCATGGTGGCGCTCCGGTTACCGGCCATCAAAGGCACGTTGCAGGGCCGCGGTGTCCAGCTTCTTCATGCCCATCATCGCGGCCATGGCGCGCTGGCGGCCCGCGGCGTCGGGGTGCTGCAGCATGTCGAGCATGGCCTTGGGCACGATCTGCCACGACACGCCAAATTTGTCCTTGACCCAACCGCACTGCTCATGCTCGGGGTAGGCCGACAGGTGGTGCCAGTAGTGGTCCACCTCGGCCTGGTCGGCACACTCCACCACAAACGAGATCGCGGGCGAAAAGCTGAAGTGCGGGCCGCCATTGAGCGCGGTGTAGCCGCGGCCGTCGAGCTCAAAGGCCACGGTCAGCACCGTGCCCTCGGGCACGGGCATGCCGGGGCCGTAGTGGGTCAGCGCGGTAATGCGCGAGCGGGGAAAGACCGAGACATAAAAGTCCGCAGCCTCCTTGGCCTGGCGATCAAACCACAGGCAGGGGGTGGTGGTGGGCATGGTGCGTCACTCCTTGTGAAAGGCAACCGGAATGGGCCTTTGCCACCACGACGAACCGCAGGCCGCGGTTTCGACACATCAAGCTAGGTAAAAACCCTAGGCTGCTGCGGACGCGGGGGCGGCGAGCGGCCGCACACCGTCGTCGTAGCAGGGCGCAAAGCCGCGCACCTCCACGGTGGCCCACTGGGCCGCCGGGCATTCGCTGGCAATGGCCACGGCCTCTTCAAAGGTCTTGCAGGTGAGCAGGAAGTAGCCGCCGATCATTTCCTTGGCCTCGGCAAACGGGCCGTCGAGCACCTGGGCCTTGCCGCCGCGCACCGTGACGCGGGCGGCCTGGTTTTCAGAAGCCAGCGACTGCGTGGCCTTGAGCAGGCCGCGCGACTGGAGGCTGGCGGCAAAGTCGGTCATCTGCTGGTAGGCGGCCCGGCCCTCGGCTTCGGTGCGGGCACGGCGCTGGCCCACGGGTTCGGCAATCAGCAGCATGTAGCTCATGGCAGTTCAATCCACAAAAAAGTCGGGGATGAACCGGGTCGTGCCCGGCGCGAACGCATATTCTTCCAGCAATTGGCCGCCAATGGGCAGCCGGCGCCTATCGGCGGCCCATGATTTGTAACGCCTGCACCAGCGCAAGCTCGTAGATGGCATCCGCGCCAGCGCTGGCCGCGGCACCGGCCCCCACCCCTGCCGCGGGGGCGGCGAACAGGTCGGCGCCAAACGCCCCGGCCAGCCGCGAGGCCGGCACCAGTTGCCCGCCCCCGGGGCCTGCCACCGCCACGCCCGCCACACGGCCCGCTGCGTCATACAAAGGCCCGCCCAGGGGTTGCCGCGCGGGCACCGCCACGCCCAGGGCGCGCGTGCCATCGTCCTGCGCGGCGCCCAGAAAGCCGGGGCGCAAAAGCGGCCAGGCCGGCGCCCCGCCCCGATGCGCGGTGTAGCCCGCCAGGTAGCCCGGTGCGCCAGGAAACATGTCGCGCGGCACGCCCACGGCACGGGCATCGGGCAGGGGGTGAGCGAGTTCCAGCAACACCAGCCGGTGCGCCGCCTGCCCCACCACGCGCGCGGCGCGCATCTGGCCGAGCCCGTTGCGCACCCAGCCCCGGGCCTGCGCGCCCAGCACCTGCGCCGGAGCGAGCGCAAAGCGCCCACCCCGCACCAGGGTGGCCGTGCCCAGCACCGCGGCCTGCTCGCTGCCAGGCAGGCGCTGCGCAAAAGGCGCCAGGCGAAGGGGCGGCTGCAGCAAGGCCGCGCCCACCACCGGGGCATCGCTGGCCAGCAGCGCGCGGGTGTCGCGCACCAGGCGCTGCCCGCGCGCACCCGCCTGCAGGCGCGCCAGCAGCCGTTGGGCCGCGTCGCGCTGCCCACCCAGGTGAAGCAGCCAGGCATAGAGCAAGGTGCCGCCCACTTCGTCCTGATGCACGCCGGCCGTGTGGGCCGCGAACGCGAGTGCCTTGCGGTACTGCCCCTGCTGCATGCAGGTGCGCAGCAGGAGGATTTCAGTGTCCGCCTCGTGCGCGAGGTTGCCCGCCAGTTCCAGCGCGTGCTCGGCCGCGCCGGTGTCCAGGCGCTGCAGGGCCGCCTCGGCCTGGCGTAACAGGGCGCGGCGCTCGTGCTGCCGCGCGGCGCCGGGCAGGGGGCCGGTGTGGGCCCCGGCCGTCAGGCAAACGGCGGCCCCACCCAGGGCCGCCACGACATGGCGCCGCTTCAAGAGTTGACGTTCGCGCCCGTGGGGCAAGTGGTGCCGCCGGTGCGGTTGATGCGCGGCGTGCCGGCATCGGCCGGGTTGGCATTGGGCGCATAAGCCGCCTTGGGGACCTTGAAGCCGGCCATGTAGGCGGTCAGGGCGTCAATGTCCTGGGCGCCCCCCAGCCGGTTGGTGCCGCGCACGAGGGTGGAATAACCGTCACCGCCATCGGCCATGAAATTGTTGACCGTGACACGGTAGACCTTGGTGGGGTTCTGCACCACGCCCAGCGCATCGACCAGCGTCTCGGTCACCGCGCCGGTGCGCAGGGTTACGTTGCTGATGCGCGCGCCACACGCCTTGGCGCCATCCCACGTGTACTTGAAGCCGCCGGACGGGATGGCCACGCGCGTGGCGGTGGCGGATTGCCCCAGGCAGCCGGCAAACTGCTCTTCCAGGAAGTCCCTGATGTCCCTGGTGGTCAGTGACAGCGTCACCAGGCTGTTGCCAAACGGCTGCACGGTGAACGCTTCTCCGTAGGTGACGTTGCCATCGCCTTCACCGGCGGCGCTGGAGGCAAAGTTGAAGCCCGGGCTGCGCACGCCGCCGCCGTTCATGAAGGCCACCACGGCGCCGCCAAAGTCGGCTGCCTGCGTTGCCGCGAGCTGCGAATCGGCAATCAGGTCCCCGGCGGGCATGTTGCAGGCCTTGTCCACACGACTGTTGGGCAGGTCGGCGGTGATGGCGCCGATCACGGCATTGGCCAGCGGCGAGACCAGGTTCTTGTAGGCCGTGACCAGCGCGCTGACCGTGGGGTTGGCGGGCACCGAGGCATCGTTGCGCGTGACCAGGATGTTGGTCGCGGTGGCGGCGGTGATGTCACGGGTGGCGGGGTTGATGGTCAGGTCGATGTCGGTCAGCACACGGCCAAAGGCGCTGGAGCTGGTGACCGGAATGTTGCGCCCCTTGCTGTTGGGCAGCTTGCAGTTGTAGGCCGCGTGGGTGTGGCCACTCACCACGAAGTCCACGGCATCGTCAAGCCTGGCCACGATGCTGGCGATGTCGGAGCCCGCGAGCTGGCCTTCGCAGCCGTTGATGTCCGACAGCGTGCCGGTCTGGAAGCCGCCCTGGTGGACCAGGACGCCAATGGCCTCAATGCCCTGGCCGCGCAGTTCGGCAATCAGGCCATTCACCGTATCGGCCTCGTCCTTGAAGGTGAGGCCGGCCACGCCGGTCGGGGTCACGATGGTGGGCGTGGCCTTGAGCGTCATGCCGATGAAGGCCACCTTCACGCCCTTGAATTCCTTGATGCCGTAGGCCGGCAGCAGCGTCTTGCCGGTGGCGGTCTGGACCACGTTGGCCGACAGCCACTTGAATTTGGCGCCCTCGAAGGGCACCGGCGTGCCGACCGCGGCCCCCTTGCAGCTGTTGGGGTCCTGCACGCCGCCGGTGGTTTTGCAGCCCCCGTTCTGCAGGCGCAACAACTCGGCCGAGCCCTTGTCAAACTCATGGTTGCCGACCGCGTTGAACTCCAGGCCAATGCGGTTGACGGTCTCGACCGCGGGCTCGTCCTGGAACAGGGAAGAAATCAGCGGGCTGGCGCCAATGAAGTCACCGGCGCCCACCACCACGTTGTTGGGGTTCTGGCTTTTCAGCCGGGCCACGTGCGCGGCAATGAACTCGGCGCCGCCCACGGGCGGGCGGTCGGCGGCCGGCACGGCCGTGCTGGTGCCGAAGGTTCCGGGCGACTCAAGGTTGCCGTGGTAGTCGTTGAAGCCAATCACCTTGACGGTGAAGGGCGCTTCGACCACCGGCGCGGGGGCCGGTGAGCCGGAACCTCCACAGGCGGTCAATGAGGCGGAGGCAACTGCAGCCAGCGCGGCGCAGCGGGCAAGGCGGATTTTCATCGTATCCCCGGAAAAGTTTCGGTTCAACGGAGACTAAATTCCGCCTGTGACACTCCCATGAACGCCGCCCGCCGCGCTGGCAACGCGGCGTGGCGCGCCGCCTCAGTCCACGAAAAAGTCGGGGATGAAGCGCGTGGTGCCGGGCTTGACCGCGTAGCGGTCCAGCGCGGTCACGCCATGCGCCGCGAGCAGTTCGTCGTCGATGTAGAAGTTACCGCTGCCGCCGTCGGCCCGGGGGTCGCTGGTGAGGATGAAATAGGCCGCGTCGGACAGGATCTCGGGCGTGCGGCACAGGTTCACGTCCACGCCGGGGATCATCTGCAGCGCGGCCGTGGCAATGGCGGTGCGCGGCCACAGGCTGTTGACGGCAATGCCGTACTTTTTGAACTCGCCCGAGTGGCCCAGCGTGCACATGCTCATGCCGTACTTGGCCATGGTGTAGGCCGTGTGATTCTCAAACCAGTGCTGCTTCATGGACAGCGGCGGCGACATGTTGAGCACATGGCCGCCCCGGCCCGCGGCGGCCGACTTCTTGAGCTCGGCCAGGCAGGCCTGGGTGCACAGGTAGGTGCCCCGCGCATTGACCTGGTTCATGAGGTCGTAGCGCTTCATGGGCGTGTGCTCGGTGTCGGTCAGGCTGATGGCGCTGGCGTTGTTGACCAGGATGTCGATGCCGCCAAAGGCCTGCACGGCCTGGGCCACGGCAGCGGCCACGGCTTCTTCGTCGCGGATGTCGACCATGAGCGGCAGCGCCTTGCCGCCGGCGGCTTCAATTTCTTCAGCGGCGCTGTAGATGGTGCCGGGCAGCTTGGGGTTGGCGTCGGTGGTCTTGGCGGCAATGACGATGCGCGCGCCATCGGCGGCGGCGCGCCTGGCAATGGCCAGGCCAATGCCGCGCGAGGCGCCGGTGATGAACAGGGTCTTGTCCTTGAGCGAGGGGGTCGGGGCCATGGCAGTCTCCGGTTGCTATTGAATGTATAGCTGAAAGTGCCCGCCAGTCCTGGACTCCAGCCTCTTTTGACTCTAAACCTTGCTGAAATCGGGCTTGCGGCGCTCCATGAAGGCGGTGAAGGCTTCCTTGGCGGCCGGCTCGCCCAGCATGCGGCCAAAACTCGCGCCCTCTTCGGCCATCTGCTGCTTGACCAGCGCGCCCTGCCCCATCTTCATGAGGCGCTTGGTTTCGATCAGCGAGCTGATGGGCTTGGCCGCGAGCTTGCGCGCCTGCGCCTGGGCGTAGTTGTTGGCCTCGGTGGGCGGCAGCACGCGGTTGACCAGGCCCACCTCGAGCGCGGCCTCGGCCATGAAGGGCTCACCCATCAGCAGCGCCTCGGCCGCGCGGTGGTAGCCCAGCATCTGCGGCACCAGCAGGCTGGAGGCCGCCTCGGGGCACAGGCCCAGGTTGACAAACGGCATGCTGAAGGCCGCGTTGTCACCGGCATAGACCAGGTCGCAATGGAACAGCATGGTGGTGCCAATGCCCACGGCCGGGCCGCAGACGGCGGCGATCACGGGCTTGGGAAAGGCCGCAATGCCGTGCAGGAAGCGGAACACCGGCGAGTTCATGCCCGCGGGCGGCTTGTTCAAAAAGTCGCCAATGTCGTTGCCGGCGCTGAAGATGGTCTCGTGGCCCTGGAACACCACCACGCGGGTGGCGGCGTCTTGGGCCGCGGCGTCCAGCGCATCGGCCATGGCCGCGTACATGGCGGCGGTGATGGAGTTTTTCTTGTCCACGCGGTTCAGCGTGATGGTCATCACGCCGGCTTCGGTGTGGGTGAGGATTTCCTGGGTCATTGCAATGCTTCCTTTACAAATTCAATGCGGTCCTGGCCCCAGAACATCTGGTCGCCGACAAAAAAGGTGGGCGCGCCAAACACGCCGCGGTCAATGGCCTCTTGCGTCACGGCCTTGAGCCGGTCCTTGACCTGCGCGTCCTGCGTGAGCGCGAGCAGCGCGGCCGGGTCAAAGCCGGCGGCATGCAGCACGGCGCCCACGGTGGCCGGGTCGTTGAGGTTCTTGGCATCGACCCAGATGGCGCGAAAGGCCAAGTCCACATAGGCCATGAAGCGATCGGGCTCGCGCAGCTGCAGGCCCACGGCGCCACGCATCAGCATCAGGGTGTTGATGGGGAAATGCGGGTTGCGGTTCAGCGGCACGCCGTAGCGCCTGGCATAGCGGTCAAAGTCGGTGAAGGTGTAGGCGCCCTTGGCCGGGATGGTGGCCGGCGAGTGGTTGCCCGTGGCCTGGAACACGCCGCCCAGCAGCATGGGCCGGTACTGCGCCTGCGCGCCCGTGGCCTGCGCCAGAGCGGCCACCTGGGTGTGGGCGAGGTAGGACGCGGGGCTGCCGAAGTCGAACCAGAACTCGAACGTTTTGGCCATCAGAACTTCTCCATGTAGGGGCGCAAATCCAGCTCATGCGTCCAGGCGTCGCGCGGCTGCTGGTGCAGCATCCAGTAGGCGTCGGCAATGTGGTCGGGGTTGAGGATGCCGTCTTCGCTCTTGAGCGCGTAGCGCTGGGGAAAATTCTCGCGGATGAACTCCGTGTCAATCGCGCCGTCGATGATGCTGTGCGCCACATGGATGCCGCGCGGCCCGAGCTCGCGCGCCATGCTCTGGGCCAGCGCGCGCAGCGCGTGCTTGGCGCCGGCAAAGGCCGCGAAGCCCGACGCGCCGCGCAGCGACGCCGTGGCGCCGGTGAAGATGATGGTTTGCTGGCGGTCGGGCCCGGCCCGCGTGACCATGCGTCTGGCCACCTCGCGCCCGTTGAGAAAGCCGCTGAAGCAGGCCATCTCCCAGATCTTGAAATACTTGCGCGCCGATTCATCGAGGATGCTGCTGGGCACGTTGGCGCCAATGTTGAACACCATCACTTCAATCGGGCCCACGGTGGACTCGATCTGCTCGATGAGCGCCACCACCTCTTCTTCCTTGCGTGCATCAGAGGCAAAGCCATGGGCCGTGCCGCCGTCGGCCTGGATCTGGTCCAGCAGCGGCTGCAGCTTGTCCAGGCTGCGGCGCGTGGCGCAGGCGGTGTAGCCGCCGCGCGCAAAGCGCCGCGCAATGGCGCCGCCGGTGGCGTCACCGGCGCCGATGATGAGAGCAACGGGGGCCACAGCTATTCCTTGTAGTAGACAACCTGGTGGGTCGTGACCAGCAATTCTCCGGCTTCATTCCACAACTGCGCGGTCTGGTCGAAATAGCCCCTGCGGAAGGCCTGGGCCTGGGCCTGGCCCAGCAGGTAGCCGGTGCCCGTGGCCTGCAGCAGCGCGGCGTCGGCATGGAAATACACCGTCATCGACACGGTGCCGATGGGCACCGGGCTCGCGCGGCGGCGCCAGATGCGCGGAAAGAACACGTCTGACAGCGCGGTGAGCGAGGCAAAGTCCAGCGGGCGCGGCGGCTGGTCGCGCAGCCACAGCCGGGTGCGGCTGGCGCCATGGTCGGTGCCGTCCCAGGCGGCGGGGAAGCCGCCATCCACAAAACGCATCTCGTAGCGGTTGATCCACTCCACGCGGCCGCGGCCGGCGGGCAGCGCAAAGTCCGCAGGCGGCGCCACCGTGGGCATGGGGTGCTCGGCCGCGCCCCATGTGTCGCGGCGCAGCGCGGTGAAGGCCGTGGCCGTGAGCACGGTCTGGCCCTGCTGCTGCATCTCGATCAGCCAGTGCTGCGTGGAGCGGTTGGTGCGCACGGGCCGGGCCGTGATGCTGAAGGCCCCGTCGGCCAGCGCGGCGCAGAAATTGACCGTGAGCGACACCGGCTCGCCCAGCAGCTGCGGATGCCGCAGCACCGCGCTCAGGGCCTGGGCCGCGGTGATCCCGCCGAATGGCCCGACCATGTTGGCCCAGGCCGGATGGGTCTGGCCCGCAAAGGCATCGCCCCCGGCGGGCTGCAGGGCCACTGCCGCATCAAAAACGTGGTCTGCCTGTGTCATGCCCGAGCCACCACCAAGGTCCAGTGGTTGGCCAGGTGCATGAGGTGGGCCCGCTGGTTTTGCGCCAGGCTCAGGCTCCCGTAGGCAAAGTGGGGATGGGGTTGGCCCGTGAAGGCCTGCAGGGCCTGGAAGGCCTGGATGCAACGCTGCGAGGCCTCGGCCAGGGTAGCCGGCAAGTCCAGCGCGGGCGCCCCCGGGACCGGCTCGGTCAGCGAATGGCTCATGGCGCCGCGCGCATCAAACACGCCAAAGGCGATGGCGCCCACGGTGTGGCGAAACAGCGCCGGCTTCAATTCAGGAAACCCGGCTCCGATGGAGTATTCAACGCCCTGGGCCACGTGATTGAGCACCTGCGCGAGCGGCCAGCCACTGCGGGTGCGGCCGTCGACCCGGACAGCCTCGATGGCGGCAATCGCCTGTGTGATGTCAGCAAAACGCGTCACGCCTTCTCCTGCTTCGGAACACCCCGCCAGGCCCGTGGCGCCAGCGCCCAGAACGGTGGCGGTGGTCAGTGCGCCGACGACCTGTCTTCGTTGCATGGAATCCCTCCCGCCAAGTCCTTGAATGGGGTGGCGCCCTGTCTGATGGCGCGCCGGCTTTTCAGACCCGTTCGAAGATGCCCGCGGCGCCCTGCCCCATGCCCACGCACATGGTGACCATGCCGTACTTGAGATTCTTGCGCTGCAGCGCGTGAACCACTGTCGCAGACCGGATAGCGCCCGTGGCGCCCAGCGGGTGGCCCAGTGCAATGGCGCCGCCCATGGGGTTGACCTTGGCCGGGTCCAGGCCCAGCGTGTTCATCACGGCCAGCGACTGCGCGGCAAAGGCCTCGTTGAGCTCGATCCAGTCCATGTCTTCGTGCTTCAGGCCCGCATAGCGCAGCGCGGCCGGGATGGCTTCAATGGGGCCAATGCCCATGATGTGCGGCGGCACGCCCCGGCTGGCATAGCTCACAAAACGGGCCAGCGGCTTGAGGCCGAAGCGCTTGACGGCCGCTTCGCTCGCCAGGATCAGCGCGCCCGCGCCATCAGACGTCTGCGAGCTGTTGCCGGCCGTGACCGAGCCGCGGGCCGCGAACACGGTGCGCAGCTTGGCCAGGCCCTCGGGCGTGGTGTCGGGCCGCGCGCCTTCGTCCAGGTTGACGGTGCGTGTGCTCACGCTCACTTCGGCGGCGTCCAGGTCAAGCGAGCGCTCGGCCACGTCCACCGGGGTGATCTCGGCCGCGAACTCGCCGGCCTTCATGGCGGCAATGGCCTTCATGTGCGAGCGGTAGGCAAACTCGTCCTGCGCCTCGCGGCTGACCTTCCACTGCTGGGCCACCTTCTCGGCCGTGAGGCCCATGCCGTAGGCAATGCCGTAGCTCTCGATGTCGTCGGGGTTGCTGAAGATGGTGGGCGAGAGACTGGGCGAGTTGCCCATCATGGGCACCATGCTCATGCTCTCGGTGCCGGCGGCGATCATCACGTCGGACTCGCCCACGCGGATGCGGTCGGCCGCCATCTGCACGGCCGACAGGCCCGAGGCGCAGAAGCGGTTGACGGTGATGCCGCCCACGCTCTTGGGCAGGCCGGCCAGCACCGCGCCGATGCGCGCGACGTTCAGGCCCTGGGGCCCTTCGGGAATGGCGCAGCCGCAGATCACGTCTTCAATGGCCGCGGGGTCCAGCCCCGGCACCTGGGCCAGCGCGGCGCGCAGCGCGGTGGCCAGCAGCTCGTCGGGGCGGGTGTTGCGGAAATAGCCCTTGTGCGATCGCCCGATGGGCGTGCGCGTGGCGGCGACGATGTAGGCTTCCTGGACTTGCTTGCTCATGTTTCACTCCTGCGCGGGCCGGACGGAATCCAGGCCCAGATAAATTCACATTCGACCGGGTTGACACCGGCCTCGTCGGTCACGGTGACCGACACATTGACCTCGCCCTTGTCGCTGGCCTGCATGGCGGCGCGCTGCGCATCGCTCAGCGTGGCCACCGCGCGCAGGCCGCCGGTGGCGCGCTTGCGAAACGCCATGCGCAGCTCCTTGGCCAGCGGGAGGCAGTCGTCGCGCACGTTCATGCCCACCACCATGCCGGTGGCCGTCTCGGCCAGCAGGTTCATGGCGGAGGCATGCACGCCGCCAATGTGGTTCTGCACCCGGCGCTCGTTGGCAATGGCAATCTCCACCTGGCCGGGCTCCATGGTGATGAAGCGCAGGCCGGCTGTGCCGGTGAACGGCACCGCGCGGCGCAGCACGATGTTGCGCACCCAGGGGCGCACCAGCGCGGGCGCCTCCTTGAGCCGCTCGAGCTGGCGCTGCAGGCGGTTGGGCGCGGCGTGCAGGGTTGCGGCGGTCATCAGTTCCTCACCGGCTTGCCGGTGGACAGCATGCCCATGATGCGTTCCTGCGTCTTGGGGTGCGTGAGCAGCGAGCAGAAGGCGCGGCGCTCCAGCGTCATCAGGTACTCCTCGGTCACCAGGGTGTTGGTGTCCACGTCGCCCCCGGTCACCACGCCGGCGATCAGGCTGGCGATGTGGAAGTCGTGCTGGCTGATGAAGCCGCCGTCGCGCATGTTGACCAGCTGGCCCTGGATGGTGGCCTTGCCGCTGCGGCCCGCCACCGGGAACTGGCGGCGGTGCGGCGGGCGGTAGCCCGCGGTGTACATGGCGCGGGCCTCGTTCAGGGCCACGAACAGCAGCTCGTCCTTGTTGGGCACGATCAAATCACTGTCAAGCAGGTAGCCGATCTTGCGGCTCTCGATGGCGCTGGTGCCCACCTTGGCCATGGCCGCAGCGGTGAAGCCTTCGGTCACGAACTTGAGCAGGTCCTTGTCGGTGGAGGCGGCCGAGTTCTCGGCGGCGCGGCGCGCGATGTAGGTCAGGCCACCGGCACCGGGCACCAGGCCCACGCCAACTTCCACCAGGCCAATGTAGCTTTCCATGGCCGCGACGCGGCGCGCCGAGTGGATGGCCATCTCGCAGCCGCCGCCCAGTGCCAGCCCGCGAATGGCCGAGATCACCGGCACATTGGCATAGCGCAGGCGCAGCATGGTCTGCTGCAGGTAGGCCTCGGCCTCGTCGATGGCGCTCACGCCCACCGTCATGAAGGCCGGCAGCATGGCCTGCAGGTCGGCGCCGGCGCTGAAGGGCTCGTCGCCCGACCAGATCACAACGCCCTGGTACGACTTCTCGGCCAGGTCCACGGCCATCTGCAGGCCCTCGGCCACCTCGGGGCTGATGGCGTGCATCTTGGTCTTGAGGCTGGCAATGACCACCTGGTCATCGAGCGTCCACAGGCGGATGGCGTCGGTCTCGTGCAGCGTCGTGCCGGCCGTCTTGTAGTCGGGTGCGCCGCTGCCCTGGACGGTCTCGGGGAAGTGCTGGCGCTCATAGACCGGCAGCACGCGGCGCGGCTGGAACTTCTTGGTGGCCGCGTTCCACGAGCCCTTGGCCGTGTGCACGCCGCCGGCCGTGGCCACGGCGCCCTTGAACACCCAGGCGGGCAGCGGCGCCTTGCTCAGCGTCTTGCCGGCCTTGATGTCTTCCTTGATCCAGTTGGCCACTTCGAGCCAGCCGGCTTCCTGCCAGAGCTCGAACGGACCCTGCTTCATGCCAAAGCCCCAGCGCATCGCAAAGTCGATGTCGCGCGCGGTTTCGGCAATCTCGGCCAGGTGCACGGCGGCGTAGTGAAAGCTGTTGCGCAAAATGGCCCAGAGGAACTGGCCCTGGGCGCCCTCGCTCTCGCGCAGCAGCCTCAGGCGCTCGCCCGCGGGCTTCTTGAGCATGCGGCCATAGACCTCATCGGCCTTGCCGCCAGCGGGCACGTAGTCCTTGCTGGCCAGGTCAAAGCGCAGGATGTCGCGGCCCACCTTCTTGTAAAAGCCCGCGCCGGTCTTCTGGCCCAGGTTGCCCATGTCCAGCAGGGTCTTGAGCACTTCGGGCGTGGCAAAGCTGGCGTAGAACGGGTCGGTGTCCTCGTTCAGGTTGTCCTGCAGCGTCTTGATGACGTGGGCCATGGTGTCCAGGCCCACCACATCGGCGGTGCGGAAGGTGCCGCTGCTGGCGCGGCCGAGCTTCTTGCCCGTGAGGTCGTCCACCACGTCCACCGTGAGGCCGAAGTTCTCGACCTCCTTCATGGTGGCCAGCATGCCAGCGATGCCCACGCGGTTGGCGATGAAGTTGGGTGTGTCGTGCGCGCGCACCACGCCCTTGCCCAGGCCGCTGGTGACAAAGGTCTCCAGGTCGTCCAGGATGTGGGCGTCGGTGGTGGGGGTGTTGATCAGCTCCACCAGGTACATGTAGCGCGGCGGGTTGAAGAAGTGGATGCCGCAGAAGCGCGGCTTGATTTCTTCAGGCAGGGCCTCGCTGAGCCTGGTGATCGACAGGCCCGAGGTGTTGGACGCGACGATGGTGTGCGGCGCCACGAAGGGCGCGATCTTCTTGTACAGGTCAAGCTTCCAGTCCATGCGCTCGGCAATGGCCTCGATGATCAGGTCGCAGTCCTTGAGCAGCTCCATGTGCTCTTCATAGTTGGCCTGCACGATCAGCGCCGCGTCGTCGGGCACGCCCAGGGGCGAGGGCTTGAGCTTCTTGAGCCCTTCCACCGCCTTGGTGACGATGCCGTTCTTGGGGCCTTCCTTGGCGGGCAGGTCAAACAGGATGACGGGCACCTTGACATTGACCAGGTGGGCCGCAATCTGCGCGCCCATCACGCCTGCGCCGAGCACGGCGACTTTGTTCACTTGAAATCTGGTTTGAGCCGAAGCCATTGTGTCTTCCTGTTGAATTACTGGACGCGCTGCCAGGTCTGGGTGCGCCCAATGAAAAGAATCGAACCCCGCACTTCGAGCTTCTTGCCGCCCTCGATCGGGGTGAGGCGCAAGCTGTAGGTCTTGCCGTTTTCGGGGTCGAGAATGTTGCCGCCTTCCCAGACGTCCTTGCCCTCGGCCTTGGTCGCGCCACGGATGATTTCCATGCCGAGCTTGGGCTTGCCCTTGCGGTCGTCGGTGCACTCGTTGCACAGCGGTTCCTTGGAGGGAACCAGCGCCTTTTCGATGACACCGCTGAGCACGCCCGCGGCATTGGCCGTGATGCGGATCTCGGCCTTGGCCTGCCCGGTCTTGTCGTCAATGCTGCGCCACAGCCCCACCGGGGTCATTTGCGCAAAGGCGGCGCTGGTGCCCAGCGCGAGGATCAGGGCGGCAACACAGCGGACAGATGAACGGACGGTCATGGCGGTCTCCTGGGTGAGGTTGAGCTTCAGACGAGCGCGGCGTCGGTGTCCAGCAGCACCTTGCTGCCGGCGCGCGCGGTGCGCATCAGCGAAGCGGTCTCGGGGAACAGCTTGGCAAAGTAGAAGCGCGCCGTCTGCAGTTTGCCTTGGTAGAACGGATCCGTGTTGCCCGCGGCGATCTCGCGCAGCGCCACCTGGGCCATGCGGGCCCAGAAGTAGCCGAACACCAGGTGTCCGGCCACGCGCAGGTAGTCCACGGCGGCGGCGCCCACTTCGTCGGGGTTCTGGAAACCCTTGAAGCCGATCTCGGTGGTGAACTTGGTCATCTGGTCGCCCAGGTAGGCGATGGGGTTGATGAACTCGGCCATCTTCTCGTTCACGCCTTCTTCGGCCACCAGCTTGCCCACCAGCTTGCCGAACTTCTGCAGCGTGGCGCCGTTGTTGCCCAGCACCTTGCGGCCCAGCAGGTCCAGGCTCTGGATGGTGTTGGTGCCTTCGTAGATCATGTTGATGCGGTTGTCGCGCACAAACTGCTCCATGCCCCATTCCTTGATGAAGCCATGGCCGCCAAACACCTGCATGCAGGCGTTGGTGGAGATGTGGCCGTTGTCGGTGATGAAGGCCTTGACGATGGGGGTGAGCAGCGACAGCATTTCGTCACTGTCCTTGCGCACTTTTTCATCCTCGTGGTTGTGCGCCTTGTCCAGCAGCACCGCGCAGTAGATGGCCAGGGCGCGGCCGCCCTCGGCGTAGGCCTTGGCGGTGAGCAGCATCTTGCGCACATCGGGGTGCACGATGATCGGGTCGGCCGGCTTGTCCTTGGCCTTGGGGCCCGACAGGCTGCGCATCTGGATGCGGTCCTTGGCGTAGGCCAGCGCGTTCTGGTAGGCCACCTCGGTCAGGCCCAGCGACTGGTTGCCCACGCCCAGGCGCGCGGCATTCATCATCACGAACATGCCCTGCATGCCCTTGTTGGGCTGGCCCACCATGGTGCCGTAGGCGTTGTCGATCACGATCTGCGCGGTGGCGTTGCCGTGGATGCCCATCTTGTGCTCCAGGCCGCCGCAGTAGATGCCATTGCGCTCGCCCAGCGTGCCGTCCTTGTTGACCCTGAACTTGGGCACGATGAACAGGCTCACGCCCTTGATGCCGGGGGGCGCATCGGGCAGGCGGGCCAGCACCAGGTGGATGATGTTGTCGGCCATGTCGTGTTCACCGGCGCTGATGAAGATCTTGTTGCCGGTGATGCGGTAGCTGCCGTCGGGCTGGGGTTCGGCCTTGGTGCGCATCAGGCCCAGGTCGGTGCCGCAGTGGGGTTCGGTCAGGCACATGGTGCCGGTCCATTCGCCACTGGTCATCTTGTGCAGGTAGGTGGCCTTCTGCTCGTCGGTGCCATGGGTGTGCAGCGCGGCATAGGCGCCGTGCGTGAGGCCGGGGTACATGGTCCAGGCCTGGTTGGCGCTGTTGAGCATTTCATAGAAGCACTGGTTGACCACCAGCGGCAGGCCCTGGCCGCCAAACTCGGTGTCGCAGCTCAGGCCGGGCCAGCCGCCCTCCACGTACTTGGCATAGGCCTCCTTGAAACCCTTGGGCGTGGTCACCGCATGGGTCTTGGGGTCGAGCTTGCAGCCCTCTTCGTCGCCGCTGATGTTCAGCGGAAAGGTCACCTCGGCGGCAAACTTGCCGGCTTCCTCGAGCACGGCGCTGATGGTGTCGGTGTCGATCTCGGCGTACTTGGGCATGGCCTTGAGTTCGTCGGTCACGTTGAGGACTTCGTTCATCACGAACTGCATGTCGCGCAGCGGGGGGGTGTACGTGGGCATCTTGATTACTCCTTGACGCTTTTGGTGGATCGGGTGGATTTGGGTGAACGGGGGGCGGCCGTGGTGGCATCGGTGCCATACAGCCGCAGGATGTTGTCGAACCCGGCGATGGCGCGTTCCATCGAGCCGGGGTTCTTGAGGAAGCGCGCTTCGTAGTGCAGCGCGAGGATCAGGCCGTGGACTTCGAACAGCATCTGCTCTTCGTTCACGTCGCTGCGCAGGTGGCCCTCTGCCTTGGCGGAGGCGAGCGCGCGTTTCATGGCCGCATGCCAGGTCATGACCGAGCTGGCCAGCGCGTCGCGCACGGGGCCGGTGCGGTCGTCGAACTCCACCGCGCCGCTGATGTAGATGCAGCCCGAGTCGATCTCGACCGAGGTGCGCTTCATCCAGTTGGCAAACAGCGCCCGCAAGCGCGGCAGGCCGCGCGGCTGCGACATGGCGGGGTAGAACACCTCGTCTTCAAAGCGCGTGTGGTATTCACGGATCACCGAGATCTGCAATTCTTCACGCGAGCCGAAGTGGGCAAACACGCCCGACTTGCTCATTTGCGTGACCTCGGCCAGCGCGCCGATGCTCAGGCCTTCCAGCCCGATCTGCGTGGCCAGGCCCAGCGCCGCATCGACAATGGCGGCCTTGGTCTGCTGGCCCTTCTGCATGGCACGGCCTTCCCGGCCACCGGGGCGGGGGGTTTTGACGGGCAATTCAGTGGCGGACATGGTTCAGGTCAAATAAAACGAACGGTCGTTCTATTTTGCATGAACTCGGCAGCCGTCAAGTGACAAGCCCGAAATTTTTCTAGGGATTCGGGCCTAAGGAGCTTGCGGGTTTACCCGTTGAGGCGTTTTGGCTTACCCGGATGGCGTGTCGCGCGCCAAAACGGGCGCAACCGGCGGGGGAACACGCCCGACCGGTGCGCACCGACCGCGAACGCTCAAAGCTTGAAAGGCACCACCAGCTGCTGCTGCTCGCCCAGGCCCTCAATGCCCAGCTTCATCACGTCGCCCTTCTTCAGGAACACCGGCGGCTTCATGCCCAGGCCCACGCCGGGCGGCGTGCCGGTGGTGATCACGTCACCGGGCATCAGCGTCATGAACTGGCTCACGTAGCTCACGAGCTTGGTCACGCCGAAGATCATGGTCCTGGTGCTGCCGTCCTGCACGCGCTTGCCGTTCAGCTCCAGCCACAGGTTGAGCTTTTGCGGGTTGGGCACGTCGTCGCGCGTGACCAGCCAGGGGCCGATGGGGCCAAAGGTGTCGCAGCCCTTGCCCTTGTCCCACTGCGGGCCGCGCTCGAGCTGGTACTCGCGCTCGCTCACGTCGTTGACGGTGCAGTAGCCGGCCACGAAATTGAGCGCGTCTTTTTGCGACACATAGCGCGCCCGCGTGCCGATGACGATGCCCAGTTCCACCTCCCAGTCGGTCTTGACCGAGCCCTTGGGCAGCATCACCGGATCATTGGGGCCCTGGATGCAGCTCGTGGCCTTCATGAACACGATGGGCTCCTTGGGGATGGGCGAGCCCGTCTCGGCGGCATGGTCGGAGTAGTTCAGGCCAATCGCGATGAACTTGCCCACGCCTGCCACGGGGCAGCCCATGCGGGGCTTGCCCTTGACCAGCGGCAGCTTGTCGGCCTTGAGCTTGCGCAGCCTGGCCAGCGCCGCGTCACCGAGCTGCTCGGGGCCGATGTCCTTGACCACCGCGCTCAGGTCGCGCAGCTTGCCGTCGGCGTCGATCAGGCCGGGCTTCTCCTTGCCGGGGTTGCCATAGCGTACGAGTTTCATGTCATCTACCTTTCTTGTGAGTCAAGGAAATCAGGGGATTGTGCGGGGCTGCCGCAGAACCGGCTTTGCCGGGCTGCTGGCAGCGCCCTCTTGAGGGGGGGCGCCGAAGGCGCTTCGGGGGTGGGTCATCAGTAAGTGGATCTGCCGCCGGACAGGTCAAAGACCGCGCCGGTGGAAAAAGAACAGTCCTCGGTGCACAGCCAGCCCACGAGGGCGGCCACTTCCTCGGGTGTGCCGAAGCGGCCCATGGGAATCTTGGACAGCATGAACTGGATGTGTTCGGGCGTCATCTGGTCAAAGATGGCGGTCTTGACCGCGGCCGGTGTCACGCAGTTCACCCGCACCCCCGAGTCTGCCAGTTCCTTGCCCAGCGACTTGGTCAGCGCGATCACGGCCGCCTTGCTCGCGCTGTAGGCGCTGGCGTTGGGGTTGCCGTCCTTGCCGGCCACGGACGCGATGTTGACGATGCGCCCGTAGTTGCGGCCGCGCATGTGCGGGACCACTTCGCGGCAGCAGATGAACAGGCCGTTGAGGTTGACGTCGATCACCTGGCGCCAGGCATCCACCGGGTAGTCCCACACGCGGGTGTTGGGGCCGGTGATGCCGGCGCTGTTGACCAGCGCATCGATCCCGGGCACCCCCTCGAGCGTGGCCTTCAGCGCCGCGGCCACCGACGTCGCATCGGCCACGTCCACCCCCACCGCGTGCGCCTGCGCGCCCAGCGCATGGGCCGCCTTGCGGGCCGCGGGCAGGTCGCGGTCCCACAGCGTGACGCGGCCGCCCGAGGCGATCAGGCGCTGGGCAATCGCATAGCCCAGCCCGGTGGCGCCGCCGGTGATCACGGCATGGCGCTGGTTGAAATCGAGCTGGTTCATATGGTCATGCCGCCATCAACCGCGAACACCTGGCCGGTGGCAAACACCGATTCGTCGCTGGCCAGGTACACCACGATGGGCGCCATCTCATGCGCCTGCGCGAGCCGGCCCATGGGCTGGCGCGCAATGAAGGCCTTGCGCGCCTCGGCCGGGTCGTCATGGGCGTTGATGCGGTCGGCCAGCGAGGGCGTATCCACCGTGCCGGGCGCGATGGCATTGCAGCGGATGCCGCGGCCCACGTAGTCGGCCGCCACGCTTTTGGTCAGGCCCACCACGGCGGCCTTGGAGGCACCGTAAATGAAGCGGTTGGGCAGGCCCTTGAGGCTGCCGCAGACGCTGGCCATGTTGATGATGCTGCCGCCGCCCC
The DNA here is from genome assembly GCA_019635435.1 of Ramlibacter sp. Taxonomy (NCBI): domain Bacteria; kingdom Pseudomonadati; phylum Pseudomonadota; class Betaproteobacteria; order Burkholderiales; family Comamonadaceae; genus Ramlibacter; species Ramlibacter sp. The sequence continues at coordinate 1,412,496 of JAHBZM010000001.1, read as the reverse complement.
GGGCGAGCATGGCGGGCAGCACGGCCTGGATCATCCAGAACTGGGCGCGCACATTGAGGTTGAAGGCAAAGTCCCACTCCTCGTCCGTGGCCTGCTCGATGGTGCCGTTGTGCACAAAGCCCGCGCAGTTGAACAGCACATCGAGGGCTGGCAGGCCCGCCACCACCTTGCCGATGGCGGCCTTGTCCAGCACGTCCAGCGGGACGGCGCGCACATTGGCCACGCCGTCATAGCTGTCCAGCAGCGCGGGGTTGAGGTCGGTGGCCCAGACCTCGGCCCCCTCGGCCGCCATGGCCAGCGCGGCGGCGCGGCCTATGCCCTGGCCGGCGGCCGTGACGAGGGCTTTCTTTCCTTTGAGTCGCATGGTGTCTCCGGTGATTCAGCGAATGGACGTGACTTGATGAAACAGGTCGGGCTCCTGCGGTGCCAGGGACATGGCGGCCGTGGTTTCAGACTCGAGAAAGCGGATGACCCGGCGGCTGTGCGCGGGCATGTCCGCAAGCACGGCCTCCAGCAGGGGGATGAGCGATGCCGCTTCGCGCGGGTGCTCACGCAGCAGGCAGGCCGCGAGGTGAAACCTGAGCACGCTCTCCTGGGGCGCGCTGTCCTGGCTGCGCAGGCCGGAGGCGACCAGCCGGGTGCCAAAGTCGGACACCTGGTGGCGCGAGTAGGCGCCTTCCAGAATCAGGGCGAACCGCGCCTCGCCGATGCGGGACACGGTATCCACATCCTTGATCAGGCCGCGCAGCTTGATGGCGCAGCGCAGGATGCTGCGCTCGGCCTGGGTCGGCCCGGCCCGGCGCCGGATGGACCCGAGATTGGCCAGTTCCACCACCACCACCGCCGCATGGTCGCCGTGCGCCCGGGCGCGCCGGATGGCCAGCGACAGCCGGTCCTGGAACAGGTGGGGCATCAGCAGGCCGGTGAGGGGGTCGTGGGAAACCAGGGTCTGGTTGCGCACCTGCATCTGGTGGCGGGCCCGGGAGCGCAGGTGCAGCGCCATGAGCAGCACCGGGCCCTGGAGCAGAAAGGCCCCGAGCACAAGGTGCTGCGTGTCCCAGTCGTATGGAAGCCAGCCGTGCACGCGCAGCTGAACGACCAGGATGGCGGCGCTGGGCGACACATAGGCCGCCAGCAGCCAGTGGCCCACCACGTCACCGCGACGCCCCGTGAGCCAGGCCATGGCCAGATTCAGGCCGATGGCCAGCACGTAGTAGATGCCAAACAGGGGCAGGCCCCAGCGACGCTCAAGGAAAAAGTACGCCACCGCGAGCACCATGCCGGCCAGCCCCAGGGCCAGCGCCGCCAGCCCCAGACGGCGGTAATGCACCGCAATGCCGCTGACCTCGCGCACCAGCAGCAGGATCATGGCCGCTGCCATCAGTGGCAGGCAGCCATTGGCAGCGTCGGCCCAGGCCGCGGAATCCGGCCACAGCAGATGCGAGGCCACGCCGCTGTGCGCGGACACGCCCAGCCCCATGACCAGCACCTGCAATGCAAACCACAGGTAGACACGGTCGCTGTAGAGCCAGCCCAGGCCCGCGCAGGCCACGCACAGCAGGAGCATGACCCCCAGCAACACGCCGTGCCAGAGGTACTCCCTCATCGTGCGCTGGTCGTGCGCCTCTTGCGTCACCACACGAACCGGCACCGCAAGCGGGTTGGCGTGTGCAATGCGCGCGTAGACAGGCTGTTCGCCGGCAACGGCGCTGGCGCCCAGACTGAACGACGGGAAGCGGCCGGGCTCGGTCCAGCGGTTCACAGCCAGCGTGTCGCCCGCGCGTTGCGCCAGCCAGCGGCCGTCGGGCGCGCGCTGGTACAGCGTGACTTCGTCCAGTTGCGGCAGGGGAAATTCAATGCGCCAGCGGACCGGGTCGCCTGCGGCCGGGTTGCCAGTGGCCGGGTCGCCAGCGGCCTTTTGCAGGCGGTACCTCAACCACAGGGCTCGCCCTGGGCCCAGCGCCTGGGTCGCCCCCGGGTCGGTCAGGGGCGCCATGTCGGCGGCGCCCGCGAGCACCTGCTGCAGGCTCGCGCGGCCACTGGGGTCCATCCACGCCTGGGCCTCCCAGCGCAGTGACGGGACGCCGTCCGTGCTCCCCGCGTCAGCCGCGGATACCGGGCTCAGCGCCGCGCCGAGCATCCACCACGCCATCAGGCTGGCCAGGCACCTCCATGCCCGGCCGGTCATTGCACTCGGATGTGTTGCTGACGGCATTCAGGGTTTCGCCGAATGTTTTTGTGTTGGGAACATGGCATTCTAAATTGGTCTGACCACTTGGCCACTTCAGGCTTACCCTTAACAGAGCCCCACTGCCCGGGACCTTCAGCGAATGCCCCTGCAAACCGTCGAACCGCAACGCCTGTACCGGCAGATTGCCGAGCAGCTGCGCTCGCTCATCGTGGCGGGCGAGTTCGCCGCGGGCTCGCGCCTGCCGGCCGAGCGCGACCTGGCCAAGCAGCTGGGCGTGAGCCGCCCCTCGGTGCGGGAGGCATTGATCGCGCTTGAGGTGGAGGGCTGGGTGGAAGTCCGCACCGGCTCGGGCGTGTATGTGCTGGCACGAACCAGTGCCAAGGACAAGAACCCGAAGATCCCCGCCACCGAATGGGGGCCGCTGGAGCTGATCCGCGCGCGCCGCGTGGTGGAGGGCGAGATCGCGGCGCTCGCGGCTTTGCATGGAAAGCGCCGCGACGCCGACGCGATGGCGCGGGCCATTGACGGCATGCGCGCCGATGCCGACCGCGGCGTGATGCCACTGGACGGTGACCGGGCCTTCCACACCGCCATCGTGCAGGCCTGCGGCAACGTGGTGCTGACCGAAACCGTGCAGGGCTTCTGGGACGCCCGGCGCGGGCCGCTGTTCGAGCGGCTGGGCGGCTACTTCGAGACCGTGCCCTCGTGGCGCTCCGCGATTGCCGAGCACGAAGCCATCCATGCGGCGATCCGCGCGCGTGACGCCGATGCCGCGCGCACCGCGATGCACGAGCACCTGGACAAATCCCACTCCCGATTCAGCGCGAGCTGGCGCCGCGCGAAGAAAAGCGATTCCTGAAGCCAGCAACACTTTCACCCACCCTTGAGGAGACATCACCATGAAAAAACGATCTGCTATCAAACTTGTAGCTGCATGCGCCCTTGCAGCGGGGACTCTGGGCACATTTGGCATTGCCAACGCGGAAACCAAGATGAAATGGGCCCACGTCTATGAAGTGTCCGAGCCGTTCCACAAGAACGCGGTCTGGGCCGGCGAGGAAATCAAGAAGCGCACCAACGGCCGCTACGACATCCAGGTGTTCCCGGCCTCCAGCCTGGGCAAGGAGTCCGACATCAACCAGGGGCTGACGCTGGGCACCGTGGACATCATCTACACCGGCGCGAGCTTTGCGGGGCGCAGCTACCAGCCGCTGTCGGTCACCTACTTCCCGTTCATCTTCCGCGACTCCGAGCACATCCTGAAGTACGCCAAGAGCGATCTGTTCAAGGAACTGTCCAAGGGCTATGACGACAAGACGGGCAACCACATCATGGCGCTGACCTACTACGGCGCGCGCAATGTCACGTCCACCGCCTCGCGCCCCATTGCCAAGCCCGAGGACATGAAGGGCCTGAAGATCCGCGTGCCCGACGCACCAGCCTACCTGGCCTTCCCCAAGGCGCTGGGCGCCAACCCCACGCCCATTGCGTTTGCCGAGGTCTACCTGGCGCTGCAGAACGGCACGGTCGATGCGCAGGAAAACCCGCTGCCCACCATCGAGGCCAAGAAGTTCTATGAAGTGCAGAAGAACATCTCGCTGACGGGCCACATCATCGACTCGCTGCTGACCATCATGTCGCCCAGCGCCTGGGGCAAGCTGTCGCCCGAGGACCGCAAGATCTTCGGCGACGTGCTGTCCGAGGCCGCCGACAAGACCGGGCGCGAAATCATCGCCTCCGAAATCCGCCTGGCCGAGGAGTTCAAGAAGCGCGGCAACAACGTGATCACGGTGGACAAGAACGCCTTCCGCGAAGCCGTGCTCAAGGCCACCAAGCCGACCGACCACGGCTACCGGCAGCAGGACTACGACCGCATCGTGAACATGAAGTAAGCCCCTGCCGAGCCCCCAACCCAGCCTTGAAGAGAAGCGCATGACCGAGCAAAAAATCATCGACGACGACGGCAACTTCCACACCGAAGACGCCGAGGTGGACCTGTCCGACACGATCTTCGAGGGCTGGGTGGCGCTGGCCATCTTCTGGGTGCTGGGGCTCACGGTGTTCTACCAGTTCATCACCCGCTACGTGCTGAACGACTCCGCGGCCTGGACCGAAGAGGTGGCTCGCTACATGCTGATCGGCGTGGTCTTCATTGGCGCCACCATCGGCGTGGCGCGCAACAGCCAGATCCAGGTGGATTTTTTCTACCGCCACATGCCGCCCGCGATGGGCCGCTGGCTGTCACGCGCGGTGGACGTGCTTCGCACCGGCTTCTTCGCGGCGGCCGTGGTCATGACCATCGAGATGATGATGAAAATCGGGAACCAGACGCGCATGACCATCGTGGATGCGCCCATGAACATCGTCTATGGCCTGTGCCTGTTCGGCTTTGCCGCCATGACCTGGCGGTCACTGCAGGTGGCGCGCATCCACTGGCGCCGGGGCTACAGCGTGCTGGAACGCCCCGAGACCACCCTGAGCGACAAGTAACCCCTTCCCCGGAATTCACATGCTGAAGATTTTCTTCCTGCTCTTCATGGCCGGTGGCCTGCCCGTGGCCATTGCCATGGCAGGCGCCTCGCTGGCCTACATCCTGGTGTCGGGCAACCTGCCGCCGTTCGTGGTGATCCACCGCATGGTCAGCGGCATTGACAGCTTTCCGCTGCTGGCTGTGCCCTTTTTCATCCTGGCCGGCAACCTCATGAACAACGCGGGCATCACCACCCGCATCTTCAACTTTGCGCTGTCGCTCGTGGGCTGGCTGCGCGGCGGCCTGGGCCATGTGAACGTGCTGGCCTCGGTGATCTTCGCGGGCATGAGCGGCACGGCGATTGCCGACGCCGCGGGCCTGGGCACCATCGAGATCAAGGCCATGAAGGAACATGGCTACAGCACCGAATTCGCCGTGGGCGTGACGGCGGCCTCGGCCACGCTCGGGCCGATCATTCCGCCCAGCCTGCCGTTCGTGATCTACGGCATGATGGCCAACGCCTCGGTGGGCGCGCTGTTCCTCGCCGGCATCCTGCCCGGCCTGCTGCTGACGATTTTGATGATGGCCACCGTCTCCTGGTACGCCTGGAAGAACAACTGGGGCGGCGACGTCAAGTTCTCGAAGACGCGCTTCTTCAAGGCGCTGATGGAACTTGCCGTGGTGGTGGGCTGGCCCCTGCTGCTGTGGCTGCTGGTGGCCAAGGCGGGCGCGCCGGCGCAGATGACGGTGTTCATCGGCCTGGGCCTGCTGTTCGTGCTGGACCGCATCTTCCGCTTTGAAGCCCTGCTGCCCATCATGACGCCCGTGCTGCTGATTGGCGGCATGACCACGGGCCTGTTCACCCCGACCGAGGGCGCCATCGCGGCCTGCGTGTGGGCCATGATCCTGGGCCTGGCGTGGTACCGCACGCTGAGCTGGAAGATGTTCGTCAAGGTCTGCCTCGACACCGTGGAGACGACCAGCACGGTGCTGTTCATCGTGGCGGCTGCTTCGATTTTTGGCTGGATGCTCACGGCCACGGGTGTGACCTCCGAGATCGCGGAGTGGGTGCTGGGCTTCACCAAGGAAGCCTGGGTGTTCCTGCTGCTGGCCAATTTGCTGATGCTGTTTGTGGGCTGCTTTCTGGAGCCCACGGCGGCGATCACCATCCTTGTGCCCATCCTGCTGCCGATTGCGACGCACCTGGGCGTGGACCCGATCCACTTTGGCCTGGTGATGGTGCTGAACCTGATGATCGGCCTGCTGCACCCGCCCATGGGCATGGTGCTGTTCGTGCTGGCCCGGGTGGCGGGCCTGAGCTTTGAGCGCACCACCATGGCCATCCTGCCCTGGCTGGTGCCCTTGCTGGTGGCGCTGATCGTGATCACCTATGTGCCATCGATCGTGCTGTGGTTGCCGAAGATGTTCTTCTGACTTTCTTCCGATGGGGCATTTCTACTTTTCCTCTGGCGCGCCAGTGAATCGTCCGTTGTGGCCAAACGCATTGGCGCTCGCGCTTCGCGGCAGGGGCTGGGCGGCGGCGGCTCACACTGGGGCGGTTGGCGCTTTGCGCCAACTACGCTGCGATGCTCGGCCCAGGGTCGCACCGCAGAACTCGCTACGCGCGCTTTGCGCGCTGCGCTCAAACAGCTGCGGTGAGTCAGATGACGAAGCGGGCTGCGCCCGCCGACCCCGCGCCTGCGCTTCTCGCCGCCCCAGAGATCGCCTCCGCCGCCCAGCCCCTGCCGCGAAGCGAGGCGTTGGTGCGCCGACGGTTGGAGTGCCAACCTTGTTTCAGCAAAGGCGTGTGCGCCCGGGCTGGGGTGCGCCTCTGGCGCGCCGAGTAGCGCAGGACAGTCACCGCAACGCGGTGACCGCGCCAGTGAAGCATCCCAGCCCGGGCGCACACGCCTTTGCCGCCAGACACACAGCCTGACAAACACTTAGCTCGCCAACCGCAGCACCCCTGACATGACTCCCTTCATCCGCCTCCATCCCGCCGACGACGTCGTCATCGCCCGCAGCCAGCTTGTGGGCGGCGCGGCCATCGAGGACTTCACCGTGCGCGGCCTGATCCCGGCCGGCCACAAGGTCGCGGCCCACGCCATGGCGGCCGGCCAGCCGGTGCGCCGCTACAACCAGATCATTGGCTTTGCGAGCAAGCCGATCGCTGCCGGCGAGCATGTGCACACCCACAACCTGGACATGGGCCCCGACAAGGGCGACTTTGCGCGCGACTACGCGTTTGGCGCCGACGTGAAGACGATGCCGGCCAGGAAAGAGGCGACCTTCCTGGGCATCAAGCGCGCAGACGGCCGCGTGGCCACGCGCAACTACATCGGCATCCTGTCCAGCGTGAACTGCTCGGCCACGGCGGCGCGCGCGATCGCCGACCATTTCTCGCGCCAGAACAACCCGGCCGCACTGGCGGACTTCCCGATGGTGGATGGCGTGGTGGCGCTGACCCACGGCACAGGCTGCGGCATGGACACCGAGGGCATGGGCATGCAGATCCTGGAGCGCACGCTGGCCGGCTATGCCACGCACGCCAACTTCTGGGGTGTGCTGGTGGTGGGCCTGGGCTGCGAGGCCAACCAGATCAACGCCTGGCTGGCCCACAGCAGCCTGCGCGAGGGTGAGACGCTCAAGGTGTTCAACATCCAGGACACGGGCGGCACCCGAAAAACCGTGGAGAAAGGCATTGCGCTGATCAAGGAGATGCTGCCCCAGGCCAACGCCGTGCGGCGCGAGCCCTGCAGCGCGGCCCACATCACCATCGGCCTGCAATGCGGCGGCTCCGACGGCTACAGCGGCATCAGCGCCAACCCGGCACTGGGCGTGGCGGTGGACCTGCTGGTGGCCCATGGCGGCACGGCCATCCTCAGCGAAACGCCCGAGATCTACGGCGCCGAACACCTGCTGACGCGTCGCGCGGTCAAGCGCGAGGTGGGCGAAAAGCTGATCGAGCGCATCAAGTGGTGGGAGCACTACACCGAGATCAACGAAGGCGAGATGAACAACAACCCCTCGCCCGGCAACAAGGCCGGCGGCCTGACCACCATCCTGGAAAAATCACTGGGCGCGGTGGCCAAGGGCGGCACCACCAATCTGGAGGCGGTGTACGAGTACGCCGAGCCCGTGGCCGCGCACGGTTTTGTCTACATGGACACGCCGGGCTACGACCCGGTGAGCGCCACGGGCCAGGTGGCCGGCGGCGCCAACCTGATCTGCTTCACCACGGGGCGCGGCTCGGCCTACGGCTGCGCGCCCTCGCCCTCGCTCAAGCTGGCCACCAACTCGGCGCTGTGGCGCAAGCAGGAAGAGGACATGGACATCAACTGCGGCGAAATCATCGACGGCACGGCCACGGTGCAGCAGATGGGCCAGCGCATTTTTGAACTGGTGCTGGCCACGGCCTCGGGCAGCCCGTCCAAAAGCGAGCAGCATGGCTATGGCCAGAACGAGTTCGTGCCCTGGCAGGTCGGCGCGGTGATGTAGGAGCCCGTTTCCATGCCAAAACAGATGGAAGTCCAGACGCTGCGGTCACTGGTAGCTAGCATTTTGATAGCAAATGGCAGCACCCGGGCCGAGGCCGACACAGTGGCCGCCAACCTGGTGCTGGCCAACCTCAGCGGCCATGACTCGCATGGCGTGGGCATGCTGCCGCGCTATGTGGACGCGGTGCTCGAGGGCGGCCTGCAGCCCAACGCCGAGGCCAGGGTCATCCTGGACACCGGCACCCTGCTCACGCTGGACGGCCAGCGCGGCTACGGCCAGGTGGTGGGCGAGCAGGCCATGGCGCTGGGCATGGCGCGCGCCAAGACCCATGGCAGCTGCATCATGACGCTGGCCAACGCGCACCACCTGGGTCGCATTGGCCACTTCGCCGAGATGGCCGTGGCCAAGGGGCTGGTGGCGATCCACTTCGTCAACGTGCTGTCACGGCCCGTGGTGGCGCCCTGGGGCGGTGGCGACGGCCGCTACGGCACCAACCCCTGCTGCATCGGCGTGCCGCTGCAGGGGCGCGAGCCCTTTGTGCTGGACTTTGCGACCAGCCGCGTGGCGCAGGGCAAGATGCGCGTGGCCCACAACGAGGGCCGCCAGGTGCCTCCGGGCTACCTGATCGACGCCCAGGGCCAGCCCACCACCGACCCCGGCGTGGTGGTGGTGCCGCAGGCCGGCCCGGCGGGCGCGCCCGGCAACGGGCTGTTCGGCGCGCTGATGGCGTTTGGCGAGCACAAGGGCTATGGCCTCGCGGTGGCTTGCGAGCTGCTGGGCGGCGCGCTCACGGGCAGCGGCACCTGGCACCGGCCAGCGGACAACGCCCGCGCCGTGGTCAACGGCATGCTCACGGTCCTGATTGACCCCGGCAAGCTGGGCACGCAGGACAGCTTCAACACCGAAGCCCTGGCCTTTGTCGACTGGCTGCGGCAAAGCCCGGCCGCGCCCGGCAGTGACGGCGTGCAGGTGGCTGGCGAGCCAGAGCGCCTGGCGCGGCAGCAGCGCGCGCAAACCGGCATCGCCATCGACGAGCAGACCTGGGCCGAGATCGTGCAGGCCAGCGCGCGCGTGGGCGTGAGCGTGGCGGCCTGAGGCCCACCGGCGCGATCAGGCCCGCGGGCTGACCTCGCGCACCTGATCGCCCGCGATGGCAAAGAACCGGTCGCCGGCGCGCGGCGCCACCGGGTGCATGCCGGTGAAACCACCAAACGCGGGCAGGATGCCCACGGCATGGGCGCTCACCGCGCCCGAATCGTCCCCGAACCAGAAGCACGGCAGCCGCAGCCGTTCATTGGCGCGGCCGTGCAGGCTGATGCAGGGGTGCCAGTGCCCCGCCAGCACATAGGCGCCCGCCACCGCCTGGGGGTGATGGCACAGGGCAAACGGCGCCAGTGGCCAGGGCTCATCCACCACCTGGATACCCAGGGCCTCGGGCGGGTCGCCCGCGCGCTCATCGTGGTTGCCACGCACCAAGGTGAGGGTCAGCGCCGCATGGTCGGCACGCCAGCGGGAGAGCGCGGCCAGCGTCGCCGGGGCACGGGCCTGGGCCGAATGCAGGAAATCCCCCAGAAACACCACCTGGCGCGCGCCGGTGGCGTCTATCAGCGCGTCGAGCCGGTCCAGGGTTTCGGTGGTGGTGCCGCGCGGCACGGGCATGCCCAGCCGGCGAAAGCTCACGGCCTTGCCAAAATGCGCATCGGCCACGAGCAGCGCCTGCGCTGACGGCAGGTAGGCCGCGCCGCCGGGCAACAAGGCCAGTTCGCAGCCCGCCAGCCTGGTATTCAGCATCAAATCAGCCGGGAGTCCATGCCGGACGGCCACCAGGCGCTATGAAATCAGGAGCAAGCGGTCAGAGCATCCGGGCCAGGCTGGCCTCGAGGTGTTCCGATGGCATGCGCTTGAAGCCCGACCGCGCGAAGCGCTGCAGCCGCCCGACCACGAACGCGGTGAGCACCGAGGCGCGGACCTGGGAGTCCACGCTGGGCGTGGCCGAGCCGTCCGCCTGAGCCGCGTCACGCAGGGCCTGGCGCAAGGTGGCCTCGATCTTGTCGAAGAACTGGTTCATGCGCTGTTGCAGGCGGTCGTTCTCGAACACCAGGGCGTCGCCCACCATCACGCGCGTCATGCCGGGGTTCTTTTCAGCGAACTGCAGCAGCATGGCCACCACCTTGGCAGCCTGCGGGTGGCCCGCGGGCTCGCGCTCCGCGATCTGGTTGACCAGGGAAAAGACGGTCTGCTCGATGAACTCGATCAGCCCCTCGAACATCTGGGCCTTGCTGGCGAAGTGCCGGTACAGCGCCGCCTCGCTCACCTCCAGTCGCGCGGCCAGCGCCGCGGTGGTGATGCGCTCGGAGCCAGGCTGCTCCAGCATGGTGGCGAGCGCCTCCAGAATCTGCACCCGCCGCTCGCCGGGCTTGGGCCGTTTGCGAACCGCGGCAACAGTTTCACCAGTAGCGACAGGGGGAGAAGGGGAACTGGGCTCGGCGTCTGGCATGGCGTGGAAAAGTGTGTTCAATTGATTCTCGCATACGCGCGGCGGCGGCCTTCCGGCCCCGGTTCACGAGGGAAAAGCCAGCGTGACCCGAAGGCCGCGCCCGTTGTGCCCCTCGCCCAGCTCGAGGTGGCTGTGGTGCGCGCGCGCGATCTCGTCGGCGATGGCCAGGCCCAGGCCATTGCCTTCACCGCCCACGCCCTGCACCCGGTAAAAGCGCTCCAGCACGCGGGCCCGTTCCGCGGGGGGGATGCCGGGGCCATCGTCCTCGACCTCCAGGACCGGAACGCCCTCGCGCAGGCCGCAGCGGATGGTGACCGAGCCGCCTTCCGGCGTGTAGTTGACGGCGTTGCCCACCAGGTTGCCCAGCAGCTCGCGCAACAGCCACTCATGGCCCATGACCTGCGCCGGCTGGGCCTCCAGGCCCAGGTCGATGTGCTTGGCGGTGGCCGCGTCAAGGTGAATCCCGAGCAGGGCCTCGCACAGCTCCCGCAGGTCCACCCTTTGCATGGGCTGGGCATGCATGCCCCGCGCATCGGCCCGTGAGAGCGCCAGCAGCTGGTTAGCCAGCTGCGAGGTGCGGCGCGTGGCGCTGCGCAGCTTGTTGACCTGCTCAGCCCGCAAGGTGATGACGCCGCCCTCGGCACCGGCGGCGGCGCCGGCCCGGTGGCGGGCCTGCGAAGAAGCCGCATTGGCCGCCTGGGCCCAGGCCTCGACCTGGGCCTGCAGGCCCGCCAGCGGGGTGCGCAGCTGGTGGGCCGCATCCGCCACGAAGCGGCGCTGGCTTTCGGCCTGGGCGTTGACCAGGCCAAACAGCCGGTTCAGCGACTGCACCAGCGGGCGCACCTCCTCGGGTGAGGCATGTTCATCAATCGCGTTGAGATCGCGCGGCGAGCGCCGCTCGACCGCCTCCTTGAGCTCCAGCAGCGGGCGCAGGGCGCGGTTGACAGCCCAGTTGACGGCGAACGCGGCCGCGGCCAGCAGCACCAGGTTGGGCAGCAGCACCTTGAGGCCGATCGAGCGGGCCCATTGCTGGCGCGGGTCCGAGCCGTCCGCCAGCGTCACGGTGATCTCGCCGAGCACCGACTGGACGCGCTGGCGCACGATGCGCCAGGTCACGCCGGCGTTCTCCTCGCTGTGAAACTCGGGCTCGTAGGTGGTGGGCGGCAACGCGGCCAGCCAGCGCTCGCCCTTGAGCGACTTGCCGTCGGGGTCGATGATGTTGAACGCCGCAAAGCCCGAGCGCTCCTTCAGGAACGCCTCCACGGCGGGCGCCAGCAGCAGCACCGGCCCCTCGCCGCGCCGCACTTCGTCGGCAATGACAGAGTCAGCGAGCAGGGGCAGCAAGGCCAGCAGGCGCTGGTCCTGTTGCTGCGCGACATTGTCGGCGGAGCGGTAGTCGAACCAGGCGTTGAGCAGGGCCAGCAGGATCAGCGGCGTGATCAGCATGATCAACAGCCGCCGCTGCAGGCCGCCGGTCATGCTGGGCGCGCGCCGCATCATGGCGGCGGACCGGGCTCGGTCAGCTCGAGCCGGTAGCCGAAGCCGCGGATCGAGCGCAGCGCCACGCCATGCGGTTCGAGCTTGCCGCGCAGCCGCGAGATGTAGACCTCCACCGCATTGGGCGTGATCTCCTTGTCCCAGCCGGTCAGGGCCTGCAGCAGCTTCTCCTTGCTGGCAGGCTTGGGCGCGTTGATCAGCAGGTACTCCATGACGGTCCACTCGCGCGGGCCCAGCTCGATCAGCTGGGTCTGGCCGTTGCGCGAGGCCGCGGCGCGGCGGTTGGCGGTGTCCAGCTCGATCGGCCCGAAGCTCAGCACCGCCGAGGTGGCGGCCTGCGAGCGGCGCAGCAGCGCGCGCAGGCGCGCCAGCAGCTCGGGCAGCTCAAAGGGCTTGATCATGTAGTCGTCGGCGCCCAGATCCAGGCCCTGCACCCGGTCATGCAGCGCATCGCGCGCGGTCAGGATCAGCACCGGCATGGCATGGCTGGCCACGTCCGGGCGGCGCAGGCGGCGGGTCAGCTCAAGACCGTCCATGTTCGGCAGGCCGATGTCGATGATCGCGGCATCGAACACCTCGGCGTTCAGAACCTCCTCGGCGCGCTCGCCGCTGCCCACCCAGTCCACGGCATAGCCGGCGTCGGTCAGCCCCAGCTTGATGCCGCTGGCGACCATCACGTCATCTTCAACGAGCAGCAGGCGCATGCTGATTCTTCCAAAATTCCTGAAGCATCACGGCGCGGCCCCGTGCCGGGGCGCGGCGGGTCCGGGACACAGGGCCGGCCCCGACGGGCTGCCCGGCCGGGCCACGCGGCAACGATTCTCCCACAGCCTCCCAGGCGGTCAGGCAGGAACCTCGAAGTGCGCAGCGGGCTCGCCGCGCTGGTAGCGGGCCCACATCAGGGTGTAGGCCTGTTCGATCCGGCGGGTGAACAACGCGGTGTCGAACAGGTCATGGGTGTGGCGGTTGGCCGCCAGCTGCCGCCCCAGCCCCGCCAGGCGCGGAGGATCGGTGGCCAGCGCCAGCGCCAGCGCTTCATAGGCGGCGTGGGATGAGGTGATGAGCTCGTCCAGGCCCAGCGCATGGAGCAGGCTGGCGGCCACGCGGCTGCCCAGTGTCTCGCCCGGACAGGTCAGCACCGGCACGCCGGCCCAGAGCGAGTCGCTCGCGGTGGTGTGCGCGTTGAGCCAGAAGGTGTCCAGAAACAAGTCGGCGGCGCTGAGCCGGTCCATGTGGTCGGTTTGTGGCAGGCGCGGGGCAAACACCAACCGTTCGGTGCCAATGCCCAGCCGGCCTGCCTCGGCCACCAGATGGGCCACCACCGTGGGGCCGGAGTCCAGCAGCCACAGCACGCTGGCGGGGCAGGCGGCCAGCAGACGCATCCACACCCCGAACACGTCGGGGGTGATCTTGAAACTGTTGTTGAAGCAGCAGAACACAAACGCGTTGTCAGGCAAGCCCAGTTCACGCCGGGAGAAGCGCCGCTGCACGGGAGGGCGCCGGGCATCGTTCACCTGGTAGCTGCCGGGCAGGGTCACGATCTTCTCGGTGTAGTGAGGCCAGGCACTGGCGGGAACCAGCGTCGCGTCGGCCACGAGATAGTCCATGTGATGCACCCCCAGGGTCCCCGGGTAGCCCAGGTAGCTCACCTGGAGCGGGGCGGGACGATGGCAAAAAATGCCGGGCCTCGCGTCGGCCGTGTAGCCCTTGAGGTCCACCGCGATCGCCACTCCGAGTGAGCGCGCCAGAGCGGCCACCTCGGCATCGGTCTGGCCGCGCACGTCGATGAAGCGGTCGAACGCAGCCTCCAGGCGCAGCCGCATGGGCTGCGCCTGCGCAGGGCCGCTGGAAAATGCAATGACCTCGAAGCGGTTGCGATCATGCAGCTCGAACAGGCCGGCGCAAAGGTAGGCCGTTGCGTGTTCGTGGAAATCGGCGGAAAAGTAACCTAGGCGAATCCGGCCAGAACCCGCCTGCATGGGTAGCACGGGCACCGTGGGCGGGAGGTACGCCCCCGCGAACAGCTCCGCGCAGCGGCGCTGCTGCGCTGCGGTGCAGGGCGTGGCGAGCACGGTGAAAGGCGCGGCCACCGGGACGCCGGCCTCAATGCCGGCCGCGAGGTCAGCCCAGGCTTCATCCAGGCCTTGCCAGTCGCACAGCTGCATCTTGATGCCCAGCCAGTAACCCAGCAGGTTGGGATACAGCGGGTTCAGCAGAAGTGCCCGGCCGTAGCTCAGGAAGGCCTCTTCCAGACGCCCCAGAATTTGCAGCACATTGCCAGCATTGAAATGCGCTTCCAGGCATTGCGGATCGCATTGCGCCGCATCGGCGAAGGCCGCCAGTGCCTCGCTCAGTCGCCCTGCCGCCCGCAAGCTGACGCCCAGGCTGTTGAGCAGGTCGGCCCGTTGGGGCGCCAGGACGCTGGCGGCGGCAAAGCACACCACCGCTTCGGCGTGCCGCTCAAGTGCCGCCAAGGCCATGCCCCGATAGATCAGGGGATCCAGTTGACCTGGCTCCAGAACCAGTGACTGTTGCAGGTAGCGCTGGGCCTCATCGAACTGGCCTGCCTGCAGACAGGCCACGCCCATGTGGGTCCAGACGGTTGCCGCCTGCGGCACCGAGGCAAGAACCAGCACATACAGCGCCTGGGCCGCGGCCAGATCGCCCTGCTGGTGCAGCACGGCCGCCCGCGCGAAGGCGTCTTGCGCATCGAAAGCCGGTTCCTGCATGAGCCCCCCCTTCAATGCCGCCCAGGGCAGCCTTGCTCCGCAGCCGTGCTCTGCCGCACGGCTGGCCTGCACTCAGTGTGAGCGGATCATCGTGCCATAAGCCTGTTCGGTCAATATTTCCAGCAGCATGGCGTGAGGCACGCGCCCGTCAATGATGTGCACCGAATTGACACCGCTCTTGGCCGCGTCAAGCGCTCCGCTGATCTTGGGCAGCATGCCACCCGAGAGCGTGCCATCGGCGAACAATTCGTCGATCTCGCGCGCGGTCAGGTCGGTCAGGAGCTTGCCGCTCTTGTCCAGCACCCCCGGGGTGTTGGTCAGGAGCACAAGCTTTTCAGCCTTGAGCACGGTGGCGAGCTTGCCGGCCACGACATCGGCGTTGATGTTGTAGCTCTCATTGTCTTCCCCGAAGCCGATCGGGCTGATGACCGGGATGAACTGGTCGTCCTGCAGCGCCTTGACCACGCTGGGGTCGATGGCCACGATGTCACCCACCTGGCCCACATCATGGTGCTTCGCGGGGTCGGTGTTGTCCACCAGCTTGAGCTTTTGCGCACGGATCAGCCCGCCGTCGCGCCCGGTCAGCCCCACGGCCTTGCCGCCGGCCTGGTTGATCAGGCCGACGATATCCTGCTGGACCTCGCCCGCCAGGACCCATTCCACCACTTCCATGGTTTCGGCATCTGTCACCCGCATGCCCTGGATGAATTCACCCTTCTTGCCCAGCCGGTTGAGCGCGGTTTCGATCTGGGGCCCCCCGCCATGCACCACCACGGGATTCATTCCCACCAGCTTGAGCAGGACCACGTCCTCGGCGAAATCAGCCTGCAGGGCCGGATCGGTCATGGCGTTGCCGCCATATTTGATAACCATGGTCTTGCCATGGAACTTGCGGATGTACGGCAACGCCTGGGCAAGGATTTCGGCCTTGTCGCGCGGAGCAATGTGGGTCACGTCAGTCATGGGGCACGGGGCATTAGTGTCGGCAGAGGCCAAATTGTGCCGCATACGGCCGTCAGCGGCGCAGCCAGGACGGGACCTTGAACCGGACAATGCTGAAGTAGGCCCAGAGATAGGAAATCACGAACAGCGCGGTGAAGGCCATGAGGACGGGCGTGTTGTTCCAGAACAGGACGGCTGGCACAACGGTCAAGAGCGTGAAGCCCCAAAGATAGGGCGACGTCCTGTTGTTTCGAACCAGCATCCGGCGCGTCTCATCGTCGTGGAAAACCCCTCGCACAATCCGCCGGTAAATCAGCATGTGAAAGTGGATCGAATCCGGAACTGTGGGCGACACACCACGACTCATCTTGCGGTAGGTCGAGAAAATCACCTCCCACACCGGGTAAATGGTCAGCAACATGGGGAACCACGGTGAGATGTCCGCGTGTCGCTGCACGAGCAACACTGCAGCGAGCGCGATCACCCCACCCCACAGGTAGGCACCTCCGTCGCCGGCAAACAGCAACCCGCGCGGGTAGTTCCAGTAAAGAAAACCTCCGGTCGCGCCGACCGTGACCATCATGAAAGCAGCCATCTGGCGATCGCCCACCTGCAACGACACATGCGCCAACGCAAGGCAGATCAGGGTTGCCACCGTTCCAGCCAGCCCGTTGAAGCCATCAATGATGTTGAAGGCGTGCGGGAGCCCGGCAATGCCCAGCAGGGCCAAGCCAATCCCCAGGAAGGGCATGGCCACCCAGAACGGGTCGATCCACGCCACGCCCAGACGCGGCACCTGCAGTTCCATGCACCAGCAGGCAAAGGCAGCAGCACAGACCGTGATGGAAAGCCGCCATTTCGCTGACAACCGGGCGCTGAAATCTTCATAAACACCGCCCGCCACGATAGGTAGAAGGACCAGACACCACAACGCCCAGTTCATAAAAGAAACAGGCACATTGGTCTTCAGTCCCATCCCCTGCAGGGCAGGCGCTGCAAATGTTCCTGCGACAATACCCGCGTAAATTGCGACCCCTCCGATTCGAGGTACGTGGCCCAGATGGAACCGTTGCGGAAGCCCTGTTGCATAGCGTTGCGCATGACGCCGGGCATGGCGAATCAGCGCCAGGCAAGCAAGCAAGCTGACCGCGAAGCCTATCAAGGCCAAACCGAGCATGGGGATTGAAGATGATGATTAACGGTGAAGCCGGTATTGTAGGGAGCGGGGCCAGCAGGCAAGGCGGCCCGGTTTCGGAAGATCATCATGTGGCCATCCTGATGTGCACATGGAACGGCGAACGGCACTTGGGTGCTCAACTGGAGTCGATCGCGAAGCAGACCCACGCTAACTGGACGCTATGGGTATCAGACGATGGCTCTGCTGACGGAACCGCCGGGATCCTCAGAAATTTCATGGCCCGGAATCCGGCCAGAAACGTGTTTCCTGTTAACGGACCACGCCAGGGTTTTGCGGAAAATTACATGTCGCTGGTTCGTCGTGCTGAGATCAAGACCGACTTCATAGCGTTCTGCGATCAGGATGACGTCTGGCTGCCTCACCATCTCGAGGTCTCGGTCAGGGCACTGCAGCAGTGCGGCCATCACGCGCCAGCCCTCCACTGCGCACGGACGCAATACATTGACGAGCAGGGCATGGTCATTGGCAAATCGCGCCGGCTTCCCTCCTCCTGCAGTTTTTCGAACGCGCTGGCCCAGAATTTTTGCAGCGGGAACACGATGGTGCTGAATGCTGGCGCCCACGATTTGTTGCGGCATGCCCCTCTGGCAGAGGTATCAGCACACGATTGGCTTGCCTGCCTCCTGGTCTCGGGCGCGGGAGGCGTCGTGACCTGCGGCGCCGATGTCCAAGTCCAGTACCGGCAACATGCCCGCAATTCCATGGGGGAAAATCGAAGCCTGCGTGCCAAGTGGCTCCGCGTGAAACAACTGCAAACTGGCACTCTGCGCCGATGGACCGATCAGAACATCCGGATACTCTCCCTGTATGAACGGATTCTCACACCGGAGAACCGTGATGTGTTGCGTAGGTTTGTGGCAGCACGCACTGGCTCCCCGTGGTCAAGACTCGTGAACCTCCGGGCCAGCGGGGTCAGGAGGGCTGATCACGTTTCCGATCTGGCCTACAAGGTGGCACTGCTGTGTGGCCTCGTGTAGTGGACGTGAGACGGCATTCGATGTGCTTTCGCTAAAATCATGGCTTTTCAGCCGCAGGACGGAGCAAGATGCTATTGGTTACAGGAGGCTGCGGCTTCATCGGGTCGGCATTTTTACTTGAATGGCTGAAATCCACTGAAGAAGAAGTTCTGAACCTGGATCTCCTGACCTATGCAGGCCATCCGGGCAATCTCAAGGCGATTGAAGCAAACCGAAAGTACAGGTTTGTTCATGGGGACATTGGTGACGCCCCTCTTGTTGACAGCCTTCTGGCCACCCACAAGCCTCGCGCCGTGGTCAATTTCGCCGCCGAGAGTCATGTGGATCGCTCCATCACGGGGCCCATGGCATTTGCGCAAACCAACGTCGTGGGCACGCTGGCGCTATTGACGTCCACCTTGGCTTATTGGCGATCCCTCCCGGAAGCGGACCGTGCTGCGTTCCGCTTTCTGCAGATTTCGACTGACGAAGTCTTCGGCTCCCTTGATCCAGACGCGCCGGCCTTCACCGAATCTCACCGATTTGAGCCCAACAGTCCGTACTCGGCATCAAAGGCGGCATCAGACCACTTCGTCCGCGCCTACCACCACACGTATGGCCTGCCAACCCTCACCACCAATTGCTCCAACAACTATGGCCCCCGCCAATTCCCGGAGAAACTGATTCCGTTGATGATCCACAACGCGCTGCGGGAGAAGCCGCTTCCGGTGTACGGTGATGGGCGGCAGGTGCGCGACTGGTTGCACGTGGACGACCATTGCTCGGCACTTCGCGCGGTACTTGAGCGCGGGCGACCCGGCGAGAGTTACAACATCGGGGGGCGGTCCGAACGGTTCAATCTCGAAGTGGTTCAGACACTCTGCAAGGTGCTGGACACGTTGCGGCCGCGGCCGGGGGGTGAGCCGCATTCGGCGCTGGTTGTCCACGTCGGTGATCGCCTCGGGCACGACCGGCGCTACGCCATTGACGACAGCAAAATTGCCACCGAACTGGGCTGGCAGCCTTCGATCGACTTTGACAACGGCATTCGCCAGACCGTCCAGTGGTACCTTGACAACCAGGCATGGGTTGACTCGGTCACGACGGGCAGTTATCGCGACTGGATCGACGCGCAGTATGCCGGGCTGGTGCAGCCCGCATGAGAATCCTGCTGTTGGGCTGCAAGGGACAAGTGGGCTGGCAATTGCAAAGAAGCCTGGCCGTTGTGGGGACGGTCACGGCACTTGACCGCCACAGCTCACCCCTATGCGGCGACCTGGGGAATGCCAAGGGCCTGGCCCACACCGTAGAGTCGCTGAAACCGGATGTAATCGTCAATGCAGCCGCCTACACCGCCGTGGACCAGGCCGAACGCGACCGGGATGCCGCCTATGCAATCAACGCAACCGCCTGCGACGTCCTGGCGAGGGAGGCGCATCGGTGGGGCGCCTGGCTGGTCCACTATTCCACCGACTATGTTTTTGACGGCACGGGAGACCGGCCGTGGAACGAGAACGACATCCCTGCCCCGCTGGGCGCCTACGGGGCCAGCAAGCGCGCCGGGGAACTCGCCATCATGGCGCAATGCCCGCGCCACATCATCCTCAGAACCAGCTGGGTGTTCGATTCGTGGGGGCAGAACTTTGCAAAGTCCATTTTGCGGGCCGCTTCCCAGCGTGACCAACTCACAGTGGTCTGCGATCAATGGGGCGCCCCCACGCGCGCAGCGCTGATTGCCGACGTGACGTCGCATGTCCTTCGGCGACTGCGCGACCAGGATTTCAGCGATACCCTGGCGGGCACCTACCATCTGGCAGCCGCTGGCGTCACCAACTGGCACGAGTACGCGCGCCTGATTGTCCAGCAGGCCACGGCCTGTGGCCTGCCTCTGAAAACCACCCCGGAACGCGTTTTGCCGATTCCGGCCCGGGACTATCCCCTCCCGGCCCCACGCCCGTTCAATTCCAGGCTCGATACCGGGTTGCTACGCCAGACCTTTGGTCTTTCGATTCCCGCCTGGGACGCAGGGGTTCGCAGCGTCGTCACCGAACTGGCGACCCATTCCAGTTTCAGCTAAAGCTTCCAGGAAAGCCCGCATGGCCGCTTCAACCACCACACGCAAAGGCATCATTCTTGCCGGAGGGGCCGGAACCCGGCTGCATCCTGCAACGTTGGCCCTATCCAAGCAGTTACTCCCCGTCTACGACAAGCCCATGGTGTACTACCCATTGGCGACGCTGATGCTCGCCGGCATCCGTGAAGTCCTGGTCATCAGCACGCCGCAAGACACTCCCCGATTCGAGCAGTTGCTGGGCGACGGTCGCGCCTGGGGTATGGACATTCAATATGCGGTTCAGGCCCGTCCCGAAGGACTGGCGCAGGCTTTCATCATCGGGCGCGATTTCATTGGGGGCTCTCCCAGTGCGCTCGTCCTGGGCGACAACATTTTCTATGGACACGACCTCGTGAAGCTGCTGCGAGAAGCCGACGCGGCGGCCGAAGGGTCAACCGTGTTTGCCTACCACGTCAAGGACCCTGAACGCTATGGTGTCGTGGCCTTCGATACCGACGGCACAGCACTCTCGATCGAGGAAAAGCCCGTGCAGCCCCTGAGCAATTTTGCGGTGACGGGTCTGTATTTTTATGATCCCCAGGTATGCGACATCGCGGCGTCCGTGAAGCCCTCGGCGCGGGGTGAACTGGAAATCACCAGCATCAACCAGCGGTACCTCGAAATGGGGCAACTCAAGGTTCAAACCATGGGCCGCGGCTTTGCCTGGCTGGACACGGGCACGCATGAAAGTCTGCTCGAAGCAACCCAGTTCATCCATACGCTGGAACAGCGCCAGGGGCTCAAAGTGGCTTGCCCCGAGGAGATCGCCTGGCGCCATGGATGGATCGATACCACCCAGCTCAATTTGCTGGCTCAGCCCATGGCCAAGAGTAGCTACGGCGCCTACCTTGCCGCACTCGTCGCGGGAGCAACTCAATGATCGTCACGCCAACCCGATTGCCCGAAGTCTTGATCATCGAGCCTCGGGTGTTTGGCGACGACCGCGGTTTTTTCATGGAAAGCTGGAATGAGCGGGTGTTTGAACAGGCAACAGGCGTGCCTGCCCGGTTCGTCCAGGACAACCACTCGCGGTCGGCGCGCGGGGTATTGCGCGGCATGCACTACCAAATCGTCAATCCGCAAGGCAAGCTGGTTCGCGTGGTCAGCGGGAAGGTATTCGACGTTGCAGTGGACATGCGTCAATCGTCCCCGCGGCTGGGTCAGTGGGTCGGTGTAGAACTAAGTGCAGAAAACAAGCTGCAGCTATGGATTCCACCTGGTTTTGCACACGGATTTCTGGTGTTGTCCGATCACGCGGATTTTGTCTACAAAACCACGTCGTACTACGCTCCTGAGCATGAGCAATCGTTGCATTGGAACGATGCGCACGTCAGCATCGAATGGCCACTGGAAGATGCACCATCGCTCCCGATACTCGCGCCCAAGGACTCCAAGGCGCCTCATTGGTTGCAATCCGTCAAGTTCCCCTGACTCAAGGCAAGCGCCAGGTCATGACCTTTCTTTGCAGTTCCTGCATCCATTGAAGGGGCAAGGATTTGAACCACGCTCTTTTCGGCTTGCGCAGAACCACTACGGAGTCATGCCATAAGTCACTGCCAGGATCGCCATTGTTATCCCAATTGGTATAGACATTCAGGCATTCCAATCGGGCAAACTGGGCGATTGCCCGCATCCCATCGGGATAAAACCGCCAGCAGTCAACTGGGTAGCGGTGCTCCGGCCCTGATGAAGGGGCAATAAGGCAAGCGAGTCCCCCCGGTCGCAGCACCCGGGAGATTTCCAATGCCGTGATCCAGAAGTACTCGACGTGCTCCAGTACTTGCCCGGAAATCAATACATCCACGCTATTGCTCGCGACCTCCTGCCAGTCGTAGGGGCGCTTCAGCACCAGATCCACGTTGGGCCCCGGAGCGAGATCCATCCCGGTATATTGCCACGGGGCCCTGTCAAAAATTGGGCGATAGCAAGCCCCCATCTCCGTGCTCCCAAGATCGAGGATTTTTATTGGCGTGGTTACCAAAGACTCCAAGTATCGATCACGGAATTTCTCCATGTTGATCAGCGAACTCAAATGCATCTAATTCTCCAGTTAACTCAGTCGCCGCGAGATGCCCGCCCATCCTTCTGTCCGAAGTATTTGGTATCCTCGCCGGATCAACCGAATTCCAGACGAAGGATGGCGAAGACTGCTGCCGAGCACGGACCGCAATGTCCGCCCTTGGCGGGCCTCTCCGGACGGGTCAAAAACAAGACCCACGTTGCGTGAGAGGTCAAGCATGGCTGAATCGCGGGTTTGCGCTGAAAACAGTGCGGGGTATTCCTTTGGGGCCTGCCCGGTCATCCAGCCCTTGAGGCTGTGAGAGCCGCTTGCATCAAACGGATCCGGAAATGTCTTCTGCAAGTCAACCCTCTGCCGGTACAGGAACCTGTGGATCCTATCGATGGGTGTGCCATCTGAGTACCGCGCATACTTCCAGGGCACTCGCGACAATGGGTCGTCAGACAAATCCGCCGTGCTCTCCTCGTACCAATTCACGAGATTGTGGATGGCCGGGTTATCGGCTGCGTTCTTGATCGCCATGATCCGGTGCGCGCCACTGTCAAAGCCGGTGAAATGGTAGAAGCCTAAAGGCTCACCATCCACCGTAAATGCTCCATCTTCATTCTGACGGAATTCGCGCGTCGTGATGTTCCAGGTGGCCACGTTGTGCCGGCCACTGCGCATGATGGCGACCCCGTCAAAGAATGCGGGAACCAGATCGATCCATCTCTGGTCTGTGAACAATCCGTTATGGATTTCGCTACGGCAAAAATAGTACACCCTGCTGGCCCACCATGAAGCAAATCGCCGCGCCTCGTCCGTATTGGAAACCCCGATGAACCCGAGGTTGTAGACACCATGCTTCAAACTGGATATCTCGTTGTCCAGCACCGCCTCCAAGGTCAGTTCCGGGTTTGTCTGATGCGGGGTCAGGACAAGATTGACCTCGCTCAACGCACCCAGAATGTCATCCAGTCTCGAGAACACAACCGTATCGGGGTCCAGGTACAAAACCTGACCACAGTCTTCGCGATCCAGGAGCTGACGCAGAAAAAATGGCTTGATAGCCGTAGACAGTTCGACAATGGTGTGGCAAAACGCCCATCCCGGCAAATACTGAATTCCCAGTTCTTCGACTGAAGTGACCGCGTCGAACGGTTCCTTGTTCAGGTCAAGCAAATCAGTCTTTCCATCGCTGAGCAAAAGGTGCAAGACGGCTTCCGGATGATGTTTCCTCAATGAGGTAAACAACATCCGCACCTTGGGAACGTAGTTGCACGCAGCGCTGGTAAATATGTGAAGTTTTTTCATATCAGTTGGTCAAATGCGAAATTCAAACCGACTGTCCAGATCGGTCTTGAAGGCGTACAGGGCGGCCAGGAGTTCTGGTGTCGAAGAGTCGAGAGGAACCACTTTACCCCGCGTGTACCGGGCGACCGCCTCTGCCTGCGCTCCGAGTGAAAAGCACATAACAGGCACTCCGAGCTGCATCAACTCATGCGTGACGTAGGAAAAGGTCTCGGCAACGACCGAGGGCATCAGGGCCAGATGCACTCCGTGAGTACGAAGCAATCCCGCCAGCTGTTCTGGCTTGTAGGGTCCGGTTTGAACAATATTCCCCTCCAGGCCACTTTCGTGCAGTTCTCCCACCACCACAAGTCGCAATGAACGCGATGTCCTTGCAGCGTGAGCCGACAGTGCCTTGACGACATGGCTTCCTTTTGCTGCGCTGATCGCACCAACCACCGCGACGCAAAATGCGCCAGAGGCATCTGAAGGATAGTCAAATCCGCCAGGCAACGCATGCACCCGATGAGGCACCACGGTCACCGTTCCCTCCGGCAGCGCCGGATAAGCTCGATTGAGAAGGGCTCTGGCGCTATTTGAAAAGCAGCGAACTTCGGTGGCCTGATTGAGCAACGATGCCCACAATGACCGCCAGCGATCAATGTCCTTGGCGAGATAGAGACTCGCAAGTTGATCTTGAATCGCCGGCAAGCACTGCCGGCAGCGGGACAAATCAGGAACCCCGCAGAAACGGCGTTCATTATCGAGCAGGAAATGCGAAGGACAGACCCAGTGGAAGTCATGCAGGCACATGATCAGGCGAAGGGGCCTTCGACTCAACGCACCCAGCAATGCCAAAGGGACTCTTTCGGGTTGTGGAAAGGACACGCAGTTATTCAGCATGATCGTATTCACCCGTTCACTGCGCAGCACTGCTTCAAGCGCAAGCCATGGAACACGATATGCGCAAGGCTCCTCTGCGGTCCTCCGATGCAGGATCACCTGAAACTGAAGTATGGCGGGAGCAAACGTCCACAGAATCGCTTCGTGTCCTTGGGCGAGGCACTGGTTAATTTGTTCGTTCCGATAGTGGTTCGCGCCCCCCCCCAGGCTATGGTCAATGATGAGCCATGTGTCCGGTTGCAAGCTTTCTACAAGCACCTCGATCTCGCTTGGGTTGGCCTTGGGCGCCTTCATGGGGTGCAGTCGCCTCTGTACGGCAGACCAGAATGATTTCCATTGCCCTCTCATGATCAACCGGAAAGCCCTGCCAGCCTGCTGGCCCAGGAGCAATAACGCTGATGTGGCAGCAGGCGCGCGCCCGGTGTTCTGGGTAAAAGGCAAATCCCGCGACCAGGCCCAACACTGCACCAAGGGTGCCCCTTGATCGCCTCCTCGGAGAACCAACCTCACACCCGTGAGTTGGTCCGACCTGATACCCCCGTGAAAGAAAAATCCGCATGACACTGGGGCGCCCATGCGTTGTGCGGCCACATCAGGCCTGGCAAGGCCATACTTCAGGCCGACTTTCTCTTCTTGCCCATCAACTCCGACAAGAAGCAGATCTGCCGAAAAAATTTGCCCCTCCTGGACAAACGCCCATCCATGACAAATGAGTGAGTGATCATTGACAACAATATTGTCGACTGCCCAGCGCACGTCTTGGAGCGGCGCCGTCCCAAACGGCTCATTTGCCTTTCCTAGGGGACTCATGCGCGAAGTTTGCCCAGCCAACGGGCCATTGCTCGTAGCCCCGCCGTCCATCGCCAGCTGCTGGAATTCATCACCTCGGAAAATTGCGCCCTGACCAAAGTCAGTTCCCCTTGCAGTCGCCGATTACTTTCAGTGGCGTCCCGCAACTGCTGTTGCAAGCTATCGACATGTCCGTTGAGCACCTCCATCCTGGCATCCAGTCTGGAACTCAGGTCGTTGTGTGATTGTTCGAGCTGGGCAAGCATCGAGTCAACGCGCATGAAGAGCGCGTCAGCCATCGCCGTTGGTGACGAAAGCCGAACCACAATATCCTCCGCCTGGGCCCACACTTGCGGATCTACTTGGAAACACACCCACGGGTCATTGCCGGTACACCGAACAATCCGGCCGCCATGCCGCCCTTCCTGCCCGGTGAGGAAGCAATCATTGAGCGACAGCCCTGGAAACCAGTCACCCTGCCAGCCCCAGATCTCTTGGCCACGAGCATCGAATGCCTGAACGCCTGCAAATTCAAAGGATCCCGGCCTGTCCCCAAAATCCAGTCGAATACGTTGAACATTCGCTTTTGACTGAAGTTTCAGTCTTATGTCCTGCAACTCAGGTCGCTGGAACCCGAACGCGAACAAACTCTCTTTTTCCTTGAACCCGTCTCCCTCATCAAGGTAGAGCTGAATCGAGAATTGGGGCTCTATCTTCGCAGGCGACAAAGAAGGAGCTGGCGCTGCAACAGCTGCGGATGATTCGTCGGGGCTTGAAGGCCGGAGGCTCCAGACGAATTGATAGACCTCAGCATCAGGCAGACCAAGCAAGTACTGGCGAACCCCGACAGGAACGGACTGGTAGTCCAGCCGAGCAAACTCCGTATCAATAAGGTTGCGTCGTACCGCATCGGTTTGGACGATGGTCAATCCAGATGTCACGCACAACTGTCGGAGCGATTCCCGGTCATAGAAATGAACATGGGTCTCATCGAGCAGACCTTCGTGAGTTCGCCCAAAGCGGCCGGCCAACAAGCCGAGGAGAACCCCGATATGGGTCACGTTAGGAATCGACAGGAGAATGATTCCTCCAGGTTTGAGAAGACTCCTCAACTCTGACAACACTGCCGGAGCATTTCGCAAATGCTCCAGTACATCCGCGCACACCACGAAGTCGTAACGCCGCTGCCGTATCGTCTCGGGTAGGGGCTCCTGCTCCAAGTCAACCAGCAGGATGCTTCTATAGTATGGCCCGGCGGTACGTTGTTCATCCTCGTTGTAGGTGAGCCCGTCGACCGTGCAATTCAGCGCTTTCGATAAGTGCTGTCCAAGCGCTCCCGAGCCCGTCCCCACATCCAGGACCTCGGCACCTGCGCTGACCTTCTGAACCAGTTTCGTCAGGGAGTCTTCGGCTTCCGCCTCTAACTGGATTTCTCTCTGGTACAAATGAGTTTCGAGTCGTCGACTCTGAGGAGTTTGATCGTCACTCACCTGCGACCTCGATTGATATTTCGTGCATCGGTATCCCCAACACGTCGGCATGCACATCATTTGCCATGGACTTGAGCATTAAAGCCTCATTGATCCAATGTTGCTGAACGTGATTCTCGTTGCTGCCAGTAGCCAGTGCCACGCAGACAGAATAGTCTCCTCTCGGCAAAAAAGGCATCACAAAGCCAAACCTTGCCTCAAGCACGCTATCAGCCTTGCACACCCGAGAGCATCTGTGATAAACAAGATATGTGTTGTCACCAAATACATTCAAGCCAAGCCGGTTCCGCAAGAAAAAGCCGAAGATTGGATTTTCAATCGTGGCAAGCGCCTTGGCCCGTATGCGTAGGCAAACCATCTCTCCACCCTCAATTGATACGAGGGCGCGCTCTTGCGCGTCAAGCATTTCCACCGAAGTGATCTGGGCCTGGCCCGCGCCAAAGCCCGGATCCCTTGTACTGAAATGGAATATCTGAATACGGTTCTGGAGGCCTTCCTGTTGGATCACCTCCCTTCGCGTATCGGCAACAACGGGGATGGGAGCGACTAATTCCTGAGGAGGGGTTTTCGTCTCTGCAGTCGGTGGAACCGGAGTAGCGTCCACACGTTGCGTACGGGCGTATTGGCTCCTCAGATAGGCATCGCCGACCGTCTTCGGTGACCCCATCTCAACAATTTGACCTTGCTGCAGCCAGATGACGTCGGTACAGAGCGACTTGACACTCGCCATATCGTGAGAAACAAACAGCACAGTGCCGCGTTCCATGAAGTCATGCAGAAATCGCATGCATTTCTGCTGAAAGTAAGCATCACCAACCGCAAGCGCTTCGTCGACAATGAGAATCTCAGCGTCAACGTGAGCGATCACTGCAAAAGCAAGCCGCACAAACATTCCGCTCGAATATTGTTTGACCGGTTGTTCAAGAAAAAAACCTATCTCCGCAAACTTCTCGATTGATGGAAGACGCTTTGCGACCTGGTCGGGCGTCAGCCCGTGCAAGGCGCAACTGAGTTGAACATTCTCCCGCCCAGTGAATTCGGGATTGAATCCCGCACCCAACTCAAGCAAGGCCGCAACCCGGCCCTTTACTTTTGTTCGGCCGACCGTCGGTTTCAACGTCCCTGCAATGAGTTGAAGCAACGTCGACTTTCCCGATCCGTTTGCTCCGATGATGCCAAGCGTTGAGCCGCTTTTGACTTCAAACGATACATCCTTGAGCGCCCAGAATTCCTTTCCGCGCCCGAATTTCCCTCCCGTCAGCGAGTGGGCCAGTCTCTTTGCCGGATGACTGAAGAGCGTGTATTTTTTCCCGACGTCCTCAACGAGGATGGGCGAGATTTTGTGAGTATCGGCGCCGCCTTGAGCACCCGGGCAATCATCCATGACTACAGCACATCAGCGAATCCATCGCTCGTCCTATTGAACCACCATAGTCCGGCCAAAAGGACTAGTGCGGATATAGCGAGCGATCGCCCTAGCGCAAACCAGTTCGGCCACAACCCATAGAGACTGATTTCTCGCATTTGCTCGATGGGCAAGCTCAGCGGATTAAGTTGAAATAGAGTTTGCCATTGCGCCGGGACGGCGCTGACGGGGAAAAATACCGGAGACAGGTAAATCAATGCCGTAAGCACAACCCCCACGACCTGAGCGCTGTCGCGGAAGTACACCCCCAGCGATGCAAGAAACCACGCCCCGCCCATGGCGAACATGACTACAGGCAGCATGACAACGGGAAACATCACGATGGTGATGGGGACCGTACCGATTGCAATTCGGACAAACATACCAAGCAAGGCGCCGGCGATCCCCAGATGAACCATGCTTGCCAGAACGACAACAATGGGCAAAAGATGAAGGGGGAAGACCAATTTCTTTACGAAATTCTGCTGCCCCACAATGATGTGCGGCGATCGCGCAAGAACGTCAGAAACGAACCCGATCACCATCAAGCCAGCAAACAATGTTGCGGCAAATTCGGCCCCGCTCGCAGACCTCGCAAGCGGCCATCGTGCATTGAATATCTGCCCGAATACAAGGGCATACACACCCAGCATGAGGAGTGGCGTGACAATCGCCCATGTGAAGCCAAAAATGGAGCCTTGATAGCGCGACTTGAGTTCCTGCCGGGTCAACAGGTAAAGCAGGGACCGATGTGCCGCCAGCTGTCCAAACCACTGTTCTTTGATACGAAGCACCGTGATGGCCATTCTCAATGAGCGGTGGCCAGGCTCGGTCCCGCCATGGCATAGACCTCTTCCAGACTGGTGACTCCTCTCACGGCTTTCAACAGGGCATCGCCGCGAAGATCCCTGAAGTCTGCGCCAACTACAGCCATCAGGCCGTCAATGGTCGGAGTGCCTCGACTCATCGCTTCCCTCAGTTTCTCGCTGGCCGGAAGCAACTCGTAAACGGCGATCCGCCCGCGATAGCCCGTATTGGTGCAATGCGGGCAGCCAACAGGCCGACGAAATGTCCATTCGTCGCGGACAACACCAAAACGCTCCAGTGCTTGAGCGACACCCAACGGAATCAGTTCGCGGTCCAGTGGAACGCAACACTCGGTACACAATCGCCGGAGCAGCCGTTGTGCAACAACTCCGCGAACGGTAGCTCCCACTAGAAATGACTCCACACCCATATCCGCGAGGCGCAGAAAGGCAGTGACTGTATCGTTTGTGTGCAAAGTGGAAAAGACTCTATGGCCCGTTAATGAGGCCTGGACCGCAATTCTTGCGGTTTCCACGTCGCGTATTTCCCCAATCATAATGGTATCGGGGTCATGGCGAAGTATGGAACGCAAAGCGGCAGGAAATGTGAATCCTATATCAGGGTGCACTTGAAACTGCGTCACGCCCGGGATTTTGTACTCAACGGGGTCCTCAACTGTCATCACCCGTTCATGTGCAGTATCTGTCGCCACCAATGTGGCGTACAAAGTCGTACTTTTACCACTCCCTGTCGGACCGGTGACCAAAACAATGCCATCGGGCTGTGCCATCCAGCCTTTGTACATCGCCAGATGGTCGGCTTCAATGCCTATATTGCCGAGATCGAACCGCGTTGATTGGGTGTTAGGAAGAAGGCGTAGAACAAGCGACTCGCCCTGCACTCCCGGGATCACGGACACCCGAACATCGGTTTCGACACCTGCCATCCGACTCGAAAAACGTCCATCCTGAGGCAGTCTCCGCTCAGCAATATCGAGCCCTGAAACGAGCTTGATTCTGCTGACCACTGCGTCAAACCTGTCACGAGGATATTGTTCAACGGCCTGCAAACGCCCGTCGATTCTGTACCTGACAATGAAGCCGTTTTCTTGAGGTTCAACATGGATGTCCGACGCACGACCATCTGTGGCTCGTGCCAGCAACCCATTCACCAGTTCGACCACGGGTGCATCTTCTGCGAGTTTGCGCAAGTCTTCGGAACCTCCCACTGCATTGGCAGGTCTGTAGACATACTCAAGCGCGCGCTCAATATTTCTCGTGGCAGTCAGATGAAAATGAAGCTCCATTCCACGTGCCGGGCCGCTCTGCAGGTACTCCAGCAGCTCGGAATCGAAGGGTTCGCGAGTAACCACCGCAAGATCATTGTCGGGGTCTGTTTGGTAGGCGAAAAATTGCAAGCGACGCGCCATCGCGTGAGGGACACCCCGATCGTGCATCCATTGAGTAGCACTCGCCAAGCTTTGGGAAAATTGCGACTCCAGTAGCAATGGGACATCTAGCAACTCGCTCTGGGCATCCAGCAGAGTTTGCTCAGATAGCAATCCCATTCGAATCAAAATGCCACCCAGCTTCTCCTGGGGAGATTGCTGTAGCACAGCCGTTGCGCGCTCGAGGGCGAAGGAATCCAGGATGCCTCGCTGAACAAGCCACAACCCCAGCGATAAGGATTGAGTTACTGCCATCAAATCAATGTTGCCAATAAAAAAACCGGGGAGCAAGCTCCCCGGTTTGTAAGGGAAGGTAGAGCAGAACTCTACCCTGCCAATTAGCGGAGGTTCAGACCGCTGTTGGCATCCTGCTCTTGGTACTGACCTTCGTTCACAGGCGCGCGGCTTGCGGTGCCTTCGAAGTCAACAGCTTGCGAGCTGGAACCTTCCAACAGCTGATTCGTAACGCTGTTGAACAGGTAGTTCTGGACGCGCAGCGAACGACCGGAGTTCGACGTAATACGGATACGCGGAGCACCATCGGCGCTGACAGCAGCTTGGGCAGCACCATTGTTGGCAGCAACCGTCGCGGACGGCGGCGTGGTCAACAGGGCTTCGATCTGAGCAGCAGACATGTTCTTCACGGCGCGGGGAGCCAGAGCCGGGATGATCAGGCCATAGTTACCGAGCTTGCCGTCTTGATGAATGATCTGAGCCCACACATCAGCCGTAGCAACATCGCTGTTGTTGATGATGCGCAGGATCGACTTGTAACCACTGGTTTCCTGGTTGGAAGCGTAGTTACGAACGTCGATCTTGATGCCGCCACCCAACGAGAACAGAGTGCCGTTGCAGGCGTTGTTCTGCTCGTTCAGGTTGGCGCCAGCAGCAGCCTTGACCACCGTACCGACAGCCGTGAAGGCCGACGAAGGAATGGTCGCCGCACCCGTGCCGGAGTAGCAGATTTCCAGGGCATTGGTACCAGCGGCACCGAAAGCGGCGTTCACTGCAGCCGTGGGGATCGTGATCGTGAGCGGACCTGCAGCGTTACCAGCCGTGATGGCCGTTGCCACGGTACCAGCCAGAACTGCACCGCAGTTCGCGCCAGCAGCTGCGAAGAACACCGTGCCGCCGACCACGAAGCCGTTGGTCGCAGTGATCACAGCGTTCACGCTAGACACTTCAACCTGGCCGTTGTTCGCTGCAGCCGTCGCAATGCCCTTCACACCAGCAGGAGCAACTGCGTTGCCGAGAATGTACTGGTTGGTCAGGTCGGAGTCATAGCCCGTCGCGTTCTGCGTCAGATTCATGATGCCCAAACGGACGAGGTTGCCAGCACCAACGGCCACGTGAGACGTGCCGGGAGTAGCGGGCGAAGCGCTCGCGACCACTGCACCGGTGCCGGTGAAGGACAGGTTGCCGCCCGGGGTCAACGTAGCGCCAGCCGTGGAGGTGGCAAAGTTGACCTTCAGGTTGGTCGGGAACACCACGAGGGTGGCGCTGTTGGTAGCGCTGCCGCGGGTGTGCTCGTCAGGGGTTGCGTTGGCATCGGTAGCCAGGATCGCCGGGTTGGTCAAAGCAACATAGTGCTTGACGCTCACGGGCAGGGTCTTGGTGGCCACGCAGGTCTGGCTGGCAGCGAAGTCAGCAGCCAGGTCGCCAGCAACGGTCTTCATGCCTTGCAGGAAGCCACGGTCAGCGGAAACCACGGGCACGTTGGCAACGTTAACCAGCGTGTTGCTGGCAACGTTCACGGAAATCAGGGGCTGCTTGATCAGAGCCACGCCGTCCT
Organism: Ramlibacter sp.; assembly: GCA_019635435.1. Taxonomy (NCBI): domain Bacteria; kingdom Pseudomonadati; phylum Pseudomonadota; class Betaproteobacteria; order Burkholderiales; family Comamonadaceae; genus Ramlibacter; species Ramlibacter sp. Next base: position 1,380,483 of record JAHBZM010000001.1, on the reverse strand, counting down.
GGTGAACGGTGAACGTCACGAACAGGGTCTTGCCGTCAGCGCTGATGCCCTTGCTGGTCACAGCATAGGACGTCACGCCAGCACGGGGCACAGCTTCCTGGTTGACGATCACGCCGGACACGCCGTCGGTGATGGAGAAGGCTTGGTTCTCGGGAGCGCCATTCACGGCAGCGGGAGCGACACCAGCCGACACCCAACCGTCCCAGGAGCCAGCGCCCAGCGTGAACTGAACCTGGAAGGTCTGGGCTTGCGCACGAGCATCGACGTCACCGGCGAAGCGATAAGCAATGGCAGGAGCGCCGACGCTTTGCGTGTCCAGCGTGATCACTTCGCGAGCGATCGACACCGACGACGCCTGGATTTGACCAGCTTGCACGCCAGAAACCGCAACTCCAGCCAGGCTGGCCAGGATGAGGCGGGAGAGAAGAGTTCGTTTCATAACTTAAGTTTCCTCTTAGTGAAATTACCTAAAGCAAAGATGCGTCAGGCGGTTCAACCTTCCCTGCGCGCACTGCCGCAAGCCGCAGCAAGTTTCAGTGTACAGGAAATCATGGACTGGACAGCAATGACACAAGTGTTGCAGCATAAAAACAACAGGCGTTCAGGAAGGTCAGGTAACCGCCGCGTAAGCGTTGGGCCAACTACCTCAGACCGCTGGCGTTGTAATGTAATGGACGGCGCACAGGTTGACAACCGATGAAACACCGCTTACTCGCGCACGTGCCAAGAAAACCACAGCCCAAGCGCGCCGCGTCTTTCATTTACCCCCCTTGACTGCGTCTAGCAATTCCTGCCGAAGCTTCTCGTCGGTCACCGTCTTGGTGCCCGGGGTCACAGGCGTCGAAGGGCCTGACCGACCTATTGGCGGCAAGACTTCAACAGGAGCCGACTTTCCAGGAGGCGTTAAGCCCGATGGCTGCGTAAGGCGAGGACTCGCGTCTTCCCGCCGGATTGTCTCGTTCTTCGGCTCGAGCGGCTTTTCCGGAACGATGTAAGGCTTCGCCTTCGGGGCAGCAGGTGTTTCTGGCTGCGCCACTGGGGAGGCCTCAGACGCCTCTACCCGACGAGGCGCCACTGTCATCGAAGGAGATGACAAATTGTTGTCCGCGCCAGACGTAGCACCAGGAGGCGGCGGAAAGCCAGATTTCGCGGCCCACCCGAACTGGGAGCGGAAAGCGCTTGTGATGGCTCGGGAGTCGAAATCATCCTCGATGATGTACGGCGTTAGAAGAATAACGAGTTCAGTCCGGCTGAAATTCTCATTAGCAGATGTTCTGAAGAGCGCTCCTGCCACCGGCACGTCTTTGAGGAACGGGATGCCGGCATTGCCCCCATCCCGCTGCTCCGAAATCAGGCCGCCAATCAACATCGTCGCCCCATCCTGAGCCGCCAAGCGGGTCTGGACCTTGCGGGTAGTCACCACCGGCGAATTGCCTATACCGCTGTTGTTACTGGATACGCCACTCACCTCCTGGCTCATGTCCAGCTCAACCCGCCCCCCGGCATGAATGATGGGCTTGACGCGCAGAATAATGCCCACGCTGCGGTACTGAACAGTCTGGAGCACTCCCTGGCTTCCGTTGGTGCCCCCTGTATTGGAATTGCTGATCTGGCTGGTCAGGACAGGGACATCCTGCCCCACCTGGATGGTGGCTTCCTGGCCATTGAGTGCAACAATCGAAGGGTTGGATAGCACACGCACCCGATTGCTGCTGGCAAGCGCGGTCAGCAGGGCTCGCGGATCACCCGCAGCCGTGGCAATGCTCAATGCCAGCCCACTGTTCGCGGCGGCAGCGCTTCCCGTCGGCACCGGCCCCACGCTCCCATTGACAACATAACCACGTGAAGTGAACTGTTTCAAAAGCCAGTTGAAACCAAATTGCTCTGTGTCTGAGAGGGTCACTTCTGCAACGGTTGCCATGATCAGCGCGCTCCTTGGCGGCCGATCAAGCTCCTGAAGCAAGGAGTAAATCTGCTGGTATTCCGCAGGGGTGCTCTGGATGATGATGCTGTTGGCCGCAGCATTCACGACAACCTTGCCACCTCCCGGCAAAGAAGCGCCGGAGCTGCGTACAACAGGCGCAGCGGCTGGCCCGCCAGCGGTAGCTGGAGTCGACGCGACCTGGGTTGAGGAACTGCCACCCAGAACGTCCTGCAACGTAGCCGCCACTGCCGCCGCGTCCGTATTGCGCACATAGTAGGTCACGAATTTTCCACCCCGATTGGGCGGCGCCTGGTCAAGCTCCCGCGCCCAACGGAGGGCATGATTCAGCGCTTCGGGATTGGCCGCAAAAATGACAATGGAGTTCACTGCGGCAACTGGAATCACCAAAATAGGTGCGGTCTGACTCCCAGACACCGCAGCATAGTACCCCTGCGCCGTCAACACCTCTACCAGTTTCGAAGCAAGCTCAGTAGCGGACCAAAATGCCGGATTGATGCGGGCGCTGTATTGCCCTCTCAGGGCAGGCTGATCCAGAAGCTGAATGGCCTCAGCCGCGGCGCTGACAGAGTCGGATTGGCCACTCAACAAAACCGCATTGCGCGGTTGATCATCGGTAACAGTGACACGACCTTGAAAAAATGTGCGTATCCATGTGCTGACGTTCGAGACATTCGTATTCTCGAGCTCCACAAGAAAGAAGACCGGTCTCAGTGAGGCAGGCACATCGGGTTGCGCCCGGCCCCGGCGCAAGTCCACAGCACCACTACCAGCACTATTCTCCGGCACAACGCGCACCAATCCGTCAAACTCCCTCACTACCACACCATAGGAACGCAATACGGCCTGCGCCGCCGCAGCAAGTTGCTCGCCAGTAACCGGCTTGCCGGTTTTAAGGCTCACCAGGTCGTTGCGGCTTTGTACGGCAGCGTCTATAGACACATTCCGCTTCAGGATGCTTCCGTACACTGCGTTGGCAAAAAGCGGCAGCGGCATGTTCTCCAAAGTGACCGCGCTCTCCAACATGTCACTCGTGGCGGCCGGAGGCGGCGGCGCCGTGACTCCGCCGGTCGTGGCCCGGGACCGGGCGGGCACAGGCGGCGTCTGAAAAAACTGTGTACCTTGTGACGCCGGAGCGCCAGAATCAGGTTGCCCGGCCCCGAAGTCCGCGATCGCCTCAGACGGCCGTGACGGCTTGCGCATGGGCTCTGGGATGGTCAAGGTACCGTCCAGAGGACGCAACATGGCACAGCTGGCTAAGAACAAGGTGCCAAGGCTCGCAAGCCATCGCCAAGCGGGCGCGACGGGAAGGCCTTTCCGATGTCGGCCTCCTGATGAGGCACTACGGGGAGAAAAATGAGTCATTGATGTCGGCCTAGCTATTTATCTCGGTAATACGAGTCTTACCGTCGGGCAAGCGCACTGTAAATTCGTTCAACTCAAGCTTGATCAGCTTGCTTCCGTCAGGCATTTTTTCTCCCACACGGATCTGCTGGATGACCTTGGATTCAGGCTGATAAAGCAGCAAGTACCGCTCCTTTGGACTCACCACCCGCGCCATCACGTTCCAGATCACCTTCTTTTCGACCATACCAGCGGCCAGAGGCGCTGCGAGCGCCTGGCCGTTTCTCTCCACCCCCCAAAGCTTCACCCGCTCCAAAACCGCAAGATCCAAAGCGATGACAGGTCTCGCCAACGCACTGGCAGCCTGTGCGGCCGCCAGGTTTTGGGGTTTTCGCGCGGCAACCAGCGGCTTGGGCGGTTCAAGCCACAGCCATGAAGCCAACGCCCCCAAGGTCCACGCCAACAAAACCCACAGCCCCAACCGCAGCAAACCCGGGGGAAGCGCCAATTGGTTCATGATGAGGAGTCCTTGAGCCGCATCAGCACACGAATGCCAATCTCAACGCGGCGGTCATTCCGCCGGACACTCAAGCTCTCGACTCTGGTGAGTGGTTCTCCTGCCTCTATGCCCGCCAGCACCTTCTCCAGCGACTCCGGGGTGAATATGAAGGTTGCTGTCGCGCCAAAGTCAAACAGGTCACGCCCCAACGGAAGCCCAGCAGAAGCTGGTGGGCGCGCATTGTCTCCCGGAACTTCGGGGCGTGACTCCACCAATGCCTTGGGCGCGGCCACATTGGCGGCATAGCCGTTTGCTCCCGATTGCTTCAGCAATTCGATGAGCCAGTCCTTGAGACGTGCTTGACCTACGGCTTCGGAACTCACAACCCATAGCCGGGCATCGGCGAGTTCAGCCGCCTGCCGCGCATCACGCAGCGCCGTGCGCATGGCGCCCTCATTTTTTGCCTGCCCCTTGAGGGTTGAAACATCGATCTGCAACTGGGTCAATGTCTGCTGTTTACGCTCAATACGCTCTTTCCACCTTGCTCCCATATCCGTCAGCATGACGAGCAAGATCACCACCAAGCCCCACTGCAGCCTGCGATTGCGGCGAATTTCATCGGAGAATTTCTGCATCATCAGCATGGACTAGGGCTTTCTCTCAAGAGAAGCGCCCACGGAGCCAGGGGTTACCCTATCCCCGTCAACGGTCGCGTCCGGAGGCGGGATCGAATGGATGGGCAATGCCGGTTTCAGACCTGCCTGGAGACCCACTGTCAGGTTGGGCGTGCCTGGCAAAAGCCTTATTTCCGAAAAAACGCCAAGCCGCTCGATTCCGGCCAAAAATTCGCTCAGCACGAATTTTTCCTGAGGCACGGAAAAGTGCATGCGCAAACGGTCATTCCGGAACTCCCACTCGATCAAGGCAACCTTGGAAACGTCGTCAACCAGCCCCGAATTGGCGAGCCGGGCCATGGCTTGCAACTGCAGGACCCGCGGTCTTTCCGCAGATAACACACTGACACGGGCAACAATGGCGTCGAGTTCGGATTGCAGCTTGACTGCGGAAGCCGAATCAGTCGTCAGGCGCGCATGCTCTATCTGGATCCTGTCAATGGCTTGGGTAAGTTGCAGGTCGTACACCATGGCCGCCGCCGCAACGCTCCCCAGTATCGCCGTCACCACGGCGCCAGACATCATCAGCCGCGAGAGTGGCCTTCGCAGGCTTGTGTGGAACGACCAGCCAGGGGCAGGCCGCTCTGAACCCTGCAGAGCCAAGGGCTCGGGCCGTTGGTGCTCCGCAGGGCTCAGTCCCGCGTCCTGGACAAACCAGGCCCATTCCACCTCTGTAGGCTCTGAATGAAACCAGCGGGTCTTTTCGATTTCGCCATCCACGCAATAGATGGCCTCCAGCCCTTGCTTACACCGGACAAGGCTGAGGCCCGGCGGTGGAGAGGAGCGAAGCAGGGTCTCAGGTGATGGTTGACCATGTGCAGCATCCGCCGGACCGATCCCCGCATGGGCCGCAGGTGATTCATCCCAATACCAAACCTCCACCTGCGCGTCAACATTGACCCGCCAGCAATAACCCAACGCAGCGGAATTGGACAAACGTGCCAACTGCAAACCTACTGCCGACTCCATCAACCGAGCGGAAACACCCGGAAGCGCCAATCGCAAGCGATGGGTATGTGCACGCGGTACGGATACCCAGCGGCGCGGGCGAAAAAGGGAGAGCAGCATCCTGAGCGGCGAACCGAGGTCAAAAAATCAATTTTATTGGACTGGAGCCAGCAGCCCCCCCCAGCGCCTTGAGATCAGGCAATTCCGGGTATTGTGCGTATGGCTTGGCAGGAAGTCCCAAGTGGACCCGCCGGGCGGTCTCGACTCGCCACGGAGAGGTGCCTTCAATCGGGGTATGGTGCACCAGAAACTGGTAGCCCCATTGTGCCCGATGGGGACGCAAAGTCACTATGGTGCTTGCGCTCGGGAACAGCGTCACAAACGCATTGCTGCCGAACGGATCTCCTACGCCACCAGAAAACGCCAATCCCGCGATGTCAGCGATCTCGCCCGACCGCCGTTTCTCAACCAGCTCCCGCGCAGTCCTCTCATCAATCCCGGCTGCCGCCACCAAGGCTCGCCAGCCCGCCACATTGGGGTTAAATGCCATGTGACGGCTAACGCTCAAGTGACTGGTAATGGGGTCTTCCCCCCACAACGCCGACGTATCTCGCCAGCCCAAGACGCGACGAACCTCGAACGGATCAAGCAAGTCCCTGTTACGTAGCGCCGCAGGAACACCAGCGAGGCTGTATTCGACGTCTTCAGCCCCATTGAGCCGACGCAGGTTGTCCTCGTCACGATAGTCAAGCAGGGCTTCGGCAAGGCTTGTGGCCTTGGCTTCATCCACGCCATAGGTCCCCAAAAGGCGTTCAATCCTTCCGGTACTTGGGCTGGTCAGCGAGGGGCCATTGAGCGGCACCAACCCCTGGACATCCTGGAACGAAACGAGAATATCGTCCCCCGCGGCGTAGGCTCGCCCGTCGAGCACGACCGTCTGCGTTCCGTCCCCGAGTCCTTTCTGGGACCTTGAGGCCGTGGTTAGCAGAAACAGGGCCCGCGACCGTACCGATTCGAGTCGGACCTCGTCTTTCTGATTTTCCCTCTGCTGCCGCGCCAACGCGACCGCCTCGGAAACGCTCTGGCCCACGAAAGCTGCAGCAACCAGAAGCATGGCAAGCACCGCAATATTGAGCGCCAGTACGTATCCCCGCTGCCGGAATGAATGGCGTCTCATCGCGGCAACTCCATCCCGAAGGGATTCTTCAACTCCTGTTCCAGCCAAGGGTCCGCCAGCACCGCTGTTATCCAGATCACGTGTTCCTTGCCCGAATCGGTCGACGTGAGAAAAATCAGGCGTGGAATCGTTTCCGGCGCTTCAGGCACAACAGGCCAGGCCGAGACCACCACTGAGTTGACGCCAGAGAATTTGAATTTCACGTCCTCGTCAGCAAACCGCTGCACCACCACGGGTGCACCCCGGTCGTCCAGGTCTTGATAGACCAGTTCGGTCACCCTTTGGTCCTCGGGAGCTTTACGGATTGCCCACAGGATTTTCTGGGGGGACGGCAGATTCTGCGCCTGCAATGGTGCGGTGGTCGTGCAGCGGATTTCGCTTGAGGTTGCGATGAAACGCGCGCCCGAGCGACTATCTGCCGGCAAGCAGCTTCGCAGGGTGTTTCTGAACCAGTCGGCGCGCCTCAGGGTCTTCTCTCTTACCCCCAACTCGTCAGCGAGACTGGCTTGCACACGCGTCCCATAGTAGAGAGACCCCATAAGCAAGGCAACCAGCATGCTGGTCACCGCGAGCGCAACGAGCATCTCCACAAGCGTAAAGCCATGCTTGAAGGCCCGGAGTTGAAATCGACGGTGCGCTCTGATCCTAGCCTCCGCTACGGGGTGCGATTGTTAGTCTGTGCCCTGCCAGGACCACATCCTCGATAATCCATGGCTGCGGCTCCTCTCCGCGGTAGACCTCCAGCCTGGTGTCGTAAAGGCGCAAGGTATGGCGTCCGATGCCCAAGGGGTATCCAAACTGGGGAGTCTCCTCCCCAGCGGGCTCTGCCCGCCACGCAATACGAAAATCTCCCACCCGCTTTTCGCCAACGGGTTTCTCCATGACATTCAGGCTGCGCGCGACATCAAGGGCGATCTCTCTGACGCGTACTTCTTCATAAACGTCACGCAAGCGCTGCGTTGTCGCCAGATTCTGTTGCAACCAGGCGAGCAGGACAATTCCGACGCCTGAGAAAAGCACCATGGCAATCAACACTTCCAGCAAGCCAAAGCCGCGCTGGGCCTGAATTTCAGTTGACGACCGGCGTAAGATCACAGTTGGGCTCCAGCACCCGGTAACGATACAAAAGCGCCGGATCGTCCTTGCGGGTCAACTCAATCGTTGAGGTAGAACAGGTCGAATTCATCGTGACTTGCCATTCGGGGGTGAAGCGCAGCACCCAGCCTGGAGGAACGTCCAGCACCGGGGCGCCATCCCCCAACTCGGCCTTGCCAAGGTCGTCCGGGAACTTCAGGTTCACTCCTGCCAAACGCGCCCGCCGCGGCAGAACGATGAGTCGGGTCTCCACAGTTTGCCGCTCGGTAGCAAGCTCCCGTTGGCGCAAATTTCCAGCGTACCGCGGCACCGTCAAGCTGACCAGCAGCCCCACGATAAACAGGACGAACAGCATCTCCAGCAGCGTGAACCCCTTCACCGTTGATGCGCCGTCCATACCCGGTCATTTGCGCGGTGTCTCGCCGCCGAAGTCCGAGGCTTCCAGCCCGATATCGGCGTCATTGCCGGTGCCGCCCGGCTTTCCGTCGGCGCCCAGCGAGTAAAGCTGGAACGGCTTGGAAGACGATTCGGGCGGGCTGTACCGATACGGGTTGCCCCAGGGGTCCAATGGCACCGGGCCCTCAAGGTACGGGCCTTTCCAGCGCGCGGCAAGCGCCTGATCGGAAGGCGCGCGCGTGAGCATACCCAGGCCCTGGCTTTCCGACGGATAGGTATTGGTATCCAGGCGCATGGTTTCAATGGCGCCACGCAGCAGCTTCACCTGCGCTGTCGCGGTCTGCACCTTTGCGGAGTCAACCTTGGAAAAAAGGCGCGGCCCGACCAAGCCCACCAGCAAGCCGATGATGACCAGGACCACCAGCATTTCCAGCAGCGTAAATCCGGCCTGCGCCCGCGCACGGCGGGCCCATCCGGTTGAACAAAATTCACGACACTCAAACATCAGAGCTTTATCTCCGTCAAACTGGTCATTGCCAGCACCACGCCGACCATGATGACGCCAATGGTCAGGCCAATTACAAGAATACTGGCGGGCTCGATCAACGACACCACCTGGCGTTGCAGCGCCCGGTGCCGGGCAGAAGCGTGCAGCGCGACATGGCCCAGCATGGCCGCGAGCTCGCCCGTCTTTTCGCCCACCTTCAACATGCTCAGCGCAGACCCCTCGAGCAACTGCCGCTCCTCGATGGCGCTTGAGAACTTCTTCCCCAAGCGCACGTCGTCCTGGACCTTGCTCAGGCGATCACGATTGACAGGAAGCCTGACCGAGGTCGACGCAAGGTCAAGTGCCAGCAGGATCGGCACCCGGCTGCGAACAAGAACAGAGAGTGTAGCGGTCCACCGCGCGGTCTCGGCACCAAGCATCCACAGCGAGATTCCGGGCAGGCGCGAGGCCACTTGCGCGACGGCCCGGCGAACCGAGGCCAGTTCCAGGGCGGAATAGCCCGCAATGGCCATCAGTCCCAGTGTCAGCAGCAATGCCTGCCAATGGGTGTTCACGAACATTCCCGTGGACAGCACCGCCTGCGACAGCCAGGGCAGGTCGACCTTTCGCCCGCTCAGCAAACCGGCGAACCTGGGGACCACGAAAGAAAAAATGAAACCAATGGCCCCGATCCCCGTGAGGATCAGGATGATGGGATAGGTGAGCGCCTCGCGGGCCTCGGCCCGCATCCTGTCTTCAAACTCGAGCTGGTCGGCGCAACTGACCAGCGCGGCGCCTATGTCGCCGGTCGCCTCGCCGGCCCGGGCGAGCGCATAGACAAAATCGGGCAGATTCAGGCCGGAATTCTTGAGCGATTCGGAAAAGGGCTGCCCCGCGTGAATCGACTCGCTGAGCTTGCGCAGGGCCAGGTTCAAACCCGTGTGCTGCGTCGCCTCCAGCAGGGTCGCCAACGCTTCGGTCATGCCCACCCCCGACGACAGCAAGGTGGCGAGTTCCCGCACCAGTGCCACCAGGTCGGCCTGGCGGATCTTGTCGCCGGTATTGCGCGTAGAGGCGACGGAAGACGATTTTTCCTTGACCCGAACCGGCGTCAGTTCGCGTGCAGACAGTTGCTCGAGCGCGTCTTCGCGAGAAGACGCCTCGATTTCACCATCCTGGGTGAAGCCCGCGCTGTTAACCGCTTGGTAGTTGAATCGCATCCAGTGAGATCAGAGTGTTCCCCGCGCAAGGCGGCCCTAATTCTAGATGCAATTGTCCGCCCGAGGTTCCGCTCAGAAGTGGATGCCCCGCATCATCTGCTGCATGGCAATGGCCTCCGGCGACAGCTGCGGCCGGGCGCTCTTGTCCCCCTTGGCCGCCGACGAGTCGGGAAACATCCTGAAACTGGTGTTCATCGCGATCTGTGCCACGCGGGGCAGCAGAGCGTGCAACAGCTGGCCGGTGATGCCCAGACGGGTGGCGACGCGAACCGGCTTGAAGATGCAGGCCTGCGCGACCATGTCGGCAGCCTCTTCCGGCGCCAGCGTCGGCACGTTGTTGTAGATGTTGGTGGGCGCGATCATGGGGGTGCGCACCAGCGGCATGTTGATCGTGGTGAAGGTGATGCCGCGGTCGGCGAACTCGCTGGAGGCACAGCGCGTCCAGGCGTCCAGCGCGGCCTTGGAGGCCACATAGGCCGAAAAGCGCGGTGCATTGGTCAGCACCCCGATGGAGCTGATGTTGACCACATGGCCCTTGCGCTTTTCCACCATGCCTGGCAGCAGGCCCATGGTCACCCGAAGGCAGCCAAAGTAGTTCAGCTGCATGGTGCGCTCGTAGTCGTGAAAGCGGTCGTAACTGGACTCGATCGCGCGGCGGATCGAGCGCCCGGCGTTGTTGATCAGGAAGTCCACGCCGCCATGGTTCTGCTCAAGCAATTGCGTGAAGCGGTCGCAGTCGGCCATGTCGGCGATGTCGGCCGGGTAGGCAATGAACTCATAACCCCGGCCCTTGGCTTCCTTGCAGGCCTCGTCCAGCTTGTCCTGGTCGCGCCCGCAGATGATGGTGATGGCACCGGCTTCGGCAAACTTGTGCGCGGCCGCCAGCCCAATGCCGGACGAGCCCCCCGTGACCAGCACCACCTTGCCGGCCACCGTGCCTCGCAAAGACCGGTCGATGTGCAGGTCGGGGTCCAGGTGGCGCTCCCAGTAGTCCCACAGGCGCCAGGCATAGTCCTTGAGGTTGGGGCATTCCACGCCCGAGCCCTTGAGCGCGGCCAGCGTGTCGCGGCAGTCAAAGCGGGTCGGGTAATTGACGAAGGACAGCATGTCTTCGGGCAGGCCCAGGTCCGCCATGACCGCATTGCGGATGCGCCGCACCGGCGCAATCGCCAGCAGCCCCTTCTTGACGCTCTTGGGAATGAACCCCAGCAACGCCGCGTTGACGAACAGGTTCATCTTGGGCGCGTGCGCCGCCCGGCTGAAGATGTCCAGCACATCGCCCACGCGGTAACCGATCGGGTCCACCAGGTGGAAGCAGCGCTTGCCGATGTCCGCCTTGTGGCTGATGTGGTCCAGCGCATCCACCACAAAATCGACCGGCACGATGTTGATGCGCCCGCCCTCCAGCCCGACCGCGGGCATCCAGGGCGGCAGCAGCTGGCGCATGCGCTGGATCAGCTTGAAGAAATAGTAGGGGCCGTCGATCTTGTCCATTTCGCCGGTGGTGCTGTCGCCGACCACCATGGCGGGGCGGTACACCGTCCACGGCACCTTGCACTCCTTGCGCACGATCTTCTCGCTCTCGTGCTTGGTCATGAAGTAGGGGTGGTCGTAGTTCTCGGCCTCGTCGAACATGTCCTCGCGGAACACACCCTCGTACAGGCCCGCCGCCGCGATCGAGGACACATGATGGAAGTGCCCGGCGTCAATGGCCTTGGCCAGCTCCACCGTGTTGCGCGTGCCCTCGATGTTGACGGCGATCTGGCTTTCCTCATCGGCGCCCAGGTCGTAGACCGCGGCCAGGTGATGAAAATGGTCGATCTGCCCCTTGAGTTTCTTGATGTCGTCGGCCGCGACGCCGAGCTTCTTCTTGGTGAGGTCGCCATAGACGGGCACCGCGCGGGCCGCGCTCGCACCCCAGTACTCACGCAGCCCTGCCACCTTGCCTTCACTCTCCTTGCGGATCAGGAAGTGGACCACGGCGCCCTTGCGCTCCAGCAGTTTCTTGACGAGACGCTTGCCGATAAACCCGGTTGCACCGGTGACGAAATACTGCATGAAGACCTCCGGAATAGAACAGGGATTCTTGCCCAAAGGGCGGCCTGTGCCATTCAGCAGAAACCCGCGCCGCTGTTAGGGTTCGGCCCCTATGGATTTAGGAGCGGGCACCTAAACGGGACACCCCTGCGGCCTTAAAGTCGAAGACGTCCGTCACGCCCGCCGTGCGCCCGTCCCACCCATTTCAGGAGCCCCTCATGGTCAAGAAACTGCAAAAACCCAGCACCGACAAGAAAACCGGCGCGCAACTGTCCGGCACCGTCAAGGAATCCGCCCAGCAGATCTGGCTGGCCGGCCTTGGCGCATTTGCCAAGGCCCAGGAAGAAGGCGGCAAGGTCTTCGAAACCCTGGTCAAGGAAGGCCTGAGCATCCAGCGCAAGACCCAGGCTGTCGCCGAGGAAAAAATCTCCGAGGCCACCAACAAGATGGCCAACATGGCCACCGACATCTCGTCCAAGGCCTCGGGCCAGTGGGACAAGCTCGAAAACATCTTTGAAGACCGGGTGTCCAAGGCCCTGAACAAGCTGGGCGTGCCCTCGGCCAAGGACATCGACGTCCTGATTGCGCGCATCGACGAACTCAACCGCAACGTGGCCAAGCTCAGCACCAAATCGGCCGCGCCCCGTGCCGCGTCCCCGCGCGCCGCCGCGCCGGCAGCCAAGCCTGTCGCCAAGCGCGCTGCACGCAAGACCGCCTGATCGGTCCGCTCGATTTGCCCAGGGCGCTTCGGCGCCCTTTTTTGTGCCCGCCCGCTTTGCTGCATCGCAGCAAAAAACAATCCTGCAGCCTCCTACACTGCCAGTGCATGAAACCAACCCGACTCTCCCGACCCAAGATTGCGCTCGCGCTGGCCGGCGGCGGGCCGCTGGGCGCCATTTACGAAATTGGCGCGCTCTGTGCCCTCGATGAAGCCCTGGACGGCCTGGACCTCAACCAGCTGGACCACTATGTCGGCGTGTCCGCCGGCGGCTTCATTGCCGCGGGCCTGGCCAACGGCATGACGCCACGGGCCCTGTGTGCCTCCTTCATCGAAAACAGCGACCAGGCTGCCGAGGTGTTCGATCCCTCATGGCTCATGGTGCCGGCCTACAGCGAATTCGCGCGGCGCGGCATCATGCTGCCGGGCCTGCTCGCCTCGGCCCTGTGGCGACTCACGCTGGGCGGCCGGTCGCTGACCGGCGCGCTCGAACGACTGGGCCCTGGCCTGCCCACGGGCGTGTTTTCCAGCGACGAAATCGACCGCCAGCTCACCCGCCTGTTTTCGGGCGAGGGCCGGACCAACGATTTCCGGAAGCTCAAGACCCGGCTGACCCTGGTGGCCACCAACCTGGACAGCGGCGAGGCGGCCCCGTTCGGCCAACCCGGCTGGGACCACGTGCCCATCTCGCGGGCCGTCCAGGCCAGCGCCGCCCTCCCCGGCCTTTTCCCGCCCGTGGAAATCGGAGACCAGTACTTCGTCGATGGCGCCCTGAAGAAAACCATGCACGCCTCGGTCGCGCTGGACGGCGGCGTGGACCTGATGCTGTGCCTCAATCCGCTGGTCCCCTTCAATGCCACGGTGGCGCAAAGCGAACGCGTCATGCGCGACGGGCTGCCCGCCGAGAAGCGCCGCATTCCGCGAATCGTGGACGGCGGCCTGCCTGCCGTGCTGAGCCAGACCTTTCGCTCCATGATCCATTCGCGCATGGAGCTGGGCATGAAGCACTACGAGCACACCTACCCACACGCCAGCATCATCCTGATCGAGCCCGACCACCGCGACCCCGAGCTGTACCTGGCCAACACCTTCAGCTATGGCCAGCGCCGCTCGCTGGCCGAGCACGCCTACCAGCAGACCCGCGCCATGCTGCGGTCACGGCGCAGCAGCCTTGCGCGCCATCTGGACCGCCACGGCATCACGCTGCGCCACGACGTGCTGGAGGACCCCAAGCGCCACCTGGTCACCCCCCCCAGGGCGCCCACACGCATTGGCCGCGCCATCGCTTCGCTGCAGGAAGTCATGGACGATCTCGGCCACCTGGTCGGCTCGCCGGTGAGCCCGGCGCGCTGAGATCATGATGCTGTTGCCCCCTGCCATGCGGGCCATGCCCGATTCCGCGGCGCCACCCTCTGGAGTAGAGTGGTCGCACAAAGAACAACCACGGGGGTAGACAAGCATGGCGAAAAAGGCGCCCCGCCGCACCGCGGAACGCATACTGGAAGTGACGCTGGACCTGTTCAACCGGTTCGGCGAGCCCAATGTGTCGACCACGCTGATCTCGGCCGAGCTCAACATCAGCCCCGGCAACCTCTACTACCACTACCCGGCCAAGGACGAGCTGATCAACAGCCTGTTCGACCGCTACGAGCGCGCCCTCAGCGAAATCCTCAATGCCAGCGACGGCGTGCGCGATGTGGAGGATGCCTGGTTCTTCATGCACACGCTGTTCGAGCTGATCTGGCAGTACCGCTTCCTGTACCGCGACCTGAACGACCTGCTTTCAAAGAACCGCCGCCTGGAAACCCACTTCCAGTGGGTGCTGAAAAACAAGACGCGGGCGGTGCGGGCGCTGCTGGACGGCATGAGCCGCTCGGGCGCGGTCAGCATCGATTCACGCGAGATCGAAGCCACGGCCACCAGCATGGTGGTGGTGCTCACCTACTGGCTCAGCTACGAATACGTGCGCGACCCGCGCCGCGCGCTCGAACCCGAAAGCGCCCAGCTCGCGCTGCTGCGCGGCGCGCACCATGTGCTGAACCTGCTCGTGCCCTACCTCGAGCAGGGCCAGCGCATGCACCTGCTGGGCCTGATCGGCGCCTACACCAGCGCCGCTGACTGACAAGAACAAGGGACAAGGAGACCCCCATGGCCAAATGGACCGCCTTCCCGCATGCCGGCGAATACGCCTTTGACACCGCCACCGTGCGCAAGCAGTGGGGCCGGTTGCATGCCGGCGACGCCGAGCCCTGCCCCACCAGCGCCGGCGCGCTGGAGGCCTGGGCCCTGTTCCACAGCGGCGAATTCCAGAAGGCCTGCGAAGCCGGGCTCAAGGCCGGCGGCGCCGGCATCACCGCGGCCAACAAGGCCACCTGCATCTACGCCACCTACCTTGAAAAGAAGGAAAGGACACGGCTGGACCTGTTCATGGAGGTGGTCCAGCGCGCCGAGGCCCAGGCCGCGGAAGACCCGAAGAACCCGAATGCCTGGTACTGGCAGGCCTATGCGCTGGGCCGCTACAGCCAGGGCATCAGCGTGGCCAAGGCCCTGGCCCAGGGGCTGGGCAGCAAGGTCAAGGAGTCGCTGGAGCGCACCATCCAGCTGCAGCCACGGCATGCCGACGCCCATGTGGCGCTGGCCGCCTTCCATGCGGAAGTGATTGACAAGGTGGGCTCGCTGATTGGCGGCATGACCTATGGCGCCAAGAAGGACATCGGCCTGCGGCTGTTCCAGGAAGCGCTCAAGCTCAACCCGGGCTCGGCCATCGCGATGATCGAACACGCCAATGGCCTGGTGATGCTCGAGGGCGACAAGCGCATGAAGGACGCGACGCGCCTGTACGAACAGGCCGCGGCCTTCAAGCCCGCCGACGCCACCGAGCGCCTGGACGTGGACCTCGCGCGGACCCAGTTGCGCGACTGAGCGCAACCGGGCGCGGCTGAGCGCGCCGGCGTCTGCCCGCAAGTCGGGGAACCGGCCTACAAACCCCGGAAGGTGGCGTGCCCACAATGGGCCGCATGAACATCTTTGAAGCCCTCCGGGTCAGCCACGACACCCAGCGCGCGCTCTGCGCGCGCCTGCTGGCCAGCCCACCCGACGGACCGCAACGGCACACCATTTTCCTGGAACTCAAGCGCGAGCTCATGGCGCATGAGACCGCCGAGGAGCGTTGCCTGTATGTGCCCCTGTTCGACCACGACAGCACCGTGGATGCTTCACGCCATGCCATCGCCGAGCACCACGAGATGGACGAAATGGTCGAAGACCTCGAGGGCAAGGAGTTCAACGAGGCGGGCTGGATGGCCGGCGCCAAAAAGCTGTGCGAGAAGGTGGAACACCACCTGAAGGAGGAGGAAACCAAGTTCTTCCAGCTCGCCGGCAAGGTGCTGACCGAGGCCCAGAAAACCAGCCTGGCTCGCGACTACGAGGCGGAATTCCTGACCCAGCGCACCAGCGACTGATGCCGGGCCGGCGCCCGGCGTCGCGGCGGATTACTCGCCCCAGGGCAGCATCAGCGTTACCAGCGACAGCTTGGCAAATTCGGGCTCGAACTCGTCGATGATCTTCTGCGGGTCCGGACACAGCGCCGTGTCGGTGATCACGCCAAACTGCACGCCACCGCCATAACTGAGGATGGACACGCCCAGGCCGATGTCGCCCGACTGCGGCACCCAGAACATGCTCTGCTCCAGCGTGGCACCCAGAAACTTCAGCTTCTCGCGCGGGCCCGGCACATTGGTCATCACGGCCGTGGTCTTCTTGCCAAACAGGTTGAGCATGGCATCCTGCGCGGGCTTGATCAGCAGCCCCGCCACCGCGAGCATGCCAAAGGCCAGCAGCGGCTGGGTGCTGCCCTTGAGCGCGTTCATGCGCCGGCGCACCTCGTAGACCCGCTCGATCGGGTTCTCCACGCCAATCGGCAGCACCAGCGGCACCAGGCCAAAGCGGTTGCCCAGCTTGTAGGCCTGGTCCAGCGGCCGCAGGTTGACCGGAATCATCGCGCGGATCTCCTGGCCCGCCACATCGTCGCCCAGCGACTTGAGGTATTCCCCCAGGGCGCCGGCCACGCAGCTCAGCAGCACATCATTGATGGAGCAGTTCAGGGCCTTGCCCACGGCCTTGACCTCGTCCAGCGGAATCGGCTGGCACCAGGCCACGCGCTTGGCATTGCCGGGCTTGCCCTTCAGACGGGTCTTCGAGTCGTCGGGCATCAGCGCCAGCGCCGCGGCGTCGCTGAGCACCTGAAAGGCCAGCTTGGCCATGTCCAGCGAGCCACTCATGCCCTTTTGCGGGTCGCGCAGCATGCCCAGCGACCGGGCCGCGCCGTCGCCGGCCGCGCCCAGCGCCTTCACGGTGATGTCGGTCAGCGGCTTGATCAGGGTGTCGGCAATCCAGTCCTCGGCACCCACCGGGGCACTCTTGCGCCGGCGCTCGGGCGGCGCCGCGCCTCCATCCACCAGCGACATGGTCACCGAGATCAGCGCGATGCCATCGGCAATGCAGTGGTGGATGCGCACGATCAGGGCGCTGCCGCCTTCGTAGTCCTCGACCAGCGACAGCTGCCACAGCGGCCGGCGCGGGTCCAGCGGCTGCATGGCCAGCACACCGACGCGGTCCTGCAGGGCCTGCTGGGTCTGCCCCCTGGCATGGCGCGGCAGCTTTTCGTGGACCACGTGGCGGGTGATGTCAAAGTCGCGGTCTTCCACCCAGGTAGCGCCGGCCGTGTCTTCGACCACGCGCTGGCGGAAGCGGTTGTACTTGAGCAGGCGTTCCTCGACGCGCTGGCACAGCTCGGCGTACTTGATGCCGGGCTTGAGCGTCCACACCCCCACGATCATCATGAGGTTGGCCGGGCTGTCCATGCGCAGCCAGGCCGTGTCGACCTTGGTCATGCGCTCCCCACTCAGGCCCAGCATGCCGCTGGCGGCACGGGTGGCGTTTTTCTTCACGGCCTTGGCCGCCTTCCTGGCCACTTCGGGCGCGACGATACGGGTCACCATGCTGTCTCCATCTGCCGGGTCGGGGGTTTTCGGGGTCAGCCTCTATTCTGGGCCGTCCGCTGAACGTAAGATACCGCGAAGTTACCCGCAGACACCGCGCAAAGGTAGACGCGTCACCCCACCCGCCCAAACCCCAGGAGCATTTCATGGCCGACCTCAAAGCCGCATTCGAAGCCGCCGTTGCCAATTCCAAGAACCTCAGCGAGCGCCCTGACAACGCCACGCTGCTCAAGATCTACGCGCTGTACAAACAGGCCACCACGGGCGACAACACCGAGAAGAAGCCCGGCTTTGGCGACATGGTGGGCCGCGCCAAGTGGGACGCCTGGAACGGCTTCAAGGGCACGTCCAATGACGAGGCCATGCAGCAGTACATCGACCTGATCGAGTCGCTGAGCTGAGTTTTCAAGCCATTTCGGGCTGGAGTCCAGAGCCCGCGGCCATCAGCCGCTATGAATTTCATAGTGGCTTCGCCGGCTCGGAAATCTCGATCAGGTTCAGGTCCGGGTCGCGCACATAGACCGAGCGGATCTTCTGCGTGGCGCCAGTGCGCAGCACCGGGCCTTCGATGATGGGCCAGCCCTCGGCCCGCAGCCGGTCCATCACCTCGGCCAGCGGCACGCTGGCCAGAAAGCACAGGTCCAGCGCGCCGGGCACGGGCAGGTGGGCCTTGGGCTCGAACTCCTGGCCCTTCACATGGATGTTGATTTTCTGCTGGCCAAAGCGCAGCGCCATGCGCGCCACTGGCGGCGTGCCGCCCACAAAATTCTCCAGCCGCATGCCCAGCACACGGGTGTAAAAATCCACGCACGCGGCCTCGTTGGCGGTGGTCAGCACCAGATGGTCCAGGTGGTCGATCATGCAAACTTCTCCCGCAGTTGCGCCACGAAGTCAGGCGCCGGGTGCAGGTCGGTGATGCGCCCCGCCTTGGCCACCTGACCGGGCACCTCGTGCCCGACGATCTGCGGCATCTGGCGCGCCACGGCCAGCAGGGCCGGCAGGTCCATGCCGGTGTCGTAGCCCATGGCGTCCAGCATGTGGATGGCATCCTCGCTGCTGATGTTGCCGCTGGCGCCCGGTGCATAGGGGCAGCCGCCCAGCCCGCCCAGCGAGCCATCAAAGCGCACGATGCCGCCCTGCACGGCCGCCAGCACATTGGCCAGGCCCATGCCGCGCGTGTTGTGGAAATGCAGCGTGAGCTGGTGCCCGGCCAGCCGCTGCTGCAACGCCTGCACCAGCCGCGCCACCTGCGCGGGGTGCGCCATGCCCGTGGTGTCGCAGATCGTCAGGCCGCGCACGCCCAGGCCGGCAAAGCGCTCGGCCCAACGCATCACCTCGGCCTGCGGCACGTCGCCCTCCATCGGGCAGCCAAAGCAGCACGACAGCGACACATTGACCGGTGTGCGCCCGCTGGCCAGACGGATCACCTCGGCCAGCGCGGCAAAGCTGTGCTCGCGCGGCATGCGCAGGTTGGCCAGGTTGTGGGTTTCAGACACCGACATCACGAGGTTGAGCTCGTCGGCGCGCGACTCCAGCGCGCGCTCGGCGCCGCGCAGGTTGGGCACCAGCACCGTGTACTCCACACCCGGCACACGGCGGATGCGCCCCATCACCTCCTCGGCGTCGCGCAGCATGGGAATGGCCTTGGGCGAGGTGAACGAGGTCACCTCGATCTTGGCGTAGCCACAGGCGCTGAGCGCGTCCACCAGCGCCACCTTGGCGTCGGTGGCGATGAACCCGGGCTCGATCTGGAAGCCGTCGCGCGTGGCCACCTCGTTGAAGTAGATGCGGGTCATGCGGTACTCCTCTCGCCGGCCACAATGCCGCGCTCGTGCAGCGCGGCGATCTGCGCCGGCGTCAGCCCGATCTCGCGCAGCACGGCGTCGGTGTCCTGCCCGAGCGCGGGAGCGTTGCGCCGGTGCCCGCCGGGGGTGAGCGACAGCTTGGGCACCACGCCGGGCACGGCCAGGCGGCTGCCATCGTCCATTTGCACCTCGTCGATCATGCCGCGGGCCTTGTAGTGCGGGTCGGCCGCGATGTCGGCCACGGTGTAGATGCGGCCCGCCGGCACCGAAGCCTGGTCCAGCGCCGCCAGGGCGTCGGTCACGCTGCGCTGCGCGGCCCATTCGCCAATCACGGCGTCGATTTCGGCCACGCGCGCCACGCGGCCCGCGTTGTCGGCCAGGCCCGGATCGGCGGCCAGGTCGTCGCGCCCGATCAGCGCCATCAGCCGCCGGAAGATGCTGTCGCCATTGCCAGCGATCAGCGCGTAGCCGCCGTCGCTGCAGCGGTAGGCGTTGCTGGGCGCAATGCCGGGCAAGGCGCTGCCGGCCGCCTCACGCACCGCGCCAAACGCGCTGTACTCGGGCAGCAGGCTTTCCATGCAGTTGAACACCGCCTCGTACAGCGCCACGTCGATCACCTGGCCCTGCCCGCTGTGGGCACGGTGCTGCAGCGCCAGCAGGATGCCGATCACGCCGTGCAGCGCGGCCAGCGTGTCGCCAATGCTCACGCCCACGCGCACCGGCACGCGGCCCGGCTCGGCCGTGAGGTGGCGCAGGCCGCTCATGGCCTCGGCCACCACGCCAAAGCCGGGGCGGTCGCGGTAGGGGCCGGTCTGCCCGTAGCCGCTGATGCGCAACATGATCAGGCGCGGGTTCAGCGCGAGCAGGTCATCAGGGCCCAGGCCCCAGCCTTCCATGGCGCCGGGGCGGAAGTTCTCGATCAGCACGTCGGCCTCGCCCGCCAGCTGGCGCACGATGGCCTGGGCCTCGGGCGCCTTCAGATCCAGCGCCACCGAGCGCTTGTTGCGCGACTGCACCTGCCACCAGACCGAGGTGCCGTCCTTGAGCAATCGCCATTTGCGCAGCGGGTCGCCGGTGCCGGGCGTTTCCACCTTGACCACCTCGGCGCCAAAGTCAGCGAGGGTTTTGGCCGCGAAGGGCCCGGCAATCAGCTGCCCGAGTTCCAGCACCTTGAGGCCGGCCAGCGGCCCGCGGGCCGCCGTGTCTGAAGAAGTTTGCATGGGTGGCAGTGTGCAGCGCCCAGCCGCCCGCGTCCATTACCGCCTGGGCGAGCGGGGCTTCGCCTTTTGCGAAGGCGGGGCCAGAAAGTCCCGCAGCGCGGCCACGGCCGGGTCGTCGCGCCCGGCCGCCGTGGCCATCAGCAGGCGCCGCTGGGCCCAGTCGTCGGCCAGCGGCCGCCAGCCCAGCTTCATGGCGCGCACGATGGGCAGGCTGGCCGCGCGCGGCAGCAGCGCAATGCCCAGGCCCGAGGCCACCATGTGGCCCACGGCATCAAAACTGCGCACCTGCATGCGCAGCCTGAACACCTTGCGCGCGGCCAGCGCGGCCTGCTGCTGCTTTTGCAGCAGCGCGGCGCCGGCGTTCAGGCTGATCCACTCCTCGTCCAGCGCATCCACAAAGGCCAGCGGCGTGCGGCCCGCAAGCCGGTGGCCCGCGGGCAGCACCAGCACCAGTTCGTCGGTGCGGAAATCGTGCGTGTCCAGCCCCGTGGTGTCGGGCCCTTCGACAAACACGCCCAGGTCGGCGCCGCCCTCGCGCAGCGTGGCCACCACGGCCCCGGACACCTGCTCCTCCAGGTCGACGCGCACCTGCGGCTGCAGCTGCTGGTAGCGCGCCAGCAGCGGCGGCAGGAACTGGTTAATGGCCGCGGTGCTGGCGCACAGCCGGATGTGGCGTGACAAACCCTGGCGCAGGTCGGCCAGCTCGCCGCTGAGCTGCTCCACGGTCTGCAGCAGCGCCAGCCCGTGCCGCACAAACACCCGGCCCGCCGCCGTGGGCGTGAGGCCGCGCGCATGGCGCTCAAACAACGGGCTGCCCAGGGCTTGCTCCAGTTCCTGGATGCGCCGGCTGGCGGCCGCCAGCGCCAGGTGCGAGCCGCGCGCGGCGGCGGTCAGGCTGCCGCCCTGGGCGCAGGCCACGGCCAGGCGGATCGACACCAGGTCGAAGCGCGCGAGGTTGACGCTGGGCAGGCTCACGGGCCGGCCCGTGGCGCGGCGGGACGCACGCTCAGGCCTTCTTGCGCGCGGCCTTCTTGGCGGCCGGCGCCTTGGCGGCCAGCAGGGTGTCGAGGTTCTTCACGATCTCGCCCTCGATCCGGTCCTTGAAAGCCCCCAGCAGAAAACCCAGCCGCGCGTCCAGCTCGAAACAGTCCTTGGTGACCTTGAGCTCGCCGTTGACGCCCGAGCGCGTGAAGGTGACGAGGTCCTCGCTCTTGCCTTCCTCGTAGGTGCATTCCATGTCGAACTTCTCTTCGGCCATCTCGGCCCACTGGAAGGCGATCTTGCGCGCCCCGGCCAGGCCCAGCGCATGCTCCCGCTTGATTTGAATGTCAGGCACCGTGTGTCTCCTTGTTCTAACGCGTGAGGGTCAGCGCCTGGTGGCGCTCGTCCCGGGGCATGGCGGCCAACCGCCTGACCGCATCATAAAACTGCGGCCACTGCTGCGCGGGGTGGCCGGCGCCGCGCGCAAACAGCGCCTCAAAACCGGGCACCAGCTCGTCATAGGCGGCTTGCGCGCCGAACGAGGCATTGTTGGCCTGGGCCACCCAGGCGTCGTAGCCGCTGTAGCCGCCCCAGCGGGCCTTGAGCGCGGCATAGTCACGCCGGAAGGCCTCGTATGCTTCATTTTTCATAGCAAGCTGTGCCCGCCGGTCCTGGACTCCAGCCTCTTTTGACCCATAAATGTCGGCCAGGCGCCGGCGCGTGGCCAGCGCCAGCGCGCGGAACTGGTTGCGCCGCGCGTCAAATGCGGCGTATTCGGCGCGCGCGGCGTCGGAGCTTTGCGTGGCCAGCCAGCGCGCGCTGCCCAGGCGCTCCACCGCGGTGGCAAACGACTCGTTGAACATGGTGTCGCCCGAGGCATAAACCACCTGGTGGGCCAGCTCGTGGAAGATCATGCGCGCCAGCTCGCCCTCGGGGTAGCGGATGAAGGTGTTGAGCAGCGGGTCGCCACCGGCCCAGTTCATCCAGCCCAGCGTGGAGTAAGCCGGCACGCCATAGACAGTGGCCTCCAGCCCCTGGGCGCGCAGCTGCGCCGCCTCGGCCTCGGCGTCGGCCTGCGCAAAGTAACCGCGGTAGCCCACGCAACCGGTCACGGGGAAGCACCAGGTCTTGAGCGTGAGCGAGAACGCCGGCGCCGCCACCACGTTCCAGACCGCGGCGCGGCGGTGCAGGTCGGCGTAGCGCCGGTAGCTGGGGTTGTCGGGCAGGTGCAGCTCGCTCACCGCAAAGTCGCGGATGCGCTGGCTCAGGCGCAGGCGGGCCTTGAGGTCCTCGGGCGCGGCGTCTTCGGCCAGCCAGTCATTGACCGGCCGCGCGGCGCTCATCAGGCCCATGTGGCCGCTGAACGACTGCCAGTAATAGCCCACGTTGGCGCAGCCGCCCAGGCACAGCGCGGCCAGCCCGGCCGCCAGCACGGAGGCAACGCT
This sequence comes from Ramlibacter sp., assembly GCA_019635435.1. Taxonomy (NCBI): domain Bacteria; kingdom Pseudomonadati; phylum Pseudomonadota; class Betaproteobacteria; order Burkholderiales; family Comamonadaceae; genus Ramlibacter; species Ramlibacter sp. The sequence continues at coordinate 1,357,495 of JAHBZM010000001.1, read as the reverse complement.
GGCCACGACGAGCCCGCGCCTCACGCCACCGGCACGCTGGCGGCGGCCGGTGCGTCGGCCTGGACCTGCACCAGGCAGTCGTAGAACACCGGGCCGCGGCCCAGGTCGGTCAGGTTCTGGCTGGTGAGCTGGTTGACGTTGGTGCCGTCCAGCCCCAGCTTGCGCCACCAGATGCCCATGCCGTTGACCACGCCCGGGCGCGCGCGCTTCGAGACCGTGGCCTTGCAGCGGTACTCACCGCGGTCGTTGAAGACGCGCACCACGGCGCCCGAGGTGATGCCGCGCGGCGCGGCGTCGCTCTCGTGGATCTCGAGCACGGGTTCGCCCTCGATGTCGCGCAGGCTTTTGACGTTGACAAAGCTGGAGTTGAGGAAGTTGCGCGCCGGCGGCGAGATCATGGCCAGCGGGTAGCGCTCGCTGCTGCCCGCCAGTTCGTAATTGGGAAGGTGGTCGGGCAGGCCATCCAGCCCCTGGCGCGCCAGCCGCTCGCTGAAAAACTCGCAGCGGCCCGTGGGCGTGGGGAAGCCTCCCTGGGCAAACGGCGCGTCCGGCCACTGAACCGTGGCAAAGCCCTGGGCCAGCAATTCCTCAAAGTCGACCTTGTCGCCGTAGGCTTGGCGGCACAGGTCCTCGTCGCTGTCGCTGAAACAGGGCTGGGCAAAGCCCATGCGCTGCGCCAGCTCGCGGAACACCTGGGTGTTGGGCCGCGCCTGGCCCACGGGCGCAATGGCCGGGCGGTTCAGCAGCGCATCGGTGTGGCCATAGGCCAGGTGCACATCCCAGTGCTCCAGCTGCGTGGTGGCGGGCAGCACGTAGTCGGCGTAGTCGGCGGTGTCGGTCTGGAAGTGCTCCAGCACCACGGTGAACAGGTCCTCGCGGGCAAAGCCCTGCACCACCTTGCCCGACTCGGGCGCCACCGCCACGGGGTTGCTGTTGTAGACCACCAGCGCCTCGATGCGCGGGCCGAAGCCGGGCGAGGCATCGCGCAGCAGATCGTCGCCAATGGTGCTCATGTTGATGGTGCGCGGGGTCCGCCCGGCCAGCAGCTCGGGGCGCTGCAGCGCGGCCTTGTCGACCGGGAACATGCCCGAGCTGGACAGCAGCAGGCCACCGGCCCGGTGCCGCCAGGCGCCGATCAGCGCAGGCAGGCAGGCAATGGCGCGCGCCGCGTTGCCACCGCCGCGCACGCGCTGCATGCCGTAGTTCAGGCGGATGGCGGCGGGCTCCCCGTTGACGAAGCAGGCGCCATAGTCACGCGCCAGCGCCTCGATCTGCTCCACCGGCACGCCGCAAACCTGCGCCGCACGCGCCGGCGACCACTGCAGCGCGCGCTCGCGCAGGGCCTCCCAGCCCAGCGTGTGGCGGGTAATGTAGTCGTGGTCCAGCCAGTCATGGGTGATGAGCTGGTGCATCAGCGCCAGCGCCAGCGCGGCGTCGGTGCCGGGGCGCAGGGCAATGTGCTCGTGGCATTTGTCGGCGGTCTCGGTGCGGCGCGGGTCAATGCAGACCAGCCGTGCCCCGTTGCGCTTGGCCACCTGGGCCAGCCGCCAGAAATGCAGGTTGCTGGCAATCGAGTTGCTGCCCCAGATGAGGATCAGTTTGGCCTCGGCAAAGAACTCCACCTTCATGCCGACCTTGCCGCCCAGGGTCTGGGTCAGGCCCTCGGTGCCGGCCGCGGCGCAGATGGTGCGGTCCAGCAGGGAGGCGCCCAGCTGGTTGAAGAAGCGCGCCGCCATGCTCTCGCTTTGCACCAGGCCCATGGTGCCGGCGTAGCTGTAGGGCACGATGGCCTGCGGGTCGCGCTGCGCAATGGCCTGCAGCCGCGCGGCAATGTCGTCCAGCGCCTCGTCCCAGCTCACGGGTTCGAACTGGCCGCTGCCCTTGGGGCCCACGCGCCGCAACGGCTGACGCAGCCGTTCGGGGTGGTAGGTGCGTTCGGTGTAGCGCGAGACCTTGGTGCACAGCGCGCCATCGGTGTGGCGGTGCGTGGGGTTGCCCTGGACCTTGAGCGCCACGCCGTCCTGAACCGTGGTGACCAGGGCACAGGTATCAGGGCAATCATGGGGACACGCGCCGCGCACTTCGTGCGAAGCTTTCACCAAACTGACGCTAGGGGAGATGCGGATGGTGTCACCCATGAAGTAACCCTATAGTTTGAGAGCTAAGGCCTTGGTAGCAAAAACAAGCGTACGCAGGAGACAAAAACATGAAATTCGCCGAAAACGTCGTTCGGGCCTTGATGGTAGCCGCCCTCACGCTGGGCGTGGCCACAGTCCACGCCCAGGATGGGGTCAGCAAGACCAGCATCACACTGGGCCAGTCCGTGGCGCTCACGGGCCCGGCGGCCGCGCTGGCGCTGCCGTTCCACCAGGGGGCCAAGCTCTACTTTGACCGTGTCAACGCCGCGGGCGGGGTGGCGGGCCGGCAGATCGACCTGGTGACGCTGGACGACGCCGGGGTGCCGGCCACCACGGCCGCCAACACCACCAAGCTGCTGGCCCAGGGCGTGCTCGCGCTGTTTGGCTACTACGGCTCACCCCAGGTCACGGCGGCCTACCCGGCCATCAAGGACACCGAGGTGCTGATGTTCGCGCCCATGGCGGCGGCCGATGAGCTGCATGGCGCGCTGTATCCCAACATCTATTCGCTGCGGCCCGGCTTTTCCGAGGAAGCGGCGGCCATCACGCGCCATGCCGAAACGCTGGGCGCGCGCAAGCTGGCCATCCTGCACGCCGCCGACGGTGAATCGCTGGCCGCGCTCGACTCGGCCAAGCGCACCATGAACGGCATGGGCGCCAACCTGTTGGCCACGCTGCCGCTGGCCGAGGTGGACAAGGCCATGGCCGCCAAACCCGAGTCGGTGCTGGTGATTGGTGATGCCAAGGGCGCCGCCACGGCCATCCGCGACCTGCGCGGCAAAGGCTTCCGGGGCCCGATCTACGGTTTCTCCAACACCGGTGAGGGCCTGCTGGCCGGCCTGCTGGGCCCGGTGGGCGCGGGCGTGGTGCTGGTGCGCGTGGTGCCCAAGAGCGACACCGCCCGCCTGGCGGTGGTGCGTGACCTGCAGGCCGATGCGGCCCAGGCCAAGCTGGGCAAGCCCAACGTCTACATGCTGGAGGGCTACATCGCAGCGCGGGCTTTCACCGAAGCCCTGCGCCGCGCCGGCAAGGACGTGAACGCCGCGCGGCTCAAGAAAGCCATCGAGGGCCTGGATGACGTCAACATCGGTGGCTTCCGCGTCCACTTTGTCGACGAGCACGTGGGCTCCAAGCTGGTGGAGCTGAGCCTGATCGACTCGCAGGGCCGGGTGCGCGAGTAAGGCAGCCCGGCGCCTTGTCAGCCGGCGCCTTGCCGGGCTGTCAGGAGGGTCCCCTTTTGGATGGCTGGAGGCGTCCCGGGCCCCCGCCCGGCCCACGCCGCGCCATACTGCGGCTTCCCCATCCAGGAGAGACGCCATGAAAACCACCCCCCTGCTTCGCCAATGGCCCGCCGTGCTGGCCGTGATGGCTTGCGGCCTGACCTTCCAGGTCCAGGCCCAGAACGCCAACCCCACGGGCCCGGGCCCCACCTCGGCCAACAAGGCTGGCGAGGCCTACCCCAACGACCCCAATGCCGCCAACAAGAACAAGCCCACGGCTGAAGTGGTGCAGAAGGCCGAAAACTCCAGGCCCGCCAAGGCGGTGAAACGCACCACCAAAAAGGCCGGCAAGGCCGTGAAGAAAACCGGCAACCGCGCCGCGGGCGCCGTGCGCGACGCCGGCAACACGCTGGCCCGCAAACTGCCGCCCGCCAAGGGCCCGCAGGACGTGAAGCCCGACGGCACGCCCAAGGTCACGCCCTGAGCCTGCCCACCCCCTGAGCCTCAGACAGCAGCGCGCGGGCTCAGCCGATCTCGCGCGCCGCGCTCAGGCCCTGCATGAAGGCCTCGCAGCGCGCCAGCTGGTCCAGGCTCACATACTCGTCGGGCTGGTGCGCCTGGACAATGCTGCCAGGGCCGCACACCACGGTGGGAATGCCGGCCCTCTTGAACAGCCCCGCCTCGGTGCCAAACGCCACCAGGGTGGTGCCGGATTCGCCCGACAGGCGCTGCGCCAGCCGCGTGACCGGGTCACCGGCTGAGCCCAGGAAGCTGGGCACTTCGCAAATGGGCTCAAAACTGAAGCCTGCATCGGGCGCCACACGCTGCATGGCCGGCTCGAGCGCGCGCGCATGGGCCACCAGCTCGGCCTGCAGCGCCGCCACGTCGGCCGTGGGCAGGTCGCGGAATTCATAGCGGAACTCGGCATCGCGCGGCACCACGTTGTCGGCCATGCCGCCATGGAACTGGCCCACGCTGGCGGTCGAGAACGGCACGTCAAACCCTTCATAGCGCGGTTCGTTGCGCTCCAGGCCTTCGGCCATGTCGCGCAGCTTGCCCACCACGCGCGCGGCCATCTCGATGGCGTTGACCGACTGCGGGGTGAGCGATGAATGCGCCTCCTTGCCGCGCACACAGCAGCGGTAGCGGTACACGCCCTTGTGGGCGATGGCGGGCACCATGTCGGTGGGCTCGCCCACGATGCAGGCCAGCGGCGCAATGCCGGCATCGCGCATGTCGGCAATCAGTTCCCTGACCCCGAAGCAGCCCACCTCTTCGTCGTAGCTGAGCGCCAGGTGCACGGCGAACGGCGCGGCGCTTTCGAGGAACAGGCCCGCATGGGCCAGCGCGATCGCGATGAAGCCCTTCATGTCGGCGCTGCCGCGGCCATAAAGCCGGCCGTCTTTCACCACGCCGCCCAGCGGGTCGGTCTGCCAGTCCTGGCCGTCCCAGGGCACGGTGTCGGTGTGGCCCGACAGGATCACGCCACCGGGCTTGCCCTCGCCCAGCGTGGCGAACAGGTTGGCCTTGGTCTTGTCGGCGTTGTAGGTCAGGCGGCTGCGCACGCCGAGCCTGAGCAGCTCGTCGCGGACAAAGTGGATCAGCGCCAGATTGGAGTTGGCGCTGACCGTGTTCAGGCGCACCAGGGTCTGCGCGAGCTCGAGACTGCGGGGAGAAATCATGCGCCTGACTGTAGCCCCAAACAGCACGCGGCCCGGCCCGCCGGGGTATTGCTTCCCTCATTCCTTCTTTATTACTACACAGAAATCGGGCCGCCGCGGCCCTGCGCGCACGCGCCGGCGCGGCTACGATAGCGGACCAGGAGCCTTCATGAAAATCATCGATTCCATCGTCACCCAGGCCGCTGGCATTGCCGGCATCCGCCGCGACATTCACGCCCACCCCGAACTGTGTTTTGAGGAAGTCCGCACCGCCGATCTGGTGGCGGCCAAGCTCACCGAATGGGGCATCCCGATCCACCGCGGGCTGGGCACCACCGGCGTGGTGGGCATCGTGAAGAACGGCTGCAGCACGCGCGCCGTCGGCCTGCGCGCCGACATGGACGCCCTGCCCATGCAGGAGTCCAACACCTTCGCCCACGCCAGCCAGCACAGCGGCAAGATGCACGCCTGCGGCCACGACGGCCACACGGCCATGCTGCTGGCGGCGGCCCAGCACCTGGCACAGCACCGCAACTTTGACGGCACGGTGTACCTGATCTTCCAGCCGGCCGAGGAAGGCGGCGGCGGCGCCCGCGAGATGATGAAGGACGGCCTGTTCGAGCAGTTCCCCATGGAAGCGGTGTTCGGCATGCACAACTGGTCGGGCGGCAAGGTCGGGCAGTTCGCGGTCAGCCCCGGGCCGGTGATGGCGTCGGCCAATGAATTCAGGATCACCATCCGCGGCAAGGGCAGCCACGCGGCCCTGCCGCACGACGGCATTGACCCGGTGCCCGTGGCCTGCCAGATGGTGCAGGCCTTCCAGACCATCATCAGCCGCAACAAGAAGCCCGTGGAGCCGGGCGTGATTTCGGTGACCATGATCCATGCCGGCGAAGCCACCAACGTGGTGCCGGACACCTGCGAACTGCAGGGCACGGTGCGCACCTTCTCGCTGGAACTGCTGGACCTGATCGAGCGGCGCATGAAGCAGGTGGCCGAGCATGTGTGCGCGGCCCATGAGGCCAGCTGCGACTTCGAGTTCGTGCGCAACTACCCGCCGCTGATCAACCACGAGCGTGAGGCCGAATTCGCGCGTCGCGTGATGCTGTCCATCGTGGGCGAGGACAACGTGCTGCGCCAGGAACCCACCATGGGCGCGGAAGACTTCGCCTTCATGCTGCTGGAAAAGCCGGGCGCCTACTGCTTCATCGACAACGGCGACGGCACCCACCGCGACATCGGGCATGGCGGCGGCCCCTGCGTGATCCACAACACGAGCTATGACTTCAACGACGACCTGATCCCGCTGGGTGCGACCTACTGGGTGCGGCTGGCCGAGGAGTGGCTGGCCCCTGGCGCCGGCGTGGCCCCTGCACACCAGGGGGGTGCGGCATGATCGGCATCCCGCAGGCTTTCTCTTCCAGCTATGCCGAAGCCCGAGCCAAGTTCCTCGAGGCCGCCGCGGCCGCGGGGCTGGCGGTCGAATCCCATGCCCATCCGCTGCCGGGCCGCGACGGCGAAGACCTGGCCATGGACGTGGTGCTGGACGGCCCGGCCGACGCCCGCAGACTGCTGGTGCTCAGCAGCGCCTGCCATGGCGTGGAGGGCTATTGCGGCACGGGGGTGCAGGTGTACGCGCTGCACGACCAGGAATGGCGCGACAAGGCCCGCGCGCAGGGCGTGGCCGTGCTCTACATCCACGCACTCAACCCGCATGGGTTCTCGCATGTGCGCCGCGTGACCCAGGAAAACGTGGACCTGAACCGCAACTTCCACGACTTCAGTCAGCCGCTGCCGGTGAACGAGGCCTACCGCGAAGTCCAGCCCCTGCTGCTACCCGAGGAATGGCCGCCCTCGGCCGAGAACACGGCGGCGATCGGCCAGTTCCTGGCGACGCGCGGGCAGGCGGCCTACCAGGCCGCCATTTCACGCGGCCAGCATGAGTTTGCCGACGGCCTGTTCTTTGGCGGCACCGCGCCCACCTGGAGCAACCAGACGCTGCGCCAGGTGCTGCGCCAGCACGGCCGTCGCGCCGCGCGGCTGGCGTGGATCGACATCCACACCGGCCTGGGGCCCAACGGCGTGGGCGAACGCATCTATGCCGGCGACGACGACGACGCGGCCGTGAAGCGGGCGCGCCAGTGGTGGGATGGCGGCGGCGCCACCCCGGTGACCTCGATTTACGACGGCTCGTCCACCTCGGCCTTCCTGACCGGCCTGATGTGGTCATCGGTGTACGACGAGTGCCCGCAGGCCGAGTACACGGGCATCGCCATGGAGTACGGCACCGTGCCCGTGCTGGACGTGATGCACGCGCTGCGCGGCGACCACTGGCTGCACCAGCACCCCGAGGCGCCGCCCGAGCTGGCCCGGCAGATCAAGCAGCAGATGATGGAAGCGTTCTACACCGACACCGACGCCTGGAAGGGCCAGATCATCAGCCAGGCGCGGCAGGCGCTGTTTCAGGCGGCCGACGGCCTCAGTGCCTGAGAATTTTGGTCAATAAGGGCTGGAGTCCAGGACTGGCGGCCACTTTGTGCTAGCAATTCAGTAGCAAACCAGCTCAGCTCGCGAACCGTTCGCTGGCAATGGCCAGCAGGCCGTCAAAGATCAGGCTCTCCACGAGGTCGAACGGCACCGACATGCTCGGGGCCATCTTCCAGCCCGCGCCACCGGTCATCACGCAGGCGGGTTCGGCCCCGCAGTGCCGGCGCACGTGCTGGATCATGCGCTCCACCGCGCCGGCGATGGCAAAGGTGCCGCCGCTGGTCAGGGCGTCGCTGGTGTTGGTGGGGAAGTCGCGCACCTCGCCCGTGGGCACGTGCAGGCCCGCGGTGCCGGACTCGAGCGCGCGCAGCATGATGCCGTGGCCCGGCAGGATCAGGCCGCCCAGGAAATGGCCGGCCGCGTCGACCGCCTCGACCGTCACGGCGGTGCCCACCATCACCACCACCAGCGGCCGCGCCGGGCCGCGCGCCAGCATGCGGTGGCGCGCCCCGATCATGGCGACCCAGCGGTCGGCACCGAGCCGCGACGGATGGTCGTAGCCATTGGTCAGCCCGGCCTCTGACACGCTGGAGACCACCCATTGGGGGGCCACGTCCCACAGCTCCATCTGCTCCTCGACCCGGCGCTTGACGGCTTCACCGGCCACGATGCAGCCCAGCATGCGCTGCGGTTCGGGCAGCCCGGCCCAGCTGCCGTCGGACAGCTTGTCGATGTTCTCCAGGAACTCGGCACCATGGGCCAGCGGCTCCTGGCCGGGAGTGGGGGAGGCGTATTGGGCCCACTTGAGCCGGGTGTTCCCGACATCAATCGCGAGAAAAGTCATCCGCTCAGTTTCCGGGAATGGCGGCCAGTTGCTGGCCCAGCGAGTCCAGATGGCCCGCCAGCACCTGCTCGGACGCCTGCAGCCCCGCGCAATCGGCCAGGGCCTGCGCCACCTGCTTGAGCATCTGCTGGTGGATCTCCTGGGGACCTTCAAGGCTCAGGGCCGGCGCATCGGAGCCGCCCGATGCAGCAGCCGCGAGGCTGGACAGGCGGGTGTTCCAGTTGCGGAAGGTGGCGGGCAAGGCCTGCGCCAGCATCTGCAACAGCGCACCGCGGCGCGCCAGCGCCTCGCGGGTTTCGTCGAGGGCCTGCTCGGCACCGGCGCCGAGCGCGCGCAAGGCCTTGAGCCGCGCCACCAGGATTTCGCAGCGCTGGGCATCGGCCTTGACCTGCTGCTGCGCGACCGGGTCGTTGCCCCCGGCTGCGGCGGCATGGCGCTGCTGTAACTGGTTGCGCATGTCCTGCAGCCACTTGGCGCCCTGCTCCACGATCTGGTCGAGCGCCCGGCGCTCGACCTCGACATCCAGCAGCGTCCGCTCGGTGGCCGTCACGCTCTCGGTCTGCACCTTTTGCAGGGCCGACACCTTGGCGGTCAGCGCCTTCATGGCGTCCGCGGTCTGCTCGACCTGGCCCGCGAACTCCGCCCCCGCGCTGCGGGCCTTGCCCGTGGCACGGGCCCACCAGCCGCGGGTCTGCAGCAGATTGAAGTCCAGCGCCTGCTGGGCCGCCTGCAGGGCCTGGACGGGAGCGACCACGGCCTGCAGGTCCCCGGCGCGCAGCTGCCCCGCGAGCGCACGCTGGGCCGCCGTGAGATTCACCACCTGCAGCTGGCCCACGTCAGCAGCCATCTGGTCCAGCCAGGCGCCGGGTGAGACGGGTTGCTGCGGTTTGATGCGCGCCAGTTTGGAGGGCGACATCAAGGAGGCGGTCTGGTCGTGATCGTCATTCATGGGGGGCAGGCTCCAAAATGGGGCTGTTCGCACCGCAATATAAACCCTTCGTGCCGGCCCCTCCATGAACCTCACCGAACTCCCCGCCCACGCGCTGTCAGCGCTGATCCACGCCCGCCAGGTGTCGTGCCGCGAAGTCATGACGGCCTACCTCGCGCGGATCGACGAACTCAATCCGCGCTACAACGCCCTGGTGAGCCTGCGCGAGCCCGAAGCGGTGCTGCGCGAGGCCGACGAACGCGACGCCCGACTGGCGCGCGGCGAATCGATGGGCTGGATGCATGGCATGCCGCAGGCCATCAAGGACCTGGCCAACGCCGCCGGCCTGCCCACCACCCTGGGCTCGCCGCTGATGCGGGACTTTGTCGCGCGCGAGGACAGCCTGATGGTGGCCCGCATGAAGGCGGCCGGCTGCATCGTCATCGGCAAGAGCAACACGCCCGAGTTTGGCCTGGGCTCGCACACCTTCAACGAGGTGTTCGGCCTGACCCGCAATGCGTTCGACCCCAGCCGCTCGGCCGGCGGCAGCAGCGGCGGTGCGGCCGTGGCGCTGGCCCTGCGCCTGCTGCCGGTGGCCGACGGCTCGGACTTCATGGGCTCGCTGCGCAACCCGGCGGGCTGGAACAACGTCTTCGGGCTGCGGCCTTCGCAGGGGCGGGTGCCCATGGCGCCCACGCCGGACCTCTGGGTGGCGCAACTGGGCACCGAAGGCCCCATGGGCCGCAGCGTGCGCGACGTGGCGCAGCTGCTGGCCATCCAGGCCGGACCGCACCCCGATGCGCCGCTGGCCATCGCCGAGGACCCTTCCCCTTTTGCCACGGATCTGGCGCGCGACCCCCGTGGCTGGCGCATCGGCTGGCTCGGCGACCTGGGGGGCTACCTGCCGATGGAGCCGGGCATTCTGGAGGTCTGTGGCCAGGCGCTGGCGCGGCTCGAGGCCCTGGGCTGCCCTGTGGAGGCCACAGCGCCCGGGTTTTCACCGGAGGCGGTGTGGCAGGCCTGGCTGGTCTGGCGGCGCGCGCTGGTGGCCGCGCGCATCGCGCCGTTCCTGCTCAAGCCGGCCAACCGCGCGCTCATCAAGCCCGAGGCGCTGTGGGAGCACGAGCAGGCCCAGGGCCTCAGCGGCAACCAGTTCCTGGCGGCAAGCGCGCAGCGCAGCACCTTCTACCACCAGATGCTGAAGCTGTTCGAGCGGTACGACTTCCTGGCGCTGCCCACCGCCCAGGTGTGGCCGTTTGACGCCAGCCTGCGCTGGCCCGCCGCCATCAGCGGCCGCGCCATGGACACCTACCACCGCTGGATGGAAGTGGTGATCTACGCCACGTTCGCGGGGTTGCCCTGCATCAGCGTGCCCGCGGGCTTCGGGCCCACGGGCCTGCCCATGGGCTTGCAGCTCATTGGCCGGCCGCGCGGCGATCTGGCCGTGTTGCAGCTGGCGCACGCCTACGAACAGGCGGCCACCGACGTCGTTCAGATCGCGCCGATCCAGCAGGCGCGCTGAATGGCCGCCATCTTGTTGTCGACCTTGAGCTTGTTCATCGCATTCGCCAGGTGGTAGTTGACGGTGCGGTCGCTGCAGTGCAAGCGCGCCGCGCTCTCGCGCGCGGTCAGCCCCTCAAAGGCCAGCACCAGGCATTCGCGCTCGCGCGGGCTCAGCGTGGAGCGCGCCGTGGCAATGCACCGCCGGACGAGGGGCCAGATGTTCAGCGCCGACCAGACCAGCGATGCGGCCTCGGCCCGGTCGTTCAGCTCGCGCGGACTGAACATGAAACACTCGAAGGCACGGCCCGCCGGCAGCGAGAACTCGACGCGAATCACCGTCTGGAAGCCATGCGCCAGGGACAGCAGCCGCCAGCGCCCCGCGCTCAGGTGGTCTGACTTGGCAATGTGCTGCCAGGCCACCAGAGGCGCGTCGGAATCGCGCCAGGGCGCGCCGAAGTCGCGGCTCTCCGCCAGTGCCTGGGCCGCGTCCGCCACCACGGGGGGATGCACGGCCAGCACTTGCCGGTCCTCGACGGTCCCGAACGGGTCCGGACCCAGCACCACCACGGCCTCCACGGAGAACTCGCGCAGCGCGCAGATCCAGTCACTCAGAATGCCATCAAGGCTGACGCTGTCAAAGTTAACAGGTAACTGCATCGACGTGTTGTAAAAGAACCGGGACAATATCACGGCACTACCCGCGTGCCTTCCCGTGCCATCACATCCCGCCTCCTCCACCGCCCGTTCCAGGCCCTTCCGCTCGGCCTGGGCCAGCGTGCGCCAATGGCTTCGCCAGGAGGTGGTGGACGCGCCGCTGGTGCCGGTGCTGCACACGTCACCCCTGCGCATGAAGGGGCTGGGCCTGTTCACGCTCACGGGCCACCCGCTGTTCTACTGGATCTGGGGCCACTGGTTGCCTCAGCCCTATGAAAACATCTGGCTGCGCGGGTTCACCGGCCTGACCGGTTGCCTGCTGATCAGCAACCGGATCAGCAACGACCCCTCGAGCCGGCTGGCCGGCCAGGTGTTCAGCGCGGTGTTCTGGTTCGAGCTGCCGTTCCTGTTCAGCTGGATGTACCTGTGCAACAGTGGCAATACCGTCTGGCTGGCCAGCATCTGCGCGATGATCCTGAGCTACTACTATGCAACCGACTGGCGCCTGGCAACGCTGGGCATCGGCGCCGGCGCCGGCATCGCATGGACGCTGTTCCAGTGGATGGGCCCCGCGGTGCCCGCGCTGACCGACCAGCAGTTCGCCATCAACGCGGTGGTCATTGCGTTCAGCATGAGCATGGGGCTGCTGCTGGGGCTGTCGTCCGCGAACCTGCGGCGCGAACACCTGAACAACACGCTGACCACCATGGGCATCATGGCCCATGAATTGCGCACGCCACTGGCCACCATGTCCCTGATCGGCGATGCGATGCGCAATGAACGGCCCCATGTGCCCGAGGCTTCGGCGCAGCAGCTCGAGCGGCTTGCGGGGCGGCTGCATTCGCTGGTGCGCAACATGAACCACCAGATCGACGCGCAGATCGCCAATGCGCGCCTGCTGCGCCTGCCGAACCACAAGGAGTCGGTCTCCGCCGGCACAGTCGTCGGCGACGCGCTGCGCGACTACCCCTACCGCAGCGCGCGTGAAAAGGACAGCGTGGTGCTGCAGATCCGGCGGGACTTCAAGTTCGCGGGATCGCGGGCGCTGTTCTCCCAGGTCATCAACAACCTGGTCAAGAACGCGCTCAGGTCGCTGGCCGCGGCCAACACCGCGGCGCAGCCCGGCGACCTGCTGGTCGAGGTCGGCACCCTGCACGAAAGGGGACGCATCGTCATCACTGACCGGGGCGGCGGCATCGACCCGGAATTGCAGGACAAGATCTTCGAGCCGTTCTTTTCCACGGACCGCGGAACCGGGCACGGACTGGGTTTGGCGTTCTGCAAACGGGTGATCCAGAGCGCAAACGGTTCAATTCGTGTCAAATCGGCATTGGGCCAGGGCGCCAGCTTCACCATTGAACTCCCCTTGCTGGAATAGCACAATGCACCACCCCCCACCGCGAGCGCGCAGCACCCACCGATGAGTTTCTCCCTGTTCCAACGCCCCGGCGCCATCGTCTTTCTCGATGACGATCCGGACTATCTCGAGATGCTCGCCCTGGTGCTGCCGCGCCACTGGCATCTGCGGTTGTTCCTGCGTCCGTACGAGTGCATCAATTACCTTCAGCAGGAGCCCCCCTTCTGGGAGGCCGACGCCTGGAACCAGCAGCAGCTGGTCGACCAGTGGCGCGAAGGCCGCCCGCTGATCCCCCAGATCCTGGGCTACTGGTCCAAGTACACCGAACGCTATGCCTTGACCCGGATCTGCGTGGTGGACTACTCCATGCCCGCCATGGACGGGCTGCAGGCCCTGGGCGAGCTGGTCGACTGGCCGGGTTCACGCGTCCTGCTCACGGGGCAGGCGGACGAGCAGGTGGCCGTCAACGCCTTCAACCGGGGGCTGATTGACCAGTTCATCGCGAAGCAGACGCCCGACATCTCGCACCGGCTGATTGACGCCGTGGAGCACCTCATGGCCGCCCCCAATGCGCGCCATGCCCAGATCTGGCGTGCCACGCTCACCCCGGAACAGAACGCGCTGTTGCGCGTGCCTTCGGTGGGGCGCGACCTGCGCGATCTGGCCACCAAGCGCTGGGTCGAGCATGTGGTGATCGGCGACCCCTTCGGCGTTCTGGGCATGAATGCCAACGGCCGCGTGAGCTGGCTCCAGCTGGAGCCGACGGCCGGCCTGTCAGACCTGGCCGAGCTGGCCGAGGCGGAAGGCGTCAAGGCCGGCGCTCTCGAGGACATCCGCACGGGGCGCAAGCTGGTGGACCTCGAACTGCGGCAGGCCCTGGGCCACAGCGCGGCGCCCGAGCTGACGCCGGCATTCGCGGTCGGCCGGGAGGAAACGCTGCTGGGCGCGCTGTTCAACGTGGCGCCGGAATTCTGCCCCGACATCGCCAACAGCTACGCGCGGTGGCTGGCGCGGCAGGAGCAGCGCAACGTTCAGGGCTGATCGGCGCGCACGCGCAGGCGCCGCGCAATCGGCCAGTCCCAGGGCTTCAGGCGCGGCGCCAGCGCCTCGGCGGCGGTTTCAACATGGCGGATCTCCGCTTCGGTCAGCGCGGCGTTCAGGGTCAGGCGAACCATGGCGCGGTTGCGGCTGGTGGCCGGGGCGCAGAACAGGGCACCCACGATGTCATGGGCTTCAAGCTCGTCGCGCAGCACCATGGCGGCCGGTTCGGTGCCGGCTTCGAGCGCGATGATCTGCTCACTGCCCTGGTGGATCGGGTAGCCCAGGTCCGACAGGCTGGCCCTGACCCGCACCGTGTTCGCGTGCAGCCGGCGCCGCGCATCGTCACTGGCGCGGATCACCTTGAGCGTGGCGGCCAGGCCGGCCACCTCGTGCGGCAGCAGCGACGAGCTGAAGATGTTCGGGTAGCTGCTGATCAGCGTGTAGTAGCGCATGCTCGCTGGCGCCGTGAAGAAGCCCGCACGGCCCGCGAATGCCTTGGCCAGGCTGGCCGTGATGAAGTGAACCCTCTCGGTCAGCCCCAGGGCGGCGCACAGGCCGGCACCACCCGGGCCATGGGTTCCGAGTGAATGGGATTCATCGACCACGATCATGCAGTCGCGGCGTTCGCAGACCTGCACGATGGCCTCCAGCGGGCACAGCGCGCCCGTGGTGCTGTACACCGAATCCACCACGACCACGCCCGGGCCGTGGGTCGCGATCATGCGTTCCAGATGCTGGACATCGTTGTGGCGAAAGGCATGCGCCGGCGCACGGGCGGCGTGGGCCCCTTCCCACAGCGAGGCATGGGCCAGCGTGTCCAGGTACACCGGCGTCTGCGCGTCCGCGATGATCTGCAGCAACCCCACGTTGGCCGAATAGCCCGACTGGCAGAGGTAGCCATCTTCCTTGCCCACCCACTGGGCCAGCGACTTCTCCAGCGTGTGGGAAGGGTGGGCGTCCAGCAGGAACACCCCGGACTGGATCACCGACTCGCGGTCCTCGCGCAAGGCGTTGACCTGCGCCTGGACAATCTCGGGATGCCCGCTGATGCCCAGGTAGTCATTGCCATCCAGGCGCACGGCCGCCTCCGTGACAGGCCGTCCATGAAGAATGAATTTGCCGCCCCACTGTTCGTTCCAGCGCGGGGTGAACTCCCTGGCCAGGCGGCGCTGCAGCTGCGCGCTCAGGGGCGGGTTCACAACTTGATGCTGCGGGGACTTTTCAACGACTTCCATGATGCACCTCGTAAAAAAATGGTGCATTCATTGAAATTCGAAACAAGGCTTGACGTGGGCCACCCCCTGTCAACCTTGACAGGGGTCGGATGTATCAAAGCAGACCTCTCTGCTAGAGAATGTAATAACAGTTACAAAAGCATTAAAGGATATTCCCAGTAGGCCCTTGAGGCGCAACAAAAACAGCCCGCTGCGTTGTTTCCAACGCAGCGGGCAAGAAAATGTTTCAGCGGGGTGTCAGGCCAGCTTGCCGTGACAGTGTTTGTATTTTTTTCCGCTGCCGCAAGGGCAGGGATCGTTGCGGCCCACGCGGGGCATGCCGTCGGCAAAGGGGCCGGGCTGGCGCGCTGTGGCGGCATCCACGCGCGTCTCGACTTCACCCGTTTCGGTGGGTGCGCTGTAGGTCACGTTGGCAATGCGTTCGGCACGGTTTTCCAGCGCATCGGCGGCTTCGCCAATCTGCTCACTGGACTGGATCTGAACCGTCATCAAGACCTTGGTGACGTCATTCTTCACGGAGTCCAGCAGTTGCCCGAACAGCTCAAAGGCCTCGCGCTTGTATTCCTGCTTGGGCTGCTTCTGCGCATAGCCCCGCAGGTGAATGCCCTGACGCAGGTAGTCAAGCGCGCTCAGATGCTCACGCCAATGCGTGTCAATGCTCTGCAGCAGCACGACGCGCTCGAACTGCGTGAACTGGTCACCGCCCACCAGCTTGACCTTGGCATCGAACACCTCATTGGCCGTCTGCAGGACCCGGGCGACCAGGTCCTCGTCGGTGATGGCGCTGGCCGCCTGCACCTCGCCCTGCAGTGGCAGTTCAATCTGCCATTCCTCGCGCAGCACCTGCTCGAGCCTGGGCAGATCCCATTGCTCTTCCACCGACTGTTCCGGCACGTACTGGTGCACGAGATCGGTGAAGCAGCCTTCGCGCAGGGAGGCGATCTGGGCGGACAGGTCAGCCGCGTCGAGAATGTCGTTGCGCTGCTGGTAGATCACCTTGCGCTGGTCGTTGGAGACGTCGTCGTACTCCAGGAGCTGCTTGCGGATGTCAAAGTTGCGCGCTTCCACCTTGCGCTGGGCGCTTTCGATGCTGCGCGTGACGATGCCGGCCTCGATGGCCTCGCCGTCGGGCATCTTGAGGCGTTCCATGATGGCCTTGACCCGGTCGCCCGCGAAGATGCGCATCAGCGGGTCGTCCAGGCTGAGGTAAAAGCGCGAGGAACCCGGGTCACCCTGCCGGCCTGAACGGCCGCGCAGCTGGTTGTCAATCCGGCGGGACTCGTGCCGCTCGGTGGCGATGATGCGCAGGCCGCCCAGCGCCTTCACCGACTCATGGTCCTTGGTCCATTGCTCGCGCAGCGACGCGATCTGCGCCGCCTTCGCGGCGGCGTCCAGGGACTCATCGGCTTCAACCGCTTCGATGAGCTTTTCCACATTGCCGCCCAGCACGATGTCGGTGCCCCGGCCCGCCATGTTGGTGGCGATGGTGATCATGCCGGGCCGGCCGGCTTGCGCCACGATGTCCGCCTCGCGCGCATGCTGCTTGGCGTTGAGCACCTGGTGTGGCAGGTTTTCCCTGGTCAGCAACTGGTCGATGATTTCGGAGTTCTCGATCGACGTGGTGCCCACCAGCACGGGCTGGCCGCGCTCGTGGCATTCGCGGATGTCCTTGATGGCGGCTTCGTACTTCTCGCGCGTGGTCTTGTAGACGCGGTCAAGCTGGTCGTCGCGCCGGCTCGGCCGGTTCGGCGGCATCACCACGGTCTCGAGCCCGTAGATCTCCTGGAACTCATAGGCCTCGGTATCGGCCGTGCCGGTCATGCCGGCGAGCTTGCCGTAGAGGCGGAAGTAGTTCTGGAAGGTGATCGAGGCCAGCGTCTGGTTCTCGGCCTGGATGGCCACGCCCTCCTTGGCTTCCACGGCCTGGTGCAGGCCGTCGCTCCAGCGCCGCCCCGACATCAGCCGGCCGGTGAACTCGTCGACGATCACCACCTCGCCCTCCTGGACCACATAGTGCTGGTCGCGGTGGTAAAGGTGGTTGGCCCGCAGCGCCGCGTACAGGTGATGCATCAGCGCGATGTTGGCGGGGTCGTAGAGCGAGGCGCCCTCGGCAATCAGGCCCAGGTTGAACAGGATCCGCTCGGCATTCTCGTGGCCCTGCTCGGTGAGGAAGACCTGATGCGACTTTTCGTCCAGCGTGAAATCACCGGGCTTGATCACGCCTTCGCCGGTCAGCGGGTTGGCTTCGCCTTCCTGGCGCGTGAGCAGGGGCACCACGCGGTTCATCGCAATGTACAGGTCGGTATGGTCCTCGGCCTGGCCGCTGATGATCAGCGGCGTTCGCGCCTCGTCAATCAGGATCGAGTCCACCTCGTCCACGATGGCGTAGTTCAGGCCCCGCTGCACGCGGTCCTGCACCTCGTACACCATGTTGTCGCGCAGGTAGTCAAAGCCGAATTCGTTGTTCGTGCCATAGGTGATGTCGGACCGGTAGGCGGACTGCTTTTCCTCGCGCGACATGTTGGGCAGGTTGACCCCCACGGACAGACCGAGGAAGCCATACAGGCGGCCCATCCATTGCGCATCGCGGTTGGCGAGGTAGTCGTTCACGGTGACCACGTGCACGCCCTTGCCGGTCAGTGCGTTCAGGTACACGGGCAAGGTGGCGGTCAGGGTCTTGCCCTCGCCGGTCCGCATCTCGGAAATCTTGCCGTTGTGAAGCGACATGCCCCCCAGCATCTGCACGTCGAAGTGGCGCATCTTCATGACGCGCTTGGAGCCTTCGCGCACCACGGCAAACGCCTCCGGCAGGATCGCATCCAGCGTCTCGCCCGCGGCGACGCGGGCCTTGAACTCCTCGGTCTTGGCGCGCAGCCCGGCATCGTCCAGTTTCTCGTACTGCGGCTCGAGCGCGTTGATGCGTTCGACCGTCTTGCGGTACTGCTTGAGGAGGCGGTCGTTACGGCTGCCGAATATTTTTGTGAGGAAGTTGGTGGCCATGAAAGCAGTACCGCCCTGCCAGCCCACTGGGGCCAGCAGGGCAGCGCAATCCTTTGTCAATCAGGAGGAAATGGGGCTGCCGCTGATCAATGCAAGTGCATCGTGCAGTGCAGCACAGCCCCCGATTTTACCTGTGCCCGGAAACCGCAGGAACCGCCGCCGCCGCAGGGGCCGTTGCCTGGGCCACCTGGGGGCCGGGCAGCCGCTGGCCGGCCAGCAGGAATTTCTGCGGATCCTGGGGCACCCCCTGCACGAGAACCTCGAAATGCAGGTGCGGGCCGGTCGAACGGCCCGTGGTGCCGACCTCGGCGATCTTTTGCCCGCGGCGGATCAGGTCGCCCTTCTTGACGAACACGCGCGATGCGTGGGCATAGCGGGTGATCAGGTCATTGCCGTGGTCAATCTCCACCATGTTGCCGTACTCGGGGTGGAATTCCTGCGTGACCACCACGCCGCCGGCCGCCGCGACAATCGGCGTCCCGGGGGTGGACGGAAAATCCAGCCCGGTGTGCAGCGCCGAGCGACCGGTGAAGGGGTCGATCCGCCAGCCAAACGCCGAGCCCAGCACGCCCGTGGCCACGGGCTGCTGCGTCGGCACCATCAGTTTCTTGATCTTCTGGTCAAACAGCCGCGACTCCATCACGGTCATCAGGTCCGTGCGCTGATCGGTGAGCTTGTCCAGATCGGCCAATGTGGCCTGGAGCTCTTCCATGGTCAGCGGTCGCCCCGACACCAGCGCACCACCGCGCCCGGGCGTGCCCCGGATGTCGGCGGGGTTGACCCCCGCCAGCCCCGACACGCGTTCGCCCAGTGCCTCGAGTTGCACGAGCTTGGCCTGCATTTCACCAAGCTTGCGGGCCATGGCGTCGATGTTCTCGCGCATGAAGCGGTCGCGCTGTTCGAACTCGCCACGCACCATCAGCTTGACCAGGGAGCCGATCACCGGCCAGCCTTCGCGCGCGCCCTTGAGAAACACCCAGTGGTACAGGCCCGCAGCCATGAACATGAGCACCAGGGACAGGGTCACGAAGGACAGGACCAGCCGCGTGCCGCTCAGATGGATGGCACGGCTCTTCGCAAGCCACGCATCCGTGATAATCAAATGCACTGTGCTATCCCCTCAAGCGTCCGCCCCCCAATGAGCCGTCTTCATCATCCGGTATCCCTGCAGCAGGCTGCCCAGGACTCGCCCACCCTGGCGCGTCTGGCAGAACTGGCACGGGATTCCAGTGAAAGGCTCAAAGCGGTTGAATTGTTGATCCCTGTCCCCTTGCGCCCGGCCATCAAGGCCGGCCCGGTGGATGGCTGCGACTGGTGCCTGCTGGTCAGCAGCAACGCAGCGGCCGCGAAGCTCCGGCAGGTGCTCCCTGCTCTCCTGGCGCGGCTGCGCGACCGGGGTTGGGAGGTTAACTCAATTCGGCTGAAGGTTCAAATGCCGCAGAAGTAACAGGAAGCAAGCACTGGTGCCGATTATCGGATTCGAACTGATGACCTACCGCTTACAAGGCGGTTGCTCTACCAACTGAGCTAAATCGGCGGTGTTTATGATTTTACCGGGCTGCTATGGCCGGCGATGGGTCACTTGACCCGCTTGAGCGCCGGACGCGGACCCGACGGCGGCCGGGGCGGATCGGTGGTGTCGTCGCCGGGACCAGCCTCAGGCGTGACCAGTTGCACCACGCGGGGCTCGCCTTCGGATGACGACAGGCCGGTTGCCGGAACCGCCGGCACGCTGCTCAGGGGCGACGGCTTCGACACCTCATCCCCCGTGGTGGCCGGTACCGGCACCGGGAAGGCCATGCCCTGGCCGTTCTCGCGCGCGTAAATCGCAATGACGCGGCCGACTGGCACCATGATCTCGCGCGCCGAGCCCGCGAACCGGGCCTTGAACTCGATGAAATCGTTGCCCAGCTTGAGTGAGCTGGTGGCATCGAAGCTGATGTTCAGCACGATTTCACCGTTCTTGACGTACTCGCGCGGCACCTGGACCGATTCATCCACCAGCACGGCGACATAGGGCGTGAAGCCGTTGTCGGTGCACCAGTCATACAGCGCCCGGATCAGGTAGGGACGTGTGGATGTGGACTCCAGTGCATTCATCATCGTGTGGGCGGGGCCTCGGCTCGGTGGTTACTTGCGCATGACCTTTTCGGACGGCGTCAGGGCTTCAATGTAGGCCGGGCGCGAGAAGATGCGCTCGGCGTACTTGAGCAGCGGCGCGGCGTTCTTGCTCAGGTCAATGCCATAGTAATCCAGACGCCACAGCAGCGGGGCGATCGCGACGTCGAGCATCGAGAAGTTCTCGCCCAGCATGTACTTGTTCTTGAGGAACACCGGGGCCAGCTGCGTGAGGCGGTCGCGGATGTGCGAACGCGCCTTCTCGAGCGCCTTTTCGTTGCTCTTGGCCAAGCGCGACTCCAGGGTGCTCACATGGACGAACAACTCCTTCTCGAAGTTGAGCAGGAACAGGCGCACACGGGCACGGTCCACCGGGTCGCCGGGCATCAGCTGGGGATGCGGGAAGCGCTCGTCGATGTACTCGTTGATGATGTTCGACTCGTACAGGATGAGATCGCGCTCGACCAGGATGGGAACCTGGCCGTAGGGATTCATCACATTGATGTCTTCGGGCTTGTTGTAGAGGTCCACATCGCGGATCTCGAAGTCCATGCCCTTCTCGAACAGCACAAACCGGCAGCGGTGGGAGAAGGGGCAGGTCGTTCCTGAATACAGCACCATCATGGCGGAGACTCCTAAAAATCAAAAAGAGTGGGTGCATGACGCAACCCACTCATGAAAGGACGCGGGGCCGGCGCAAGGCCCGCCCGCGTGGTCGCTTTTACTTGACGTCTTTCCAGAACGCGGCGTTGAGGCGCCAGGCAATCACGGTGAACAGGCCCAGGAACAGCAGGACCCAGACGCCGACGCGAACGCGCGTGCCCTGGGCCGGCTCGCCCATCCACTGGAGGTAGCTGACCAGGTCACCCACGGCCTCGTCGTACTGCAACGGGGTCATCGTGCCCGCGGACACCTGCTCCCAGCCCTTGAAGGCCTTGACCTCGTGGCCGTGTTCCATGGTTTCAGCGAACACCGGCTGGCGGTCGCCCTGCAACTCCCACAGGACATGCGGCATGCCCACGTTGGGGAACACCAGGTTGTTCCAGCCCGTGGCTTTGGTCGGGTCGCGGTAGTAGGTGCGCAGGTAGGTGTACAGGTAGTCGGCGCCGGTGCCGCCGTGACCGGCGCGCGAGCGCGCGATCAGCGTCAGGTCCGGCGGATTGCCGCCGAACCAGGCCTTGGCCTGCTTCGGGTCAATCGCCGCCTTCATGGTCTCGCCCACCTTGTCGGTGGTGAACAGAAGGTTGTCCTTGATCTGCTGCTCGGTCAGGCCGATGTCGGTCAGCCGGTTGTAGCGCATGAACGCCGCCGAATGGCAGCTCAGGCAGTAATTGACGAACAGCTTGGCGCCATTCTGCAGGGCCGCCAGGTCATTGATCTTGTTGGGCGCCTTGTCCCAGGCGACGCCGCCTTCATTGGCCTGCGCGCCGGCGATGAAACCGAACGCGGCGATCAGCGTGAGGATGATTTTCTTCATGGTTATCGTCTCCAGCTTAATGCGCGGCGAAGTTGACGCGGTCGGGCGGTGTCTTGAACTCGCCCAGGCGGCTCCACCACGGCATCAGCAGGAAGAAACCAAAGTAGAACAGCGTGCCAACCTGCGAGACGCGCCCGCCGATTTCGGACGGCGGCTGCACCCCGAGGTAGGCCAGCACCACGAAGTTGACGACAAAGATGCCGTACAGGTACTTGTGCCAGTCGGGACGGTAGCGGATCGACTTGACCGGGCTGTGGTCCAGCCAGGGCAGGAAGAACAGGATAATGACCGCGCCGCCCATCACCACCACGCCCCAGAACTTGGCGTCGATGGCCAGCATCATGGCGACCACGGCAACCGCCGCGCCCACGATCACGGCTTTGAACAGGCTGGGCATCTTGAAGCGCACCACGGCGAGCCCGGCAGCCCCCACCACGCAGGCGATCAGCGCATACATCATCTCGCTGGTGATGGCGCGCAGCATGGAGTAGTACGGCGTGAAGTACCAGACCGGCGCAATGTGCGCGGGCGTCTTCAGCGGGTCGGCGGGAATGAAGTTGTTGTACTCCAGGAAGTAGCCGCCGGCCTCGGGCGCGAAGAAGATGATGGCGGTGAACACCATCAGGAACACGCTGACGCCAAAGATGTCGTGCACCGTGTAGTAGGGGTGGAACGGCACGCCGTCCAGCGGCTTGCCCCTGGCGTCCTTGGGCGCCTTGGGGCCCTTGATCTCGACGCCATCGGGGTTGTTGGAACCCACGTCGTGCAGCGCCATCAGGTGGGCGGCCACCAGGCCCAGCAACACCAGCGGCACGGCGATCACGTGGAAGCTGAAGAAGCGGTTGAGCGTGGCATCGGAGACCACATAGTCGCCGCGGATCAGCAGGGCCAGGTCGGGGCCGACGAACGGGATGGCCGAGAACAGGTTCACGATCACCTGGGCGCCCCAGTAGGACATCTGGCCCCAGGGCAGCAGGTAGCCCATGAAGGCTTCGGCCATCAGGCACAGGAAGATCGCGCAGCCGAAGATCCAGACCAGCTCGCGCGGCTTGCGGTAGCTGCCGTACAGCAGGCCGCGGAACATGTGCAGGTACACCACCACGAAGAACGCCGAGGCGCCCGTGGAGTGCATGTAGCGGATCAGCCAGCCCCAGGGCACGTCGCGCATGATGTACTCGACCGACTCGAAGGCCTTGGCGGCGTCGGGCTTGTAGTGCATCACCAGGAAGATGCCGGTGACGATCTGGATCACCAGCACCAGCAGCGCCAGCGAGCCGAAGATGTACCAGAAGTTGAAGTTCTTGGGCGCGTAGTACTCCGACATGTGGACGCGGTAGGCGTCGAATGCCGTGGGGAACCGGTTCTCGAACCAGTTCGTGAGCTTGGCAGTGCCCGAGGCGTTGGGGGAGATTTCCTTGAATTCAGCCATGTCAGTGTCCCTCAGGCCTTCTTGTCTTCACCGATCAGGATCTTGGTCTCTGACAGGTACATGTGCGGCGGCACTTCAAGGTTGTCGGGCGCGGGCTTGTTCTTGTAGACCCGGCCGGCCATGTCGAAGGTGGAACCATGGCAGGGGCACAGGAAGCCACCGGCCCAGTCGTCGGGCAGCGAGGGCTGGGCGCCGGGCTGGAACCGGTCGGACGGCGAGCAGCCCAGGTGCGAGCAGATGCCCACGGCCACGAACACCTCGGGCTTGATCGAGCGGGCCTCGTTGCGCGCGTAGGGAGGCGTGAGTTCATCGGGCTTGCGCTTGGACAGCGGATCGGCCAGCTGCGCGTCGTTCTTGGGCAGCTCGGCCACCTGCTCGGGCGTGCGGCGCACGATCCACACGGGCTTGCCGCGCCACTCGACGGTGAGCTTCTCGCCCGGCTTGATCGCGGAAATATCGACCTCGACGGCCGCGCCGGCGGCCTTGGCGCGCTCGGAGGGCTCGAAGGTACTCACGAAGGGTACGGCGGTGGCCACGCCGCCCACTGCACCGGCACAGCCGGACGCGATCAACCACGTCCTTTTGCTGGTGTCGACTGGGGTGTCACTCATGGGGAATCCTCAATGAACATCGCTTATTAGGGTCAACCCGCGATTGTAGCCGAGCCCCATTGGCGAATTCAACGCCGGCCGCGAGCTTGACAGGGCCGGCGATCCGGCAATACTCCAAAGCCCCACTACAAGGAGCTGACAGCATGGGCATGATGAAGGAATTCAGGGAGTTCGCCGTCAAGGGCAACGTGATCGATCTGGCCGTGGGCGTGATCATTGGCGGGGCCTTCGGCAAGATCGTCGATTCCGTGGTCAACGACCTGATCATGCCCGTGGTGGGCACGGTATTCGGCAAGCTGGATTTCTCCAACCTGTTCGTGGTGCTGGGCCAGGTCCCGCCGGACACGGCCATGACGCTCGATGCCCTGAAGAAGGCCGGTGTGCCGGTGCTGGCCTATGGCCACTTCATCACCGTGGCGGTGAATTTCGCCATTCTTGCGTTCATCATTTTCATGATGATCAAGCAGGTCAACCGCCTCAAGCGCGAGGAGCCGGCACCGGCGCCCGCCGCGCCGGCCGCCCCGCCCGAGGACGTGGTGCTGCTGCGCGAAATCCGCGACAGCCTCAGGAAATAAGCCCGCGCGCGGCGCGGATCGCCGCGATCAGGCTGGACGGGTCGGCCCGGCCCGTGCCCGCGATGTCGAACGCCGTGCCGTGGTCCGGGCTGGTGCGCACCAGCGGCAGGCCCAGCGTGACGTTGACGCCCTGCTCCACGCCCAGGTACTTGACCGGGATCAGCCCCTGGTCGTGGTACATGGCCACCACGGCGTCGAACTCGCCGCGGCGCGCGCGCATGAACACGGTGTCGGGCGCGAGCGGCCCCGTGGCCTGGATGCCCTCGGCCTGTGCGGCCTGCACGGCGGGGGCAATGGTATCCAGTTCCTCGCGGCCAAACAGCCCGCCCTCCCCCGCGTGCGGGTTCAGGCCGGCCACGGCGATGCGCGCGGGCCGGCCCAGCGCGCGGCCCACGGCGGCATGGGTGATGCGCAGGGTCTGCAGCACGTTGCCGAGCGTGACCGCCTCAATGGCATCCCGCAGCGACACGTGGATGCTCACCAGCACGGTGCGCAACTCGTCATTGGCCAGCATCATGCGCACCGGCACCTCCTCCAGCGGCAGCCCCAGGAAGGCCGCCGCCTCAGCCTGCAGCAGTTCGGTGTGCCCGGGAAAACGCACGCCCGCCAGGGCCAGCGCCTCCTTGTGCAGCGGCGCCGTCACCAGCGCCGCCACCTCGCCGCGCAGGGCCGCGCGGGCCGCCCACACCACGCATTCGGCGGCCAGCCGGCCGGCTGCCGCATCCAGTTGCCCCCAGGGCAGGGCCGCCAGCGGCGCCCCCAGCTGCAGCACGGGAACGGCGCGCGGCGGGACCCGCCCGGCGCCCTCGGGCGCGTCGAGCACCGCCACCGGGAGCGGCGCCACGCCCGGCCGCGCGATGGCCCCGGCGGCCCGCCTCAGGCACGCCACGTCGCCCACCACGAAGCAGCCGGCCGTGACCTCGGGTGCGTCGCGAAATGCCTTGGCAATGATTTCGGGGCCGATGCCGGCGGCGTCGCCCAGGGTGATGGCGATCGGCTTCATGCCGGGTTGTCGATGTCGATGAACTGGTGGCTCACCCCCAGTGCCGCCGCCACATGGCCGGCCACGGCCGGCGCGCCGTAGCGCTCGCTCGCGTGGTGGCCGCACGCCAGAAAGGCCACGCCGCACTCGCGCGCATAGTGGGCCTGGGGCTCGGACATCTCGCCCGTGATGAAGGCGTCGGCCCCGGCGGCGATGGCGGCCTCAAAGTAGCCCTGCGCCCCGCCGGTGCACCACGCTATTTTTTTGATAGCGCCCTGTGCCCGCCCGACATGGACTACAGACCGATTCAGCACTGATTCAAGGTGCCGGGCCAGGGCCTGGGGGCCCTCGAACTGCGCGCCGTCGGCCCGGGCGCCCAGAAACCCCAGGTCCTGCTCGCCAAAGCGGCTGTCGGCGCGCAGGCCCAGCTGCAGGCCCAGCTGGGCGTTGTTGCCCAGCGCGGGATGGGCATCGAGCGGCAGGTGGTAGGCAAAAAGATTGATGTCGTGGGCCAGCAGCAAGGCCAGCCGCTGCTTCATCCAGCCGGTGACCCGGCCGTCCTGGCCACGCCAGAACAGGCCGTGGTGCACGAAGATCGCGTCGGCCCGCGCCGCCACGGCGGCCTCGATCAGCGCCAGGCTGGCGGTGACACCCGAGACGATGTGGCCCACCTCGCGCCGGCCCTCCACCTGCAGGCCATTGGGCCCGTAATCCTTGAAGCGCCCGGGTTCAAGCAGGTCGTCAAAGGCGTTCAGTAACTGTTGCTGGCTGGCCATGGTGTGTGCGGGAACGGATCAGCCTGCATTGTCGGCGAAGCGGGCTACGGGTCCACCCTCATAGGCCGGCATCGGGCGCAGGCCACATAATGAATTCATCCTACGAACAAGGTGCCGGATGAGCGCGCTGGAACTGATGATCTGGAGCATGGCGGTGGGCACCATCGGTGCGGTGGTCATGGTCGGGGCCACCGACTTCATCACCGTGCGCAGCATCGGCGCGGCCCAGGGCACGATCTACCACCTTTCGGCGCTCGCCTTCGTGGTGCTGCTCAGCGGCATCCCGCGTGCCATTGACCCCAGCATCGACCTGCGCATGCTGCATGTGGCCCAGGTGCTGGTCGGGCCCTTTTGCAGCGCCCTGGGCAATTTCTGGATCCGCGGCTGGCTGGCGGCCCACCAGCGCGACCGCTTCATGTCGGTCAGCCTGCAGGTCTCGGCGCTGGCCACGCCCGTGCTCGGGCTGCTCTGCCTGGCCCTGCCCGAAGGCCAGCAGCTGCCCGCGGCGGGTGCCCTGTGCCTGGCCAACAGCGTGCTGGTGCTGTGGCTGGGGGTGCGCGGCTTCCTGCTGGGCGACCGGCTGGCGCTGGGCATTGCGATGGGCTGCCTGCTGATGCTGCCGGCCATCGTGGGCCTGTACGCCATCGCCATGGGCCTGCCCGGCATCGGGCCGGGCCTGCAGGCGCTGTTCGCGCTCAGTGCCGCGGCCTGCATCGCGGTCATCGGCACCATGCTGTGGCAGCGCAACCGCCACGAGCGGCGAGCCCGGCCCGAGGATGCCAGCCCCTCGCAGTTCGACCCGGTGACCAAGCTGTACAGCGGCGTGGCGCTGGTCAAGCGGCTGATCAAGGCCCAGCGGCGGCGGCGGCGCACCCGGCGTGACGGCGCGGTGATTGCCGTGATGGTGTTCGACACCGAGGCCGTGCTGGCCCAGGCCGGCGGTGGCGGCCTGAACGAGATGTTCATCCACCTGGCCACCCGCATCCAGCGCCAGGTGGGCGTGGTCAACCCGGTGGGGCGCTACTACGACCGCTGCTTCATCACGCTGGTGGAGACCCTGCATTCACCGGCCTGGCTGCGCACGCTCGGGCTGCGCGTGGCCAGCAGCCTGCGCCGGCCCGTGGAGGTCACGTCGGTGGACGGCCAGCGCATCGAAATCCGCGCCGACATCGGCGTTGGCGTGGTCCACCTGTCGCGCCAGCATGCGGCGGTCGAGGACATCCTGCACGACGCGCAGCGCATGGCCGAGGCCGCCCGCGGCATGCGCTCGCGCGCCGCCATGCTGGACCCGCACACCGGCGAGGTGGTGCCGGTCGAGCGCGCCCAGCTCGGGCCGCGCCGCCACGGCCACCCGGCCCAGGTGCCGCACGCCATCAAGACCGTGCCCCGGCCCAGCCGGGCCTGAGCACCGCGCCGGCCAAAGCCCGGGCCAGGCCACGCCGCGCCGCGCCTGACTGGCCGCGCGCCCTGCCCGCGCCATCGCGTCTACACTGGGCGCTGTGTCCCGCCGTGACTTCTTGTCCTGATACATCATGCGTCGCTACTGGCTGATCTTTTCGCAGACCGTCACGGTCGTGCTCGCCCTCTGGTTCGTGGTGGCCACGCTCAAGCCCGAGTGGCTCAACCGGCGGCTGCTCCAGGGCGGCGTGGTGTCGCTGATCGAGGCCCCCGCCAGCGGCGCGGCGGCCGCGCCGGCCGGCAGCTTCCGCGTGGCCGCGCAGAAAGCGGCGGGGGCGGTGGTGAGCATCAACACCAGCAAGGCCGCCCAGAAGAACCCGCACGCCAACGACCCGTGGTTCCGCTTTTTCTTCGGTGACCAGGGCAGCCAGCCGCAGGCCGGCCTGGGCAGCGGGGTGATCGTGAGCGCCGACGGCTACATCCTCACCAACAACCATGTGGTCGAGGACGCCGACGAGATCGAGGTCATCCTCAACGACGCCCGCCGCACCAAGGCCAGGGTCATCGGCACCGACCCCGACACCGACCTGGCCATCCTCAAGATCGGGCTGGACCGGCTGCCACTGATCGTGCTGGGCAGCTCCGACGCGCTGCAGGTGGGCGACCAGGTGCTGGCCATCGGCAACCCCTTTGGCGTCGGGCAGACCGTCACGGGCGGCATCGTGAGCGCGCTGGGCCGCAACCAGCTGGGCATCAATACCTTCGAGAACTTCATCCAGACCGACGCCGCCATCAACCCCGGCAACTCCGGCGGTGCGCTGGTGGACGTGAACGGCAACCTGATGGGCATCAACACCGCCATCTACTCGCGTTCGGGCGGCAGCATGGGCATCGGCTTTGCCATTCCCGTCTCCACGGCGCGGCTGGTGCTGGAGAGCATCATCAAGGACGGCGTGGTCACGCGCGGCTGGATTGGCGTGGAACCCGGCGAACTGTCGCCCGAGCTGGCCGAGACCTTTGGCGTCAAGGCCAGCCAGGGCGTGATCATCACGGGCGTGCTGCAAAACGGGCCGGCCGCGCAATCGGGCATCCGCCCGGGCGACGTGATCGCCACCGTGGCCGGCAAGCCGGTGAACAATGTGTCGGAGCTGCTCAGCGGCGTGGCCGCGCTCAAGCCCGGGCTGAGCGCCAAGTTCGGCGTGCAGCGCGGCAGCGACCGGCTGGAGCTGGACGTGACCCCCGGGCTGCGTCCGCGCCCGCGCGCGGTGCAGCGCTAATCTGCTAGCAATTTGGTAGCGGACAGTGGCCGCCCCGCCTGGACTCCAGGCCTGTTTGACCTGAAAAGCCTGGCCTGAAAGGCCTGGCTTGAGTACTCAGGACGGTTTGTCGGCCGTCTCGGCTTCTTCATCGGGCGCCTTGGAAACCTTGGCGAACCAGCCGGCACCGATGATGCCCAGCTCGTACAGCAGGCACATGGGCACGGCCAGGGCCAGCTGCGAGATCACGTCGGGCGGCGTCACCACTGCGGCGATGATGAAGGCCACCACCACGAAGTAGCCGCGGAACCCCCGCAACTGCGCCACCGTGACCATGTTCAGGCGCACCAGCAGCATCACCACGATGGGCACCTGGAAGGCCAGGCCAAACGCCAGGTACAGCGAGAGAATGGCCTCCACATACGAGGCGATGTCGGGCGTGGCCGCCACGCTGTCGGGTGTGAAGCCCTGGATGAAGGCAAACATCCGGTCCAGCACGAAGAACTGCACGAAGCCGATACCCGCGTAGGCCAGCAGGCTGCCGAAGATGATCAGCGGCACCGCAAACTTCTTCTCATGCGAATACAGGCCGGGCGCCACAAAGGCCCAGACCTGGTACATCAGCCAGGGCAGCGCCGCCAGCACGGCCACCAGCATCAGCACCTTCAGCGGCACGAAAAAGGGCGAGAACACCCCCACGGCGATCAGCTTGGTGCCCGGCGGCATGTGGGCGCGGATCGGGTGGGCAATGAAGTCGATCAGGCCATTGGGGCCCGGCCAGATGGCCAGCAGGATCAGGGCCACGACGATGCCGTAGATGCAATAGAGCAGCCGGTCACGCAGCTCAAACAAGTGCTGCACAAAGGGCTGTTCGGTGCCGGCGAGTTCGTCGTCTGGGGTCTGCGGGTCGGACATGGTGGAAATGGGTTCGGATCAGACCCGGTGACAGGCCGCGCGCAAGGGCGCTGTCAATTGAATTTCTGCGGGCGGTAGCGGGCCACGCGCGCCGCGCCCGACAGCGCCTTGGTGCGGATGCCCGCGCGGGCCTTGTACCAGTTGGGCGTGGCCCCCTGCTTGAGGCGCCATTTCTTGCGGGGGTGGCGGTACTCGGGGTAGGACGGCGGCAGGCCGGCCTGGGCCTCGCCCGTGGCGGCGGCCCAGTCCTTCTCGAAATCGCTGGCGCTGGTCTGGATCGACTGCTCGACATCGCGTGCCGCGCCCTCGACCGAATCCTTCATTTTCTTGAGCTCGTCGAGCTCCATCGAGCGGTTGACCTCGGCCTTGACGTCGTTCACGTAACGCTGGGCCTTGCCCAGCAGCGTGCCGACCGTGCGCGCCACCTTGGGCAGCTTTTCAGGCCCGATGACGATCAGCGCGACGGCGCCGATCAGCGCCATCTTGGAAATACCGAGGTCGATCACGGCAGGCGATCAGGACTTGGTGCGGGCTTCGACGTCAATGGTGGTCTTGTCGGCGCTGGCGCTGGCATTGCCCGTGACCTGGCCTGCCGGCGCGGCGGGCTTGTCGTCGGCCGGGGCCGCGCCGTCTTTCATGCCGTCCTTGAAGCCCTTGACGGCGCCGCCCAGGTCGGAGCCCATGTTCTTGAGCTTCTTGGTGCCAAACACCATGACGACGATCAAAAGCACGATCAACCAGTGCCAGATGGAAAAGGAACCCATGGATTACTCCTGAAGAATTGCGTTGATTTTAGTCGGCAGGGGCGGCCCGCACGGAATTAACCCTGACGGGTGCCGCCGATTAGCCCTTGAGCCAGGGCCGCGGGCCGCCCATGACGTGCACATGCAGGTGATGCACTTCCTGGCCACCCTCGGCGCCGGTGTTGATGACCACGCGGTGCCCGCCCTCGGGATACGGGCGGCAACCCTCCTGCAGCGCGAGTTGGGGCGCCAGCGCCAGCATGCGCCCCAGCAGGCCCGCATGCCCGGGCTGCACATGGGCCAGCGAGGGCAGGTGCTCCTTGGGAACCATGAGGAAATGCACCGGGGCCCACGGATGGATGTCGTGGAAGACCAGCATCTCCTCGTCCTCGTAGACCTTTCTGGAGGGAATCTTGCCTTCGACGATCTTGCAGAAAATGCAGTTGGAATCAGCGCTCATGGGGAAGGAAAAGGAAAATGCGGGTCAGACCGGCTTGTTGTCACTGAAACGAAGCCAGCCGCGAATGTAACGGTAAAGGTACCAGAGCGCGATGACCGTGTAGGCGGCCGCCCCCGGCAGCACGAACAGCAGCCACAGCGGCGCCGTCACGGCCAGCCACAGCAGGGCCCACCAGAAGGTGCGGATCATGTAGCCATGGTGCAGGACGTACAGCGCATCGAGTTCCTCGCCCCGGCGCACGTAATTGACGATCAGCGCCACCACCGACAGCGACAGCAGCGTGAACGGCGCCAGCGTGTGCAGGCCGTACAGCACATGCATCACCGTGCGGTCGTTCTGGGTCTTGGCGCCGAACTCGGCAAAGTCGGTCTCACTCACGGACGCTCTCCTTCACGCAGACGGGCCTTGCGCAGGGCCTTTTCCTCGATGCCGCTGGTGCCCTCGCGGCGTTCCAGCTCGGCGATCACGTCGGCCGGCGCCAAGTCATAGTAGGCCAGTGCGACCATGCAGTGGAACCACAGGTCGGCCACCTCGCCCACCAGGCTGGCGCGGTCGCCGCCATGGTCCACGTCCTTGGCGGCCATCACGGTCTCGGTGGCTTCCTCGCCGATTTTCTTGAGAAAGGCGTCGGGCCCCCTGGCCAGCAGGCGCGCCACGTAGCTGGCCTGCGGGTCGCCGCCATGGGCCGGCTTGCGGCTCTCGATCACGGCGGCCAGGCGCGCCAGTGCGTCCTGCGAAGTCGGGGCGGAGGAATTGGCGGCGCTCATACGGTTCACTTGTAGATGGTTTGCGGGTCTTTCAAGACCGGCTCGGTCACCTGCCACACCCCGTCGCGGTACAGGCTGAAGAAACAGCTGTGGCGGCCGGTGTGGCAGGCAATGCCGGGCTCATGCCCGAGCTGGGTCACCTTGAGCAGCAGCACGTCGTTGTCGCAGTCCATGCGGATCTCGTGCACCGTCTGCACGTGGCCGGACTCCTCGCCCTTGAACCACAGCTTGCCGCGCGAGCGGCTGTAGTACACCGCGCGCCCCAGCTCGGCGGTTTTCTGCAGGGCCTCGCGGTTCATCCAGGCGAACATCAGCACGTCATTGGTGCCGGCCTCCTGCGCAATGACCGGCACCAGGCCCTGATCGTCCCATTTCACTTCGTTGAGCCAGTCCATGGCCGTATTGTCAGCCATAAGCGGCGGCCTGCCCGGCGAAGGGGCGTCAGCGGCGCACCGGGATGCCCCGGCTGGCCAGGTGGGCCTTGGCCTGGCCCACGGTGTACTCGCCATAGTGGAAGATGCTGGCGGCCAGCACCGCGTCGGCGCCACCCTGCTGGATGCCGTCGGCCAGATGCGCCAGGTTGCCCACGCCGCCCGAGGCGATCACGGGCACGTCCACCGCGTCGCACACGGCGCGCGTCAGGGCCAGGTCAAAGCCGGCCTTGGTGCCGTCGCGGTCCATGCTGGTCAGCAGGATCTCGCCGGCCCCGCGCGCGGCCATGTCACGCGCCCAGGCCACCGCATCGAGCCCGGTGTTCTGGCGCCCGCCATGGCTGTAGACGTCCCAGCCCGGGCCGCGGGTCTGCGCCTCGTCGTCGCTGCGCCGCTTGGCATCGATGGCCACCACGATGCACTGGGCGCCATAGCGGGCCGAGGCGTCGGCAATGACGTCGGGGTTGGCAATGGCCGCCGAGTTGAAGCTGGTCTTGTCGGCACCGGCATTGAGCAGGCGGCGCACATCGGCCACGGTGCGCACACCGCCGCCCACGGTGAGCGGGATGAAGACCTGCGAGGCCACGGCCTCGATGATGTGCAGGATCAGGTCGCGGCCATCGGAGGTGGCCGTGATGTCCAGGAAGGTCAGCTCGTCAGCGCCCTGCTCGTTGTAGCGGGCCGCGATCTCGACCGGGTCGCCGGCGTCGCGCAGCTCAACGAAATTGACCCCCTTGACCACCCGGCCGCCGGTCACGTCGAGGCAGGGAATGATGCGCTTGGCCAGCATCAGGCGCCGCCGGGCCGCCCCAAGGCGACTGGCGCCCCCCTGGGGGGCAGTGAAGCACACGAAGTGAGCGTGGGGGACATGTCTTCAGCCATTGAGCTCGTCGGCCCGGGCCTGGGCCTGGGCGAAGTCGAGGTCGCCGCTGTAGACGGCGCGCCCGCAGATCACGCCTTCCACGCCCTCGTCCTCGACGGCGCAGAGCTTTTCAATGTCAGCCATGTTGCTCAGGCCCCCCGAGGCGATCACGGGAATGGTCAGCGCCTGGGCCAGCTTGACGGTGGCATCGATGTTGATGCCGCTGAGCATGCCGTCGCGCCCGATGTCGGTGTAGATGATGGATTCGACGCCCCAGTCCTCGAACTTCCTGGCGAGGTCGACCACCTCGTGGCCGGTGAGCTTGCTCCAGCCATCGGTGGCCACCTTGCCGTCCCTGGCGTCCAGGCCCACGATGATGTGGCCGCCAAACGCGGTGCAGGCGTCCTTGAGGAAGCCCGGGTTCTTGACCGCGGCGGTGCCGATGATCACGTAGCGCAGGCCGCCGTCGATGTATTTTTCAATGGTGTCCAGGTCGCGGATGCCGCCGCCCAGCTGCACCGGGATGTCGTCGCCCACGGCCTTGAGGATGGAACGGATGGCGCTGAAGTTCTGCGGCTTGCCGGCAAAGGCGCCGTTCAGGTCCACCAGGTGCAGGCGGCGCGCGCCTTTGTCGAGCCAGCTCCTGGCCATGGCGGCCGGGTCTTCGCCAAAGGTGGTGGACTGGTCCATGTCGCCCTGTTTGAGGCGCACACAGTGACCGTCTTTCAGGTCAATCGCGGGAATGAGAAGCATGGGGCCGGAAGCAGCGGGTGGAAATCAGGGCGTCCAGTGCAGGAAGTTACGGTAGAGAGCCAGGCCGTGGTCTGCACTTTTTTCGGGATGGAACTGGGTCGCAAAAATATTATCGCGTGCAATGGCGGCCGTAAAGCGCGCGCCGTAGTCTGCTTCGCCCACGCTGTGGTGTGCATCAGACGTTCGCGCATAGTAGCTGTGGACGAAATAAAAGAAGCTGCCGTCGGGCACGCCGGCCCACAGCGCGTGCTTTTGCGCCTGCCAGACCTCGTTCCAGCCCATCTGCGGCACCTTGAAGCGGCTGCCGTCCGGCTGCAGCCGGCCCGCCAGCTCGAACTTGACGACCTCGCCATGGATCAGGCCCAGGCCGTCGGTGGGACCCTCGTGGCTGCGGTCCAGCAGCATCTGCATGCCCACGCACACGCCAAACAGGGGCTTGCTCGCGGCCGCCTCCAGCACCGACTGCTGCAGGCCAGACTCGCGCAGCTCGCGCATGCAGTCGGGCATGGCGCCCTGGCCGGGCAGCACGATGCGCTCGGCCGCGCGCACCTGCGCGGGGTCGGAGGTGACCACGACCTCGAAGCCGCTGCCCTGCGCCACATGCTGCACGGCCTGCGACACCGAACGCAGGTTGCCCATGCCGTAATCCACCACTGCTACAGTTTTCATAGCTGAAAGTGCCCGCCAGCCCTGGACTACAGGCCGATCTGGCTTGAAAAATTCACAACATGCCCTTGGTCGACGGGATGGTGCCCGCGGCCCGCGCGTCCAGCTCGAGCGCCGCGCGCAGCGCGCGCGCGAAGGCCTTGAACACGGTCTCGCACTGGTGGTGGGCGTTCTCGCCGCGCAGGTTGTCGATGTGCAGGGTCACGAACGCATGGTTCACAAAGCCCTGGAAGAACTCGTGCGCGAGCTGGCTGTCAAAGGTGCCGATCATGCCGCTCTTGAACGGCACGTTCATGATCAGGCCCGGGCGGCCCGAGAAGTCGATCACCACCCTGGACAGCGCTTCGTCCAGCGGCACGTAGGCGTGGCCGTAGCGGCGGATGCCCTTCTTGTCGCCCACGGCCCGGGCCACGGCCTGGCCCACGGCGATGCCCACGTCTTCGACCGTGTGGTGGCCGTCGATGTGCAGGTCGCCCGTGGCCTGGATGTCCAGGTCGATCAGCCCGTGGCGCGCGATCTGGTCGAGCATGTGGTCGAAAAAGCCGATGCCCGTGGCCAGGCTGGCCTTGCCCGTGCCATCCAGGTTGACCCGGACGGTGATCTGGGTTTCGGCGGTGTTGCGGGTGACTTCGGCGGTGCGGTCGGTGGTCATAGGGAGGCTTCCAGCGCGGCCAGCATCTGCGTGTTCTCGTCAGCGGTCCCGACGGTCAGGCGCAGGCAGTGGGCCAGCAATGGGTGCATTTTAGAAACGTTCTTGACCAGCACGCCGCGCGCGCGCATGCCGTCGAAGGTTTTCGCCGCGTCGGGCACGCGCAGCAGCACCATGTTGGCGTCGCTGGGCCAGACCTTGACGCCGGGCAAGGCGGCCAGGGCGGCCAGCAGGCGCGTGCGCTCGCCGCGCAGCTGCGCGGCCTGGCCGGCAAACACGTCGGCATGCTCGAGCGCAAACAGAGCGCATTCGCAGTTGAGCACGCTGATGTTGTAGGGCGGGCGCACCTTGTCGATCTGCGCCACCAGGGCCTGCGGGCCCATGAGGTAGCCCAGCCGCACCCCGGCCAGCCCGAACTTGCTGAGCGTGCGCATCAGCAGCACATGGCCGTGGCGGCCGATGCGGTCGATGTAGCTGCGGCTGGCGAACGGCTGGTAGGCCTCATCCATGACCACCAGCCCGCCCTGCGCGCCCTGGGCCTGGACGATGCGCTCGATCACGGCGTCGTCCCAGAGGTTGGCGGTCGGGTTGTTGGGGTAGGCCAGGTAAACAATGGCCGGGCGCTGGGCGCGGATGGCCGCGAGCATGGCGGCCTCGTCAAGCTCGAAATCGGGCGTGAGATCCACGCCGATGAATTTCAGCCCCTGCAGCTGCGCGCTCATCGCGTACATCACAAAGCCCGGCACCGGGGCCAGGATGGCGGCGCCCGGCACGTCGCAGGCCAGCGCCAGCAAGGAGATCAGTTCGTCCGAGCCGTTGCCCAGCATCAGGTCAAAGCCCTCGGGCATCTGCGCATGGCGGGCCAGCGCGGCGCGCAGGTCGTTGCCGCGCTCGCCGGGGTAGCGGTTCAGGGCCAGCGCGCCCAGGCGCTGCCCCAGATGGGCCTGCAGGTCGGGCGGAAGGCGGTAGGGGTTCTCCATCGCATCCATCTTGAGCAGGCCCGCCGAGGGCTGGACCGCGTAGGCATGCATGGACTGCACGTCCTGGCGGAACACGCGCTGCGCGACGCTGGCCGCGGTGGCTTCAGGCGCCATTGGCACCGTGGACGTGGGCCCTGCGCTCATCGCTTGAGCCTCATTTCCGCGGCGCGGGCGTGTGCCTGCAGGCCTTCGCCGTAGGCCAGTTCAGCGGCGATCACGCCCAGCGTCTGCGCTCCGGCCTCACTGACCTCGATCAGGCTGCTGCGCTTCTGGAAATCGTAGACCCCCAGCGGGCTGGAAAAGCGCGCCGTGCCCGAGGTGGGCAGCACGTGGTTGGGGCCGGCGCAGTAGTCGCCCAGGCTCTCGCTGGTGAAGGCGCCGAGGAAAATCGCGCCCGCGTGGCGCAGCAGCGGCTCCCAGCGGTGCGGGTCGCGGCTGGAGACCTCCAGGTGCTCGGGCGCGATCCGGTTGCTGATCTCGCAGGCTTCTTCCATGCTGCGCGTGTGGATCAGCGCGCCGCGGTCGTTCAGGCTCTTGGCGATGATGGCGGCGCGCGGCATCTCAGGCAGCAGCCGGTCGATCTCGGCCTGCACGCGGTCGATGTAGGCGGCGTCGGGGCACAGCAGGATGCTCTGCGCCAGCTCGTCGTGCTCGGCCTGGCTGAACAGGTCCATGGCCACCCAGTCGGGCGGCGTGGTGCCGTCGGCCAGCACCAGGATCTCGCTGGGGCCGGCAATCATGTCAATGCCCACGGTGCCAAAGACGCGGCGCTTGGCGGCCGCCACATAGGCATTGCCGGGGCCGGTGATCTTGTCGACCTTGGGAATGGTGGCCGTGCCATAGGCCAGCGCCGCCACGGCCTGCGCGCCGCCCACGGTGAAGGCACGGGTCACGCCCGCCACCCAGGCGGCGGCCAGCACCAGCTCGTTGCGCTCGCCGCGGCTGGCCGTGGTGGCGCCGGTGCCGCCCGTGGCCACGCTGCCGCGCACCGGCGTGGGCACGACCATGATGATCTCGGCCACACCCGCCACATGGGCCGGCACGGCATTCATGATCAGGCTGGACGGATAGGCGGCCTTGCCGCCCGGCACATAGATGCCCGCGCGGTCCAGTGGCGTGACCTTCTGGCCCAGCAGGGTGCCATCCGCATCGCGGTACTGCCAGCTCTCGCCACTGGCCTGCTTCTGGGCCTCGTGGTAGCTGCGCACGCGGCGCGCCGCGGACTGCAGCGCCTCGCGCTGGGCCGCGGGCAGGGCCTCGAACGCCGCCTTGAAGTCGTCCTGGGTGAGCTCCAGATCGGCCACGCTGGCGGCCTGAAGGCCGTCAAAGCGCGCGGTGTAGTCGAGCACCGCGGCGTCGCCGCGCTGGCGCACATCGGCCAGGATGTCGGCCACGCGCTGCTCGATGGCGGCGTCGGTGTCGGCCGCCCAATGCAGCCGGGCCTGGAAATCCGCCTCAAAAGTGCCGGAAGTCGTTACCAGCCGGGCAGGTCTAGCTACAAAACTCATAGCGCCTGACCCTTGCCCACGGCGCCGGCAAAGGCGTCGATGATGCGGCGGATGGGTTGCTGCTTGAGCTTGAGCGCCGCCTGGTTGACCACCAGCCGCGAGCTGATGTCCATGATGCGTTCGACCTCGATCAGGTGGTTGGCCTTGAGCGTGCCTCCGGTCGAGACCAAGTCCACGATGGCGTCGGCCAGGCCCGTGAGGGGGGCCAGTTCCATGCTGCCGTACAGCTTGATCAGGTCCACGTGCACGCCCTTGGCCGCAAAGAACTCGCGGGCAATGCCCACGTATTTGGTGGCCACGCGCAGGCGCGAGCCTTGCCGCACCGCGCTGGCGTAGTCAAAGTCGGCGCGCACCGCCACGCTCACGCGGCACTTGGCGATCTGCAGGTCCAGCGGCTGGTACAGGCCCGCGCTGCTGGCGCCACCGCCCCAGTCCTTGCCATGCTCGATCAGCGTGTCCAGCCCGGTCACGCCCAGGTCGGCGCCGCCGTACTGCACATAGGTGGGCACGTCGGTGGCGCGCACCAGCACCACGCGCACGTCGGGCTGGTTGGTGGTCAGGATCAGCTTGCGTGACTTTTCGGGGTCTTCAAGCACCTCGATGCCCGCGGCCTTGAGCAGCGGCAGGGTCTCGTCAAAAATGCGCCCCTTGGACAAGGCCAGCGTGATCATTTCAGTCTTTCAATGTCGGCACCGATGCCGCGCAGTTTGGATTCCATCTGGTCGTAGCCGCGGTCCAGGTGGTAGATGCGGTCCACCAGCGTCTCGCCCTCGGCCACCAGGCCCGCAATCACCAGGCTGGCCGAGGCCCGCAGGTCGGTGGCCATGACCGTGGCGCCCGAGAGCTTGGGCACGCCTTCAATCACCGCCACCTTGCCATCGGTCTGGATATGGGCGCCCAGGCGGACCATCTCGTTGACGTGCATGAAGCGGTTTTCAAAAATGGTTTCGGTGACCTTGGACGCGCCCTCGGCCACCACATTGAGCGCCATGAACTGGGCCTGCATGTCGGTCGGGAAGCCCGGGTACTCGGTGGTGCGGAACGATTGCGCCTTGAGCCGGCCCGAGGCCTCGACGTGAATGCCGTCAGGGGCCGCGGTGACGATGGCGCCGGCCTCGCGCAGCTTCTCGATCACGGCGTCCAGATGATCGGCCCGGCCATGGCGCAGGAACACCTTGCCACCGGCGGCGGCCACGGCGCACAGGAAGGTGCCGGCCTCGATGCGGTCGGCCACCACCGGGTGGCTGCAGCCATGCAGCGCGTCCACGCCCTGGATGCGGATGCGGCTGGTGCCGTGGCCCTCGATCCTGGCGCCCATGCGGATCAGCATCTCGGCCAGGTCGGGGATCTCGGGCTCCTGGGCGGCGTTCTCCAGGACGGTCTCGCCCTCGGCCAGTGCGGCGGCCATCAGGAAGTTCTCGGTGCCGGTGACCGTGACCATGTCAGTGGTGATGCGCGCGCCCTTCAGCCGCGTGCGGCCCTGCGGCAGCTTGGCGATCATGTAGCCGTGCTCGACCACGATGTCCGCGCCCATGGCCTGCAGCCCCTTGATGTGCTGGTCCACGGGCCGCGAGCCGATGGCGCAGCCCCCGGGCAGCGACACCGTGGCCTCGCCAAAGCGCGCCAGCAGCGGGCCCAGCGCCAGCACCGAGGCGCGCATGGTCTTGACCAGTTCGTAGGGCGCCTCGGGCGAGCTGAGCTGGCTGGCATTGATGCGCACGGTGCCGTCGTCATCGCGCTCGGCGCTCACGCCCATGTTGCGGATCAGCTTGAGCATGGTCTGCACGTCCTGCAGCCGCGGCACGTTGGTCAGCGTCACTGGGTCGGCAGTGAGCAGCGCGGCGCACAGCTCGGGCAGGGCCGCGTTCTTGGCGCCGGAAATCCGGACCTCGCCGTGGAGCTGCCGCCCCCCGCGAATCAATAGCTTGTCCATCAACAGGTCAGTGGTTGACCGCCCCAGGAGCAGGCGGTTATTTGGGTAGCGCCGCCCATTCGGCCGGCGTGTGGGTTTTCATCGACAGGGCGTGCACCTCGTCGGTATGCATTTTCGCACCGAGCGTGGCATAGACCCGCTGGTGCCGCTGGATCAGGCGCTTGCCTTCAAATTCCGCCGAGACGATGGTGGCGTACCAGTGGCGGCCGTCGCCCTCGAGTTCAAGGTGCTCGCAAGGCAGGCCGGAGGCAATGATGGAGGTGAGTTCTTCAGCGGTCATGGGGGGTCTCCGACGGGCCGCCCCTAGGAGACCCGGCCCCCTCGGGGGGCAGCGTAGTACACGAAGTGACAAGCGTGGGGGTCATTTTCTACCCGCGGATCTTGTAGCCGATCCGGAGTAAATGGACGGCGATGCTGCCCACCACTGCGAGCGCGGCGCCGACAATGCCCAGGCTGAGCCAGGGCGAGACGTCACTGACCCCGAAGAAACCGTAGCGGAAGCCGTCGATCATGTAGAAGAACGGGTTCAGGTGGCTGACGCCCTGCCAGAAGGCCGGCAGCGAATGGATGGAATAGAACACGCCCGACAGGAACGTCATGGGCATGATCACGAAATTCTGGAAGGCTGCCATCTGGTCGAACTTTTCGGCCCACAGGCCGGCGATCAGCCCCAGCGAGCCGAGCATGGCGGCCCCGAGCACCGCAAACACCAGGATCCACAGCGGCGCCACAAAGCTCAGGTGCGCAAACGCCGTGGTGACCACCAGCACCCCCGCCCCCACCACCAGCCCGCGCACGATCGACGAACCCACATAGGCCACGAACCAGCTCCAGTGCGACAGCGGCGTGAGCAGCAGGAACACCAGGCTGCCCATGATCTTGCTCTGGACAATTGACGACGAGCTGTTGGCAAACGCGTTCTGCAGCACGCTCATCATGACCAGGCCCGGCACCAGAAAGGCCGTGTAGCTCAGCGTGTCATAGACCTTCACATGGTCCTGCAGCACATGGCCAAAGATCATCAGGTACAGCAGCGCCGTGAGCACGGGCGCGGCCACGGTCTGGAACCCCACCTTCCAGAAGCGCAGGATTTCCTTGTACAGCAGGGTCTGCCAGCCGGTCATGCGTGGGGCGCCTCATCAAGGGCGTCCACCAGCGCCACATCGGCCGGCGCCGGGGCATGGGCGTGGTCGCCCGGGTCGGGAACGCCAGCGGTTTTTTCAGCCATGACCTCGAGGAACACGTCTTCCAGGTCGGCCTTGCGAATCTCCACGTCCTCGGCCTGCAGGCCGGCCTCGCGCACCGCCGCGAGGAACTGCTCGATCTCGTGGGCGTTGTGCGCCGGGAACTGGACGATGCGGCCCGTGATCCGGACCACGGTGCGCAGCGCCTCGGGCAGCTCGCTGTCGATCTTGAAGCGCAGCACATTGCTGGAGGCCTTCTTGAGCAGCTCGCTGGTGCGCTCCAGCGCCACCACGCGGCCCTGCTTGAGCATGGCCACGCGCGAGCACAGGGCCTCGGCCTCTTCGAGGTAATGGGTGGTCAGCAGCACCGTGTGGCCTTGTTTGTTGAGCCGGGCGATGAACTGCCACAGCGTCTGGCGCAACTCCACATCCACGCCCGCGGTGGGTTCGTCGAGCACGATGACCGGCGGCTTGTGCACCAGGGCCTGCGCCACCAGTACGCGCCGCTTCATGCCGCCCGAAAGCTGGCGCATGTTGGACGAGGCCTTGTCGGCCAGCCCCAGGCTGTCCAGCAGTTCGTCGATCCAGGCCCCGTTGTTCTTCACGCCGAAGTAGCCCGACTGGATGCGCAAGGCCTCGCGCACGGTGAAGAACGGGTCAAACACCAGTTCCTGCGGCACCACGCCCAGCTGGCGCCGGGCCTGGGCATAGTCGGCCTGCACGTCAAAGCCGCGGACCTTGACCTGGCCACCGCTGGCGCGCGCCAGGCCCGCCAGAATGCTGATCAGGGTGGTTTTGCCGGCGCCGTTGGGGCCCAGCAGGCCAAAGAATTCGCCCTCTTCGATGTCAAAGGACACCCGGTCCAGGGCCTGCAGCGGGCCCTTGGGCGACGAAAAGGATTTGGAGACGGACTGGAAGGCGATCGCGGGCATGGGAGCCCGTGATTCTAGGGGGTCTGCCGCAAGGGCGCCGGCGGCGCCCGCATGCCCTCAAACGGGTGAGGGCAGCAGTTCGGCCACGCCGTACAGCGCGGCCAGGTCGCGCAGGCGCTCGGGCAGCGCCCGCACGGCAAAGGTCTTTTGCAGCAGCAGGCTCTCGCGCCGGCACTCCAGCAACACCGCCAGCGCCGAGGAGTCGAAGCGCTGCAGCGGCGCGGCATCGGCCACCACCTCGGACGCCGGTTCGCTGCGCAGGGCCTGGACCAGCATGCGCGAGCAGGCCGAGGCCTGCTCATGCGTGAGTTCAGCGGGCAACACGAGCATGGCGGCGCCCCCGGCTCAGCCCTTGCGGGCCGCGTTGCTCTTGTTGCGCGCCACCAGTGTGGCGATCAGGCCGTCAATGCCCTTGGCGTTGATTTCCTGGGCGAACTGGCTGCGGTAGGTTTCCATGAGCCAGACGCCGAGCACGTTGAGGTTGTAGATTTTCCAGCCAGCCCCCTGCCCGGCCGTCTTCTCGAGCCGGTAGTCGAGCTGGATCGGGTCGCCGCGGCCCCGGATTTCGGTGCGCACGGTCACTTCCTCGTCCGTGGGGCTGGCGCGCAGCGGCTTGACCGAAATGGTCTGGTCGTTGACCTGGGCCAGCGCGCCCGAGTAGGTGCGCACCAGCAGGGTCTTGAATTCGTCCTGCAATTGCTGCTTTTGCGCCGGCGTGGCCTGGCGCCAGGCCGGACCCACGGCCGATGCGGTCATGCGCTGGAAGTTGACGTTGGGCATGATCTTGCTGTCAACCAGCGCAATGATCTTGTCCAGGTCGCCTGCGCGCACCGAGGTGTCGGCCTTGATGGTGCCCAGCACCTCGTCCGACAGGCGCTTGATGAGGGCGTCAGGGGCTTCGTCGGCGGCATGGGCCCAGGGGGCGCCCACCATCATGGCGCCCGCCAGCAGGGCCGCGGCCAGTTGTCCCAGGGTTCGTCTTTTCATGCTTTTCCTTCAAAAATGCGGTCAGACCGCCATGCCCGTTCGATTCGCGCGGACACGCAGGGTTCGGTTT
Source organism: Ramlibacter sp. (assembly GCA_019635435.1). Classification (NCBI taxonomy): domain Bacteria; kingdom Pseudomonadati; phylum Pseudomonadota; class Betaproteobacteria; order Burkholderiales; family Comamonadaceae; genus Ramlibacter; species Ramlibacter sp. The sequence continues at coordinate 1,314,965 of JAHBZM010000001.1, read as the reverse complement.
ACTTTGTCGCGTTCCGGTGGTGCCCTTGCAACCAGATGCAACGCATCATTGGGCTTTTTCGGCTTTCCCGTCGTCGTCATCGCCCGGGTACTCACTGCGCCTTTCGTCAATCTCGGCGCGGCGCCGCTGCAGGTAAACGTCGCGCACGAAGGTGTATTTGTCGAGCGCGGCATCGTCCAGCACCGAACTGGCGCGCAGCAAATTCGACCGGATATCGACCGCGCGCAGGGTGTAGACGCTGTAGCGCGCCGAGGTGGGGTCGATCCGGCTGACCGGGTCGGCCTGGTTGTCAAACGTCAGCGCCACCGTGTCGCGCAGCGTCGAGGGCCCGAGCAGCGGCAAGACCACGTAAGGGCCCGCCGGCACGCCCCAGCGGCCCAGGGTCTGGCCGAAGTCCTCGCGGTGCCGGTCAATGTTCAATTCACTGGCAACGTCCAGGATGCCCCCGAGGCCGAAGAAGGTGTTGACATTGAAGCGCATGAAGTTCTCGGCCGCGTTCTGGGCCTTGAACTGCAGGGCGCTGTTGACCGACGACCACAGGTCGCGCAGGTTGCCGAAGAAGTTGCTGACCCCGGTACGCACCATCGGCGGGGCCACCTCGCGGTAGGCCGTGGCCAGTGGCTTGAGGACGATGGCATCGGCGCCATCGTTGAACTGGGCCACCTTGCGGTTCAACGGCTCCAGCGGGTCGCGCGCGGTGGCGCGCGAGCCGCTGGCGCAGCCCGTGGCCAGCAGGGTCAGGCACAGCAGCGCCAGGACGCCCGCCACGCGGGCCCGGCCCGGGGCGTCAGCCCATGAAGAATTTGTTTTCATTTTTTTCCGGTTGCCCCTGAAGAGGTTCCGCCGTCCGCCGCCTTGTTGTAGAGGAACTGGCCAATCAGGTTTTCCAGCACCACGGCCGACTGCGTGGAGCCAATGGTATCGCCAGCCGCCAGATTTTTCTCGGAGGCGCCGGCCTCGATGCCGATGTACTGCTCGCCGAGCAGGCCGCTGGTGAGGATCTTGAGCGAACTGTCCCTGGGAAACACGTATTGAGTTTCCAGCGCCAGCGTCACCCGGGCGCGGAAGGTCTTGTCGTCAAAGCTGATCGAGTCCACGCGGCCGACCACCACGCCCGAGCTTTTCACGGCGGCCTGGCGCTTGAGCCCGCCAATGTTGTCGAACAGCGCCGTGACCTTGTAGGTGGACTGGAAACTCAGGCTCAGCAGGTTGGCCGACTGCAGGGCCAGGAACAGCAGCGCCGCGCCCCCGATCAGGACAAACAGGCCAACCCAGACATCATTCTTGGAGCGTTCCATGGTCAGGCCTCCGGCAGCAAACAGACAGGGTGGGTGCAATTCATGGGGTTCTCCTAAATGCTGAACATCATGGCGGTGAGCAGGAAGTCCAGCCCCAGGACCGACAACGACGCCACCACCACGGTGCGGGTGGTGGCGCGCGACACGCCCTCGGGCGTGGCCTGGGCCTCGAAGCCCTGCAGCAAGGCAATGAAGGTCACGGTCACGCCAAAGACAAAACTCTTGATGACGCCGTTGCCGACGTCCTTCCAGACATCCACGCCGCCCTGCATCTGGCTCCAGAACGCCCCGGGGTCGACGCCGATCAGCAGCACCCCGACGGCCCAGCCGCCCAGGATGCCGACCGCGCTGAAGACCGCGGCCAGCAGCGGCATGGTGATGACACCGGCCCAGAAACGCGGCGCGAGGATGCGGCGCACCGGGTCCACCGCCATCATTTCCATGGCGCTGAGCTGCTCGCCCGCCTTCATGAGACCGATTTCGGCCGTGAGCGAGGTCCCGGCGCGCCCGGCGAACAGCAGCGCGGTGACCACCGGGCCCAGTTCCCGCACCAGCCCGAGCGCGACCAGCAGGCCCAGGGCCTCGGAGGAGCCGTAGCGCTGCAGCGTGTAGTAACCCTGCAGGCCCAGCACGAAGCCGACGAACAGGCCCGACACCGCGATGATGGCCAGCGAGTAATTGCCCAGGAAGTGGATCTGGTCACGTACCAGGCTGAAGCGACGCAGCGTCGGGCCCGCGAGCGCCACCAGCCTGAGGAACAGGCGCGCGCCAAGCCCGAGATCGGCCAGCTTGCGGCGCACCGCGAAACCCAGATGGGCGGGGGAAAAGGGACTCATGACGGCAACCCCGCGCCAAAGTCCTCAGCCACCGTGGGCCCCGGGTAATGAAAGCGCACCGGCCCATCGGGCTGGGCATGGACGAACTGCTGCACCAGCGGGTCGTCGCTGCGGCGGACCTCGTCGGGCGTGCCCTGGGCCAGCACCCGGCCATTGCCCAGGATGATCACCTGGTCGGCGATGTGGAAGGTTTCCTCAAGGTCGTGCGAGACCACGATGCTGGTGATGCCCAGCGTGTCGTTGAGGCGGCGGATCAGCTGGGCCGCGGTGCCCAGGGAGATCGGGTCCAGGCCGGCGAAAGGTTCGTCGTACATGATCAGCTCGGGGTCCAGCGCGATGGCCCGCGCCAGCGCCACGCGGCGGGCCATGCCGCCCGAGATCTCGCTGGGCATCAGGTCGCGCGCGCCACGCAGGCCCACCGCGTTGAGCTTCATGAGGACCACGTCGCGCACCAGGCTTTCCGACAGGCTGGTGTGCTCGCGCAGCGGAAACGCCACGTTGTCAAACACGCTGAGGTCGGTGAACAGCGCGCCGAACTGGAACAGCATGCCCATGCGGCGCCGCGCCGCGTACAGGCCGGCGGGGTCGAGGGTGGCGACCTCCTGCCCGTCAAACAGCATCTCGCCCTTCTGGGCCCGGACCTGGCCGCCGATCAGGCGCAGCACCGTGGTCTTGCCGCCGCCAGACGCGCCCATCAGGGCCGTGACCTTGCCGCGCGGCACGGTCAGCGTGAGGTCATCCAGGATCGGACGCGCGCCATAGCCGAAGCTCAGGTGGCGGCATTCGACCAGGGCGGTCGGCGAGGCTGTGGTCATCCGGACAAAAAAGCCGGAGCGACACCCCGGCTTGAAAATGTGAAGACCAAATGATACGGGGTTTACCCGATCCACAAGGCACACGGGCGCGCCCGGCGCGCGGGCGCCAGGGCGTCCGGGCCGTGCCGGCGGGCGACTTAGGGGTCAAAAGTGGTTGTAGTCCTGATGGGGCGGCCATCAGGCGCTACCAATTCAATAGCACTTTCACCGCGGAAGGTCGGAAAACCCCATGAGGAACTCGTCTACCGCGCGCGCCGCCTGGCGGCCTTCGCGGATGGCCCAGACCACCAGTGACTGGCCCCGGCGGATGTCGCCGGCCGCGAAAACCCGGGCCACGTTGGTGGCGTAGCCGCCCGTGAACTCGGTCGTGGCCCTGGCATTGCCGCGCGCATCCTTCTCCACGCCAAACTGCTCGAGCACGCTGGCGACCGGGCTCACAAAACCCATGGCCAGCAACACCAGATCGGCCTTGAGCAGCTGCTCGCTGCCGGGCACCTCGATCATCTTGCCGTCCTTCCACTCGACACGAACGGTCTTGAGCCCGGTGACCTTGCCCTTTTCGCCGATGAATTCCTTGGTGGAAATCGCGAACTCGCGCTCGCAGCCTTCTTCGTGGCTGGAACTGGTGCGCAGCTTGATCGGCCAGTACGGCCAGGTCAGGGGGCGGTTCTCTTCCTCGGGCGGCTGGGGCATCAGTTCGAACTGGGTCACGCTGACCGCGCCATGGCGGTTGCTGGTGCCCACGCAGTCGGAACCGGTGTCGCCGCCACCGATGACGATGACATGCTTGCCGTCGGCGCGCAGCTGGCCCTTGACCTTGTCGCCGGCGTTGACCTTGTTCTGCTGCGGCAGGAACTCCATGGCGAAGTGGATGCCGTCCAGCTCGCGGCCCGGCACGGGCAGGTCGCGGCTTTGCTCGGCGCCACCGGTGAGCAGCACCGCGTCAAAGTCTTTCTGGAGCTGCTCGGGCGTGACGGTTTCCTTGGCCCAGTTGGTGACCCTGGAGTCCTTGGGCAGCTTGCCCACCATCACGCCAGTGCGGAAGGTCACGCCCTCCTTTTGCATCTGGTCGACGCGGCGGTCGATGTGCGACTTCTCCATCTTGAAGTCAGGAATGCCGTAGCGCAGCAGGCCGCCCACGCGGTCGTTCTTCTCGAACAGCGTCACGTCATGGCCGGCGCGCGCCAGCTGCTGGGCCGCCGCCATGCCGGCCGGGCCCGAGCCCACCACGGCCACCTTCTTGCCGGTCTTGTGCCTGGCCGGACGCGGGGTGACCCAACCCTCGGACCAGGCGCGGTCGATGATGGCGTGCTCGATCGACTTGATGCCCACCGGGTCGTCGTTGACGTTGAGTGTGCAGGCGGCCTCGCAGGGCGCGGGGCAGATGCGGCCGGTGAACTCGGGGAAGTTGTTGGTGCTGTGCAGCACCTCGATCGCGTTCTTCCAGTCGCCCCGGTAGACCAGGTCGTTGAAGTCCGGAATGATGTTGTTGACCGGGCAGCCGCTGTTGCAGAACGGCGTGCCGCAGTCCATGCAGCGTGCGCCCTGGATCTTGGCCTGCGCATCGTCCAGGCCCACAACGAATTCCTTGTAGTGCTTCACGCGCTCGGCAACGGGCTTGTAGCCCTCCTCGATGCGCCCGTATTCCAAGAAGCCGGTGATTTTTCCCATGATCTGTGTTCCTGTGTGTCCTGGAGGTCCGGGCCTTACTTGGCCACCACCGCTTCCTTGTTGCTGGGCGACTGGCCGGCCGTGCTCTCGGTGGCGGCCTCGACCCGGCGGTCATGCATCTCCTGCAGCGCGCGCTTGTACTCGCTGGGGAAGACCTTGACGAACTTGCCGCGGGCTTCCGCCCAGTTGTCCAGCAGGTCGCGCGCGCGCTTGCTGCCGGTCCAGCGGTTGTGGTCCTCCAGCAGCTTGCGCAGCTGCGCCTCGTCGGTCTGCTCACGGTGCCACAGGCCCTTGTGGCTGGCCGCCTGCTGCTCGACCGAGCTGGTGACGCCCTCGAGCGTGACCATTGCGGTGTTGCAGCGGCGCGCGAACTGGCCGTCTTCGTCGTAGACGTAGGCAATGCCGCCGCTCATGCCGGCCGCGAAATTGCGCCCGGTCTTGCCGAGCACGGCCACGGTGCCACCGGTCATGTATTCACAACCGTGGTCGCCCGTGCCCTCGACCACCGCGGTGGCGCCCGACAGCCGGACGGCGAAGCGCTCGCCGGCCACCCCGCTGAAGAAGGCTTCTCCGGTGGTCGCGCCGTACAGCGCGGTGTTGCCAATGATGATGTTGCTGGTGGCCACGCCGCGGAAGTCGATGCTGGGCCGCACCACCACCCGGCCGCCGGACAGGCCCTTGCCGGTGTAGTCGTTGGCGTCGCCGATCAGGTACAGCGTGATGCCGCGGGCCAGGAAGGCGCCGAAGGACTGGCCGCCGGTCCCTTCGAGCTGGATGCGGATGGAGTCGTCCGGCAGCCCCTCGGGATGCACCTTGGTCAATGCGCCCGACAGCATGGCGCCGACGGAGCGGTTCACGTTGCGCGCGATCTCGATGAACTGGACCTTCTCGCCCTTCTCGATCGCGGCCCTGGACTTTTCGATCAGCACGCGGTCCAGCGTCTTGCCCAGGCCATGATCCTGGTCCTGCACGTGGTAGCGCGGCACATCGGCCGGCACCTGCGGCTGGGCGAACAGGCGGCCGAAGTCCAGGCCACTGGCCTTCCAGTGCTCGATGCCCTGCTTCATGTCCAGCAGGTCGGAGCGGCCGATCAGGTCGTCGAACTTGCGGATGCCCAGCTGCGCCATGATCTGGCGCACTTCTTCCGCCACAAAGAAGAAGTAGTTGACCACGTGCTCGGGCTTGCCCGAGAACTTCTTGCGCAGCACCGGGTCCTGCGTGGCCACGCCCACCGGGCAGGTGTTGAGGTGGCACTTGCGCATCATGATGCAGCCCTCGACCACCAGCGGCGCGGTGGCGAAGCCGAACTCGTCGGCCCCCAGCAGGGCGCCGATCGCCACGTCGCGGCCGGTCTTCATCTGGCCGTCGGCCTGCACGCGGATGCGGCCGCGCAGGCGGTTGAGCACCAGGGTCTGCTGGGTTTCGGCCAGGCCGATTTCCCAGGGGCTGCCCGCATGCTTGATGGACGACCAGGGCGAGGCGCCCGTGCCGCCGTCATGGCCCGCGATCACCACATGGTCGCTCTTGCACTTGGCGACGCCGGCGGCGATGGTGCCCACGCCGACTTCCGACACCAGCTTGGTGCTGATGCTGGCGTGCGGGGCCACGTTCTTGAGGTCGTGGATCAGCTGGGCCAGGTCTTCAATGGAGTAGATGTCGTGGTGCGGCGGCGGCGAAATCAGGCCGACGCCCGGCACGCTGTAGCGCAGGAAGCCGATGTAGTTGCTGACCTTGCCGCCGGGCAGCTGGCCGCCCTCGCCGGGCTTGGCGCCCTGCGCCATCTTGATCTGGATCTGGTCGGCGCTGCTGAGGTATTCGGCGGTCACGCCAAACCGGCCCGAGGCCACCTGCTTGATGCGCGAGCGCAGGGAGTCGCCGGCCTGCAGCGCGTAGTCGGCCTCGATCACGTCCTTGCCGACGACGTCGCTGAGCGTCTGGCCCTGCTTGATCGGGATGCCCTTGAGTTCCTGGCGGTAGCGCGCGGGGTCTTCACCGCCTTCACCGGTATTGCTCTTGCCGCCGATGCGGTTCATGGCCACGGCCAGCGTGGCGTGGGCCTCGGTGCCGATGGAGCCCAGCGACATGGCGCCGGTGGCGAAACGCTTGACGATTTCGCTCGCGGGTTCGACCTCTTCAACGGGAATGGCCCTGGCCGGGTCGATGCGGAACTCGAACAGGCCGCGCAGCGTCATGTGGCGCCGGCTCTGGTCGTTGATGAGCTGGGCGTATTCCTTGTAGGTGTTCCAGTTGTTGGCGCGCGTGCTGTGCTGCAGCTTGGCAATGGCGTCGGGCGTCCACATGTGCTCCTCGCCACGCACCCGCCAGGCGTACTCGCCGCCGCTGTCCAGCATGCTGGCGAGCACCGGGTCGTCGCCGAAGGCCGCCTTGTGCATGCGGATCGCTTCCTCGGCGATCTCGAACACGCCAATGCCCTCGACGCGGCTGGCGGTGCCCGTGAAGTACTTGTCCACGGTGTCGCTGTTCAGGCCGATGACCTCGAACAGCTGGGCACCGCAGTAGCTCATGTAGGTGCTCACGCCCATCTTGGACATGATCTTGGACAGGCCCTTGCCAATGGCCTTGACGTAGTTGTAGATGGCTTTCTCAGCGCTCAGGTCGCCGGGCAGGTCCTTGTGGATGGACGCCAGCGTTTCCATGGCGAGGTAGGGGTGCACGGCCTCCGCGCCGTAGCCGGCCAGCACGCCGAAGTGATGCACCTCGCGCGCGGTGCCGGTCTCGACCACCAGGCCGGCCGTGGTGCGCAGGCCCTCGCGCACCAGGTGCTGGTGGATCGCGGACAGGGCCAGCAGCGCCGGGATGGCCACCTGGGCCGGGCCCACGCCACGGTCGCTGATGATCAGGATGTTCTTGCCGCTCTTGATGGCATCCACTGCCTCGGCGCACAGCGAGGCGAGTTTGGCCTCGACCCCTTCATGGCCCCAGTCCAGCGGATAGGTAATGTCCAGCGTGTAGCTCTTGAACTTGCCCTGCGTCATTTGGTCGATGCCGCGCAGCTTGGCCATGTCGGCGAAGTCGAGGATGGGCTGGCTCACCTCCAGCCGCATCGGCGGGTTGACCTGGTTGATGTCCAGCAGGTTGGGCTTGGGGCCGATGAAGGACACCAGCGACATCACGATGGCCTCGCGGATCGGGTCGATCGGCGGGTTGGTCACCTGGGCAAACATCTGCCGGAAATAGTTGTACAGCGGCTTGTTGCGGCTGGACAGCACGGCCAGCGGGCTGTCGTTGCCCATGGAGCCGATGCCCTCCTCGCCGGCCTGGGCCATCGGGCTCATCAGGAACTTGATGTCTTCCTGGGTGTAGCCAAAGGCCTGCTGGCGGTCGAGCAGCGAGACCTCGGTGGCGGGCGCGGTGCCGGCCTCTTCCACGTCGTCCAGGCGGATGCGCAGGTTCTCGATCCACTGCTTGTAGGGCTTGCTGTTGGCGAGGTTGGACTTGAGCTCCTCGTCGTCGATCATGCGGCCCTGCTCGAAATCGATCAGGAACATCTTGCCCGGCTGCAGGCGCCACTTGCGCACGATCTTGTTCTCGGGCACGGGCAGCACGCCCGACTCGGAACCCATGATGACGAAGTCGTCATCGGTGACGCAGTAGCGCGCCGGACGCAGGCCGTTGCGGTCCAGCGTGGCGCCGATCTGGCGGCCATCGGTGAACACGATCGAGGCCGGGCCGTCCCAGGGCTCGAGCATGGCGGCGTGGTATTCGTAGAACGCGCGGCGCCGCTCGTCCATGGTGGTGTGCTGCTCCCACGGCTCGGGGATCATCATCATCACGGCCTGGCTGATCGGGTAGCCCGCCATGGTCAGCAGTTCAAGGCAGTTGTCGAACGTGGCGGTGTCGGACTGGCTGGCGAAGCTGATGGGGTACAGCTTCTTGAGGTCCGGCCCCAGCACGGGCGACGACATGACGCCCTCGCGCGCCTTCATCCAGTTGTAGTTGCCACGCACGGTGTTGATTTCGCCGTTGTGGGCCACGTAGCGGTACGGGTGGGCCAGCGGCCACTCCGGGAAGGTGTTGGTCGAGAAACGCTGGTGAACCAGGCCAAGCGCCGAGACGCAGCGTGGGTCCTGCAAGTCCCGGTAGTAGGTACCCACTTGATCGGCCAGCAGCAGGCCCTTGTAGACCACCGTGCGGCTGGACATGCTGGGAACGTAGTATTCCTTGCTGTGCTTGAGCTTGAGGCTCTGGATGTTGGCGCTGGCCGTCTTGCGGATCACATACAGCTTGCGCTCCAGCGCGTCCTGCACGATCACGTCACTGCCCCGGCCAATGAAGACCTGGCGCAGGATGGGCTCCTTCTTGCGCACCGCGGGCGACATGGGCATGTCGCGGTTCACCGGCACATCGCGCCAGCCCAGCAGCACCTGGCCTTCGGCCTTGATGGCGCGCTCCATCTCCTGCTCGCAGGCCAGCCGGCTGGCGTGCTCCTTGGGCAGGAAGATCATGCCGACGCCGTACTCGCCCGGGGGCGGCAGCTCGATGCCCTGGTGGGCCATTTCGGCGCGGTACAGCAGATCCGGCAGCTGGATCAGGATGCCGGCGCCGTCGCCCATGAGCTTGTCGGCCCCGACTGCACCACGATGGTCCAGGTTTTCGAGAATCTTGAGGCCCTGCTGCACGATCGCGTGGCTTTTTTCGCCCTTGATGTGCGCCACAAAGCCGACCCCGCAAGCGTCATGCTCGCTGGACGATGAATACAAACCGTGTTGTTGGAGATGCTCGATCTCGGCAGCCGTTGTCATGGCGTGCTCCTATGTTTTTCGCAGGGATGGAAAGCATAGTGCACCGCAACAATGATGCCAAGTTATTTATTTGGGGTCAGATTCCAATTATTTTCGAGAAGCTGACCTGGTATTTTTATTGGGGACGGATTAAATGCCTGGGCGGTTGATTACTTGACCGCTGAGTCTGTAGTGAGCTCGGTTGCAGACTCACCTCCTTCGGCGACTTTCAGTCGTGGGCGCCCCGGCCGGGCCTTGGCAATCCGGCGCGCGGTCCGCTGCTGCAGATCGGCCACAAAGTCAGGTGATCCCAGCGCCCAACCGCGCAGCGCCGACTCCGTCAAGGCCTGTTGGGTGGACGCGTCAAGCCCGCTGCGCACCAGTTCCGCATAGGCGGCTTCGCGGGCAAAGGGCGTGTTCCCCAAGCTCCAGAACAGGGGGTGGGGGGTGATCAGCTTGTCGTGGCGCAGACCCACGTAGTGCCCGTGGCTGGACCAGGCATAGTCGCCAGGGCTGGCCACCATGGCGGCCCGCACGGGGTTGAGGTCGATGTAGACCATGCAGGCCAGGAAATGCCGCTCCGCTTCGATCAGGGTCGAGCGGTAGCGCCCTTCCCACAAGGTGCCGGTGCGCGCCTGCGCCGTGTTGAAGTACCGGACATAGCGGCGCCCCACCGCCTGCATCATGCGCGGGATCGAATCAGCCGCCTCGGGGGTCGCAAGCAGGTGGAAGTGGTTGGTCATCAGCACATAGGCATGCACCGCCACACCATGCCTGTGCGCGTTCTCTGCCAGCAGGGACAGCAGCATGTCGTGGTCGGCCGCCGTGGCCACAATGGGCTGGCGGTTGTTGCCGCGCTGGATGATGTGGTGTGGAAAGCCGGGGACGGTCAATCGGGGAAGGCGGGCCATGCTGATCTCATGAAGACCAGGCCATCATAATTGGAATCTGACCCCAATTAAAGATTCAAGCCCGAATTCCTGGAGCAGGCTGCGCAGGCGCTCGGCGGCGCTGCGTTTGCGCTGGCCCGTGTGCCGGGCAATGATGAGTTCATTCTTGAGGCTGTGCTCCCAGCCGACGAGCTCGGTCACCGTGACCTGGTAGCCGCTGGCTTCAAGGTAGAGGCAGCGCAGGACGTTGGTGATCTGGCTGCCCAGCTCGCGCGTGTGAAGCGGATGGCGCCAGAGCTCGGCCAGCGGGGTGCGCGCCAGCGCCAGCGCCTTGTTGCCGCGCAGACAGGCCGCCACCTCCGCCTGGCAACACGGCACCAGCACCATGAACTCCGCCTGCTTTTGCAGGCCGAAGGCGATGGCGTCGTCGGTGGCGGTATCGCAGGCGTGCAGGGCCGTCACCACGTCAATCCGGTCCGGCAGGTCCGCCGACCGGGCCGACTCGGCGACGCTCAGGTTCAGGAAGCTCATGCGGTCAAACCCGAGCCGGCCGGCCAGGTCAGTGGACTGGCGGACCAGCTCCGCCCGCGTTTCAATGCCGAAGATGTGCCCCTGCGGCCGCGCCCTGAAAAACAGGTCGTAGATGATGAACCCGAGGTACGACTTGCCCGCCCCGTGGTCGGCCAGCGTGATGGCCTCATCGGCAGGCATTTCCAGAAGCAGCTTCTCGATGAACTGGAACAGGTGGTGGACCTGCTTGAGCTTGCGCCGCGAGTCCTGGTTGAGCCGGCCTTCGCGCGTGAGGATGTGCAGTTCCTTGAGGAGCTCCAGCGACTGGCCAGGACGGATGCCGGCCGCCTCCAGTGGGTCGGGCTTGTCCGCCGGCTTCATGACGGGGCACCCACACCCAGGGCCATCCAGCCCTCATGGCCCAGCGCGCGCAGGGTTTGCATGTTGGCTTCGAAGATCGCGTCGGCCTGCGGAAACGCCTCGACGGCGCGGTCAATGCTGGCCTCGCGCAGCAGATGCAGGGTCGGGTACGGGGAGCGGTTGGTGAAGTTGGTGATGTCGTTGGCCTCGGTATCCGCGAACTGGTAGGCGGGATGGAAACTGGCGATCTGGAACTGCCCTTGCATGCGCAGGCGCTTCAAGACCCGGTCGGCACGCGGCAGGAATTCGTTGAACGCAAGGAAGTCGTGCAGGCAATAAGGGGCCACGAGCAAGGTGGTGTCGCGCTCGGCGGGATCGGCCGCCGCCAGCGACTGGAGTTCGGCGGCCAGTTGATCCAGCAGCAGGTCAGGGTTGTCGGCGTCGCACTGGACGTAGCGCACCTGGCCCTTGACCTGAACCGCCTTGGCAAAGGGGCACAGATTCAGGCCGATGACGGCCCGCTCGACCCAGGTCCGGGTGAGTTGCAGCGCCGGAGCCAGTACTTCGTCCACGAGGCCTCAGGCAAACCGGCTGGGCTGGGCCACCACCAGCTTGGCCAGTTCGTCCAGCAGGTCGGTCTGCACCTTCGCCGCGTGCCAGGTCGTATTGACGATGCCAAAGCCGTTGGCATTCACCACCCTGAATCCGAGCTGGCCACTGTCATGGTCCGGGGTGATGCGCACATAACCGCGTGTCTCGGTGATGTAGTCAAACTGGATGGCCTGCAGCGTGTTCTTCTCGGGATGGCGGATTTCCTTGCGCTCGTGCTTGACGGAGCCCGTGGACAACCGCGTTTCCACCCGCTCCAGATCCGGCGGGAAATTGACGCTCACGGTGCCGCCGACCGGCGCGCCGATCTGGGGCACCACGTTCCAGCCCATGCCCAGGTAGTCAAACACCTCGCGGTCGCGCAGCATTTTCTTGCGCGCATCGACGCGGAAACTGGTCAGTTTCATGGCGGGCCACGGGGTCTTTCCATCGAGGCTGAAGCGCGGGCCGGGGGGCGTCAGGACGTTGAGCTGCCGGGCCAGTTCCGCAAGGTAATGCTGCACCCGGCCGCAGGCTGCCTCGGCGGCCGCGGTGTGGGCTTCCAGGTCTTTTGACAGGGCGCCCTGCTGGCTTTGCAGCGCATGGGCCTGCGACTTGAGTTGGTTCAGAAAGCTCACGGTTCCTCCGGCGGCGCGGTATGTTGTGCGGCGAATTTTATCGGCTCGGCGCCAGCAGCCTGGCCACGCGACTGGCCAGCAGCACCCCCACCAGCGAACAGCCCCCCGTGACGCACCAGGTCCAGCCCCAGCCACCCGTCCAGCCCGCGACCCATGCCACCAGCGGCGGCCCGGCGAACTGGCCGGCCGCTGACCATTGCTGCATCCAGCCCACGGTCGTGGAGACCGTGCGCTCGCCGGGCGCGAGCCGCACCGCGAGCGAGAACAAGGTGCCGGGGATCACGCCGCCCACCATGGAAAACATCAATACGCACAGGTAGCGCAGCGCCGGCGTCATCCCGTCGGCCGGCAGGAAAGCGCCCAGCGCACCCAGACCCATCACCAGGAAGCCGCCATACAGCAGCCTGGGCGCCGGAACGCCGCGTTGGAGCCAGTAGCCGGAAGCAAGATTGCCCACGATGTTCACGGCGGCAGCCAGCGCCGTGAGGGTACCGGTGGTCGCGCCCGACAAACCCGCCTGGGCATAGATCGATGGCAGGAAGCCGACGACGGCAAGCCATTGCCCGGAATACATCGCAAACGTCAAGGCCACGAGCCAGGGTCCGCGCGCCGTCAGGGTCTGGTGCAACCGCTGCGGCCAGCGGTCCGCATGGCCGGCCATCCGTCCATCACCGTCGGTCGGCACGGCCCGGGCCAGCCACGCAGCCATGGCCAGCGACAGCACCCCCAGCGACCACCACCACCCCGGCCACCCCACCCATGAAAGCACCCAGGGACCACACAGTAAGGCCGCCGCCGTTCCCAGCGGCATGTAGGCGCCCCAGAAACCGAGCATGGCGTTGACGCGTTGCGGCGGAACCAGACGGCGGATCAGGCTGGGCGCCGGCATGGAGGCCAGCAAAAAGCCCATGCCTTCCACGGCACGCAGTAGCAGCAGCGCATTGACGTCGGTTGCCAGGCCCCCGAGGCCACTGGCGGCTGCCAGCAGCAGCAGGCCCGCCAGCATGCAGCGCCGCAAGCCCAGGCTGTCGGCGGCCAGCCCCACCGCCAGCCCCAGGCCCATCCCCGCGAGCTGGACCAAGGACAGCAGGAAGCCCGCCTGCACCAGGCTGACGCCCAGCGCATCCCTCAACACGGGCAACGCCGGCGGCAGTTTGCCCACATGCAGGGCCGCGCTCACGCCCGCAAGAACCACCACCAGCGCCGGATCCGGACGCCTCATGTCCCGTCTGGTCCCAGCAGTCGCAGGCCCGTGAGTCGCTCATGCTCGCGGGCGGCAAAGCGGTCGGTCATGCCGGCGATGTAGTCGGCCACGGCGCGGTGGCGGTCCGCCCTTTCGCCAAAGCCCTCGGACATCTGGGTCGCGTCGGCGCAATAGGCGGCGAACAGGTCACGGATCACCTGCTGTGCCTGCCCGGTGGTTTGCGTCACCTGGGGATGACGGTAGAGGTTGTGCATCAGGAACCGCTTGAGTTCGGCCGATTGCTCGCGCATGGCGTCGCCGAACCGCACCAGTGCGGGGAGCTGGCGCACATCGTCGGCCGTCAGCGGGCCGGCGAGGTCTATTGCCGCCTGGGTGCTGCGAATCACGTCGTAGACCTGGGCACTGAGCAGGCGCCGGATCACCTCATACAACAGGCGCCTGCCCTGCAGCTCGGGATGCGCGGAAAGCACCTCCCGCCGGTATTCGTCAAACAGCGCCATGCCGGACAGCTGTTCGATGCTGATGAGGCCAGAGCGGACACCATCGTCGATGTCGTGGGCGTTGTAGGCGATCTCATCCGCGAGGTTGCACAGCTGGGCCTCCAGGCTGGGCTGGGACCGGTCCAGGAAGCGCCGGCCTACGCCGCCCGGCTCCCGCGCCTCCAGCTTCTGCGCATTGGAGCGGGAGCAGTGCTTGAGAATGCCTTCGCGGGTTTCGTAAGAGAGATTGAGGCCGTCAAAACGGGGATAGCGCTCCTCGAGCGTGTCAACCACCCGCAAGCTCTGCAGGTTGTGCTCGAAGCCCCCGTGGTCCGCCATGCAGGCATTCAGCGCATCCTGCCCGGCATGGCCGAAAGGCGTGTGCCCGAGGTCATGCGCCAACGCAATGGCCTCCACCAGGTCCTCATTGAGTCGCAGGGCCCTGGCGATGGAGCGGCCGAGCTGCGCCACCTCCAGCGAATGCGTCATCCGCGTGCGGAACAGGTCTCCCTCATGGTTGAGGAACACCTGGGTCTTGTAGACCAGCCGCCGGAATGCGGTCGAATGCACGATCCGGTCGCGATCGCGCTGGAATGCGGTGCGTGTGGGCGCCGGCGGTTCGACATGCCGGCGCCCGCGCGAGCGCGACGGGTCACTGGCATAGGGGGCGCAGGGAACATTCATGAACCAAACAGGCCTGTAGTCCTTGCCAGACGGTCATCTAACGCTATCAATTGAGGAGCGCTCTAACCGCAGCACTCGTCCAGAACCGCGGTCACCAGCGCATCCGGTGCGCTGCGCACCACGGCGCGGCCCGGCGTCTCGATCACCACGAATTTGATCTCGCCAGCTTCGGCTTTCTTGTCAACCCTCATGAGCTCCAGGTAGCGCCCGGCGCCCAGTCGCGGGCCGCGCACGGGAAGGCCTGCGTCGCTCACAAGACGGGTGAGCCGCTCAACAAAAGCCTGATCGACCCCGCCGAGACGCTGGGAGAGATGTGCCGCCATGACCATCCCGCAACCGACGGCTTCGCCGTGCAGCCACTGGCCGTAGCCCAGGCCGGCCTCGATCGCATGCCCGAAGGTATGGCCGAAGTTCAGGATGGCGCGCAGGCCGCTTTCGCGCTCATCCTGCCCCACGACGGCGGCCTTGATTTCGCAGCTGCGCTTGACCGCATGCGCCAGCGCGCCCACATCCCGCGCCAGCAATCGGTGGAGATTGGCTTCCATCCAGTCAAAAAATGCCATGTCGGCAATCGGGCCGTATTTGATGACTTCGGCCAGACCCGCGCTGATCTCGCGCGCGGGCAGCGTCGCGAGCGTGTTCAGGTCGCACACCACCGCCAGCGGCTGGTAGAAGGCCCCGATCATGTTCTTGCCCAGCGGGTGGTTGATGGCCGTCTTGCCACCCACGGAAGAGTCCACCTGGGCCAGCAATGTGGTCGGCACCTGCACAAATGGCACGCCGCGCATGTAGCAGGCGGCGGCGAAGCCGCTCATGTCACCCACCACGCCACCCCCCAGCGCGTAAATCACGGTCTTGCGGTCGCAGCCATGGCTGAGCAGCGCATCAAAAATCAGGTTCAGCGTCTGCCAGTGCTTGTGTTCCTCGCCATCGGGCAGCGATACGAGATGCACGTGTTCATGCCGGTTGGCAATCGCGCCCCGCAACTGCGCGGCATACAGCGGCGCGACCGTGGTGTTGCTGACGATCAGCGCATGCGTGGAATGAGGCAGGTCCGCCCAGACAGACGGCGCCCCCAGCAGGCCCTCGCCGATCGTGATGGCATAGCTGCGATCAAGGAGATCGATGGAAACCTGATGGACGGTATCGGAGGGGGAGAGAACGACGGACATCCCCGGAGTTTAGAGGCAATGGAGAAACTGCCTCTTCCCCCCGGAGAGTTCGGTCAACCTGCGGGCACGACGCCGGCGAGCTCCAGTTGCATGACCACCTTGTTGACCAGCGTTTGCAGGGAGGTTCTTCCGGTGTCTATCCGGAAATGCGCGGTCTCACAGTACAGCGGGTCGCGCGCGGAATAGAGTTCACGCATGCGGCCCAGCGGATCCGCGACCTGCAGCAGCGGGCGGTTCACATCATGGCGAAGCCGCCGGTGCAATTCCTCAGGCGACGCCCGAAGATAGACAACATGGCCCTGCCGCATGGCCGCCCGGTTGGGAGCCCTCAGAACGGCACCACCGCCGGTGGACAGCACGGCGCCAGCCTGGGTCATCATTTCCGCGATCACTGCCTCTTCAATGTCCCGGAAGGCATCCTCGCCATGCTGGTCGAAGTAGCTGCGTATGGAGCATCCGATCCGCTCCTCGATGAGGTGGTCGGAATCATGAAAGGAAAGCGCCAGCCGCCTGGACAGCTGGCGCCCCACCGTGGTTTTCCCCGATCCTGGCAGTCCAATCAGGACAATGGGAGCCCGATCCACTTAGAACAGATCAATTGGGCGTGGTGCAGTTGTTGCTACCGTAGGCGGGGGTCAGGAATGAGCCGTTGGAAACATCGCCCTGAAGCACATCGGTGACAAATGTTCGTTCCGCCAGACCCTGCGAACCCGCGACGTTGGCGGTAACTCGTACCTTATACGCGATCCAACCACCAAATCGTTGCGAATACTCCACCTTGATCACCAATACCCCACTGGCGTCAGTGCTGGTCACAGCGGGCGTTTCGTAGCTGATGACCATATCGCTTCGTCGGGGCTCCAGCGTGGGCTGCCCGTTCGAATCCGTGCTGCCATCGACGTTTTCGCCGAAATCGGCAATGCCATTGCGATTGGTATCCTCATTTGGGCACCAATTGAAGGTCACAGAGACTTCTTCGCCAGCCACAGTTCCTGTCCGCGTAAAGGAACTGGACGCCAGGGGGCTCAGTGGAACTGTTGCCAGGCTACCGGCGCCCCAGATAGGCGACTTCCCATAGTGGGTCAAATCCAGGGAGATATCGACAGGCGCATTAGCCACGGCTCGGCCGGCCGAATCAGCAACAGTTACCGCAAATTTCTTGATGTAGGTTCCCTGCCCCTTGATCAGCAGATTATCGTCTCCGATCGACACAGCCAGAGCCTGACCAGCCACAGTCAAAGACGCACTGGTAGACGCGGGACAATCTGAAGGCGAGGCGAAATCTGTCGCTGAATAGCATGCCCGGATCTGCACGCCATTGGTGGGACTCGGATTTTGTCCCGAAATGTACTGGGTTGAGACAGCTCCTGAGGCATCTGTGTAGAGAGTCGATGCCCCACTGACAATCGACGAGCCCACGGTCGGCAACCCGGTTGTCAGATCCACAAACCTGACACGGACGTTTTGGACAGGCCTGTTGCTGGCATCAAGAAACAAGAACCGAAGCGTCGTCCGATTGCTTGTGGACCCAGGGCTATTGGTCGCCAGAACATTTGGCGACGCCGCAAGGGAAGGGGAAGCCCCCGCAGGTATGGCAGCCGGAGGAATGGAAGTGGAAAAAACCTGCAGTTGGTAGTCACCCGATCCGACCCCACCGCCTTGGGCGCTGATTGTGTATACACCTGCATTGGTAGGGGCCGTGAATGTTGAAACAGCGACTCCATCGGCACCGGTCACTATGGACTTGCCTTGCAAAGAGGGAACATTGCCTCCCAATGCGACGGACACACCACGAATTGGATTGCTTGATGCATCCACCAGGACCGCAGTGACTGTACCCACCTGCCCCGGTGAGGGCGCGCTGGGTGATGCCGACAGTGAAAGTTTGCTGCCACTCACACGAACAGATGTCTTTTTGACAATTCCATTGATGGTCACGGCCAATGTCACGTCCCGATCCGACTTATCCCCTCCGATAGTCAAAACACCGGCATAGACACCGGAGGCATCGGTTTTTGAACCCGCCGTGGGTGTAAATACACTATTCTGATCAGCGGTTACCAGCACCGAGGCATCCGGCACGGTATTGCGGTTTGAATCAACTGCAACCACCGTGAGTTTCGCCGAGTCCAGCCCCGAATTGGACATCGTAGTCTTGTCACTAAAAAGGGCAAAGTCGGATACCGCAGCTGTCGCTGTCCCACCAGTGCTTGTTCCCCCGCCCGAGGTGCTCGTGCCTGCACTGCCCCCTCCTCCGCCGCATGCAGCGAGTGACAACGCCAAGGCCACGCCGGCCCAAAAATTTATGGAATTCTTCATTGCCTGATAGTCCTCTATATTCCCTTGTCGTCGTCCTTCGAATCGCCCACTCAACGCGCTGCGGCCCGATCCGAAATCATCTTCGGAGTGATGAAAACCAGGACCTCCTGCTTGCTGGAGGAGCGTTGCTTGCTCTTGAACAGGTTGCCAATGGCCGGGAGGTCACCCAGAACCGGCACCTTGGCCTCATTTTCTGTCTCGTTCAACTCAAAAATGCCGCCGATGACGACAGTACCGCCGTTCTCCACAAGCACCTGTGTCTTGATGTGCTTGGTGTTGATCGCGATCCCGGCCGCCGTGGTCTCGCCGCGGCTGTCCTTGTTGATGTCGAGGTCGAGAATGATATTGCCTTCGGGCGTGATTTGCGGCGTCACTTCGAGTTTCAACGTGGCGCGCCTGAAAGCCACGGCGGTGGCGCCGCTTGACGTCGCCTGCTGATAGGGAAACTCCGTGCCCTGTTCGATCATGGCTTTGGTTTGGTCCGCCGTAACGATTCGAGGGCTTGAAACAAGTTTTCCCCGTCCGTCCGCCTCTAGAGCCGACAGTTCAAGATTCAGGAATCGGTTTGCAGCAGAACTGAAGAGCGAGATTGCAAAACTGGCTGCGTTGTAGCCACCTTGACCCACTGCCGGCAAATTGACAAAGTTTGTGTTCACCGTGTTCAACGTTGCTGACGACTCCCCTGTCGTTCCAGAAACGGCGTCATACGTGCCCCCCAGCGCTATTCTGTTGCCGCCGCCAACGGAATAACCGGAATCACCACCCCGGATTCCCCTCAAATCACTGCCTCCCAGCCGTACGCCTAGAGATTTTCCAAAGGTATCGGAAGCCTCAACAATTCTGGCTTCAATCAGCACCTGGCGAACTGCCACGTCAAGCTTTGCAATCAGCTGCTGCACCTGCTCCAATTTGCTTCCGATGTCTGTCACAAAGAGCTGGTTGGTTCTGGGCTCGGCAATCACGCTGCCCCGCGTGCTGAGAATCCGTGCGCTCGCCGCGCTACCCGAACCACCAGCAGTCAATTGCGCGGCGACTTCCGCGGCCTTGGTGTAGTTCAACTGGTAAGCCTGCGTGCGAAGGGGCTCCAGATTCTGGATGGCAGCCTTGGACTCCAGATCCAGCTTCTCCTTGGCAGCGATTTCATCCTTGGGTGCGATCCACAGGACGTTGCCCGTCTTTCGCATGCCCAGCCCCTTGGCCTGCAGAATGATGTCCAGCGCCTGATCCCATGGCACATCTTTCAGGCGAAGGGTCACGGCGCCAGTCACCGAATCCGAGGTGACGATATTGAAGTTGGTGAAGTCCGCAATCACCTGAAGCAGGGAACGGACTTCAATGCTCTGAAAGCTCAGCGTGATTTTTTCGCCGCTGAAACCGGGTCCTTGTGTCAACTTGGTCGGGTCAATTTTCTGAGGACGTACTTCGACAACAAACTGGTTGTCGCTTTGATAGGCGCTGTGTTCCCAAGCGCCCTTGGGTTCAATCACAATCCGCACCCGGTCGCCGACCTGGAACGTCGTCACCGATTGAATCGGCGTGCCAAAGTCGGACACGTCAAGACGCCGCCTGAGTCCTTCGGGAAGGGAGGACTTGAGGAATTCGACAACCAGAGTCTGGCCTTGCTGCCGAATATCCACTCCAACCTGATTGTTGAGAAGATCCACAATCACGCGGCCGGAGCTGTCCGGGCCGCGCCGGAAATCAAGATCACGAAGCGGCAGGATCTCGCCAGTTCCGCTGGCGGCAAAAGCCACCCCATTGGCAGGCGTCGTGGAGGCCACTGGCACGGGGTCCAGAAGAACCAGCAGTGATTTACCCTGAATCTGGGCCTTGTAGGCCGTCGAAGCCTTGAGGTTCAGCACCAGGCGGGTACGCTCTCCGGCTTGAACCACATTGATTGATTTCAGGTTTCCCTGATTGATGTCTACCGTCGACCGCCCCAGCCCATTGGAGATGCCCGGAAAGTCCAGGGCGATGCGGGCAGGCGCCTGAATCGCAAACCCGGCGGGAATGGCCGCAAGTGGCTTCGAAAAATCGATCCTGACAACCTCGGAGCCCCCCTGAATCGACCCGGTAACGGCCTCCACAGAATTCTGCGACCAAGCAGCGAGCGGCAGCATGGCAATCGACAACATTGCCAATCCCTTGCGCACCCACCACCACAACATTCCGTTTCGATTTTTCATTTTGACCTCTCCAGCAGTTGCAACGTGGCTGGACGCTCTATCCATTCGCCTGCCGCATCCTGCACAATTTCACGCAAAGTCAGCTCAGTCTCTGTAATTTTCATGACCCGGCCATAGTTTTGTCCCAAGTAATTCCCTGTCCGGACCTGATACAGCAGCTTGTCCACCTGAACCAGGGCCACCGGTTGCCCACCCTTGACGATGCTGCCAACCATGGCCATGGTGTCGAGCGGATAGGCTTCCAGCGCTTCTTTGCGGCGCGCCAGTTCCGGAGCAATCAACCCGGCGTTGGACGTCACCTGCGACGATTCCCGCTTGAGCGCCTGGGTCAACTTCAGACTGCTGAAGGGATCCGTCAGGGCCTCCCCGTTGTAGGCCTGCGGCGTGAATTTTTTTGGCTCGGGAATCGGCTGGACTTTGGGTTTGGTCTGGCTGCGCTGCTCGTTCATCCATTGCTGCAACTCATCCTCGCCCGAGGACCCGCAACCATGCAGCGCGATGACAACGCTCGCAGCCAGAAAGACGCGCGCCCTCATTTCTTCGCTCCCTTGGGCCCAGCGGATTTGCGCTGTGCGGCAACCTCGTCCGAGTCGAGATAGCGGAACGTCTTCGCAATTGCATCCATCGTCAGGTTTCCATCGCGACTCGGAGCAATCGTCAGGTTGTTCAGGGTCACAATCCGGGAAAGATTCGCGATATCGGAGGCAAAAGAACCCACGTCGTGGTAACGACCAACAACGCGGATGGAAATGGGCAATTCCGCGTAATACTCCTTGACACTGACTTGCCCTGGCCGAAACAGCTCAAACTGCAGGCTTCGACCCAAGCCCGCCTGGTTGATGTCAGACAGCAGAGCGTCCATTTCAGCCTTGCTCGGCAATTGCTTTTCGAGTTGGGTGACGTACTGCTGCACCTGCTCCCTTTGCTTCTTCAAGGCATCCAGGTTGACCGCCTGCGTGAGCTTCTTCTTGTAGTCCTCGCGCAACTGCGTTTCCTTGCCGCGCTCGCTCTCGAGCTCCGCATCGGATCCATTGAGCCAGACAAACCAGAGGGCCACCACGATCGCAGCCATCAGGACAAGGCAAAGCGCATACCGCGGGAAAGCAGGCCACGATGACGGGTCATTGGGATCCAGGCCGCGAAACTGCGATTGGATTCGCTCCTGCAAGGCAGCGAAATCGACATTGGGAAGCTTCTTTGTCGCCATCGGGTCAGCCCTTTGTTCCGGACGAAGCCGACGGGGAAACAGCGCCGCTCGCTGCCTCAGCCGCCCGTTTCACCTCACTCGCGCGCACCAGCTTGACGCGGATGTTGAAGTTCGACACCCTGCGCTGATCCCGCTGTCCCAGGGCGATTGATGAAGCCACAATTTCCACCAGTTCAGGCCGCGCGAGCCAGTCGCTGTTGTTGGACAGATTGCGCAGAAGTTCGGACACGCGCTCATTGGACTGTGCAACGCCCTGGATCAGAACCGCTTGGTTCTCCTGGCGCATGCTGGTGATGTACACACCATCGGGCAGTTGCCGGGTCAATTCGTTCAGCAGGTGCACGGGCAGGTTGCGGTCGGCTTGCAAGTCCTCCACCGCCTGCTGGCGGGCTCGCAGCGCGGCAATCTCACCCTGAAGATTGGCGATGTCCTTGATCTGCGCCTCCATCCGCTTGATCTCGTTCTGCAACACCAGGTTTTTCCCCTGCTGAGTCGAAATCTGGGCTTGGTACCAGAGGAAGATGGCCCCTGCGATGACGCCGCCAACAAGCGCCGAAGCGCCAAGCGCGGCGTAGAAGGCTTCCCGCTTGCGCTTTCTTGCCTCCTCGCGGTGCGGGAGCAGGTTGATGAGAATCACAGGACAAACCTCCGCATCGCGAGGCCGCAGGAGGTCAGGTAGGACGGCGCCTCTCGCCGCATCTTTTTCTCGCGCACGTTCGCGCCAATCTGCATGCCTTCAAACGGATCCGCGAGGGTGCAGGCAAACGACGTCTGCTGGGTCACGGCGTCGGTCAGCCCGGGCAAAGCAGCCGACCCGCCAGCCAGGAGGATGTAATCGACCTTGTTGTGCGGCGTGCTGGTAAAGAAGAACTGGAGCGCCCGCCCCACTTCCTGGGCCAGGCTTTCCACAAACGGCTTGAGCACGCCGGATTCATAGTCCTCGGGCAGATCGCCATTGCGCTTCTTGGTCTCGGCTTCCTCGGCCGAGAATCCATACTGGCGAACGATCAACTGGGTCAGTTGCGCGCCACCGAATGCCTGATCACGGTCATAGAGCACCTCGTCGTTCGAGATCACCTGCATGCTGGTGGTGAAGGCACCGACTTCAAACAGGGCGACCATGGTGTCCACGCCCTTGTTCGGCAGATTCTCGATCAGCCGGCCCGCCGCCAGCCGCGATGAATAGGATTCCACATCGACGATCACCGGCTTCAGGCCCGCGGCCTCCGCGAGACCCTGGCGATCCTGGACCTTTTCCTTGCGCGAGGCGGCGATCAAAACTTCCACGTCACCGGCCGACGTTGCACTGGGCCCCACCACACAGAAGTCCAGGCTCACTTCGTCCAGGGAAAACGGGATGTACTGGTTGGCTTCGGTTTCGACCTGGATTTCCAATTCCTGGTCCGTCAGGCCGCCTGGCAGGATGATCTTCTTGGTGATGACCGCGGACGGAGGCAGCGCCATCGCGACATTGCGCGTGCGCGTGCCGCTTTTCTTGACCACCCGGCGCATGGCCTCGGCGACCTCGTCGAATTTCTCGACATTGCCGTCGGTGATCCAGCCACGCTCCAGTGGCTCGATCGCGCAACACTCCAGCACCAGGTTGCCACCCTTGTCGCGACCCAGTTCCACCAGCTTGACGCTGGACGAACTGATGTCCAAACCCAGCAGCGGCGCGGGTTGACGGCTAAACAAAGACCCCAAAGAGATCAAGACAGTCCCCTGAAATCCACCCGGCAACAGGTGTAACAAACTTAAGAATTCACTTGAATGCTAGCAGTAAGCTCCTTGTCCGGCAAAGGTTTTTTCCGTTTTGACTGCTTTCGAGCGTTGCCAAAAACTGACGTTCGGTACTGGCATACTGAGCAGCTTGGCGCCCCGGGTGATCGCCTTGGCGGAGCGCTTTCCCGGCAGCAAAATCCCGGGTTGCAGGCGGCACAGGTGCCGGTTTTTATAATGCCAACGGGACCTTACGCGAGTTTTCATGCCTAACACCACACCATCTGCCGAGCCCGGCGAGTCGCGCGCATCCCGAGCAAAACGTCCATTGTGGCTGGGCTGGCTGATCCGCATTGGTTTCTGGGTGTCGGCGACGGCACTGGCGGGGGCGTTGTCACTGATGTTGCTGGTGGCCGTAGCCCTGGCGGTTGCCTATCCCAACCTGCCGGACATCTCCGACCTGTCCGACTACCGCCCCAAGCTGCCGCTGCGCGTCTTCACGTCCGATGGCGTCTTGCTGGGTGAATTCGGCGAGGAGCGCCGCAACCTGACTCCCATCGCCGAGATTCCCAAAGTGATGAAGGATGCCGTCCTGGCCATTGAAGACGCGCGCTTCTATTCCCATGGCGGGGTGGACTACCTAGGCGTCATCCGCGCCGGGCTGGCCAACATGGGGCGCTTCAAGAGCCAGGGCGCTTCGACCATCACCATGCAGGTCGCCCGCAATGTTTACCTGTCCTCGGAAAAGACCTACACCCGCAAGATCTACGAGATCCTGCTGACTTTCAAGCTGGAGCACCTTCTTTCGAAGGACCAGATTCTTGAAATCTACATGAACCAGATTTTCCTGGGCAACCGGGCCTACGGCTTCGCCGCGGCCTGCGAAGCCTACTTCGGCAAACCGCTCAAGGACATCAGCGTGGCTGAGGCCGCGATGCTGGCCGGCCTGCCCAAGTCCCCTTCGGGCAACAACCCGATCTCCAACCCCAAGCGCGCCCGGGTCCGCCAGCTCTACATCATCAGCCGCATGGAGGAAAACGGCTTCATCACGGCTGCGCAGGCCGAGGCGGCCCGCAAGGAGGATCTGCATGTGCGGTCCGGGCCCGACAACGCGCGCATCCACGCGGAGTTTGTGGCCGAAACCGTGCGGCAACTGGTGCACGCCCAGTACGGTGACGAGACCTACACGCGCGGCCTGAATGTCTACACCACGCTCAAGGCCGTGGACCAGGACGTGGCGTACAAAGCCCTGCGCAAGGGGATCATGGACTACGAGCGGCGCCAGATCTACCGTGGCCCCGAGAAGTTCGTGGAGCTGCCCGCCGGCGCCAAGGAACTGGATGACGCGATCGATGATGCCCTGAACGACCACCCCGACAACGGCGACGTGATGTCTGCCGTGGTGCTGGAAGCCAGCCCCAAGAAAATCATCGCGGTGCGCCAGAACGACGAAACGGTCGAGATCACCGGCGAGGGCCTGCGGCCTGCGCAGTCCGGCCTGTCCGACAAGGCACCGCCCAAGATCAAGATCCGCCGGGGCGCCGTGATCCGCGTCGTGAAGACGCCCAAGAACACCTGGGAAATCACCCAGCTGCCCGAGGTCGAGGGCGCCTTCGTCTCGATGGACCCGCGTGATGGCGCGATCCGCGCGCTGGTGGGCGGGTTTGATTTCAACAAGAACAAGTTCAACCACGTCACCCAGGCCTGGCGCCAGCCAGGTTCGAGTTTCAAGCCCTTCATCTATTCATCGGCGCTGGAAAAAGGCTTCACGCCGTCCACCATCGTCAACGATGCGCCGCTGTTCTTCGATGCCGGCGTGACCGGCGGCCAGCCCTGGGAACCCAAGAACTACGACGGCAAGTTCGAGGGCCCCATGGCGCTGCATGCCGCGCTGGCCAAGTCCAAGAACATGGTGTCCATCCGCATCCTGCAGTCCGTGGGCGCGCAATACGCCCAGGACTGGATCACGCGCTTTGGCTTCGAGGCCGAGCGCCACCCGGCCTACCTGACCATGGCGCTGGGCGCGGGGTCCGTGACCCCGATGCAGATGGCCACCGCCTATTCGGTCTTCGCCAATGGCGGCTACCGCGTCAACCCGTGGCTGATCACCCGGATCGTCGACCAGAAGGGCAAGATCCTGGTCGACAGCCAGCCCCCCCTGCTCAACGAGTCGGTGCGGGCCATCGACGCGCGCAACGCCTTCATCATGGACCGGCTGCTGCAGGAAGTGGCGCGCTCGGGCACCGCGGCGCGCGCCCAGGCCACGCTCAAGCGGACGGACCTGTATGGCAAGACCGGCACCACCAATGACGCCATCGACAACTGGTTCGCCGGCTTCCAGCCCACGCTCACGGCCATTGTCTGGATGGGCTATGACACGCCCAGGTCGCTGGGCGAGAGCGAAACCGGGGGGCGCCTCAGCCTGCCGGTCTGGATCACCTACATGGAAACGGCGCTCAAGGGCGTTCCGGTGACCGAACCTTCAGCGCCCGAAGGCGTGATCAATGTGGGCGGCGAGTGGTACTACGACGAATACGCGCGCGGTTCGGGCGTCAGCAGCCTGGGCCTGGAAGACAAAAGCCTGATCGGGCCCGACGGGAGCCAGCCGCCCAAGCTTGCGCTGCCGCCAGCGGACGAGAAAAAGAGCATCCTGGACCTGTTCAGGAACTGAAGTCCAGGCGCTGGGCCCCCTGCTCGCTCGCGTAGCGCGACAGATGGGCCAGGAACTCACCCTGGCCCTTGGTGTCCATCCAGGACCGGCCGTCGAATTTGTAGTGGAAGCCGCCGGCCCGCGCGGCCATCCAGACTTCATGCAAGGGCTTTTGCAGGTTGACGATGATCTGGCTGCCGTTGGGAAACGTCAGCGTGACCATGCCGCCGACCCGCTGGTTGTCAATGTCGGCATCGGTCTGGTCATTGATGCGGTCGCAGGCCGATTCGATGTGCCGCAGCAGCGCCTCGGCGCGGTCCATGAACTCGGGATCGGTCATTACAATTTCGCCATGTTGAAACTCTCCCGGATTCTAGTCAGCACCGCCACCCGGGCCCTGCCGTTTGCCCTTGCCGCGAGCACGGTTGTCCTGGGCGCCTGTGGCCAGAAGGGTCCGCTGTACCTGCCCACCGATCCGGCGGCCGCCCGCCGCGCGACCCTGCCCGAGACGCTTGCGCCAGGCTCGCGGGACGCGGCCCCGGCACCCGCGGCCCCGGCCAGCACCCCGTCGCGCTGAGCGCCGGCATTCTGTCCGCCACGGCCCGCTGCCACCGTCAAATCCATCGCGCTCCCGGCGCACGACCTTGAATTGCCCATGGCCTCACCCGCCTCGCCCGCCTAAGATTTCCCGATTCCCCAGACTGCCATGAACGATTCCCTGCTCCCCGGCCACCCTCACCTTGCCTTCCATGGCAACGACCTGCGCATTGAGCAAACCAGCCTGCATGAGCTCGCGCAGGCCCACGGCACGCCGCTGTTCGTGTACTCCAGGGCCGCCATGCTCGAAGCCCTGGCGGCCTACCAGCGCGGCTTTGCCGGCCGCAAGGCCCGCATCTGCTACGCCATGAAGGCCAATTCATCGCTGGGCGTGCTGCAGGTGTTCGCCCAGGCCGGCTGCGGCTTTGACATCGTCTCGGGGGGCGAACTGCAGCGCGTGCTGGCCGCGGGCGGCGACCCTGCCAAGGTGATTTTTTCGGGCGTGGGCAAGACGCGGGCTGAAATGCGCCAGGCGCTGCAGGCCGGCATCGGCTGCTTCAATGTCGAGAGCGAAGCCGAGCTCGAGGTGCTCAACGAGGTGGCCCAGGCCGCGGGCGCCACAGCCCCGGTCAGCATCCGCGTGAACCCGAACGTGGACCCCAAGACCCATCCTTACATCTCCACGGGCCTGAAAGGCAACAAGTTCGGCGTGGCCCACGAGCGCGCGCTTGAAACCTACCGGCGCGCCGCGGCCTTGCCTGGCCTGAAGGTGGTGGGCATCGACTGCCACATCGGCTCGCAGATCACCGACGAGACGCCCTACCTCGACGCCATGGACCGCGTGCTTGACCTCGTTGAATCGGTCGAAGCGGCCGGCATCACGCTGCAGCACATCGACTTTGGCGGCGGCCTGGGCATCAACTACAACGGCGACCAGCCGCCGGCCGCCGACGCGCTGTGGCGCCGGCTTTTCGACAAGCTGGATGCACGTGGTTTCGGTGACCGCGAGTTCATGATCGAGCCCGGCCGCTCGCTGGTGGGCAATGCCGGCGTCTGCCTGACCGAAGTGCTTTACCTCAAGCCCGGCGAGCAGAAGAACTTCTGCATCATCGACGCGGCCATGAACGACCTGCCGCGGCCCGCAATGTACCAGGCCTTCCATGCCATCGTGCCCGTGGCGCGGCGCGAGGGCCCCAGCGGCACCTACGACGTGGTGGGCCCGGTGTGCGAGAGCGGCGACTGGATTGGCCGCGACCGGGAGCTGGCCGTGCAGCCCGGCGACCTGCTGGCCGTGCTGTCGGCCGGCGCCTATTGCATGAGCATGGCCAGCAACTACAACACCCGGGGGCGCGCGGCAGAAGTGCTGGTGGATGGCGCCCGCGCACACCTGATCCGGGAACGCGAAACCGCCGCGGACCAGATGCGCGCCGAGCATCTGGTGCGCTGACTTGCTACGTTTTATATAGCACGCAGTGGCCGGCTGGCCTGGACTACAGCCTCTTTTTCTTCAGAAACTGCACCAGGCGCCAGCCCAGCAGCGTCCCCAGGATGGCGGCGTAGACCGCCACTTCTGCAAAGTTGTTCTTGCCTGCCCGCATCCAGAAAAAATGCAGGATGCCAAGCCCGGCAATCACATAGACCAGCTTGTGCAGCAGTTGCCAGCGCCGGGCGCCCAGCGCCTTGATGGCGCGGTTGAACGACGTGGCCGCCAGCGGAGTGAGCAGCACGAACCCGGCAAAGCCCACCAGGATGAACGGCCGCTTGACGATGTCCTTCGCGATGTCGGCCACGACAAAGCCCATGTCGAACCAGCTGTAGCTCAGCAGGTGCAGCACCACATAAAAATAGGTGAACAGGCCCAGCATGCGGCGAAAGCGCGCGAGCGCCGGCAGGCCGGCCAGCGTGCGCACCGGGGTCACCGCCAGCGTGATGCACAAAAAGCGCAGGGTCCAGTCGCCGGTGGAACGGATCAGGTACTCGGCGGGGTTGGCCCCCAGGGCATCGGCAAACGCACCGTACACCAGCCAGGCAAAAGGCAGGAGGGCCGCCACAAACACCAGCGGCTTGGCCGCGGGATGCAGCAGCAGCGGACCGACGGCAGCGGCGCGCCGGGGCATTTTGGCGGCCGTGTCCATCAGAAGAACTTCTTGAGGTCCATGCCGGCGTACATCTGGCCCACCTGCGGCTCGTAGCCGTTGAACATCAGCGTCTTGCGCTTCTTGGCGAACAGGCCGTCCTCGCCGATGCGGCGTTCGGTCGCCTGGCTCCAGCGCGGGTGGTCCACATTCGGGTTGACGTTGGAATAAAAGCCGTATTCCTGCGCGGCGGCCTTGTTCCAGGCGGTGCGCGGCTCCTTTTCGGTGAAGCGGATCTTCACCAGGCTCTTGCCGCTCTTGAAGCCGTACTTCCAGGGCACCACCAGCCGCACCGGCGCGCCGTTCTGGTTGGGCAGCACCTCGCCATACATGCCGAAGGTCAGCAGCGTGAGCGGGTTCATCGCCTCGTCCATGCGCAGGCCTTCCACATAGGGCCAGTCAAGCACGCGCGAGCCCACGAACGGCATGGTCTTGGGGTCGGCCAGGGTGATGAACTCCACGTACTTCGCATTGCCCAGCGGCTCCACCTTCTTGATGAGTTCGCTCAGCGAATAGCCCACCCACGGAATCACCATGGACCAGCCCTCGACGCAGCGCAGGCGGTAGATGCGCTCTTCCTGGGCACTGAGCTTGATCAGGTCCTCGAGGTTGTATTTGGCCGGCTTCTTGACCAGGCCCTCGACTTCCACCGTCCAGGGCGAGGTCTTGAGGGTGTGCGCATTGCGGGCGGGGTCGGCCTTGTCGGTGCCGAACTCGTAGTAGTTGTTGTAGGTGCTGGCGTCCTGGTAGTCGGTGACCTTTTCCATGGTCACGCCACCGGCCACCGCCGTCTTGCCGCCCGGCAGGGCCGCCAGCTTGCCGGGCCGCGGCACCTGCGCCAGCGCCTCGCGGCCGGCCCAGGAGGCCAGTGCCGCCCCGGCCACGCCGGTGGCCATGAGCTTCATCAGGTCACGCCGGCCTTCATAGACCTGGCGCGGGGTGATTTCGCTGGCATAGGGGTGAATGAAACCCTGGCGGCTGGAACGGTTCGACATGGTGAAGTCCTTGTATCTTTCAAAAGGGTCTGAAGCTAGGTCTGGCTTCGGCGTCCCCTTCTTACAAGGTTACAAGGATTTCACCCCCTGCACAGTCAAGGCCAGAGCAGCCGGGCAGCGCCCGTCCTGGTCTGGCCCGCGGCGCGTCACAAAGTTCCGTAGCTGTGCAGGCCCGAGAGGAACATGTTCACGCCCAGGAAGGCAAAAGTAGTCACCGCCAGGCCCCCCAGCGCCCACCAGGCCGACACCGCGCCACGCAGGCCCTTCATGAGCCGCATGTGCAGCCAGGCCGCGTAGTTGAGCCAGACAATCAGCGCCCAGGTCTCCTTGGGGTCCCAGCTCCAGTAGCCGCCCCAGGCCTCGGCGGCCCACAGGGCGCCCAGCACCGTGGCAATGGTGAAGAAGGCAAAGCCCACGGCGATGGACTTGTACATCACGTCGTCCAGCACCTCCAGCGGCGGCAGGCGCCCGGCGATGCGCTTGCGGGCCAGCAGGATGCCCGCCGCAATCAGCGCGGAGATCAGCGCGTAGCCCACCCAGTAGCTGCCGCCGGCCTCGGCCACCCCGCGTTGGCGGAAGGCAATGGGCACAAAGCACAGCGCCATGCCCAGCAGCCAGATCGGCGTGAGCTTGTGCCAGCGCGTCTCGGTGGCCTGCTGCTTGATCAGGTAGGCAAAGGCCACCATGGCCGACAGCGAGAACGTGCCGTAGCCAATGAAGTTGGCCGGCACATGCAGCTTCATCCACCAGCTCTTGAGCGCCGGCACCAGCGGCTGGATTTCATGGGCCCCGCGCACCACGGTGTACCAGAGCAGGAAACCCACCGCCGCGCTGACCACCAGCATCACGAAGGCGCCCAGCGCACGGGTCTTGTACTGGTCTTCAAAGTAGAGGTAGAACGCGGCTGTGAGCCACGAGAACAGCACGAACACCTCATAGAGGTTGCTCACCGGGATGTGGCCCACGTCCGAGCCGATCAGGTAGCTCTCATACCAGCGCACCAGGGTCCCGATCAGCGCCATGCCGATGGCCACCCAGGCCAGGCGCGAGCCGATCAGTTCCATGGTCGCGCTCTGCCCGCGCGCGAACATGCCGATCCAGTAGAACGCCGTGCTCATGAAGAACAGCACGCTCATCCACAGGATGGCCGACTGGCTGGACAAAAAGTACTTGAGCCAGAACACCTGCTCGGCGCGCGCCAGGCTGCCCTGGTAGGCGGCCACGGCCATCAGCGCGAACGCGGCCACCACCACCATGAGCACCCGCAGCGGCCGCCAGAACCAGCCGATCCAGACGGTGGCCGGCACGGCCGCCAGCAAGATGCCTTTTTCGTAGACATCCATGAAGCCCGCATAACGCGAAAACGCGAACAGCCCGCCAGCGGCCACCAGGGCCGCGAACAGCCAGTCGGCCAGAGTGCGGCGCGAGAAAAATCCTTCGTGCAGCGTGATGGTGGCTGTGTTCATGGCTGCACCCCGATCAGTTTGGTCTTGAGCATCTCGAATTCCTTGTCAGTGTCCATGGTCTTGCGGTTGCTGGACAGGGCCATCGTGGCCTGCGCGCTGTCGGCCCCGCCGGTGATCCAGACCCAGATCCGGCGCTCGCGGACATACAGCATGGCAAAAACGCCCAGGATCAGCAAGGCGCAGCCCAGATAGACAATGTAGTGGCCAGGGGCTCGCGCCACCTGGAACACGCTGGCCTGCACCTGGGTGAAGTCCTTGAGCTCGAAAGCCATGGGCGCGGGGTACAGCGGCACATCCGACAGCGCGAGCACCGCCTGGCTCATGAAACCCTGGGTGTGTTCGCTGGGCACCAGCGGCTTGAGGCCCGCGCGTTCGCGTGACAGCTGGGTCAGCTCATACAGCACGCCGGTCAGGATACGCACCAGCACGTCTCCGGCGCGGGCGCGTTCTGCCTCGGGCACATTGGCCTCCAGGAAATCCGACACGGCCTGCAGGCCACCGAGCGTGGAGCCGCCCTTGCCCGGCTCGGCCCCGGCAAACAGCGACAGCGCACGCGAGGCCGACGCCGCCAGTTGCAGCGCCAGCTCGGGCCGCGCCGGGTCCGTCGCCTGCGCGGCGTAGCGTTTCACGGCCAGTTCACGCGAGGCCGGGTCCTGCAGGGCCTGGCGCAGGCGCAGGAAGCCGTCGAGCCCGCCCTGGTCATCCGCGGGAATGCGCAGGTAGCGGAACGGCTCTGCCGGTGTGTCACGCATGCCCATGAGGTACAGCGGCACGCCATCGCCCATGTCCACCGGCAGCATGTAATTGTGGAATTCGCGGGCCTGCCCGGCGGCGTCGCGCAGCTTGTAGGTGATGCTCGGCCCCACGTTGCGCAGTTCCTTCCTGGTGGCGGTCTTGTTGGCGGCGCCCATGCGCGAATCGATGGATTCGCGCAGGTCGACCTTGCGCACATCCACGCCCCCGGTGCCATTGCCCGAGAAGTTCTCGACATTGATCACCCGCAGCGCCGTGTACTCCAGGCTCAGTTTTTCAGCCCCGTCGCCCTGGCCCTTGGTGAGCTGCGACGCGCCGCCAATGGTGCCCTGAATCTCGAACGGCTTGCTCACGCCATTCATGGGCACGGCCCTGAGCGTGACGGCGGAACCGCCATCGTCAAAGCTGGACTGGTAGATCTCGACCCCGCGGTAGCTCGCGGGGTGGTTGACCTCCACGCGCGCCGGGATCTGCTCGCCGGTGGCCTTGTCGTGGATCACGATCTCGCTGGCAAACAGCTTGGGCATGCCGGTCGAGTAGTGCTCGACGATGAATTTCTTGAGCTCGATCGCGAACGGCAGCTCCTGCAGCAGCACGCCGTCGGACTGGTTGAGGATGGCCGTGCTCGACTGCGTGCCCTCGGCCACCAGCAGGTTGCCGCGAAAGGTCGGGTTGCGGTCGGACAGGCGGTGCTCAGGCTTCACATCCGAAATCAGGCCCCCGCCGGTGTACGGCGTCTTGCCGTTGAACAGCATCTGCGCGCGCACGATCAGGTCGCCGTCCAGCAGGCCGCCCAGGCAGACCAGCACGATGGCGCTGTGCGCCGCGATGTAGCCCAGCTTGTTGGCGGCGCCGGCCTTGGCCGCCACCATCCAGCCCCGTTCGCGCTGCTGCAGGCGCACTTTCCAGCCGCCACTGGCCAGGGTCGCGCCGATGCGTCGGGCGGCGGCTTCGGGGGCTTCGGCCAGCGCCGCCTCGGCCCGGTGGTGAAACGCCTGCAGGCTCTGCTCACGCATGTTCTCCTTGTAGACCTTGAGGTCGGTCAGGATCTTGGGCGTGTTGCGCGCGATGCACAGCGAGGTGCTGGCCACCAGGAACGCGAGGATCAGCAAAAACCACCAGGCGCTGTACACCGCATTGAGACGGGCCGCCATGAACACCTGGGCCCAGAACGGCCCGAACTGGTTGACGTAGTTGCCCAGGGGCTCGTGCTGCTTGAGGATGGTGCCGATGACCGAGGCGATGCAGATGATGGTCAGCAGCGAGATCGAGAACCGCATCGACGACAGCACTTCCACCATCGACCGCAGGGCGTGGGAGCCTGACCTGACGCGAAGCCCTTGGGTGGAGACTGACATGGTGGAAT
Source organism: Ramlibacter sp. (assembly GCA_019635435.1). Lineage (NCBI taxonomy): Bacteria > Pseudomonadati > Pseudomonadota > Betaproteobacteria > Burkholderiales > Comamonadaceae > Ramlibacter > Ramlibacter sp. The sequence goes on along the minus strand of JAHBZM010000001.1, from coordinate 1,281,745 downwards.
CCGTGGGAAACAAAAAAGGCGGGCCCTCTGCCGAGGTGCCCGCCTTGTTGGGGTTGTTTATTGGCGGTTAGTTCAACAAAACGGCCCGCGCCACCGGGCTGGGGCTCCTGCGGTCAGCGCAGGCCGGCAATGTAGTCGGAGACCGCCTTGATTTCGCGGTCGTTGAGCTTGGCGGCCACGTCGTTCATGACCGCGTTGTTCTTGCGCACGCCGTCACGGAAAGCCGTCAGCTGGGTGGCGGTGTAGTCCGCGTGCTGGCCCGACAGGCGCGGGTACTGCGACGGGATGCCCGCGCCATTGGGGCTGTGGCAGCCGGCGCAGGCAGGCACCTGGCGGTCGGCGATGCCACCGCGGTAGATGCGCTCGCCCATGGCCACCAGATCCTTGTCCTTGGCGAAGCCGGGCTTGGCCTTCTTGGTGGTCACCCACCAGGCGATGTTCTTCATGTCGGCATCGCTCAGGGCCGAGGCAAAGCCCTGCATGACGGCGTTGGCCCGCTTGCCGGACTTGAATTCCTGCAACTGCTTGACCAGGTATTCCGGGTGCTGCTGGGCCAGCTTGGGGTTCGCGGGCGTGCCCGAGTTGCCATCGGCGCCGTGGCAGGCCGCGCACACGGCCGTGAAGCTGGCCTCGCCCTTGACGAGATCGGGCTTGGCGACCTTGGGGGTCTCGGCCTTGGCCTCGGGCGTGGCCGGCTTTTCATCGGCGGCGCGGGCGGACAGGGCGGGGGCTGCCAGCGTGGCAGCCATCAGCAGGGAGGCGAGCAACTTCATATCGGGGGTCTGTTTATTGGCGCAAAACCCCATGATTCTACAATGCCCACTCGGGTTTCCCCGCGATTCCAATACAAGCCATGACCTCTGCCCCGGGCGAACCCGCCTCCTCCCCCGTCCGTCCGCCCGATATTCCGGTCACCGCTGCCCAGGCCATGGGCTGGATGCACACCGCCAGATTTCTCACCACGGCGCCCAAACTGGAGTTCCTGCCGCCGCTGGATGTGCCCGAGATTGCCTTCGTCGGGCGCTCCAATGCCGGCAAGTCCACCTGCATCAACACGCTGACCCAGCAAAAACGCCTGGCCTTCGCCTCCAAGACACCGGGGCGCACCCAGAGCATCAACCTGTTCAGCCTGGGCCGCCAGGGCGAGACCGACGCCGTGCTGGCCGACCTGCCAGGCTACGGCTACGCGGCCGTGCCCAAGCAGGACAAGATCCGCTGGCAGCAGGTCATGGCCAACTACCTCATCACCCGCGAGAACCTGCGCGGCATCGTGCTGATGTGCGACCCGCGCCATGGCATGACCGAGCTCGACGAGATCCTGCTCGAAGTGATCCGCCCCCGTGTGCAAGAGGGCCTGAAGTTCCTGGTGCTGCTCACCAAGGCCGACAAGCTCAACCGCAGCGAAGGCGCCAAGGCCCTGTCCATTGGGCGACTGCAGGCCGGCGGCGGCGAGGTCAAACTGTTCTCTGCACTCAAGAAGCAGGGCGTGGACGAGGCGGCCCTGCTGCTGTGGCAGTGGGCCCACCCCGCCGCCTGAGCCGTCGCCTCAAGCCCAATCGGCCTGTAGTCCAGTCAGCACGGGCACTGGCCGCTATCAAAAGCAGAGCAGATGACCGAGACTTTCCTGCAACCCCTGCCGCACGGCATCACCCTGAGCTGCCGCGCGGCGGGCCGGCGCGGCCAGCCCGTGATGATTTTTCTCCATGGCTTCCCCGAGGCCGCCTTTGTCTGGGACGGCCTGCTCGCCCATTTCGCGGCGCAGGGCTACCGCTGCGTGGCGCCCAACCTGCGCGGCTTTGAACAATCGAGCGCGCCGGCCGAGGTGGCGGCTTACCGGCCCAAGCACCTGGTGCAGGACATTGCGGCGCTGGTGGCCATCGAGTCCCCGAATGGACCGATCGATTGCCTGGTCGCGCACGACTGGGGCGGCGCGGTTGCCTGGAACTTCGCCAACCAGCTGCCGCACCTGGCCCACAGGCTGGCCATCGTCAACTCCCCTCACCCGGGGACTTTCCTGCGCGAGCTCAAAAGCAACCCCAGGCAGCAGGCCGCCAGCGCCTACATGAACTTCCTGATCCGCCCGGACGCCGAAAGGCTGCTGGCCGACAACGACTTCGCGCGCATGTGGCCGTTCTTTCACAACGGCAGCCCCGAAGGCGCGCACTGGCTCACCGAGCCGGTCAAGGACCAGTATCGCGCGGTCTGGCGCGGCGCCCCCGGCAGCGCACCAGGCGCGGGGCTGACCGGTGGCTGCAACTACTACCGCGCGTCGCCGTTGCGCCCACCCCGGCCCGAAGACCCGGGCGCCGCCGCCGTCGACCTGCCGCATGCCATGCTGACCGTGAGCCTGCCCACCCTGGTGGTCTGGGCCATGAACGACATTGCGCTGCCGCCTGAACTCATCGACGGGCTGGGCGACTACATTCCCCGCCTGACGCTGCACAAGGTCGAAGGCGCCAGCCACTGGATCGTGCATGAGCAGCCCGAGCTCGTGGCGCGGCTGCTGGGCGATTTTCTCGCGGCCTGAAGCGCCACCGCGCCCGCATCAATACACGGGTGGCTCGCCCGGAGGGCGGGTCTTGAAGCGCTTGTGCACCCAGTAGTACTGGTCGGGCATGGTGTCGATCCATTGCGCCAGACGCTGGTTCATGAGGGCGGTGTCGGCCACGACGTCGTCACCCGGAAACGCCTGCCAGGCCGGCAGCACCTGCACCTCGTAACCTTGCGGCGTCATGCGCGAGACCACCGGCACCACCTTGGCCCGCCCCAGCCGCGCAAACCGTGACAGCGACGGCACCGTGGCCGCGCTGACACCGTAGAACGGCACAAAGACCGATTCCTCGGGCCCGAAATTCATGTCGGGCAGCAGGTACATGGGCTCGCCGCGGCGCAGCGCCGCCACCAGGCCCTTGACACCATCGGCCCGGCCAAACGGGCCATTGGCCGCGAAGCGCTGGCGGCCTTCGAGAATCCAGTCGTTCAGCACGCGGTTGGCCTGGTCGGTGTAAATGCCGACGAAGCGGCGCGGCACCTGCTGGGTCAGCGCCGTCCAGCCGGCATCCATGCCCACAAAATGCGGCGCAAACAGCAGCGTGGGCGCGTCCCCCGCCAGTTCGTCCACCGCTCCGCTCAGCACCAGCCGCCGCCGGGTCAGCGCCGGCGTGCCGTGCCAGAGCCAGCCCCGGTCCAGCCAGGCCTGGGCGAAGCGGACAAACACCCGCGGGACCAGCGCGCGGCGCTGCGCGGGGGTCCACTGCGGGAAGCACAGGTCCAGATTCGTCCGCACCACGTGCCGGCGCGAGCCCACCAGCGCATACAGCACCCAGCCCAGCGCCCAGCCCAGCGCGCGCACCCAGCCCAGTGGCAGCAGCGCCAGCAGGCGCATGAACTGGATGCCCAGCCGGTTGGTCATGCGGCGCCCTGGTTCGTGGCCGCAGCCGCGGCGGCACGGGGCTCTTCGCGCGGCGCCTTGTAGCGGGCATAGCCCCACAGGTACTGCCAGGGGCATTCGCGGACCAGTTGCGCCATCGCCTCGTTCACCTGGGCCGCCGCCGCGCCCGGCTCCGGCGCCAGCGCCTGCGGCAACGGCCGCACATGAATCACAAAGCCCCGGCCCCAGGGCAGGCGCTCGCCCCAGGCCAGCAACACTAGCGCGCCGGTCTGGTGGGCCAGCCGGGCCGACAGCGTCATGGTGTAGGCGTCGCGTCCGAAAAAAGGCGCCCACACGCCCTGCCCCAGCGGCGGCACCTGGTCAGGCAACAGGCCCACGGCCTCGCCGGCTTTCAGCGCCTTGAGCATCTGCTTGACCCCGGCCAGGGTGGTGGGCGCGGTGGCCAGCCCCGGACGGCCGCGCGAATGATCGACCAGCCCGCGCAGCCAGGCCTTGCGTGCCGGACGGTAGAGCACGGTGATGGGGCCGCGCTGCGCACCGTAGCGCGCGGCGTAGCCTTGGGCCGTGACCTCAAAACAGCCCAGGTGGGGCGTGAGAAACACGATGCCGCGCCCATGCGCCTGCGCCGCGTCGATCAATGGGGCCCCGTCCCAGCGCACCGGCACCGGCGCGCCAAACCACAGGCGCGGCAGTTCGGCAACCAGCTTGCCCGACTCGCCCACGGCGCGCCGCACGGCCGCCAGCGGCAGGCCCGCCTGCGCCAGATTGGCCAGAAAGCGGCGCCGGTAGACCCCCGAACCGAGAAACGCCGCCCAGCCCAGCGCCCAGCCCAGGCTGTGCAACAGCCACAGCGGCAGGATCGACAGCACGCGGAACAGGGTCAACATGGGTCTGGTTAAAATGGGGCGGTCGCCGAGTTATGAACTACTTGCAGGGCGACATTAAACAAAGCTGCTAAAGCGTTCGCCAAGGCTCATGCTGGAGGCAACGCGCCTCAAGCAACCAACGGAGTTTATTCAAATGGCGAACGATTTCCTCTTTACTTCCGAATCCGTGTCAGAAGGCCATCCCGACAAGGTGGCAGACCAGATCTCTGACGCGATTCTCGATGCGATCTTCGCGCAGGACCCGCGCAGCCGGGTGGCCGCCGAGACGCTGACCAACACCGGGCTCGTGGTGCTGGCCGGCGAGATCACCACCAATGCCCACGTGGACTACATCCAGGTGGCGCGCGACACCATCAAGCGCATCGGCTACGACAACACCGACTACGGCATCGACTACAAGGGCTGCGCCGTCATGGTCTGCTATGACAAGCAGAGCAACGACATCGCCCAGGGTGTGGACCACGCCAGCGACGACCACCTGAACACCGGCGCCGGTGACCAGGGCCTGATGTTCGGCTACGCCTGCGACGAAACGCCCGAGCTGATGCCCGCGCCCATCTACTACGCGCACCGTCTGGTGGAGCGGCAGGCGCAGCTGCGCAAGGACGGCCGGCTGCCCTTCCTGCGCCCCGACGCCAAGAGCCAGGTCACCATGCGCTACGTGGACGGCAAGCCCCACAGCATTGACACCGTGGTGCTGTCCACCCAGCACAGCCCCGACCAGAGCGAAACGCCCACCAAGATGAAGGCATCGTTCAATGAAGCCATCATCGAAGAGATCATCAAGCCCGTGCTGCCCAAGGAATGGCTGCAGAACACCCGCTACCTGATCAACCCCACCGGCCGCTTCGTCATTGGCGGCCCCCAGGGCGACTGCGGCCTGACCGGCCGCAAGATCATTGTGGACACCTACGGTGGCGCCTGCCCGCATGGCGGTGGCGCCTTCAGCGGCAAGGACCCGAGCAAGGTGGACCGCTCGGCCGCCTATGCCGCGCGCTATGTGGCCAAGAACGTGGTGGCGGCCGGCCTGGCGCGCCAGTGCCAGATCCAGGTGGCCTACGCCATTGGCGTGGCCAAGCCCATGAACGTGACGGTCTACACCGAGGGCACGGGCGTGATTTCCGATGAGCAGATCGCCGCGCTGGTGACCGAGCACTTCGACCTGCGGCCCAAGGGCATCATCCAGATGCTGGACCTGCTGCGCCCCATCTATGAAAAGACGGCGGCTTACGGGCACTTCGGCCGCGAGGAGCCGGAATTCAGCTGGGAGCGCACCGACAAGGCCCAGGTGCTGCGCGCCGCCGCCGGCCTGAAATAACCTAGTTCGCCTGCTGGCGCTCGTACTCACTGCGCTTCAGGGCCACGTAGGTCGGGCGGTCCATCTCGCGCAGCTGGCGCGCATAGCGCTCGCTCTCACTGAACCAGCGCTGGATGCGCCGCTCGCGCTGTTCCTGGGGCGGCGCTGACAGCGCCGCGAGGTAGGCATCGATCGCCAGGTAGTAGCGCATGGCATTGCGTTCGATGACGCCGCGCAGGCCCCCGATGTAGCGGGCCTGGCCATCCCGGTCCTGCCCGTCCACGGTGAACCCCACCTTGCCCGCGCCCGCCGTGGCGAGGTAGGCCTGCATGGCCAGGCGGCCAGCCAGGCCATAGCGGTAGGCGTAGTGAAGGTGCAGGAAGGTGCGCCCTGCGCCAATCGGCACGGCCGACACCGTGACCCGGTAGTCATGCGTGCCCAGCGGGCCGTCAGCCGCCGTGAGCTGGGTCTCGAAATAGTCGCTGGCCGTGCCGGCGCGGCGCGACCAGTTGAATGCCAGCAAATAGGCGTCCTTCAGGGGCTGGTCGTATTTCCTGCCGATCCGCACTTTCAGCACCGGCTGGCCTCCCGCCATCGACGCACGGCAGTACTTGGTGTTGAAAGGCAGGATCAGGATGTCGCACCATGGCCCGGGTTGCTCCAGCGCCGCGTTCACGGTCGCGAACGGATGATCCAGCACGGCGTAGACATCTCCCTGCAGCATGTCCCCCGCTTCGCGCGAATTGATCACCATCGGGCGGCCAAAATCGTTGTCCGCGAGTTGGCCGGCCAGCGACTGGTACTGGCTTCTCAGCGCCTCGGCCTGACCAAGCGCCTGGGCCGCGACGGGGAGCCCGGCCAGCGCCAGCGCGGCCAGCGCCGCCAGCCATCGCTGGCGCCAGCGTCCAGATTGTCGTTGTGAGAGGAAGGAGGGGAAACGCATCATGTGAAGGCCGGCAGGCATCGGGCATCAACCGGAAACCCATGATGCGGCCAACCGCAGCTGCGGCCTGTCGGACGAGCCCCCCTGGGACGGGCCGTGCGGTCCTACAGGTGCATGCCCGAGGGCCGGAAGCCCGAGTGGCGAAAGCCCGAAGCCCCGAAACCCCGTGCCGACTCGTCCCGGCGCGCCACCTCCAGCACCGACAGCACATCAAGCTGCACGCCGCCCATGAGCAGCGAGCGCGGGACCACCGCGTACAGCAGCAGGCCCCGGCGGCCCAGGTCCAGCGCCAGCCGCAGCCGGGGATTGCGCTGCCGCTCCCAGGCCCGGACCAGCCGCGCGCGCAGCAGGTTGTCGTGGCACTGCAGGTATTTGAGCTTGTGGTGCTCGCGCGCCAGGGTGACCGCGTCGACATAGGCGTCAGCGCTGCGGTCACGCGTGCGGAAGTTGGTGGTGAGGTCGGCGGTCAGGGTCAATTCAGCGCCGTTTTCCTCCAGCGTGAAATGGCACCCCGTCAGACTGTCGGACGCCCCTCCGTACTTGTAGACAACTTGCAAAGGGGCGGCGGTGCGGCGCAGGGAGTATTTCATGCAGTGCGGCCGGGCTTCACTGGGGCGGGACCGAGGCGGTGCGAAACAGCACCTCCCCCGTGGGGACATGGATCACGCGGATTTCCTGGCCCAGCGGCTGGGTAACACTCTTGGCGGCAACGGCCACCGCCAGCGACGGATCTTCGAAGGTTCGTGACAGGCTGGAGGCCGGCAGCAGGCGGTTGAAAACGGCGTGGTTGCTTTCGATGCGGTAGTTGGCGGATGGCATGACATACCCCTTGGAAACCTGTCTTCATCCTAGACCTTCCAGATGACCCCACTGTGATCAATTGCCGCAAGCCGTGAGAAGCGCAACCAAATGCAATGAACGCAAAGCCCCGCTTCTGGCCACTATGCCCCCCTGACTACGCCCCCAGCAGCGGCAGATCGGCCTTCTTGAGCGTGCGCAGCACGAAGCTGGACTTGCTGTGGCGGATGCCCTTGATCTTGTAAAGGCGCTCGCGCAGCAGTCGCTCGTAGTCACGGGTGTCACGCACGGCAACGCGCAGCAGGTAGTCATATTCGCCGGACACCAGGTACGCCTCGATCACCTCGGGAATGGCGGCCAGCGTCTCCCCGAATTTCTCCAGCGTGTTGTCGGAATGACTGTCCAGCGTGACCTGCACCAGCACGGTGTCGCTCAGGCCAATGGCCTGGGCATTGAGGCGGATGGTGTAACCCTCGATGACGCCGCTGTCTTCCATCTTGCGGATGCGGCTCCAGCAAGGCGTGGCGCTCAGCCCCACGGCCTGGCTGATTTCCTGGAGGCTGGCCCGGGCATCGGCCTGCAGAGTCTGGAGGATTTTTCTGTCTGTTGCGTCCATAAAGTTTAATTATCTTATTTTTAGTACCCATTAGTTGAAATTTCTTTATTTCTCTGGATTTGACGAAAAACAAGGAAAACTTTCTGCCGCGCCCGGCGCACACTTCAGGCATGGCAGGCGCACTTACCGGTGGGTCTTCCTGGCACACCGACAGCGGGTTACCGCCCGCCGGAACGTGATGCCGCGGTGGAGCCCGTCCGCTTCCCCGCGCCGTACCCAGGGGTGTTGGCTCTGGTTGAACAGGGTCAGCACCTCGCCTTTTTTGTTGCTGCCACGCCCCTTCACCTGCAACGCGCGGGTTAAGCCTTGCGCTTTGCGCCATGCGCTTGATCTAATGGCCGACGACCACAAGTCGAGGAGCAGGCAATGCGTGCAAGTTTGGGCCGATGGGTGGGGCAGGACCCCGCGCGGCAGATGATGGGGATGGCCGCCCCGTTCCTGATCCTGGGTGCGGCTCTGATGCTGCTGTCCATGGTGCTGGGGGCCTCGTCCAGCCCCAGCCTCCAGTCGGCCAGCCAGGGAGCGCGCGCACCCGCCCCCTACCTGCTGGCCGCAGGCTTCATCCTGCTGGCCGTCGCCCTGGTGCTGCGGTTGCGAAACGGCCCGCGCAAGCCGCCCAGGCCGGACACCAGCCAGCTCTCCAGCCACCTGGGCAACACCACCCTCTTCGGCTCGCAGCTGGACTCCGCCATGGGCGACCTGGTCGCCGTGCCGGCAGGACGGCCCTTGCGGCCGCCAGCGCAGATGTGGAACACGCAGGTGTTTCGCGACATCGAGTGGCGCCGCTTTGAACTGGTGTGCGCCGCCTTGTTCGCCCAGGCGGGCTTCGAGGCGCGCACCGAATCCCACGGCCCGGACGGCGGCGGCGACATCTGGCTGTATTCCGGGCACAAGGAAGGCCCCGCGGCCCTGGTCCGGTGCAAGCACCGGCCCGGCAAGAAGGTCGCGCTGGCCGAGGTGCGCGAATTCCATCAGCTCATGAGGGCCCACCAGGTCCTGCGTGGCACCTTCGCCAACAGCGGCACCTTCACCGCCGAAGCCCGCGAGTTCGCCAAGGCCAACGGCATCAACGCCATGGACCGGCTGGGTCTGCTGGCGCTGATCTCGCAGCGGACCATGCAGCAAAAGGAGGACCTGCTGCAGCTGGCCTACCAGGATGAATACTGGCGTCCCACCTGCGCCAGATGCGGCACCCCAATGGTGGAGCGGCGCGCGCGCAAGCGGGGCCGCACCTTCTGGGGCTGTGTCGACTACCCGCAATGCGATTTCATGCTGCCGGTCAGCAAGGCCTAGATTTGAGCTGCCAAGACTAAACGCGACAACCTTTGCCCAAAAAAATATTGGGTGGGAATCACTTGTCACATTTGAATTCGCTCCTCGACTGAGTGATTGATCAGTGCATTTGAGACCGCCTAGCTATTGATCAATATCTCCATCCGCTTTACCAGTTTGCAAACTTACAAGAGTTGCAAAAATATTGGCTGTAGAAAGCAGAAGAATCGTTCCAATAACAACATTAAATCCAATGTTTCCAAATATTTTTTGTATCGGCTCAGCTATTTTCGCAGCTGGGTAAATATAGATTGCGATGAGCGATATGGCTACAAACAATATCGAGTTAACAAAAGCCAGGGGTTTTTTCTTTACATCCAAGTCCGATTTCGGGTACAGAGTCCCTGCCATGTAGACTACTCCGCCAATAGCAGTTCCAACCAAAGCGGTCAAAGCGCCTAAGAGTTTCATTGGGATGAAAACCATATAACCAAATGAGCCAACTGGCAGCAGCACGAGCAGGAACAGTGCATGACGACTAGCACGTATATTGAAAATAAAACGCAATATAGAAAAAGCTACCACACCGTTAAAAAAAGCCATCGCTACTAAATCCATGAGCTTCCTTATTTACAACTTTTCAAGTTGTTTGCAGCTTGCATAGAGTGACCATAGCCCAAAAAAAAGGAATACAAAGCTCCCAATGCACCAAACACTCCAAAGATCACACCAACAAATTCAGCTATGCCAAGTATCCAAGAATCCCTACTTTTGCAACCTGCATCGAGACTGTCTAGTGTGAGAACCCAATAATTCAGCATGGCAAATGGCACTGAGGTAAATAGCAGCAAAAGGAAAACTAGCGCACCAACGCCCGCTAGAGCCGCGATTGCTGAAAAGACCGCTAACAATAGCAATGCTGCATTCCCATTGTTTTTCCACGCATCCAAGACGTCACCAAGGGGCAGGTCATCAGCCTGACGATCACTCCACCGTCACGCTCTTGGCCAGGTTGCGCGGCTTGTCCACATCGGTGCCGCGCGCCACGGCGGTGTGGTAGGCCAGCAGCTGCAGCGGCACCACGTGCAGCAAGGGCGACAGCGGGCCGTAGTGCTCGGGCATGCGGATCACATGCATGCCCTCGCCGCTTTCGATGCGGGTGTCGGCATCGGCCAGCACATACAGCACGCCGCCGCGGGCGCGCACTTCCTGCAGGTTGCTCTTGAGCTTTTCCAGCAGGGTGTCGTTCGGCGCGACGGTGACCACCGGCATTTCGCTGGTCACCAGGGCCAGCGGACCGTGCTTGAGTTCGCCCGCGGCATAGGCCTCGGCGTGGATGTAGGTGATCTCCTTGAGCTTGAGCGCACCTTCCATGGCAATCGGGTAGTGCAGGCCGCGCCCCAGGAACAGCGCATTCTGCTTGCCGGCGAAGTCCTCGGCCCAGCTGATGATCTGGGGCTCCAGCGCCAGCACGGCCTGCAACGCAGCCGGGAGGTGGCGCATGGCTTTCAGGTGGCCGGCTTCGTCGTCTTCGCTGAGCCGGCCCTTGACCTGGGCCAGCGCGAGCGTGAGCAGGAACAGGCCCGCCAGCTGCGTGGTGAACGCCTTGGTGGAGGCCACGCCGATCTCGACGCCCGCGCGCGTGATGTAGGCCAGCTCGCACTCGCGGACCATGGCCGAGGTGCCCACGTTGCAGATGGTGAGCGTGTGCTTCATGCCCAGGCCCTGGGCGTGGCGCAACGCCGCCAGGGTGTCGGCCGTTTCGCCCGACTGGGTGATGGTGACCACCAGGGTGCGCGGGTTGGGCACGGACTGGCGGTAGCGGTATTCGCTGGCAATCTCCACCTGCGTGGGCACGCCGGCAATGCCTTCGAGCCAGTACTTGGCGGTGCAGCCGCTGTAGTAGCTGGTGCCGCAGGCGAGGATCAGCACGGAGTCAATCTCCTTGAACACGCGGTAGGCGCCATCGCCAAACAGCTCGGGGGTGATGCCTTCCACCCCTTCGAGCGTGTCGGCCGTGGCACGCGGTTGTTCGAAGATTTCCTTTTGCATGTAGTGCCGGTAAGGGCCCAGCTCCGCCGCCCCGCTGTGCGCGAGCACCGTCTTGACGGGGCGGGTCACGGGCTTGTGGGCCCGGTCCACCACCCAGTACTTGCCCAGCTGCAGGTCCACCACGTCGCCCTCCTCGAGGTAGACGATCTGGTCGGTCACGCCGGCCAGGGCCATCGCATCGCTGGCCAGGAAGGTTTCGCCGCCATCCGCGCCCACGCCCAGGATCAACGGGGAGCCGGCCCGCGCACCCACCACGCGGTGCGGTTCGTCCTTGCAGAACACCGCGATCGCGTAAGCCCCATGCAGTTGGCGCACGGCGGCCTTCACGGCCTCGAACAGGTCACCGTCGTAAAGACTGTCGACCAGGTGAACGATGACCTCGGTATCCGTCTGGCTGGCGAACACATACCCCTTGGCCTGCAATGCGGCGCGCAATTCGTCGTGGTTCTCGATGATGCCGTTGTGCACCAGGGCCATGCGAGCCGCCCGACCGGGCACGTCGGCTGCGATGTCAACCCCCGGTCCATGGCTGAAATGCGGGTGGGCGTTGTGCACGGCCGGCGCGCCGTGCGTGGCCCAGCGCGTATGGGCGATGCCGGTGGTGCCCTCCACATGGTCGGCCGCCACCTGCTCGAGCAGTTCAGCCACGCGGGCCGTGCTGCGCGTGCGCTGCAGGCCACTGCGGTAGACCGCGACCCCGCAGGAGTCATAGCCCCGGTATTCGAGCCGCTGCAGGCCCTGGACAAGAACGGGAACGATGTTGCGCGCGGAGACCGCGCCGACGATGCCACACATGGATTGCCTCTGGTCATGAATGAAGTGCGCCCAATGTAGGCTCAGCGCCATTAAATTTCAGATCGACTTTTTGTTTTTTGAGAAATAAAATTTCTCTTTCACATATTTATGAATTTTTATTTCATGAATGGATCAATTTCAGAACAAATAGCCGTCGATGCCATCGACTTGCGTCTGCTGGACCTGCTGCAGCGTGATGCCAGCATCAGCAACCAGGCTCTGGCCGAAAGGGTACATGTCTCCGCGCCCACCTGCCTGCGCCGCATCAAGCGGCTGCGCGATGCAGGCCTGATCGAGCGACAGATCGCCATCCTGAGCGACGACCGGCTGGCCCCCCTGCTGGGCCACGGCCTGAATGCCATCGTGGAAATCACGCTGGACCGACAGGGCGCCGAACACCTGGACGCGTTCGAGGCGCGCGTGGCGCCCGATGCCGCCGTGCAGCAATGCTGGCGCGTGTCACCGGGCCCGGACTTTGTGCTGGTGGTGTTTGCCGATGACATGCCCGGCTACCTGGCGCTGGCGCAGCGCCTGTTCACAAGCGATGCGAACGTGCGGAATGTGAAGGCGTTTTTCAGCGTGAAGCGCTCGAAATTCGAGCCGGCCAGGCCACTGACGCGCGGTCAATCCGAGCGCCAGGTGGCCTGAACCTCAACGAGGAGCAGGGCGCTCCTCCCAGGGAGGTTACTTGCGCAGTTCGGGGGAACTGGCGAGCGCCTTCACCAGTTTGGCAAGGGCATCGTTGGTTGCACGGACGGCCGACAATGAAAAATTGCTCTTGAATTCATCAAAGGACGCGCGGCCCTCGCCGTTGACCGTCAAAACCTGCACTGTCTTGCCTTCGCCGTCGGCAATGGTGCAGATCAGTTTCACGGTGAACAGCGTCGGCGGCCAGGTCACGATGCTTTCCGAAAAGGAACTCGTGTTGATCTCCGGGGTAATGAGCAAGGACACGCCATTGCTTTTCATCGCCGCCTTGTCCGTGGGGTTGGCGATCTTCGTCACGCCGCGGAACACTTCGCCAAGCGCGGCATACAGGCCCGGCTCCAGATCGCGGTAGGGGAAATACCGGACCTTGTCACCCCCACCTCCGGGCGTCGTGACTTCGAGCGCGCGAGCCGCGTCAGGGATGTGGTAGCCCACGTTCTTTTCGATCACGGTCACGCCGGCACCCGCCGCCTTGACTGCGGCGAGGTCGGGGTTCATGGTGATCGGATGGGCGCAGCCCACCATGGCGATGCAGGCCCAGACGGCCAGGAGAGACATCAGGATGCGTTTCATGATTCAGCTCCTGGGTTACTTGCGGATGGCCGCAGTGAAGTCCGGGTCCTTGACCAGGGCCGCAATGAGTTTTTGCACCATCACCGGGTAGTTGTTCGCCGCAGCCGGAATGGCCACAGCGCCCATGAATGAGCTTTCCCATTGGTGGTCCACACGCTTGATCTTGTCGAATTTCACCTGGCCATTGGCCCTGACCACAAACCGGGCCTCGATCTGTCCGTCGGCCGTTGAAATGCCGCCGGCATTGATGTTGTTCTTCAGCAAGGCACCGGAGATCTGGACGCCCGACTTGGGGTCATACAGCTTGGCCAGTTCCAGCTCCTGGCGCAACGCCGCCGCCACATAGTCCCCGTAGTTGGCGCCCACCGAGGACACCAGGCTGCTGCCCCTCAAGCCCAGAGAGGTTCCGCCAGGCAGGTCTGCCGCCACGGTGATCGGTCCGGTGCCGACAGGGGCAGCGCCAGACTTCTTGAGCGCCTCCACGTTGTCAATCGACGGGGCATAGTTGGGCGCCGGACTGGCGCACCCCACCATGGCAGCAGACGCGGCCAGAGCCGCGCAGAAAAAGACCTTCCTGATGATGTGAGACATGAAACCCTCGAATGGAATTGTTGATATGTTGGCGCGCCGCGGTTGCAGCGCAGGCGCAATATATCAGTGCCCATGCGCCCGAAGGACGCCGCATTCTCCATTCGATCGGGCCTGGAAATCTGCTAGCGGGGCGTCGCCTTCTTCGGCCGCTGCCAGTTGTCAATGCTCATCTGCTTGCCACGCGCCACGCTGAGCGCGCCGGCAGGCGTGCTTTTGGTGATGGTGGACCCGCCCCCCACGGTGCCCCCAGCGCCGATGGTCACGGGGGCCACCAGCACGCAGTTGCTGCCCACGTGCACGTCGTCCTCGATCACGGTGCGGTGCTTGTTGGCGCCGTCGTAGTTGGCGGTGATGCTGCCGGCGCCGTAGTTCACGCGCTCGCCCACCGTGGCGTCGCCCAGGTAGGCCAGGTGATTGGCCTTGGCGCCGGCGGCCAGCGTGGAGTTCTTCACTTCCACGAAATTGCCGATGTGCACCTCGCTGCCCAACACGGCACCGGGACGCAGGCGCGCAAACGGGCCAATCAGCGCGCCCTCGCCCACGCGCACGCCGGCCTTTTCGCCGTCGATGTGGGTGAAGGGGTGGATCACCGCGCCGGCCAGGATGGTGGCGTTCGCGATCACGCAGTTGGCGCCGATGCGCACGCCATCGCCCAGCGACACACTGCCTTCGAACACGCAGTTGACGTCAATCTCCACATCCTGGCCGCAGCCCAGCGTGCCGCGCACGTCAAACCGCGCCGGGTCGGCCAGCCGCACGCCCTGGTCCATGAGCGCGCGCGCATGGCGCAGCTGGTAGGCGCGCTCCAGCTCGGCCAGCTGCACGGGGCTGTTCACGCCATCCACCTGGACCTTGTCGCCGGTGCGCGTGGCCACCACGTCAGCGCCGTCGTCCACGGCAAATTTGACGATGTCGGTCAGGTAGTACTCCCCCTGCACGTTGTCGTTGGTCAGCCGCGCCAGCCAGCGCTTGAGCAGCGCGGCGGGCAGGGCCATCACGCCGGTGTACACCTCGCGGATCTGGCGCTGCTGGGCATCGGCGTCCTTGTGTTCCACGATGGCAAACACCGCGTCGCCCGAGCGGATGATGCGCCCGTAGCCCGAGGGGTCCGGCATCTCCACGGTGAGCAGGGCCAGGCGCTTGCCCCCGCAATCGGTGATCAGCCCACGCAAGGTGGACGCCTCGATCAGCGGCACGTCGCCATTGAGGATCAGCGCAATGCCGTCATCAGGCAGCACCGGCAGGGCCTGCTGCACGGCGTGGCCCGTGCCCAGCTGCGGCTCCTGGCGCACAAAGGCGGGCGGCGCAGTGCCCGCCGCGGCCGCCCAGCGCACCAGGGCCGCCTCGACCTCGGGGGCGCCGTGGCCGGTGATCACCACCACATGCCGCGCCTTCAGGCACGCCGCCGTGTCAATCACGTGCTGCACCAGTGCACGGCCGGCCAATCGGTGCAACACTTTGGGCAACCGGCTTTTCATGCGCGTGCCCTTGCCCGCTGCCATGATCACCACATCCACTGCTGTCATAGGTTCCTCTTTTGTCACTCAAGCCGATCACTTCAACCCTGGCCCGGATTATCGGCCTGCTGGCCCTGGCGGTGGGGCTCAGCGCCTGTAGCGCCATCAAGCTGGGCTACAACAATGCGGCCGAGCTGACCTACTGGTGGCTGGATGGCTACCTGGATTTCACCGATGAGCAGGCCCCGCGCGTGCGCGAGGACCTGGCGCGCCTGCACCGCTGGCACCGCGAAAACGAGCTGCCGCGCTACGCGCAGTTGCTGCAGCGGCTGGAGCAGATGCTGCCGCAGGAGGTCAGCGCCGCCGAGGTCTGCGCCGTGGCGGGCGACATTGAGCAGCGCCTCACCGCCCTGTCGGCGCAGGCCGAGCCCGCCGTGGTTGCCACCGCGCTGGGGCTGGACGGCGAACAGTTGCAGCACCTGCAGCGGCGCTACGAGCGCAACAACGCCGACTACCGCAAGGACTGGCTGGCCCTGGACGAGGCCGGGCAGCAGGACAAGCGCTTCAAGCTGCTGCTGGAGCGCAGCGAAATGATCTACGGTACCCTGGCCGCGCCCCAGCAGGAGGTGCTGCGCCAGCAGGTGGCGCAATCCAGCTTCGATGCCCGCCAGTTCGACACCGAGCGCCAGCGGCGCCAGCGCGATGCGCTGCAGACGCTGCGCTCGCTGACCACCCCTCCCATGCCTCCGGGCGAGGCGGTCCTGGCCATGCGCGGTTACCTGGCGCGCGCCCGGCATTCGCCCAACCCGGTCTGGCGGCGCCAGCAGGAACTGTTGCTGCAGGAGGGCTGCCGCACCTTCGCGGCGCTTCACAACAGCACCACGGCGGCGCAGCGTGACAGCGCGGTGCGCCGCCTGCGCGCCTACCGGCGCGATCTGGACGAGCTGGCCGCCGCCCGTTAGCGCTGCCGGCCGCCCACGCTCAGATCAGCGGACTCACGCGCAGCGGCCGCTCGTAGTAGTCAGCCAGATGCTCGAGCGCGTGCGGGTCCAGGATCCGCAGCCGCCCGTCCTCCAGCCGGTGCAGCCCCAGGCGATGCAGGCGGCGCAGCGTCTTGTTGGTGTGCACCAGCGACAGGCCCAGCACATCGGCGATGTGCTGCTGCGTGAGCGGGAACGGCAGCTCGGCGTTCACGGCCATGCCCAGGCGGTCGGCGCGGCGGTACAGGTGGATCAGCAGCATGGCCACCCGCTCCAGGGCGCTGCGGCGCCCGGCGGTCAGCAGGTGCTGGTCCACCCAGTGTTCCTCGCGCGCCGCCAGCCAGGTCACGTCATAGCCCAGCCGCGGGAACGCCTGGAACATCGGCCACAGGCCACTGAGCGGGAACACGCACAGCTGCACGTCGGTCAGGGCCTCCACGCCGGGCGTGTCGCCGTCGGCAAACTTCTCCTGCAGCCCGATGAAGTCGCCCGGCAGCAGGAAGTTGAGAATCTGGCGGCGCCCGTCGCGCAGCGTCTTGTACCGGAAGGCCCAGCCCGAATACAGCGTGAAAAGATGGGTGCCCCCTTGCCGCTCGGCAATGATCGGGGCGCCGGCCGCCAGGGCCTGCGTCTTGCGGCGAAATTGCTGGATGTGCTCGATCTCGGCGGGCTGCAGGGCGCCGAACGCCTCCAGCGGCCGCAGCCGGCAATCGCGGCACTCCCTGGGTGGGCTGCTCTGGGGCGACGGGGGCTCGGTGGGGCTCACGCGGTGAAGTGTAGCGACCTGGCCCATGTCTTTTGACATTGCGGGCAGGCCCGCCCCGCTCCTACACTGCGCGCCTTCAGGGAAACAACATGACCAAACTCTACGGGGTGCTCTACACGAGCACACTCTCGGCCACAGCCGGCATTTCCGTGGTGCCGGCCATTCTGACCGTGGCACGCGCGCGCAACCAGCGCGACGGCGTCACCGGCGTGCTGGTATTCGACGGGCAGAACTTCTGCCAGTACATCGAGGGCGAACGGGCCAGCATCCGGGCGTGCATGGACCGCATCTTTGACGACACGCGGCACACGGATATCGAGCTGAGCCATGACGGAGCCATCGCGGATCGCCACTTCAAGCGCTTCCTGACTGGCTATGCCAGCCCGGACGGGGAAGACCTTGTCGGCAGCGTACGTGGGTTGAGCGGCCTGCCCGCCCTGGACCGGCTGCTGGGCCTGCTGCCAGGGCTGGATCTGGACCTCTGACGCGGTCCGGTTTGCTTCTTTTTTGATAGCGCAAGATGGCCGCCAGTCCTGGACTACAAGCCTTTTTGACCTGAAAACGCCCCCAAAACCGTCAACCCGGTGCCGGCCGTGGTGGAAAGCAGCTTTTCGCGGCCGCGCATCCCACAATCTGACGATGCACGCGGCTTGCCTTGCTGGCAGGCTGTGTGTCACGATCCCCAACCGCCAGACCCCGCGCGATCACCCCATGAAAATCGCCTTCACCTCCTGCATGGACGCCGAGCGCGCGCCGCGCCAACCCGTCTGGCAGGCCATCCAGCGCGAGGCGCCCGATGTGCTGATGCTGCTGGGCGACCAGATCTACATGGACTGGGGCCTGTCCGTTGCCCGCCTTCCCCAGTGGAAACGGATCATCGAGCGCAAGGGCCCGGCAGGGTTGCAATTGTTTGCCCAGGACATGCACAGGCGCTACGCCCTTCAGTGGCAGGTTCCGGAATTCCAGCGCCTGATGCGATGGTTCTCCACCGCGCGCAACCCCGACCATCTGCTGGTCACCTGGGACGAGCACGATCTGGCCTGGAACAACGCCTATGGCGAAGGCGTGGACGGCAACGGCAATGACGACCGGACCGTGCCGGGCGCCGTCAGGGCCGTGGCCCAGCACCTGTTCCGCCAGTTTGTGGCCGTGCTGCGCAACCCCGATGCCGCTGCCGCGTACCCCGCCCTGGACCTGCCAGCCGATTGCAGCCACCTGCCCGCGCCATCGCACGGTGTCGAAGGCAAACCCTTTGACCTGAACGGCGTGCGCTTTGTGCTGCTGGACGAGCGCAGCTACCGGACCCACCGCGACCACCCCGACAGCAACGCCCCCCGGGCCCACCTGCTCGGCGCCCGCCAGCAGGCCATGCTGTTCGGCGCGCTGGGGCAGGCCGACCTGACCGTGGTGGCCGGGTCGTCACCCCTGCGCCATGGCTACCTGCTCGGCCACCAGGGGTGGTCCGCACCGCCAGATGCCCAGGGCCGCTCGCGCGACTACCCCGACTACCAGGCCTTTCAGGACGCCGCCAGCGCCAGCGGCAAGGCGGTGCTGTACCTGGCCGGGGACATCCACAAGAACGCCTGGGGCGGCCGTATTGGCACCAGCCCCGTCGTGCAGGCCGTTTCATCGGGCGCGGCCCTGGGCAACGTGCTCCTCAAACGGTTCGCGCCCTGCTACGGCATGGTGACGGTGGGCGCCGACGGTGACCTGGCGGCGGGCCAGGTTCGCGTGGCCCTGAAGCGACTGGATAGCGACCCGCCCAACCCCGATGCGCCGGGTGTGGACAGCCTGCGCCTGTTGCGCTACGACGCCAACGGCTGGCAGGGCCCCATCCCCGCGGCCGATGGCGACGCCGTGCGCTTCGAAGGCGTCGCTTCGCTGGACCGCGAAGTCAGCGTGCTGTGCCTGCGGGGGCGCACCGCCGCGTTTGCCAATGCACCCGGCCCGCTTGAATTCAATGGCGACAACTTTGAAAGCCTGTACCGGGCCGACGCGGCGCAGACCCAGGACGAGTATCCCGAAGTGGTCCGCCTCGGGCCCGTTCCCGGGGGTTTGCGGATGCGCGCCCAGCGCAGCGTCAACGATGCCGCCCCCATGGATGCGCTTTTGCATGAAGCCTTCGGCCGGGCCCGCGACCAGCAGCGCGCGGCGGTGGTCCTGTATGTGCATGGCTTTGGCAAGGACTTTGCCGACGCCGTGGGCCAGGGCCTGGCGCTTGCCCGCAAATATGAGGTGGAAACCATCCCTGTCAGCTGGGCCGCCGGGGAGGGCAGTGGCCTGCTGGGCCTGCTGGGGGCGGTACTGCAGGGCCAGCGGGAAGCCGAAGATTTCGCAACCACCGGGCGCCTGCGCCGCGCGGTCCTCGCCTTTGGGCGGGTCGGCCTGGCCTACCCCGGCATTCGCAAGGTGATCGTGGTGCGCAGCCTGGGCAGCCTGCCCTTCGTTGGCGGGATGAGCACCTTTGCCTCGCCAGCCGCCCTGGCCGCCGAATGGGGGCACCCGCCCCATGAGGTGATTGACCGCCTCGTGCTCTCGTCCGCGGCCGTTCCCGTCAACCGGCACAACAAATGGCTGTCGGGCTGGGGCCTGCCGGCCTGCGTCACCATCAACCGCGACGACGCCCGGCTCAAGATCTACAACTGGCTGGAAATCGGCCAGGTGCCGCTGGGCATGAGCGAGCCCATGCTCAGCAAGCTGGGCGACCAGGCCCGCTATTTCGACTGCACCGCGCTCGACGGCGTCGGACTGGACCACGACTACCTGCTGCGCGACCAGCTCAATCCGGCGCTCGAGGCCCTGAACCGCGCCATGGTGCGCGGCGAGCCCATGGCGCCGCCTTTCGACGGCTTCGACGCCGTGACGGCACACGATGCCTTCTACACGGCACGCCATGCCTGAGGCCGCCGGGATCAGCGTCGCACTGGTCGAGGACGAGCCCGGCACGCGCGAGCGGTTCGAGCGCGTGATCCTTGGCCACGCTCCCCTGCGGCTGCTGCATTCCTGCGCCCGCGCCGCCGACATGCTCAGCTGGCTGCGTGACCACCCGGTCGATGTGCTGCTGGTGGACCTGGGCCTGCCCGATGGATCGGGGATTGACGTGATCCGCCAGTGCCGGCACCTTCAGCCCGCCTGTGAAATCATGGTCATCACCATGTTCGGCGATGAAGCGAACATGCTCAACGCTTTTGGTGCCGGCGCGCGCGGCTACCTGCTGAAGGACGGCACCGAAGAAGACCTGGCGGGCCACATCGTCCATCTGCGTCGTGGCGGATCCCCCATGTCGCCCATCATCGCGCGCCAGTTGCTGATGCGTCTTGCGCCGGCGCCGTCAGCCCAGCCGGCTTCGGCCGAAGCGCTGCAGGCCGGCACGGCCCGGTTGCTGTCACCCAAGGAGACCGAGGTGCTCGGCCTGGTCGCCCGGGGCTTCAGCTACCCGGAGACCGCCAGCCTGCTTGGCATTTCTGTCCACACCGTGCACAGTCATGTCCGCAACATCTACGGCAAGCTCAGTGTGAACTCCAAGACCGAAGCCATCTTCGAAGCCCGCCAGCTCGGGCTTCTGGCGCCTTGACCCCGGCGTGGTTGGCGCTCGGGCTGCTGTTGTGGTCCGTCATGGGCGTCCCACTCCAGGCCCAGCCAAACGACCCGCCCCCGGATGCCCGGGGCATCCGGGTCATGGACAGTGCCTGGGCGCAGCTGCAGCCCCAACGCGGCGCGGCACTGCAGCGCTCACTGAAGCTCTCGCACCGCTGGGACGACGAGTTTCCTGGCCAGGGTGGCACGGCCACCTACCGCATCACCCTGCCGCCCCGCCAGGGCGATGAAGACATGGCCTTGCTGTTTTCCCGCGTGGGCAACCAGGCCCAGGTCGCCATCAACGGGCTGGTGCGGCTGAAGCTGGGCCAGTTGGGCAACCCCTGGCGTGACGCCGCCAAGACCGTGCACCTGCTGGAGGTGCCGGCCCGCTGGCTGTCGGCCGCCGGCCCCAATGAACTCGTCGTTCAGGTCACGACCCAGGCCGCGCGCTGGGGCGGGTTATCCACGGTGCAGTACGGGCCGGCGGCCGCGGTGAGCGCGGAGTTCGCCACCCAGCGCCAGTGGCGGTACGTGGCGCCGCTGGTGTTCTGCGTGGCCTTTGGCCTCATGGGCCTGATGGCGCTGGCGCTGTGGTCCCGCCTGCGCGACCCGATTTTTGCGTGCTTTGCCGCAGCGGCGCTGCTGGGCATCTTTCGCAATCTGGACCGGGTGTGGCCCGAAGTGCCCGTGCCCTGGCCGGCCTGGGGCATGGTCACGGCCACGGCCTACGCCTGGCACCTGGCGCTGATGTGCCTGTTCGCCTTGCAGGCACTGGGCCTGCAAGGCCGCCGGACCAGCCGGGTCATCCTGGCCTATTTGCCGGTGTCACTGGTCCTGGTGGTGCTGGCTTTTTCAGTGCCCTGGCCGGCGGCATGGACACTGGCGCTCGCGGCGCTGGCCCCGGTGGGCGCGATCACCTGGGGCCTTGTGTTGCGAACGGCCTGGCGCCCTGACGACGGGCACCGGGTGACCGCTTGGCTGCTGGCGCTGGCGGGCGGTGCCGCCATCCTGGCGGGCCTGCACGACCTGGGCCTGGTGCGCCTGGGGCTGGGTGGACCGTCGCGCTTCTCACTCACCCCGCACGCGATGTTCCTCTTCGTGGTCATCATGGCCGGCATCATCGTGGACCGGTATGCCCGCAATGCCCGCAACCTGCAGACGCTCAACCACACCCTGGAGGCGCGCATCGACGCGCGGGAACGCGAGCTCCACCAGGCCTTTGGTGAACTGGAAGCCCGGCGCGCCGCCCAGGTCACGGCCAATGAACGCCAGCGGATCCTGCGCGACCTGCATGACGGCGTGGGTGCCCAGCTGGTGGGCCTGCTCAACCTGGTCAAGCAACCGGGGACGCGCCCCGCCCTGCTCGAGGAGCAGGTCAAGGCCGCGCTCGATGAGATGCGGCTGGCCGTGGACTCCATGCAGATCAGCGACGGCGACCTGACCACGGCCCTGGCCACCTTGCGCTACCGGGTTCAGCCGCGGCTGCAAGCGGCCGGACTGACCCTGCACTGGGACGTGCAGGAGTTACCGGTGCTGGCCGGCATGGGCCCCCGCACCGTTCTGCAAGTGCAGCGCATCGTGCTGGAGGCGCTGACCAATGTGCTCAAGCATGCCCACGCCAGCGCCGTGTGGGTGCATTGCGCGCCGGCCGTGGACGCCACGGGCTGGTTGCTCACCGTGGCGGACGATGGCTGCGGCCTGCCCGAGGGGAGCCGCGTCGAGCCCGGTAGCGAGAGCGCTGCCGATGGTGGCCCCACCAGCCTGCGGCGCGCGGGCGAAGGCATGGCCAGCATGCGGGCACGCGCCCACAGCATCGGGGCCTCGCTGCAATGGGCGCCACGCGTTGGCGGCGGCACCGTCGTGCAGCTGGGCTGGTCCGGCCTGCCGGATGGCAAACGGCCTTCGCCCGCCTGACCTCCATCCGCCGCCGGACGCAACACAGCTCGTTCAGGGGTTGTGCGGCAGGTCAAAAAAAGCCGCCCGGAGGCGGCCTGAAGGACTTGCAATCCGAGCTCACTGGAAGTCAACAAGGTACAGAAGCCAGCCCCCATTGCGGTCGGTGTACTGCAAGGCGACCTCACCAAAGGTCTTGGCACTGGTGGCGGCGTTTTTGCCCTTGATCGCCAGGGTGGCACTGGTGGCGGTCGGGCCCGGGTAGAAAAAGTCGATCTCGCGCGTTCGCGGCCAGCCGCTCGCCCCTGCCCCGGTGTTCGGGCCCTGTCCGAACACATAAAGGTTGGCCAGGGCCACAGGCTGCCCCCCGGCGGGGACTTTCACGCTCAAACCACCCAGCGTCAGGTTGCCGCCCGCCCCGGTGAACGCCGTGGCCAGCTGGACGTCGCTCAGGGAGTTGCTGGACCAGTCCGGGTACTGCGCGGCGGCAGCCGACATTTCCGCAAAGGTGTAAGGCAGGCGGGTCAGCACGGCGGTGTAGGTGCCAATGGGCGTCTTGCCAAGCTGCCCGTTGACCGTCTTCCAGCCATCGTCGTTGTACACCGCGAAGGTGTAGGTGCCGCCGGCGACCCAGCCCTGTGCCGCAAAGGCGTTGTCGGCCGCGGTGATCGCCGCGGTATCGGTCGAGGTCTTCGGGCTCAGCGCACGGCCCACATTGTCCAGGGTCGAGCCATTGTTGGGACAGTCCGCCGCGATGGCCGACGTGATGGTGCCGCCGCCTTGAGTGCAGGCCCTGAAGGTGTCCTCGTCACGCCAGTTGGCCTGGCCCACTTTCCCCGCAAACAGCGGGTCGTCACGCATCACCCGCGGCGAGACCAGCTTCCACGAGAACGGCGTTCCGTCCGCGGCCGCCGGACCGGGGCCGGTCACGACGACATAGGTGGCCACCCTGGCCGGGTCCGTCACCACAAACCGGATGTCGCGCCGGACCGACTCGTTCGTCCCGGCCCCCGTGGCGATCGAGGCAACCGAGGTGTCAACATTGCGGGCCTGCACGGCCACCTGCACCTTGCGCTGGTTGCCAAGCAGGCGCATGGCGGTGCTGACGGCGCCCGTGGCGCACAGGCCCGAGGTACTGCCCGTGACCAGGGTCTGGAACACCCTTGTGGCCACGGTGCCGTCCCTGTAGGTGATGTCGTAGCGCACATCCACCTCCTTGCGGGTGGAGCCATCGGCATTGGTGACATCGCGCTCCGCCACCAAGCTCACGTTGTCACGCGTGGAACCCACATCAAAAGCCTGGGACTGCTGGTAGACCGAAAGATTGTTGTCAATGTCGCTGACGATGTAGGCCTTGCTCTCGCCGTTGTGCAGGTAGCACCCGTCGTTGAACTGGGTCGCCAGGGCACCTGAAGCCGGCAAGGCTGTGGCGCGGCTGGCGTCCAGGTTGGCCAGCAGCGCCTTGGCCTGATCCAGCGAACTGGTGGGCGCTGGAGCGGGCGTTGGGGCAGGCGCTGGCACCGGCCCGGGCGCCGGTGAGGGCGAAGGCGAAGGAGACGGGGAAGGAGTTGGGGAAGGAGCCGGCGATGGAGATGGAGATGGCGATGGCGTGGGGGCGGGAGCAGGTGAAGGCGACGGCGCGGGCGCCTGACTGCCATCTCCGGACGGCGACGGGGCCGGGTTGGACGCCACGTCGGAGCCACCCCCTCCGCAGGCCACGAGCGCCAGCATCAGGGTGGCGATGGTCGCCATGGAGGCGCTCCGGCGCCTGAGGGTCGGGGAAGGGGAATGCATTGACGACCTCCTTTGTGAAACGCAGCAATGCGGGGCATGACACCATGTCAAGCCCTCATGCTGCGCTGCTCACCGGAGCGGCGCATCCCCAGATTTAGCGATGGGCAGGCCGGCTCAGGCCTGCAGCGCGTCCCACATTTCCTTGTCGCGCTCGGCGGTCCAGATGCGCGGGTTCTTGATGCCCTTGGCTTCGTCGTAGGCCCGGCTCACGTCAAACGGCAGGCAGTGTTCGTAGATGAACACATGGCCGAACACCGGGTCCATGGCCTTGCGGGTGTGGGCCATGGCGGCCTTGAGGTCCATGTTGGCGGCGGCGGCTTCCTTGCCCGCGGCAAACAGCGTGGTGACCCAGCGCTGGGTGTAGTCGAGCGCCTTGTTGACATCGGCGTTGCCCTTCATGGCCTCGCCGCGGCCGGGCACGATGTACTCGGCCTTGAGGGCGCGCAGGGCCTCGAGCGTGGCGGGCCATTCCTCGAGCTGGGCGTCGCCGGTGTAGACCCCGGCCTCGTACTCGACCAGGTCGCCGCTGAACAGCACCTTTTCCTGTTCGACCCAGGCAATCGTGTCGCCGCGCGTGTGGCCGTAGCCGGGGCTCCAGATCTGCACCTTGACGCCGCCCAGGTCGAGCGTGAGCTTGCCGGGCACCTCGCCCCTGGTGGCGTCGCCGCCGCCAATCACCATGGTGGGCCAGGTCAGGCCGGGCACGCCCTCGGCGCCACGGAACAGGCGTGGAAAGCGCTCCATCTCGCTTTGCATGTCTTCCTTGCCGCGCTCGATGATCAGGTCCAGCGTGCCCTGGCTGGCAATGATCTCGGTCGCGCCCTCGGCCGCGTAGGCGCTGGCGCCCAGCACGCGCACCGCGTGGTAGTGCGTGAGCAGCACGTACTTGATGGGCTTGTCGGACACGGTGCGGATCTTGGCAATCAGATCGCGCGCCATGTCGGGCGTGGCCGTGCAGTCGCTGACCATGATGAACTGGTCGCCAATGATCACGCCGGAATTGGGGTCGCCCTCGGCGGTGTAGGCCCAGCAATGGGCACTGAGCTGCTCGAAGGTGATTTTCTTGTCGGCCAGGTCGGCCTGGCTGGCGAATGCTTTGGACATGCTGTCTCCTGTCGTGGGTGGGCGTTGCAAGGAATCGTCGAATTTTACCTAATCGTAATCAATTACGCATTGTTGAATTCAAAGTCCTTGCGCGGGGCGCACCCAGGCGGCCGCCCGCCGCGCCAGTTCGTCAAGCGGCATCGTGGCATCCAGCACCAGCACGCCCGCCTCGGCCGCCGGGTCCTGCAGTGCCTCGAACTGGCTGGCCACCAGGCTGGGCGGGTAGAAATGGCCAGGGCGCGCGGCCACGCGGCGCAAGGATTCAGCCTCGCTGAGGGACAGGTGCACAAAGCGCAGGCCCGGCACCGCACTGCGCAGCGTGTCGCGGTAGGCGGCCTTGAGCGCCGAGCAGGCCAGCACCGCGCCGTCCGGCCGGCGGGCCAGCTCCGCGCCCAGGGTGACCAGCCAGTCGGCCCGGTCGTCGTCGGTCAGCGCAATGCCCTGCTCCATCTTGTGGATGTTGCGCTTGGGGTGGAAGTTGTCGCCTTCAATCAGCGGCAGCGCCAACAGCGCCGCCAGCCGCTGCCCGACGGCCGACTTGCCGCAGCCAGCGACGCCCATGACCACCAGGTGGCAAGCCCCCACGCTTGTCACTGCGTGTACTGCGCTGCCCCCCAAGGGGGCCTTCGCGCCTTGGGGCGGCCCGGCGTCGCTCATGGCCGTGCTCATCCCGCCAGGCCGCGTTCAAGCATGGCCACCACCTCTTCGGCAAAGGCGGCGTAGCTCATGGCACCACCGGGGCGCAGCCAGGTGAAGGTCCAGTTGATCATGCCAAACAGCATCATGGTCACGGCCGTCTGGTTCACCGGGTTCAGCCGCTGCGGGTAGGCGCGGCGCAGGAAGCGCGTGACCGCCGAGACCACGTCGCGCTGGCGGTTCAGGATCAGCTCGCGCTGCTCGTCCCCCAGGAATTGGGTGTCATGCAGCAGCGCCACATGGCGCGTGGCCGAGGTTTCGTACTCTTCGAGAAAGCTGCGGATCAGCTCGTGCACGGCCGCCCGGTCGTCCAGGTTGCGGCGCTGGGCCGTGGCCTCGGCCTGGCCAATGATGGCCAGCAGGCGCTGGGTGTAGCGGTCCAGCAGGTCGAACAGGATGGCTTCCTTGCTCCCGTAGTAGTGGTACAGCCGGGCCTTGCTGGTGCCACCGGCCGCGGCAATGTCGTTCATGCTGGCGGCGGGGTAGCTTTGCCGCGCGAAGCACTGGGCGGCGATGTCGAGGATCTCCTCGCGCTTGAGTTCGTGCTGCTGCGATTTGGGGCGGGCCATGGCTCGCGATTATCGCGGCGCCCTGCTATCGTCCGCCCCATGGCTTCCCCTGCTACTGACTTTGCCGACTACTGCTGCGAACTGCTGTCCAGCGTCGGCCCCTGCGAACGCAAGCGCATGTTCGGCGGTTTTGCCATCAGCACCGATGGCCTGACCATCGCCTGGGTGCTGGACCTGGGCGCGGGCGAAACCCTCTGGCTCAAGGCCAATGAAGAAACCCGCGGACTCTACGAGGCCGCGGGTTGTGCGCGTTTCACCTACCAGGCGAAAGGGGTGGAAAGGTCGGTCAACTACTACAGCGCGCCCGGGGACGCGATGGAGTCGCCTCAGCTCATGGCGCCGTGGGCGCGGCAGGCCTTGGCCTGCGCGTTGAAGGCACAGGCCTCCAAAACCGTGCGGTCGCGGCCCGCCACCAGGTCGCCGGCCACGCCCACCAGGCCACCGGCCAGGCGGCCCACCGCGCCCAGGCCCAGCACCAGGGCCAGCCGCAAGTCAGCCAAAGGCTGAACCACGGCCATTTGCCAGCGGCCCGCGGCACGCAGGGGCTCACGCACCTTCAGGGGCATGGGTTCCCAGTTGAAATAGGCCGGGGCCTCGCGGCAGCTGGCACTGGACTCGGCCACCAGCCGCTGACCCGCCTGCACCGTGATCTGCTCGCCGGCGTGCAGGAAGTGGTCACCCGACTCGTTGCCGGCACCCGTGAACGGGCCGTCGAAGGTGACCCAGAGGCCGCCATGCGCGACCCGCAGCACACCGTCCTCGCGGGGGCGCAGGGTGATGGCCCGGCCGGCGCCCAGCTTCCACGTGCCGGACAATGCGGCGGCAGCCAGGGATTGTTGCGATTGTGTAAGCGTTTGAGCGGCCATGAGGTTCTCCAGTTAGGCAGTTCGGGCATTGAATGATCGGCGACAGCCGCTTGGCCGTCCAATGAAATGCGGCTAAGCTATTGATTCCCAAATCGCATCAATGGCTTGGACCCTCCTGACAACGCCTGTCATATGCAGCACTCCCAGACGCACCTGCGCACCCGGCCCATTTCCGCCGGCCATCTGCGCGCCTTCGAGGCCGTGGCCCGGCACCTGAACTTCCGCGCCGCATCGGAAGAGATGGCACTGACCCAGTCGGCCGTGAGCCGTCAGATCCAGTCGCTCGAGGAAGAGGTGGGCGTGCCCCTGTTCCTGCGCCACACCCGCGCCGTGGAACTGACAAGCGCGGGCGCCCAGCTGCTCATGGCGGTGACCCAGGCGCTGCCGCGCATTGACGGTGCGGTGCGCCAGATCCGCCAGAGCGCGGGGCGGCGCAGCGTGTCGCTCACCACCTTTGCCTCGTTTGCGTCGATGTGGCTGATCCCGCGGCTGGAAGCCTTCCAGCGCGACAACCCCGACATCGACATCCGCATCGACGCCTCCGACAGCGCCGTGGACCTGGACGTGGCCGACGTGGACCTGGCCCTGCGCTACGGCCCGGTGGCCAACATGCCGCCCAACGCCGTGCGCATGTTCGGCGAACAGCTCACCCCGGTGGCCAGCCCCTGGCTGCTCAAGAGCGGCCAGCCGCTGGTCAAACCGGCCGACGTGGCCAACTTTGCCTTGATCGAGGCCGGCGACGCGCACCGCACCCACATGGAGTGGCTGACCTGGCGGCGCTGGCTCGACGAGAACCAGCTGGGCAAGCTCACCCCCAAGCGCTGGCTGTACTTCAACTACGCCTACCAGATGGTGCAGGCCGCGCTCACGGGCCAGGGCCTGGTGCTGGCGCGGCTGCCGCTGGTGGCCGAGAGCCTGGCCAACGGCGACCTGATCGAGCCGCTGCCGCAGCTGCGGCTGGACTCGCCCATGGCCTACTGGCTGCTGGTGGGCCCGCGCAGCGCGCAGCGCCCCGAGATCAGGGCTTTTTGCGCCTGGCTCACGGCGCAGAGCAAGGCCACGCGCGAAACCATTGGCGAAGTACCCGACCCCGACACGGTCGACAACATCGACTGACATGGCCCCCACGCTTGCCACTGCGTGTGCTGCGCTGCCCCCCGAGGGGGCTTCAGCCGCCTTGGGGCGGCCCGGCGGCGTCTGAGCGGCGGCAGCAGGCCTCAGGTCACCGGCCAGACCACGCCGTTGTCGTTGAGGATGGCGTCCAGCGGCACGTCATGCGGCTCGGGCTCCAGCTCGGGCAGGAAACCATTGGTAAATCCCAGCCCCACGGTGAAAGGCTTGGGTTGCAGCGCCGCCAGCGTGCGGTCGTAGAAGCCCCCGCCGTAGCCCAGCCGGTAGCCGCCGGGCGCGTAGCCCACGCAGGGCACGAACAGCAGCGTGGGCACGATGATCTCGGTGTCCTTGGGCTTGGGAATGCCGTAGGCGTCTTCTTCCATCGGGCAGCCCGGGTACCAGGCATGGAAGGTCAGGGTCTTGTGCAGCTTGTCGACGACGGGCAGGCCGATGCGGCGCAGCACGGGCTCGTCGATCAGTTCGCCGTCTTCCTTCCAGCGGTGCAGGGCCGGCAAGGGGTCGAACTCACCCTTGATCGGCCAGTAGGCGCCGATCATGGCGTCGGAGCGCCCGACCAGCCAGATGCGCATCACCCGCTGCAAAAGATCGGCGCGCTGTAGTCGGTCCGGCAGGTTCAGCCGTTGTTCGATGAGCGCCTTGCGCAAAGCCCCTTTTTGCTCTGACTTGTCCATAATGCCCTGATGCAGTTTCGAACCATTCTGACATTGATCGTGGTGACGGTTGCCTGCCATGCGCAGGCCCAGTCCCGGGGAGACGATCTGATCGTGGACATGCAGCAGGCCTACAAGCGCGGTGACCGCGCGCGGCTGACCCAGCTGCTGCCGCAGGCGCGCGGCCATGCGCTGGAGCCCTGGGCCGCCTACTGGGAGCTCAAGGCCCGGCTCGACACGGCCAGCCCGCAGGAGATCCAGGACTTCATGAGCCGCTACGCGGGCAGCTACCAGGAAGACCGCCTGCGCAACGACTGGCTGCTGCTGCTGGGCCAGCGCCGCGACTGGACCACCTTTGAGGCCGAGTACCCCAAATTCCGCATGAACGACGACCGCGAGGTGCGTTGCTACGCACTGCTGGTGCAGCATCTCGCGCTGGGCGCGGCCGAGCCCGCGGGCCTGGCCGATGAAGTGCGCCGCAACTGGTTTTCGCTGCGTGACACCGACGACGGCTGCACCCATGCCGCCAGCCGCCTGATGGCCGACAGGGACGGCCCGCGCAACCTCACGGCCACCGATGTCTGGCGCAAGGCCCGCCTGGCCATGGAAGCCAACCGGTCGCGCGCGGCGGCCAATGCCATCGAGATCATCGCGCCCGAGGCCATGAACCTGGTGGCTGAAATCAACGCCAGCCCCACCAAATTCCTGGTCAGCCGGGTCACGGCGGTGCGCAAGCAGCGCAAGGAACTGATCACGCTGGCCCTGATCAAGCTGGCCGCCAGCGATGCCGAAGGCGCGGCGCGCCAGCTCGACAGCAAGTGGGGCCCGCAGCTCAGCGCCGAGGAGCGCAACTGGGTCTGGGGCGTGATCGGCAAACAGGCCGCCACGCGGCTGTCCGACGATGCGCTGGGCTACTACGCCCGGGTCAGCCGCGACAGCGACCTGACCGACGACATGCTGGGCTGGAAGGTGCGCGCCGCGCTGCGCGCCGGCAGCAAGCCGCGCTGGCTGGCCGTGCTGTCGGCCATTGAAGGCATGAGCGACGAGGGCCGGCGCGACCCGGCCTGGGTCTACTGGAAGGCGCGCGGCCTGCTGGCCACGGCCAGCACACCCGCCCAGCGCAACGACGCCACCCGGCTGCTTGAATCCATCGCGGGCTCGCAGGGCTTTTACGAGCAGCTCGCGCTGGAGGAACTGGGCCAGAAGGTCACCGTGC
The DNA here is from genome assembly GCA_019635435.1 of Ramlibacter sp. NCBI lineage: Bacteria > Pseudomonadati > Pseudomonadota > Betaproteobacteria > Burkholderiales > Comamonadaceae > Ramlibacter > Ramlibacter sp. Next base: position 1,251,118 of record JAHBZM010000001.1, on the reverse strand, counting down.
CGGCGCCACCGGCGCCGCTCACGGCCGAGGAACGCGAGAAAGTCCGCCTCAACCCGAGCCTGAACCGCGGCCTCTATGCGATTGCCATCGGGTTGCGCTCCGAGGGCGTGCGCGAATGGAACTACGCCACCAACCTGGCCCAGCCCGGCGGCATGCCCACGCGCGAACTGCTGGCCGCCGCCCAGTTCGCCTGCGACCAGGAGGTCTGGGACCGCTGCATCAACACCAGCGAGCGCACCCGCGGCGAGGTCAACATCGAGCAGCGCTACCCCATGCCCTACCGCGACGCGGTGGTGCGCAAGAGCCGCGACATCGGGCTGGACCCGGCCTATGTCTATGGCCTGATCCGCCAGGAAAGCCGCTTCATCATGGACGCCCGCTCCCACGTGGGCGCCTCGGGCCTGATGCAGGTCATGCCGGCCACCGCGCGCTGGACCGCGCGCAAGATCGGCCTGACCGGTTTCACCACCGACCAGCTGCACGACCACGAAACCAACATCACCATCGGCACCAGCTACCTCAAGCTCGCGCTGGATGACTTTGACGGCTCCATGCCCCTGGCGGCCGCGGCCTACAACGCCGGGCCCGGGCGGCCGCGCAGCTGGCGCGCGCCGGGCGGCAGCGGCCCGGTGCTCGAAGGCGCGATCTGGGCCGAGAACGTGCCCTTTGGCGAGACCCGCGACTACGTGAAGAAGGTGCTGTCCAACACCACCATGTACGCCGCCATCCTGAGCAACCAGCCGCAATCGCTCAAGGCGCGGCTGGGCACGGTGGGCCCGCGCGACGCCACCCAGCCCGAGGTCAACAAGGATTTGCCCTGAGGAGCCCCCGCGTGGCACGCATTCTGGTTCTGGGGGGCACCGGCTTTGTGGGCCGCCATGTCTGTGAAAAGCTGGCCCGGCTCCAGTGGCGGGTGACGGTGCCCACGCGGCGGCGCCACCATGCGCGCGACCTGCTGACCCTTCCCCTGCTCGACGTGGTGGAGGCTGACGTCCATGACGAGGCCACGCTGACCCGGCTGGTCGCGGGGCACGAAGCGGTGGTCCATCTGGTCGCCATCCTTCACGGCAACAAGGCCGCCTTTGACAAGGTCCATGTGGCGCTGCCGAGCCAGCTCGCCCGGGCCTGCGCGGCCGCGCGGGTGGACCGCGTGGTGCATGTGAGCGCACTCGGTGCCGGCGAGCAGGCCGCGTCCATGTACCAGCGCAGCAAGGCCCGCGGCGAGGCCGCGCTGGCCGGCGTGCCGGCCCTGACCGTGCTGCGCCCCAGCGTGATCTTTGGGGCCGAAGACCGCTTCCTCAACCTCTTTGCACAGCTGCAGCGGGTGCTGCCCGTGGTGCCGCTGGCGGGCGCCGATGCGCGCTTTCAGCCCGTCTGGGTCGAGGACGTGGCCCAGGCCATCGTCCAGGCCCTGCGCCGCCCGACGAGCGCGGGCCGGGTGTTCGAGGCCTGCGGGCCCGACGTGCTGACCCTGCGCGAACTCGTGCGGCTCGCAGGCCAGGCCTCGGGCTGCATGCGGCCGATCATCGGCCTGCCTCCGGCCCTCGCGCGGCTGCAGGCCGCGCTGATGGAACTGGCGCCGGGTGAACCCCTGATGAGCCGCGACAACCTGGACGCCATGAAGACCGACAACATCGCCTCGGGCACGCTGCCGGGGCTGGACGCCCTGGGCATTGCCCCATCAGCCCTGGCCGCCGTGCTGCCGGGCTACCTGGGCGCCGGCGTGGCGGGCAGCCAGCTCAACCGCTTCCGCGCCCGCAGCGCGGGCTACTGACCGCCGCATCAATTCCGGCGATTTTTGGCATCAATGCCCGCCAGGCGCGGCGCTAGCATGCGGGGCATCGCAACAAGGAAGCCCCATGCTCAAGCTCTACATCGGCAACAAGAACTACTCGTCCTGGTCCATGCGCCCCTGGGTGCTGCTCAAGCAGGCCGGCATCCCGTTTGAGGAGGTGCTGGTGCGCTTTGACTCCTTTGACGCCGACTCCTCTTTCAAGAAGGCCCTGGCCGACATCAACCCTGTCGGCAAGGTGCCGGTGCTGGTGGACGACGCCCTCGTGGTGTGGGACACGCTGGCCATTGCCGAGTACCTGGCCGAGAAGTTTCCCGGCAAGAAGCTCTGGCCGCAGGACGCCGCGGCGCGGGCCCGCGCGCGCAGCATCTGCGCCGAAATGCACAGCGGCTTTGGCGCGCTGCGCAGCGCCTGCCCCATGAACGTCGAGGCCTCCCTGGCCTCCGCGGGGGCACTGATCTGGCGCGACAAGCCCGATGTGCGCGCCGACGTGCAGCGCATCGTGGGCATGTGGAGCGGCCTGCTGGAAGCCCATGGCGGCCCCATGCTGTTTGGCGAGTTCAGCATTGCCGACGCCTACTTTGCCCCGGTCTGCCTGCGCCTGAAGAACTACGGGCTGCCCGTGCCCGGCCACATCACCGACTACATCCGCCGCGTCTGCGCGCTGCCCGGCGTCAAGGCCTGGATCGACGACGCCCTGGCCGAGAAAGACTTCCTCGACTTTGAGGAGCCCTACCGGATGTCGCGATGAGCGCGCCCCGCTACTTCGGCGCGGTCATGAGCGCCATGGTCACGCCGTTCGACGCGCAGGGCCGGCTCGACCTGGACGCCGCGCGGCGTCTGGCGCGCTGGCTGGTCGATCATGGCAACGACGGCCTCGTGGTGGCCGCCACCACGGGCGAGGCCTCCACGCTGACCGACGACGAGCGCTGCGACCTGGTTCGCGCCGTGAGCGAGGCCGTGACCGTGCCCGTGGTGGCCGGCACGGGCAGCAACGACACGGCCCACAGCGTGGCGCTCACGCGCCAGGCACGCGGCCTGGGCGCTGCCGGCGTGCTGGTCGTGAGCCCCTACTACAACCGCCCGCCGCAGGCCGGCATCGAGGCCCACCTGCGCGCCTGCGCGGCCGCCACCAACCTGCCCGTGATGATTTACGACGTGCCGGTGCGCACCGGCCGGCGCATCAGCCCCGATGTGCTGCTGCGCCTGTTCCGCGAGGTTGACAACATCGTGGCTTTCAAAGATGCCACCGGCGACCCGCCGGCCGCCGCCGCGCTGGTGGCGCAGGCCGGCGAGCACTTTGACCTGTACTCGGGCGACGACCCCTTCACCCTGCCCCTGCTGGCCTGCGGCGCCGTGGGCGTGGTGGGCACCAGCACGCACTGGACCGGGCCGCAGTTCCAGCAGATGCTGGCGGCCTTCCGTCGCGGCGACATGGCCGCGGCGCGCGCCGCCAACGCGCTGATGCTTGACTCGTTCGCCTTCATCAACACCGACGACTCGGTGTTCTCCATGTCGATCAAGGCCATGCTGCGATCGCTGGGGCATGCCGTGGGTGAATGCCGCCTGCCGCTGCCGCCCACGCCGCCCGGCGTGCAGGCGCAGGCCCACAAGGTCTGGCAGGCCTTGCAACCGGCCTGACACCGGTCGAACCGCAGGGGCCATTTACACTGGCCCCATGAAGATTTACCGGGTTGGTGGTGCGGTGCGCGATGCCTTGCTGGGCCTGCCCGTGAGCGACCACGACTGGGTCGTGGTGGGCAGCACGCCCGAGGCCCTGACGGCGCAGGGCTACCTGCCCGTGGGCAAGGACTTCCCCGTGTTCCTGCACCCCGAGACCCGCGAGGAATACGCGCTGGCGCGCACCGAGCGCAAGACCGCGCAGGGCTACCACGGCTTCGCCATCCAGGCCGCGCCCGATGTCACGCTGGAAGAAGACCTGGCCCGGCGCGACCTCACCATCAACGCCATCGCCCAGCCCGCCGATGCCACGGGCACCGACGGCCTGATCGACCCCCACGGTGGCCAGCGCGACCTGCAGGCCCGGGTGCTGCGCCATGTGACCGACGCCTTCCGCGAAGACCCGGTGCGCATTTTGCGGCTGGCCCGCTTTGCCGCGCGCTTTGCCGACTTCACCGTGGCAGCCGAAACCCTGGCGCTGATGCGAGAGATGGTGGCCGACGGCGAAGTGGCCGCGCTGGTGGCCGAGCGCGTGTGGCAGGAACTGGCGCGCGGCCTGATGGAACAGCAACCCTCACGCATGTTCGAGGTGCTGCGCGAATGCGGCGCGTTGCAGGTGCTGCTGCCCGAGGTGAACAAACTGTGGGGCGTGCCCCAGCGCGCCGAGTACCACCCCGAGGTGGACACCGGCGTGCATTTGATGATGGTGCTGGACATGAGCGCGCGGCTGGACGCGCCGCTGGCCGTGCGCTTTGCCTGCCTCACGCACGACCTGGGCAAGGGCACCACGCCCGCCGACGTGCTGCCGCGCCACATCGGCCATGAGGAGCGCAGCGCGCGCCTGCTCAAGGGCGTGTGCGAGCGCCTGCGCGTGCCCACCGACTGCCGCGAACTGGCCGACGTGGTGGCGCGCGAGCATGGCAACGTGCACCGCAGCGAAAGCCTCAACGCCGCCGCCATCGTGCGGCTGCTGGAACGCTGCGACGCCTTCCGCAAGCCCCAGCGCTTTGAGCAGGTGCTGCTGGCCTGCGAGTGCGACGCCCGCGGCCGCCTGGGCCTGCAGGAGCAGCCCTACCCGCAGCGCCCGCGCCTGCTCGCCGCGCTCGCGGCCGCACAGGCCGTTGCTACCAAATCAATAGCTGAAAGTGCCCGGCTGGCGGGGACTACAGGCCCAAAGGTGGGTGAATTGATCCAGAAGGCACGGGTTGCGGCGGTGGCGACGGACTTGTCCTCCTAAGTTCACCCGAACGTCACCACTGGCGCGTTTGACCGCGTTGCGATTCACCGCCTGAGTCGACCAAACACAATAACGAAAAGCATCGTCGCAGCCCCTTGAATGAGCAGTCCAGCGCCGACCGCATTCATCAAGGGGGATATGAACCAGATTCGGGAGAGTGCTGATGCGAAGCTGGGCAGGCCCCCCGAGTACAGACCGAACAGGGCAAGAACCAGCATGAGGAAATGGACCCCCAAAAACCATTCGACTTCAAAGAGATGGAAAATCAGATCGGACTTTTTGTGAATCTCAATGGATTTCAGCAGATTGATTTTCTTTTCTGCGTGAGCAGAGAGGACTTCATCGTTCGGGACAAGCGGAACCAAATAGGGAACCGCTGCGTACATGGCGGCTGCGACACCGCGAATATCCCGTCGCAATTCAATGGAAGAGGCATATACCTTTTCGTCTGATTCGCCTGCGATCAATCTCCAGCGCCACAGATGAAGAAAGGCGCAGGAAAGCAGCAGGAAGCACAGGGGCACGTCCTTGAGGTAATTCATTTCCGCCACTCCGCTCATCCAGCGAAGCCAGAATATTCTGACAATCCAAAGCGCATTCAGCATGTGGATGGGAATCAGCAGTGAATCTACGGGGCGCATAAAAAAACAGTTCGCTATTCACCGGATCAGGATCAAGTCAATTCTGGAATTCAAGCTACTTTCCGGAAGAATTTACCCAGAAATATGAAAAAAGGACTTCCAGCAATGCCAGCGCATAGCAAGCCCTGATGATGAAGGCTGCCAACGGCTTTTCTTTGGCAAGGTCGCGAATGACCAGCGAGTACTCCAGGGCCGGCCTTCCAGCGAAGTGCTTCTTGTTCAGTCTGGTCAGCGCCATAACGACAATCATCTGGAAGCCCATGAGCAGGATGATTGCGACTCCCATTTTCTGTGATTCCACATGCTTGATGTCTCAGGTTGAGCTAACGATTTCGCCAAACGCCTTGCTTGATCAGAAAAATCGCAGCAACGAACAATGCAGCCGCCCCGATAAACTGAATGGCGTCCATCAGGTCCGGTGATTTCTGTGGTCCGGTGCCCTCCAGCTTCTCTTTCCAGTAAATCTTCGGGTGCTGTCGCAGGTCTCCCAATTGAGCAGCAGTGAAGCTCTCATCAGATGCGCTGCTGCTCAATGTCATTTCGTCTCCATTGCACGCGACCGCAGTGAAAACCGGGGAGGAATAGGCGAATGCAATCTGCTTTTCACGTTCAAAAAGTCCTCCCTCATGGGTGAGGCTGTACCAGTACGAAGTGGTCGCGCCTCCGTTGCCCTTGTATAGCCGCACGACCGCGCCACTGGGCAAGTTGCAGCTGCTCAGCTGATCTTCTATCGACGGATTGCCGTACACGTTGCGATTTGGCAAAACCAGCCATACAGAAAATGCCAGCAAGCAGCAACCCATCAGCATTCGCATGCGACGCGTTCTCGGAGATGCCGGCCATGACATTCCTCAGCCCACCAACGCCAGCGCCGCGTAATCCCCCACACGCTCGCCCAGGCCTGCCGGCACCAGCTCCACCCCGGCCGTGAGTGCGGGCAGTCGGCCATCGAGCTGGGCCTGCAGGCGGGGCAACAGCAGCGCGCGGTGGTGCCAGAACACGCTGCCGCCCAGGCTGATGCGCTGCAGGTCGAGAGTGACGGTCAGGTTGTAGAGCATGCGGCCCATGACGCGGCACAGCGCGTCCACCTGCGCCAGGGCCGCGGCGTCGCCGGCGCCTGCCGCGGTGAGCATCGCGGCGGCGTCACCCTCAAAGCGGCGGGCCACGGCATTGCCGGCCACCAGGCCTTCCACATCGCCCACATTGCCACAACCGCACAGGGCGTTGAGGTCGGTGTCGCTGACAAAGGTATGCCCGGCATGACCGGCGTTGCCGTTCTTGCCGCGCAGCACGCGGCCGTCCACGCACAGGCCCACGCCCACGCCGGTGCTCCAGGTCACGTAGGCGCAATGGTCCAGGCCCTGCAGCGCACCCCAGCGGCGCTCGGCCTCCAGCGCGGCCACGCCGTCGTTCTCCACGCGCAGGTGGGCGAACCGCTGGCGCAGTGCCGCCTCCAGTGGCACATGGGTCCAGTCGTTGGGCAGGCCACGCGCCGGGCCGGCCAGGCCGCCGCAGATGTTGGGCGTGGCCAGCTCCACGCAGCCGGCGTTGAGCACAAACGGCCCGCACGATGACACGCCGGCACCGGTGACATCGGCCGGCGCCACCCCGGCCTGGGCGCAGGCTTCATCGAGCAGCCGCAGGATCTGTCGCGCCAGCGCGCCGTTGTCGCCGGTCTTGGCCGTGGGTTCGGCGCGGCGCGCCTGCAGTTCGGGTGGCCGCGCCGCGTCGGTGGTGGGTGGCGCCAGGCTCACGGCCACCTTGGTTCCGCCGATGTCGATGCAGGCTTTCATGCGCGCGTCAGACCCATTTGGCGATCAGGCCCGCCACCACGCTGAGCAGCACGGTGGACGCCAGGGGGATGAACCATTCGCGCCCGAACAGGCGGAAGCGGAAGTCGCCAGGCAGGCGACCCACCCCCAGTTTTTGCAGCAGGGGCGTGAACCAGCTGATGAAGATCAGCGCCAGAAAGATCACCAGGAGCCAGCGAATCATCCGGCCATCATAAAGTGTGGGTGCGGTCGCCCTGCAGAAAGCCCAGCGGCTCCCACCCCAGGGTGCGGGACAGCGCGATCACCTTGAACAGCTCACCCATCTCGTGCTCGTTGACCAGCTTCAGCGCGTTGGTGCGCTGGGCCACGCTGGCGGCGGCCATCAGGTCCACCACGCCGCAGTTCATGAGAAAGCGCGCCTGCGTGGCATAGCCCAGCGTGGGCAGGCCCGCCTCCTGCGCGGCCAGCGCCACGCCGGTGAAATTGACGTGGGCGGTGATGTCTTTCAGGCCCAGATCGGCCAGCGGGTCGCCGTCGGCCTGGTGGGCGCGGTGGCACATCAGCGTGCCCATGTGGCGCTGCGGGTGGTAGTACTCGGCTTCGGGGAAGCCGTAGTCCAGCAGAAAGGCCGCACCCTGCACCAGGCGGTCGGCCAGCGTGCGCATGAAGGCCTCGGCCTGGGGGTGGATTTCGGTCAGGTAGTCGTGATCGCCCTTCACTTCCACCGGCGGGCGCAGTTCGGTGGGCTGGTCGGCCCAGGTGCAGCGGCTGTCATGCCAGGCCACGCCGCGCTCGTGCCATATGCCGGCGGTGCGCACCAGCAGCTTCACGGGCATGGCGTCGAGCACCTCGTTGCCCACGACCACGCCGCGCATCTGTTCGGGCAGCTCGCTGGCCCACTGCACGCGGGGCGCGTGGCCGGCCAGCGCCGCCTGCTGGCGCTCGCGCAGCGTGCCCGACAAATCCACGATGGTGTAGCGGTCCACGTCCTCGCCCAGCGCGTCCAGCAGCTGGCCGGCCAGCGCCCCCGAGCCGGCGCCAAACTCCCAGACTTCTCGGGTGCCGGTGGCGCGCAGGGCATCGGCCACCTGCACCGCGAGCGCGCGGCCAAACAGGGGGGACAGCTCGGGCGCGGTCACAAAATCGCTGCCGGACTCGGGCATCTGGCCGAACTTGCGGCTGTGGCTGGCGTAGTAGCCCAGGCCGGGCGCGTACAGCGCCAGCGCCATGAAGCGGTCAAAGGGCAACCAGCCACCGGCCTGCGCAATGGCCCGCTGCACCAGTTTCTCAAGGGCGGTCGTTAAACTCTGGGCTTCTGTCATCCGACCCGATTGTCCCTGAATGACCACCCCCGCCCCGCGTACCGTGCTGGTGACCGGCGCCGCCAAACGGCTGGGCCGCGAGATTGCGCTGGCGCTCGCGGCCGGCGGCTGGCAGGTGGCCGTGCACTACCGCGGCTCGGAGCAGGACGCTATGAAAACCGTAGCAGACTGTGGCCGCCACGCCTGGACTCCAGCCGCTTTTGATGCCGATCTGGCCGACGAAGCCGCGACCCGGGCCCTGGTGCCGCGTGTGGTTGCCCGGATGGGCCGGCTGGACGCCGTGGTGCACAACGCCTCGCTGTTCCAGCATGACACAGCCAGAAGCTTTGGTTACACCGCCATGGAAGCCCATATGCGCATCAACACCGGCGCGGCCGTGCTGCTGGCCCAGGCCCTGCACGCGCACCTGGCCGGGCGCGACGGCACCGGCGCGCTGGTGAACCTGCTGGACCAGAAGCTATGGAACCCCAACCCCGACTTCTTCAGCTACACCCTGTCCAAGGCCGCGCTGGAATCGGCCAACACCCTGCTGGCGCAGGCGCTGGCGCCGCGGCTGCGCGTGGTGGGCGTGGCGCCCGGCCTCACGCTGACCAGCCACATGCTGAGCGACGAGAAGTTCGAGGCCCTGCACAAGCTCTCGCCGCTGGGCCGCTCGTCGAGCGCCGCCGACGTGGCGGCCACGGTGAAGTTTGCGCTGGAGAACGAGTCCATCACCGGCACCACGCTGCTGGTGGATGGCGGCCAGCACCTCATGAAATTTGAACGCGACTTTTCGCTGATGCAGCCATGAACAATGCCCTGGGCAGCCAGACCCTCACGCTCACCGGGCTGCGCTTTGACGCCAACCTGGGCATCCTGGACCACGAAAAGACCAGCCCGCAGCCGATCCAGGTGGACGCCGAGCTGAACCTGGGCCCGCAGGACCTGCGCCCGCGCGACGACGAGATCACCCATGTGCTGGACTACCGCAAGGTGCGCCAGATCATCATCGACGAATGCACGGCCGAGCATGTGAACCTGCTCGAAAGCCTGATCGGCAAGCTGGCCCAGCGCCTGATGCAGCTGCCCGGCGTGCTGGGCGTGCGCGTCAAGATCGCCAAGCTGGAGATCTTTGACGACTGCGAGGTGGCAATACGGGTGGAAGCGGGGCAGTGGTAGGACGCCTGCTGTGCACCCCGCAACCCAATTGCTTCACTCAAGAGCCTTGCGAATCTCCGCGATGCGCGCGGGTGTGAAGACGCCACTGGCGAGCAAATCCAGGATGGACAGCACGCCGCCTCGGGATCCCCAACTGCCTTCGTCAATGGTGCGGAAGTTCACCCACCATGCTGGCGACGGCTTTTCCAGTCCGCAAGCTTTCGCCATCGCGGCGAGAACGTTCTCTATGACCTGCTTGCGCACAGACGGCGGCCAGGCGGCATCCATGACGCAGACGTCGATGGTGGCCACGTCGGGTGGTGGCGTCTGGTCGCTGAGCAAGCGGCCTCCAATCGCCAGGCAATCCAGCGCCTTTTCGGCAAAATGCACCTGGAACCCTATGCGCGCGGGCGGCGCGGGCTGGCCCACCTCGGGCACCAGAACGGCGTCGGTCAGGGTCTCTGACAATTCGCGTCGTTGATCGCCGGAAAGCCGGCCATGGGGGGTCGTGACGGTGACGATGGTCATGCGATTGGTTTCCTTTCAGTTCGTGATCCTGTTCAGCGCCCCTGGAAGCGGGCGGACCGCCGCTCCATGAATGACTGAATGCCTTCCTTGAAGTCCGCAGAAGCAAATACCTTCTTGCGGATGCCGGCAATGGCGGCGATGGCTGCCTGCTCCCCTTCGTGGATGTAGGTCAGCGCGGCCTCCTTGGTGGCGCGCAGGCCGATGGGAGCGCATTCGCAGATCTTGCGGGCAATCTCCAGTGCCCTGGCGCGGTGAGGTCCAAAGGGAAGCACCTCCTGGACCAGCCCGAGCTGCAGCGCGCGCGCTGCCGGGAACTCCTCGCACAGGAACAAGTGGTACATCGCGTTGCCCCAGCCCATGCGAGTCAGGTAGCGGTAGTGCGCACCGCCCAGAGGTGCGATGCCCCTGCGGGCTTCCAACTGGCCAAAGCGGGCCGTGTCGGCCGCAATGACGATATCGCTGGCCAGCATCATCTCGATGCCCGCGGTGTAGGTGACGCCATGCACGACGGAGATCACCGGCTTGTGGCAGCGGCGCTTCAGGCCGAATGGGTCCACCTGGTCGTCCGGGATCGGCCTGGCCGTGGCACTCGGGCCAAAGAACTGCGGCATGTCCAGGCCTGCCGTGGTGTGTTCACCGGCGGGGTCCAACACCGCCACCCACAGGTCGTCGTTGTCCTCGAAGGCGGTGAGTTGCCGCGACAGCTGCTGCATCATGTCAGGCGTGATGGCGTTCCTCTTCGTGGCGTTGTCCAGCGTGATCACACACACGTGATCCTGGATCACGGTGCGGACTTCAGGGGCCTTGCTTTCAGTGCTCAAGGGGCGTCTCCTCGGGGGCGGTGGCCTGCCCCAGCTTTTCGATGCGGACGGGCAGGTGTTTGTGGAATGGGGTCTTTGTCAGCGGGTCGCATTGGTGCAGCGTGGTCAGGCGGTTGATGGTCGGACCCACGGGCAAGCCCCCGTTGTAGCGCTGGCCATAGCCGTGCGGGAGCGTGACCACCCCGCGGCGCAAGCCGTCATCCGTCTCAACGTCCACGTCAAGGCTGCCGCCCTCTGTGGTGCAACGCACCCGGTCGCCTGCAGTAACGCCTAGCATCTGCGCGTCGTCCGGATGCATGCGCAGCGCACCGCCAGGATCGGTCTTGCGCCAGTCCGGCGACCGGAATATCTGGTTGGCGTTGTAGGTGCGCCGTTCCCCCGCCATGAGTACAAACTTCGCCTCGATGGCAGGTTCAGCCGCCAGCGCGCCCATTTCATGCAACATTTCCGGAACATCAAGGTGGACCCGCCGATCCGGTGTGCGCATCAACGACCAGCTCTCCTCTTGGAGATGCCGACTGAGAATGACACCTGAGCGCCCGTGAAGAATCGCATCGAACAGCGCCGCGCCGTCTCTGTGTCCGGCGCGCTCCACGGCCTCACGGTAGCGCCGCGCGTACTGCTCGCTCAACGGCAGCAGGAAAGCTGCTGCTTCGAGGCCTTCGGGCAACGCCGGTCCCAGCGTGCGGTAGAGGATGGACGCGGCGAAGGGTTGGCAGCGGCTGCGCAGCGCCAGCGTCACCCCCAGGGCCGCAAGATAGAAGCGATAGCGGCTGCCCCGAAATGGGGAGTGCGCCACGCTGGCCAAAAGGGGAAAGCGCCGGGGGATGGCGCCCATCGCCTCCAGCAGCCGGGTGTAGATCTCGGGCTCGGGCAGGGTGTCGTCCTGCGATTGCAGGACAGGAGCCCGAAGGTGAAAGAAGTTGTCCGGGAATTCCAGGTTGAATCCGGTTGCCTCGACTTTTTCGAACTGCGTGGAAGCCGGGAGAATGTAATGCGCCAGCCGTGCGGTCTCGGTCATCGCCACGTCGACGACCACCAGCAGGTCCAGGGCACCGAAAGCGCGTTCCTGCGCGCCTGTGTCGGCGTAGGTCAGAACCGGGTTGCTGCTGTCAACGAAGACGGCGCGCAGGCGCCTGTCTCCCGCCTTGAGGATCTCATCCGGCAGCACGTTGGGCGGATACATGCCGGCAATCGGATGCATGCCATGGTGGGCTGTGCGTTTGAGCGGCCGGCCACCCCGCATCTCCCGCTCGTCGGTGTGGCCCAGCATGGGCAGCATGAGCGTGTGCAGGTTGTTGCAACCCCGCCGCCCGAAATGGCCGGTCACCAGGTACAGCAGCTTCTCGAGGTAGCCATTGAGCGTGCAGTGCAGCGTGTGCTGGACACCCAGGTCCACCCGCACGCAGGCATGCTTCGCGCGGGCGAAATCGCGGGCCACGCGCTCCACGTCGGCCAGCGGCACATCGGCGCGGTGGACATGGTCCGCGACCGGAATTTCTCGCAGGGCTTTTTCCACCGCCTCGAAGCCATTGCAGTGGCGGGCGATGAAGTCGCGGTCGTGCAGGCCCTCGCGAACAATGATTGCCAGCATGGCTGACAGCAGAAAGGCGTCGGTTCCCGGCTTGAGCTGCAAGTGGATGTGCGCCTGGCGAGCCGATTCAGTGCGCCGGGGATCAATCACGACCATGGTGCGCCCAGGCGTCTTCTGCAGGTGCCGAAGGGTGTCGCGCGCGTTCGGAATGCCGTGTGACTGATAGGGATTGCAACCAATGAAGATCACATAGTCGGCATGCTCCACGTCTTCGGTGGTGTGGCAAGTCTGGTGGCCAAAAAGACGTCCATTGACCCAGAAGTCGCCGGTCTTCTCCTGGGCCAGGGAACTGTAAGCGTAGCGGCTACCCATGGCGGCCAGCAACTGTCGGCTGTACACGCCGCCAAGGTGGTTGCCCTGGCCACCACCGCCCACAAATGCAAAGGCGTCGCCGCCATGGCGACCGCGGATGTCGGTCAGGCGTTCGGCGATTTCCGCCAAAGCCTGCGCCCAGCCGACACGCTGGAACTGGCCATCCGGCATGCGCTTGAGGGGGTGCCGCAATCGGTCGTCGTGGTGCTGGTAGTGGTCAAGCCGGGCAGCCTTCTGGCACAGATATCCCTTGCTGACCACGTGCGCGTCGTCGCCGCGCACGCTGACGAAATGGCCGTTCTCCGTTTTCACCTTCAGTCCGCAGTTGCGCGAACAAAGGATGCAGGCGGTCTGCTCGACACGGGTTTCAGACGGTTCTATGACAGTTGTCATGGTTCGGCATCATATACTCACTATGACAAATGACATAGAGAAGAACCCTTATGCCCATCTCAACAAAGGAAAAAATGGTCGCTGGAGCCGCTGATCTGATGAGTCGGCGCGGCGTGCACGCCACGAGCTTGCGTGAGGTGGTGCACCACACAGGGACGCCCCGAGGTTCGCTCGCGCATCACTTTCCCGGAGGAAAACAGCAGATGCTGGAAGAGGCTCTGCGCTACGCGACCGAGGCCGTGGCGCAGCCGCTGCAGTCACTTCTGGAAGACAAGGGCGCGGTGGCCGGTTTGCAGGCCTTCGTCGGCTGGTGGCGCCGCGTGCTGGGAGACTCGGATTTCCAGTCCGGGTGTCCCGTTCTCGCCGTTGCGGTGGAGCCACTGACCGAGGAGGGAGAGGCCCGGGAACGCCTGCGCGGCCTGGCCCAGGCGGCCTTCGAGCGCTGGCAGGCTGTGCTGGTGACCGCGCTGGTGCGCGAAGGCATTTCCCAGGCGCGCGCCCACCGGCTCGCGGCGCTGGTTGTGGCCTCCATCGAAGGCACTGTGGCAATGTGTCGAACCGCCCGCAGCATGCAGCCGCTCGACAACGTCTATCGGGAACTCGAGTCCCTGTTGAAAACCGCCATTGACCCGACATGACATCGCGGCCCAAGAATCTCTCTGCCTTGCCGGGTGCGGCGCTGAAGCGCCTCGTCGAACCTATCGGGGTCGAGCCCGTGGCCGAGAACATCTTCCGTGGGCAGAGCGGAGACATGGGCACGCCCGCCGGGGCATCCATCTGGCTGTGGACGACAGGCCTTTGCCCGACGTGCCCGCCCTGCATTGTTCGCTGCTGGCCTGCGCTTCCAACCATGGCCTGCTCCTGACGGTAACCTTGCCGCACGGCCTGAACCTGCTTCATGGGGAATTCCGGATGGCGAGCATCGATCACACCATGTGGTTTCACCGCGACTTTCGAATTGACCCGTGGCCACTGTGTCACATCGTCCCCAACGGTGCAGTGCAACCGCTCCCTGTGCTGTGGCTCCATCCACACGCAGGACGGAAGGCTGGTCGCCCCCCATGCAGGAGGGGTTGATGCGGGTGGTGTTGCGATAGACGCGGCTGCGCGCCCGGCTATTCGCTGCGCGCGCCCGAGATCGTCACCAACTTCTCGATCAGCGGACCGGTTGCCTCGTAATTGCGCAAGAAGTCACTGGAACTACCGCCCACCGCCTCCATGCCCAGATTCTGGAGCCGCACCTTCATCGCCGGAGAATGTGCGATCTCGCGCGCATGCTTCTCCAGAACGTCGAGGATCGGCCGCGGCGTCCCCGCGGGCGCCGCAAGCACGAACCAGGACATCGTCACAAACTCCGGGTCGGCAAAGCCCTCCTCCTTCATGGTCGGCACGTTGGGCAAGGCCGGCAGGCGCTTTTCGGAAAGCACCGCGATAGGACGCACCTTGCCACTCTGGATGAGCGGCAGCATGGGCGCCAGCGTGCCCAGCCCCCAAGGCACAACCCCGGCAGCGAGGTCTTGAGCGAACGGAGCTTCGCTCTTGTAGGGCACATGGGTCATCTCCAGATCTCGGCTCTTGCTCAGGTACGCGGCCACGAGATGCCCGCCCGAGCCGGTGCCGAGCGACCCATAACTGATTTTCCCCCTGCCCTTGCGCCCCCAGGCAATGAACTCCTTCATGTTTTTGACGGGGACGTCGTTGTTGACCACCAGCATCATGGTGTTCATGGCCACCTCCGAGATGACGGCAAGATCACGCTTCACGTCGTAAGGCACCTTGGCGAAGGTGTGCCGCGCGTAGTAGATCGGGGAGGAGTACGTGAACAGCAAGCGGTAGCCGTCCGCGGGTGCCTGAGCAACTGAATGAGTCCCTATCATCCCCGAAGCACCGGCCTTGTTGTCGATGACAAAAGGCTGGTGAAGGCGTTTTCTGAATTCGTCCGCCAGTACCCTTCCGAGGATGTCCGTGCCGCCGCCCGCAGCGGCCGGCACAACGAGCGTCACCGGCCGGTCCGGATAGTTTTGGGCCGATGCCATGCCGCCGCACAAGAGTGCCGCGATCGAGACAAGCATATTGAGTCGCATGAGTTTCTCCTTGAGAGGCCAAAGGGCCGGGTTGTCGGATAGATGGCGTTTGCCGCCGGGCAGCCTCATTCAGCGGCGTTCAAGCCGTAGTACGCCCGCACAGCGGGGTCGCGGCTGGCGCCAGGTTCAAAGACCTCGAGCAGCACGTCGTCCGGCGCCTTGACCATGAAATAGCCGCTGCCGGACTGCTCGCGAAGCGGACTGGGAAGATGCACGCCTGCTGCCTTCATCCGGTCGTACAGGTCGCGCAGCCCGACCACCTGCATGCCAAGATGGTGGACAGCGTTGCGGCCCTGGTCGCGCGGCAACTGGTCGTACAGGTGCATCGCGCCGATGCCTATCTTCATGAAAATATTGCGTGCGCCGGCGTAGTCGCCATCCCAGACGACCTTGGCATCAAACCACCTGGTGTAGAACGCAATCGTCTCGTCGATGTTCGAGGCGAACAGGTGGACATGCTGCAGGTGATAGCGGTCGACACGGCCATAGGGACGACCGAGGCTATGCCCGGAAGAGTCGGTGGCTTGGGTCAAGTTTGTCTCCTGATCGTTGATGAATGAGGGAAGGCACCACGGCGTTGCCGGGAGCCTGCGCCGGGATGCCCGGGCTCAGGTCTTGCGGCGCTTTTGATCGCGCAGGTCGTGCAAGCCCGGCAACCCGGGACGGAAACCGTCCGGAAAAATGCGGTGCTTCTGCACCTTCTGCGTGCCGGTGACTGGCAACTCGTCTACGAAGTAGATCCAGCCGGGCGGCTTGTAATAGGCCAGTTGCTCCGCCGCGAACTGGTGCAGGGCCAGCGCAAGCAGCCGGTCACGCGCACCGCCGCCAGCGGGCACCACGCATGCCAGCACTTCCTCATCACGCAGTTCGTCAGGCACCGCCAGCACGGCCACCTGGCTGACCAGCGGGCTGGCGGCCAGCACGGCCTCGACTTCCGCGCTCGAGATGTTTTCGCCGCTGCGCCGCACAATGTTCTTCTTGCGATCGACAAAGGTGAACAGGCCATCGGGCGAACGGGTGCAAAGGTCGCCACTGTGAAACCACCCGCCGGCCCACGCCGCCTCGGTCGCTTCGGGATCATCGAGATATCCGCTGAAGAACCCGTAACGCGGCTGTTCGGCGCTGTGGCGCACTACCAGTTCGCCCGCGATGCCGTGGGTCGCTTCGCGGCCTTCTTCGTCCACGATGCGGGCTTCCAGGCCCGGGAGGGGGCGCCCGCAGGCTCGCGTATGGATTTGCCGGGGCTCCCGGTCCACACACATGTAGCGGCCCGACTCCGTCATGCCCCAGACCTCAATGAGGGGAATGCTGAAGCGTTGTTCGAACCGCTCGTGCAGCACCGGGTCCACGCCCGCGCCGAAAGCCAGCCGCACGCCCGAATCCCTGTCGCGATCCGTTGCAGGCCGGCCCAACAGCGCTGGGATCATGATGCCGAGGTACTTGAAGCGCGTGGTCCGGGTGTCGGCAATGTCGTCCCACCAGTGGGTGGCGCTGAACCGGCCGGGCATGACGTAGCAGGAGCCGGTCACAATGGCCGAACCCAAGGTGCTGACCATGGCGTTCATGTGGTAAAGCGGCAGCGGGTTCATCTGCCTCTCCGTGCCGACGCCGATGGCCAGGTGCGGCGGCAACCCCAGGTTGTAGGTTGCGGCCTCCAGCATGTACCTGTTGGTCAGTACACAACCCTTGGGCCTGCCGGTGGTGCCCGAGGTGTAGAGGATGGCCGCAAAGCGATCCAGCGGACTGCTGAAAGCCGGCAGTTCCTTTCCCTCGGGCCTCCATGGACGGGCCAAGCCTTCAGGCCCACTGGTGCTGAGAGGCAGCGGCCTGCCGGTAGCCGCTATGGCGCTGGCCAGCAGAGGCCTCAGCGCGGGCAGCCCCACCACCGCGCCGCAGTTGGCGTGGCCCACCTGGTAGGACAGCTCGGCGACGGTCAGGTCGGTGTTCAGGGGCACCACGCACGAACCCAGCCCATTCAGCGCCAGGTAGTGGAACACAAATTCGGGACGCGATTCAAAGGCCAGCGCCACACGGTCGCCCACCCCCACGCCCTGGGCCGAATAGTGCGCCTTCAGCGTTTCGACACGCAGGCTTGCATCACCAAAACCAATTTCCTTCGCGACCTCCCAGGCACTGACCAGCCGACCGGGCACGGCCAGGAAAGGGTGGGTTTCAAAGGCCTGCGCCGATTGGCGGAACAGGTCGTACAGGCTGGTTTGGCTGCGCATGAGTCTTTCTTGCAAACGGGGCGTGGCACGCTGGACAAGTCCGGCGGTTGCGTTCCCGGGACGGGAGGAAAAGCTGTCGGGATCATGGAATGCCCGGGCATGCAGCGCCAGCCCTATTCGCAATTCATATCGATGCATTCGGGGGAGGTATTCCGCGGGGGCCGACAACAAAAATACTGTCGTCGCCCGATCCGGTGAAGTAGCATGCGCCGTTCAATACCTACCCGCCCGCATGAGTCTGGAAGCCATCGAATTGCGCCACCTGAGGTTTTTTACGGCCTTGGCGGAGGAACTGAGCTTCAGTCGCGCGGCGGTGCGCTGCCATGTTTCACAACCGCCGTTCAGTGTGGCAATCCGCAAACTGGAAGCCCACCTTGGCGTTGCGCTGGTGCTTCGCGGCAACCGTGGCGTTCGGCTGACGCCGGCGGGGGAGGCCTTCTATCAGCACGCCAAGCGGGTGATCGCCCAGGCCCAGGAGGCCTACGCGGTCAGCCGCGGCGTGGCCGGCGGAACCAAGGGGCGCTTGAGAATCGGGTTTCATGCCTCGATGCTGTTTCGGGGGCTGCCGGAGTCGGTGGCCGCGATCGAGCGGGAGGAGCCCCTGATCGAAATCGATCTGGTGGAGATGTCGTCTGACGAGCAGGTCCGGGCGCTATCCGTCGGCGCGCTGGACATGGGCTTTGTGCACACCATGTTGGCCCCCGAAGGCCTGGCATCGCTGACGGTGTACAGCGAGCCCCTGGTCGCCTGCCTGCCGCGAAGCCATCGCCTGGCAACCCATGTGGAGATTGATCTGGTCCGCCTGCAGCGAGAGCGTTTCATCATCTTCTCGCGTGCGGCCTCGCCATCCTACTTTGACCGCATCCTGTCGTTGTGTGTTGAAGCCGGATTCAACCCGAACATCCGGCACAAGGTCAGGCAATGGCTGAGCGTCGTCTCGATGGTGTCCAAAGGAATGGGCGTGGCCATCGTCCCGGCAAGCCTGGCGAACAGCGGGATTGCGGCGGCGTTTGTGCCGCTCAAGGACGCGGCAGCCATATCGACCATCCAGTGCATGTGGCTTCCTTCACAGGAGACCCCGCTGCTGCGCAGAATGCTCGGCTACGTTCATCTGCACATAGCTGCCAGATCGCCCACGGGGCTGACAAACCTGGTGACGCCTGAAAAACCGCCCCGATGAGACAATACGGGCCATGAATGCAGTCTGGATAGATGCCGAGCCGGCGGCGGCCACGTTGGAGCGCAGCCTCAAGATCGAGCGCGAAACCCACAAGCTCGAAAAGCGCCTGTGCCGCCTCATGGGGCAGGCCATTGTCGACTTCAACATGATTGAAGAGGGCGACAAGGTCATGGTGTGCCTTTCCGGTGGCAAGGACAGCTACGGCATGCTGGACATCCTGCTCAAGATGCAGGCCCGCGCGCCCATCCAGTTCAGCATCGTCGCCGTCAATCTCGACCAGAAGCAGCCCGGTTTCCCCGAGCACATCCTGCCGGCCTACCTCAAGGAACTGGGCATCCCGTTCCACATCGAGAACCAGGACACCTACTCCATCGTCAAGGACAAGATCGCGCCGGGCAAGACCATGTGCAGCCTGTGCTCGCGGCTGCGCCGCGGGATTCTGTACCGCGTGGCCGACGAACTGGGCGCCACCAAGATCGCGCTGGGTCACCACCGCGACGACCTGCTGCAGACCTTCTTTCTCAACATGTTCTTCGGCGGCAAGCTCAAGGGCATGCCGCCCAAGCTGGTGAGCGACGACGGCAAGCACATCGTGATCCGCCCGCTGGCCTATGTGCCCGAGAAAGACCTCGTGCGCTGGGCCGAGCACAAGGCCTTTCCCATCATCCCCTGCACGCTGTGCGGCAGCCAGGAGAACCTGCAGCGCAAGCAGGTGGCGGCCATGCTGCGCGAGTGGGAAAAGAAGCACCCGGGCCGCATCGAGAGCATGTTCACGGCGTTACAAAATGTCGTGCCCTCTCACCTGGCCGACGGAACGCGTTACGACTTCAAGGGTCTGAAAGCCAGCGGCGTGCCCGACGAAGAGGGTGACAAGGCCTTTGATGCCGAGGAATTTCCGCCCGCCGCCGCCTTGCCCGGCCTGCAAGTCATCCGCGTCTGATCCTGCCGCAGGAGGTGCCCATGACCGCGTCCCTCACCCGCCTGGCCGTGCTGACCGCTGCCACGCTGGCGCTGGCGGGCTGCGCCACCTCGTTCCAGCTGGACAACGAGGTCCGCAGCTTTTCCAGCCTGGCGGCACTGCCGGCGCACCCGACCTACCGCTTTGAGCGGCTGCCGCTGCAGCAGACGCCGCAGCAGAACGAGGTGGAGGCCTTTGCCGACGCCGCGCTGTTCAATGCCGGCCTGCGGCGCGACGACGCCGCCCCGCGTTACAGCGTGCAGGTGGCCGCGCGCGTGCAGCGGGCGCTGTCGCCCTGGACCGACCCTTGGGACGGCTGGGGCGGCGTGGGCGTGAATGTGGGCATTGGCATCGGCACCGGCCCCTGGGGCATGTCGGCCTTTGGCCGCATGGAGCAACCCTGGTACCGCCGCGAGGTCAGCGTGATCCTGCGCGAACTGGCCAGCCAGAAGGTCGTCTATGAGAGCCACGCCGTGAGCGATGGCCCCTGGAGCGACAACGCCGCCGTGCTGCCCGCCATGTTTGGCGCCGCGCTGCAGGGCTTTCCGGCCGCGCCGGCCGGCGTGCGCAAGGTCAACATCCAGGTCCCGGCCCGCTGAACAGAAAGAACCTTTGGAAGCCACCCGCATCATTGCCATCCGCCACGGCGAAACCGCCTGGAACGTGGACACCCGCATCCAGGGCCAGCTGGACATCCCGCTCAATGAAACCGGCCAATGGCAGGCCGCGCGCGTGGCCGAGGCGCTGGCCGGCGAGCCGGTGCAGGCCATTTACGCCAGCGACCTGATGCGTGCCAACGCCACGGCCCGCGCCATTGCCCGCACCACGGGGCGCGAGGTGGTGTCGCACGCCGGCCTGCGCGAGCGCCATTTCGGCCGGTTCGAGGGCCGCACCTTTGCCGAGATCGAAGCCACCTGGCCCGACGAGGCCCTGGCCTGGCGCAGGCGCGTGCCCGAATGGGCACCCGAGGGTGGCGAGTCGTTGCTGCAGCTGCGCGAGCGCATCGAAACCACGGCCACCGAGCTGGCCGCGCGCCATGCGGGCAGCCAGATCGTGCTGGTGGCGCACGGCGGGGTGCTGGACGTGCTCTACCGCATCGCCACCCGCCAGGAGCTGCAGGCACCGCGCACCTGGCAGCTGGGCAATGCTGCCATCAACCGCCTGCTCTGGACGCCCCAGGGCTTCTCGCTGGTCGGCTGGTCCGACAGCCAACACCTTGACCAGACCTCACGCGATGAAACCCACACCTGACACGCCCGCCCGCCCCGTGCCCGATGCCCTGCGTGAATTGGTGGGGCGGCCGGTCGATGCGATCGACACGCCCGCGCTGGTGGTGGACATCGACGCCATGCAGCGCAACCTCAGCCGCATGGCCGACTTTGCCAAAAAGCACGACATCCGCTGGCGCCCGCACGCCAAGATGCACAAGAGCTCGGCCCTGGCCAAACTGCAGATGCAGGCCGGCGCGGTGGGCGTGTGCGTGCAGAAAACCGCCGAGGCCGAGGCCATGGTGGCGGGCGGCGTGACCAATGTTTACATCAGCAACGAGGTGATTTCGCCGCACAAGCTCGCCCGGGTGGCGGCGCTGGCGCAAAAGCTCGCGGCCCAGAATGGCCGGCTGGCCATTGCGGTGGACAGCGAGGAAGGCGTGGCGCGGCTGGCCCAGGCCATGAACGAAGCCCGGGTTGGCGGCGGCAAGAGCGCGGTGATCGATGTGTTTGTGGAGATTGACGTGGGCCAGCGGCGCTGCGGCGTGGCGCCCGGCAGCGCCGCTGTGGCGCTGGCGCTGGAAATCCGCCGGCACCCGGCGCTGCGCTTTGCCGGCCTGCAGGCCTACCACGGCAAGGCCCAGCACCTGCGCGGCGCGCAGGAGCGGCGCGAGGCCATTGCGGTGGCGGTGGAAGACGTGCTGTACACCCGCAAGCTGATCGAGACCAAGGGCGTGCCCGTGGACCTGGTCACGGGCGCGGGCACGGGCAGCCTGGTGCTGGAGGCGGCCAGCGGCGTCTACGGCGAGCTGCAGGCGGGGTCGTTCCTGTTCATGGACGCCGACTACGCCAGAAATGAACGCGATCCGGCCCAGCCGCAGTTCGAGCATGCGCTGTTCGTCAAGACCCAGGTCATCAGCACCTGCGCGACCCATGTGGTGTGCGATGCCGGCCACAAGAGCCATGCCATCGACTCCGGCCTGCCCCTGGTGCACGCCTTCGAGGCCGAGACCGAGCTGGAGTATTTCAACGGCGGCGACGAGCACGGCGTGCTGCGCACCGCGGGCACCGGCCAGCGCCTGCCGGCCCTGGGGCGCTACCTGTGGCTGGTGCCCGGCCACTGCGACCCCACGGTCAACCTGCACGACTTCATGATCGGCGTCACCGGCGGCCTGCGCGCGGGCAAGGTCGAGCGCATCATCAGGGTTGATGCCAGAGGCGCATTGACCTGATCCTGCCGAGAATCGGGAGATGAGCCCCAGCCAGATCATTGTCCTTGCGACCCCGGTTTTCTTCCTGCTGATCGCGATCGAGTTCGCCTGGGGCTACGCCCGGCGCCGCAACACCTACCGGCTCAACGACGCCATCAACAGCATCGGCCTGGGCATGCTGAGCCAGATCAGCGCCGTGTTCACGCGGCTGCTGCGCGTGGGCATCTACACCGCGGTGTATGGCGCGGTGGCGATCTGGCCCGACGAGGCGCTGTGGACCACCTGGTACGGCTGGCTGCTGGCGCTGGTGTTCTACGACTTCTGCTACTACTGGCTGCACCGCGCCGGCCATGAAAGCGCGGTGTTCTGGGCGGCCCATGTGGTGCACCACCAGAGCCAGGACTACAACCTGTCCACCGCGCTGCGCCAGACCAGCTC
Organism: Ramlibacter sp.; assembly: GCA_019635435.1. NCBI lineage: Bacteria > Pseudomonadati > Pseudomonadota > Betaproteobacteria > Burkholderiales > Comamonadaceae > Ramlibacter > Ramlibacter sp. The sequence continues at coordinate 1,228,582 of JAHBZM010000001.1, read as the reverse complement.
GGGCGCGCTGCTGGGCTGGATCTTTTACCTGCCCATGGCGGTGGCGGGCGTGCCGCCGCTGGTGTTTGGCATCGTCTCGTTGATCGACCTGCTCTACCAGTTCTGGGTCCATACCGAGCATGTGCCCAAGCTCGGCTGGTTCGACCGCTGGTTCTGCAGCCCGTCCAACCACCGCGTGCACCATGCGGTGAACGACCGCTACCTGGACCGCAACTACGGCGGCGTGCTGATCATCTGGGACCGGCTGTTTGGCAGCTTCAAGGAGGAAGACGAAAAGTGCGTCTACGGCACGCGCAAGCCGCTGAACAGCTGGGACCCGCTGTGGGCCAATGCCGAGGTCTACTGGGGCCTGCTCAAGGACTCCTGGCACACCCGAAGCTGGGCCGACAAGCTGCGCGTGTGGCTCAAGCCGCCCGGCTGGCGGCCGGCCGACGTGGCCGCGCGCTTCCCCAGCGCGCCCTTTGACCTGGCCGGCGTGCAGACCTACCACCCGCCCATGAGCCGCGCCGTGATGTGGTTTGGCGCGGTGCAGTTCGTGGTGCTGCTGCAGGGCGTGGCGGGCTTTCTGTGGGTGGCCGACACGCTGCCGCTGGCGCAGTCCGCGCTGTGGCTGGGCGTGCTCAGCGCCGGCCTGTGGGCCGTGGGCGCGGTGATGCAGGGCCGCATCACCATGCTCGAGGCCCTGATGGTGGAAGCCGGGGCCCTGGCCACGGCCACCGCCGCGGCCGGGCTGGTTGACCTGCACCGCGTCTTCAAGCCGCTGGCGATGGTGATTGCTCTTGTTTTTGTAGCACACCGTGCCCGCGCAGCAAGGACTCCAGGCCGATTTGATGCATTTCTGGCGGCCGGCGTGGTGTTTTCACTGGCGGGCGATGTGCTGCTGATGTTCCCGGGCTATTTCATCCCCGGGCTGGTCGCCTTTCTCACCGCGCACCTGTTCTACATCGCGCTGTTCAAGCAGGGGCAGGCCTGGTTCCCCAGCCGGCAGGCGCTGGCGGCCACGCTGGCCATCGGCGGCGGCATGTACGCCTTTTTGTGGGCCGGCGGCCTGCCTGCGGCGCTGCGCATTCCGGTGGCGGCCTATGTGGTGGTGATCGCGCTGATGGCCGCGCAGGCCATGGGCCGCGCCACGGTGCTGAATGCCGGCGAGCAGGGGCGCGCCGCCCTGGGCGTGGCCGTGGGCGCGGGCTTCTTCATGCTCAGCGATTCGCTGCTGGCGGTGAACCGGTTCGTCACCCCGCTGCCCATGGCCCAGGCCTGGGTGCTGTCCACCTACTATGTGGCCCAGGTCCTGATCGTGCGGTGGGCGCGGCCGGTGGCGGCCGCCACGCCTCAGTCCCCGAACAGCGCGCCCGCGCTCTTGGGCGGCGCCACCCCCAGGTGACGGTACGCCGCCAGCGTGGCAATGCGCCCGCGCGGCGTGCGCTGCAGGTAGCCTTGCTGGATCAGGTAGGGCTCGATCACGTCTTCAATCGTGTCGCGCTCCTCGCCGATGCTGGCGGCAATGTTGTCCAGGCCCACAGGGCCACCGTCAAAGCGGTGAATCACCGCTTCGAGCAGCTTGCGGTCCATCACGTCAAAGCCCTGTGGGTCCACGTCGAGCATGGCCAGCGCCTTGTGGGCGATCTCGGCCGTGATGCGGCCCGTGCCCTTCACATCGGCATAGTCACGCACGCGGCGCAGCAGGCGGTTGGCAATGCGCGGCGTGCCGCGTGAGCGCCGGGCAATCTCCACCCCGCCCTCCTCGTCCATGGGCGCGTTGAGCAGGCCGGCGCTGCGTTTGACGATGCGGGCCAGTTCTTCGGCCGTATAGAACTCCAGCCGCGCGACGATGCCAAAGCGGTCACGCAGCGGGTTGGTCAGCATGCCGGCGCGCGTGGTGGCGCCCACCAGCGTGAAGGGCTGCAGGTCCAGCTTGATGCTGCGCGCGGCCGGACCCTCGCCGATCATGATGTCGATCTGGTAGTCCTCCAGCGCGGGGTAGAGGATTTCTTCCACCACGGGGCTGAGCCGGTGGATTTCGTCGATGAAAAGAACGTCGTTCTTCTCCAGGTTGGTCAGCAGCGCGGCGAGGTCCTTGGGCTTTTCCAGCACCGGGCCCGAGGTCTGGCGCAGGTTCACGCCCAGCTCGTGGGCAATGATGTGGCTCAAGGTGGTCTTGCCCAGTCCGGGCGGGCCAAACAGCAGCACATGGTCCAGCGCCTCTTCGCGCTTGCGCGCGGCGCCGATGAAAATCTCGAGCTGTTCGCGCGTCTTGGACTGGCCCACGTAGTCGTCAAACAGCTTGGGGCGAAGTGCGCGTTCAATCGCCTCTTCGTTGGGCGAGGCCGGCGCGGCCGAGACCACGCGCCTGGAGGCCGGCATGTCGAAGTCGTCGGTCTGGATGCTCATGGCGGGCCCCGTTTCGGCTTCACTTGGCCAGCGAGCGCAGCGCGAGCTTGATGCCCTCGCTCACACCCACGTCCTTGGGCAGGGTCTTGAGCGTGGCGGCGGCGTCCTTGTCGCTGTAGCCCAGCGCAACCAGCGCCTGCAGGATGTCGGCCTGCGCGTCACTGGCCACGCTGGCTCCGGCGCCCAGGTCAGGGCCGAACTTGCCCTTGAGCTCCAGCAGCAGGCGCTCGGCGGTTTTCTTGCCGATGCCCGGCACCTTGACCAGCCGGCCCGCGTCCTGCGCGGTCACGGCCTGCGCGATGTCGGCCACGCTCATGCCGCTGAGCACGCCCAGCGCCGTGCGCGGCCCCACGCCGGAAATCTTGATGAGCTGGCGGAAGGCGTCGCGCTCGCTCGCGGTGCCAAAGCCGAACAATATCTGCGCGTCCTCGCGCACCACAAAGTGGGTCAGCAGCGTGACCTTGTCACCCAGCGCGGGCAGGTTGTAGAAGGTGCTCATGGGCACATCCACCTCATAGCCCACGCCATGGCAGTCCACCAGCACCTGCGGCGGGTTCTTTTCGGCCAGCGTGCCCTGGAGTCGTCCAATCAAGATGTATTTCCAGTCAGGGGTTCACCAGCCCGCGCCGCGCGGCTTCCAGCGCGGCTTCGGCGCGCGAGGACACATTGAGCTTGCGGTAGATCTGCTTGATGTAGTCGGCGATGGTGTGGCGCGACAGGCCGAACTGCTGAGCGATCTCGGGCAGGGTGTAGCCCTTGGCCACGCGCTGCAGCACCTCGGTCTCGCGCTCGGTCAGGCTGACCTCGTTTTCCAGCTCGCGCACCAGCGCGTGGCGCCGGTTGGACGCGCCGGCAAAGTGCGCCAGCACCCGCCGCGCGATCGGCGGCGACAGCGGCGGCTCGCCCTGGGTCATGCGCAGCAGCTGGGCCACCAGGGTTTCCTGCGGCTGCTCCTTGAGCAGGTAGCCAAAGGCGCCGGCCTGCAGCGCCGGGAACAGGTGGTCGTCGTCGTCATAAATCGTCACCACCACCGGAAAGGCCGCGGGCTGCAGCTTGCGCAGCGCGCCCACCACGTCAATGCCGCTGCCGTCGGGCAGGCCCAGGTCAATCAGTGCCAGGTCAAAGCGGCCCTGCTGCACGCAGGCCAGCGCCTCGTCACGGCGGCCCGCGGTCACCACCTGCATCTGCGGAAAGGCCGCGCGCGCCACGTCGCCGAGCCAGGTCCGGATCTCGGGCAGGTCTTCGACGATGAGGGCGCTGTTCATGGCAGGTCGATGTTAGCGGATTGCACCCCGAGCGGAATCACCACCTGCAGCAGCGTGCCGCCTCCGGGCGCGGGCCCGAGCGCGTGGCGCCCCGCGAGCTTGCGCACCCGCCGCTCGATGCCGGGCAGGCCGTGGCCGGCGCCCGAGGGCGCGGCAGGCAGGCCGCGGCCGTTGTCCTGGACTTCCAGGCGCAGGGCGTCGGCGTCAAAGCCGATGCGCACGGTGCAGGCCGTGCCGCCGCTGTGGCGGATCACGTTGGACACGGCCTCGCGCAGGATGCGCGTGAGTTGCACATGGGCCCGCGCGGGCAGCACCAGCCCGGGCCCGGGCTCGTCCGCGGTCCATTGGGCTTCAAGTCCTGCGGCGCGCAGGCGCGTCACGGTCTCGGCGCGCCAGTCGGCCAGCACATCGTCGGCCGGCGCGGCCTCGCCCGCCATGCCGCGCACCGACAGGCGCATCTCGTCCAGCGCCTGGCGCGCCAGGCTGGCCACGCGGGTCCGGTCGTCTTCCTGCAGGCTGGCCTGGGCAATGGTCAGCAGCTTGGCGCCCAGGTCGTCGTGCAGGTCGGCGGCAATGCGCTGGCGCTCCTCGCGCACCACGCGCTGGTGGGACTCCTGCGACGCCAGGCCGTGGCGCACCAGGCGCAGGATCTCGTCGCCGCGGCGCAGGTCGCCGGTGTTGAACAGGCGCGCGCCACGCGCCGCCAGCCGCAGTTCCAGCCCCTGCAGTCCGCCCACGCCAGGCACGCGCAGCGCCTCGCCATTGCCCACCACCTGCACCTCGCCATCGTGGTGGCAAGTCAGCAGGTGCTGGGGCTCGAACAGCCGGTCCCACAGCGCCGTCCAGCGCGCATTGAGGTGCGCGCCGGCGCCGCCCTGCGTGACCAGGGCCACCACGTCGGGCAGCACGTCGCGGGTCTCCGGCAGCGCGCCGCGCGAGAGCCGGCGCCACAACGCCTGGCGCAAGGGAAAGTAGACCCAGCCCCCCGCGGCCAGGGCCAGCGCCAGCGCGGTTTCATTGCTCAGGGGCAGCAGCACCAGCAGCAGCAGGTCCAGCGCCACCACCAGCAGGCCGCCCAGGAACCAGAGCCAGGCCACGGCCCACCAGCGGTCCAGCCGGAACAGGCCCACCCGGCTGACCAGCGGCACCAGGCCGAGGAAAGCCAGCGCGATCCAGGCCAGGCCATAGTTCTGCGGGATCGACACCACATAGCCCGTGGCGCCCACGGCATAGGCCACAAACACCACCGAGAGCGCGGCAAACAGCAGCAGGCCCAGCCACTTGAGCTGGGCCCGCTTGACCGGGTCGCCACTCGCGGCGCGCCACTGGCGCGCATACAGCCAGGCCAGCGCCACCACCACCAGCACCGCGGGCAGGCGGAAAGCCAGCGCAATGGTGGGCAGCCAGCGCCCGCCATCCGCCAGCACCGAGAGCGTGGTCAGCGCCGCCAGCACCGGCGGAAACCAGCGCAGGCCCAGCCGGCTCGGATGCGCCCACAGCACCATGCACAGGCCGCCCGCCAGCAGGAACGAGGCCGCGTGCGACGCCACATGCAGCTCGCGCCACAGCGCCGGCGGCTGGGTCAGAAGCCGGCCGCCCCAGCCCGCCGTGCACAGCATGCCAAAGGCATAGCCCAGGCTGGCCAGCATGTACCAGCGGGCCGAGGCATCGCGCGGCCGGAACACCCAGACCGCGAGCCCGACCGACATGGACAGCAGGGCCACGGCCCAGGGGAACCAGAAACGCGGCCCCAGCTCGGCCAGCTCGCGCGGCGCGGGGGCCGCCATCTCGACGCCGCCCGCATGCTCGATGCGCACCCGCGGCTGCGCCAGCACCTGCCACAGCGCGGCGTGGCCGGCAAAAAACAGGTCCTGGTCGGCATAGCGGTTGAGAATGCCCGCGCTCTCGGTCAGCAGCAGCGGCGTGAGCGGCACCCGCACGCCGCCGGCCGACAGGGCCTGAACGCCCCGCAGCACGGGTTTGTCGCGCACCAGCGGCAGCGCGTCCACCTGGTCGCCACGCAGCACAAAGCGCCAGCCCAGCGAAGGCTCCTGCAGCGAGCGCACCAGGCCCAGCAGCGCGAACAGCACGATCAGCAGCGACGCGGCCCAGAAGCGCCAGCGCGGCAGCGGGCTGCCGGCTTCGTCATGGGGCGCGTCTACGGCTGGGGCCACGGCAGAGGGGGGAATGAACGACAATGGGAAGGTGATTCTGCACCACACCTTTTCTCCCCCCAGCAACACCCGCCTGGCCCAGCTTTGCGGCCCCACCGACGAACATTTGCGCACCATCGAGGCCGCGCTGCAGGTGCGCATTGCGCACCGCCACGAGCAGTTCAAGATCGACGGCCCCAAGGCCAAGGCCCAGCGGGCTCTGGAAGTGCTGCAGGCGCTGTACGAAATTGCCGCCCGCCCGATTGACGCCGTCAAGGTGCAGCTGATGCTGGCCGGTGACGCCGCCATGTCCGAGGACCCGGACGGCGCCATGACCCTGCAGACCCGCCGGGCCGACCTGCGCGCGCGCACACCCACCCAGAGCGTGTACCTGGACAACATCGCCAACCACGACATCACCTTTGGCATTGGCCCCGCGGGCACGGGCAAGACCTACCTGGCCGTGGCCATGGCGGTGGACGCGCTGGAGCGCAGCGCGGTGCAGCGCATCGTGCTCACGCGCCCGGCCGTGGAGGCCGGCGAGAAGCTGGGCTTTCTGCCCGGCGACCTGAGCCAGAAGGTGGACCCTTACCTGCGCCCGCTGTACGACGCGCTGTACGACCTCATGGGCTTCGAGAAAGTGGTCAAGGCCTTTGAGCGCCAGGCGCTGGAGATCGCGCCGCTGGCCTTCATGCGCGGGCGTACGCTGAACAACGCGTTTGTGATCCTGGACGAAGCGCAGAACACCACGCCCGAGCAGATGAAGATGTTCCTCACGCGCATCGGCTTTGGCGCCAAGTGCGTGGTGACCGGCGACGTGAGCCAGATCGACCTGCCCAAGGACCAGCTCAGCGGCCTGATCGACGCCGAGCGCGTGCTCAAGCGCGTCAAGGGCATCGCCCACACCCGCTTCACCAGCGCCGACGTGGTGCGCCACCCGCTGGTGGCCCGCATCGTGGACGCCTACGACGCCTCGCGCAAATCCTCCGCTGCTACCAAATAAATAGCGAAGAGTGGCCGCCAGTATTGGACTCCAGCCCTGTTTGATGCAAAAACCCGAGTTGTCACTGCAGTTTGCGGCCTTTCCCGGCAGCGCGGCGCACCGCGCGGCGCTGCCGCGCGCCGAGGTGCGCCGCTGGATCGGCCATGCGCTCAACGCCCCGGCTGAAATGACCGTGCGCATCGTGGGCGAAGCCGAGGGCCGGGCGCTGAACCTGCAGTACCGCGGCAAGGACTACGCCACCAACGTGCTGACCTTCGACTACACACGTGAACCGGTGGTGGCCGCCGACCTGGTGCTGTGCGGGCCCGTGGTGGCGCGCGAGGCCCGCGAGCAGGGCAAGACGCTGCAGGCCCACTACGCCCATTTGTTGGTGCACGGCACGCTGCACGCGCAGGGCTACGACCACGAAACGAATGAGCGCGACGCGCTCGAGATGGAAGCGCTGGAAATCCTGCTGCTGGGCGCGCTGGGGTTTGCCAACCCCTACTGACGCGGCCAGCTCAGCGCACGGTCAGGGGGATGGTGACCGGCCCGTCGTTGACCAGTTGCACCTTCATGTCGGCCGCAAACCGGCCGGTCTGCACCACCGGGTGCGCCGCGCGCGCCTGGGTCACCACATGGTCATAGAGCCTGCGGCCCTCGTCGGGCGCCGCGGCCTGGGTGAAGCTGGGCCGGTTGCCGCCCGCGGTGTCGGCCGCCAGCGTGAACTGGCTGACCAGCAACAAGCCACCGGCCACGTCCTGCACGCTGCGGTTCATCTTGCCGGCCTCGTCTGAAAAGATGCGCAGCTTGAGCAGCTTGGCCAGCAGCCTGTCGGCCTGCGCCTCGCTGTCGCCGCGCTCGGCGCAGACCAGCACCAGCAGGCCCTGGCCGATCTCGCCAATCACCGCCCCATCCACCACCACGCGTGCCTCGCTCACCCTTTGCACCACGGCCAGCATCAGATCAGGTCCTTCTCGTCATCAAAGTGGGCTTCCACATCGCTGGGCAGCAGCTGGATGGTGGCGCGCAGCCCCGGCACGGCGCTCATCAGGGCCTGCTCGACGCTGGTGCGCAGCGCCGCGGCCCGGCCCAGGCTCCAGCTCGCGGGCATGTGCATGTGCAGGTCGACAAAGCGGCGCTGGCCGGCCTTGCGCGTGGTCACATGGTCAAAGCGGATGGTGGGATGGGCAAAGATGTCCAGGGTCTTGTGGATCTCGGCCAGCACCTCGGGTTCGAGCGCCTCGTCCATCAGCCCTTGCGACGAGCGCTGCATCAGGTGAAAGCCCTCGCGCAGGATGTTCAGCGCCACGCCCATGCCCACCAGGGCATCCAGCCAGAGCCAGCCCGTGAGCATCACCCCGGCCAGGCCCACCACCACGCCAGCCGAAGTCCAGACATCGGTGACCAGGTGCCGGGCATCGGCCTCCAGCGCAATCGACCGGTGCTCACGCGCCGCGCGGAACATGGCCCAGGCCAGCCCGCCGTTCAGGGCCGAGCTGCCCACCGACAGCGCCAGGCCCCAGCCCAGCTGCACCAGCGGCTGCGGGTCGAACAGCCGGTGCCCGGCGGCCCAGAGGATGCCCAGCGCCGCGCCAATGATCAGGATGCCCTCGAACCCCGAAGAAAAATACTCGGCCTTGTGGTGGCCGTAGGGGTGGTCTTCGTCGGCCGGCCGGGCCGCAATCGTCACCATCACCAGCGCAAAGACGGCACTGGCCAGGTTCACGAACGACTCCATGGCGTCCGACAGCAGGCCGACCGAATCCGTGATGTACCAGGCCAGGGTCTTGAGCGCAATGGTGATCACGGCCACGGCCACCGACGCCTGCAGCAGGCGCTGCGGGGTCATGAGGCGGGTGAGCACGGCGTTCATGGCCAGGCGCGGCTGTCAGGCCAGCGTGACCCGGGCAAACTTGCGTTTGCCCACCTGGACCACATAGGTGCCGGCCGCCAGCTTCAGGCCCTTGTCACTCACCACGCTGGAATCCACGCGCACGCCCCCGCCGTCGATCAGCCGGTTGGCTTCGCTGCTGGAGGGCGCCAGGCCCGCCGACTTGAGCAGGGCCCCGATCCCCAGAGGAGCGCCCGACAGCGCCACCTCAGGGATCTCGTCGGGCACACCGCCCTTGCTGCGGTTGATGAAGTCCTGCTCCGCCGCATCAGCCGCGGCCGCGCTGTGGAAGCGCGCGGTGATCTCCTTGGCCAGCATGACCTTGGCATCCTTGGGGTTGCGCCCGCCTTCCACCTCCTTCTTCAGTGCCGCAATGGCCGCTTCGCTCTGGAACGACAGCAGCAGGTACCAGCGCCACATGAGGGTGTCGGAGATCGACAGCACCTTGGCAAACATGGTGTTGGCGTCCTCGCTGATGCCGATGTAATTGTTCTTGGACTTGGACATCTTCTCGACGCCGTCCAGCCCTTCGAGCAGCGGCATGGTCAGGATGCACTGCGGCTCCTGGCCGTACTCGGCCTGCAGGTGGCGGCCCACCAGCAGGTTGAATTTCTGGTCGGTGCCGCCGAGTTCCAGGTCGCTCTTGAGCGCCACCGAGTCGTAGCCCTGCATCAGGGGGTACAGGAATTCGTGCACGCTGATCGAGGTGCCGGCCTTGAAGCGGTCATGGAAGTCGTTGCGCTCCATCATGCGGGCCACCGTGTATTTGGCGGCCAGCTGGATCATGCCGCGCGCGCCCAGCGGGTCGCTCCATTCGCTGTTGTAGCGCAGCTCGGTTCTGGCCGGGTCCAGGATCTTGTCAGCCTGGGCGCGGTAGGTTTCGGCGTTGGCCTTGATCTGCTCGGCGGTCAGCGGCGGGCGGGTGGTGTTGCGCCCGGAAGGGTCGCCGATCATCGAGGTGAAGTCGCCAATCAAAAAAATAACCGTGTGGCCCAGGTCCTGCAGCTGACGCATTTTGTTCAGCACGACCGTGTGACCGACATGAATGTCCGGCGCTGTGGGGTCCAGCCCCAGTTTGATGCGCAGCGGCGTGCCCGTGGCCTCGGACCGCGCGAGCTTTTTTACCCATTCGTCTTGCGGAATCAGCTCATCGCAGCCGCGCAGGGAGACGGCCAGCGCCTCGCGAACCCGGTCGGTCACCGGAAAATTTGTAACTTGAGCTTGATTCATAAGGGTTTTTTCAGATGACGCGGGGGGTGGGCTGGCTATACTCATGGCCCATCGACTGTGCCGGATTTTAATTGGCGCAGTTTTTGCAATTCACGGACGACCAAAACACAGGGAACCGTCCGGCCCACCGGCCGGGACAACGGCTTCTTTCTGGGGACTCATCTTTTGAACAACGGCTTGATCGCCGCCGGCAGCGCATTGTTGTTCCGGTTGGCCCATACGATTGAACACCATCCCAAACAGGTGACCGCGCTGGTCGCCGCGCTGATGCTGGGCGGCGGCGGCGGCGCCTACGCCGTGGCCTCGCTGGCGCCCGATGCAGCCGACCTGCCGGTGCACGAGGTCATTGAATCGGTCCAGACCCTGCCCCTGCAAACCCAGATCGAGTCGCTCGACGTCCACCGCTTCAAGCTGTTCCGCTCCGAGCTGACCCGGTCCAGCGACACCGCCGAAGCGCTGCTCAAGCGGCTGGGCATTGACGATCTGGCCGCAGCCGCGTTCCTGCGCAATGACGCCAACTTCCGCAACGGGCTGCTCGGGCGCGCCGGCCGCACCGTCACGGCCGAGGCCGACGACCACAATGGCCTGCTCAAACTCAGCGCACGCTGGACACCGGAAGACGACGGCAAGTTCAGCCGCCTGGTGGTCGAGAAAAATGCAACGGGTTTCGCCTCACGCATCGAAAGCGCCCCGCTCGCGGCCTCCAGCCGGCTGGGCAGCGGCACCATCAAGTCATCGCTGTTCGCCGCCACCGACGAGTCGCGCATCCCCGATGCCGTGGCCGTGCAGGTGGCCGAGATTTTCTCGGGCGACATCGACTTCCACCGCGCGCTGCGCAAGGGCGACCGCTTCAGCGTGATCTACGAATCGCTCGAGGCCGATGGCGAGCCCCTGCGCACGGGGCGTGTGCTGTCGGCCGAGTTCGTCAACAACGGCAAGACCTACCAGGCCATGTGGTTCCAGGAACCCGGCCAGAAGGGCGGCTACTACACGCTGGACGGCCAGAGCCTGCGCCGCGCCTTCCTCACGTCGCCCATGGAGTTCTCGCGCGTGACCAGCGGCTTCAAGATGCGCTTCCACCCGATCCTCCAGAAGTGGCGGGCCCACCTCGGGGTGGACTACGCCGCGCCCACGGGCACGCCGGTGCGCACGGTGGGCGACGGCGTGGTCGAGTTTGCCGGTGTGCAAAACGGCTTCGGCAACGTGGTGTTTGTGAAGCACCGCAACAACAACACCACGGTCTATGCCCACCTCAGCCGGATTTTTGTCCGGCGCGGCCAGAGCGTGAGCCAGGGCGACAAGATCGGCGCCGTGGGCTCCACAGGCTGGGCCACGGGGCCGCACCTGCACTTTGAATTCCGCGTGAACGGGCACCACCAGGACCCGCTGACCATTGCCAAGCAGAGCGAATCGATCCCGGTGTCTGCCTCGGCCAAGCCGGCGTTTGACCGGGTGGCCGCCGTGATGCGGGGCCAACTGGCCGCCGCCGACTCGGTGCAGCAAGCCAGCGCCCAGTAGCCCGGGGCCGCGTCATGGCGGAGCTTTTCGTCGGCCTGATGTCCGGCACCTCGATGGACGGGGTGGATGGGGTGCTGGCGGATTTCTCGGGCCCCACACCGCAGGTGCTGGCGCATGCTGCCAGGCCATTTGAACCCGGCCTGCGCGAGCGCCTGCTGGCGCTCAACGCCAGCGGGCCCGACGAACTGCACCAGGCGGCGCTGGCGGCCAATGCGCTGGTTCGTGTCTATGCCCAGGTCGTGCAGGACCTGCTGGACGCCCAAGGCCTGCCTGCATCAGCCGTGAGCGCCATGGGCGCCCACGGGCAAACCGTGCGGCATCGTCCCCAGGCTTTTGACGCAACCGGCTACACGATCCAGCTGAACAACCCGGCGCTGCTGGCCGAATTGACCGGCATCGACGTGGTGGCCGACTTCCGCAGCCGCGACGTGGCGGCCGGTGGCCAGGGCGCGCCGCTCGCCCCCTTTTTCCACCAGGCGCTGCTGGCGCGGCCCGGCCAGACCACGGGCGTGCTGAACCTGGGCGGCATCGCCAACCTGACCCTGCTGGGGCCAACGGGCAGCCTGAGCGGCTTTGACTGCGGTCCGGCCAATGCGCTGATGGACGCCTGGTGCGCGCTCCACACCGGCCAGCCGTTCGACCGCGACGGGGCCTGGGCCGCCAGCGGCGCCGTGCTGCCGGGCCTGTTGAAGGCCCTGCTGGCCCACCCCTACTTCGAACAGCCTCCGCCCAAGAGCACGGGGCGCGACCTGTTCAACCCCGACTGGCTTGAAGCGGCCATGAAGGGCCTTGGCCCCTTGAGCCCCGTGGACGTGCAGGCCACTCTGGCAGAACTCACGGCCCAAAGCTGTGCCCAGGCCCTGCGGCGGCAGGGCCCGCAGGCCAGTGAACTCATTGTTTGTGGCGGCGGGGCTTTCAACCGCCACCTGATGGCACGCCTGGCCACCCTGCTCCCGGGCCGTGCGGTGCTGTCCAGCGCCGAGCGGGGCCTGCCGCCCCAGCAGGTCGAGGCCACGGCCTTTGCCTGGCTCGCGCGCAAGGCCGTGCGGCGCGAAAAACTGGACCTGCAAAGCACCACGGGCGCCCAGGGCGCCCGTGTGTTGGGAGCGATCTACCCGGCCTGAACGGCCGGGCAGCGCTGGCGTGGATCAGGTCGAGAAGCTCGAACCACAGCCACAGGTGCTGGTGGCGTTGGGGTTCTTGATCACGAACTGCGCGCCCTGCAGGTCTTCCTTGTAGTCGATCTCGGCGCCCACCAGGTACTGGTAGCTCATGGCGTCGATCAGCAGCGAGACGCCATTCTTGGTCATCACCGTATCGTCTTCGTTGGTGATTTCGTCGAAGGTAAAGCCGTACTGGAAGCCCGAACAGCCACCGCCCTGCACAAACACGCGCAGCTTCAGGTCAGGATTGCCTTCTTCGGCAATCAGGTCCGCCACCTTGCCTGCGGCGCTGTCGGTGAAGATCAGCGGTGCGGGCATGTCGGTCTGGATGTTTTCGGCAACTGCGCTCATGGGGGTACTCCGGGTGACTCGTCGGTTCAAATACTACATTGTTTCCGTCGGGAATTCAGTCAGAAGTTATTTGCCGCCAGTTTCAGTAAGGGCTTTTCGTCGGAACCCTGGGTCGGGTGCAACTGGCCCGAGATCGTCGCGCCCTGGTGCATTTCGACGGCTTTGTAGTGCACATCGCCTTCGATCCGGGCCTTGGGCTGGAGTTCCAGCAGTTCCAGGGCATGGACCGGGCCGCGAATGCTGCCGTTGATGATGACGTGGTCGGCATGGATCTCGCCATGCACGCTGGCACTCTCGGATATGACCAGAATGCTCGGGCTTTCGGGGTTGGCCCGGATGTCGCCCATGATCTCGCCGTCAACCCGCAGGCCGTCGGTGAACTTGAGATTGCCTTCGATACGGCTGCCCTGGGCGATCAGGCTTTTGATCGGCGGTTGTGCCTTTTTGCCAAACATGCGGACTCCTCAACGAGTGTTTTAAAGTTTGATGCTCTGGACCGCCCGGGTGGCGGTGCCTTCCACCACGCGGGCGGACATGTTTTTTACCACGGCTTGCGGGGGCAAGTCGACAATTCCCTCGATCCGCCGGTACTGGCTGAACTGCAGCACCTGGGGCCCGCCGGGCAATGACATCATCCAGGGCTTGCCGCCATCGGTGCCCGAAAAACTGATTTCGAGCTTGCCATTGAATTGGGGCGCGTTCTTCACGGGCTGCATCACCAGCACCTGCCACTTGAGCTGGTGCTCGCCAATCACTTCGGCCTGCAGGCCGCGAATGGCGATGCCCTCGATGCCGCTGGAGGGAATCAGCTTCTCAAAGAACCCGAGGTCGTCACGCAAGGCGCGGTTGTCGGCCTCCAGCACGCGGATCTGGGCGGCCAGCTTCTCCTGGGCGGCGCGCTCGGCCGTGAGCAGGCTGCCCGAGGTGTTGACCACCGATTGCACCTTGTCGCGCTCCTCGCGCAGGCGGGCGACCTCGGTGCGCAGCTGGGCCAGCTCCTCCTTGCCATGGGTGTCCAGACCGGCAATGTTCTTGCCAAACTCGAAGGCCCAGAGGCCCACGGCCGCGCAGAAGCCCAGGACGATGGCCATGACCAGCCAGCGAAACGGCCACGGCATGGCGCTGCGCACGGCCATGCGTGGAGCGCTGATGGTGAGGCGGCGGCGAAGCAGGCGAAAACGCATTGTTCGAATAGTCCCGGCAAAGTCGAACACCATGCCACAACATGGCGCAAACAACAAAGCCGCAGCAAGCGGACTTGTGCGGCTTTGTTTCTGCAGGAAAGAAGCTTAGCGCTTGCTGAACTGCTTGCGGCGGCGTGCGGAGTGCAGGCCGACCTTCTTGCGCTCGACCTCGCGGGCGTCGCGGGTCACGAAGCCGGCCTGGCTCAGGGCCGGCTTGAGCGACGCGTCATAGTCGATCAGGGCGCGGGTGATGCCGTGGCGTGCAGCGCCGGCCTGGCCGGACTCACCACCGCCATGCACGTTGATCTGGATGTCAAACGTCTCGGCATGGTTGGTCAGCATCAGGGGCTGCTTGGCAATCATGATGGACGTCTCGCGGCCGAAATAGGCCTGGATGTCCTTGCCGTTCACCGTGATCTTGCCGGTGCCCTTTTTCAGAAACACGCGGGCGACGCTGGATTTGCGACGGCCGGTGCCATTGTTCCATTCACCAATCATTTGGCGGCCTCCCGTTGGGCGTTGACAGAGATGCCAGGAATGTCCAGCACCTTGGGCTGCTGGGCGCTATGGGGATGCTCGGCACCACCGTAGACCTTGAGCTTCTTGATCATCGCGTAACCCAGCGGGCCCTTGGGCAGCATGCCCTTGACGGCCTTTTCCAGGGCGCGGCCCGGGTGCTTGGCTTGCATGTCGCGGAAGTTGGTGGCCGTGATACCGCCCGGGTAACCGGAGTGGCGGTAGTACACCTTGTCAAGCGGCTTGGCGCCGGTGACGCGCAGCTGGGCTGCGTTGATGATGACGATGAAGTCACCGGTATCGACGTGAGGCGTGTAAATGGCCTTGTGTTTGCCGCGCAAACGGAGAGCAACTTCGCTGGCTACTCGTCCGAGGACCTTGTCGGTCGCGTCAATCACAAACCACTCGTGCGTCACGTCAGCGGGTTTGGCGCTGAACGTTTTGGTCATGAGTTTTCTCTTGAAAGAGCTGGTTTGGCGGGTTCTTTTCCACGGTCGGTGTTCCTCTTTCGGGAATCTCTTAGGTGGTCATGCCTCTTGCGAAGCCCTCGCCGCGGAACCACAAATGCGCTGCGAAGCCCTCGATTATACGAAAAACCGCCACCTGGGCGCAATGGCACCCCGCCCGGGGAGTTACCATCCCCCCATGTTCAGTTACCGCCACGCCTTCCACGCCGGCAACCATGCCGACGTGCTCAAGCACACCGTGCTGGTGGCCATGCTGCGCCACCTGACCGAAAAGGACGCGGCCCTGACCGTGCTGGACAGTCACGCCGGCGCTGGCCTGTACCGGCTTGACGGCGACTACGCCCAGACCAGCGGCGAGGCGTCTGACGGTTTCCTGAAGCTTGCCGGGGCGACCGACCTAGCGCCCGCGCTGGCGGATTACGCCGCCGTGGTGGCCAGCTTCAACGCCAGGGGCAAGGCCCGGGTGTACCCGGGCTCCCCCTTTGTGGCCCACCACGTGCTGCGGCCCCATGACCGGCTCAAGCTGTTTGAGCTGCACCCGACCGATGCCCGTGCCCTGGACGGCAACATCGCGCAGCTGGAGGCCGGGCGGCAGATTGCGGTGTTCGCGGAAGACGGCTTTGAGGGCGTCAAGAAGTTCCTGCCGCCGCCGGCCCGCCGGGCCCTGCTGCTGTGCGACCCGAGCTACGAGATCAAGACCGATTACGCGCGCACCGCCGCCATGGTGGCCGACGCGCTCAAGCGCTTTGCCACCGGCACCTATGCCGTGTGGTACCCCATCATCCCGCGCCCCGAGGCCCACGACCTGCCGCGCAAGCTCAAGACGCTGGCCAACAAGGCCGGCAAGAGCTGGCTCCATGCCACCCTGACGGTCAAGTCCAGCAAGATCACCACGGACGCGGCGGGGGAAGACAAACGCCCCGGCCTGCCGGCCAGCGGCATGTTCGTCATCAATCCGCCCCACACCCTGAAGGCCGCGCTGCAGCCGGCCCTGCCCCAGATGGTGGCGCTGCTCGGGCAGGACCGCCACGCCGCCTTCGGGCTGGACAGCGGCGGCTGATCAGAAGCGCTTGCGGATGCCGGCGCCAAAGCTGGTGCCGCTGCTGAAGGTGGTGATCCTGTCGCGCATGTACATGGCGTACACGTCGGTGCTCTTGGACAGGTTGTAGTCGTAGCCCAGCGAGAACGTGCTGCGCGTGTTGCCCGGCTCGACCTTGGTCCGGGCAGCCCCCACCAGGACCTTGCCCAGACCCACCGGCACCGAGGCGCCGAGGGACACCGTTTTGGCCTGGGGCACCAGCTTGTCGGACTTTGCCTTGCCGTAGGTCAGGAAGCCCTTGACCACCTTGGCGTCATACGAGGCGCCCAGCATCCAGTCGGTCTTCTTGTCACCCGTGGCAAACGGCGCCGAGGCGGCCGGGTTGGTGATCTGGTCGCGCTCGTAGAAGGCCGTGGCGGCAAACGGGCCATTGAAATAGAGCACATTCAGGCCGACGTTCTTGGGGCCGGAGTCGCCCGCCACTTCGCCAAACTGGTAATGCACGTTGGCTGACAGGCCTGAGAAGTTGGGCGTGCTGTAAATGATCTCGTTGGCCCAGCCCGTGTCTGACGGGGTGGTGGCGGCCCAGCCCGTGCCGTTGAACAGCGGCACGTTGGCGTGCAGCACCAGCGGTGCGAAGGTGAACGAATCGCCAAACGGGTTGAAGATCACCGTGGGCAGGAAGTTGGGCGCCAGGCCGCGGCCCAGCGTGACCGTGCCAAAGCTGCCCGCCAGGCTCACATTGGCGTCGCGCGAGAAAAACGGGTCATTCGGAAAGCGCCCCTGGTTGCCTGAGTCCACCTGGATGAACGAAGTCAGGGCGAACTTGGCCTGCAGGCCACCACCCAGGTCTTCCGTGCCCTTCACCCCGAACCATGAGGTCGTCATGCCACCGCTGTTGACCACCGAGGCCCGGCCGGCGTCGCCCGCCATGCGCTTGGAACCTGCATAGATGTCGGCGGTCCCCATCAGCTGGACCGAGCTTTGCGCCGCCGCCATGCCGGCCCAGGCGGCCAGGGTGCCGGCCAGAATCAGTTTTGTTTTCATTTCTTCTCCAGAGTTATCGGACACAGGCCCGACGCTCGGGATTGCAAAAGCTATGCCGTACCACCTGCCGGCTCTTTTGGGGAAATTTGAGTACTTTTAGAAACAGCAGCCGGCGCGTTGCGTGTGCTTTTGGTGCATTGCCGCTGCAAAAGGCCGGCCGTTGGGTCCCCTATGGGGATCGCTGAAAATTAACCGACCGCTCGGTCGGTTAATTGGTATACTGCGTTCCAGCGCCGCCCAACAAGCGCCTGCAGGAGACATGCATGTACACCCAAGCCCTCGACCTCCCGAACCCGGCACGCGACACGCCGCTCAAGCCGGTCGCACCGCCCGCCAACCCGGCCAGCGCGGCGCTTCAGCAACGCTTTGACGAGAAGATCGATGCCAACGGCAAGATCGAGCCGCAGGACTGGATGCCCGAGGCCTACCGCAAGACGCTGGTGCGCCAGATCAGCCAGCATGCGCACAGCGAGATCATCGGCATGCAGCCCGAGGGCAACTGGATCAGCCGCGCCCCCAGCCTCAAGCGCAAGGCCATCCTGCTGGCCAAGGTGCAGGACGAGGGCGGCCACGGCCTGTACCTGTACAGCGCGGGCGAAACCCTGGGCACCAGCCGCGACCAGATGCTGGACGCGCTGCACACCGGCCGCGCCAAGTACAGCTCCATCTTCAACTACCCCACGCTGACCTGGGCCGATGTGGGCGTGATCGGCTGGCTGGTGGACGGCGCGGCCATCATGAACCAGGTGCCGATCTGCCGCTGCAGCTACGGGCCCTACGCCCGCGCCATGATCCGCATCTGCAAGGAAGAAAGCTTTCACCAGCGCCAGGGCTTTGAGAGCCTGATGGCCCAGATGACCGGCACCCCCGCCCAGCGCGCCATGGTGCAGGACGCGGTGAACCGCTGGTGGTGGCCGGTGCTGGCCATGTTTGGCCCGCCCGACGCCGACAGCCCCAACAGCGCGCAGGGCATGCGCTGGGGCATCAAGCGCATCAGCAACGACGACCTGCGCCAGAAGTTTGTCGACGCCACGGTGCCGCAGGCCAAAGTCCTGGGCGTCACCCTGCCCGACCCCGACCTGAAGTGGAACGAGGCCAGGCAGCAGCACGACTACGGCGCCATCGACTGGGACGAGTTCTGGGCCACCGTCAACGGCAACGGCCCCTGCAACGCGGAGCGGCTGGCCACGCGCGTCAAGGCCCACAACGACGGCCAGTGGGTGCGCGACGCCGCCCTGGCCCATGCGCGCAAGCAAAAACAGCGCGCGCTGAAGGAGGCCGCATGAGCACCACCCAGAACGAATGGCCCCTGTGGGAAGTCTTTGTACGGTCCAAGCAGGGCCTCGAACACAAGCACTGCGGCAGCCTGCATGCGGTGGACGCGGCGCAGGCGCTGCAGATGGCCCGCGACGTCTACACCCGGCGCCAGGAAGGCGTGAGCCTGTGGGTCGTGCCCTCGGCCGCCATCACCGCGAGCGAGCCCGACGACAAGGCCGAGTTCTTCGAGCCCATGGCCGACAAGATCTACCGCCACCCCACGTTCTACGACATCCCCGACGAAGTGGGGCACATGTGATGGGGCAGGCCAAGCACGCCCCGCTGGACTACCTGCTGCACCTGGCCGACAACGCGCTGGTGCTGGGCCAGCGCAATGCCGAATGGTGCGGCCACGGCCCGGTGCTCGAAGAAGACATTGCACTGGCCAACATCAGCCTGGATTTGATCGGCCAGGCGCGCCTGCTGTACCAGCATGTGGCCACGCTCAAGGGCGATGGCAGCACCGAAGACTCACTGGCCTACCTGCGTGACCCGCAGGAGTTTCGCAACTACACGCTGCTCGAATTGCCCCACCACGGCCCGCTGGCCGGCACGGCCACGGCCGACCGCGATTACGCCACCACCATCGTGCGCAACTTCCTGTTCAGCACGCTGATGGTGCTGCTGTGGGACGCCCTGCAAAGCCACGAGGACGCCCAGCTGGCCGCCATCGCCGCCAAGTCGTCCAAGGAAGTGCGCTACCACCTGCGCCATGCGCGCGACTGGCTGGTGCGCCTGGGCGATGGCACCGACGAGTCCCATGCCCGCACCCAGGCCGCGCTGAACCACCTGATGCCCTACACCCAGGAGTTCTGGGCCGACGCCGACGCGCGGACCGCCGCCCTGCGCGAAGCCTGGGACGCCGAGGTCAACGACGCGCTGGCCGAGGCCACGCTCACGCGCCCGTCCGGCAGCGGCCACCTGTCGCGCGGCAAGCAGGGCCAGCATTCCGAACACCTGAGCTACCTGCTGGGCGAGATGCAGGGCCTGGCGCGCCAGCACCCGGGAGCCGTGTGGTGACGCTGGCCCAGCGCGCCTGGGACGCGCTGGAAGGCGTGCCCGACCCCGAGATCCCCGTGGTGTCGATCCGCGAGCTGGGCATCCTGCGCGAGGTCAACGAACACAACGGCGCGCTGGAGGTGGTCATCACCCCCACCTACAGCGGCTGCCCGGCCATGGGGCAGATCGAAGACGACGTGCGCGCGGCCCTCGCGGCCCGGCACCTGAATGCCACGGTGGTCACCCGCCTGGCCCCGGCCTGGACCACCGACTGGATCAGCGAGCCCGGCCGCGCCAAGCTCAAGGCCTTTGGCATTGCCCCGCCGCACCAGGCCGCCGGCAGCGCAGCGCCAAACGCCAGCGTGCTGCAGTTCGCGCGCCGGAAACCCGGTGCCCCGGACGCCGTGGCCTGCCCGCACTGTCAGTCGCTGAACACCACCGAAACCTCGCATTTCGGCTCCACGGCCTGCAAGGCACTCTACAAGTGCCTGGACTGCCTCGAACCGTTTGACTACTTCAAGCCCTACTGATGTCCACACCCCATTTCCATGCGCTCACGGTCACACGGGTCACGCCGGAAGCGGCCGGTGCCGCGGCCATCACCTTCTCGGTGCCCGCGGAACTGCGGGACACCTTCGACTTTTCTCCGGGCCAGTTCCTGACCCTGCGCGCCCGCATTGACGGCGCAGAGACACGGCGCAGCTATTCGATCTGCAGCCCGCACGCGCGCTACCGGCAGTCGCATGAGCTGGAGGTGGGCATCAAGCCCGTGGAGGGCGGGGTGTTCTCGCGCTGGGCCGTGGCCCACCTGCGCGCCGGTGACACGCTGGACGTGATGCCGCCCGACGGCCGCTTCACGCCGCGCCACGCGGGCGCGATGCACCGCGTGGCCTTTGCCGCGGGCTCGGGCATCACGCCCGTGCTGTCCATCATCGCCAGCACGCTGGCGGCCGAGCCCGCCTCGCGCTTCACGCTGGTCTACAGCAACCAGCGCGTCAACACCATCATGTTCAACGAGGCGCTGCAGGACCTGAAGGACCAGTACCCCGCGCGCCTGAGCCTGATCCACCTGCTGTCGCGCCAGCCCCAGGAAGTGGCCCTGCTCAATGGCCGGCTCGACGAAGCCAAGGTCCACGAGCTGCTGGGCAGCGTGCTGCCCGTGACGGCCATGGACGAGGTCTTCATCTGCGGGCCCGAGGGCATGATCGACACCACGGAGCGCGCGCTGCTGGCCGCCGGCCTGCCGCGCGAGCGCGTGCATTGCGAACGCTTTTTTGCGGCAGGCACGGTTGCTACAAAATCTGTAGCTGAAAGTGGCCGCCCGGCAAGGACTACAGCCCCAAACGACTCCAAACATGTGCTGGATGTGGTGATGGACGGCAAAACCCACCACCTGGCCATGGGCGCCGACGACCATGTGCTGGACGTGGCGCTGGACGCCGGGCTGGACCTGCCTTATTCCTGCAAGGGCGGCGTGTGCTGCACCTGCCGCGCCCGGGTGCTTGAGGGTCAAGTCCAGATGGACAAGAACTTTACACTCGAGCCATGGGAAATCGAAAAAGGCTTTGTGCTGACCTGCCAGTCGCGTCCGCTGACCACCCGCGTGGTGGTCAGCTATGACGAGCGCTGACCACCCGGCCGCCCAGCGGCTGGCCTATGCGCTGATTTTCGTCACCCCCGCCCTGTGGTGCGTCAATTACCTGGTGGCGCGCTGGTCGCCCGGGATCGTGGCGCCGCACACGCTGGCCTTCGGCCGCTGGGCCATCGCCGCGGCGCTGCTGGGGGCCTTTACCGCCCCCGAGCTGCTGCGGCATCGCGCGCTGCTGCTCGCGCAATGGCGGCGCTTCCTGGTGCTGGGTGCCCTGGGCATGTGGATCTGCGGCGCCTGGGTCTACATCGCCGCGCGCACCACCACGGCCACCAACCTGTCGCTGATCTACTCCGTGTCGCCCGTGATGATCGCGCTGGCCTCGGTGCTGTGGCTGCATGAGCGGTTCAGGCCGCGGCAATGGCTGGGCGCGGCGCTGGCGCTGGCGGGCGTAGTCAACGTCGTCATCCGCGGCCACTGGGGGGCGCTGGGCGCCGTGCAATGGGTGCCCGGCGATCTGTGGGTGGTGGCGGCCACGGCGTCGTGGTCAGGCTTTGTGCTGCTGCAGCGGCGCTGGCCCACGCCCCTGGGGCCGGCGGCGCACCTGAGCGCCGTGGCCGCGGGCGGGCTGGTGGTGCTGGCGCCCTTCACGCTGTGGGAACTGGTGCAGCCCGGCACGCCCCCGGTGGGTGCCCATGCCCTGGGCCTGATGCTGCTGGCGGGCGTGGCGCCGGGCGCCGCGGCGTACTGGTGCTATTCGTTTGTGCAGCGCCAGCTGGGCGTGGCGCGGGCCTCGTCGCAGCTGTATCTGGGGCCGCTGTATGGCGCAGCCATGGCCTGGCTGTTCCTGGGTGAACCGGTGGGCTGGCACCACGCCGTGGGTGCCGCGCTGATCCTGCCGGGCATCTGGCTGGTGAGCCAGCGGCCGGCGCCACAGCCTCCCGAGAGCGCAGGCTGAGCTGAATCCCGCGCTGCCTGCCGCCCCGGTCAGCCGCAGCGGCGCTGGTAGGCCTCGGTGGAGCGTTCCAGGTCGCGCTGCTCGCCTTCGTTCAGGTCGGTGCGCGCCCGCTTGACCTTGAGCACGCGCTTGAGTTCACCGCACATCTCCTGCTGGGACTTGCTCCAGTTGGCCTCGCGCTTGGCCACCGCGTTGGCCTGGTCGGTCTCCTGCCGCTTCTCCTTGCGCCGCCGGCTCAGCTCCTGCATCGCCTGGCGCTCGTCGTCGTGGCATTCCTGGTTGTATTCCTTGCGCATGCCCTCCACCGTTTCACTGGTGAGGCCCCGCGCGTGCGCCGTGCGCAGCGCATCGTGCAGCGACGAACAGCGCGGGCCCATCAGCGACACATACTCCGGCGCCTCTGAAATGCGTGGCACGTAGGAGCGGTGGACCGGCTGCTCCGGCACCGGCCCGTAATAGACCAGGCCCGGCTTGCAGGGCTCGCTGGAGCGGTAGGCCCGCCCGGTGTTGTCCTTGCAGATATACGACGACTGGGCCAGCGCCACAGCGGGCAGCACCAAGGCCAGCCCCAGGGCCAACGCCCCCCGAATCCATTGACGAATCGCCATCCCACTCTCCTATGCTGACGCGGATTTTAGGGGCTGCGCCGGCCCCGCCGCGGCCTCAGAGGCCCAGGCGCTCGCAGATCGCCAGCGTGGCGCCGGCCTGGTTCATGGTGTAGAAGTGGATGCCCGGGGCGCCCGCGTTGCGCAACTGGTCGCACAGGTCGGTCACCACGTCCAGGCCAAAGGCCTTGATCGACGCGGTGTCGTCGCCAAAGGCCTGCAGCCGCATGCGGATCCAGCGCGGAATCTCGGCGCCGCAGGCGTCGGAAAAGCGCAGCAGCTGGGTGGAACTGGTGATGGGCATGATGCCCGGCACCACCGGCACCTCGACGCCGAGGCGGCGCAGGTCATCCACATAGCGGAAATAGGCATCGGCATTGAAGAAGTACTGCGTGATGCCCGAGTTGGCGCCGGCCTTGACCTTGGCCGCGAAGGCATCCAGGTCGGACAGCGGCGATTTGGCCTGCGGGTGGATTTCAGGGTAGGCCGCCACCTCGATGTGGAAGCGCTCGCCCGTCTCGGCGCGGATGAAGGCCACCAGGTCGCTCGCATAACGGAACTCGCCGCCCATGCCATAGCCGCTGGGCAGGTCGCCGCGCAGCGCCACGATGCGGCGAATGCCGGCGGCCGCGTAGGCCGCGAGCCTCTCGCGGATGCTTTCATGAGACTGGCCAATGCAGCTCAGGTGCGGCGCCGCCGCGCAGCCCTCGGCCATGATTTCGGTCACGGCCTGCAGGGTGCCATCCTGCGTCGAGCCACCGGCGCCAAACGTCACCGAGCAGAACTCGGGCTTGAGCGCATACAGCTGCTGGCGCGCCGCGCGCAGCTTGACCGCGCCTTCAGGCGTCTTGGTCGGGAAAAATTCCAGGCTAATGGGCCATGTGGCCCCCACGCTTGCCACTGCGTGTGCTGCGCTGCCCCCCGGGGGGGCCTTCGCGCCTTGGGGCGGCCCGGCGTCGCTCATTTCTCGGATCCCTTCCATTCAGTTTCTGGTTGCGTACACAAAAAATTCCCGGTTGCCATCGCCCCCGGTGATGGCGCTGTCATACCAGCCGCGCACCGTCAGCCCCAGCGACGCATGGCACTCGCGGATGCGCTGCTCCACCACCGCGTACAGCGCCTCGTCGCGCACGATGCCGCCCTTGCCCACCTGGCCCGGCTGCAGCTCGAACTGCGGCTTGACCAGCATGAGGATGGCGCCGCCGTCTTCCAGCAGGGGCACCAGCGCGGGCAGCACCAGGGTCTGCGAAATGAACGACAAATCCCCAACAATCAGGTCAAAAGTGCTGCGAGTCCAGTCTCCACGGCCACTTTCAGCTATCAAATCGGTAGCAGTCATGTCGCGTGCATTGAGCTTTTCAATGCAGGTCACGCGCTCGTCGTCACGCACCTGGGGGTGCACCTGGCCCTGGCCCACATCCACGCCCACCACATGGGCGGCGCCCCGCTGCAGCAGGCAGTCGGTGAAGCCACCGGTGGACTGGCCCACGTCCAGGCAATGCTTGCCGGTCACGTCCAGCCCGCTGCTTTTGAGCCCGCCTTCAAGCTTGAGGCCGCCACGCGAGACGTAGCGCGCCTCGGCCTCGTCGAGCAGCTGCAGCTCGGCGCCGGCAGGCACCTCGTCGCGGTTCTTGCCCACGGTTTTCCATTCGCCGCCGTCACGCCAGCGCACGCCCGCGCCGATCAGGCGCTGGGCCTGCGCGCGCGAGCTGGCCAGGCCCCGCTCGACCAGAAGTTGATCAACACGCATATGTTTGCGAACCGCCACCTTGCACCCATCGCGGAACACCGCGCAGCCGGCCTGGCCGGGCCGCGGGTGTCGCCCCCTCGAGGGGGAGGCGCCGCAGGCGCTTCGGCGGTGGGTCAGTACCTGTAGGTGTCGGCCTTGTAGGGGCCGTTCTTGCTCACGCCAATGTAGGCGGCCTGGTCGTCGGTCAGCTCGGTCAGCATGGCGCCCACCTTCTTCAGGTGCAGGCGCGCCACCTTCTCGTCCAGGTGCTTGGGCAGCACGTAGACCTTGCCGGCCTCGTAGGCGTCGGGCTTGGTGAACAGCTCGATCTGCGCGATGGTCTGGTTGGCGAACGACGACGACATCACGAAGCTGGGGTGGCCCGTGCCGCAGCCCAGGTTCACCAGGCGGCCCTTGGCCAGCAGGATGATCTTCTTGCCGTCGGGGAACTTGATGTGGTCCACCTGGGGCTTGATCTCTTCCCACTCGTACTTCTCGATCGACGCCACGTCGATCTCGTTGTCAAAGTGGCCGATGTTGCAGACGATGGCCTGGTCCTTCATGGCCGCCATGTGCTCGTGGCGGATCACGTCGCGGTTGCCCGTGGTGGTGACGAAGATGTCGGCCTTGTCGGCGGCGTATTCCATGGTCACGACCTTGTAGCCTTCCATGGCGGCCTGCAGGGCGTTGATCGGGTCGATCTCGGTCACCCACACCTGGGCGCTGAGCGCGCGCAGGGCCTGGGCCGAGCCCTTGCCCACGTCGCCGTAGCCGGCCACGCAGGCCACCTTGCCCGCGATCATCACGTCGGTGGCGCGCTTGATGCCGTCCACCAGCGATTCGCGGCAGCCGTACAGGTTGTCGAACTTGCTCTTGGTCACCGAGTCGTTGACGTTGATGGCGCGGAACAGCAGCGTGCCCTTGGCGCTCATTTCATTCAGGCGGTGCACGCCGGTGGTGGTTTCCTCGGTCACGCCAATGATCTCGGCCGACTTGCGGCTGTACCAGGTGGCGTCCACGGCCAGCTTGGCCTTGATGGCGGCGTACAGGATGCGCTCTTCCTCGCTGGTGGGCTTGGCCAGCACGGACAGGTCCTTTTCGGCGCGCTTGCCCAGGTGCATCAGCAGCGTGGCGTCGCCGCCATCGTCCAGGATCATGTTGGGGCCTTCGCCCTTGGAATCCTTGGGGCCGAAGTCAAAAATGCTGTGGGTGTAGTCCCAGTAGTCCTTGAGCGACTCGCCCTTGATCGCAAACACCGGGGTGCCGGCCGCGGCAATGGCGGCAGCGGCGTGGTCCTGCGTGGAGAAGATGTTGCACGAGGCCCAGCGCACCTGAGCGCCCAGGGCCTGCAGCGTCTCGATCAGCACGGCGGTCTGGATGGTCATGTGCAGCGAGCCGGTGATGCGCGCGCCTTTGAGCGGCTGGGCCTTGGCGAATTCCTCGCGGATCGCCATCAGGCCGGGCATCTCGGTTTCGGCGATGCGGATTTCCTTGCGGCCCCAGTCGGCCAGGCCGATGTCGGTGATGGCGCAGTCAGACAGGACGGCGGGTGAAATGCGGGCGTTCATGGTTTTTCTCCAAAATCAATTGAATGAAACCACTCTCTGGGGGAATCGGAGCTTGGAAAAAAGCCTCACCACACAGAACAGTGGGTGAGCGTCGTTGCGGGATGATTTCCGAGCCTCACGCCCCGCATCTGGAAGATGGGGCGCTGCAACGCTCCTCGGATGCCCAAATTATAATCACGGGCTGTCCTGCGCGCCCCGCGCCGCCCGCCCATCCCCCGGAGTCAGTGTGTCTTTCGCCTCAGAAACCCGGCGCCGCCGTACCTTTGCCATCATTTCCCACCCCGACGCGGGCAAGACCACGCTCACTGAAAAGCTGCTGCTGTTCTCGGGCGCGATCCAGATCGCGGGCTCGGTCAAGGCCCGCAAGGCCTCGCGCCACGCCACCTCGGACTGGATGGAGATTGAAAAGCAGCGCGGCATCTCGGTGGCCAGCTCGGTCATGCAGATGCTGTACCGCGAGCATGTGATCAACCTGCTCGACACGCCGGGCCACAAGGACTTTTCCGAGGACACCTACCGCGTGCTGACCGCCGTGGACTCGGCGCTGATGGTGATTGATGCGGCCAACGGCGTGGAAGCGCAGACCCGCCGGCTGATCGAGGTCTGCCGCCAGCGCGACACGCCCATCATCACCTTCGTCAACAAGATGGACCGCGAGGTCCGCGAGCCGCTGGACATCCTGGACGAGGTGGAGCGCGAACTGGGCATGCCCTGCGTGCCCATGACCTGGCCCGTGGGCCAGGGCAAGGGCTTTCGCGGCATCATGAACCTGCGCACCCAGGCCATGACGGTGTTCGAGTCGGGCAGCGAGCGGCTGCCCCAGGACTTTGAAACCATTGCGTTGGGCGAGCGCGACGTGCTGCTCAAGCGCTTTGGCGCCGATTTCGAGGCCGCCATGGAGAGCATGGAGCTGGCCACGGGTGCGTCCCCGGCCTGGGACCATGCCGCGTTTCTGGCGGGCAAGCAGACGCCGGTGTTCTTTGGCTCGGGCGTCAACAACTTCGGCGTGATGGAAGTGCTGGACGCGCTGGTCGACCTGGCGCCCTCGCCGCAGCCGCGCACCAGCACCACGCTGGTCAACCGCCAGCCGGTCATCAAGGAAATCCAGCCCGAGGACAAGGACTTTGCCGGCGTGGTGTTCAAGGTGCAGGCCAACATGGACGCCAACCACCGCGACCGCATTGCCTTTGTGCGCATGGCCTCGGGCAAGTACACGCCCGGCATGAAGCTGCGCGTGCAGCGCACCGCCAAGGAGCTGCGGCCCACCAGCGTGGTCACCTTCCTGAGCCAGCGCCGCGAGGCAGTGGACGAGGCCTATGCCGGCGACATCATCGGCTTCACCACCCATGGCGGCGTGCAGCTGGGCGACACCATCACCGACGGCGCCAGCCTGCAGTTCACCGGCCTGCCCTTCTTTGCGCCCGAGCTGTTCATGACCGTGCTGCTCAAGAACCCGCTGCGCACCAAGCAGCTGCAGCAGGGCCTGGCGCAGCTGGGCGAGGAAGGCGCGATCCAGGTGTTCCGCCCCGAGATGGGCGGCGCCATGCTGCTGGGCGCGGTGGGGCAGCTGCAGTTTGAAGTGGTGCAGCACCGCCTCAAGGCCGAGTACGACGCCGACATCCGGCTGGAAGGCTGCCAGTACACCGGCGCGCGATGGATCACCGCCGACACCCCGGCCGAGCTGCGCGCCTTCACCGACGCCTACCCCCAGCGGCTGGCGCGTGACGCGGCCGACACGCTGGCCTACCTGTGCACCAGCCCCTACGACGTGCGGCTGGCGCAGGAGCGCTTTCCCAAAATCCATTTCCACCCGCTGCGCGAGCACGCGGGCCTGGCGCTGCACAACGCGGGCTAAGATTTGCCCGCGCCGCGCACGGCGACAGGGAAGGGAAAGACATGCAGAGGAGAAAACGGGTTTCGCTCCGGACCCGCCTGGCGGCGGCGCTCACGGCGCTGCTGCTGGCCAGCTGCGGCGGTGGCGGCGGCAACCCGGGCATCTGCCTGGGCAGCGCGCAGGTCTGCAACCCGGGCAGTTCCAGCGGCTCGGCCACTGGCGCGGCAGGCGGCAACGGCTCGGGCATTCTTTCGCCCGACATTCCCTCCGAGACGGTGGCGGGCATCTGCACCGCGGCGTCCGAGAAGCAGTTCGTGCGCTCCTACCTCAACGAGGCCTACCTCTGGACCGACGAGATCGGCGCGGTTGACGCCACGCCCTACACCGCCGCCGGCTATTTCTACCAGCTGCTGGTCACCACGCCCGACACCCACGGCCTGCCCAAGGACCGCTTCAGCTACGTGCTGACCCGCACCAATGCTGACAGCCTCACCTCCGGCGCCAGCCTGGGTTATGGCGTCGACTGGGTCATCGACGCGCAAGGCCGCACGCGTGTCGCCAAGGTCGCGGCGGGCTCGCCGGCCGATCTGGCCGGGCTGGCGCGCGGCGGCGAGCTGGGCTCGGTGGTGTCGGCCAGCCAGAACAGCTGGTACCCGAACACCGCGGGCGCCATGATCACGTTCAACTACCGGGATGCGCCGGGCCTGCCGCTGCGCCTGATCGCGCTCACGGCGGCCCCCCTGCAGGAAAACCCGGTGCCGCTGACCAGCACCGTGCTCAGCCCCCAGGGCCGGCGCGTGGGCTATGTGCTGTTCAACGCCCACACCGCGGGCGCGCAGGACAGGCTGGTGGCGGCCCTGTCGGCGCTGAACGCCGGCCGCGTGGACGACCTCGTGCTGGACCTGCGCTACAACGGCGGCGGCTACCTGTATGTGGCGCTGTCGCTGGCCTCGATGCTCGCCAGCCCGGCCAGCGACGGCCAGGTGTTCGAGCGGCTGCAGTTCAACAGCAAGCGCACCGAGGCCTCGCAGGCCAACGTCACCCGGTTCGCGGGCACGGTCCAGTACGGCGAGCCCCAGTACCCCGTGGGCACGGCACTGCCGCGCCTGGGACTGCCGCGGGTCTATGTGCTGACCACGGGCGGCACCTGTTCGGCCAGCGAGTCGGTGATCAATGGCCTGCGCGGCGTCAACGTGGAGGTGGTGCTGGTCGGTGCCACCACCTGCGGCAAGCCCTACGGGTTCACGCGTGCCGACAACTGCAGCCTGGCCTATTTCCCGATCGAGTTCCAGGGCTTCAATGCCCGGGACTTCGGCGACTACAGCACCGGCTTTGCCGCCACCTGCCCGGCAGCCGACGACCTGGGCCATGCCCTGGGGGATCCGGCCGAGGGCCTGCTGGGCATTGCGCTGCGCCATGCTGACACCGGCGCATGCAGCCCGAGCACGGCGCAGGCCCTGTCCCCGCGCGCGGCCACGGCGGGCACGCCGCAGGGGCTGGTCCTGGATATCCAGCGCCACCGTCCCGGCAAGCTGCTGCCATGACGCCTCTGGTCGATTGGCCCGAAGCCCAGCGCCGCCGCGTTACCGGCGTGCTGACCGACATCGATGACACCCTGACCACCGAGGGCGCGGTGCCGCCCGAGGTGATCCAGGCGCTGGGCCAGTTGAAAGCGGCCGGCCTGCACGTGATCCCCATCACGGGCCGCCCTGTGGGCTGGAGCGAACCGTTTGCCCGGCAGTGGCCGGTGGACGCCATCGTGGCCGAGAACGGTGCCGTGGCCCTGATTCCGGACGAAAAGGGTCTGGAGTCCAGGCTGGGCGGCCACGGCCTGCTATCAAAAAGATATCAACAGGACGCTGCCACACGGGCCGCGCAGTTCGCGCGCATGCAGCAGGCGGCGCAGCGCGTGCTGCGCGAGGTGCCGGGCGCGAGACTGTCTGAGGACTCGCCGGGCCGTGAGACCGACATCGCCATCGACCACAGCGAGTTCAGCCACCTGCCGCCCGAGCGCATCGAGCAGGTGGTGCGGATCATGCAGGACGAAGGCATGAATGCCACGGTGAGCAGCATCCACATCAACGGCTGGTACGGGGCCCACAACAAGCTCGCGGGCGCGCGCTGGATCGTGCAAGCGCTGTTCGCGCGCGACCTGGACGCCGAGCTCGATCAATGGGTGTATGTGGGCGACTCCACCAACGACCAGCTGATGTTCGAGCACTTTCCCCACAGCGTGGGGGTGGCCAACATCCGGCGCTTTGAGGCGCAGCTGGCGCACAAGCCGCGCTACATCACACAGGGCGAGCGCGGCCGGGGGTTCATGGAAGTGGCGCAGGCCCTGCTCGCGGCCCGCTGACGGCGCGGCCCCCGCGCTACTCGATGGTCTGGCGGTAGCGCAGCATCGCCACCACGCCCACCGCAACCATGAAGGCGGCAATGGCCGCCGTGTCGCCGGCCACGTCGGGCCAGCCGGCCCCCTTGAGCATGATGCCGCGCACGATGCGCACGAAATGCGTGAGCGGCAGGGCCTCGCCAATCCACTGGGCCCACCGGGGCATGCCGCGGAACGGGAACATGAAGCCCGACAGCAGGATGTTGGGCAGGAAGTAGAACATGGTCATCTGCATGGACTGCATCTGCGAGCGCGCCAGCGTTGAAAACGCAAAGCCGACCGTGAGCGTGGCCAGGATGAACAGCAGCACGGTGCCGCTCAGCAGGGCAAAGCTGCCCGCCATGGGCACGCCAAACAGCAGGCGCGCCGCGCCAAACACGATCAGCACCTGGGCGTAGCCGATCAGCAGGTACGGCAGGATCTTGCCGACCATCATCTCCAGCGGGCGCACCGGCGTGGCCAGCAGGTTCTCGAGCGTGCCACGCTCACGCTCGCGCGTCATGGCCATGGCCGTCATCATCACCAGCGTCATGGTGAGGATCACGCCCATCAGGCCCGGCACCACGTTGTAGGCCGTGATGCCTTCGGGGTTGTAGCGCTTGTGGACCCGCAACTCAAACGGCGCCTCACCGGGCCGCAAGCGGGCGAGCGGCCCCACGAGGTCGTGGCCCAGCGCGACCTGGGGCAACTGGTTCAGGGCGCCCAGGGCCGAGCCGGTGGCCGCCGGGTCGGTGGCGTCGGCGTACACCGCCACGGCGGGCCGCTCGCCCCGCAGCACCCGGGCCGAAAAGTCAGCCGGGAACACCAGCGCGAACTGGACCTGGCCCGACTGGATCAGCCGCTCGGCCTGCGCGTCACTCACGGTGCCCACGATGGTGATGTAGCCGGTGTTCTCTGCCGCGCGCACCACCGAGCGCACCAGCGGGCCCGCGTCGGTGGCCACCACCACGGCCGGCAGGTGGCGCGGGTCACCGTTGATGGCATAGCCGAACAGCAGCAGCTGCAGGATCGGCACGCCGATCATCATGGCAAAGGTCAGCCGGTCGCGGCGCAGCTGGATCAGCTCTTTGACCAGCACGGCCAGGATGCGGCCCCAGGACAGGCCGGGCCGGTCAGCGGAAGTTGTCCTGGGCATGTTCGGTCAGTGAAATGAAGACGTCTTCAAGGCTGGTCTCGATCGGGTGAACGCTCCACTGCCCGGCGCCCGGCTGCCGGGCCAGCCAGCCGGGCAGGTCCTCGCCCTCTGGCGCGCTGACATGCACCGAGGTCCCGAAGGGCACGACCATCCAGCGCGTGTCCTTCTCGATCAGCGCGGCCGCGCCGGCCAGGTCCGGACCCCGCAGCTCCCAGGTGGCAAGCCGGGCCTGCGCAATCACCTCCTCGGCGGTGCCGGTGGCCAGCAGGCGGCCGTAGGAAATGTAGGCCAGGCGGTGGCAGCGCTCGGCCTCGTCCATGTAGTGGGTGCTCAACAGCACGGTGAGGCCATCGGCGGCCAGTGCGTGAATCTGCTGCCAGAAGTCGCGCCGCGCCTTGGGGTCCACTCCTGCAGTGGGCTCGTCGAGCAGCAGCAGGTCGGGCTCGTGCAGCATGCAGGCCGCCAGCGCGAGCCGCTGCTTCCAGCCGCCGGACAGCGAGCCAGCCAGCTGGCCGCGCCGCTCCCACAGGCCCAGGCGCTCCAGCGCCGCGCGCACCTGCCTGGCGCGCTGCGGCATGCCGTAGGCCCGGGCCACGAAGTCAAGGTTCTCGGTGAGCGTGAGGTCTTCATAGAGCCCGAAGCGCTGGGTCATGTAGCCCACGCGCAGCTTGATGGCGCGCGCGTCATGGCGGATGTCATGACCCAGGCAGGAGCCTTCGCCCTCATCGGGGTCCAGCAGGCCGCACAGCATGCGGATGGTGGTGGTCTTGCCGCTGCCATTGGGGCCGAGAAAGCCGCAGATTTCGCCGCGGCGCACCTGGATCGACAGGTGATCGACCACGGCGCGCCCGCCGAAGCGCTTGGTCAGCCCCCGCGCATCAATGGCCAGTGCGTCACTCACGCGCGGCGCCGCTGAAGCGGACCTCGACGGGCTGGCCCGGTCGCAGCGCGCTGGCAGCGAGCGGCACGGCCTCGACCATGAAGACCAGCTTGCTGCGGCTGGCGTTGCTGTAAATCACGGGCGGCGTGAACTCGGCTTGCGGCGAAACCCAGCGCACCCGCGCCTGGAACGCGCGCTCGCAGCCATCGCAGCTTACCGTGACCTGCTGGCCCGGCGCGGCCCGTGGCAGCGAGCCCTCGGGCACAAAAAAACGCACCTTGAGCGCGTCGGGCGGCAGCAGCGCCACCACCGGCACGCCAGGGTTGACCCATTCCCCGGCGCGGAACATCACGTCAAACACCTGCGCGGCCGCGGGCGCGCTGCGTGAGCGCTGACCGGCGCGCCAGGCGGCCTGCGCCTCGTCGGCGCGCGACGCTCTGGCGGCAGCCGCAGCGGCGGCAATCTGGTCGGTGCGGGCCGCCTTGGCGGCCAGTTCGCGCTGGGCCTGCAGTTCCCGCACGCGAGCCGCGTCTCGGTCGCGGCTGGCCACCAGTTCTTCGAGACGGATGGCCGCAATGAAGCCGTCCTTGACCAGCCGCTGGTTGCGCTGCAGCGCGGCCGTGGAGGCCGACAGGGTCGCGCGGGCCCGTGCGAGTTGCTGGTCCAGTGCCTCGAGCTCCACCGGGCGCCGGCCCTTGAGCAGGTCACGCTCCTGCGCCAGCGCGCCTTCACTGCGGGCCTGGGCGGCCTGTGTGGCCAGGGTCTCGGCGTCGTCATCCAGCGTATACAGCAATTGCCCCTGGGCCACCGGGTCGCCCCGGTGCACCGCCACCGACCGCAGCGTGCCACCCGTGCCCGACGCCACGTACACGAGGTCTGCCTCGACGTAGCCGCTCATCACGCCGGCGTCGGGTGCCGGGCCGCAGGCGGCGAGCACCAGCAGGGGCAGCAACATGGGGGGCCATCGTGTCATGAGCGTCTCCAGTGCGTGGTCAGGGTGCCAGCCCCTTGAGGGCCCAGCCGATGCGGGTTTCGATGTGCACGGGGTCGCGGGTCAGGACCGACAGCGCGGCCGCGAGTTCCGCCGGTGCCATGCCGCTGCGCTGCAGCAGATGAAACATCAGGACCGGGCCACCGGCGCTGGCCATCAAAAACACCATCTGGTGCATCGGGTCGTCCATGCGCAGCTGGCGGGCGCGCTGCGCCTGGTGAATCAGCTGCAGGATGAGCGCGGGATGGCGCTGGTCCATCGAACCCAGGAAGCGCCGCGCCCCCTGCTCGCCGGCCGCCGCATCGAGCAGCACATGGGCCAGGAATTCGCGGTGTTCACCCACCCAGCAGATCAGTTGCAGCAACACCCGCTGCAAAGCCTTCAAGGGCGTGCCCTGCCCATCCGCCGCCAGGGCCAGCTGGGTCATGACTGGCGCATACCAGCGCTCGATCATTTCCTCGATGAACGCTTCACGTGTGCGGTAGTGGTAGACGAAGGTGCCCAGGTTGGCCCCCGCTTCGGCGGCCACGGCACGCACCGTCAAGGCCTTGATGCCCTGGCGCTCGGCCAGGGCCAGGCCCGCCTGCATCAGGCGTTCGCGGCTGCCCTGATCGGGCGACAGCTTGGTACGGGGCATCCGGATATTTTATACAGACGTATAAATACGGCAAGCTGGGGGACCGTCCCCGGGACAGTCCGGGATGAGCTTTGACAAACATATAACCATGTAGTTATGATTTAGCCATGCCAGCCGTTGCCAATGCTGTTTTCAAGGCCCTTGCCGATCCCACACGCCGGGCCATCTTCGAGCGCCTGGCCAGCGGCGGCGAGCAGACCGTGCGCGCATTGACCGACCTCGCGGGCGTGTCGCAGCCAGCGGTGTCCAAGCACCTGCGGGTCCTCAAGCACGCCCGGCTGGTGAACGACCGGCGCGATGGGCGCGAGACCCACTACAGCGCGCAGCCCAAAGCGCTCAAGCCGCTGCGCGACTGGGTCAACCTCTATGGCGCCTTCTGGAATGAACGGTTCGATGAACTTGAATCACTTTTGAAAAGGATGGACCAATGACCTCTGCCAGCACCGAAACGCTCAGCGTTGTTGTCGAGCGCGAGATTCCCTTCCCGCCAGAAAAGATCTGGCGCGCGCTGACCCAGCCCTACCTGATCGAGGCGTGGTTGATGAAGAACGACTTCGCCCCCGTGGTGGGCCAGCGTTTCGGTCTTCATGGAGACTGGGGCAGCGTCGATTGCCAGGTGGTGGCCCTCGAGCCGAACCGCACGCTGTCTTACACCTGGGCTGCCATGGGTCTGGAAAGCGTCGTCACCTGGACGCTCACCCCGGCAGGCACGGGAACCCGTCTGCGCATGGAACAGTCGGGTTTCCGGCCGGACCAGCAACAGGCCTACCAGGGTGCCGCGTATGGCTGGCAGAAATTCCTGGGCAACCTGGAGCTGCTCCTGGCGCGGGAGGACTGACATGAAAAAGAATGCAGCGAGCCCCGGCGAAACCCCTTCCCAACTGATTGACGCGCGAATCCATGAGCTCGCGGGCTGGAGGGGCCAGGCGCTCGCTCAGGTCCGCGCCCTCATCAAAAAAGCTGTCCCTGAGGTCACGGAGGAGTGGAAATGGAGCGTGCCGGTGTGGTCCCTCAACGGAATCCTCTGCACCGGAGAAGCCTACAAGAGTGCCGTGAAGCTGACCTTCCCCAAGGGCGCGTCACTCCCGGACCCATCCGGGTTGTTCAACTCCAGCCTCGACGGCCATGTCCGGCGTGCCATCGACATCCGCGAGGGGGACACCCTTGACGGGAAGGCCCTGAAGGCCCTGATCAAGGCGGCCGCCGCCTTGAACAAGCCATCCGCTTGACGGCCGGGACCCCCTCACGTTCTGAACATCAGGCCGCGGCCTGCTCAAACCCCTGCAGCACATTGACCGCATTGACGCCCACCTCGGCCACGGCGTAGCCCCCCTCAAACACAAATGCCGTCGGCAACCCGGCCCGCGCCAGGTCTTCACCCACGCGCAGGTAGTCGTCGCTTTGCAGCCTGAAACCGGAAATCGGATCGCCCTCAAAGGTGTCCAGCCCCAACGACACCACGAGCGCGTCCGCGCCGAATGCAGCCACCGCCTGCAGCGCCAGCGACAGGGCCTCGCGCCAGGTGCTGAAGCCGCTGCCGCGCGGCAAGGGCAGGTTCAGGTTGCAGCCCAGGCCCGCGCCCTCGCCACGTTCGTCCGCATAGCCCAGGTAATACGGGTACTCGGTGTGCGGGTCACCATGGACGCTGGCCACCAGCACATCGGCCCGGTCATAAAAGATGGCTTGGGTACCGTTGCCATGGTGGTAATCGACATCGAGCACGGCCACCTTGGCATGACCCGCATCACGCAGGGCCTGGGCTGCGATGGCGGCGTTGTTGAGAAAACAATAGCCGCCAAAGAAGTCAGCGCCCGCATGGTGACCAGGCGGGCGGGTCAGGGCGAAGGCCGCACGCTCACCTGCGACCAAGGCTTGCGCTGCGCCCCAGGCGCAGGCCGCGCCCTGCCGCGCCGCCGCCCAGGTGCCTGACGTCAGCGGGCTGCCGGCATCGTACGAGAACAGGCCCATGCGCGCGGCAAAGCTCTGCGGGAGCACATCGGAGCGGAAAGTGCGGATGGGCCAGTACGACGGCAGGGCATCCCGCCCCGCGTTGGCCGGATCCAGCGCCACCCATTCGTCCCAGGCTCCCGCGAGGAAGTCCACATAGCGCCGGGCGTGAACCCGCGTGATCACATCGTCGGCCACGGCGGGTGGCGCTTCAACCGGGCCCAACCCCCGGGTGCGCCATTCGGCGAGCACGAAGTCGGCCCGCGCAGGCACCTCGAAGCACGGCACCAATTCGCCACGGAACATCTCGACCTTGCCGTGATGCAGGGCCTGCTGGTCGTTGTAGAAGGTTTTCAAACCGGTCCCCGTCAGGTGCGCGCCAGCACGGGCGCCAGGGCCTTGCCGGTATGGGTGCCCAGCTTCACCACCTGCTCGGGCGTGTCGGCCGCGACCACGCGGCCACCGGCATCGCCGCCTTCGGGGCCCAGATCAATGACCCAGTCGGCTTCGGCGATCACGTCCAGGTCGTGCTCGATCACCACCACGCTGTGGCCACCATCGACCAGGCGGTGCAGCACGCGGATGAGCTTTTCCACATCGGCCATGTGCAGGCCCACGGTGGGTTCATCGAGCACATACAGCGTGTGCGGCGGTTTCTGGCCGCGGCGCGTCACGTCGTCGCGCACCTTGCTCAGCTCCGTCACGAGCTTGATGCGTTGCGCCTCGCCCCCGCTGAGCGTGGGAGACGGCTGGCCCAGCGTGAGGTAGCCCAGTCCCACGTCCTTGAGCAATTGCAGCGGGTGGCTGATGTGGGGCATGGCGGCAAAGAACTCCACCGCCTCGTCGACTTCCATCTGCAGCACGTCGCCAATGCTCTTGCCGCGCCAGGTCACGGCGAGCGTCTCGGGATTGAAGCGGGCGCCGTGGCAAACCTCGCAGGGCACCTTCACGTCCGGCAGGAAACTCATGCCGATGGTCCGCACGCCCTGGCCCTCGCAGGCCGGGCACCGGCCCTCGCCGGTATTGAAGCTGAACCGCCCCGGGCCGTAGCCCCGGGCGCGGGCTTCCAGCGTGTCAGCGAACAGCTTGCGGACGGTGTCCCAGAAACCGATGTAGGTAGCGGGGCAGCTGCGCGGCGTTTTTCCAATCGGCGTCTGGTCAACCTCGAGCACGCGGTCAACGGCCTGCCAGCCCTCGACCGAATCGCAACCCGTCCAGGCGGGAGGCGTCTTGCGACCCACGGCGGCCTGAACATTGGCCAGGAGCACGTCGCGCGCGAGCGTGGACTTGCCCGAGCCGGAAACGCCGGTCACGGCCACCAGCCGCTTGAGCGGCACCATGACGTTGACGCGCGCGAGGTTGTGCAGGCTGGCCCCCTTGACCCTGATTTTCTGCAGTTCACCGGTGAGTGGACGGCGCGGCTGGAGCGGGTGCCTGATGGCGTGCAGAAGGTAACGGCCAGTCACCGAGTCCGCCGTGCCGGACAGGTCGGCCACCGACCCCTGGGCCACCAGCCGCCCACCGCGCTTGCCGGCGCTCGGCCCGATGTCGATGATGTGGTCGGCGCGGCGGATGGTGTCTTCATCATGTTCCACCACCACCAGCGTGTTGCCCTTGTCGCCCAGCTTGTGCAGCGCATTGAGCAGGATCTGGTTGTCGCGCGCATGCAGCCCGATGGTGGGCTCGTCAAGCACGTAGCACACGCCTTGCAGGTTGCTGCCCAGCTGGGCCGCCAGCCGGATGCGCTGGGCTTCGCCGCCACTGAGCGTGGGGGCGCCACGGTCCAGCGTGAGGTAGCCCAGGCCGACCTCCTCGAGAAACTCCAGCCGGCCGCGGATCTCGGGCACCAGGTCGCGCGCGATGCCGGTTTCGCGCACGCTCATGGCCCCTTCAAGCTGCAGGCCTTCGACCCAGAGCCGTACATCGCGCACCGACAGGCGCGCGGTGTCGGCAATGCCGACCTGGGCAAACTTCACCGACCGCGCCTGCAGGTTCAGCCGCGTGCCCTGGCAGGCCGGGCAGGCCTCGTCGGCCACGTCTTCCACCTCGGGTTCGGCGAATGTCTGTTCACGGCCCTTGGTGTCGTCGTCGCGCAGCGTGTCATCAAATGCCTTGCGCTGCTCGCGGGTCAGGCGCACGCCGGTGCCCACGCATTCGGGGCACCAGCCGTGCTTGCTGTTGTAGGAAAACAGGCGGGGATCAAGCTCGGCGTAACTCGTGCTGCAGACCGGGCAGGCACGTTTGGTGGAAAACACTTCCACGGTCCCGATGCCGGCGGTGGACACGCCCGCGACCATCGCGGCGCGCAGGCCATCCAGCGGTGCCAGCACATGCACCACGCCCTTGCCGTGCTCCAGCGCCGTGGCCAGGTGCGCGCGCAGCGCTGCCTCGCTGGCCGGGCTGACCAGGATGTCGGCCACCGGCAGCTCAATGGTGTGCTCCTTGAAGCGGTCGATCCGCGGAAAGCCGGTGGTCGGCAGGAAATTGCCGTCCACCCGCAAATGCGTGTAGCCGCGTGGGCGGGCCCAGTCCGCCAGCTCGGTGTAGACCCCCTTGCGGTTGACCACCAGCGGCGCCAGCAGGCCGATGTGCTGGCCGCGAAAGCGCTTGAGCAGCTGCGCCGCGATGCTGTCGGGCGTCTGCGGCCGCACCTCGGCGCCATCCTTGACACAGTGCTGGATGCCCAGCTTGACATACAACAGCCGCAGGAAATGCCAGACCTCAGTGGTCGTGCCGACCGTGCTCTTGCGCCCGCCGCGCGACAGCCGTTGCTCTATGGCCACCGTGGGCGGGATGCCGTAGACAGCGTCCACTTCGGGGCGGCCGGCTGGCTGAACGATGCTGCGCGCGTAGGCGTTCAGGCTCTCAAGGTAGCGGCGCTGGCCTTCATTGAACAGGATGTCAAAGGCCAGCGTGGACTTGCCCGAGCCCGACACGCCCGTGACCACGCTGAACTTGCCGTGGGGAATGTTGACCGACAGGCTCTTGAGGTTGTGCTCCTTGGCGTTGACGATCTGGATGGCATTGACCCGTTCGGGCTGGGCTCGTCGAAGCCTTTGCGAGCCCTTCGACAGGCTCAGGGCGAACGGCGATTCCTTTTCGCCCACGGCATGCGCGCCCAACCCCATGGCGCGGTCATACTCGCGCAGCGCCTGCCCGGTGTGGGAGGTGGCATGCAGCCGCACCTCCTCGGGCGTGCCTTCGGCCACCACGAGACCCCCGGCATCCCCCCCCTCGGGGCCCAGGTCGATCAGCCAGTCGGAAGCGCGGATCACATCCAGGTTGTGTTCGATCACGATCAGCGAATTGCCACCGTCGATCAGCTTGCGCAGCGCGCGCATGAGCTTGGCGATGTCGTCAAAGTGAAGGCCCGTGGTGGGCTCGTCAAACAGGAACAGCGTGCCTTTGGTGGCGGTGGCCTGCCGGCTGCTGGTGGCCGCCTTGGCGGCGCCCGCGAGGAAGCCCGCGAGCTTGAGCCGCTGCGATTCCCCCCCCGACAGGGTGGGCACTGGCTGGCCCAGCTTCACATACTCGAGCCCCACATCCACGATGGGCTGCAATGCGCGGATGACCTCGCGGTCGTGGGCAAACAGGGCAGCGGCCTCGCTGACCGTGAGGTCCAGTACATCCGCGACGTTCATCCGTCGCGGCGTCAGCATGCCGACCGCCTGGCGTTCAACCTGGACTTCAAGAATCTCGGGCCGGTAGCGCTTGCCGTCGCAATCAGGGCAGCGCAGGTACACATCACTGAGGAACTGCATTTCCACATGCTCGAACCCCGAGCCGCCACAGGTGGCACAGCGGCCGTCACCGCTGTTGAAGCTGAACTTGGACGCGGTGTAGCTGCGCTGGCGCGCGAGCGGCGCGGTGGCAAAAATCTCGCGGATCGCATCCCAGGCCCCCACATAGCTGACCGGGTTGGAACGCGCGGTCTTGCCAATGGGCGACTGGTCCACGAACACGACGTCGCTCAGATGGTCGGCGCCCAGCAGGCGGTCATGCAGGCCAGGGGTTTCGGTGGCCTTGCCGAAGTGACGTGTGAGGGCCGGCGCCAGCACGTCCTGGATCAGGCTGGACTTGCCCGAACCGCTGACACCGGTCACGCACACCATGCGCTGCAGGGGGAACTCCACCGACACGTTTTTCAGGTTGTGCTCACGCGCGCCCTCGAGGATCAGCCGCGGCGTGTGATCGGTCACCGCGCGCTTGAAGCCCATGCCGACCTGCTTGCGGGCACCGAGGTAGGCCCCCGTGAGCGTGTCGGCGCGCTTGAGCTCTTCTGGCGTGCCATCAAACACGATCTCGCCGCCACGCTCACCAGGCCCCGGCCCCATGTCAATCATGCGGTCCGCGGCCAGCATCACCGCCGGGTCGTGCTCGACCACCACCAGCGTGTTGCCCGCGTCGCGCAGGCGCTTCATGGCCTCGGTGATGCGGTTCATGTCACGCGGGTGCAGGCCGATGCTGGGCTCGTCCAGCACAAACAGGGTATTGACCAGCGAGGTTCCCAGCGCCGTGGTGAGGTTGATGCGCTGGACTTCGCCGCCCGACAGGGTGCGGCTTTGCCGGTCCAGCGTGAGGTAGCCAATGCCCACATCGCAGAGATAACGCAAGCGGGTGTTGATTTCCTCGAACAGCAGCTTGAGCGCCTGCAGTTCGCCGTCGCTGGCCTGCGACTCGGCCTGCGGCTCCACCCGGTCGAAGAACCGGCGCAAACGGTCAATGGGCATGAGCATCAGGTCATGCAGGCTCAGGCCCGGCAGCGCCTCGAGCTGGGCCCGGCTCCATTGCACGCCCACGGGCATGAAGCGTCGTCCGGGCTCCAGCGCCGCGTCGGCATCCTCCTTGTTGCCAATTCGCCAGAGCAGAGAGTCGGTCTTGAGGCGCGCGCCACCGCAGGTTTCGCACGGGGTGTAGCTGCGGTACTTGGACAGCAGGACCCGGATATGCATCTTGTAAGCCTTGCTCTCGAGGTATTCGAAGAAGCGCTTGATGCCGTACCACTGCTTGCTCCAGTTGCCCTCCTTGTAGCCCGGCGTCCCGTTGATCACCCAGCCCTGCTGCTCGGGCGTGAGCTTGTACCAGGGCGTGTCACGCGGGATGCCGGCGGCCTCCGCGTGGCGCATCAGGTCGTCCTGGGCTTCGGACCAGGCCGGGGTCTGGATGGTCTTGATGGCCCCCGCACGCAGCGTGAGCTTGTCATTGGGGATGACCAGGCCGTAATCCACCCCGATCACACGGCCAAACCCGCGGCAGGCCTCGCAGGCGCCCACAGCCGAATTGAAGGAAAACATCGAAGGAATCGGGTCGCTGTAGCGCAGGTCACTTTCCGGGCAATGCAGGCCGGTGGAAAATTTCCATACATCCGCCTCGGCATCACCGT
Organism: Ramlibacter sp.; assembly: GCA_019635435.1. Classification (NCBI taxonomy): domain Bacteria; kingdom Pseudomonadati; phylum Pseudomonadota; class Betaproteobacteria; order Burkholderiales; family Comamonadaceae; genus Ramlibacter; species Ramlibacter sp. The sequence continues at coordinate 1,187,419 of JAHBZM010000001.1, read as the reverse complement.
CGGCGGCGTACACAGCCATGCGGCCGCTGCCACGCTTGAGCGCCACTTCAATGGCCTCGACCACACGGGCCTTTTCGGTACCCTGCAGCCGGAAGCGATCCGCCACCACGTCGAGCACCTTGCGCGGCCCCGTGGGGGTGGCGACCTCGCGCTCGGCCTGCACCCGGGTAAAACCGCTGGCAGCCAGCCATTGCTCGACTTCCACCGATGTGGTGTTGGCCGGCAGTTCCACGGGAAAGGTCACCACCAGCCGGGGGTCCGTTCCGGCGGCCCGAAATTGCAACTGGCTGTAAATTGTTTCAGGGGTATCGTGGCGCACGGGCCGCGCGGTCTGCCGGTCAAACAACTGGCCCGCGCGCGCAAACAGCAACTTGAGGTGGTCGTTCAGCTCGGTCATCGTGCCCACCGTGGAGCGGGAGGAGCGCACCGGGTTGGTCTGGTCGATCGCAATGGCCGGCGGCACACCTTCCACCCGGTCCACCGCCGGCTTGTCCATGCGGTCCAGGAACTGGCGCGCATAGGCCGAAAAGGTTTCCACGTAGCGCCTCTGGCCCTCGGCGTAGAGCGTGTCAAACACCAGACTCGATTTGCCGGACCCGCTGGGCCCGGTCACGACCGTGAACTCTCCGGTATGAATGTCCAGGTCTAGGTTCTTGAGGTTGTGCTGCCGAGCGCCGCGGATGCGGATCAGTCCCTGGGTCATACCGACACTTTCATATGCGTGAGGTCAAAGATTCTAGGGAAGGCACCAACTCCAGCATTGCATATGGTTTTCCGCCGGATACAGTAATTTCCACAGTGCAATGCTCCCACAATGAAACTACACTGGTTCGATAACATCAGGAGACACTCATGACAAAAACTGTCTGGGCAACATGCTTGCTGGCCCTGTTCGTCGGAGGCGCCCAGGCGCAACTCCTGATCGGGCAGACGGCGGGCTTCAGCGGGCCGGTGGCCGCGGGGGTGAAGGAAACCACCGATGGCGCCAAGCTATACATTGATTCGGTCAATGCCAAGGGCGGCGTCAACGGGCAAAAGATTGAATTGATCTCGCTGGATGACAAGTTCGATCCAAAACTTGCAGCCGTCAACGGGCAAAAACTCATTGAAGAACGCAACGTGCTCGCGATGTTCCTCACCCGCGGCACGCCGCACAGCCAGGCGCTTTTTCCCCTGCTGGAAAAAAACAACATCCCGCTGATTGGCCCGTCAACCGGGGCCATGGTCATGCACCAGCCAGTCAACCGCCATGTTTTCAACGTGCGCGCCACCTACCAGCGTGAGGCCGAGAAGGCCATTACCTACCTCACCTCCATCGGCATCACACGCATTGGCGTCGTCTATGCGGATGACTCCTTTGGCAAGGACGGCGTCGAAGGCGCGCAAAAGGGCTTCACGGCCGCCAAACTCAAGCCCGCAACGATCCTGCCAGCGGACCGCGCCAAGCCCGACTACACCAAGATCGTTCCGGAGCTGGTCAAGGCCGATGTCCAGTCCATTCTCTGGATCGCCTCGGGCAAGGCGGTCTCCAACGGAGTCGCGGCGCTGCGCGCGGCCGGCTCTTCCGCGCAGATCGTGACGCTGTCCAACAATGCCTCCAGCGGCTTTATCCATGATCTGGGCGAAAACAGCCGCGGGGTGATCGTGACCCAGGTCTACCCCTATGAACGCTCCATCGCCTATCCCATGGTCAAGGAAGCGCAGGAACTCGCCAAGTCCCGTGACATGCCCGACATCAGCCCCGCGATGCTCGAAGGTTTCGCGGCGGCCAAGGTGCTGGTTGAAGGCCTGCGCCGGGCCGGGCCCAAACCGACCCGCGAAAAGCTCATCACCGCACTGGAAACCTTCCGGAAATTCGACCTGGGCGGGCTCGAGGTCAACTACACCTCGACCGACCACACGGGCCTGGACTTCGCCGACCTGTCCATCATCGGCATCAGCGGCAAGTTCCGCCGCTAGGCGCCAGGGCGCGGAGCGGCCCCGTGCATCCTGACAGCGTGCGCGACGCCACCGCCCTTGTCGAACGGATGGAGGACCATCCGGTGCTGGGCCACCTGGACGCGGCAGCGCGCGGCGCACTGGCGGCCAGCGCCAGCCTCCATCAGGTTGCTGCAGGGCAAACAGTGGTCCCGCAAGGCCAGCTTGGGGCCGTGACCCTTTGGCTGCTGTCGGGCGCGGTCACGCTGCGCGACCCTGATCTGGATCTGGCGGTCACGCTACGCGCCGGCAGCCTGTTCGGATTCGGTGCGACACCCGCCACGCCGCTGACCACCTGGGAAGCACGGGCCAGTGACGACTGCGTGGTGGCGCATCTGGCACCCGAAGCCGTGAAGGCACTGTGCCAGACCCACCGCGCCATGGCCTACTTTTTCCCCTCGGTTGCGCCGCCCCTGGCCCCCGTGCCGAACCCAGCCGCCGCGTCCCCATCGGTCCAGGGCTGGCTGGGAACACCGCTTCGCAACTGGATCCGTCGCACGCCTGTTTCGGTGCACCCCGATGCCTCGATCCGCGAGGCGAGTGAACGCATGCGCGACGAACAGGTGTCGTCCGTGCTCCTGCTCGCCGAGGGCCGGCTGGTCGGACTGATCACGGACCGCGACCTGCGCAACCGGGTCGTGGCGCAGGGCCTGGACAGTGCCCGGCCGGTGGCCGATATCGCCACGCCCGCGCCCCGGGTCGCGCAGGCCGACAGCCCGGCCTTCGAGGCCCTGCTGTTGATGGCTCGCCACAACATCCACCATGTGCCCCTGATGGATCAGGGGCAGGTGATCGGCATGATCACGGCGACGGACCTGACGCAGCAGTACAACACCTCGGCTGTTCACCTGGCCCGCGAGATCGACCGGCAGGATTCAGTGCAGGACCTGGCGCGCATCACCGCGCGGGTGCCGCACCTTCAGCGGGACCTGGCCGCCGCCGACGCGAGCGCCTACAGCACCGGGCACATCGTGACGTCGATCACCGATGCCCTGACCCTTCGCCTGATCGAACTGGCCGAGGCCGAGCTCGGGCCAGCGCCCGTCGGCTATGCCTGGGTCGCCGCTGGCTCGCAAGCCCGCAACGAACAGGCTGCACGGTCGGACCAGGACAACTGCCTGATCCTGGACAACGCCTACGACGAGGCCTGGCATGGCGCCTGGTTTCGCGCGTTCTCGCGCTGGGTCTGTGACGGACTCGACGCTTGCGGCTACATCCACTGCCCCGGCGAAATGATGGCCATGACCGACACCTGGCGGCAGCCGCAACGCCGCTGGGCGCAGTACTTCCGCCAGTGGATCGACGAGCCCGATCCCAAGGCCTTGATGCTGACCTGCGTGTTCTTCGACCTTCGCCTCATTCACGGCCGCGCGGACCTGCTGGACGGCCTGCGCGACGGCGTGCTCGCGCGCACCCGTGGCAACAGCCTCTTCCTGGCTCACATGGTGGGCAACGCCCTGAAGCACCGGCCGCCGCTGGGGCTCTTCGGCGGCATTTCACTCACCCGCCAGGGCCATGGGCCGGGAACGATCGACCTGAAGCACAACGGCATTGTTCCCATCGTTGATCTGGCCCGCGTCTACGCGCTGGCCGGGGCCTTGCCCGCGGTCAACACGCACGACCGGCTGGAACGGGCCGCCCACGCGGGGGAAATCAGCGAAGCCGGTGCCCGTGACCTGCGTGAGGCTCTCGAGTTCCTGTGCAAGATGCGAATCACCCATCAGGCACGGCAGACCGGCCAGGGACAGAAGCCCGACAACTTTCTCGCACTGGAAGAACTCTCCAACTTCGAGCGCAGTCACCTCAAGAACGCGTTTGCAGTGGTCCAGACGCTGCAGGAAGTTCTTGCGCAGCGCTACCAGTCCGGTCGCTTTTAGGGGGCAGAGGGCGACCCTAGTAGGTGACGCGGGCATACCGGGTACGCCGTGACGCGGCTTCGGCTTGCCCGAGCGTGTGGATGCCTCGCGCCGCCAGCAAGGGGATCAGGCGCAGAAAGATCTCGGCGGTCGTCAGCGCATCCCCGAGGGCGCTGTGGCGGTCCCGCACGGCAATGCCGAGACGGTCTGCAATGGCGTCCAGCGAGTGCGACGCCTGATGGGGCTGCGCGACCGCTGACAGCAGCAAGGTGTCAAGCACCGGCTGCCGGAAGCTCAGGCCGGTCGCCTCTTCCTGCAGTTGCAGCAGCTTCATGTCAAACGCCGCGTTGTGGGCGACCAGCACGGTGTCACGCGCGAAGGCATGAAACGCGGGTAGCACCTGCGCAAAACGCGGCTGGCCCGCCACCATGTCACTGGTAATGCCGTGAATCCGCACCGCAGCCTCGGGAATGGGCCGTCCGGGATTCACCAGCTGGTCGAAGTGTTCATTGACCCGCAGCTTGCCGTTCACGATGCGCACGGCGCCAAGTTGAACCACCTCATCTCCGTCCGCGGGGCTGAGCCCCGTGGTCTCGGTGTCGAACACGGTGCAGGTCAGCGCGGCCAGTGGCTGCTGGTCCCGCGGCAAGGCGTTCGATGCCGGCGCAAACAGCCCAAAGTCATGGTCTTCAGGCTGGAGCTCTTCGGCATGGGGCTCGGACAGCCCCGACAGCGGCAGAAGCCAGCGAAAGCAGGCTTCGTGTCTGGCCCGATCGCGTTCAAAGCCCAGCTCGCTGCCGTGCCGGGCCACCACGTCACGCACGCTGAGCGAGGTCACCTCCCCGCTCAGATCCATCGCGTCCATCTCCCACGCCATCGTGGTCTCGGTGCTGACCGCATGCCCTGACCAGGCCAGGTCCAGACAAGCCCTTCCCTGGGAGCGGGTCAGCCTCAGGGTCAGGAATTTCACATCAAACTCGTTCACCAGCCGGCGCGCGAGGTGGCTCAGCGCCTGCAACAGTGAAAAACTGTCGGCCCTCAGCCAGATCGCCTCTTCAGGCGGCGCGGCCACCACCGGCCGGCCGCACTGGGACTGGACCCTGGTCTGCGCTGCCTCCAGCAGATCCGAGCCCAGCATGTCCTCCAGAGGCCAGCGCGTCTGCTCGGCCGCCGTCGCCTGGCGCGCCAGCGCCGCCAGCCGCGTCTCCATGTCCAGCACATGGGCTCGCACCTGTGCCAGGGCTTGTACCTGCGCCTGAGCGGGAACCAGGGTTTCCTCCAGCCGGCGGGTGGCGGCGCCCAATCCCTCCAATGAAGACCGCAGCCCCTGATGGAGCATCTGCAACTGCTGGTCTTGCCGCGCGGCATCGTCATGGGCTCGCGCGAGATTGGCCAGCGTCAGCACAAAGCCCTGCAGGGTGGATTCGGTGGCACCCGGCACGGCCGGGCGAACCGGCGCAACCTGCACGCGCAGCAGCTGCCCACCCCGGGTGAACGTCACGAACTGGGCCGTGGGGCTCACCGCGCCCCGCGCGAGGCGCCGACGAACGTCGTCGAGCGCATGCTCAACCAGTTCGCGCCTGAATATGTCATGGATCGGCCTGCCGATGCCAACAAGCTCACTGCCATCCGCCGGCCCCTTCGATGGCGGAAGCGCCCGGCACAACAGCCGGGCCCGGGCGTTGTACAGCACGATGTCTCCGTCGAGGTTGCACACCAGCACACCTTCGCTCAACTCGGAGACCAGCGCGCTGAGCTGGTTTCGCTCCTCCTGCAATTCACGGGTCCCGCGTGCCACCTCGCGCGCCACGTCATCACGCAGCGCGTCACGCTGGCGCGCAAGCTCCAGGACCACGGACTCCAGCGCCGCCAGCGGCGCCGGACCGGCCGCGCCAGGGCCGGGCACTTGATCCGCGCCGCTGGTCAGCAACACCTGCGCCCGCTCGAGCAGGCGTCCCGGAGCAACCACATGGCGCTGCACCAGCCAGTGAAGCAGCGCGGCGGCACCCGCCACGGCGAAGACCCAGCTCATGACCAGCAGGACGGCACGCGGCCCCAGGAGCGCCAGCATGGCCTGCTGCTGTGGCGGCGTCAGGGTCGAGCCAACCAGCGCCACATCGAAGGCCAGCCACAGGGCCAGCAGCGCCCCGACAGCGGCTGTTGCCAGCCACAGGACGCGGGTGGATTTCTTCATGGCAGCGGCTCAGGGCGCCACGGCAGGCGCGCTCAGGTCCGTGGGCGGGATGCGGCCACATGCGCATGCCGCGACAGCGCAAAACTCGCAAAGAACTTGCACCAGATGGTGGTGCCGGCAATCGCCGTCCATGCGTTGTAATCCAGGTGCCCGAGCAGGACCGCCACGATCACCACCGCGGCCACCACACCCGCCACAAGATTGATCGCCATTTCATATGGCGCGAATTTCTCGGGATCGGGCGGGGATACGCCCCGCTTGAGCGCCACCTCGGAAAAATCGCGCTTGATGAGGATGCGCCAGACCCGGCGCAACCAGAAAAACGCCATGGGGAACAGCGCCAGGAAAAGTATCCACGTCAGGGCAACATTGACATCAAAAACCATGCAGGGCTCCCATCATCCGGCAACGCCATACACGCCGACGGAGAGCTTTCAGAAAAAAGGCCCTGTCAGCATACAGCCGACAGGGCCTCCATTTTCGCCCCTGCCCGGATCAACGGGCAGGAAACAGTTTCAGCCAGCGAGCATGCGCCTCAGTGCGCACCATCAACCAGCTTGGAACCACGCGGCACCCGCACGGCTTCCACCATGGCCTGGATATGCGCCGGCGGCTCCTTGGTGACCTTGTCGACCAGGAAGGCCACGGCAAAGTTCACCATGGCGCCGACCGCACCAAAGGCTTCCGGCGTGATGCCGAAGAAGCTGTTGGCGCCGCCGATCAGGCCCAGGTAGTCCGTGCCCTTGATGAAGAACAGGCCCTTGTGCGCGAACACGTAGAACAGCGTGACGAACAGGCCTGCCAGCATGCCGGCCATGGCGCCTTCCTTGTTCATCTTCTTGCTGAAGATACCCATCATGATCGCGGGGAACAGCGAGCTGGCGGCAATACCGAATGCCAGCGCCACCGTACCCGCCGCGAACCCTGGTGGATTCAGCCCCAGCCAGCCCGAGATCACGATGGCGATGGCCATGGCCACCTTGCCTGCCATGAGTTCGCCCTTCTCCGAGATGTTCGGGTTGAAGACCCCCTTGACGAGGTCATGCGACACCGCCGAGGAAATGGCCATGAGCAAGCCGGCCGCGGTTGACAGCGCGGCAGCCAGGCCGCCCGCAGCCACCAGCGCGATCACCCAGTCAGGCAGCAGCGCAATTTCGGGGTTGGCCAGCACAATGATGTCGGCATTGACTTCGAGCTCGTTGCCCTTCCAGCCGGCATCGCCCGCCTTCTTGAGCACTGCGGCGTCCTTGGTCTTGTCGTTGTAGTACTGGATGCGGCCATCACCGTTCTTGTCGGTGAACTTCAGCAGGCCGGTCTTTTCCCAGCGCTTCATCCAGTCAGGACGCTTTTCGTACTCGAGCGCGGCTTCCTTGGCAAAGGCATCGGTGTCCTTCATCACGACGCCCGGCGTCACGGTACGGATCAGGTTCATCTTGGCCATGGCGCCCACGGCAGGGGCCGTGGTGTACAGGATCGCGATGAAGACCAATGCCCAGCCAGCCGAGGAACGTGCGTCCTTGACCGAGGGCACCGTGAAGAATCGCATGATCACGTGCGGCAGACCGGCGGTACCGATCATCAGCGACAGGGTGTACATGAACATGTTGAGCTTGCTGCCCGGCAGCGCCGTGGTGTACTTGCCGAAACCAAGATCGGTCACCACCTGGTCCAGCTTGGCCAGCAGCGAGACGTCATGCCCCACGAGGTTGGAGCCCAGACCCAGCTGCGGCAGCGGGTTGCCCGTGAGTTGCAGCGAGATGAAGATGGCCGGGATGGTGTAGGCCAGGATCAGCACGATGTACTGCGCCACCTGCGTGTAGGTAATGCCCTTCATGCCGCCGAACACGGCGTAGGCAAACACAATGGCCATGCCGACATAGATGCCGGTGCTGGCCGAGACGCCCAGGAAGCGCGAGAACGCGATGCCCACACCCGTCATCTGCCCGATGATGTAGGTGATGGAGGCGACCAGCAGGCACAGCACGGCCACGGTACTGGCGGACTTCGAGTAGAAGCGGTCGCCAATGAACTGGGGCACGGTGAACTTGCCGAACTTGCGCAGGTAGGGCGCCAGCAGCATCGCCAGCAGCACGTAGCCGCCCGTCCAGCCCATGAGGAACAGCGCGCCGCCGTAGCCCATGTTGGAGATCAGGCCGGCCATCGAAATGAACGACGCCGCGCTCATCCAGTCGGCCGCCGTGGCCATGCCGTTCATCACGGGATGGACACTGCCGCCTGCGGCGTAGAACTCGCTGGTGGAACTGGCACGCGCCCAGACCGCGATGCCGATGTAGAGCGCGAAGCTCAGACCGACAACTAGATAGGTGGTTGTTTGGAGATCCATGTTGATTTCCTCAGTCTTCGTGCACGTCAAATCGACGGTCGATGTCATTCATCTTCTTGGCGTAGATGAAGATCAACGCGATGAAGATGTAGATGGAGCCCTGCTGGGCGAACCAGAAACCCAGTGGATACCCTCCGAGCTTGATGTTATTGAGCACGTCGGCGAACAGGATGCCCGCGCCGAACGACACCACGAACCAGACAATGAGAATCTTGGTCAGCAGGCCGAGCGTGGCTTTCCAGTAGGCGTGACTGTTTTTGTCGTCCTTCATGAAGTCTCCTCGATTGGGGTCGATGACAACAGCGGCGAACCGCTGCACGGATACAGTCCGCAGCCAAAGCCACGGTATGCAGGGCGGACTGTCGCGGCGATTCCTTACAGTGAACTGAACCCTGACCGGGTCCTTACCCAATCTGCGCGAATCAAGGGGAAACACCTAGGCCGCGGTGATGCGGCCGCCAATTCACGGGCTGTTGGCGCCCACGGGCCAGGCCTCAGCGCGGGGCCACGCGTGCGGCGGCTGACGGTCGCTGCGCCGCGTCATGCCAGGCTTGCTCAAACCAGGCATCGCCTTCCATGCTGCTGCGCAACATGGGCAGGGCGTCGAAACCCCAGAACAGCTTGTCATCCACCGCGAAGGTGGGGACGCCAAACAGTCCGCGTGCAATCGCTTCTTCGGTATTGGCCCTGAGCTGGGCTTTGACAGTATCGCTCTGCGGTTCGCTGCGCAGCGGCAGCGCGCCCGCCAGGCTTTGCAGCCGGTCGGCATCGATGGCGTCGGCGCCGCCCCGCCAGACATGGCGGAACACGGCCTCGCAGACGAAACGGTTGGGCTCACCGGCCTCGGCACAGGCCAGTGCGAGCCGGAGCAGCGCGAGCGGATTGAACGGATGGGCGGCCGGCATCTGCATCGGAATGTCGTGGGTCCGGGCCAGCCACAACACCTGCCGGTAAGTCCAGTCACGCTTGCCCGCAATTTCGGCAGGCCCAAGCTGGCCGTGGTGTTTGAGCAGCCCCGCGAACAGCACCGGCTTGTAGCGAACGCTGTAGCTCAGGCCCTGCAAGGCCACGGGCAGCTGCTCGAAGGCCAGATAAGAGTAAGGAGAAATGAAATCCAGATAGAAGGTAATCTGCTTCATGGTGCGGATGCCCTGGCTCTTTGCGCGATGCGGTCCCAGATGACGCGCTTGCCGCCATCATCCAGGCGGCTCCAGCCCGCAATTTCGTCAAGGCTGCGATAGCAGCCTTCGCACCAGGCTGTCTGCGCACTCATGCGGCAGACCGACACGCAGGGCGAGGGCACTTCCGCCCCGGCCTGTTTCACCAGCTGCGCATGAAGGGCCAACAGTCGCGTGGCCACACTCATGGCGCCGCCACTGCCTGCACCACATCGGCCACGGGCGCTCCGGTCAGTGTCTCAAGATCGGCCGGCGCGAGCCGGAAGACGCTGTGCGGATGCCCGGCCGCCGCCCAGATTTCCTCAAACCGGAACAGTTCGCGGTCGATAAGCGTCACGGGCGGTGTCAGGTGCGCCAGCGGCGGTACGCCACCAATGGCGAAACCGGTGCGGGCGCGAACAAAATCAGCATCGGCGCGACCGGTTTTACCCACCAGGCCCTCCACCTTTTTCTCGTCCACGCGCCGGTCCCCCGAGGCGATCACCAGCACGGCCACGTCATCGGACTTGCGGCGGAAGATGATGCTCTTGGCGATCTGGCCCACGGCAATGCCCAGCGCGTCGGCCGCCTGTTGCGCGGTGCGCGCGGCGTCCTCCAGCATGACGGGCCCGTGCGGGTGCCCCTTGTCCTGAAGCCATCGCGCCACGCGCTGGACGCTGTCGGGCAGGGCATGCAGTTCACTTCCGCACATCGGTGTCACCCCTGACGCTTGTTGAGCAGGGCAGTGGCCGCGCGCGAATTGGGCTTGCGGCCCAGGCAGGCACTGATGTACTCACCAGCATCGACCAGTTTGTCCAGGTCAATGCCGGTCTCGATGCCCATGCCATCGAGCATGTAGACCACGTCTTCAGTGGCCACATTGCCGGTCGCGCCCTTGGCGTAGGGGCACCCTCCGAGGCCCGCCGACGAAGTGTCGTACTGCCACACCCCCATCTCCAATGCCGCCAGCGTGTTGGACAGTGCCTGGCCGTAGGTGTCGTGAAAATGGCCCGAGACATCGTCGAGGTCGTAGTGTTCCAGCGCGGCCTCCATGGCCCGCTGCACCTTGCGCGGCGTGCCCACGCCAATGGTGTCGGCCACGCCCACATGCTGCACGCCAATCTGCTTCATGAGCCGCGCCACCAGCGCCACGCGCTCGGGCGGGATCTCGCCCTCGTAGGGGCAGCCCACGGTGCACGAGATGGCGCCCCGCACGTGAATGCCCCGCTCCAGCGCCGCTGCCACCACGGGCGCGAAGCGCTCGATGCTTTCGGCAATCGAGCAGTTGATGTTCTTCTGGCTGAAGGCCTCGCTGGCCGCGCCAAACACCACGATTTCATCCGGCTTTGAATGGATTGCCGCTTCAAACCCCTTCATGTTGGGCGTGAGCACCGAGTAGCAGACACCCGCCCTGCGCTGGATCCCCGCCATGACCTCGGCGTTGTCGGCCATTTGCGGCACCCATTTGGGGCTCACGAAGCTGGTGACCTCGATGTTCATGAGGCCCGCATCCTGCAGCCGGTGCACCAGGCCAATCTTGATGTCGGCCGGCACAGGCTGCTTCTCGTTCTGCAGGCCGTCGCGCGGACCCACATCAACAATCTTGACTCGGGAGGGAAGGGACATGGTGGCTCCTAGTATCCCCTCTGGGGGTCAACCACACCGGCAATGGGTTCTCCCCGCTCGGTCGCAAGGATCTTGCCGGCGATCTGGGCAATCGTCTCCTCGCGCAGCGTGCGGGCCGAGGTGTGGGGGGTGATGGTGATCTTGGGATGCCGCCAGAACGGGTGTTCGGCCGGCAGGGGCTCGGTGCGGAACACATCCAGCGTCGCGCCCGCCAGATGGCCGCTGTCCAGCAATGCCAGCAGGTCGTCGTCCACCAGATGCGCGCCCCGCGCCACATTGATGACGTAGCCTCCGGGCTGCAACTTTGACAGAGTCTGGTGGTTCAGGATGTCATTCGTCTCGGGCGTCAGCGGCAGCAGGCACACCAGCACACGCGAGGCCGCCAGGAATGCGTCGAGCTGGTCCATGCCTGCATAACCGCGCACGCCCTCCAGTGCCTTGGGCGAACGGCTCCAACCGTTGACCGGGAAGTCAAACTGGGCCACGGCGCGCGCCACACGCTGGCCCAGCACACCCAGGCCCATGATGCCCACCGGATAGTCCGCGCGCAGGCGGGGCCGCCTGAACGACCACTTGCCCTGCTTCACATCGGCGTCATAGACGTCGAGTTCACGGAAGTGCCGGATGATGGCGTGGCAGACAAACTCCGCCATCTGGACCGACATGCCGGCGTCATCCAGGCGCACCAGCTTCGCGCGGGGCGGCAGCCGCAGCTTGAGCAAGGCATCCACGCCCGCGCCCATGTTGAAGATGCCCTTGAGGTCCGGCTGCTCGTCCAGCATCTGCTGGGAGGGTGACCACACCACGGCGTGGTCCGCCGGCGCCACGCCGGGCTGCCACTCCTGCACCTGGGCACCAGGCAATGCGCCGCGCAGCGCCTCCAGCCAGGGCTCGGCCTTGGTATTGCTTGCTGAAAAAATGACTCTCATGCCCGCCATTGTGCTGGCAACCGCCTCATTGCAGCTTCAGCAGTTCGGCCCCCTCGGCCACCTGGTCGCCCGGCGAATACAGCAGTTCGGCCACCGTGCCATCCACCGGCGCCGCAATGGTGTGCTCCATCTTCATGGCCTCCATCACGGCCAGCGCCTGGCCCTTGCTGACCTTGTCACCCGCCTTCACGGAGAACGACACCACCTTGCCCGGCATGGGTGCGCTCAGGCGCCCGCCCTCGGCGTGGGCTTCGCCCGCATGGGCCAGCAGGTCGATGTTGAGGATGCGGGTGGCGCCATGCGGCGCAAAGACATGGTCGGTCTCGCCCTGCGCCACCACCTGCACGGTCGTCCGCTGCCCGGCAAACTGCACGTCAATGCCCTGGGCGGTGGCGGCGAACATCAAGGGGCCCGTGACCTCGCCGACGGCGAGCACGAGCGCCCCGTCATGCAGGCAGGTGAGCTCGGCCGGTACCGGCTCGCCATGAAACTCAAAGGCAAAACGGCGCACCACCACACCATGAGAGCGCCAGCCATCACGCCGGCTGAACGGGTCCGGCCCCGAGGCGGCCTGCTCGTCGAGCAAGGCCTGGGCCACGGCGGCGGCGGCCGCCAGCGCGAGACCCACAGGTTCCTGGTTGAACAGCACTGCCTGCTCGCGCGGGATCAGCGCGGTGTCAAGATCCGCCTCGGCGAAGGAGGGGCTGCGCACCACATGGCGCAGGAACTGCACGTTGGTCGCCAGGCCCACGATCTGCGTCTGGGCCAGTGCTTCATCAAGCCGGGCCAGCGCCTGCTCGCGCGTGTCGCCATGAACAATCAGCTTGGCGATCATCGAGTCATAGAACGGACTGATCACGTCACCCTCACGCACCCCGTCGTCGATGCGGACCGCCCCTGGCGCCCGCTCGAACGCCACGCAGGCCGGCTTGCGGTAAGTGTGCAGCGTGCCCGTGGCCGGCAGGAAATTGTTGTCGGGGTTCTCTGCGCAGATGCGCGCCTCGATTGCGTGGCCACTCATGCGCAGATCAGCCTGCCGCAGTGGCAAGGGCTCTCCCGAGGCCACGCGCAGTTGCCATTCCACAAGGTCCAGGCCGGTGATTGCTTCCGTCACCGGGTGCTCCACCTGCAGCCGCGTGTTCATCTCCATGAAGAAGAAGCTCATGCTGCCGTCGGCCTTCTGCTCCACGATGAATTCGACCGTGCCCGCACCCACATAGTTCACGGCGCGCGCCGCAGCCACCGCGGCCTCGCCCATCTGCTGGCGCATGGCCGGCGTCATGCCCGGCGCTGGCGCCTCCTCCAGCACCTTCTGGTGGCGCCGCTGCACGGAGCAGTCGCGCTCGAACAGGTACACGTAGTTGCCCTGGGTATCGCCGAACACCTGAATCTCGATGTGACGCGGCCGTTGCACGTATTTTTCGATCAGCACCGCGTCGTCACCAAAGCTGTTGATGGCTTCACGCTTGCAGGATGCCAGCGCCGCGTCAAAGTCCCCGGCCTTGTCCACCGCGCGCATGCCCTTGCCGCCACCGCCCGCGCTGGCCTTGATCAGCACCGGGTAGCCAATGCGGTCAGCCTCGGCCTTGAGCATGCCCGGGTCCTGGCCGGCACCGTGGTAGCCCGGCACCAGCGGCACCCCGGCCTTTTCCATCAGCTGCTTGGACTCCGCCTTCAGGCCCATGGCCTGGATCGCCGAGGCCGGCGGGCCGATGAAGACCAGCCCGGCCGTGGCGCAGGCCTGGGCAAACTCCTCGTTCTCGCTCAGGAAGCCGTAGCCCGGGTGAATGGCCTGGGCCCCCGTGGCCTGGGCGGCGGCAATGATCTTTTCCCACCGCAGGTAGCTGTCTTTCGGCGCGCTGCCGCCCAGGTGCACGGCCTCATCGCAGGCGGCCACATGCTTGGCATGGGCGTCCGCGTCGGAATACACCGCCACGGTCCTGATCGCCATGCGGCGGGCGGTGGCGGCAACACGGCAGGCGATTTCACCGCGGTTGGCAATGAGGATCTTGCTGAACATCTGACTTCCTTCAAATGGGGCGCGGGCCCGCCAAAAAATGCTGCAGCCTGCGGCCGGTGGCACGCAGGAACTTGAACAAAACCACCATCAACACCACGGCCAGCACGAGGCTGAGCGCAAGGGCGATGGCAAAAATGACCGGGTGCGTGGCCGACAGCCACAACATGAAGACCACAAACCCGTCTTCGAGCAGCGACACCCCGAGGTTCGAGAACGGCTCGGGCGAGGTGTTCACCGCAGCCCGCGCGGTCATCTTGGCGGCGTGACTGGTGGCCGCCAGGCTGCCCCCCAGCAACGCAGCCACCCAGGTCATGGCCGTGCCGTCGGCGCCCAGGGCTGCGGCGGCGAGCGCGGCGCCCGCGGGAATGCGGATGAGGGTGTGCAGCGTGTCCCAGAGCGAATCGACCAGCGGAATCTTGTCGGCAAAAAACTCGACGAAGCACATGAAGCCGCTGGCCGCCAGCACCCCGGGGTGCTGCAGCACCTGCAGCCCCTGGGGCAGCGTGACCCAGCCCATGAAGCCCGCCATGCCAACGATGAAGACGGCGGCATACAGGCGCAACCCGCTGGCCCAGCCCAGCGCCGCGGCCAGCGCCAGCAACTGCGGTGTGCCCGGCAAGTGGCTCCAGCCCTCCATGGTTTCAGTCTCCCGCCAGCCAGGCGGGCTTGCGCTTGTTCAGGAACGACTGGATGCCCTCGCGGCCTTCGTCGCTCACGCGGATGTCGGCGATGCCCTGCACCGTCCGGTCCACCAGCCCCGCCGATATCTCCTGGCCAGCCACATCCTGCACCAGTTGTTTGCAGGCCTTGACCGCTTCGGGCCCGGCCTGCACCAGGTTGTGCGCCATTTGCGACACACAGGCATCCAGCGCGTCGGCCTTGACAACTTCATGCACAAAGCCCAGGCGCAACGCCTCGGCCGCGCTGAAGCGCTCGGCGGTCAGGAAGTAGCGGTGGGAGGCCCGCGCCCCCATCGCGCGAATCACATAGGGGCTGATGGTGGCGGGGATCAGCCCGAGCCGCACCTCGCTCAGGCAGTAGTGCGCCGTGTCCACCGACACCGCCATGTCACAGGCCGCCACCAGGCCCGTGCCACCCGCGTACACATCGCCCTGCACCCGGGCGATCGTGGGTTTGGGGCACAGGTAGATCACGCGCAGCATGCGCGCCAGCGCGTTCGCGTCGGCCAGGTTCTCGTCGCGGGTATAGCCCGCCATGCGCTTCATCCAGTTCAGGTCGGCGCCGGCGCAGAACGCCGTGCCGTTGCCGGCCAGCACGATGCAGCGCACCTCGGCGCGCTCGCCCAGTTCCAGGAAAACAGTGGTCAGTTCGGCGATGACTTCGTCATTGAAGGCGTTGCGAACCTCGGGCCGGTTCAGCGTGACCGTGGCCACACCGGCATGGAATTGGAGTTGAAGGTGTTTCATGAGTGCGTTCTCAGTACCGCTTGGCCACTTCCTCGAGCATGACCTCGGTGGCGCCGCCGCCAATGGCCAGTACCCGGGCATCACGCCACAGACGCTCAATGGCGGTCTCGCGGATGTAGCCCATTCCGCCATGGAACTGCTGGCAGGTTTGCACCACTTCGTTCACCAGTTCGCCAGTCAGGGCCTTGAGCATGGACACGTCCTGCACGATGTCGTGGCCCTGCGTGACACGCCAGGCACAGTGGTACATGAACTGGCGTGCCGCCCGCACTTTGGCGTCCAGCATGGACAGGCGCTGGCGGATGGTCTGCTGTTCCCACAGCACGCCGCCAAAGGCCTGGCGCTGGCGCACGTAGTCCAGCGTGAGCTGCAATGCCCGCTGGCAATGGCCGACGGCCATGGCGCCCAGGGCGATGCGCTCGGTCTGGAAGTTCTTCATGACCGAATAGAAACCCTTGCCTTCCTCGCCCAGCAGGTTGCCGGCCGGGATGCGAACGTTGTCGAACACGAGCTCAGCCGTGTCGGAGCTCAGCCAGCCGGTCTTCTTGAGGGCGCGGCCCACGGTAAAACCCGGTGTGCCCTTCTCGACGATGAACATCGACATGTCGCGTTTTCCGGTGCCGGTCCTGGCCGCCACAAAGTACAGGTCGGCATGGACACCGTTGGTGATGAACATCTTTGTGCCGTTGATCACCCAGCCATCGCCCTCGCGCCGGGCCGTGGTGCGGATACCCGCCACATCGGAACCCGCGCCGGGCTCGGTGATGCCCACGGCCGTGATCAGCTCGCCGGCAATCACCTTGCGCAGGTACTTCTCTTTCTGCGCTGGCGTGCCCGCGTGGTGCAGGTGCGGGCTGGCCATGTCGGTGTGCACCAGCACGGTGATGATGAAGCCCGCAAAGGTGGACTGGCTCAGCGCCTCGGCGAACACGAGATTGGTCATGGCATCGGCCTGGGCGCCGCCATACGCTTCCTCGTACATCAGGCCAAACAGCCCGGCCGCGCCCATGCGGCGCAGCACCTCGCGCGGCACCATGCCCGCTTCTTCCCACGCCGCGGCATGGGGTTCGACCTCGCGTTCGATGAAACGCGCGACCTGGTCGCGCAGCAGTTCGTGGTCGGGGTTGTCGTAGATGGAGGTGTTGCTCATGCCGGCCCTTACATGCGGAACACGCCGAACTTCGCGTCCGGAATCGGTGCATTGAGGCTGGCGCTCAGGCCCAGCGACAGCACGCGCCGGGTGTCGGCCGGGTCGATCACGCCGTCATCCCACAAGCGGGCGCTGGAATAGTAGGGGTGCGACTGGTGGGCGAACTGGTCCAGGATGGGCTGCTTGAAGGCGGCTTCTTCCTCGGCGCTCCAGCTGCCGCCACGCGCCTCGATGCCATCGCGCTTGACCGTGGCCAGCACCCCCGAGGCCTGCTCGCCGCCCATCACGCAAATGCGCGCGTTGGGCCACATCCACAAGAAACGCGGGCTGTAGGCGCGGCCGCACATGCCGTAGTTGCCGGCGCCATAGCTGCCGCCAATGATCACGGTGAACTTGGGCACGTTGGCCGTGGCCACCGCCGTGACCAGCTTGGCGCCGTGGCGGGCAATGCCTTCGTTCTCGTACTTGCGCCCGACCATGAAACCGGTGATGTTCTGCAAAAAGACCAGCGGCACCTTGCGCTGGCAGCACAGCTCGATGAAGTGCGCGCCCTTCTGCGCGCTCTCGCTGAACAGGATGCCGTTGTTGGCGATGATGCCCACGGGCATGCCCTCAATGTGCGCAAAACCGCAGACCAGCGTGGCGCCAAAGCGCTGCTTGAATTCGTGGAACTCGCTGCCATCGACCACGCGGGCGATGATCTCGCGCACGTCATAGGGCTTGCGCACGTCGGTGGGGATCACGCCATACAGCTCGCTTGCCGGGAATTTGGGGGCACGCGGCGCGCGCAGCTGCACCTCGGGGCGCTTGGCCCGGTTGAGCGTGGCCACGGCCTGACGCGCCAGCGCCAGCGCATGCGGGTCGTTCTGGGCCAGATGGTCGGCCACACCACTCAGGCGGGTGTGGGCGTCGCCGCCGCCCAGGTCCTCGGCGCTCACGATCTCGCCGGTGGCGGCCTTCACCAGTGGCGGGCCACCCAGGAAGATGGTGCCCTGGTTCTTGACGATGATGGTCTCGTCGCTCATCGCAGGCACGTAGGCGCCGCCGGCCGTGCAGCTGCCCATGACCACGGCAATCTGCGCAATGCCGTTGGCCGACATGTTGGCCTGGTTGAAGAAGATGCGGCCAAAGTGGTCGCGGTCGGGGAACACCTCGTCCTGGTTGGGCAGGTTGGCGCCGCCGGAGTCCACCAGGTAGATGCAGGGCAGGTGGTTCTGCATGGCGATCTCCTGCGCCCGCAGGTGCTTCTTGACCGTCATGGGGTAGTAGGTACCACCTTTCACTGTGGCGTCGTTGCACACGATCATGCAGTCCACCCCGCTCACGCGGCCGATGCCCGCGATCACGCCGGCGCAGGGGGCGTCGCCCACGCCGGCCTTGTTGACGTACATCGCGTGTGCGGCCAGTGGCGCGATCTCCAGGAACGGCGTGCCCGGGTCCAGCAGCATCTGCACGCGGTCACGCGGCAGCAGCTTGCCCCGCGCCGTGTGCTTGGCCCGCGCGGCCTCGCCGCCGCCGGCGGCGGCCCTGGCCACCTGAACGGCCAGGTCGTCCACCAGCGCGCGCATGGCCGCGGCGTTGGCCTGAAAATCCGCGGAGCGGGCGTTGAGTTGGGTCTCCAGGGTGGTCATGCGGTTCTTTCTTCTTCCAGCCCCAGCTGGTCTTTCATGGCGTCTCGAATCTTGAATTTCTGGATCTTGCCGGTCACCGTCATCGGGAACTGATCGACAAAACGAATGTAGCGTGGCACCTTGTAGTGCGCAATCTGCCCCTTGCAGAACGCGCGGATGCTGTCTTCGTCCACCGGCTGGCCCGGCCTGGCGATGATCCAGGCGCACAGCTCCTCGCCATAGCGGCGGTCGGGCACGCCGACCACCTGCACATCCTGCACCTGCGGATGGCGGTAAAGGAATTCCTCGATCTCGCGCGGGTAGATGTTCTCGCCGCCGCGGATCACCATGTCCTTGATCCGGCCGACGATGTTGACGTAGCCTTCAGCGTCCATGGTGGCCAGGTCCCCGGTGTGCATCCAGCGGTCGGCATCAATGGCTTCACGGGTGCGGGGCTCGTCGTCCCAGTAGCCATGCATCACCGAGTACCCCCGCGTGCACAACTCGCCCGACGCCCCGCGGGCCACCGGCTGGCCCGATTCGGGGTCGATGATCTTGACCTCCAGGTGCGGCTGCACCCGGCCAACGGTGGACACCCGCTTGTCCAGGGGCGTGTCGGTGCTGCTCTGGCAGCTCACCGGGCTGGTCTCGGTCATGCCGTAGGCGATGGTGATTTCACGCAGGTGCATGTCGGCCACCACGCGCTTCATCACTTCGGTCGGGCAGGGCGAGCCCGCCATGATGCCGGTGCGCAGGCTGGACAGGTTGAACTCGCCGAAGCGCGGGTGGTCCAGCTCGGCAATGAACATGGTGGGCACGCCATGCAGGCCGGTGCACTTTTCGTCCTGCACCGTTTGCAGCACCGTCAGCGGGTCGAACCCGTCATTGGGGTAGACGATGGTGGCGCCATGCGCCAGGCAGGCCAGGTTGCCCAGGACCATGCCGAAGCAGTGGTACAGCGGCACGGGGATGCACAGCCGGTCGGCCGGCGTGAGCTTCATGCATTCACCGATGAAGAAGCCATTGTTCAGGATGTTGCGGTGGGTCAGCGTGGCACCCTTGGGGAAACCCGTGGTGCCGCTGGTGAACTGGATGTTGATCGGGTCGGTGGCCTTGAGCGTGGGGGCTATAGCCGCCAGCCGAGGGTCCTGCGCGTCGCCACGGGCCAGCAGCGCCGAAAAGCGCAACAGGCCCGGCTCCTCCGCGCCCTGGCCCGGCTCGTCGATCCAGACGGTGGTCTGCAGGTGCGGCAGGCGGGCGGCACCCAGCTCGCGCAGCATGCCCAGGTAGTCGCTGGTCTTGAAGCGCGCCATGGTCACCAGCGCCTTGCAGGCCACCTTGTTGAGCGCATATTCCACCTCGGCCGTGCGGTAGGCCGGGTTGATGTTGACCAGGATCAGGCCCACCTTGGCGGTGGCCAGCTGCATCAGCAGCCATTGCGCGTTGTTGTGCGACCAGATGCCCACGCGGTCCCCGGGAACCAGGCCCAGCCCCAGCAGCGCGCTGGCCAGCTGGTTGGCCTGCGTCTGCAGTTCAAGGTAGGTGTAGCGCAGCTGCTGGTGGGCGCTGACCAGCGCTTCATGCGCGGGCTGGCGCGCCACCTGGGCATCAAAAAAGTCACCCAGGGTCTGCTCAATCAGGGGGTGGGTGGTGTCGCCCGCGGCCACGCTCGGCCCGGACGGATCGATAGCGGAATTCATGCGTGTCTCCATGGAACAGGGCATTTCCATGCCATCCCCGAGCATAGGAGGCCGCGCCGTCTTCTGGTGGTCACAAAGGGCACAAATCCTGCCATATCGCGCCAAACTGCGGGCCGCAAGCCCTCAACGCACCAAGGGCCATTGAGCGACAATATGACGTTCATCATATTTTTGGGTACATTTTCGCCATGGACACCCCTCCCAGCCGCAAGGAACTGACCCACGACCGCATCGTCGAGACGGCGGCCCGTGCCATCCGCCGTGCCGGTTTCCATGGCGTGGGCGTGGCCGACATCATGAAGGAGGCCGGGCTCACCCATGGCGGCTTCTACGCCCACTTTGCCTCGCGTGATGCACTGCTGGCCGAAGCCCTGGAGCGCGCCGGGCGCGATGGCTCGGTCCGCATCGCCGAACAGGCCGAGCGGGCACGTGTCAAGGGGCACAGCGCCTTGCGCGCGCTGGTCGACGGCTACCTGTCGGAGCGGCACCTGAATGGCGCGGAGAATGGCTGCGCCGTGGCGGCGCTGGCTTCCGAGATGCCGCGCCAGGCGCCCGAAGTCCGCGAGGCCGCGGCCCAGCGCGTGCGCAAGCTCATTGACACGGTACAGCGCGCGCTGCCGGCGGGTGCCGCGAGCCAGGCCCCGATGGTGGCCAGCCAGATGGTGGGCGCCCTCCAGCTGGCACGGGCGCTGGGGCCCAACGCACAGGGCAAGGCCTTGCTGGCGAGCACCCGCGAGAGCCTGCTCGCGCAGTTCGACACCCCGCTCCACTGACGCCAACAGCCCCCCTTTGCGTTCCGCCCCGCCTTTGCCCTTGAATATGACGATCATCATAAATTCTCCTTATCCCCGCTGCACGGCAGCCCAACCCACGGAGCCTCCCCATGAAACTCAGTAACGCCGTCGTCCTCATCACAGGTGCCAACCGCGGCATCGGCCTGGCCTTTGCACGCGAGGCCCTGGCGCGCGGCGCGCGCAAGGTCTACGCGGGCGCGCGCCAGCCCGCCAGCATCACCCTGCCAGGCGTCGAAGCCCTGCAGCTGGATGTCACCCGCGCAGCCGACATCGCCGCCGCCGCGCAACGTTGCCAGGACGTGACGGTGCTGATCAACAACGCGGGCGTGGCCACCCTGGGCGGCTTTCTGGCCGATGCGGATGGCGAGTCCAGCCGCGCCCAGCTCGAAACCAACTTCTTCGGCCCGCTGCGCATGAGCCAGGCCTTTGCGCCCGTGCTCGCGGCCAATGGCGGCGGCGCCATCGTCAACGTGCTGTCGGTGGCAAGCTGGATCAACCGGCCGCTGCTGGGGGTGTATGGCGCCACCAAGTCCGCGGCCTGGGCGTTGACCAATGGCCTGCGCCATGAGCTTCGCGCGCAGGGCACGCAGGTGCTGGGCATGCACATGGGCTTTGTCGACACCGACCTGACCCGCGGCATCGACATGCCGAAATCCACCCCCGGTGACGTCGTGCGCCGCGCGCTGGATGCGCTCGAGGCCGGCGCCGACGAAGTGCTGGCCGACGACATCACGCGCCAGGTCAAGCAGGGCCTGTCGGCCGAACCCGGCGTCTACCTGGTGCCGGCCTGAGCCGGGCAGCGCATGAGCACCACCCTCCCCCACCCTGGCGCGGCCCTGGCCAGCGCCGGCAACGACCGCACCCACCAGATGCTGCACGCGCCGCTGGTGGCCACCCTGTTCAAGCTGGCCGCGCCCAACGTGGTGGGGCTGTTCGCGATGACGCTGGTGATCGGCTATGACGGCTTCATCCTCGGGCGGCTGGGCGCCAACGCGCTGGCGGGCGTGGCACTGGTGTTCCCGCTGTCGATGCTGATGATCCAGATGTCGGCGGGCGGCATCGGCGGCGCCACCACGGCCGCGGTGGCGCGGGCGCTGGGGGCCGGCCAACGCGACGACGCCAGCCGGCTGGCCCAGCATGCGCTGTTCATCGCCTGCGTGGCCGCCGCCCTGTTCATGCTCGCGCAATTTGGCCTCGGGCGCGCGGTGTACGCGGCCATGGGCGGCCGGGGCGCGGCTCTGGCCGATGCCATGGCCTACGCCAACGTGCTGTTCGGCGGTGCGCTCGCCATCTGGCTCGGCAACGTTCTGGCGGCCATTGTCCGCGGCGCCGGCAACATGCTGCTGCCCTCGCTGGTCCTGCTGGGCACCGCCGCAGTTCATGTGGTGCTGTGCCCGTTGCTGGTGTTTGGCTGGGGGCCGGTGCCCGGGCTGGGTGTGGCGGGCGCAGCCACCAGCACCGTGAGCATCAACGCGCTGGGTGCGCTGGTGCTGGCCGCCCATCTGCTGCGCCGTGGCGGCGCCGTCCAGCTCAACCGCCTGCCCTGGCGCCTGCGCCAGAACCTGCTGCGGGCCATCCTGCGCGTGGGCATTCCGGCCTCGCTGAGCCCGGTGATCAGCAATGGCTCGATCGCGGCGGCCACGGCCTTCATCGGCAGCTACGGCATCGCGGCGCTGGCAGGCTACGGCGTGGCCGCGCGGCTCGAATACATCCTGGTGCCCATCGCTTTCGGCTTTGGCACGGCGCTCACGGCCATGGTGGCCACCAACATGGGCGCCGGCCAGCATGCGCGGGCCTTGCGCGTGACCTGGACGGGCGCGGCCGTGGTGGCCGCCATCACCGGCGCCATTGGCCTGGGGGCGGCACTGGCGCCCGCGCTGTGGATGAACCTGTTCACCGCCGACCCCGCGGTGCGCGGCTTTGGCGGGCAGTACCTGAACATCGTGGGCGCCTGCTACGGCCTGTTTGGTCTGGGCCTGGCGCTGTTCTTTGCGTCCCAGGGCGCGGGCCGGATGTTCTGGCCGCTGGCGGGCAGCGCGCTGCGCCTGGTGGTGGTCGTGGCCGGCGGCTGGGTCTGCGTTCACCTGCTGAAGACCCCGCCTGCGGCCTTCTTCGGCGTGGTGGCACTGAGCCTGGCGCTGTACGCCTTCACCATCGCCGCGGCCATCCGGCTGGGCGGCTGGCAGCGCTGAGCCGGCGCGACCGCTACGGCTTGCTGGGGTCGATCAGGGTCTTGGCGCCCGTGGCGCGCTGCCCATAGACCGCCATCTGCGCGGGCTCCAGCGCCTCGCGCAGCGAAAGCACCTGGGCGTAGTGGCTGGCAAACGTGGTCTTGAGTTCGCTGGCCACGCGCTGGCGCAGCGCCTGCGCGGCCTCAGCGCCGATGCGTTGCAGGAACGGGAACAGCAGCCAGCCGCCCATGCCCCAGCTCATGCCAAAGCTGCGGTTGAACTCGGTGGGGCCGGTGTCCAGCCCGCCATAGATGTACACCTGCTTGTGGGTGGTCGAGCCATAGCGGCTGTACTCGGTGGCGGTGCGGTTGAGCGCGGCCTCCATGGCCGTGAGGATCTGCCCCGCGAGCTTGCCGCCGCCAATCGCGTCAAAGGCAATGGTCGCGCCGGTGGCCACCAGCGCCTGGGTCAGGTCCTCCATGAAGGTAGGCGAGGCGGCGTTGCACACGCACACCGCGCCCTGGGCCCGCAGCAGCGCTTCCTGCTCGGCCTTGCGCACGATGTTGACCAGGCCGATGCCGTCCTTGAGGCAGACGCGGTTGAGCATCTGCCCCAGGTTGGAGGCGGCCGCCGTGTGCACCAGGGCCTTGTGCCCTTCGCGGCGCATGGTCTCCACCATGCCCAGCGAGGTCAACGGGTTGACGAAGCACGACGCGCCCTCGGCCGCCGTGGTGCCCTCGGGCAGCAGCAGGCATTGCTCGGCCTTGACGCAGCGGTACTGCGAATACATGGCCCCGCCCAGCACGGCCACGGTCTTGCCCAGCAGCGCCTGGGCCTGAACGGACGCCCCGGCGGCCACCACCACGCCCGCGCCTTCGTTGCCCACCGGCAGGTCCTGGTCCAGCCGCCCGGCCATGGCCTTCATGGCGGCAGGCGGGATCTGCGCGGTCACGGCCGGCGCCGCCTGCGTGCCGGTGAGCCGCGCGCTGGCGATGTCGGCCGCGCCGAACAGCAGGCCGATGTCCGACGGGTTGATCGGGGTGGCCTGCACCTGCAGCACCACCTCGTCGAAGGCGGGGGCGGGGGTGGGCACGGTGGCCAGCGAGATCACCAGTTCGCCCTGCGGCGTGACCCGCGAGCGCAACTGGAAGCCGGAAGGCAGGTTGGAGGGGTTCATAGCGGTCTCCATGAATGAAAAGTGGTTGTAGTCCAGGCGGGGCGGCCACTGGCAGCTATTGTTTTCATAGCAAATCGAGGCACCTCAGGCGGGCAGGCCCTTGCGACGGTACTCCGCCGGAGAGTCCCCTGTCCAGTGCCGGAAGGCCCGGGCAAAGCTTTTTTCGCTGCTGAAGCCCACGGCCTGCGCCACCTGCTTGACCGGGCGCGCGGTGCGCCGCAGCAGCGCCATGGCCTGCTCCTGGCGCACCTCGTCCTTCAGGTCCTGCAGCGAGGCGCCCTCCTGCTGCAACTGGCGGTGCAGAGTGCGCGGCGACACATTCAGCGCATGGGCCAGCGCGTCGGCCGTGGCGGCGCCGGGCTGGTCCTGCAGCAGCATGCGCACGCGCTGCACCAGCAGGCGGTCGCGCTTGTAGGGCCGCACCACCAGCGACAGGGCCTGCGGCAGCAGCGCGCGCAGGGCCTTGTCGTCGCGCCGCAGAGGCAGGGCCAGGTAGCGCGAGTCAAAGCTCAGCGCCGCGTGCAGCGCGCCAAAATGCACCGGCCCCGGAAACAGCAGCGGGTACACCGGCGCATGCGCGGGCGCCTTGAACGGGAACGCCACCGCCTCCAGCGCGATGCCCGAGTCCACCAGCCAGCAGCTGATGCCGTGGATGTTGCGCAGGAGCGTGACCAGGCAGAACTCGCGCATCGCCGGGTCCAGCCGCCGTTCCACCAGGGCCACGGTGGCCAGGTCGCCGGCCTCGTGCAGCGACAGCACGATGTCGTCGGTCAGCAGGTTGTGGTGGCGCAGCCAGCGCTTCAGCGCCACCCCCAGGTTGGGCGACGTGAGCGAAGCCCGCAGCAGCATCACATAGCTGCCCCAGGGCAGCCGGCGCGAGAACCAGCCCAGCGCCTCGTCGTCGAGCTCGCGCATGGCTTCGCCGGCCAGCACCTGCAGTTGCCACGAGGTGACCGTGGCCTCGCGCCGGCGCAGCGTGTCGGGCCCGATCTGCGCGCGCGCCAGCGCCGCCTGCGGGTCCGCGCCGTATTTGGCGTAGGCCATGAGCAGCATCCTCACAAAGGCCACGGGCGTGACGGCGGCGGCTTTCATGGGGTGCGGACGTGGCTCAGGCGGCGCCCAGCAGGGCCGGCAGTTGCGCCATGTCGGTGAAGATGTGGGTGGCGCCGGCCCGGCGCAGCGCGTGGGGCGCATCGTGCCCGGCTTCAGGGGGGCTGTAGCCAAACACGGTGGCGCCGGCGGCCACGCCGGCCGTGGCGCCGGTCACGGTGTCCTCGACCACGGCGCAGCGCGCGGGCGCCACGCCCAGCGCGGCGGCCGCGGCCAGGTACACGTCGGGCGCGGGCTTGGAGCGCGGCAGTTCGTGGCCACTGAAGATGCGGCCGCTGAAATAGGGCATGAGGCCGCACTTGTCCATCTGCAGTTCCACCTTGAAGCGGTCCGCGCCCGAGGCGCAGGCCAGCCGGCCCTGGTAGAGCCCATGCAGTTGCGCCGCGGCCGCCACGGCCCCGCGGATCGGCTGCACGTCGCGCAGCAGGCCCTCGTTGCGCCGCTCGCGAAAGCGCGCCAGCCAGGCCTCGGTGAGCGGCTGGCCGGTGCGGGCCTCGATCAGCGCGGCCTCGTCCTTCACGGCCTTGCCGATGAACAGGCGCATGCACTCCTGCGGGCTGAGCGACCAGCCGAGCTCCTCCAGCATGTCGCGCAACACGCCGTTGGTGATGGGCTCGCTGTCGACCAGCACGCCATCGCAATCAAACAGGACCGCTTCAAACGGCAACATCAGGGTTTCTTTCTGGCTTCGGTCATTCCCGCTGGGTCGAAGGGTTCAGGTCGCCGTCCACATACAGCCAGCGGCCCTGCTCGCGCACAAAGCGGCTGCGCTCATGCAGGCGCACGGCGCGTCCGCCGCCCGCGGCCTGGGCGGCGCCGGTGACGCGGTAGCGCGCAACGAACTCCACCTCGGCATGGGTCTCGTCCACCCGCCAGTGGCCGCGCACCTCCAGCCCCAGCCATTTGGTGCCAGGCATGGGACCCGGATCGTCGGGGCAGGTGTCGGGGTGCCAGGTGGCCAGCAGGTAGTCCACGCGGTCCAGCGCAAACGCGGTGTAGCGCGAGCGCATGAGCGTCTGCGCATCAGGCGCCAGCAAGGTGGCCGGGCCCTCGAGAAAGCGGCCGCAGCAGGCCGCGTAGGCCAGCGGCTGGCCGGCGGCACTGGTCTGGCCGCAGGGGCACAGGCGCGGCGCGGCCATCATCCCTTGCGGGCCTTGCGCTGTTCCAGTGTTTCGGTGGGCGCGCCCTGGTTGACCCATTCGGTGTAGCCACCGTCGATGTGCGCCACATTGGTCATGCCCATGTCCTGCAGGGCCTTGGCCGCCAGCGCGCTGCGCCAGCCGGCGCCGCAGAACAGGATGTACTCCTTGCCCTCGTCGGCAAACAGGGGCTTGTGGTACGGCGAGTCGGGGTCCACCCAGAATTCCAGCATGCCGCGCGGCGCGTGGTAGGCGCCCACCACCGTGCCGCCGGCCAGCTCGCGCACGTCGCGGATATCGACGATCTGCACGGCCGGGTCACCGAGCCGGGCCTGGACCTCGGCCACCGAATAGGTGGTGACCTGGGCCATGGCCTCGTCAACCAGCGCGCGGAATCCTTTGGTAATGGGCATGGAACATCTCCTTGTTGGGTCAGGGCGGCCGGCTCGGCCATGGGGCTGTGGCCCTATTTTCGCCAGAACTGGCTGGTGAAGAGCACCAGCACCGCGAGCAGCTCCAGCCGGCCCAGCAGCATGGCAAAGGTGCAGACCCAGGTCTGGAACTCGTTGAACACGCCAAAGGTCGAGGCCGGCCCCACCAGCCCCAGGCCCGGCCCGATGTTGTTGACGCAGACGATCACCGCCGAGAACGCCGTGACCACGTCCAGCCCCGAGGCCAGCATGAGCATGGACAGGCCCACAATGCTCGCGCCATAGATCAGCATGAAGGCCATGACCGCCGCGATCACCGTGGCCGGGATGTTCTTGCCATTGAGCGTGACCGGGTTGACCACGCGCGGGTGGATGATGCGCACCAGCTCGCGCCGGGCCTGCTTGACCAGCAGGATCATGCGGACCATCTTGATGCCGCCCCCCGTGGAGCCCGCGCACGAGGCAAAGCAGCCCAGAAAGATCAGCAGCACCGGCGCGAAGGCCGGCCACTGGGCGTAGTCGGTCGATGAGTAGCCCGTGGTGGTGGCCAGCGACAGCACCTGGAAGGTGGTGGCGCGCACCGCGTGCGGCAGGCTGGGGTAGGTGCCGTGCACGTGCAGCAGTGCGCTGATCACCACGATGGCGGCCAGCAGCACGGCCGCGTAGCAGCGCACCTCGCTGTCACGCAGCAGCGACACCGCCGAGCGCGTGCGCCACAGGATGAAATAGCGCGCAAAGCTGATGCCCGCCAGGCCCATGAAGACCACGGCCACGGCCTCGATCTGCCAGGAGTTCCAGTAGGCAAAGCTGGCGTCATGCGATGACAGGCCGCCCAGGCCCATGGTGGTGCACATGTGCATGAAGGCGTCGGCCCAGCTCATGCCGGCAAAGCGGTAGGCCAGGAAGCAGGCCAGCGCCATGCCGAAATACACGGCCCACAGGCCGCGCGCGGTCTCGGCAATGCGCGGCGTGAGGCGCGCGTCCTTCATCGGGCCCGGCGTTTCCGCGCGGTACAGCTGCACCCCGCCCAGCCCGAGCATGGGCAGCACCGCCACCACCAGCAGCATGATGCCCAGCCCGCCAATGAGCTGCAGGAAGCAGCGCCACACATTGACCGACACCGGCAACTGGTCCAGCCCCGACAGCACGGTGGCGCCGGTGGCGGTGAGCGCGCTCATGGCCTCGAAAATCGCGCCGGTCCAGGTCAGGCCGGGCACGGTGAACATCAGCGGCGCCGCCGAAAACAGCGTGAGCGACACCCACACCAGGTTGACCAGCAGGATGCCGTCGCGCGGCTGCAGCTCGCGCGTGTGCTCGCGCGTGAGCAGCCACAGCGCCGCGCCCGACAGCGCCGTGCCCGCGAACGCGCTGAGCCACACGCCGGGCAGGCCCTGGGCGTCCAGCCCCCAGGCCCAGGCCAGCGGCACCAGCAGCGTGAACGAGAAGCCCATGATCACGCGCGACAGCACCGACAGCACGGCCAGCACGGGGTTCAGGCTGTGCATGGCGCGGGCCGGCTCAGAAGAAGGTCGCGCTGACCTGGAACAGGCGCTCGACGTCGCGCACCAGGCGCTTGTGGGGCAGGAACACGATCACGTGGTCGTCGATCTCGATCACCAGGTCGCGGTGCGGCATCAGCACCTGGCACTCGCGGCCCGCGCCGCGCACCAGCGCGGCAAAGCGGGCGCCGGCGGGCAACGCGATGTCGGCAATGCGCCGGCCGACCAGCTTGGAGGTGCTGGCATCGCCACGCGCCACGCCCTCCAGCGCCTCGGCGTCGCCGCGGCGCAGGCTGTGCACGGCCGCCACATCGCCGCGGCGCACATGGGCCAGCAGCTCGCCAATGACGGTCTGCGAGGGCGACACGGCAATGTCGATGGTGCTGCCCTGGATCAGCTCGGCGTAGGCGCGGCGGTTGATCAGCGCCAGCACCCGCGTGGCGCCCAGCCGCTTGGCCAGCATGGCCGAAAGGATGTTGTCCTCATCGTCGCTGGTCAATGACAGGAACAGGTCCAGCCCGCCGACGTTTTCCTCGGTCAGCAGGTCGTGGTCGGCGCAGTCGCCGTGCAGCACCAGCACGCCGGACGGCAGCTCGGCGGCCAGCACCTCGCAGCGCTGGCGGTCGCGCTCGATGATCTTGACCTGGCATTGCCGGGCCAGCCGCTGGGCCAGCCGCAGGCCCACCTTGCCACCGCCCGCGATCATCACGCGCTGCACCGGCTTTTCCTGGTTGTGGATGGCCACCAGCGCGGAGCGGATGCGCTGCTTGTCGGCCAGCACGAACACCTCGTCACCGGCCAGCACCTGGGTCTGCGGGCCGCAGGCCACCTCGACGTCGTTGCGGTAAATGGCCACCACGCGCATCTCGGCGGCCGGCAGGCGCTGCGCCATCTCGCCGATCTTGTGGTTGACCAGCGGGCTGCCGGCCACGGCGCGCACCGCCACCAGGTGGGCGCGGCCCTGCGAGAACTCCAGCACCTGCAGGGCTTCGGGGTAGTCGATGAGCTGCTGGATGTAGCGCACCACCGACTCCTCGGGGCAGATCACATGGTCCACCGAAAAGCCGGTCTTGCACAGCAGCTCGCCGCCCTCGGGGAACTCGGGCGAGCGCAGCCGCGCGATGGTGGTGGCGATGTTGAACTGGTCGTGCGCGATCTTGCAGGCGACCAGGTTGGTCTCGTCCAGCGCGGCGCAGGCGATCAGCATGTCGGCGTCATCGGCGCCCGCGCGCTTGAGCACCGAAGGCAGGGTGCCATAGCCCTGCACGCCGCGCAGGTCCAGCCGGTCTTCCAGATCGCGCAGGCGCTGCGCCTCCGGATCGATCACCGTGATGTCGTTTTGCTCGGAGACCAGGCTCTCAGCGACGCTCTCGCCGACCCGGCCGGCCCCCAGAATGATGATTCGCATGATGTGGGGCCATCATAGCGAGCGCTGGATGATGATCTTCTGCACGTCCGACGTGCCCTCGTAAATCTGGCAGACCCGCACGTCGCGGTAGATGCGCTCCACCGGAAAGTCGTTCACATAGCCGTAGCCGCCCAGGGTCTGGATGGCCGCGGTGCAGACGCGCTCGGCCATTTCGCTGGCGAACAGCTTGGCCATGGCGGCTTCCTTCAGGCACGGCAACCCGGCGTCGCGCAGGCTGGCGGCGTGCCAGATCAGCTGGCGCGCGGCTTCCAGCTGCGTGGCGCAGTCGGCCAGGCGGAAGCCCACCGCCTGGTGATTGAAGATGGGCTGGCCAAAGCTCTCGCGCTGCCTGGCGTAGTCCAGCGCCACCTCGAAGGCGCTGCGCGCCATGCCCACGCTCTGCGCGGCAATGCCGATGCGCCCGCCCTCCAGCGCGCTCAGCGCGATGCGGTAGCCCTCGCCTTCGGCGCCGATCAGGTGGTCCGCGGGAATGCGGCAGTTGTCGAAATTGATCTGGGCGGTGTCGCTGCTGCGCTGGCCCAGCTTGTCCTCCAGCCTCGCCACCACATAGCCCGGCGTGTCGGTGGGCACGAGGAAGGCGCTCATGCCCTTCTTGCCCGCGCCCTTGTCGGTCACGGCAATGACCACCGCCAGGTGGCCGTTCTTGCCGCTGGTGATGAACTGCTTGACGCCGTTGATCACATAGCCGTCGCCGTCCTTGACCGCGGTGGTGCGCAGGGCCGAGGCATCGCTGCCCACGTGCGGCTCGGTCAGGCAGAACACCCCCAGCAGCTCGCCCTGCGCGAGCCGCGTGAGCCACTGCTTCTGCTGGGCCGCATTGCCGTAGCGCATGAGGATGGCATTGACCGGGCAATTGGTGACGCTGATGGCGGTGCTGGTGCCGCCGTCGCCCGCGGCGATCTCCTCGAGCACCAGGGCCAGCGAGGTGTAGTCCAGCCCCGCGCCGCCCAGCTCCTCGGGCACGCAGATGCCGTAGGCCCCCAGCGCGGCCAGGCCCTGGTGCGCCTGCACCGGGAAATGGTGCTCCCGGTCCCATTGCGGGGCGTGCGGCCAGAGTTCGGCCTTGGCGAATTCGCGCACAGCGTCGCGGATCATTTCCTGGTCTGGGGTCAACAGCATGGCAGGCGCCTGGTTTGAGGATAAAAAATGGCCGTAGCCCTTGCGGGACGGCCACCATCAGCTACGAAATTTATAGCAACTCGAGTGCCACGGCCGTGCCTTCGCCGCCGCCGATGCACAGCGTGGCCAGGCCGCGCTTCTTGCCGCGGGCCTGCAGCGCATGGATCAGCGTGACCATGATGCGCGCGCCGCTGGCGCCAATGGGGTGGCCGAGCGCACAGGCGCCGCCGTTGACGTTGACGATGTCATGGCCCACCTTGAGCTCCTCCATGAGCGCCATGGGCACCACGGCAAAGGCCTCGTTCACTTCCCACAGGTCCACGTCCTTGACGCTCCAGCCGGCCTTGGCCAGCGCCTTTTGCGTGGCGCCCACGGGCGCGGTGGTGAACCAGTTGGGCTCCTGCGCATGCATGGCATGGGCCACGATGCGCGCCAGCGGCCTGGCGCCGACCTTTTGGGCCGTGGACTCGCGCATCATCACCAGCGCGGCGGCGCCGTCGTTGATGCTGGAGCTGCTGGCGGCGGTGATAGTGCCGTCTTTCTTGAACGCGGGCTTGAGCGTGGGGATCTTGTCGAGCTTGACCTTGCCCGGGCCTTCGTCGATGGCGATCACGCTTTCGCCGGCGCGGCTCTTGACCGTGACGGGCGTGATCTCGGCCTTGAAGGCGCCCGACTCGGTGGCGGCCTTGGCGCGCTGCACGCTGGCGGTGGCAAAGGCGTCCTGGGCCTCGCGGCTGAAGTTGTACTTGGCCGCGCACTCCTCGCCAAAGGTGCCCATGGAGCGGCCGGCTTCGTAGGCGTCTTCCAGCCCGTCGAGCATCATGTGGTCGAAGATGCGGTCATGGCCCATGCGGTAGCCGCCGCGGCCCTTGAGCATGAGGTAGGGCGCGTTGGTCATGCTCTCCATGCCGCCGGCCACCATCACGTCGTGGCTGCCGGCCAGCAGCATGTCGTGCGCGAACATCGCGGCCTTCATGCCCGAGCCGCACATCTTGCTGAGCGTGACCGCGCCCGCGCTCTTGGGCAGGCCGCCCTTGAACGCGGCCTGGCGCGCCGGCGCCTGGCCCTGGCCGGCCATCAGGCAGTTGCCGAACAGCACTTCGGTGACCAGCTCGGGCGACACGCCCGAGCGCTGCATGGCGGCCTGGATGGCCGCGCCGCCGAGGTCGTGCGCGGCCAGCGGGCTGAAGTCGCCCTGGAAGCTGCCCATGGGGGTGCGGGCCGCGCCGACGATGACGATGGAATCTGACATGGGGGTACTCCTGAAAGTGGGGATGGACACTGGGCGTCAGGCCGTGGCCGGCGCCGCCCGGGGGGGGAACCGCTTCTGCGGGTCGTAGGGAAAGACATCGTGCACATAGCCCGAGGCAATGCGCTCCTTGTGGCCCTGCCAGAACGCGGCGTCGAGCAGGTCGGCGTGGTGCTTCATGAACACCCCGCGCACCCGGTCGTTGCCCAGCAGGAAGGGGCCGAAGGTTTCGGGGAACACATCGTGCGGGCCCACGCTGTACCAGATCTCGCCGCT
Organism: Ramlibacter sp.; assembly: GCA_019635435.1. Lineage (NCBI taxonomy): Bacteria > Pseudomonadati > Pseudomonadota > Betaproteobacteria > Burkholderiales > Comamonadaceae > Ramlibacter > Ramlibacter sp. Next base: position 1,155,035 of record JAHBZM010000001.1, on the reverse strand, counting down.
CATCTCGTCTTCCTCGTTGCGCGGCTCGGGCACCTTGCGGAAGTTGCAGTCAGTGATGTATTCGATCTCGTCGTAGTCGTAGAACACGACCTTGGCATTGCGCGTGACGCCAAAGTTCTTCCACAGCATGTCGCCGGGAAAGATGTTGGCGGCCACCAGGTCCTTGATGGCGTTGCCGTACTCGATCACGGCGCGCTCGATCTGGGCCTGGGCCTTGTCATCGCCGGCGTCGCTGCCCAGCGCGTCGAAGGCTTCCTGCAGGTAGATGTTCAGCGGGATCATGCGCCGCTCGATGTAGACATGCTTGAGGATGACCTCTTCCTCGCCATCGCCATCGCGGTCGGAAATCTCGAGCTGGCTGGGCGCGAACTGGCGGATCTCGTCGATCAGCGCCTCGTCGAAGCGCGCGCGCGGAAAGGCCACCTCGGAGTACTCCAGCGTGTCGGCCATGCGGCCCACGCGGTCGTGCTGCTTGACCAGCAGGTACTTGCCCTGGATCTGCTCGCGCGTGGTGTCCTTCTGCGGCGGGTAGAAGTCCTTGATGAGCTTGAACACATAGGGGAACGACGGCAGGTCGAACACCAGCATCACCATGCCCTTGATGCCGGGCGCGATGCGGAACTTGTCGCTCGAATGCTTGAGGTGGTAGAGAAAGTCGCGGTAGAACAGGGTCTTGCCCTGCTTGGCCAGGCCCAGCGCGTTGTAGATCTCGTTGCGCGGCTTACGCGGCATCAGCGAGCGAAGGAACTGCACGTAGGCGCTGGGCACCTCCATGTCGACCATGAAGTAGGCCCGCGCAAAGCTGAACAGCGCCAGCAGCTCGTCCTCGCCGAACAGCGCGGCGTCGATCAGCAGCTTGCCGTCGGGGCCGTGCAGGATGGGCAGCGCAAACGGCACCTCGTTGAAGCCGTTGATGATCTTGCCCACCACATAGGCGCCCTTGTTGCGGTAGAACAGGCTGGTCAGCACCTGGATCTGGAAGTTGGCGCGCAGCTTGACCTCGCCCAGCCGCTCGTTGAAGGCATCGAGCACAAAGCCGGTGTCGCGCGGCAGGTTGCTGAACTCGCGGCGCAGCTGGAAGTTGTCGATCACCCGGATGATGGTGTCGTGCAGGTTCTCGCGCGTGGGGTAGTAGGCCCGGTAGGTGGGCCGGGCCGCGGGCTCGTCGTTCTCGATGTACTCGGTGCTGACCGCGGGCCGCACGAAGATGAAGTCGTTCTGGAAATGCGTGCGGTGCAGGATCTTGGTGGTGACCGAGTTGAAGAAGGTCTCGGCCAGCTCGGGCTGGTGGTGATCGACCAGCAGCCCGATGTAATGCAGCTTGGCCTGCTGCCAGACCTCCATGGGCTGGCTGCCGGCCTTGAACTCCTTCTCGAGCCGGCTCACGCATTCCTTGACCCGCAGGCCGTAGAACTCGATGCGCTCGCGCTGCGCCCGCTGCTGGCCATGCCAGTCGGCGGTCTCGAAGCGGTGCTTGGCCCGCGCCGATTCGGTGCGAAACAGCTGGTAGTGGCGATTGAAGCCGTCCATCATCGCCTTGGCGATGCTGTAGGCCTGCGGCGAGTCCAGGTGCTGGGGGAACATGATGCGCCTCAGCTACGCGCAGCCACCACCGCTGCAACGGCCGAGCGGTGCACCGACTCGATCGATTCGGTGCCGGACACCGTCATGTTCAGATCCTGCAGCAAACCGTCGTGAACGCCGAACGCCCAGCCATGCACACGCACCTGCTGGCCCTTGGCCCAGGCGTCGGTCATGACAGTGCTGACGCAGACGTTCACGACCTGTTCGATCACGTTCAGCTCCACCAGCGCGTCGCCGCGCTGGTCGGGCCGGCAGTTGTCCAGCAGGTCGCGGTGGCGGTCGCGCACATCCTGGATGTGGCGAATCCAGTTGTCGGCCAGCCCCACGCGGGTGTTGTTGAGCGCGGCCAGCACGCCGCCACAGCCGTAGTGGCCCACGACCATGATGTCCTCGACCTTGAGCATGTCCACCGCGAACTGGATGGCCGACAGCGCGTTGAGGTCGGAGTGCACCACCACATTGGCCACGTTGCGGTGCACGAACACCTCGCCCGGGTCCAGCCCGGCGATCTGGTTGGCCGGAACGCGGCTGTCGGAGCAGCCGATCCACATGTACTTGGGCGTCTGCTGTTTGACCAGGCTGCTGAAGAAGCCGGGGCGCGTGCGCTCCATTTCCGCGGCCCAGGCGCGGTTGTGGGCGAAGAGGTCCTGAATGGAGGGGCCGGTAGGTGAGGTCATAAGTCGTATTTTCGCTTGCCCTGCAAATGCCTACATCGTCTCGGCAAACAGCTCGCGGCCGATCAGCATGCGGCGGATCTCGCTGGTGCCTGCGCCGATCTCGTACAGCTTGGCATCGCGCCAGAGCCGGCCCAGCGGGTATTCGTTGATGTAGCCGTTGCCGCCGTGGATCTGCAGGCCCTCGCCGGCCATCCAGGTGGCCTTCTCGGCGCACCACAGGATCACGCTGGCGCAGTCCTTGCGCACCTGGCGCACATGCTCCACGCCCAGCAGGTCCAGGTTCTTGGCCACGGTGTAGGCAAAGGCCCGGCCGGCCTGCAGCACGGTGTACATGTCGGCCACCTTGCCCTGGATCAGCTGGAACTCGCCAATGCTCTGGCCAAACTGCTTGCGGTCGTGGATGTAGGGCACCACGCTGTCCATGACCGACTGCATGATGCCCAGCGGCCCGCCGGTGAGCACGGCGCGCTCGTAGTCCAGCCCGCTCATCAGCACCTTGGCGCCACCGTTGAGCGCGCCCAGCACGTTGGCGGCCGGCACTTCCACATTGTTGAACACCAGCTCGCCGGTGTGGCTGCCGCGCATGCCCAGCTTGTCGAGCTTCTGGGCCACGCTGAAGCCCTTCATGCCCTTTTCGATCAGGAAGGCCGTGACGCCGCGCGCGCCCAGCTCGGGCTCGGTCTTGGCATAGACCACCAGGGTGTCGGCGTCGGGGCCGTTGGTGATCCACATCTTGCTGCCGTTGAGCAGGTAATAACCCCCCTTCTCCTCCGCCTTGAGCTTCATGCTGATCACGTCGGAGCCCGCGCCGGGCTCGCTCATGGCCAGCGCGCCCACATGCTCGCCGCTGATCAGCCTGGGCAGGTACTTCTTGCGCTGCTCGTCATTGCCGTTGCGCTTGATCTGGTTCACGCACAGGTTGCTGTGGGCGCCATAGCTCAGGCCCACGCTGGCACTGGCGCGCGAGATTTCCTCCATGGCGATCATGTGGGCCAGGTAGCCCATGTTGGCGCCGCCGTATTCCTCGCTCACGGTGATGCCCAGCACGCCCAGGCTGCCCATCTTGGGCCACAGGTCCATGGGGAACTGGTCGCTGCGGTCGATCTCGGCGGCGCGCGGCGCGATCTCGGCCTGCGCGAAGTCACGCACGGTGTCGCGCAGCGCGTCAATGTCTTCGCCCAGCTGGAAGTTGAGTCCTGGAAGATTGGTCATGGGGGTCTCCTTAGTTCCTGACGTCGTCGCGCCCGGTGATGGTCATGAGCGTGGCGCCCATGGTGGCAATGAGTTTTTCGCGGCCGTCGTCGATGGCATAGGCGCGGCCTTCGGTCACGGTCACCGTGCGCCCGGGCTTGACGACCTGGCCCACCATGCGAAAGCGCTGGCCTTTGGCGGGCGCCAGCAGGTTGATCTTGAATTCAATGGTCAGCACGCCGGCGTCAGGCGGCATCAGGGTGAAGCCCGCGTAACCGCAGGCCGAGTCCAGCGCGCTGGCCACCATGCCCGCATGCAGGAAACCATGCTGCTGCGTCAGGCCCGGGGCCCAGGCCATTTCAATCTCGACCAGGCCGGGCTCGATCGCTCCCAGCGTGGCGCCGAGCGTGCCCATGGCGCCCTGCAGCGCAAAGCTGTCGCGCACCCGCTGCGCAAAGGCCGGGTCTTTGGGCTCGAACACGGTCTGGGCCATGCGTCACTCCTGATTGACGTTTACGTAAACGTCAATTATGGCCTATTTCGCGGTTTTGGCCGTCCGGGCCAGCAGGGCACGGGCTTCCTTCTCGTGCTCCCTGACCTCATCCAGATTGGCCTGCAGGTCGGCCATCTGCTCTTCCAGTTCCTTGCGGTGCTGGGCCAGCACGGCCAGGAATTTCTTGAGCTGCGGCCCGGTGTCGCGCGGGCTGTCGTACATGTCGATGATCTCGCGCGCCTCGGTCAGGCTCAGGCCCAGCCGCTTGGCGCGCAGCGTGAGCTTGAGCCGGGTGCGGTCGCGCGCGCTGTACACGCGGCTGCGCCCGCCCGGGCCGGAGCGCTCGGGCTGCAGCAGGCCCATGTCTTCGTAAAAGCGCATGGCCCGCGTGGTGAGGTCAAACTCCTTCGCCAGGTCGCTGATGGTGTAGGTGGTGGCCATGATCAGAAAATTCTCGAATACCGAGGCGACAGCAGCCCCGTGGGGCACTGCCTAAAATGGGCCGATTAGAAATGACGTTTACGTTAACGTCAATCCCGGACCCACCCCATGAACGCACTCGAAGCCCAGCTCACCTACACCTTTGGCGACCAGATGCCCGCCACCGGCGGCACCCTCGAGGTCGCGCCGGGCGTGCGCTGGATCCGCATGGCGCTGCCGTTTGCGCTGGACCACATCAACCTCTGGCTGCTGCGCGACGAGCTGGACGACCCGGCCGGCAGCGGCGGCAAGGTCCAGGGCTGGACCGTGGTGGACTGCTGCATCACGCGCGACGAGGCCAAGGCACAGTGGGAGCAGATTTTTGCGACCCAGCTCAAGGGCCTGCCCATCCTGCGGGTGCTGGTGACCCACATGCACCCCGACCACATCGGCCTGGCGCACTGGCTGTGCGAGCGCTGGAACGCGCCGCTGTGGATCAGCGCCACCGACTACAACGCGGCCCGGCTCGCCTCGCAGAGCACCACGGGCTTTGGCGGCGAGGCGGCGGCCCGCTTCTTTGCCAGCCACGGACTGAGCGACCCCGATTCCATCGAAAAGATCCGCGCGCGCACCAGCTACTACCCCAACATGGTGCCCGCCGTGCCGCGCAGCTTCCACCGCCTGCAGGACGGCCAGGCCGTGCGCATCGGCGGGCGCGACTGGCGCTGCATCAGCGGCTACGGCCACGCGCCCGAGCACATCGCGCTGTACTGCGACGAACTGCGCACGCTGATTGGCGGCGACATGATGCTGCCGCGCATCTCGACCAACGTGAGCGTCTACGACATGGAGCCCGAGTCCAACGCGCTCACGGCCTTCCTGGACTCGATCGACAAGTTCCGCGCGCTGCCCGAGGACACGCTGACCCTGCCCTCGCACGGCAAGCCGTTCCGGGGCCTGCACACGCGCATCCAGCAATTGCACGACCACCACCGCGACCGGCTGGCCGAGGTGATGCAGGCCTGTGCGACCGCGCCGCAGACGGCGGCCGACATCCTGCCCGTGATGTTCAAGCGCCCGCTGGACCTGCACCAGACCACCTTTGCCATGGGCGAATCGGTGGCGCACCTGCACCGGCTGTGGTTTGACGGGCAGTTGCGGCGCGTGCTGGGCGCCGACGGGGTCTACCGCTTTTCTATTCCCAGCGCGGCAGCGCCTCGTCCCTGAGCTGGCCGCGCAGCTGCGCGTAGTCGGGCACCACGGTGCGCACCGTGTCCCAGAAGCGCGGGCTGTGGTCCATCACGCGCAGGTGGCTCAGCTCGTGCGCCACCACATAGTCGATCACCGACTGGCGGAAATGGATCAGCCGCCAGTTCAGGCGGATCGAGCCATCGGCGCTGGCACTGCCCCAGCGCGTGCCGGCGCTGGACAGGCTGAGCTTGCGCCACTGCACGCCCAGCAGGGGCGCGAAATGGTCAAGCCGCTCGATGAACACGCGCCGCGCCTGGCGCATCAGCCAGGCCTGCACCACGTCGCGGATCTGCTGCGGCGTCGCAGTGTGCGGCAGGCCGATGTGCAGCGTGAGCCGCGGCACGCCAGGCAGCGCACTGGCGTCGGCGTTGAGCACCGCGCCAGCCGCCACGGCCGACAAATGGCCGCCCACCTCGCTGAAGCCATGGCGCGGGTCCAGCACCAGGATCACGGTCTCGCCCAGAAACGGCAGCGAGGTGCCGTCCTTCCACTCGATGCGGGCGGACTCCAGCTTCTGCTGGCGCTCCTGCACCTCGGCCAGCTTCTTCATGATCCAGCCGGCCTTCTCGCGCACCGCGGCATCCACCTCGGTCAGCGGCACCCATCGGGGGGCGCTGACCACGAGGCCGTCGGGGCCAACCACAAAGCCGATGGTGCGGCGCTTGCCGCGCCGGAATTCAAACGCCACCAGCGAGCCCTGCAGCACGGCCTGCCGGTTGGCGCGCGGGTGGCGAAAGCTCGCAGGCACCAGCACCTGGTCCAGTGGCTCGGCGGGTTGGGTCGGTCCTGCTATGTTTTCAATAGCAGGTGATGGCCGCCCCGCCTGGACTCCCGGCGGTTTTGGCTCTGAAACCGGGGAATCCGGGGGCGCGGGCGCCGGCTCGGGATCGAACAGGTCAAGGGTGAACTGGAGCAGGCTGCGCATGAAGCCCGAGTCTAGCGTCCGGCGTAGGCTTCGGGGTCGAGCCGGTGCATTTCGGACTCGATCCAGGCCTCGACCTCGCGCATCAGTTCGTCCGCCTCGCGGCCCTGGCTGGGAATCGGCTTGCCGATGGACACGTCCACCACGCCCGGCGTCTTGATGAAGGCCTTGCGCGGCCAGCACCGGGCCGAGGTGACGGCGATCGGGATCACGGGCGCGCCGGTCTCCACGGCCAGGCGGGTCCCGCCGCTCTTGTAGGTGCCCTTCTGGCCGCGCGGGATGCGCGTGCCTTCAGGGAACATGATGACCCAGATGCCCTGGGCCAGCAGCCGCTTGCCCTGCTCCACCACCTTGGAAAACGCCAGCGCCCGCTGGCTGCGGTCGATGTGGATCATGTCCATGCGGCCCATGGCCCAGCCGAAAAACGGCACGTAAATCAGCTCCTTCTTGAACACGTAGGCCAGCGGGTGCGGCATCAGCGTGGGCATGAGGAAGGTCTCGAAGGTGGACTGGTGCTTGACCAGCAGGATGGCCGGGCTGGTCTTTCCCACGGGCAGGTTCTCCATCCCGCTGACCCGCACCTGGATGCCCAGCAGCACACGGGCCCCGTTGATCTGCCAGCCCAGCCAGCGCGCGGCCTTCCAGTACATCTGCTCGCCACTGGCCCACAGCGAGGCCGTCACCATCCAGATGCCCCAGGGGATCACGGTGACGAGCATCAGCAGGGCATGCAGTATCGAACGGATCAGCGGCATGGTTCAGGCGGGAAGTTTGACGGCCACGGGCCGCGCAAGCAGCGCGTCGGCAAAGGCCGCGAGGTCGTCATGCACAGCCGTGCCCGGCGGGAACGGCTCAGGCAGCGGCAGGCCCCGGTGGAGCGCGCTCTTGCCCGTGAGCACCAGGTGCGGCTCGCAGCCCACCAGAACGGCGGCCTGCAGGTCGCGCAGGCTGTCGCCCACGGCCGGCACATCCTTGAGGTCCACGCCATAGCGCTCGCCAATCTGCTCGAACAGGCCCGGCAGCGGCTTGCGGCAGGTGCAGTTCTCGTCGGGGCTGTGCGGGCAATAGAACACCGCGTCGATGCGCCCGCCCTTCTCGGCCAGCAGCTTGTGCATCTTGGCGTGCATGGCGTTGAGCGAGGCCACGTCAAACAGCCCGCGCCCCAGCCCCGACTGGTTGGAGGCGATCACCACATGCCAGCCCGCGTGGTTGAGCCGCGCAATGGCCTCGAGCGCGCCGGGCAGCGGAATCCACTCCTCAGGCGCCTTGACGAAATCGTCGCTGTCCTGGTTGATGGTGCCGTCGCGGTCGAGGATGATGAGTTTCATGCGGTCGCTTCACTGGCGCGGCGTTGCGCCCATTCAATGGTTTTCCGGGCAACAGGCTCGGCCAGATTCAACAAGGCAATACGCTCCAGCAGGGTGCTCAATTGGATCAGGCCGTGGTGAAGCAATACACGCACAAAGTCAGCATCCTTGTCCCGAAAGGCCACGCATTTGGAAGCGGCCAGATCATGCAGATCCGGGCAAATGGCGGTCACCTCTCCAAAATAGAAAAACTGCGCACGTTGCATCCAGTCCGGCGGCAGTACGGCCGTTTCGGGACCCACGCCATCCGCGTGATACCCAAATGTGTCATGAAAAGTCGAGAGTGCGCCAATCGCGCCGTCAATCAAGCCAGACTTTTCTGGATGGAGTGAGGGATAGAGATCAATTTCGGTCGAGACCAGCAATTCCGCTGGTGGCGCGTCGAGCAGCAAGGCGACCGCCTGACTGCCGACGAGAACAAAGGAGTTCTCTCTGGAAATCGCGGCAGCGGCCCGCAGAACATGCTCAATCTCCTCCCGCTGCACATCAGTCCTTTGCAGCTCGGTGCAAGGCCATGCGCTCCCCGGCGCTCAGGACGAACCCCAAGGGTGACACATTGCGCAAAGTCGCGGCCCGGGGATGGTCCACACAGACCTCTCGCTCTATAGCATCTGGCCCAGCGGCCAGAAGCGCATCCCACGCATCCAGATACGGGTCCGACGCTGCAGGCCCGCGTTGCAGGCGCCAGCGACGCACGGTGTCCCGTGCTTTCAGCAACAGATCCGATTGAATGCGCAGCCGGGCCACGGCTTGCCGGTGAAAGGCAAGCGTGAAGTTGTCGATGAGCGTCTGGCTGGGCATGGGGAAATGGTGCGGCGTCCAGCGGCCCGCGTCAAGCCGCCAGCCGCGACAGGTCGGCCACGCGGTTCATCGCGCCATGCAGCGTGGCAAGCAGGCCCAGGCGGTTCAGGCGCAGGTCCATTTCCTCGGCGTTGACCATCACACCTTCGAAGAAGGCATCGACGGGTGCCCGCAGCGCGGCCAGGGTCTGCAGCGAGGCGGTGTAGTCGCCGGCCTCGAACTGCGCGTTGGCCTGTGGGGCGACTTTCTGCATTGCCGCATACAAAGCCTTTTCAGCGTCTTCACGCAGCAGCACCTCGCTGACGTGCGGGTCGACGGCGCCGTCGGCCTTCTTGAGGATGTTGCCAATGCGCTTGTTGGCGGCGGCCAGCGCGGGGGCCTCGGGCAGGGCCGCAAAGGCGCGCACGGCGGCGAGGCGCTTGGCCACATCGCCCAGGCGCTGCGGGCGCAGCGCCAGCACTGCGTCGACTTCCTGCGCGCTGTAGCCCTGCTCGCGCAGGCTGCCGGCGAGGCGGTCGAAAACAAAGGGAGATACCAGATCCACTTTCGAGAAATCAAACCCCGACTCGCGCTCGAAAGCACCTATTTCCACGGAGACTGCTACGCCACCGGTGTTGAACAAGTGAGTCCCTTTGAAAATTTCAGCCGCGATTGAATTTTCCCGATCACTAGCCGATTTGCTAATGACAAGAGCGGCTAACTGGAAAAGGCGATCCACCAACAGGGGAAGATCACGCTCAACAAGCATCCGAATGACTCCAAGCGCATGCCTACGTAAGGCAAATGGATCCTTATCACCCGTAGGAACATTTCCAATGACAAACATCCCGACCAACGTCTCGAGCTTGTCTGCTAGCGCCACCACTAACCCCACATCATTGCGCGGCAATGCGTCACCGGCAAAGCGGGGCTTGTAGTGGTCTTCGATGGCATCGGCGACATCAGCGGATAGCCCGTCATTGAGCGCGTAATAGCGCCCCATGATTCCCTGAAGTTCCGGAAATTCACCCACCATATCTGTCACCAAGTCGGACTTAGCCAAAAGCGCGGCTTGGTCAGCCTTTTGCGCCAGCTCCTCACCACCGAGTTGGCTACCTATGGCCTTGGCAATTCGCCTTACCCGTTGCACCCGCTCGCCCTGCGTCCCCAGCTTGTTGTGATAGACCACCTTGTCCAGTCCCGCCACGCGGCTTTCCAGCGTCTTCTTGCGGTCCTGGTCAAAAAAGAACTTGGCATCGGCCAGGCGCGGGCGCACCACGCGCTCGTTGCCCTGGATCACCGCACTCGCATCGTCGGGCGTGATGTTGCTGACCACGAGGAACTGGTGGGTGAGCCTGCCGGCCGCATCCAGCAACGGGAAGTACTTCTGGTTGGCCTTCATCGTGAGGATCAGGCATTCCTGCGGCACTTCAAGAAACTGCTTTTCAAATTCGCAGACCAGCACGTTGGGCCGCTCGACCAGCGCCGTGACTTCGTCCAGCAACGCATCGTCCCCGATCGGGTGCACGCCACCGCCGACCCTGCCCGCCGCGGCAGCCAGCTGCCGCGCGATCTCGGCCTTGCGCTCCTCAAAGCTGGCAATGACCGCGCCATCGGTCTTCAGGGTCTCGGCGTAACTGTCCGCGTCCTTGAACACCACGGGCGAGACCCTGGCTTCAAAGCGGTGGCCCTGGGTGGCGTTGCCGGCCTTCAGGCCCAGCGCCTGGACCGACACCAGCACCTCGCTGCCATGCATCGCCACCAGCGAATGCGCGGGGCGCACAAAGCTCACGCTGCTCCAGCCCGGCAGATCACAGCCGCTTTCCAGCTGGTAGCTCATGACCTTGGGGATGGGCAACCTGGCAATGCTGTCGGCCAGCGCCTTTTGCAGGCCGTCGGCCAGCGTCGCGCCCTTGACCTGGCTGTCGTAGAACAGGGCCTCGGCCTTGCCGTCCATCGCGCGCTTGAGCCCCGGCACGGCCGAGGCGTCGGCGCCCAGCGCCTGCAGCTTCTTGAGCAGCGCGGGCGTGGCGTTGCCCGCCGCATCCAGGCCCACGCTCACGGGCATGAGCTTTTGCGACACAGCCTTGTCGGCAGCGCGCTCGGCCACCAGGGTGATGTGCGCCGCCAACCGGCGCGGCGAGGCAAAGCTGGTCAGGACCGAGTGCGGGTCCGTCAGGCCCTGGGCCTTGAGCTGGTCAAACAGCACGCCCGCAAAGGCATCCCCGAGCTTGCGCAGCGCCTTGGGCGGCAGCTCTTCCACAAACAGTTCGACGAGAAGATTCTTGTTGTTCATATGCTGTTCACGCGGCCTTCTTCGTCATCTGCGCCACCCACTCGCGCGGCGCCATGGGGAAGCCCAGCCGTTCACGGCTGTCGTAATAACTCTGCGCCACGGCGCGCGCCAGGTTGCGGATGCGGCCGATGTAGGCGGCGCGCTCGGTCACGCTGATGGCGCCGCGCGCGTCCAGCAGATTGAAGCTGTGCGCGCACTTGAGCACCTGCTCATAGGCCGGCAGGGCCAGTTGCTGTTCCATCAGGTACTTGGCCTGCTTCTCGTGCGCGTTGAACGCGGTGAACAGGAAGTCGGCATCGCTGTGCTCAAAGTTGTAGGCCGACTGTTCTTTCTCGTTCTGCAGGTAGACGTCGCCATAGCTCATGGTGTCGGTCCACTGGAGGTTGTAGACGTTGTCCACCCCCTGCAGGTACATGGCCAGGCGCTCCAGGCCGTAGGTGATTTCGCCGGTGATGGGCCGGCAGTCAATGCCGCCGACCTGCTGGAAGTAGGTGAACTGCGTCACCTCCATGCCGTTGAGCCAGACCTCCCAGCCCAGGCCCCAGGCGCCCAGGGTGGGGTTCTCCCAGTCGTCTTCGACAAAGCGGATGTCGTTCTTTTTGAGGTCGAACCCCAGCGCCTCCAGGCTGCCCAGATACAGCTCCAGGATGTTGCTGGGCGCGGGCTTGAGCACCACCTGGTACTGGTAGTAGTGCTGCAGGCGGTTGGGGTTCTCGCCGTAGCGGCCGTCCTTGGGGCGGCGGCTGGGCTGCACATAGGCGGCTTTCCAGGGCTCGGGGCCCAGGGCGCGCAGGAAGGTGGCGGTGTGGCTGGTGCCGGCGCCCACTTCCATGTCGTAGGGTTGCAGCAGCGCGCAGCCCTGGGCGTCCCAGTAGCTTTGGAGCTTCAGAATGATTTGTTGAAAGGTCAGCATGGCCTGGGGGCTTCGACAAGCTCAGCCCGAACGGAAACAGGGGTGGACGCAGGGCAACCCGCGTAAACCCCTGATTTTACGGGGCCGCGCTGCGTTTACCCTTGGTGCACAGGAGCCCCCACCCATGACCGCCCAACAACTCGTCCTGAGCCTGGTGCTCGCCACCATGGTGTTCGCCGTGGCGCTGGACCTCCAGGTGGAGGATTTCCGCCGCGTTGCGCAGGCGCCGCGCGCCATGGTGGCCGGGCTGTTTCCGCAGTTTGTGCTGCTGCCGGTGGGCACCTGGCTGCTGACGCTGGCGCTGGACCTGCCGCCCAATGTGGAAGCCGCCATGCTGCTGGTGGCGGCCTGCCCCGGCGGCAACCTGAGCAACTTCGTGACCCATTTTGGGCGCGGCAACACGGCCTTGTCTGTGAGCCTGACCGCCTGCGCCAGCGTGATCGCGCTGGTGGCCATGCCTTTCAATTTCAGCTGGACGGTGGCCCACAACCCGGCCACCGCCGCCTGGCTGACCGACCTGAAAATCGACCCCTCCGACATCTGGATCAGCGTGGTGGGCATCCTGGCCATTCCCATGGCCCTGGGGCTGCTGTGCGCTCACCGGCAACCGGCGCTGACCCAGCGCATCAAGAAGCCGCTGGCCAACTTCTCGCTGCTCGCGCTGGTGCTGTTCATCGTGGCCGGGCTGATCGCCCAGCGCCAGTTGCTGACGCTGGGCCTGCTGCCCACCTTTGGCCTGGTGATCGCCCACAACGCCTGCGGGCTGGCCTTTGGCTACCTGAGCGCCAGCGCCATGCGGGTTCCGGTGCGCGACCGCCGCGCGATCATGATCGAGGTGGGCATGCAGAACTCGGGGCTGGCGCTGGGCATCATTGCCGTGCAGTTCCACAGCGACCTGGGCATGGTGATCATTGCCAGCCTGTGGGGCATCTGGCACATCGTGAGCGGTCTGGGTTGCGCCTCCTACTGGCGCTACCGGGACGCCCGGCTCCAGGCGCCGGCCGGGGCACCGGGCAAGCCCTGAAGGGCCCAGGCCCCGCCCGCAAGCCCGGCATTTCAGATTTCAGTATTCCCAGAAGATCCGCTGCAGCTCCTTGCTGTCGGTCGCCCGGGTGAGCGCCACGGCCGCCAGGATGCGGGCCTTCTGCGGCTTGAGGTCGTGCGCGGCGACCCAGTCGTACTGGTCATCGGGCTGCTCGGCGTTGCGCAGCACGAACCCGTCCGGCACGCGTGACGAGCGGATGACCTGCACCCCGTGGCTGCGCAGGTCACGCAGCACCGGCACGATGCGGTTGGCCACGGAGCCGTTGCCGGTGCCGCCATGGATCAGCGCCTTGATGCCTGTCTTGCCGGCCGCCTCGTAGAGCGCGGTGGGCACATTGCCGTAGCTGTAGACAATTTCCACCGGCGCCAACGCGCTGATGTCGTCGATGTTGAACTCCGAGTCCATGGTGTGGCGCTTGACGGGGGCACGGAACCAGTAGTTGCGCCCCTCCACCACCATGCCCAGCGGGCCCCACTGGCTCTTGAAGGCCTCGGTCTTGATGTTGACGGTCTTGCTCACGTCGCGCCCGCTCTGGATTTCATCGTTCATGGTGACGAGCACGCCCTTGCCCGCGGCATCCTTGCTGGCGGCCACGGTCACGGCGTTCAGCAGGTTCAGGGCGCCGTCGGCCGAAAGCGCGGTGCCCGGCCGCATGGACCCGACCACCACAATGGGCTTGCGGGTGTGGACAACCAGATTGAGGAAGTAGGCGGTTTCCTCCAGCGTGTCGGTGCCGTGGGTGATGACAATGCCATCCACGTCGGCCTGCTTGGCCAGCGCCGAGACCCGGCGCCCCAGCACCATCAGGTTGTCGTTGGTGAAGCTCTCCGAGGCGATCTGGAACACCTGCTCGCCCCGGACATTGGCGATGCCGGCCAGTTCGGGCAGGCCCGCAATGAGTTTGTCCACGGGCACCTTGGCCGCCGCATAGGTCGCGCTGTTGACCGCCGAGGCCCCGGCCCCGGCGATGGTGCCGCCCGTGGCCAGCACCACCACATTGGACCGTGCCGCCTGCGCGGCCGCCAGCGAGGCGAAGGCGGCCAGCACCGCGCCGGCAAGAAGCTGCTTGACTTTGAGTTTCGAATACATTGCTTGATCTCCGTAGGTTCCTGACAGTCTTTGAACCCGGGCTCGCTGGCCAGGGTGGCGTATCGTAGGAACGCGCCTGCGGGTACAGCGCGGAATAATCAGCCAGGGCTTGTGAGCAAAACTCACAGCGTCGCCAGCACCATGAATCTGAGGCAACTCGAGGTCTTCCAGGCCGTCATGCAGACGGGCAGCATGAGCGCGGCCGCCCGGCTGATCTGCATCACACCGTCGGCCGTGAGCAAGACCGTGGCCCACACCGAGCTGCAACTGGGCTACAGGCTTTTCATCCGCGGCAAGGGCAGCCTGGCCCCGACGCCCGAGGCCTCCGTGCTGTTCGCCGAGTCGGCCAGCATTCACCGCCAGCTGGACGAGTTGCGCCGTATTTCGGTGAACCTGAAGCAGGGCGACCAGGGCCAGGTGCGGCTGGCGGCCCTGCCCTCCATCTGCCACGAGTTCCTGCCCGTGGTGCTTGAAAAATATGCGGGCCACCACCCGCGGGTCCATGTGGAGGTGCGCACCCTGCACCGCGACCAGATGGCCCAGGCGCTGCTGACCCGCGGGGTGGATTTCGCGCTGGGTCACTATGAACACCCGCACCCGCAAATCATCAGCCGCATGCTGGTCAGCGGGCCGCTGTATGTGGCGGTGACGCGCGAGATCTGGCAACGGGCCGTTCGCGTCAAGCGCGGCAACCCCATGGCCTTTCTGTCCAACACCCCCATGATCCGGCTGGTGGGCGACGACCCGATGTGCCGGTCGATTGACGAGTTTGCCCGACAACTGGGCGTTCACCAGTCTTCCGGCCTGCAGGTGCAGACCTCCCGGCTGGCGCTGGAACTGGTGCGGCTGGGCCTGGGCTGGACGGTGATTGACTTTCTGACGGCCAGCAACCTGGACACAGCGTTGATGACCGCCGTGGAGCTGCAGGATCTGCCGCCGATTTCGCTGCAGGTCTACCACGCCGCCGCGGCTCCGCCGGGGCGCCACGCCAACCAGATGCTGGACCTGATGCCGGGCCTGCTCAACCAGGCGATGGCGCGGAATCGTCCGCGCGACGCACCGGGCTGAGCCGGCCGCGCCAGGCAAGCAGCACCACGCCAAGCCCCAACACCCACAGCGGCCAGAGCCCGAACCGCGACACCCACCACGCATACGGCGTGGTGCCGCTGCGGCCCTCGACCTCGCCCACCAGCGCGCCGCGCGTCAGCCGCGGCAGCGACTGCGTGACCCGCCCCGCTGCATCGATGATGACCGTGGCCCCGGTGTTGGTGGCGCGGATCATCGGGCGCTCGAACTCCAGCGCGCGCATGCGGCTGATCTGCAAATGCTGGTCGATGGCGACCGAATCGCCAAACCAGCCGATGTTGCTCACGTTCACAAACACCGTGGGAGCGGTGGCCGGGTCGGCGAAGCGGGCGCCCAGCTCTTCGCCGAACAGATCCTCGTAGCAGATGTTGGGCGCGAGCCGCTGGCCCTGCCACTCGAACGAGGCCTGTCCCACGTCCCCGCGGTTGAAGTCGCCCAGCGGGATGTCCATCATCTCGGTGAACCAGCGGAAGAACGGCGGGATGAACTCGCCAAAGGGCACGAGGTGGTGCTTGTCGAACTGGTAGGTGGGGCTGCCCGGCCTGAAGCCGACAACCGAGTTGGTGTAGCCGCGCTGGTAGCTGCCCAGCGGCACGCCAAACAGCACGGCCTGCTGGCCGCTGGCAAAACGCGCCTGCAGGGCGTCCCAGTAGTCGCCCGGCAGCTGCTGGGGCAGCACGGGCACGGCGGTCTCGGGGGCGACCACCAGCGAGGTGGCGGCATCGCGCATCTGCTGGCCGTACCAGGTGAGCGCCAGCGGAACGCCCGAGCCGGTCTGGAACTTCTCGTCCTGCGGAATATTGCCCTGCAGCAGCGTGACGCCCAGGCGGCCCGTGCTGGCCACAAAGCCGGGTTGCGCCAGCAACAGGCCAGCCAGCCCCGGCAGCAGCAGCCAGGGCAGGCGGCGGACCGCGCCGCGCCAGGGCAGGCCAGCCACGCCGGCCAGCCAGGCGGCCGCCCACGCGGCCACCGCGCCCAGGCCATACACCCCGAGGTAGCGGGCGAAGGGGGCCAGTGGGCCGTCCACATGGGCGTAGCCCCCCGCGCCCCAGGGGAAGCCGGTGAACCAGATGCCGCGGGCGAGTTCGGCCAGGGTCCACAGTGCTGCAAAAACAATAGCAGAAAGTGCCCGCGGAGCCTGGACTAGCGCCCGAAATGATGCACAAGCGGCAGCGTAATAGAGCGCCAGGAAGCCGGCCAGCCCCAGCACCGCCAGCGCGGCCAGTGGCGACGGCAAACCGCCGTAGGTGTGCATGGAAATGAACAGCCACCAGAAGGTGCCGGTCAGCCAGGTGGTGGCAAACACCCAGCCGAGCAGCGCGGCGGCGCCCGCGGACGCAGCGCGCTGCAGCAGGGCCGCCAGCCCCGCAAGCGACAGCAGCTGCAGCCACCACTGGGGCTGGCCGCTCCAGGGCGCGGCCATCGAGGCCGCCTGGGCCAGGCCCGCCAGCCAGGCGGCCAGGAAGGGGAGCAGGCGCGCGGCCAAGCGCGTCAGCCGGGGGGGGCGGCGTCTTCGACCGGCGACACCTTGAACCATCGCACCGCGCCGCCCTTGGTGTGCAGCACCACGAAGTTGAGGCCGGACAGCACATGGTGCTCGCCACGCTTGGGCACGTGGCCCATCTCGTGGGCGATCAGGCCGCCGATGGTGTCGAAGCGGTCCTCGCCATCGCTGCGGTTCAGGTCCACGCCAAAGGCCTCGGCCACGCGCTCGATGGAGGTGTCGCCGCTCACGCGGTAGGTGTGGTCGGCCAGGCCGAAGATGTCGCCCTCGTCCTCGGCGATGTCGAACTCGTCCTCGATTTCGCCCACGATCTGCTCGAGCACGTCCTCGATGGTGATCAGCCCGGCCACGCGGCCAAACTCGTCGATCACGATGGCCAGGTGGTTGCGGTTGCCGCGGAACTCGCGCAGCAGGTCGTTCAGGCCCTTGCTCTCCGGCACGAACACCGCCGGACGCAGCAGCGCGCGGATGTTGAGCTCGGGCGCGCGCTGCAGCTTGAGCAGGTCCTTGGCCATGAGGATGCCGATGATGTTCTCGCGGTCGCCGTCGTAGACGGGAAAGCGCGAGTGCGCGGTGTCGATCACCAGGTGCAGCATCTCGTCGTAGGGCGAGTCGATGTTGACCAGGTCCATCCGCGGCGCGGCGACCATCACGTCGCCGGCGGTCATGTCGGCCATGCGGATCACGCCCTCGAGCATGACGCGGGATTCGGCGCCAATGACCTGGTTGTCTTCCGCGTCGGCCAGGGTTTCGATCAATCCCGCGCGGGAATCGGGCCCCGGGTGGATGAATTCGGCGATTTTTTGCAGGAACGTGCGCTTGTCTTCCTTGTCGGAAGACCCGCGCGCAGGGTGTGGGTCAGACACTGCCTCGGTGCAGGACGTGCGGTGGTTGAGAGGCCTCTAGGATAGCTGAAAGGTGTGTCAGCCTAGCGCGCGGACTTGTCGCGGGCATCGCGCACGCCGCGCCGGATTTCCTGCACCACCGCCAGAAAGTCCCAGAACTGCTTGGCCTGGACCTTGAGCCGGTAGTCGGTCTGGGCCACCTGCTCCTCGACCAGTTCGCTCATGCGGCTGTCCATGGTGGCCGGAGGAAGGCGCAGGTAGGCCTCGGTTTCGGAGCCATCGCGCTCCACCGTGGCGCCGGCGCTGCGGGCGATCTTGACCATGGCCGTGTTCTCGGTGAGCGCGTGGATGAACATCAGGTCCACCCCCTCGTTGCGCGCGTGCATGACCGCGCGGTCGAACAGCCGCGCGCCGTAGCCGCGGCCACGCGCTGACTTGGCCACCGACACGCCGAATTCGGCGCACGACTGGCAATCGGGATCGGTGGAAAAAGCCAGGTGGGCCATGGCGATCAGCTCGAGCCGGCGGTTGTAAATGCCGAAAATCTCGTCGCGCTCGAAATGCAGGCCGTCGGCGTATCGGCGGATCTGCTCGTCATTGGCGGCGTAGCCAAAGCGCAGGTAGCGGTCGTGCGGGTCCAGCGCCAGCAGGTGGTCGGTGATGCGCTCGCGGTGGCTGGGCCCGATCGAACGGATGGGGACCAGCACCGGGGCCGCCTTGCGCTCGGCCTCCACGGCCGGCGCCGTGGCCACGGGGGCAGCCGCTTGGGCGCGGCCCGGCGGGCGAAAGAATTCCCTGCCCGCGTCCAGCGATGCCTTGATCAGGGCT
This sequence comes from Ramlibacter sp., assembly GCA_019635435.1. Classification (NCBI taxonomy): domain Bacteria; kingdom Pseudomonadati; phylum Pseudomonadota; class Betaproteobacteria; order Burkholderiales; family Comamonadaceae; genus Ramlibacter; species Ramlibacter sp. The sequence continues at coordinate 1,136,744 of JAHBZM010000001.1, read as the reverse complement.
TTGGTTTCGACCATGGAATCAATATACGGGTTTTCCCCAGTAACTCAAACCGAATAATCCCGCGTTTCGCGTTCTAGACAGGCCCCTCCAACGGCAAAAAGCAATGCTTAACGACTACAAAGGCAGGGCCGTTGTCGCCTTGACGCGGTCCAGCACGAAGCTGGTCTTGCAATCCTGCACGCTCGGGTGCTTGAGCAGCGTGTCCATGATGAAGCGGCTGTAGTGCGCCATGTCTGCCACCACCACACGCAGGAGATAGTCCATGTCGCCGGTCAGCGAGGCGCATTCCACCACCTCGGGCCAGGCCTGCACGCTGGCGCGAAACACATCCATGGGGTTGCGCTTATGGCTTTCGGTGTGCTTTTCCAGGCGCACATTGAGGTAGGCCGTGAGCCCCAGCCCCACGGCCTCGGGCTGCACCAGCGCCACATACCGGTCGATGACGCCAGCCTCCTCGAGCCGCTTGACGCGGCGCAGGACCGCGCTGGCCGACAGGCCCACCTCTTCGCCGACCACGTCATAGGTTTCGCGGCCATTGGCCTGCAGGCGGCGCAGGATTTCCTTGTCGAGCTTGTCCATTGCGTATTTTGAGCAGAGACGCAATTTTATGAAACCCCCTCACCCTCATCCCGAGGTACACGCCGGTACCGGGTTTCTCCCAATGCTGCGATGTCAGCTTGCTGAAAGAATTCAATCCCAAGAAAAGCACGACCGTTCTATTTTTAACAGGAGACCTTCATGACCCGTTTGCTCAGCGCCTTCACGCGCCGATTTGCATGGCTGCTCGCGGCCCTGGCCTTGCTGGCCGGCGCACCCGCGCAAGCCGCCACCGGTTACACGCAGACGCGCTACCCCGTGGTGCTGGTGCATGGCCTGTTCGGGTTTGATTCGTTCCTGGGGCTGGACTACTTCTACGGCGTGCCGTCGGCGCTGCGCGAGGACGGCGCCCGCGTGTTCGTGGCCCAGGTCTCGGCGGCCAACAGCACCGAAGTGCGCGGCGAGCAGCTGCTGGCGCAGGTGAAAAACATCCTGGCGATCACCGGCGCCAGCAAGGTCAACCTGATTGGCCATTCGCATGGCGGCCCCACCATCCGCTATGTTGCCGGCGTGGCGCCGCAACTGGTGGCCTCGGCCACCTCGATTGGCGGCGTGAACAAGGGCTCGCGCGTGGCCGACATCCTGCGCGGCGTGGTGCCGCCCGGCACCCTGTCCGAAACACTGCTCAACAACGCCGCCAAGGCCTTTGTGGCGCTGATCAACCTTGGCTCAGGCGGCACCAGCCTGCCACAGATGCCCACAGCCGCGCTCGACTCGCTCACTACGGCCCGCACCCTGGCGTTCAACCAGCGTTTTCCCCAGGGCATTCCCTCGGGGTGCGGCAGTGGCGCCGAACTGGTGAACGGCGTGCGCTATTACTCCTGGACGGGCACGCAACCCGTGACCAACCTGCTGGACGTGAGCGACGGCGCGCTGGGCGTGCTGAGCCTGGTGTTTGGCGAGGCCAACGACGGCCTGGTGGCCGCGTGCTCGTCACGCCTGGGCAAGCACCTGGGCGACTACCGCCAGAACCACCTGGACGAAGTCAACCAGGTGGTGGGCCTGCGTGACTGGTTCTCGGTGGACCCGGTCACGCTGTACCGCCAGCACGCCAACCGCCTCAAGCAAGCCGGGTTGTGAGCACCGGGCGCCACGCCCTGTTGCTGGCCCTGGCTGCCGGCATCACGGGGCTGGGGGCCTGGTGGCTGTGGCCGGCGCCGCAGGGCGCGGCCGTGGCCCAGGCCGGCGCCACAACCCGCGGGCCGGCCCCGTCCGAGGTGCCGCCGTCGGCATCGGCGGCAACCGCGGCCACGCTCGCCGGCAACGGCCTGGCCGCGGCCACCGAAGACCCTTTTTTCACAAACGACCTGCGCTACCGGCTGGAAGCCGCGCTCACGGACGCTGGCGAGGCCGACTCGCCCGCTGCGCTGAAGCAGAAATTGCAGGCCGTGCTGCCACGGCATTTCAGCGCCAGCGAGCTGGCGCGTGCCATGGCGCTCATGGAACGTTATGTGGACTACCGCGTGGCGCTGGGCGCGATCAAGCCGCCCCGGGACCCGGGCGATCCACGGGCGCTGCGCCTGGCACTGGGCGCGCGCGACCGCGCACGCCACCAGTACTTCAGCGAGGAAGAGCATCGCGCCCTGTTCGCCCGGGAGGAAGCCCTGGACCGCTTCACGCTGGCCCGGCTTGAAATTGAGCGCAACCCCGACCTGAGCCCCGCACAGAAGCAGGCTGCGCTGCAGGACACCCTGGCCGAATTGACGCCGGCGCAACGCCAGGAAAGGGTGGAAGCCGTCCAGCAAATGGCCGTGGCGGCCCAGACGGCAGCGCTGGATGCGCGTGGCGCCAGCGAGGCGGAGCGCTACCGGTTGCGGCAGACGCAATATGGTGATGCCGCCGCACTCAATCTGGCGCAGCTGGACCGGGAGAATGCCGACTGGCAGGCCCGCCTCAGCCAGTATGCCGAGGCCCAGGCCCGGCAGGCCAGTGCCGCGCAACTGGGCGCCCTGCGGCAAACGCTTTTTTCGGAGCAGGAACAGCTTCGGCTCGAGGCCGCGCTGAGTCTGCGCCAGCAAAACGCTGCGCCAACGCCCATTCGCTAATTCACCCTCCAGAAAAATCGAGAATGGCGCAGTTTTCATGCGCCGGCAACCAAGGATAGGCCGCCACTTCGCAACAAAGCTGAGCGCGCAATGTCTATAGTGAGGACATCCTCATCACCTTGGAGACCCTGCCGTGAACGCACCGCTACCGACCACCGCCACGCAAGCTTCCGGCACCTGGGACAACCCCATGGGAACCGACGGTTTCGAATTCATCGAATACGCGGCCCCCGACCCGCAGGCCATGGGAGGGCTGTTCGAACGCATGGGCTTCAAACCCATTGCCAAGCATCGCCACAAGAATGTGACGCTGTACCGCCAGGGTGGCATCAACTTCATCATCAACGCAGAACCCGACAGCTTTGCCCAGCGCTTTGCCCGCCTGCATGGCCCCAGCGTCTGCGCGATCGCCTTCCGGGTGCAGGACGCCAAGGCCGCCTATGAGCGCGCCATCTCGCTGGGCGCCTGGGGCTACGCGCAATCGGCCGGCCCGGGCGAGCTGAACATCCCGGCAATCAAGGGCATTGGCGACTCCATCATCTATTTCATCGACAGGTGGCGCGGCAAGAACGGGGCCCAGGACGGTGACATCGGCAACATCGGCTTCTTTGATGTGGACTTTGAGGCCCTGCCAGGCGCCGAACTCAACCCCGCGGGCCATGGCCTGACCTACATCGATCACCTGACCCACAACGTGCACCGCGGCCGCATGGAAGAGTGGGCCGGGTTCTACGAGCGGCTGTTCAACTTCCGCGAAGTGCGGTACTTTGACATTGAAGGCCAGGCCACGGGCGTCAAAAGCAAGGCCATGACCAGCCCCTGCGGCAAGATCCGCATCCCCATCAACGAGGAAGGCAACGAGAAATCGGGCCAGATCCAGGAATACCTGGACCGCTACCGCGGCGAGGGCATCCAGCACATTGCCATGGGCTCCACCAACCTCTACGACACGGTGGATGCCCTGCAGTTCAGCGGCGTGAAGCTGCTCAATACCAGCGAGACGTATTACGAACTGCTGCCCAAGCGCATCCCCGGCCTGACCGAGGACATTGGCGCACTGCAGCAGCGCAATATCCTGGTGGACGGCAAGCCTGAAGAATTGCTGCTGCAGATCTTCAGCGAAAACCAGCTCGGACCCATCTTTTTCGAGTTCATCCAGCGCAAGGGCAACGAGGGTTTTGGCGAGGGCAACTTCAAGGCGCTCTTTGAAACCATGGAGCTGGACCAGATGCGCCGGGGCGTTCTGGAAGCCGGGAAGGCCTGAGCACCATGGCCGTCGAACCCGTCGTCTATGGCGCGAGTGAGCGCCCACCGCGCGGCGACTACGCGCGCGCTGGCGCCGACTACACCTGCCCGCAGGACTACGCGGCCTACACCGCCGCCGACCACGACACCTACCGGCGGCTGTACGAGCGTCAGGCCGCGCTGCTGCCCGGGCTGGCCTGCGACGAGTTCATTGCCGCGCTGCCCTCGCTTGGCATCAAGGACCGGATCCCCCGGTTTGAGGAAATCAACGAGCGCCTGCACAAGGCCACGGGCTGGGAAATTGTGGGTGTGCCCGGGCTGATCCCCGAGGTGCCCTTCTTCACGCTGCTGGCCAACCGCAAGTTTCCGGTGACGGACTGGATCCGTCAGCCTGACGAGTTTGACTACATCGTCGAGCCCGACGTGTTCCACGACCTCTTTGGCCATGTGCCGCTGCTGTTCAACCCGGTCTTTGCCGACTATGTGCAGCGCTACGGCCAGGGCGGCCTGAAGGCGCACGAGCTGGGTGCCTGCGAGCTGCTGAGCCGGCTGTATTGGTACACCATCGAGTTTGGCCTGATCCGCCAGTCCGACGGGCTGCGCGTGTACGGCGCGGGCATTTTGAGTTCGTCGGGCGAGCTGCAGTACGCCGTGAACAGCCCCGAACCCCATCGCCTGCCGCTCGACCTGGAGCGCACCATGCGCACCCGCTACAAGATCGACACCTACCAGCAGACCTACTTTGTCATCGACAGCTTCCAGCAGCTGTTTGAGATGACCGCGCCGGATTTCGCGCCGGTGTATGAGCGGGTGAAGGGGTTGCGGGAGTTGGGGGCGGACGCCCTTCTGCCCGAAGACGCCTGATCCCCACCTTTTGTGCAGCGCTGTAGCAACAGCGCGCAATGGCTTCGGCACCCCGGACCATTCAGGAGTATCCCCGCGATGCCTCCTCCTACAAAATGAGGAGGACGTTTCACACCGATACTCATAGGATGTCCCTTCCCGGCGCCGAACTGCCACTTCTGCTGCCTCGCCAGACCAAGGTCTTGATGGTTCTGGACGTGGTGGAGTCCGTGCGCCTGATGGAGCAGGACGAAGATGAATTTGTACAGCGGTGGCAGCGCCTGGTGGCCCAGGTCGAGCAACGGCTCCTGCCGCTGCACGGAGGCCGCCTGGTCAAAAGCCTGGGTGATGGCCTGATGCTGGAATTCGCCAATGCGCAAGGTTGCGTCAAGACGGCGTTTGCACTGCAATACCTCAATGACCAGGACAACGAAGAGCGGCCGCCCGCTCGTCACCTGCACTTGCGCATGGGCGCTCATCTGGCGGAGTTTGTCGCGGACAAGCATGACATCTATGGCAGTGACGTCAACCTGACTGCCCGGGTCGCCACACTGGCCGGCCCGCGCGAGCTGGTGGTCACGGCGGAGCTGCGAGACCAGCTGACCGCGGGACTGGACGCTGATATCGAAGACTTGGGCGAGTGCCACCTCAAACATGTGCAGGAGCCCGTCCGCGCATATCGCGTGGGGCAGGCGGGCCACGAACCCATCGTTCCCGTGGCCGCCACCACCCCCCGGGACTTCAGACCCACCATTGCCGTCATTCCCTTTGAAGCCAGGAGCAACGAGCCCGAGCACTTTGTGATTGGCGAGCTGATTGCCGATGGTGTGATTGCCCAGCTGTCGCGCAGCCCGGATATCCGGGTGATCTCACGATTGTCGACAACGGCGTTTCGGGGGCGAGCAGGTGCCATGCCCGACATCTCAGCCCGACTGGAGGCTACGTTTGTGCTGTCTGGTAGCTATATTGCAAGTAATGGCAAGCTGGTAGTCACAGCTGAGCTTGCAAACGCCCGGACAAATGAGATTGTTTGGGCAGAACGAATGGCCAACGACGCCAACGATTTGCTGCAAATTGAAAGTGCAATGCTAAATGCACTTTCCACTGGTGTTTCGCGCGCGTTGATTGACGAAGAAGTTCGACAATCCCTAATTCAACCATTACCTCGTCTAGACAGCAGCGCGTTAATGATGGGCGGGGTGGCGCTCATGCACAGATCATCTGCAATCGAATTTGAGCGAAGTCGTGAGATCCTCGAGACCCTTGTTGAACGACACAACCGTGTTGCGACAGCCCGAGCGTGGCTGGCGAAGTGGCATCTGTTGAGAATCGTCCGTGGGATGAGCGACGATCCAAGAAAAGAGGCGCAGACAGCCCTTGAAATAACACGACGAGCCTTGGACTGCGAACCGGAAAACGCTCTGACTCTTTCCATCGAAGGCCTTGCATATAGTCAAGTGCTAGGAGAGTTTGGCTTGGCAGAAAAACAACTGTCGCGAGCCGTTTCCTCAAATCCGAACGAATCAATGGCATGGCTTTTCAAGAGCGTTCTCTCGACCATGTGGGGATCAGCGCCAGATTCCGTATCAGAAGCACTTTTTGCAACGGCTCTATCCCCAATCGACCCTCTGAAATACTTCTTTGAGTTAATTACCGCATCTGCCTTACTGACAAACAATAATCACGCAAGCGCAATACTGCACGCTCGCAAGTCGCTACGCGCAAATCGCCACCACGCCCCCACGTACAGAGTTTTGTTGACGGCGCAAGTCGAGATCAATCTGCTCGATGAAGCCAAACAGACGCTTGTCCAACTTCTCAAGGAACAACCGGGCTTGACAGTGGCATCCTATCTTTCGATAGGTAGCAATAGCAGCGTCACGCGAAAGCGATGCGCGGATGCTTTACGTACTCTAGGGCTACCAGAGTTCTAACCCCTTTATTAATCTTAGATTTGGGAGAAACTCCAATGGCAGGTGGATATGCAGGCGGATATGCAGGCGGATATGCAGGCGGATATGCAGGCGGATATGCAGGTGGATATGCAGGTGGGACGGAACAAGCCCAAGCACTTTTGACGCATGCTCTAACCCTAAATAGAGAGGCCCTCGTCGGCCCCTTCCAAGGCGCTACGCTCCCGTTCACCCCTCCTACTCCGCTGGACAAGCCAGATCGCCTGGCCGAGTGGGCACCGGGCCCGCGGATGTTCACCTGCGAACTGGAGCTTCTCTCGGGTCTTCACTTCGACGTCAACCAGGCCAAAACGTCCATGACCCTCGGCTTTGTCAACCTGGACAAGAGGCCGCTGAAAGACTTGTCGCTGACGCGGCTGGTCCGCCCCACCGAGAAAATCTTCAAGCAGCAACTGGACCTGATCGCCAACTATTCCGAGTTGCGCGAAGACCGGGGCGCGGAGATCCTGGCGCAGGTGAACGGTGGTGGTCCTTTCTGGGCCTCGATGATCGGGCTCACGGCCCATCGCCACAGGTACACGGCTGAACTGCTGGACCTGGCCTTGTCACTGGCCACCCATGTGGAGATGCGGTTCAAGCATGGCTTTGCCTGCCAGCGCCCTGTTGAATTGTCACCCCAGATCCAGCCGATGATTCCCACCCCGGGGCACGGTAGCTGGCCCAGCGGCCACGCCACCGAGGCCTACATCACCAGCGCGGTGTTGCAAGCCCTGCTGCCCCATGGCCACAAGTACCGCGAGCAGATGGAACGGCTCGCAGCCCGCATTGCCGTGAACCGGACGGTGGCAGGCGTGCATTACCCGGTGGACAGCGCGGTGGGGCGGCTGCTTGGGACATCACTCGCAGACTATTTCGTCGCCCGCTGCAAAGGCGCGAAGGTGCATGAACGCGGCTTTGACGGCCGCAAGTTCCATGGTGCTCAGGGCACGGTGATTGACTTTGACCCGCGCGTTCCACTGGACGACAACCACAGCGGCTACTACCAGTTGATGCCTGGCGCCAGCATGATCCCCGCCTCGCCACTGATGCAGTTCATGTGGGGAAAAGCCGTGGCCGAATGGACTCCTGCCAACTGAGCGACGGCCATGCAATGGACTCCACTGCCAAGAGGCGGCTTCACCGGCATCGATTGGGCCCGGCCCGGTGCCACAACCGGCTTCGACCCGTACCTGATCTGGGCCGAGGCCGACAACTTCGCGGGCTACGGCTTGAGCCAGCCTCCCAGGTGGCTGCCGCTGCTGGTGGAGCTGAGCCCGGGCACCAGCGTTGCGCAGTTCAAGGCCGCAGCCTCGCCCGGTTGGCTCCACGTCCCGCCGGTGTACACCAGCGCAGCAGCGCCTGCGGGCTTGCGCTTTTGCACGGCCCGCGTGCGACCCGCCTTCTTCAGGCACATTCGACCGGGCGGAAGCCTGCATGCCCTGGTTCAGCGCTTTGAGCTGGGCTTGCCGGCCGGCCACCACGCGGACGACCCGACGGCACCCGACACTGACTTGACCCCACCCGCCCCGGCGGGTTTGCTCAAGGGCAAGGTGCTCGGGCTGATTGATGGGGGACTGGCATTTGCCAACGCCAACTTCCTGCGCAACGGGAAAGCCCGCACCCGCTTTTTCTGGCGACAGGACAAAACCGGAACAGGCCCGGCGCCTTCCGGCCTGGGCTACGGCCACGAATTGACCGCGAGCGACATCAATCAGGCGATGGCCCGCAACACCTTTGGTGGCATGGTGGACGAAACAGCGGTGTATCAGCATTTCCAGATGGGCATGGAGCTGAACAAGCGGGTCAACCACGGCACCCATGTGCTGGACATCGCCTGTGGACCGCGGACGGTGCTGGCCCAGATTGCGGGAGTTCCGCCGCACCTGGACGCGCCGCCAAGCTGGGCCATGGCCAACGATGAGGCGAGCCGCTCAGACATCGTCGCCGTGCAGCTTGACTGGGACACGGTGCTCGACACTTCCGGCGGCTCGATGAACGTTCACATCATGGACGGACTGATGTACATGCTGTCGCGGTGCGCCGCTTCTGCCAAGCTGGCGGTCAACGTGAGTTGGGGCACCCTGGCCGGTCCGCATGACGGCAGCTCGGTGCTTGAGGCCGCCATGGATCAGTTGATTGACCTGAAAGCCGGCCACCTGCAGATCGTCCTGCCGGTGAGCAACAGCTATCAAAGCCGCACGCACGCCAATGCAACGCTATCAAAAAATGAGCATGTAGTGCTCAACTGGCGTGGACTTCCGGGCGATTTGACTCAAAACTTCCTTGAAATCTGGATTCCCGAGGGCGCGCACGGCGTCACGGTACAGATCACGCCACCCGGGCGAGGCGCGCTGCCGGCGCTGGCCTGGGGCGAGTCCGGCACCTGGAACGAGGCAAACGGTACGCCCCTGTGCGCGCTTATCTATCCGAAATCGGTGGCCATTGGCGCGCACGGCACCTGCGCCCTGGTGGCCGTGGCCCCCACCTTTGCGTTTGACAGATCGACGGCCACCGCGCCCAGTGGCGTGTGGGAGGTGTCCATTGCCAATACCCGTGCGGGCAAAGTCACGGTCGATGCCTATGTGGAGCGGGATGATGAAATCATTGGCGTTCACACCGGCGCGCGCCAGTCGCACTTTGAAGACCAGTGGTACGACACCAGCGGCAACCCGGGGTCGTTTGTGGACCACCCCGACAACCCCTCGCCCATTCGGCGCAGTGGCAACTTCAACAGCATTGCCACCGGTGGCCGCATCGTGTCGGTGGGCGGCGTGCGCGTGACCAATTCAACCTGGGCCCACTACTCCCCCCGCAAGCCCGACCCCGACGCGGGTCGCCCCGAACGGCCCGGCGTGCGCAAGGTTCCCGACACCCAAGCCTATAGCGACGAGAACCCCATCCTCCTGGGTCTCAAGGGTGCCAGCACGCGTAGCGGCGGCGTGGCGCGCCTCGTGGGCACCAGCGATGCGGCACCCCAGGTCACCCGCAAGGTATTCAACGCCCTGTGATCTGCCCACTCGCCCGGATTGCCTCTTCCCAAGAAAAAATCTAGCGTCTAAACTGTCTGGCCTTTACGGTGCGTTGCAATTCTTACAAGAGCGCACCCACTTTTCACACCGAACTTAGGAGCACTCCATGGGCCTTTTCATGAAAGAGCACGACATCTATGTCGGCAGCCTTCAAGAGAAACTGAATCTGAGATTTGCACCGTCCATGGGATCGAAGGAGCTCCACGGCGGTCTGGACGAAATGGTGGCGCTGCAGAAGGAGTTTGAAATCTTCAAGGCCGGCCGCAGTTTCGAATCCAGCATTGCCGCACTCAACTTGACCGGAATGACCAATGCCGAGACGAAGAACCGCTTCCACCGGTATCTTGGCAGCCTGCGCAAGGTCAAGTCCAACGTTGCCGGCAAGACCGGGGACGCGGCCATCGTCGGCGCGATTGTGAAAAACCTCGCGGCCAAGAAGCCCTTGCCGGTGTATTTTGAGCTGCACGACCTGAACGCGGCCAAGGATGCCAATCGGGTGCTGATCACCGACAAGGCCCGCCCGCTGTTCTACATGAAGCAGGACTACCTGGTGGTCTCCCTGCCTCTGGGCCTCGACCCGAAGGCGAAGTAGCCTGAGGAACTGCCAGGCGTGCCGATGCCGGATGCCCTGTACGGCACAGACCAGCCCGGCCAGTTCACCGCGCTCCACGCGGAAATAGCCCGGCACTACACGGGAAAAGTCGTCGCCCACGGCCCCACACCTCTCGGTGTGGATTGGTCCTGCATGCCAACGCAGCATCTGCGCTTTGTCCAGTTGCTCAAGGTCCGCGAGGCGACGTCTCCTTGCACCATCAACGACCTGGGTTGCGGGTACGGCGCGCTTCTCTCTTTCATCGGGCAAAGATTTCCGGGCCAGGACATTGACTACCTGGGAATTGACATCTCGCAGGCCATGGTCGATGCGGCCCGCCGGCAATGGGATGGCCGTGAGGGAGCACGGTTCGAAACGGCAAGCGAATTCGACCGTGTTGCGGACTACACGGTCGCAAGCGGAATATTCAACGTCAAACTCGATCAGCCCGAAGACGCCTGGATCGCTCACATTCAGGCGACTCTGACTCACATGCGTGCGGTCAGTCGCCTGGGCTATGCCGTCAACTTCCTGACGCAGCAACCGTCAACGAGCCGCGGCGAGCGTGAAATCTACCGCGCAGACCCCGGTCTCTGGCGAAGTTTCTGTGAAGACGTCCTGGGTTCACAGGTGATCATCCTGTCGGACTACGGCATGCGCGAACATACATTGATCGCCCGGATGTATCAGGCTTCTGAAGGCCCTCAATCTGCCGCCAGCTGATTCAACTGTGCCCGCTCGCCGGCAAGTTGCGGCTCGAGCAATCGGGCGCCGGTCAGGGAAACAAGGGCCTGCGCCTGATCCAGCAGTTCACGAGCCTCATCCAGTTTTTGCGCCCCATGGCATCGGACCAGCGCGCGGGCCCAGACGATCAAGGCACGGCACTCGGCGATGCGATGGCTGCGTTGCCGCGACGTGGTCACCGCACTGCGGGCGTCCAGGATCGCCTGTGGATAGGCCCCCGCCCTGTCACGACACTCGGCAAGCCCCGCCAGTATCTCGGCTTCGAACTCAACGGCAACACGCGAACTACGGATCAGGTCCAGTGCTTCCAGGAATTTCGAAGCGGCTTGATCAAAATCACCAGCGGCAGAGGTTGCCAAACCAGAGGCCCAGAGGCTGACCGTCCGGGTGTAGGCGTTCTGGCTGATCTGGGCAATGGCTGAAATGTTGTCTGCCTGCTCGCGGGCCAGTGGGACGTCCCCCACACCCAATGCAAGCTCCAGTCGCAAACAGTGCGCCACCTGCCGGATGACCGGGTCGTGGGCTGGAATAATGGAGTCTGCCAGGGACCGCAAACAGGTTGCGGCTTCGTCGAACCGGGCCATGCGAATCAGTAATCTCACGCGGATGCCAAGAATCCACTGCTTGAGATCGAATCCAAAAAACTCCCGATCAAGACGGTCAACAGCCATCACCCCTTTCAGGGCAACGTCATTGGCAACTAGACCTTCCTCGAGCCGTCCGGCCCAGGAATAGGCATGGCTCAGCGCGGCATTCATAGACGCTGCCCGCCCCGAGTCACCCAGGGACGGGGCAATGGCAATGGCTTTTTCAATGTTGCGCACATAGTCGTCCGCCGGGCCTCCATTTCCCTGAAGGATCCGCCCTTCGGCAAGGTAGAGCAACTGGATCAACCGGCTGTCCACATCCGTGGCGAGCTCAACGGTCTCTTCAACAATTTGCTGAACCTCGTCGGCGCTCAGACCTTCCCGCCAGCCCAGGTAGACAAACCCGCTACCGATCCTGACCCGCAGCCGGTCGATCTCGGCGGAGCGAGGCTGGTCAAGAAGAAGGGCGCGGGCCTTGCGCCAATGGCGCATGGCTTGGGTGGAGTTGGTCGCGCCCAGCCATTGGGCGGCCTTGGCCTCATGGTGGGCGGCATGGACCACTTGCCCTGCGGCCTCGTAGTGATAGGCGATCAGCGCTGCAAATTCATCGGGTCTGGCGCGATAGTGGGTCTCCATGGCCACGGCCACGGCCGCGTGAAGATTGGCTCGCCGCGCCTTGAGCTGCGTCCCGTAGGCCACCTCCTGGATCAGCGGATGCCGGAACGCAAAGTGCCTCCCGCCGGTGATCTCACGCAGAAGTTGCAAAAGCTCAGCCTCGCACAGCCCGTTCAGCTCGCTCTCAAGCTGGTCCGCGAGATAGACCGCCACCTTCTCCAGCACCGGTAGCGGTATTTCCTTGCCGATGACGGCGCAGATATGCAGCAGCGTCTTCTGGCTCAACACCAGTCGATCAATCCGTTCCCCGATCACCGCCTGGACCGTGGGCGGCAGAGCCCTGGCAATCAGGTCGAGGCTTGGACTGGCGCCGCTATCGACCCCCGCGAGTACCTCGCTCTCGAGGAGGGCATGCACCAGCTCTTCTGCAAAAAAAGGATTGCCCGCCGATCTTTCGACGATGAGTCCAAACGCATCTTTCAATTCGACACGCGTGCTCAGGAGTTCCTGAACTAGTGCTTCGGTTTCCTCGGCACTGAGCTGTGGCAGATTCATCTGGTGAAAATGCGGCAGCGACAACCATGGCGCCTGGTATTCCGGCCGATAGTTCAGCACCAACAGGATGCGAGCCCGTTCGACCGCGTCCACCAGCACGGAGACGAACTCTTCACTGGCCTCATCCAGCCAATGAAGGTCTTCGAAAATGATGACGAATGCATCGGTGCCTCCATGCTTGACCAGTTCGCGTACCAGGTTGAGCAACCTGACCCGCCGCGCTTTGGGTTGCAGGGAGCACGGCGGATCTTCAGGTTCGGCAATGCCCAGGAATTCGTTGAACAGCGCACAATCATCGTGCGTCGCAACCCCCGTTCCCAGGAGTTGTCTGGCGATGCGCCCCTTGGCTGCCGCGACGTCATCGGTTGCCGCAATCTGGAAAAAGCAGGTGCGCAGCAAGGTCAGCACGGGCTGCAAAGGCGTCGCGTGCCCATACAGCTGCGTGCGAACCTCGTAGACCGGCACTCCACGGCCTCGACACCAGGACGCAAACTCCTGGCAAAGGCGACTTTTGCCCGTTCCCGGTGCAGCCGAAAGACCAATGGCCGCCCCCAGACCCGTTTCAGCGCGGCGCAGCGAATCCTGCAAGGTAGCAAGCTCGCGTTTGCGCCCACGGAAAGTGGAAGCGGCCGCCTGATGCAGGCGTACCCCGTCCAGACCATCCTTCATGCGCAGCAAGGCATGAACCTCGATAGGCTCGCCGATCCCCTTCAAGGTGTGGGCCCCCATCGAACGAACGTCACAGGCCTGTCGTACCAGAGCAAGGCACGCCGATGTGATGCAGACGCCTCCCGGCTCGGCCAATGCAACCACCCGGCTCGCCAGGTGGATGGCCTGCCCGTGCACGCCGCCGCCGATGGTGGCATCCGTCGACTGCGGGTCCGAAGCAACCTGCCCCGAATGCAGACCGACCCGGATGGCCAGCCCCCCTTCATGGTCGCGGAACGCTCTTTGCATTCCCAGCGCGGCCTCGCATGCCAGGCTGGCATGCCCCTCCAGTGCGCGCGGGACACCAAATACGGCCATCACGCCGTCTCCCAGCGTGCGGATCACGGTCCCGCCAAAGGACTCGATGGCGCCACACATGGTCGCCACGGCAGGCCTCAAGTGCGACATGGCCTGCTCGGGGTCCATCCCCGAAATGTGTTCCGTGGAACTCACGATGTCAGCAAACAGGATCGTCGCGAGTTTGAGTTCACCCCAGGCCGCCAGGGGCGGAGGTGCAGCCTGGTGAGGAGTGGCTCGCTCAATCGGAGCACCACAGCCGCCGCAGAATCTGGCTGCCGGCCCGGATGCGTATCCACACGCCGCGCAAACTTGCGACAGCGCCCCGCCGCAGCTCTCGCAGAAGCGGTTGGATGCCGGGTTGAGGGCGCTACAGGTTTGGCAGTGCATGGCGGAACGCGGGTCGGTGTGTTTTTCAGTTCATCACGTTGACGCGTTGCCAGGCGGCCTTCACAGCGCGATGGGCGCGCGAGTTTCTCCCGTGAACGTTGGCCGCGACCTCCACCGTGGCATGAGCAGCGTCAAGGAAGGTCGCACGCGATCGCAATCTGTCAAAGCCCTGAAACCAGACCGGCCCCAGGGTTTCCCAGGACTTTCCGCCCAACTCGGCAGCGGCCGAGTAGAAGGCAAAATTTGCCACCCCGGATCCCTTGTGCGGATCATCTGTTGCCTTGAAGCGCCTGAAATCACGAATCTGATCGTCACTCGCCCACGTCTCATGCTTGTTGCCCGGATCCTTCAGGGACCGGATCGCCCGGCCCGCATGAGGCGCCAAGACATCCTCCCCCAGCAGCCAGTCCGCGGCATCGACCGCTTGGCCCAGATGCCATTGCTTGACCATGCTGGCGCAAACATCCGAAAAGGACTCATTCAGGGCGCCGGCTTCACCTTTCAGTGAAGGGGGTTGGCCCGCCATCTGCACGACACCCAGGCCGCCCCTGATCAGATGCTGGCTGACGCCGTGCGAGAGTTCGTGCGCGATGATGCCCAGCGAGCCCGCCAGATTCGAGACATGGTGACCGTCTCCATCCCCAACGATCATTTGCTCCCCCGTCCATAGGGCATTGGCAAAGCCAAACCCGTAGTGAACGGTGGCATCAATGCGCATGCCCCTGCCATCGACCGAATTCCGCCCCAGGACAGTTTCAAAGAACCGCAGCGCGATGCCGATATTGTCATACGCCTGATTCGCGGATTGATCAGCCGTGGAAGACACCTCTTCACCGCGCAGCAACTTACCAGGCAGGAACGTTTGACCTTGCGCATCAAAGACCTGCCGGTGCAACTTTTTTTGCCCCGGCTGCGATGCGGGTGCGCGCCTGGCGCTCGTCGCGGCGCGCCGGGCCCGCAATTCTGTCGAATGATGCAAGTGATTGACAAGGGCCCGCTTCTGATCGCCTTCTGACCTGTCGGCCAGATGCGCAAGCAATTTCTTCGGCACTGCAAAACATACACAGCCGTATCTCGCACTCATCGTTCCCCTCCGTTGGTCACCAACAGAAGGATACAGCGTCAGCCCACTCAGGGACTTACCAACGCGCAGGAAGCTTTTTCAGAAGGGTGATCCGCTTGACGCCAAGCGCGATATACCCCCCCTTTTCAAGGTCCTTGAGCAGGCGGCTGACCATCTCGCGCGACGCGCCCACGCGGCTGGCAATGGCCTGGTGGGTGATTTGCCGCAGTTCAATCGGGGCCTCGGCGCTGCCAGGGCCTTCGTAGCTCTCCAGCGTGGCCACCACCCGGCCATAGACATCCAGAAGCGCCATGTTGCGGGCCGTTTCCGTGGCCGAGCGGGCCCGGCGGATCACCTGGGCAACCAGGTCCAGGGCAAACTCTGGCTCGTCGGCAAGGTGGTCGCGCACGGCAGCGCGGGTGACGACGGAGCAAATGCACGGTTCCAGCGTCATGACCGACGCCGACCTCGGCCCCCCGTCCAGAGACATCTCGCCAAAATAATCGCCCGCGGCGATGGTGCCGTATGTGATTTCCCGTCCGTCTTCGTCCGTGGCGAAGACCTTGACGTTACCCTGAAGCAGGACAAAAAGGGATTCGCCCTCGTCGCCCTCATTGATAATGACGCTGCTCTTCTTGTAATTGCGAATCATGCCCCGCAGCGCCAGCGCGCGTAGCGACGGGCTCAGGGCGGCAATCAGTTTTTCGTGAGTCGCAGATAGGCTGGGGGCGTTCATGGCAAAGTTTCCCGACGACGCACACTCTAGCATGTCGGGAAAACAAGGCATCGCCCCGGGTTCTCAGGCCCGGATTGCCCGGAAAATCAATGCATCTGCTCGTACCTGAGCGCCGGCGCCACGGGTGGCAACACGGCCACCCGGTTCATCAGTTCCCGAACCCCGCTGGATCGGGTTTTGGCGCAAAGGCTGCGGACATGGCTGCGCACCGTGGAGACGGCCACGTTCATCTGCCTGGCAATTTCCGGGGCTGAGTAACCGTGGCACAGAATTCCGAGCACGTGTTCCTCGGTGCTGGTCAGGCCATGGCTACGGGCAAAAAAGCAAAGCATCAGCGACTCGCAAACGGAAGCCCTTGAAAAAAGCAGCGCCGCGCGCACCGGCGGGGCACCCGCCTCCCCTTTGAGCGGCAGCACCGCCAGCGTCAAACTGGCCGCTTCGGCACCACCCAGTGTGATCAGGCTGCGCTTGCCTTCAGCCACCTTGCCCAAGGCGTCCTGCAACACCCTGGTGTCATCGTCCCCCAGTGTTTGAAGCTGGCTTTCGGCTCCGCTGACTCCCAGCACCCGGAAGCGGCCCAGTTCATGCCGCGCGGCCTGATTGGCATGAAGCAGTTGGCCTTGAAGATTGGTCACCAGCACACCGTAGGCCAATTCGTCCATCAACAAGGCCAGGCCAGAGCCCAAGCCGTCTTTTCCGTCCAGCGTGAGGCCGCTGTCCGCAAAACTGTTGTTCAGAAGCGCTTCCATCGTCCACCCCAACCTTGTTATTCGTGTTGTAAGCGTAAGAAACCAGGTTGCTGCTGAGTGGTGAATATGGCCCGCGTTTTTGTGAAAAAAATTACAAAGCCAGGAGCCCCCCCCGAGCCTGAAGCCCAAGTGCTCCCTCAGGACCAGTCCGAAAGCGCGACCCGGGTCTGGGCCAGCAGCGTCTGCAGACTTGCGATCTGCCGTGCGGCGTCTGCCCCAAGCCCGGATTTGGAGCCCGCCTCCAACGCGGCGCAGACGGCCTGCAGACCAATGGCGCCGATGTTGCTCGCGGCCCCTTTCAGGGCGTGCGCCGCGCGCGAAAGCGCCTCCGCATCCCCCGCCGCGAAAGCCTCCTCAATGGCCCGCACCCGGCGGGGCGCGTCGGCCAGAAACAGGCCCACCACCTCCCGGGTCATGCTGTGAGTGGCGTCGTCAAACTCCCGGAACTCGTTGAGGCGCCCAAAATCCATCAATTCCTCGATCCGCAGGGAGCTGTCGGCTGGGCCGGGGGCTGCCGGAGACTGCGACTCGGCGGGATTGATCGCACGGCCCTCCAGCCATTTCTCCAGGGTCTGCGCCAGCGCGGCCACCTGCAATGGCTTGGTCAGATAGTCCTGCATGCCCGCGGCTTCGCAGCGTTCGCGGTCTTCCGCCGAAGCCGCCGCCGTCAGGGCAATGATGGGAGGGGCCTTGGCGCCCCACGCTGCGAGAATCTGACGCGTGGCCTGCAGGCCATCGACGTCGGGCATGTTGACGTCCATGAGGACAACGCCAAATGGCCTGCCGTGCATCATGGCGTGGGCCACTGCCTCAACGGCCTCACGGCCATCGACGGCGGTGTGGATCTCGTAACCCAGCTTCAGCAGCATGGCGCAGGCCACCTTGAGGTTGACCGCGTTGTCATCGGCCACCAGAACGGTGACATGCTTCTTGACGTCGGTCACGACCGTGCCTGCCCCGGCATGGGTCATGTGATCGGAAGAAATGCAACGCGCAATGGTGTCAAACAGCTGTGATTGCCGGGCGGGCTTCAGCAGTCTGGCGTCAAACAGCTCGGCGTTTTCGTCGCCCGCCGGCATGAAGCCCGAGCTCAGCAACAGCAACGGAATGTCCCGCCACCCGGGGTGCGCCTTGATGGCCCTCGCCAGGGTCACGCCATCCATCTCGGGCATGTGCATGTCGGTAATGATGACGTCCGGAAGGCGTTGCCCCGCTTCCGGGCCCAGCTTGTCCACCTGCTCGAGCCATTGCAGCGCCTGGGCGCCCGAGTCGGCGCTGGACACCTCCATGCCCCACATTTCAAGCTGGCGCGTGAGGATGCGGATGTTGGTGGCATGGTCATCCACAATCAATGCCCGGTTGGCATTCAGCAGGCCGCCACCCATGGGGCCAAATGCCGGCGCAATCGCCTCGGTCACGGGCACGGTCACGGTGAACCAGAACACGGAGCCCTTGCCGACTTCACTTTCGACGCCCATCTCGCCGCCCATCAGGGTCACCAGCCGCTTGCAGATGGCCAACCCGAGGCCCGTTCCCCCGTATTTTCGCGTGGTGGATGCATCCACCTGGGTAAACGCCTCAAAGAGGGAGCCCAGACGCTCCGGGGGGATGCCGATCCCGCTGTCGATCACGCGGAACTCGAGGACCACGGCTGAGCCATCCGAAAGCTCGCGCAGCGTGCGTGCCTGCACCGTCACCTCCCCGCTGGCCGTGAATTTCACGGCGTTGTTGATCAGGTTGATCAACACCTGGCGCAGCCGTGTGACATCGCCCAGGATCGCGGGCGGAACGCCCCCCGCGGACGGCTCCGGGATGTCAATGATCAGTTCCAGGCCCTTCTCGCGGGCCCGCGGCGCCGCGATGTCACAGGCCTCTTCGGCCACGCTGCGCACGCCCACAGGTTCGGACTCGAGTTCGAGCTTGCCCGACTCGATTTTCGAGAAATCCAGAATGTCGTTGATAACGGCCAGCAACTGGTCACTGGACAGCCGAATGGTCTGCAGATAGTCGCGCTGCTCGGCGGTCAGCGGGGTCTCGACCAGCAGGGTGCTCATGCCCACCACGCCGTTCAGCGGGGTGCGAATCTCGTGGCTCATGGTGGCCAGAAACGCGGCCTTGGCCTGCGCGGCCGCCAGAGCCTCCTCCCGCGAGGCCTCGAGCTCCGCCGTGCGCTGTGCCACCCGGGACTCCAGGTTTTCATTGGCATGCTGCAGCGCCTGCGCGTCGGACTTGACCTGGTCCCGATAGCTGCGCAGTTGTTCGGCGCTGTCATGCAGCACGGTCGACAACTGCCTGATTTCGCGGATGCGGGTCTTCTGGTCGATGACCGGAACTTCGCCACGCCCCAGTTGCTCGGCGGCCCGGCTCAGACCGCCCAGCCTGCGGCCCAGCCCCCGTGCAACCAGAACCGCCGCGATGGCGGCCAGTCCCACCAGCACCGCCATCAGTTCCAGGGAAACCTGCAAGGCCTGGCGGATCTGCGCCGTGAAATCGCTCTGCGGCGCGGCCACCACCAACGTCCAGCGTAGGCCCAGCGCTTCACCAAAAGGCTGTTGGACCATCAACAGCGTCTTCCCGTCCAGGGGCAGCCGCTGCAGACTTGTGTCGCTGGCCACCGTGTCCGCGCGGCGGTTGGCCCACATGGACTCCAGCGCGGCAAATGAACTGCGAATGACGGGGTTGGCGCTATCGCGCGGACTGCGCAGCTCGAAATGGCCTTCCGTGCCACGGAAAAGTGCGTCGCCGGCCGAACTCGCGATCAGGGCGCCCTTTTCATCGACGACGAACGCAGCGCCGTGCGAACTGATGCGCTGCGTGCGCAAGACATCGGCCAGGGGTTGAAGGTAGAGATCGGCCGCGAAGACACCAGCGGCACCGCCATCCGCGTCATAGACGGGCTGCGAGAGCGTGACCATCAGCTGGCGGCGCGCGGGGGCCACCTGCACTGGTGAAAAAACCCGGTCCTTGGCGACCATGGCCGCCATGTACCAGCCACGGGTTCGGGGCTCGAAGTTGAGGGCCTCCACGCCCCCGGGTTGCTGGCGGTCTCCCGGCTGACGCGCGACAAAGAATCGGCGCCCGCGCCCTTCGGGGTCACGGATGCCGACCTTGACTCCCTCTGCCATCCGCTCGACGCCAAAAAACTCTCCGCGCTGATTGCCAAAGTACAGGGCCGGCACAGCCTCTGACTGGCGCGTCAGCGCGAACGCCATCGACTCGAACTGGCTGGGATTGCGAAGCCAGCCGCGGGCCTGGGCCTGCTGGGTCGGGCTCAGGCGTTCATCGAACAGGCCGTTCAGGACCCGGTGCGCCTGCCGCAGATGATCCTCGGTGCCGGACCGGACCAGCGCCGCCACGTGGGTCAGGATGGTTCCCGCCAGGTCCTCCACCGCGCGGTCGCTGGACCGGCCCATCAGCCACGCCACCGCCAGGGCCGGCACCAGCGCAAGAAGCACCAGGCTGGCGCCCAGGATCTTGCGCAGCGACAGCAGTCGCATCAGGCGACCCCGCAAGTCACAGGGCCAGCGCGACCAGTTCGGCGGCGTCCATGGGGGTAGACCGGCCCGGCAGCTCGATGAGCGCGCGCCGGTCAATCCTGACCGCGCCGGTGACACTGCGCAGGGTCGTGACGCTGGCGCTGATGGCCCAGCCCAGGGCACGCGTTTCCTTTTGGAGCAACATGGTGGCGCTCACAACGTCGCCGACAGGCAGTGTCTGCGCCGAGGTGCCGTGAAGGGGGTCTTGCAGCACGGTCAGCGTCACCGGCCCGCTGTGCAGCGCCACGTTGACCTCGAATCTCGGAAGATTCCGCCCCGGGTACTGGGCCTGCAGATACTGGCGAATGGCATGCGCCGATTCCACCAGCCCCAGGGCGGCGCGGGCGGCTCGCAGGCCGTGGTTGACGGACTTGGTATCGGCGCTGTCCACAAACACTGCCAGCAGCCCCTCCCCGATGAACTGCATGTGGCGCGCACCAAACAGGTGAACCGTATCGCCCGCGCTGCCATAGAACTTCTTGACGAGTTCGGTCAGTTCCGCGCTGCTGAGCTTCTCGGCCACGGTGGCGTAGTTGGGAATGTCCACGAACAGAACCGTGGCATGGTCGAATTTGTCGTCGCTCTCGCTGCCGTCGCCGGTGGGCCAGCGCTCACTGAGTTCCTTGGCGAGCCGTTGCTCGTAGAGCTTGGCGAGGTTGTGTTTCTGGTCTTCCAGCGCCGCCTGGACAGCGGCACCGACGGCCATGTCCTGCAAGGTGGCCTGCATGACGCGCTTGTTGAGCTGCGCCGTGACGGCTTCCCTCAGCTCACCGGGGCGAAAGGGCTTGGTGATGTAATCGTCCGCTCCGGTGGTCATGCCAATACGCATGTGCGCACGCTCCTGCAGCGAGGTCAGCAGGATCACCGGCGTATTGGCCAGCGCGGCGTTCTGACGAACCGCGGCCAGCATCTGGAAGCCATTCATTTCGGGCATCTGGACGTCGCTGATGACGAGGTCAGGCCGGTGCTCCTCGACCAGCGTCAGTCCCTGCGCGCCATTCTCGGCTGTCAGCACGTCGTAGCCATCTTTCTTCAGCACCGAGGCAACAAGCATCCGCGTGCCGGCATCGTCTTCCATGACGATGATCATGGGCATGTGTGTATCCTTTTGTTAGCCCTCAGGCCCAGAATTCAGCAGACGGAAGGCCGTCTGCCCGCTCATGCGGGGACTATCTCACAGGGCGCTGATTTTCGCCAGTGACGCCCGCATGACCTCGCCGTGAAACGCAAGCTGTACATGGGCCACACCGGGAACCAGCCGGTTGTCGGCGCCAGGGAGGGTGGCGGTCGATGTCGGGAACACGATGTTGTCGCAGTTGGAGTACCAGCAGGTGAAGCGCGCATGCAACCCGGCGCTGCCGTGTTCGCCCAGCGCATCCAGCCAGGGGTTGACCAGCCGCATCTGCTGTCCGTTGCGCCCGTGGCCGAAGCGCCCCAGCCAGGTGCCCCGGTGCGGCGTGCCAATGGTGATGACATGGTGCACGCGACCGGCACCGTTCATGTCACGCAGCCAGGCGCGGGCAGCCAGGCCGCCCATGCTGTGGCATACCAGCACTGGCGGCTGCCCGGTGGCGCGCGTGACGCGGGCAACAGCCTCCTCAATGATCGGCACGTAATCGTCAATGGAGCCGAAGACCGGCTCCAGATTGACCGCCACGAAGGCGTGATCATGCGATGCAAGCCACCTGAGCCAGGGGGTCCACAGGCCGCGATTGCAGAAAAACCCGTGAATCAACACCACCCCGCGCGCGCCCGGCGCGCAAGCGGCCGGATCCAGCAGATCAGGCACGGCGTCAGCGCGAAACGGCTGGCGCCAGGCAAAAACCCGGGGCGCAGTGACGACCTCGCCCACCCAGGCCTTGAACAGTTGCCCCCAACCGGGCCGGGGCACCGGATCGCCGAGATTCACAAAACGCAGCGCCACGAACTCGAATGCCAGGACAACGGCATACCCCAGCAAGAGGGTGAGGCATCCGACCCAGGCCAGGACGGGGGTATCGACAAACCACGCGAGCCAGCCAACCGCAAGGCCCAGCAGCCCCAGGGTGATGCTCTGTTGAATTCGCGCCAGCATGCCTGCGTTGCGCCTCAGGCCAGCGCCACACCACGCCCGGTGAGGCGGCGCACCAGGCCCTGCGCCAACCGGTTGACAATGCCGTAGATCGACAATTGTGGGTTGGCACCGATGCTGGTCGGGAACAGCGAGCCGTCGTGAATGGACAGGTTGTCTATGTGCCAGTGAACACCGTCGGGGCGGGCAACGCCCCGGCGCTCATCACCGGCCATGCCGCAGCCTCCCATGACATGCGCGCTGACAAACTTGGTGAGCAGCGGCTTCATGGGCAAGGCGGCCAGTGCTTCGCGTGCCTGGGCCCAGCTGGGGTAAGGGTGCGCCAGCTCATGCACCGGCAAGACCTGGCGCGCGCCCGCGGCAAACTGGATTTCGGCCATGCTGAGCAGCGCCCTTCGGGCGCCATCCATGATGAAGTCGGTCAGCGGGTAGTCCAGCGACGCAGATCCGTCGCCTCGCAGTTTCACATGGCCACCAGCGGCCTGCTCATGAAAGCCGTCGCGCAGCAAGGCCAGCAGGACGTGGGTGTGGGGAAACTGGCTCAACAGATCGGCCTGTTCGCGGCCATAACCCGTCACGGTCGAAGCAAAAATCACGGGATGCAGCGGCGGTGCTTCGAGCTTGTAGCCGATGGGCCCGTCAATGGGCTGGGTTTCCAGAAAATGGTCGGTGTAAATGGATTGGGGGGCGCCCTGCCAGCCCTCCACCTGCCTGGGCATCACGGCGGCAGACATCACCACCGGATGGAGAAAGGTTCTCTTGCCCAGCCGCCCGTGCGGGTCGGGCGCTTCGGAGCGCAGGAGCACACCCGGGGAGTTGATGGCGCCGGCGGCGACGACATAGTGTTTTGCTACTATTTTTATAGCGCCCTGTGGCCGCCGGACAAGGACTCCATTGGGTTTTGCCTCCCAACACTGCAGGGAGGCGACCTTCCCATTGGCAAACTCGAACTTTTCGGCCCGGGTTTCCACCAGCAGCGTGGCCCCACCATCCAGCGCGGCCGGAATCGTGGTGACCAGCATGGACTGCTTGGCGTTGGTCGGGCAACCCATGCCGCAGGACCCCAGGTTCCAGCAGCCCTTGACGTTGCGCGCGATCGCCGCCGCACCAATGCCCAGTCTGGCCGCGCCGCGGCGCAGCAGGTCGTTGTTCTCGTTGGGCGGGGTCAGCCAGGAGCTGATGTTCAGGCGCTGTTCCGCCTGGAGAAAGTAGGGGGCCAGCGCATCATCGTGGTAGTCCGCGAGCCCAAACTCGTCACGCCAGTACTTGAGCGTGCCAGGCGGTGTGCGGAACGAGCTGGTCCAGTTCACCGTGGTGGAGCCGCCCACGCACCGCCCCTGCAGGATGTTGATCGCCTTGTCCTCGGTCTTGCGCGCGGCACTTTCCTGGTAGAGCGATGGGTAGGCCACCGCTTCCTGCTGGTTGAAGTCTGTGCTGCTGCGCAACGGGCCTTCCTCCACCAGCACCACGTCCAGCCCCGCCTTGACCAGCAATTCGGCGGTGATGCCGGCGCCGGCGCCGGATCCGATGATGGCGACATCACAGGTGATGCGCTGCGGCAGGGGGCCGTGCGGCCCGCCCAGTACTTTCCAGCCGCGTTTCAAACCGTCGCGGATCGGGTCTTGCAAACTGCTCATCGGTAAGGGAACGCCTTGTGTCAGATCTTGAGGGGACCGGGATAGCCCAGTTGCACCCAGGTGCTCGCATCGGAGAAGTAGGCGCCGCCAACAATGTCGTGCAGCGCATGGTAGGCCTGCTGGCGCAAGGCTATTCCAGAAACGCGCATGGTTTGCAACGCCTGCTGGATCTGTGCCTCGTCGGCATCGGGCCAGTCGGCCGACAGGCCGGCCAGGCCCAGGCGGCCAGCCGCTGTGTCAAGGACCGCCAGCAGCTGCGACAGCTCTGCCTGCGCGTGGGCCGGCAACGCGGCCACCAGGCCGTTGACGCGGTCGATCAGGCCCGTGAGCGCAAGCGCCCGCGCACCAGCCTCGGTCGGCAAGCTGCCATCGAGGATGGAACGGCCCACTGCGCGGAAGATTTCACGCCCTCCGGCACTGAGTTGACTGCCGTCGATACCGGCACGCGAGCGCACAAGGACCCCGCCCGCCACGGCCAGCAACGCGGCGGACACAGCTCCCAACTTCAGCAGGCTTCTTCTTTGCATGGAATGACTATCGCATGCAAGGGCGGCGGCGGCGTAGGGCGCCCTGCCTAGATAGACTCGGGGTTTGTATGGAAGCAGCCCAGAGAATCCGCCATGCGGTGCAGCAGGTTTCGACGCTGCGGGTGGAGTGTGACCGCGCGCCAGCGCTGGCCGCGGCGGTCAGGGAGGTCAAGGGCCTTCAGGCCCGGCGATTTGGTGGAAGTTACGCCGACATGCTCAGCGGGGGAGAACACGCGGCCGCGGCCCGCTTCTTTCTCGATGAGCTGTACAGCGACAAGGATTACGCGGAGCGCGACGCCCAGTTTTCCCGGATCGCAGGCGCCATGCAGACTTTCTTTCCGGCTCAGGTGGTGCAAACCGCTGTCGCACTGGCAGAGCTGCACGCGCTGACCGAGGAACTGGACCATCGCATGGGCTGCGCCTGGCTGGCCGCCGCCCAGCCGGGTGACCCGCCGGCCCGCCGCTATGTCCAGGCATGGCGCGAGGTGGGCCGGCGTGACGATCGCGACCGCCAGTTGGTCACCGTGCTGGGCATTGGCAACGAGATGGCCAGACTGACCCGCACGCCGGGGTTGGGATTGATGCTGCGGATGATGCGGGGCCCGGCCTCGGCGGCGGGTCTGGATTCATTGCAGCGATTTCTCGAGGCTGGTTTTGAGACGTTTGCACGCATGGCCCGCCGCCGGGAAAGCGCCAAGGCCTTTCTTGCCATCATCGAGGAACGCGAACGCCAGCTGATCGAGATGTTGTTTGATGCCTCGCCTGTCGCTTGCGAGACCCGACTGCAGCATCTCCTAGGACTTGCCCGGTAGCCGCAACACCCCCACTACTTTGACAATCGGGCCAAGAAGGAGTTTTCATGGAAAAGATCTGGCTCAACAGCTACCCCGCGGGCGTACCGCATGA
This sequence comes from Ramlibacter sp., assembly GCA_019635435.1. NCBI lineage: Bacteria > Pseudomonadati > Pseudomonadota > Betaproteobacteria > Burkholderiales > Comamonadaceae > Ramlibacter > Ramlibacter sp. The sequence goes on along the minus strand of JAHBZM010000001.1, from coordinate 1,111,320 downwards.
CATCAACCCGGAGCAATACCGCTCCCTCACCCACCTTCTGGAAGAGTCCTTCAGAAAGAACGCGTCGAGCCCGTTTTCCGTGTGCATGGATCGGTGGATGTCCTATGGGGAGCTGGACGATCTTTCGAGCGCTCTGGGCGTCTGGTTGCAGGGTCTGGGCCTGGAACCCGGAGCCCGCGTCGCGATCATGTTGCCCAATATCCCGCAGTTCGCCGTGACCATGGCGGGCATTCTGAGGGCCGGCTACACCTGCGTAAACGTCAACCCCCTCTACACCGCCCGTGAACTCGAGCACCAGCTGCGAGACTCTGGCGCCACAACCATTGTCATTCTGGAGAATTTCGCCAGCACGCTCGAAGAAGTCATCGACAAAACCCCCATCAAGCATGTCGTGGTTGCCTCGATGGGGGATCTGCTGGGATTCTGGTTTGGCACCTGGATCACATTTGCGGTCAGGCATCTTGCCAAGATGGTGCCGGCCTACCGGCTGCCCCTCACGGGGGGAAGAACTGTCACGCCCTTCAATCGGGCCATTGCAGACGGCACCGCGGGGCAGCTCAAGCCGAGCCAGGCCACGCTGGATTCCACGGCGTTTCTGCAATACACAGGCGGGACCACGGGACTGTCCAAGGGGGCGGTGCTAACCCACCGGAACATCGTCGCCGCCATCCTGCAGGCAGAGGCCTGGTTCACGCCGGCATTGAAACGTGTGGGCGACGTGAGCAAGACCAACAGCATCGCCGCGCTGCCCCTGTATCACATCTTTGCCCTGACGCTGAGCCTGCTGGCGATTCGCTGGGGCTCGCATCTGACCCTGATTCCCAACCCCAGGGACTTCGGGAAATTCATCGAAGTGCTGAAAAAGCGCCCGTTTCACATGCTGCCGGCGGTCAACACGCTGTTCAATGCCCTGCTGCAGCATCCGCAGTTCAAATCCATCGACTTTTCGGGTCTGTGCGTGTCACAGGCCGGAGGCATGGCGGCTTCCGAGGGCACGGCCCGCCATTGGCAGGAGGTGACCGGGTGCCCCATGGTGGAAGGCTGGGGCATGAGTGAAACCTGCGCCATCGGGACCAACAACCCGGTGACCAGCAAGGAGTTCAGTGGAACCATTGGCCTGCCCTTGCCAGGCATTCAGATCGCGATCAAGGACGATGACGGCAATTCCGTGCCGCAAGGGGAGCCCGGGGAAATCTGCATCCTGGGCCCCAACGTCATGACCGGGTACTACAACCAGCCTGAGGAAAACGCCAAGGCCTTCACAGCCGACGGTTTCATGCGCACCGGCGACATCGGGGTCATGGACGAGCGGGGCTACACCCGCATCGTTGACCGCAAGAAAGACATGATCCTGGTGAGCGGGTTCAATGTGTTCCCCAACGAACTGGAAAACGTCATCTCCATGTGCCCGGGCGTCGTGGAGTGCGCAGCCATCGGCATTGCCGACGACAAGCAGGGCGAAGCAATCAAGGTTTTTGTCGTAAAGAACGACCCCATGCTGACCGAAGACGATGTTGCCAAGTACTGCAGGCAGAATCTGACGGGATACAAGGTCCCTAAATATGTCGAGTTCCGCGATGACCTGCCGAAGACCAACGTGGGCAAGATTCTCCGCCGCGAGTTGCGTGCGGGCAAATAGCGAGGTGTTCGGCACCCGAGTGCCTCGTTCTGGAGCCGGGTCATGAATTCTCCCGGCGATCTGCCTCGGGGGGTCAGCGTGCTGGAGCGCGGTTGGCTGTCCGCCAACAACATCGTGTTCCGCGGAAGCGTGACAGCGGTGGTGGACACGGGCTACTGGACTCACCAGGAGCAGACCCTCGCGTTGATCGACCAAGAGCTCGATGGAGCTCCTCTCGCTTTACTGGCCAATACCCATTTGCACAGTGATCACTGCGGGGGCAATGCGGCGCTGCAGGCGCGATACCCCCGCATGAAGACCTTGATTCCGCCCGGACTCAGCGCGCAGGTTCGTGACTGGGACCCCGATGCGCTGACTTACGCGCCTACGGGTCAATTCTGCCCCCGGTTCCGGTTCGATGGACTGCTCGAGAGCGGGCAGGAAGTCCTTCTGGGTGATCTGCGCTGGCAGATTCACAGTGCGCCAGGACATGATCCGAATTCCATCATTCTCTTCGAACCAGTTACGCGCACGCTGATCTCGGCGGACGCGCTGTGGGGCAATGGTTTCGGTGTTGTTTTTCAGGAACTGGAGGGGGTCGAGGCATTCGACGAGGTTGCCGCCACGCTGGACCTCATCGAATCACTGGAGCCACTGACCGTCATTCCCGGGCATGGCCCTGTCTTCATCGATGTTGCCGCATCGTTGGGTCGCGCCCGGCAACGTCTTGCACGATTCCAGAAGGATCCTGAAGCGCATGCGCGGCACGCTGCCAAAGTCCTTCTGAAGTTCAAGCTGCTCGAGGCGGGACAAATGAAGTTTGAAGACCTGGCGGAATGGGCCACGCTGACGCGCTACTTCCAGTTGGTGCATGCACGCCACTTCACAGACAGCAGCCCGAACGAATGGATAAGGCGACTGGTGTCGGAACTGGTTCAAGGAGGGGCGGCGCACCATCATGACGGCGTTGTTTCCAACTGAACGGGCTACACAAATCCGGCGCCGCAAAGAGAAAAGCCCAGCAGTTTCCTGCTGGGCTTTTCGGGCTGTAAGAGCCTGACAATGTCCTACTTTCACACGGGAACCCGCACTATCATCGGCGCTGAGGCGTTTCACTGTCCTGTTCGGGATGGGAAGGAGTGGGACCACCTCGCTATGGTCATCAGGCATAACTTGTTGCCATCTTGATCACCTGATCAAGACAACGAATTCATAGAGTTTGGAATCAGCTTATTTTGAATGCGTCAACTTGGCATAACACCTTGATCAGACTGATCAAAGTTATAGGGTCAAGCCGCACGAGCAATTAGTATCAGTTAGCTTAACGCATTACTGCGCTTCCACACCTGACCTATCAACGTCCTGGTCTTGAACGACTCTTTAGGGGGCTCAAGGCCCCGGCAGATCTCATCTTGAAACGAGTTTCCCGCTTAGATGCTTTCAGCGGTTATCTCTTCCACACATAGCTACTCGGCAATGCCACTGGCGTGACAACCGATACACCAGAGGTGTGTCCACTCCGGTCCTCTCGTACTAGGAGCAGGCTTCCTCAAATCTGCAGCGCCCACGGAAGATAGGGACCAAACTGTCTCACGACGTTTTAAACCCAGCTCACGTACCTCTTTAAATGGCGAACAGCCATACCCTTGGGACCGGCTACAGCCCCAGGATGAGATGAGCCGACATCGAGGTGCCAAACACCGCCGTCGATATGAACTCTTGGGCGGTATCAGCCTGTTATCCCCAGAGTACCTTTTATCCGTTGAGCGATGGCCCTTCCATACAGAACCACCGGATCACTATGTCCTGCTTTCGCATCTGCTCGACTTGTCAGTCTCGCAGTTAAGCACGCTTATGCCATTGCACTATCGTCACGATGTCCGACCGTAACTAGCGTACCTTCGAACTCCTCCGTTACACTTTGGGAGGAGACCGCCCCAGTCAAACTGCCTACCATGCACTGTCCCCGATCCAGATAATGGACCTAGGTTAGAACCTCAAACACACCAGGGTGGTATTTCAACGTTGGCTCCACGATACCTAGCGGCACCGCTTCAAAGCCTCCCACCTATCCTACACAGATCTGTTCAAAGTCCAATACAAAGCTACAGTAAAGGTTCATGGGGTCTTTCCGTCTTTCCGCGGGGAGATTGCATCATCACAAACATTTCAACTTCGCTGAGTCTCAGGAGGAGACAGTGTGGCCATCGTTACGCCATTCGTGCAGGTCGGAACTTACCCGACAAGGAATTTCGCTACCTTAGGACCGTTATAGTTACGGCCGCCGTTTACTGGGACTTCAATCAAGAGCTTGCACCCCATCATTTAATCTTCCAGCACCGGGCAGGCGTCACACCCTATACGTCCACTTTCGTGTTTGCAGAGTGCTGTGTTTTTATTAAACAGTCGCAGCCACCGATTTTTTGCAACCTCATTGGGCTCCATCCGCAGGGACTTCACCTACTAAAGGCACACCTTCTTCCGAAGTTACGGTGTCAATTTGCCGAGTTCCTTCTCCTGAGTTCTCTCAAGCGCCTTAGAATACTCATCTCGCGCACCAGTGTCGGTTTGCGGTACGGTCGTGTGTAGCTGAAGCTTAGTGGCTTTTCCTGGAAGCAGGGTATCACTCACTTCGACTGCAAGCAGCCTCGTTATCACCCCTCATCTAAGCCCGGCGGATTTACCTACCAGGCACGACTACAGGCTTGAACCAACATATCCAACAGTTGGCTGAGTTAACCTTCTCCGTCCCCACATCGCACTACACATCGGTACAGGAATATTGACCTGTTTCCCATCAACTACGCATCTCTGCCTCGCCTTAGGGGCCGACTCACTCTACGCCGATGAACGTTGCGTAGAAAACCTTGCGCTTACGGCGAGGGGGCTTTTCACCCCCTTTAACGCTACTCATGTCAGCATTCGCACTTCTGATACCTCCAGCACGCTTTACAACGCACCTTCACAGGCTTACAGAACGCTCTCCTACCACTTGCAATAAATTGCAAATCCGCAGCTTCGGTAACTGGCTTAGCCCCGTTACATCTTCCGCGCAGGACGACTCGATCAGTGAGCTATTACGCTTTCTTTAAATGATGGCTGCTTCTAAGCCAACATCCTGACTGTTTTAGCCTTCCCACTTCGTTTCCCACTTAGCCAATTTTAGGGACCTTAGCTGGCGGTCTGGGTTGTTTCCCTCTTGAGTCCGGACGTTAGCACCCGGTGCTCTGTCTCCCAAGCTGTACTCATCGGTATTCGGAGTTTGCCTTGGTTTGGTAAGTCGCCATGACCCCCTAGCCAAAACAGTGCTCTACCCCCGATGGTAATACTTGAGGCACTACCTAAATAGTTTTCGGAGAGAACCAGCTATTTCCAAGTTTGTTTAGCCTTTCACCCCTATCCACAGCTCATCCGCTAGTTTTGCAACACTAGTCGGTTCGGACCTCCAGTACCTGTTACGGCACCTTCATCCTGGCCATGGATAGATCACTTGGTTTCGGGTCTACACCCAGCGACTGGACGCCCTATTCGGACTCGATTTCTCTACGGCTACCCTATTCGGTTAACCTTGCCACTGAATGTAAGTCGCTGACCCATTATACAAAAGGTACGCAGTCACCCTTGCGGGCTCCTACTTTTTGTAAGCATGCGGTTTCAGGATCTATTTCACTCCCCTCCCGGGGTTCTTTTCGCCTTTCCCTCACGGTACTAGTTCACTATCGGTCGATGATGAGTATTTAGCCTTGGAGGATGGTCCCCCCATATTCAGACAGGATTTCACGTGTCCCGCCCTACTTTTCGTTAGCTCAGTACCACACAGGTCTTTTCACGTACGGGGCTATCACCCGCTATGGCCGACCTTTCCAAGTCGTTCCGTTAAGTCTTGTGCTATCACTAACAGGCTGTTCCGATTTCGCTCGCCACTACTTTCGGAATCTCGGTTGATGTCTTTTCCTCGAGCTACTGAGATGTTTCAGTTCACCCGGTTCGCCTCGCATGACTATGTATTCATCATGCGATACCTTTCGGTGGGTTTCCCCATTCGGAAATCTCCGGATCAAAGCTAATTTGCCAGCTCCCCGAAGCTTATCGCAGGCTATCACGTCCTTCGTCGCCTATCATCGCCAAGGCATCCACCACATGCTCTTATTCACTTGACCCTATAACTTTGACGCCTCTCACGAGAAGCAAAGTCAATCAAGGAATCACCAGGTCTTTCACCTGGCGCGTTATGCCGTCTTCAAATATCGATTTGACTCGAAATTGAAGTTTCTTTTGACGCAATCAAAAAATTTATGTCGCTAGCGGCACGGTCTGCACTAAACCTTTACGAATGTACAGTTTCCGCTAGCAACGCTGATTCGACTCTATGAATTTTTAAAGAACAGCCGATTGATCGATAGATACCGATCAACAACAAAGAAGCCTCACCATCTTTTGCTTTCGCTTGAGATATAGAAGCCGCTTTGGTGTTGAGTGTTGACGCGATGAAGTTGGTGGAGGATGACGGGATCGAACCGACGACCCCCTGCTTGCAAAGCAGGTGCTCTCCCAGCTGAGCTAATCCCCCAAGGTTTGGATGAAGGAATGGTGGGTCTGGTTGGTCTCGAACCAACGACCCCCGCCTTATCAAGACGGTGCTCTAACCAACTGAGCTACAGACCCGAGCCGGTCGCTTGCACCCAGGCAGAAGCCTGAGTCGTCGGCGACATTCTTCCAACAACCGATAAGTGTGGGCGTTTAAATTTGATTGCAGTTTCCAGAAAGGAGGTGATCCAGCCGCACCTTCCGATACGGCTACCTTGTTACGACTTCACCCCAGTCACGAACCCTGCCGTGGTAAGCGCCCTCCTTACGGTTAGGCTACCTACTTCTGGCAGAACCCGCTCCCATGGTGTGACGGGCGGTGTGTACAAGACCCGGGAACGTATTCACCGCGACATTCTGATCCGCGATTACTAGCGATTCCGACTTCACGCAGTCGAGTTGCAGACTGCGATCCGGACTACGACTGGTTTTATGGGATTAGCTCCCCCTCGCGGGTTGGCAACCCTCTGTACCAGCCATTGTATGACGTGTGTAGCCCCACCTATAAGGGCCATGAGGACTTGACGTCATCCCCACCTTCCTCCGGTTTGTCACCGGCAGTCTCATTAGAGTGCCCAACTGAATGTAGCAACTAATGACAAGGGTTGCGCTCGTTGCGGGACTTAACCCAACATCTCACGACACGAGCTGACGACAGCCATGCAGCACCTGTGTTACGGTTCTCTTTCGAGCACTAATCCATCTCTGGAAAATTCCGTACATGTCAAAGGTGGGTAAGGTTTTTCGCGTTGCATCGAATTAAACCACATCATCCACCGCTTGTGCGGGTCCCCGTCAATTCCTTTGAGTTTCAACCTTGCGGCCGTACTCCCCAGGCGGTCAACTTCACGCGTTAGCTTCGTTACTGAGTCAGTGAAGACCCAACAACCAGTTGACATCGTTTAGGGCGTGGACTACCAGGGTATCTAATCCTGTTTGCTCCCCACGCTTTCGTGCATGAGCGTCAGTGCAGGCCCAGGGGATTGCCTTCGCCATCGGTGTTCCTCCGCATATCTACGCATTTCACTGCTACACGCGGAATTCCATCCCCCTCTGCCGCACTCCAGCGATGCAGTCACAGATGCAGTTCCCAGGTTGAGCCCGGGGATTTCACAACTGTCTTACATCACCGCCTGCGCACGCTTTACGCCCAGTAATTCCGATTAACGCTTGCACCCTACGTATTACCGCGGCTGCTGGCACGTAGTTAGCCGGTGCTTATTCTTACGGTACCGTCATGAGCTCCTTGTATTAGAAAGAGCCTTTTCGTTCCGTACAAAAGCAGTTTACAACCCGAGGGCCTTCATCCTGCACGCGGAATGGCTGGATCAGGCTTTCGCCCATTGTCCAAAATTCCCCACTGCTGCCTCCCGTAGGAGTCTGGACCGTGTCTCAGTTCCAGTGTGGCTGGTCGTCCTCTCAGACCAGCTACAGATCGCAGGCTTGGTGAGCCTTTACCCCACCAACTACCTAATCTGCCATCGGCCGCTCCAATCGCGCGAGGTCTTGCGATCCCCCGCTTTCATCCGTAGATCGTATGCGGTATTAGCGTAGCTTTCGCTACGTTATCCCCCACGACTGGGCACGTTCCGATGTATTACTCACCCGTTCGCCACTCGCCACCAGGGTTGCCCCCGTGCTGCCGTTCGACTTGCATGTGTAAAGCATTCCGCCAGCGTTCAATCTGAGCCAGGATCAAACTCTATAGTTCGATCTTGATTTTTTTGCCCCTTGCGGGGCCACTCATAAATTGGAATTGACATGAACTTCATTTCTGAATTTCACATCTTTTTTACTTCATGAGCGCTTAAAGTGCATTGCACTTAGTTCCGAAGAACTTGGCAATCGCCTTCAAACGCCCACGCTTATCGGCTGTAGATTTTTAACGAACCTTGCATCGCTTGACTTGGCGTCTTGCTTTGCTTGCTTAGCTGCGATCAGCTGAGCCTCGAATTATGACATGTTTTTGAAAGACCTGTCAAACTTTAGGGTTTTTACCGATTTGATTTGCTGTCGTTTTTGTTTATCGCTTTTGCTTGACGCTTGGCTTTAAACCGACTGCATTTCGTTTTCAGCAGAGCCTCGAATTATATACCGATTTTTTAGCTTCGGTCAACTTTTCGATTCCCTTTTTTCTGCTGCGTTGCTTGCGCTTCGTTTTCAGCAGAGCCTTGAATTCTATACCGAAATTTTCGCTTCGGTCAACGCATTCAAAACTTTTTATCTGCTGGCCTTGGCGCTTTCGCGCCGGGTGTTTTTCAACGCCCTGTTCAGCAGAGCCTGCGACTATAGCACGGCTTTTTCACCGGTCCTGAAGCACCGCCAAAGATTCTTTGCATTCGCAAGGAAACCGCCGCACGGAGACTCACGCGGGAGAGACCAGCGGCAATGCCCGGCGGCGCTGGCCGGTCAGCGCATAGAGGGCATTCGCCACTGCGGGCGCCACCGGCGGAACGCCGGGCTCGCCCACCCCGCCAGGCTCGCGCTCGCTGGCAATCAACCACGTCTCCACCCGGGGGGCCTGCGCCAGCTTCAGCATGGGGTAGGTCGGGAAATTGGCCTGCTGCACGGCACCCTCATGGATGTCGATCTTCCCGTGCAGCGCCGCCGTCAGCCCGAAGATGACCGCGCCTTCCATTTGCTGGCGGACGATGCCCGGGTTGACCACCGTTCCGCAGTCCACGGCGCACACCACGCGGTGCACGCGCGGTTGACCGTCCTGCAACGAGACCTCAGCGACCTGCGCCACGATGGAGCCAAAGGACTCGTGCAACGCCACGCCTCGCGCGCGCCCGGTTGGCAAGAGAGTGCCCCAGCCTGACTTGCTTGCGGCCAGATCGAGCACGGCCAGGTAGCGCGGCGCATGCGCCAGCCACTGGCGCCGGAATGCCACAGGGTCCTGGCGGGTTTCTGCGGCCAGCTCATCCACAAAGCTTTCAGAGAAGAAGGCGTTGTGGGAATGCCCCACCGAGCGCCAGAAGCCCACGGGCACGCCCGTGCGCGTTGCCACATGCTCCATGCGCTGGTTCGCAAAGCCATAGGGCAGGTCAAACAGCCCCTCGGCCGTGGTCTTGTCCGGCATGTCGACGGGGCCGGCCAGGGCTGGCAGGTTGCGGCCTATCCAGCGCGGCGTGATGGCATCGCCCGCGGACTTGATCTGCAGGCTGCTCACGCCGCCAGCGGCGTCAACGGTCGCGCGCAGCTGCGCCACATGCATGGGTCGGTAGAAGTCGTGCTGGGTGTCTTCTTCGCGCGGCCACACCAGTTGCACGGGCGCGCCGCCGCAGTCCATGGCCACGCGCACGGCCTGTGCCACGGAGTCGACTTCCAGACGGCGGCCGAATCCGCCGCCGAGCAGCGTGACATGCAGCGTCACCTTCTCAATCGGTACGCCGGCCACCTGCGCGGCCACGGCCTGTGCCATCTGAGGCACCTGGGTCGGGGCCCAGACTTCCACCGCCCCATCCCTGACCTGTGCCGTGCAGTTCATGGGCTCCATGGTGGCGTGAGCCAGATAGGGCGCGCTGTACCAGGCCTCCAGCTTGCGCGTGGCCTGGCTAGCGGCAGCCTCGACCGCGCCCCGCTCATGAAACACCGTCCCCGAGCCGGTACGCACGGCTTCTTCCAGCGCCTTCTGGATGCGCCGGCTGTCCAGTGCCCCCAGCGGCCGCTGCTGCCACTCCACCGACACCGCTTGGGCACCCTGGCGGGCATGCCAGGTGGTCTGGCCCACCACCGCAAAGCCGGCCGTGGACCCCGCATAGGCGGGAAGACGCACAAACCGCAGCACACCAGGCATGGCCAGGGCGGCGTTGGGGTTGACCGCCCCCGGGCCACCGCCGAGCATGGGGCACAGCCGCACCGAGGCAAACAGCAGGCCCTGGGGCCGCACGTCCAGCCCAAACCGCGCGGTTCCGTCCACCTTGGCGGGCACGTCCAGCCGCGGCGCGGGCTGGCCAATGAGCTTCCAGTCCTTGCGGTCCTTGAGCTTCACGCTGCCCGGCGGCGTGGCGGCCGCGAATTTCACCATCTGGCTGTAAGGCGCTGAAGGGCCCGAGGGATGGGAGATGACGCCATTCTTGACCGAGAGTTCGGCCACAGGCAGTTTCCACTGCAGCGAAGCCGCCCCGACCAGCGACGCCCGCGCGGTGGCAGCCGCCAGGCGCAGCACGTCCCAGGCATCGGCGACCGAGGATGACCCGCCAGTGGCATTGATGCCCAGCTCGCGCGCCACCTTGCCGATCATCCACTCGGCGGCCTTGACCTTGGCGGGCTTCTCGCGGCCCTCGGACTCCAGCGGATGAAACGGCAGGCTCGCGATCTGCATGGCCACATTGCCATAGATGGTGTCGGCGCCGGCCTGCTCGATGCGCACCTGGCTCAGCGGCACATCGAGCTCCTCGGCCGCCAGCATGGGCAGCGCGGTATACACCCCCTGCCCCATCTCGCTGCGCGGCATGGCGATGACCACGGCGCCGTCGGCCGCGATCTTGATCCAGCCGTTCAGGGCAATGTCACCCCCGCTCTTGAGCATGGCGCCCGGCGAACCCAGCCTGGAGCGCTGGGGCAGCAGGCTCCAGCCCACCACCAGCGCCCCCAGGGACCCCGCGCCCGCGAGCAGCAACGTGCGGCGCCTCATGCGGTCGCTCCCGGGCCGGCGGCGCGCCGGATGGCTGCGCGCACCCGCTGGTAGGTGCCACAGCGGCAGATATTGGTCATGGCCTCGTCAATGTCGGCGTCGGTGGGCCGGGGCTTCTTCTCGAGGAGCGCGGCGGCGGCCATGAGCATGCCGCTCTGGCAATAGCCGCACTGCGGCACCTGCTCGGCGATCCAGGCGGCCTGCAGCGGATGGGGTTTGCCGGGGCTGCCCAGGGCCTCGATGGTCTGGATGCGCTTGCCCGCCAGCGTGGACACCGGGGTGACGCAGGACCGCACCGCCTGCCCGTCCACCCGCACCGTGCAGGCGCCGCAGGCGGCCACGCCACAGCCAAATTTGGTGCCTGTCATCTGGAGCACGTCGCGCAGCACCCACAGCAGGGGCATGTTGGGGTCCACCTCGGCCTGGACCGGTTTGCCATTGATTTGCAGCTCCAAAGAAGTCTCCTTGGCCGGGCAGCGGCCTTGTCCCGATGACTATATCGACGCGCTTTCGCAGGCGATAGGGGTGGCGCTCCAGAAAGGCACCGGATAATCCCGCACTCCCATGGCACTCATTACCCTACTCAACGCGCAACTGGCCTTTGGCCACGTGGCCCTGCTCGACCACACCGACTTCTCCCTGGAGGCCGCCGAGCGCGTGGGGCTGATCGGGCGCAACGGTGCCGGCAAATCATCCCTGCTCAAAATCCTCGGCGGACTCGACAAGCCCGACGACGGCACGCTCCAGGTGCAACAGGGCGTTCGCATCGCCTATGTGGCGCAGGAGCCGGTGCTGGACCCGGCCGCAACGGTTTTCATGGCGGCCAGCGCCGGCGTGGCAGGGATCAAGGACCTGATTGACCAGTACAGCCAGGGCGACGGCGACCTGGACGCGCTGCAGGGCCAGATCGAGGCGCAGGACGGCTGGAACTGGGAGCAGCGGGTCGAAGAAACCCTGCACCGCCTGCACCTGGACCGTGATGCGCTGATCGGCAACCTGTCCGGCGGCACCAAAAAGCGCGTGGCGCTGGCACAGGCCCTGGTCACCCAGCCCGATGTGCTGCTGCTGGACGAACCCACCAACCACCTGGACCTGGACTCGATCGAATGGCTCGAGGGCCTGCTGGTCGACTTCAAGGGCAGCATCATCACCATCACCCACGACCGCAGCTTCCTGGACCGCGTGGCCACGCGCATCGTGGAGCTGGACCGCGGCAAGCTGCTGTCCTACCCCGGCAACTTTGCCGCCTACCTGGTGCAAAAGGAAGAGCAGATGGCGCAGGAGGCCGTGATCAACGCCCGCGCCGACAAGCTGCTGGCCCAGGAGGAAATCTGGATCCGCAAGGGCGTGGAGGCCCGCCGCACCCGGGCCCAGGCCCGCATCGTGCGGCTGGGTGAGCTGCGCGCGCGGCGCGAGGCCCGGCGCGAGGCCGTGGGCAGCGTGAGCATGGACATTGCCAGCGGCGCGGCCAGCGGCAAGCTGGTGTCCGAGCTGGTGCATGTGAGCAAGAGCTTCGACGAGCGCGTGATCGTGCGCGACTTCTCCGCCACCGTGCTGCGCGGCGACAAGATCGGCCTGCTCGGCCCCAACGGCGCGGGCAAGACCACCCTGCTCAAGCTGATCCTTGGGGAACTCAAGCCCGACCTGGCCCCCGCCGACGCGCCCCGGCCCGAACCCGGCCACAGCCCCTGGGGCACGGTGCGCCTGGGCGCCAATGTGACGGTGGCCTACTTTGACCAGATGCGCAACGCGCTCAACCTGGACGCCACGCTGGAAGACTTCATCAGCCCCGGCAGCGAGTGGATCGAGATCGGCAACCAGCGCAAGCACGTCAAGAGCTACCTGGGCGACTTCCTGTTCTCACCGGCGCGCGCCAACTCCCCGGTGCGGTCCCTGAGCGGCGGCGAGCGCAACCGGCTGCTGCTGGCGCGCCTGTTTGCCCGTCCGGCCAACGTGCTGGTGCTGGACGAGCCCACCAACGACCTGGACATCGACACCCTGGAACTGCTCGAAGACCTGCTGCAGAGCTACGACGGCACGGTGTTCCTCGTGAGCCACGACCGCACGTTCCTGGACAACGTGGTCACCAGCACCATCGCCTTCGAGGGCGACGGCCGCTGGCGCGAGTACGAAGGCGGCGTGCAGGACTGGCTGACCCAGTCGCGCCGCGCGCAGTCGCTGGCGGGCGGCGGCGCGGCCGCCAAAAACCCGGTCCGCGCCCCGGTTTCAAGTCAAAAAGGCCTGGAGTCCACGCCAGCCGGCCCTCAGGTGCTATCAAAAAAGAAGTTGAGCTACAAGGAGCAGCGCGAGCTGGAAACCCTGCCGGCCCGCATTGAGGCGCTGGAAGGCGAGCAGAAAGCCGCGCAGGCGGCCTTGGCCGATGGCAGCCTCTACGCCAGCGAGCCGGACCGCGCCGCCCAGCTCGCGGCGCGCAGCGCCCAGATCGACGACGAGCTGCTGGCGGCCCTGGAACGCTGGGAACAGCTGGGCAGCGGCGCCTGACCCACTGCGGTTTGCAACTGTAAGCATTTGTCTGTCACGGGTTCGCGCCCGTGGCCGACGGGCCGGCGGCCCCGTGAATCGCCACGGCGGGCTACAGTCGGCACCACATGCTGTCACACCCCACCCTTCGCCCTGCCCGTCCCTCCCGCCCCGGCATCGGGCGCTGGCTGACGGGCCTGGCCCTGGTGGTCGTGGGCCTGCTCACGGGCTGTGCCAGCCTGCCCTCAGACGTGCAGCGGCCGGTCTCCAACGCGCTGGCCACGCCCGGGTCGACCCTGCTGGGCCAGTGGGTCTCGGCGCGCAAGGCCGCGGCCCGCGCGCGCAGCGACTCGGCCTTCTTCCTGCTGGACAGCGAGGACCTGGCCTTCAACGCCCGGGTGGCGCTGATCGACGGCGCCCAGAAAACGCTGGACCTGCAGTATTACGCCATCCACGCCGACAGCAGCACTGAAATCCTGCTGGAGCACTTGCGCCAGGCCGCGCGGCGCGGCGTGCGGGTGCGGCTGCTGCTGGACGACCTGAACACCGTGGGCCGCGACGCCCAGGTGCTGCGCCTGGCATTCGAGCCCAACGTGCAGATCCGCCTGTTCAACCCGCTGCCGGGCAACCGGGCCTCGCTGTTCGGCCGGCTGCTGGGCTCGCTGCACGAGATTTCGCAGCTGCAAAAGCGCATGCACAACAAGCTGTTCCTGTCGGACAACGCGCTGGGCATCATTGGCGGGCGCAACCTGGGCGACGCCTATTTCGGCCAGGACAAGACCAGCAACTTCGTGGACATCGACGTGCTGACCGCCGGACGCATCGTGGCGGACATGTCGGCCAGCTTCGACAGCTACTGGAACAACGAGCAGGCCTACCCCGTTCAGTCACTGGTGTCGGGCGCTGAACTCGATGCGCTGCGCCAGCCGCCCAACGCAGCGCTGGCTGACACCCCGCAGCCGCCCGCGCCACCTGCTCCACCGGCGCCGGCTCCCGCAGCGATGGCCGGGTCGGCCGCCAACGCTGCCCTGACCCCCACGGCCTCCGTCACCGCCGGCACCTCGGTGCTGCCCGATGTCACGCCCAGCCTGGCCCTGGAAGGGCTCATGAACCTCCAACAGGTGCCCCTGGTCTGGGCGCCCTCGGTGCTGCTGGCCGACCAGCCCGGCAAGATCGCGCCCGAGGAACAGGTGCCCGAGCCCGCCGGCACGGCCCCCGGCGATCCGGCCGCCATGACGGCCGCCAACACCACCACGGCCAAAACCACGGCGTCCGCCGCCACCACGACCACGGCTGAGGCGGGCGCCACCGTGATCGACGGCATGCTCACGCTGATGGACCAGGCGCGGCATGACCTGCTCATCATCTCGCCCTACTTTGTGCCGGGCGAGAAGATGATGAAACGCTTTGAAGCCTTGCGTGCGCGCGGCGTGACCATCCGCGTGCTCACCAACTCGCTGGCCTCCAACGACGCGCCGGCCGCTCACGCGGGCTACGCGCGCTACCGCCCCGCACTGCTGGCCATGGGCGTGGAACTGCATGAAATGCGTGCCAACCAGCAGGGCAATTTCAGCGGCCTGGGCTCCACCGGCAGCAGCCGCCCGGGCGCCAGCGGCACAGGCAGCGTGGGCTCGCGCGCCAGCCTGCACTCCAAGGCGGTGATCGCCGACGACAGCCTGCTGGCCATTGGCTCCATGAACCTGGACCTGCGCTCGCGGCTGCAGAACACCGAGGTGGCCCTGCTGGTGCGCAGCCGCCTGCTGGCGCGCAAGGTCATTGCCCTGGTCAACGACACCCTGGCCACCGGGGCCTACCGCGTCGTGCAGCAAGACGGCCGGCTGCTCTGGCAGGCTCCACCAGGCGCCGCCTTCCAGGACGCCCGGTCAGAACCCGACGCCAGCACCGGACTGAAATTGCTGGTCAACCTGATCGGGCCGTTCGCGCCCGACGAGATGCTCTGAGGCTATTCGGCTTCGATGCCGGCGGCCTTGACGATGCGGCCCCATTTCTGTGACTCCTCTGCCTGGAATTTCGCCAGTTCATCCGGACTCGTGGTGAACGGCTCGGTCCCGGTGGGGCCATAGAAAGCCGTGCGGGCCGATTCGCTGCGCACGGCTTTGACCAGCAGCTCATTGAGCCGCTTGACCACCGGCGCGGGCGTGCCCGCCGGCGCGTAGGCCGCAAACCAGTAGCCCATTTCATAGCCGGGCACGCCTGCCTCGGCAATGGTCGGAACATCGGGCGCCAGCGCCGAGCGCTTGCTGCCAGAGAAGCCCAGCGCATGCAGCTTGCCGGCCTTGATCTGCGGCAGGCCGGTCGCGGTGTCGGTGATCATCATGTTGATCTGGCCTCCCAGCAGGTCGGTGATGGCCAGCGGATTGCTCTTGTAGGGCACATGCAGCAGCTTGATGCCCGCCATCTGCTGCAGCAGTTCACCGGCCATGCGGCTGGAGGAGCTGCCGCTGCCAAAGCTGTACTTGCCGGGCTCCTTCTTGGCCAGCGCGATGAAGTCGGCCACCGTCTTCACCGGCAGGGACGGGTTGACCACCATGATCTGCCCTCCCTTGCCCAGGCCGGTCAGCGGCGCAAAGTCCTTGACCGGGTCGTAGGGCAGCTTCTTGAACAGGTGCTCGTTGGCGGCATGCGTGGTGTTGGTGGTGATCATCACCGTGTAGCCATCCGGGGCGGCCTTGGCCACCTGCTGCGAGGCGATGAAGCCGCTGGCGCCGGCCTTGTTCTCCACCACCACGGACTGCCTGGCCTCGGCGGCCACGGCCTGGCCGATCACGCGCGCGAGCTGGTCGGTCGCGCTGCCGGCGGCGAACGGGACCACGAAGGTGATGGGCTTGTCGGGGAAGGTCTGGGCCGAGGCCAGCAGCGGCGCGGTGCCCAGCACGGCGGCCAGGGCCAGCAACAGGGGGCGGGTACGGAATTTCATGGTTTTGTCTCCTTGGGTGGGTTGAGTGGGAATCAGTCCTTGAGATAGGCCTGCAGCGGCGCCGGAACCTCCACCGGCAAGTCCAGCAGCAGGTACGAAAGCGCCTTGCCATGCGTGTCGAGGTTGAGCGCGTCGTTGACGCCGCCGTCCAGCACCTCGTCCAGCACAAAATTCATCGCGCCCAGCCGCGGCAGCAGGTAGCGCCTGACGCTGCGCGGCTGGCGCAGCGCAAACTGGCGGGCCACCGCGTCCTCGGTGACCTGCCCGACCAGCAGCGGGTACAGCGCCTCGTGCCAGGCAATGACACTGATGTTGGAGCGGTCGCCCTTGTCGCCCGTGCGCCCATGGGCCAGCCGGTACAGCGGCACGGTCAGGGAACTCATGGCGCGGCCTCCAGCATCACGAAATGGCAGGGCACGGCCGCCCGCGGCACCAGGCACGACAGCGTGTTCAGCCGCGGCGTGAGAGCAGTGCGCACGCCGCCGCCGCCGGCGGGGCCGCAGGTGTACAGCGCCGTGACTTCGCGCGTGAGGCGCAGCGCCTGCGCAGGGTTGGTGTGGGCAGCGGCCACGCGCAGGCGCACGTCGCGCGCCTGCCCCGGGGCGTGGGCCGCCAGCGTGCGGCCCGCGTCATCGCCCAGCACGCTGGTCACACCGATCAGGTCCACCCGCAGGTCCAGCGCGGGCAGGCGCCGGCGCAACACGTCGGCAGCCAGGCGCGCGCGCGCCTCGGCCCGGGCGCCGGCGTAGGAAATCTCGCCCTCGGCCAGCCAGCCGCCTTCATGGCAGACATTGACCTTGAGGCTGTGGGGCCGCGGATGGCCGCGCACCCCGCGCAGCGCCACGCGGTCGGGCCCCAGCCACTGCACCTCGGCCTCGCTGATGTCGGCCACCACATCGGGCGTGAGGTAGGCCGCCGGGTCGTGCAGCTCGTACAGCAGCTGTTCCTTGACGCTGGCCAGCGTCACCGCGCCGCCGGTCCCTTGGGCCTTGCCGATGACGCAATGGCCCTGGGCGTCAATCTCGGCAATGGGGTAGCCCAGGGCGTGCAGGTCCGGCACGTCCTTGTAGCCGGGGTCGGCGTGGTAGCCGCCGCAGACCTGGGCACCGCATTCGAGCAGGTGCCCTGCCATGGTGGCCCGGGCCAGGCGGTCCCAGTCGTCGGGGGCCCAGCCAAAGTGCGACAGCGCCGGCCCCACGGCCAGCGACGGGTCGGCCACGCGGCCGGCCACCACGATCTGCGCGCCGGCATCCAGCGCGTCGGCGATCGCCTGCGCGCCCACATAGGCATTGGCGCTGACGATGCGCAGGCCGTCCATGCATTCGGCTCCGAGCTGGCCGCGCAGCAGCGCGCGGTGGTCCGGGCCCGACAGGTCGTCGCCCTGGATCACGGCGATGCGTGGCGCGGGCAACCCCAGCTCAAGCGCCAGCGCCTGGATGCAGCGGGCGGCCGCGCGCGGGTGGGCGGCGCCGAAGTTGCTGACGATGCGCACGTCGTGCATCAGGCATCGCGCCAGCACCGGGCGCAGCATCTCCTCCAGCAGGGGCTCGTAGCCGGCGTCGGGGTCGGCGCGGCGCCGCAGCTGGGCCAGCGCCAGGGTGCGCTCGGCCAGGGTCTCGAAGATCAGGAAGGCGCGCTGCCCGGCCGCCTGGTCGCAGCGGGCGACCAGCGTATCCACCACGGGCCCGGCCGCGTCGGCCCGGTCGCCCGAGAAGCCGGCGGCGCAGCCAATCAGCAGGGAAGCGGAAGGGTTGGAGGGCATGGCGAGGCCGACTGTAGGCACAGCGAACTGATCTGTAAAATCGAAAATTCACATTGATTGATCTGAATTCCAGATTCATGAGCACCCCCCAGCTTTCGACGCGGCAACTGACGGCTTTCGTGACGCTGGCGCAGGAGCGCAGCTTCACCCGCGCGGCGGCGGCCTGCCACCTGTCGCAGCCGGCCTTCAGCGCGCTGATCCGCGGCCTGGAAGACAGCCTGCAGGCCCGCCTGTTCGACCGCGACACCCGCAGCGTGCAGCTCACGGCCGAAGGCCGCCTGTTCGAGCCCTCGGCGCGCCAGCTGCTGGGGGACTTCGCCACCGCCGTGGCCGACCTGCGCGACCACGTGCAGCGGCGCAAGGGCCGGGTCCACGTGGCGGCGCTGCCCTCCCTGGCAGCGGGCTGGCTGCCGGCCATCTTCAGCGAGTTCCGCGCCAACTGGCCCGGCATCGAACTGGGCCTGAGCGACATCCTGTCGGACGGCTGCATCGACCTCGTGCGCAGCGGCAAGGCCGACTTTGCACTGGCCAGCGCCGGCACCGGCGTGGCGGGCCTGTCCACCGAATTGCTGTGCGCCGACCGCTTCTGGCTGGTGTGCCGCGCCGACCACCCGCTGGCCACCGCCAGGCAGCTTTCACTGAAGGCGCTGGCCCGGCACCCGCTGATCCACCTGTCGCGCAACAGCAGCGTGCGCCAGGCGCTGGACGCGGCGCTGCACCCGGTCAAGGCCCACAGCGTGCTGGAGGTGGACCAGCTCGCCACCGTGATGGGCATGGTGGAGGCGGGCCTCGGCATCAGCATCATTCCGGCGTTGACGCTGTTTCATTTCGAGCGCGACACGCTGGCGCGCCGGCCGATCACCGCGCCGGGGCTGACGCGGCGCATCTACGTGGTGCGCCGCAGCGACAGCAGCCTGTCGGTCGCGGCGCGGACGCTGCACGACCTGATCGTGCAGCGCATGAAAACCGCGCGCCCTCAGCCCACTGCGGCGCGCAGCTTGCCGTAAACCTTCCAGAACGCCGCGTCCTGCGTTGTCGCGAAGTTGATGCGCATCAGCGTCGATGGCTTGCGCTCGGCATGGAACAGCGCACCCGGCGCGAGCAGGTAGCCCTCGTCGAGCATGCGCTGGGCCAGCGCGTCGGTGTCCACGCCGGTGTCGACCCAGCCAAACAGGCCCACGGGCTCGGCCGCAAACGTGCAGCCCGCGTTGAGCGCGAGCTTGACGCTGCGCGCGCGCGCCGCGTCCAGCCGGGTGCGGATGCGCTCGGCGTGGCGGCGCAGCTGGCCCTGCTCGATGCACAGGGCCAGCGCCTTTTCCAGCAGCGCGGGGGTGGTCAGCGTGGCCAGCAGTTTGGTGTCCAGCAGCGGCTCCACCAGCGCGGGCGGCGCGGCCAGAAAGCCGATGCGCCAGTTGGGCGCGAGGATCTTGGCAAAGCCGCTCACGTAGATCGTGCGCTGCAGCCCGTCCAGCGCGGTCAGGCGGGTCGCATATTCGGGGGCGATGTGGCTGTAGGTGTCGTCCTCGACGATGTGGAAGTTGTGCTGGTTGGCCAGCTGCAGGATGCGGTGCGCGCTGCCCGGCGACAGGCAGTAGCCTGTGGGGTTGTGGAACACGCTCACGCTCACATACAGCTTGGGCTGGTGGATCTCGCAGTACTTCGCCATGACCTCCAGGTCGGGGCCGTCGGCGCGGCGCGGCACCGGCAGCACGCGCATGCCCAGCGCCGCCAGCCGCGCAAACTCCACGGCCCAGCCGGGCTCTTCCACCATCACCGGGTCGCCGGCGCGCAGCAGCGTGCGGCTCACGATGTCCAGCGCATGCGTGGCGCCCACCGTGGTGATGAGGTGCTCGGGCGGCGCGTGCACGCTCAGCGTGGCCAGCTTCTTGGACAGCACGCGGCGCAGCCCGCCATCGCCCAGCGGCTCGCCGTACTGCGACGAGAAATCCTGCAGGGCCCGGGTGCCCGTGACCTTGCGCACCGCGGCCGGCATGAAGGTGGACTCCAGCCAGTCGGGCGGGAACACGCCCATGCCCGGCTGCGGCTTGTTGCTGATCTTGTGGAACATGCCGCGGATCAGCGCCGTGGCGTTGACCGGCGCCGCGCTGCCCGCGGCGCGCCGGGCCACCATCCAGTGTGCGGTGCTCCAGTTCGCAGCGGCCAGGCCGGCCCCCTCGCCCGCTCCTGTTTCAATAGCATCTTGTGCAGACTCGGCGCGGGCTGGCGGCATTTCCCGCACAAAGAAGCCGCGGTTCTTGCGGGCCTCGACCAGGCCCTGGGCCAGCAACTGGTCGTACGCCGCCACCACGGTGGACGGGCTCACGCCGTGCTGCTGCGCGCACTGGCGCACCGAAGGCAGGCGCGCGCCCGGCGCCAGCAGCCGGGTGCGGATGCGCTCGGCAAAGCGCTCGCTCAGCTGCTCGGTCAGGGATTGCGCGGAGGTCTTCATCAACATGGCGGGGCATCCTTGCGTGTACTGTCATCGCAGCCAATACAGATCACGAACTGCGCTGCTTGTCTGTACTGGTCGTGTACTGGTTCAGAAGATTACATTGAATGCCGTGACCTGACAAGACCACCCACCGCCACCGCCCTGACCATGAGTGCCTCCGAGCTGACTGCCCTGCTGATGTTTTGCACCGCGATGAGTTTTTCGCCGGGGCCCAACACCACGCTGTCCACCGCGCTGGCAGCCAATGGCGGCCTGCGCCGCGCGCTGCGCTTCTGCCTGGCCGTGCCCACGGGCTGGACCCTGCTGATGCTGGCCACCGGCCTGGGCCTGGGCGCCGCCATCACCGGCGTGCCCGCGCTGCGCTGGGCGGTCAAGCTGTTCGGCGTGGCCTACATGCTCTGGCTGGCCTGGAAGCTGGCGGGCGCCGGCCAACTCTCACAGGTGGATGCCTCGCGCCTGAACGTCACCTTTTCGCAGGGCGTGGGCCTGCAGTTCCTCAACATCAAGGCCTGGATGCTGGCGCTCACGCTCACCGCGGGCTGGGTGGTCAACGCCGCCGGACAGCCCGCGACCAACCCGGGCGAGCGGCTGGCCATCATCTGCGCCGTGATGATGCTGTTTGCCTTCACCAGCAACTTCACCTATGCGCTGGTGGGCTCGCTGCTGCGCCAGTGGCTGGCGCTGGGCAAGCGCCTCCTGTGGTTCAACCGCGCTCTGGCGCTGGTGCTGGTGGCCACGGCTTTATGGATGCTCAGCGTATGAATGCCGCCAGGGAAAAAGAGGCCCTGCTCTGGGGCCTGGTGGGGGTGACGCTGTTTGCCGCCACGCTGCCCATGACGCGGCTGGCCGTGGGCCACGCCGACGCGCCGCAGCTCTCGCCCTGGTTCGTGACCTTCGGGCGCGCGGCCGTGGCCGGCGTGCTGTCGGTGGCCTACCTGCTCTGGCAGCGCGCCCGGGGCCGGCTGCGGGTGCCGCAAAGGTCTGAATGGCCGCTGGTGGGCATGACGGCCTTTGGCGTGATCGTGGGTTTCCCGCTGTTCCTCGCGCTGGCGCTGCGCCATGTGCCCAGCACCCATGGCGCGGTGGTCACGGCGCTGCTGCCGCTGTCCACCGCCGTGCTGGGTGCGCTGTGGTTCCGCCAGCGCCCCTCGGCCGGCTTCTGGGCCTGCGCGGTGCTGGGCAGCGGCCTGGTGCTGGCCTACATGGTGTGGCGCGCCGGCGGCTTCTACCTGGGCGTGGCCAACATCTACCTGATCATCGCCATGACCACGGGCGCCTTTGGCTACATCGGCGGCGCGCGCCTCACGCCGCGCCTGGGCGCTGAGCAGGTGATCTGCTGGGTGCTGGTGAGCTGCCTGCCGCTGACCGTGCCCATGGCCTGGCTGTTTGCGCCGGCCGACTGGTCGGCCATTGCGGCCATGAGCTGGCTGGGCTTTGCCTATGTGGCGCTGTTCTCCATGTGGATCGGCTTTTTTGCCTGGTACCGCGCGCTGGCGCTGGGCGCGGTGCGGGTCAGCCAGATCCAGCTGGTGCAGCCATTTTTGAGCCTGCTGTTTGCCGTGCCGCTGGCCGGCGAGCGGCTGGACAGCGTCACGCTGGTCTTCGCCATCGCCGTGATCGCCACCGTGTACGCGGGCAAGAAGATGCCGGTGCACGCACCAGGAGCCCCCGCATGAAGATCAACGACATCCCTTTTGGCACCACCGACTGGGCCCGCGTGCCGCGCGAGGAAAAGAGCGCGCAGGCCGGCCAGGCCTTCTGGCGCACGCAGCAGTTTGGCGATGTGCGCGTGCGCATGGTGGAGTACACGCCCGGCTACGTCTCGGACCACTGGTGCACCAAGGGCCATGTCCTGCTGTGCCTGAGCGGTGAGCTTCATACCGAACTGCAGGACGGCCGATGCTTCACCCTCACACCCGGCATGAGCTACCAGGTGGCCGACCAGGCCGAGCCCCATCGTTCCACCGCGCCGCAGGGCGCCACCCTTTTCATCGTGGACTAGGAGCCCCTGGATGTACGCCGCTGCCTTCATCTTCGAGCCAGGCACCTATGACGAGCGCTTCCACGCCCTGGACGCGCAGATTGAAGCCGCCGCCGCGGCCAACGCGGGCTACCTGGGGCGGGAAACCTGGTATTCCGAAGACCGCTCCCGGATCAACGCCACCTACTACTGGCGCGATCTTGAGGCGCTGAAAGTTTTCTCCCAGCACCCGCAGCACCTGCAGGCCAAACGCGAGTACCAGCGCTGGTACAAGGGCTTCCACATCGTCATTTCCGAGGTCGTCCGCTCCTACGGGGACGGCGTGCTCGGCCATGTCACCCCGAATTCAAGATCACCCCGCCCCACTGGAGTACGACCATGAAACTCAACGACCTGAAAACCACCGACTGGACCCTGGCGCGCCGCGCCGAGAAGATGAACCCCTCGGTCATCCGCGAAATCCTCAAGGTCACCGAACGCCCGGGCATCATCAGCTTTGCGGGGGGCCTGCCCTCGCCCAAGACCTTTCCGATCGACGCCTTTTCAGAGGCCTGCGCCAAGGTGCTGCGCGAAGACGGCCAGGCCGCGCTGCAGTACGCCGCCAGCGAGGGCTATGCACCGCTGCGCGAGGCCGTGGCCGCGCAGCTGCCCTGGATGGTGGACCCGTCGCAGGTGCTGATCACCACCGGCTCGCAGCAGGGCCTGGACCTCGTGGCCAAGGTGCTGATCGACGCCGGCAGCCGCATCCTCGTCGAGACCCCGACCTACCTGGGCGCGCTGCAGGCCTTTGCGCCCATGGAGCCCGAGGTGGTGAGCGTGGCCAGCGACGCCGAAGGCGTGGACGTGGACGACCTGGCCCGCAAGGCCACGGGTGCGCGCTTCCTCTACGTGCTGCCCAACTTCCAGAACCCCACCGGGCGCACCATGAGCGAGGCGCGCCGCGCCGCGCTGTCGGCGCGCGCGGCCGAGCTGGGCCTGCCCCTGATCGAGGACAACCCCTATGGCGACCTGTGGTTCGACGCCCCGCCGCCGCTGCCGCTGACCGCGCGCAACCCCGAGGGCTGCATCTACATGGGCTCGTTCTCCAAGGTGCTGGCGCCCGGGCTGCGGCTGGGCTATGTGATCGCGCCCAAGGCCGTGGCCCCCAAGCTGCTGCAGGCCAAGCAGGCGGCCGACCTGCACAGCCCCGGCTTCAACCAGCGCATGGTGGCCGAGGTCATGAAGCACGGCTTCCTGGACCGCCATGTGCCCACCATCCGCGCGCTGTACAAGTCGCAGCGCGATGCGATGCTGGCCGCGCTCACCAGGGAAATGGCGGGCCTGGACGTGCAATGGAACACCCCCGATGGCGGCATGTTCCTGTGGGCCCGGCTGCCCGCCGGCATGAACGCGGTGGACCTGCTGCCCAGGGCCGTGGACAAGGGCGTGGCCTTTGTGCCCGGCGCCGCCTTCTACGCCGACAACGCCGACCCACGCACGCTGCGCCTGAGCTTTGTCACGGCCAGCGTGGACCAGATCAACACCGGCATGGCAGCGCTGGCCGCGGCGATCCGCGAATCGCGGGAAGGCTGAGCATGCTGCATGTCTGGGGCCGCCTGAGTTCGATCAACGTCCGCAAGGTGGTCTGGACGGTGCAGGCCCTGGGCCTGACCCACCAGCGCACCGACGCCGGCGGGCCGTTTGGCATCGTGCACAGCCCCGACTACCTGGCACGCAACCCGAACGCGCTGGTGCCCCTGATCGAGGACGACGGCTTCACGCTGTGGGAGTCCAACGTGATCGTGCGCTACCTCTGCGCCCGGTATTCAAGCGGCCAGCTTTACCCTGAAGGACTGCCCGCGCGCTTTGACGCCGAGCGCTGGATGGACTGGCAGCAGACCACGTTGAACCCGGCGGGCCGCGACGCCTTTGTGCAGCTGGTCCGGCGCCCCGGCGGCCAGGTGGACGCTGCCAGGGTGGACGCCTCGGTGGCGGCCACCGGGCCGCTGCTGGACCTGCTGGACGCCCACCTGGCCCGCCGCCCCTTCATGGCGGGCGACACGCTGACCATGGCCGACATTCCCGTGGCCTGCGAGATCCACCGCTGGTGGGGCCTGCCGCTGGCCAGGGCGCCGCGCCCGCATCTTGAGCGCTGGTACCAGCAGATGCTGGACCACCCCGCCTCGCGCGGCGTGCTCGACCTCCCCCTGTCCTGAAAGAGAACCCCATGAAAACCCGTGCGTTCAAGCAAGTCGATGTGTTCACCGCCGTGGCCTACCGCGGCAACCCGCTGGCCGTGGTACTGGACGGCAGCGGCCTGGGCACGGACGACATGCAGCACTTCACCCACTGGACCAACCTGTCGGAGGCCACCTTCCTGCTGCCGCCCACTGACGAAGGCCGCGCCGCCGGCGCCGACTACCGCGTGCGCATCTTCTGCCCGGGCCGCGAACTGCCGTTTGCCGGCCACCCCACCCTGGGCAGCTGCCATGCCTGGCTGGAAGCCGGCGGCCGGCCCGCGGGCGAGCATGTGGTGCAGGAGTGCGGGATTGGCCTGGTCAAGCTGCGCCGCCATGGGGGCCGCCTGGCCTTCGCCGCGCCCCCGCTGCGCAAGAGCGGCCCGCTGGCCGAGGATGACGTGGCGCTGATCGCGCGCGGCCTGGGCGTGGCGCGCGGCGACATCGTGGCCCATGCCTGGTGTGACAACGGCCCCAACTGGCGCGGCGTGATGCTCAGGTCCGCGCAGCAGGTGCTTGCACTCAAACCCGACGGCAGCGTGCTGGCGGGGCTGGACATTGGCGTGGTTGGGCCGCGCGGCAAGGTGGGCGTGGTCGGGCCCGCCACCGCCGACGAGGACGGCATCGCCTTTGAAGTGCGCGCCTTCTTTCCCGGCAACAACGGCCTCACGGAAGACCCGGTCACGGGCAGCCTGAACGCCGCGCTCGCCCAATGGCTGATTGGCGCCGGCCTGGCGCCCTCAAGCTACGTCGCCAGCCAGGGCACGGCCATGGCGCGCGCCGGCCGCGTGCATGTGGAGCAAAAGGGCGCCGACCTCTGGATCGGCGGTGACTCGGTCACCTGCGTGGACGGGAGCGTGCTGCTATGAGCCTTGTTTCCTCCCGCATCGACCACCTCGTGGTGGTGGCGCCCGACCTGGGCACCGGCGTGGCCTGGTGCGAACGCACCCTGGGCATCACCCCCGGCCCGGGCGGCGAACACCCGCTGATGGGCACGCACAACCGGCTGTTCCGGGTTGCCACGGTGGATTATCCGCGTGCCTACTTCGAGATCATTGCTATCAATAGTGGAGCAGAGAAGTCCCGCCCCTCCTGGACTCAACGCTGGTTTGACATGGATCAGGGCGACGTCCAGGCCCGGGTGGCCACGCACGGCCCGCAACTGGTTCACTTTGTGGCCAACACGCCTGATGTGGCCGCCGCGGTGGCGGCGCTGGAGGCCCTGGGCATTGACCGCGGCCCGGCCATGGCGGCCTCGCGCGACACGCCGCGCGGCCTGCTGCAGTGGCAGATCACGGTGCGCGACGACGGCCAGCGCCTGTTCCACGGCGGCCTGCCCACGCTGATCGAGTGGGGCGACATGCACCCTGCCAGCGGCATGCCCGAATCGGGCGTGACACTGCAGTCGTTCACCGTGCACCACCCCGAAGCCGAGGCCCTGCAGGCCGCCCACACCGCCGTGGGCCTGCAGGGCGTGACCGTGCGCCCCGGCGCCCCCAACCTGGTGGCCACCCTGCGCACGCCGCGCGGCCTGGTCACGCTCGAATCGAAAGGTCTTTGACATGACCCCCACGCTTGCCACTTCGTGTGCTTCGCTGCCCCCCGAGGGGGCCTCAGTCGCCTTGGGGCGGCCCGGCGGCAACTGACATGACCCCCACGCTTGCCACTTCGTGTGCTTCGCTGCCCCCCGAGGGGGCCTCAGTCGCCTTGGGGCGGCCCGGCGGCAACTGACATGATGACCCCCACGCTTGCCACTTCGTGTGCTTCGCTGCCCCCCGAGGGGGCCTCAGTCGCCTTGGGGCGGCCCGGCGGCAACTGACATGCTCACCTTCACCGAACTCGGCTGGTTCGCCCTGGCGGCGCTGGCGCTGGTGCTCACGCCCGGCCCGAACATGATTTATTGCGTCTCGCGCACGCTGGTACAGGGCCGCCGCGCGGGCCTGCTCTCGCTGGCCGGCGTGGTGCTGGGCTTTGTGGCGCACCTGATGGCCGCGGCCCTGGGCCTGACCGCGCTGCTGGCGGCCGTGCCGGTGGCGTTTGACGCGATCCGCCTGACCGGCGCAGCCTACCTGCTGTGGCTGGCCTGGCAGGCCATCAAGCCCGGGGGCAGCGCGCCGTTCGAGGCCCGCGCCCTGCCCGTGGACCCGCCGGGCAAGCTGTTCCGCATGGGCTTTCTGACCAACCTGCTCAACCCCAAGGTGGCCATGTTCTACCTGTCGTTCTTTCCGCAGTTCCTGCACCCCGAACGCGGCAGCGTGCTGCTGCAAAGCCTGGCGCTGGGGGCGGTGCAGATCGCGGTGAGCGGCGGCATCAATGTGCTCATCATCCTGTGCGCCGGCCGGCTCACGGCCTTCCTGTCGCGCAGCGCAGGCTGGCTGCGCGCGCAGCGCTACGTCATGGGCAGCGTGCTCGCGGCGCTGGCCGTGCGCATTGCCTTCACGGAGAAAACATGAACTTCAGCCGCGACGAGGTCCAGGCCGCCCAGCGCACCGTGTACGCGGCCATGCCGCCCACGCCGCAATACGCCTGGCCGCTGCTGCAGCAGCGCCTGGGCTTCAAGGCCTGGGTCAAGCACGAGAACCACACGCCGGCCGGCGCCTTCAAGGTGCGCGGCGGGCTGACCTATTTCGACGCGCTGCGCCAGTCGGGCGCCGCGCTGCCCGGCGTGATCAGCGCCACGCGCGGCAACCACGGCCAGTCGGTGGGGTTTGCGGCGCGCCGCCACGGCCTGGCCGCCACCATCGTGGTGCCGCACGGCAACTCGGTGGAGAAGAATGCCGCCATGCGCGCGCTGGGCGTCACGCTGGTGGCGCATGGCGAGGACTTCCAGGCCGCGCGCGAGCACGCGGTCGGCCTGGCCGCAGCCCAGCGCCTGCACATGGTGCCGTCCTTCCACCGTGACCTGATCCGCGGCGTCATGACCTATTGGGTGGAGTTCTTCGAGAGCTTTGCCGCGGGCGAGGCGCCCGCCGTGGTGTTCGTGCCCATTGGCCAGGGCTCGGGCTTTTGCGCGGCAGCGGCGGCGCGGGCGCACACGGGCGCGCGCTGCAAGCTGGTGGGCGTGGTCTCGGCCCATGCCACGGCCTACCTTGATTCGTTTCGCGCCGGCAAGCTGCTCGAGGCGCCGGTCACGACCCAGCTGGCCGACGGCATGGCTTGCCGCGTGCCTGATGCGCAGTCACTGGCCGTGGTGCTGCGCGAGGCCGACGAGGTGGTGGCCGTGACCGACGCCGAAGTGGCGCACGCCATGCGCGTGCTGTTTGCCGACACCCACAACGTGGCTGAAGGCGCCGGTGCCGCGTCGCTGGCCGCGGCCATGCAGCAGCGTGAACGCCTGCAGGGCCAGGCCGTGGGCATCACCCTGTGCGGTGGCAATGTGGACAGCGAGGTGTTCGCGCGGGTGCTGGCGGGCGGGAACGCCTGAAGCCCTGGTGTCCCGCGCCAGACAGCGACGGGCCCATTGGTCGCGGGGGTGACTTGGCGCAGCGCGGCGCCTCGCCAGAATGCACGCATGGGAAACCTCTACCTCGTGCGCCACGGCCAGGCCTCATTTGGCGAAGACGACTACGACAAGCTCAGCACGCTCGGCCACCAGCAGAGCGTGAGGCTGGGTGAATACTTCGCGGCGCGCGGCATGGCGTTTGACGCCGTGATCACCGGCACGCTGCGCCGCCACACCGAGACCTTCAACGGCATCGCGCAGGGCCTGGGCCTGCAGGCCGAGGTGTTGCAGTGGCCTGGCCTGAACGAGTACGACAGCGAGGCGGTGATCAGCGCCATTCACCCGCACAAGCTCGAGAAGCCCACCTCCCCCGAGATGTACCGCCACCACTTCCGGCTGCTGCGCGACGGCCTGGCGCAGTGGATGGCTGGCGTGGTGAGCCCGCGCGGCATGCCCAGCTACAACGATTTCGTGGCCGGCATTACCCGTGCGCTGGACCACGTGCGCACGCAGCACCATGGCAAGAACGTGCTGGTGGTGAGCAGCGGCGGGCCGATCTCCACGGCCGTGGGCCATGTGCTGGGCACCAGCCCCGAAACCACGATCGAGCTGAACCTGCGCATCCGCAACAGCAGCGTGACCGAATTTGCCTTCACGCCCAAGCGCCACATGCTGGTGACCTACAACACCCTGCCGCACCTCGACGAGGCGCCCTACAAGGACTGGGTCACCTACGCTTGAGTGTCAAATTGGCCTGGAGTCCAGGACTGGCGGCCACTTTGTGCTATTGAAAGCGTAGCAATCTAGCCGGCCTGGGTGTCCGGCTTGCGGTCCATCAGCTGGGCCCAGCTGCCCCAGGCCTCGTCGGTGGCGTGGCGCGCGGCGAGCCAGTCGCGGCACTCGGGGGTCTGGTGCACCTGCTCCAGCTGGCCGGCCTGGGTGGCCTCGGCGTGGATGGCGTCAAATCGTTGTTCGGCGGCCGCCTCAGCGGCCTGCCTTTGCTCGGCCACGGCGGTCACGGCCGCCATGTCTTGTGCCCAATCGCTCATGAAATTCCTTTTCTCAGGGCTGCGAGTATGACGCCTGCGCCTGAGGCGCCTGCGCGAAGCTCAGCCGGTCGCAGCGATGGAAGCCCGCGGGCGGCGTGACCTGGGTGAACGCGGCGCCGTGTATCGCCGCGATCTTGCGCACCACCCGGTGCCCCAGGCCCAGGCCCAGCGCGGTCGCCGCCTTCCCCGAGGGGCTGGGGGGTTCACCCGCCCCGCTCGCATCCTGCCCTGCGTCGTCACAGACCTGGAGCCAGCGCGCCTGCGAATCAAGTTGCAGCTCGACCCGGCTGCCACGCGGCGTGTGGGCCAGCGCGTTCTCCAGCAGGTTGCGCACCGCCAGCGCGAGCAGCACGGGGTGGCCGGTCAAGGGGAACGGGCCGGGGCTGACCAGAGCCAGCTCGTGGCCGCTGTCCAGCGCGGGCTGGGCAAAGTTGGCCATGACCTCGCGCGCCAGCTCGGCCAGGTCCAGGGCCTGCGCGGACCCGGCCAGCTCGGCGCGGCTGGCACGCGCCAGCGCCAGCAGGTCGGCCAGCACCTGGCCCGCGCGCAGGGCGTCGCTCTCCAGCCGGCGCAGCGCCTGCTCGCGGTCCACCCCCGCCCCACCGTCACGCAGCACCCGCGCCTGCAGCGTGAGCGACGCGAGCGGGGTGCGCAGCTCGTGCGCAATTTCGTTGGCCAGCTCGCGCTCGCCCGCCAGCGCCGCGTGGTAGCGCGCGGCCAGCAGGTTGATGGCGTCCACCACGGCCTGGAACTCGACCTGGGGATGGGCCTGGTGCAGCGGCGCGTCGCCATGGACGTCCAGCGCATGCACATCGCGCGACAGGTCATACAGCGGCCGCAGGCCCCGGCGGATCGCCAGGCCCAGCACCAGTGCCACGGCGGGCAGCAGCCACAGGCCGGGCCCGACCACCTGTTCGCCAATGTCCCTGGCCAGGTCATCGCGCTCGCGCACGCTGAGCAGCACCATGACCTTGCGCTGGTGGTCCGGCCCGTCCCAGCGCGCAAAGCTGCGCCAGGGCTTTGGCGGGTTGCCAAGCTTCAGGGTTTCATAGCCTTCGGCATCGCTGAATGCCGGCGTGGGCGCCTCGCCGGTGCGCGTCACCAGCCGGCC
The DNA here is from genome assembly GCA_019635435.1 of Ramlibacter sp. Lineage (NCBI taxonomy): Bacteria > Pseudomonadati > Pseudomonadota > Betaproteobacteria > Burkholderiales > Comamonadaceae > Ramlibacter > Ramlibacter sp. Next base: position 1,081,044 of record JAHBZM010000001.1, on the reverse strand, counting down.
CGCGGCATCCCACACCACCACGCTGATCGACTGCTGGTAGTCATGGCTGCGCAGGTCGGGCTGGTTGGCCAGCGCGGCCGGGTCCTCGCGCTCGAAGAAGTGGTCATTGCGCGTGGACAGCATCAGCGCCGCCACGCCGGCCAGGTGGCCGTCGGTCAGTTCGTCGGCCTCGTGCTTGCCCGTGCGGTAACCGGCCACCACAAAGATCAGCCAGACCAGCGCCAGCGCGCCCAGCGACCAGGCCAGCAGGTGGCGCGTGAGGGACGGGGCCGCGCTCACGGGGTGTCCTCCGCCACAAAGTAGCCGACGCCGCGCAGGGTGCGGATCACGCCTTCGCCCAGCTTGCGGCGCAGGTGGTGCACATGGACCTCGATGGCGTTGCTGTCCAGCGCCTGGTCCCAGTTGTACAGCTTGGCCTCGATCTGGGCGCGCGACAGCACCCTCGGGCGGACTTCCACCAGGGCCAGCAGCACACCGAATTCGCGCGCCGACAGCACCACCGGCCGCCCGTCCTGCAGCACGGTGCGGGCGGCGGGGTCGATGCGCAGGTCGCCGCATGCCAGCACCGGCTGGGCCCGCCCGGCCGCGCGGCGGTGCAGGGCCCGCATGCGGGCCGCCAGTTCGTCGGGGTCAAACGGCTTGGTGACATAGTCGTCGGCGCCCATGTCCAGCGCGGCGATGCGCGAGGCCACCTGGTCGCGCGCGGTCATGATCAGCACCGGGGTCTCGGGGGCGGGCAGGCCCGGGGGCGCCGCGCGCAGGCGCTGCAGCAAGGTGGCGCCGTCACCGTCGCGCAGGCCCAGGTCCAGCAGGACCAGATCGAACGGCTCGCTGCACAGGGCCGCCCAGCCCGCGGCCACCCCGTCGGTCAGGTCCACGGCCCAGCCCAGTGGCTGCAGATGGGCCTGCAGGCCTGCGGCAATCCCTTCGTCGTCTTCCACCACCAGTACGCGCATGCCTGCATTGTGCGATGCGCCGGCGCCGTTAAGGCGGACTTAAGCCACTGCGCGCACGCTCGGGTCCATGCAAACCGCTTCCGCCAGGCACCTGGCCCTGGCCACGGCCGGCTTGACGCTCCTTCTGCTGGCCTGGGATTTTTCGGGGCTGGACCGGCCCATGGCGCACTGGTTTGGCGGCGCCGCCGGCTTCCCGCTGCACGACAACTGGTGGCTCGAGAACGTGGCCCATGAAGGCGGGCGGCGCCTGGCCTGGGCGCTGGCACTGGGCCTGAGCCTGGGCGCCTGGTGGCCGGTGGGCCCGCTGAAGCGGCTCGCCTTCAACCGCCGGCTGCAGCTGGCCAGCACCACGCTGCTGGCCGTGGCGCTGATCAGCATCCTCAAATCGTTCAACCGCACCAGCTGCCCCTGGGACCTGGCCGAATTTGGCGGCGTGGCGCACTACGTCTCGCACTGGGCACTGGCACTGACCGATGGCGGCCCCGGCCGCTGCTTTCCGGCCGGCCACGCCTCCGCCGGCTTCGCCTTTGCGGGCGGCTATTTCGCCTTTCGCGGGCGGGCGCCGCGCCTGGCGCGCGCCTGGCTCCTGTCCGCTGTGGCCGCCGGGCTGGCGCTCGGCTGGTCGCAGCAGATGCGGGGCGCCCATTTCATGAGTCACACTCTGTGGACCGGCTGGGTATGCTGGTGCCTGGCCTGGGCACTGGATGGCGCCTGGTCCTGGGCAGAAGGCCGCCACCTGCTGGCTGAAACGGAAATCCTGGAATGAAGCTCCCCCTGAACTGGAACCTGCGCAACCCGCTGTGGCTGATCACCCTCGCCAGCGCCTGGATGGCCACGGCCGCCAACGGCGCCCTGTGGCGCGAACTGGGCACGCTGGCGCTGCTGGACAGCCCCGCCGGCTGGGCCTTTGGCGCTGCGCTGTCGCTGATCATCGCGCTGGCGCTCATGGCCCTGCTGTGCCTCCTGGCCTGGCGCTGGACGCTCAAGCCGGCGCTCACTTTCCTGCTGCTGGCCGCGGCCTTTGGCGCCCATTTCATGCTGAGCTACCGCGTGGTGATCGACGCGACCATGATGGTCAATGTGCTGCAGACCAACCCGGCCGAGGCCGCCGACCTGCTGAGCCTGCGCCTGGGGGCCCTGGTGCTGGTGCTGGGTGTGCTGCCGGTGGCCGTGGTCTGGCGCACCCCGCTGGACTACGGGCGCTGGCCACGCCGGCTGCTGCACAACCTGCTGGGCCTGCTGGGCGCCAGCGCGCTGCTGGTGGCAGTGTTGCTCGCAAGCTTCCAGCCGCTGTCCTCGACCATGCGCAACCACAAGCAGGTGCGCTACCTGATGAACCCGCTCAACTCGGTGTATGCACTGGGTTACCTGGCCGCGCAGCCGCTGCGCCGTGATGAATCCATCATGGAAGCGATCGGCCAGGACGCCCGGCTCGCGCCGGCGCCGGCCGGCGCCCGGCCGCCGCTGCTGGTGCTGGTGCTGGGCGAGACCGGGCGCAGCGGCAACTTCAGCCTCAACGGCTATGCCCGGCCCACCAACACCGAGCTGGCCAGGGAAGACGTGGCGAGCTGGCGCAACGCCTGGTCGTGCGGCACCAGCACGGCCGCCTCGGTGCCGTGCATGTTCTCGCACCTGGGCCGCAGCGACTTTGAATCACGGCCCCACAATTACGAAGGCCTGCTGGACGTGCTGCAGCGCGCAGGCCTGGCGGTGCTGTGGCTGGACAACCAGTCGGGCTGCAAGGGCACCTGTGAACGCGTGCCCCACGCCGATACCAGCCATATCAAAAACCCCGCGCTTTGCACCACCGGCGAATGCCTGGACGGCATCATGCTGGAAGGCCTGGACGAGCGGCTGGCGGCGCTGCCCGCCGAGCGCCGCGCGCGTGGCGTGGTGCTGGTGCTGCACCAGATGGGCAGCCACGGCCCGGCCTACTGGCAGCGCTCGCCCGAGGCCTACAAGCGCTTCCTGCCCGAGTGCCGCACCGTGGACCTGCAGCGCTGCAGCCGCGAGCAGGTGGTCAATGCCTATGACAACTCCATTGCCTACACCGACCACTTCCTGGCCTCGACCATCGGCTGGCTCAAGGGGCGCGAGTCCAGCTATGACGCGGCCATGGTCTATGTGGCCGACCATGGCGAGTCGCTGGGCGAAAACAACCTCTACCTGCATGGCCTGCCCTATGCCATTGCACCCGACGTGCAGAAGCACGTGCCCTGGATCACCTGGCTGTCAACGGGCTTTGCGCGGCGCAGCGGCCTGAGCACCGAATGCCTGCGCAAGGAAGGCGATGCCCAGGTCTCCCACGACAACTACTTCCACTCGGTGCTGGGCCTGATGGGCGTGCAGACGCAGGTGTACCAGCGCGCGCTGGACCCCTACGCCCGTTGCGCCAGGCCCTAGGACAGCAGCGAAGCCAGCGTGATGGCGGGTGAGCCCGTGGCGCCCGCGTCCAGCGCGAGGCAGGCCGCGTCGGCCACGCCCTGCTGGTGCTGGCCGAAGGCCGCCAGCAGGGCCTCGGGTGTTTCAAGCATCTCGTAGGCCACGTCCTCGAGCGCCTCGCGCGACACCACGAAGCTGTGCGTCACACCGTCACGCTCGCCAGAAAATGCGACGCCGTCCAGTCCTTGGGCGACGGGGTTCGAAATGCTGATGCCAGCCATGTCCACCTCCAGTCAGTAACCGAGTGTAAGAAGGCATGGCGCCCGACGTCAACCCGCTTCCCACACGCAAGAGGGCAGCGTCCTACGCCTGGATTGGCAGCACGCGCACAGGTTCCACGGGCCCGCGCAACGATGCTTGCAGCATGTCATTTGACGACATCCAGGAGTTCACCATGCAAGCCAATCGACTGATCCTCCGCGGCCTCGCCGCTACTGCTCTTGTCGCGCTGGGCACGTCCGCCGCGTTCGCCGCGGGCACGCGCGCGCCGTCGGCCGCGCAGGAGCGCTACCAGCAGGAACGCGCCGTCTGCCTCAGCGGGCAATCGCAGCAGGACCGCGCCACCTGCCTGCGCGAGGCCGGGGCCGCCTATGCCCAGGCCCGCAAGGGCGACCTCGCCTCCACCGGCAGCACCGACTACGAAGCCAACGCGCTGGCCCGCTGCAACGCCCAGCCGCCTGCTGACCGCGACGCCTGCGTGCTGCGCATCCGCCAGGGGACGGTGCAAGGCAGCGTCAACGGCGGCGGCTTGATCCGCGAAGTGGAAGTGCCGGTCCAGTAAGTCCCCGGACCAGAGGCAGGCGCGCAGCGCCAGCCCCGCCCCGTCAGCCCGCTGCAGCGATGCGGACCACGCGCTGGCGGGGCGCCGCCGCGCGAGCCCGCAACTGGCCGCAGCCCGCATCCACATCCTGTCCGGCCGACTGCCGCAGCTTGGCCAGCACGCCTTGCTGGTGCAGGCGGCGCGCCATGAGCGCGGCCCGTTCCCAGGCCGGGCGCCGGAACGGCAGGTCGGGCACGGTGTTGTAGGGGATCAGGTTCATCACCGCGTACTTGCCCTTGAGCAGCGCCACGATGCCCTCGATCTCATCGTCGCCATCGTTGACGCCATCCAGCAGCGTCCACTGGTACTGAATGGGGTAGCCGGTGCTGCGGGCATAGGCCTCGCCCAGCGCCACCAACTCATCGGGCGCCATGCGCGGCGCTCTGGGCAGCAGCTCGGCCCGCAAGCCGGGCTTGGTGGTATGCAAGGAAAGCGCCAGCGCGGGCTTGACCGGGCCCAGCGGCAGCCTTTCAAAGACCCTTGGGTCACCCACGGTGGAGAACACCAGGTTCTTGTGGCCAATGTTGCCAGCCGTGCCCAGCAGGTCGATGGCTTCGAGCACGTTGTCCAGGTTGTGCGCGGGCTCGCCCATGCCCATGAACACCACCTTGCTGACCGGGCGCAAGCGGCGCGCCAGCGCCACCTGGGCCACGATCTCGCCGCTGCTGACCTGCCGCACCAGGCCGCCCTGCCCGGTCATGCAGAACACACAGCCCACCGCGCACCCCACCTGGGTGGACACGCACAGGCCACCGCGCGGCAACAGCACGCTTTCCACGGTCTGGCCGTCGGCCAGTTCCACCAGCAGGCGCGACGAACCGTCCTGCCCCGGATGCTCGGATTGCAGCCGGGCCAGGCCCGCGAGTTCTTCCCCGAGCGCTGGCAGCGCCTCACGCAACGGGCGTGGCATGAAGTCTTCGAGCCGCCTCTTGCCGGCGTCCTGCGGCAGGGCCTGGGACCACAGGCGCAGCACCCGATGCTCGTGCGCAGGCCCGGCGCCCAGGGCGCGCAGGCGTTGACGAAGAGTTTCGATGCGCATGCCGGATTCTAGTTTTGGTGCGCTCGCGTCAAAGGCGTGCGCGCACACCCGGCAACGCTTCACTGAAGCGGTCGCCTGCGGCGACTGCCCTGCGCTGCTCGTGCTTGCGGCGCACCGCAGAACTCGCTACGCGCTGCGCGCTTCGCTCAAACAGCTGCGGTGAGTCAGTTGACGAAGCGCGCAAAGCGCGCAGGCCGCAAGCCCTGTGCTGCTCGGCGCTTCAGAGGCGCGCTGCCGGGTGTGCGCACACGCCTTTGCCGCGACAGTGTTGGCACGCCCACAGTTTGAGCGCCACTTCCCCGCTTCGCGCCGGGCTGTGCGCGGCGGGGGCGATCTCTGGGGCGGCGAGGAGCGCAGGCGCAGGGTCGGCGCGCGCAGCGCGCTTCGTCATCTAGCTCGCCGCGGTTGTCTGAGCGGAGTGCGCAAAGCGCACGCAGCGAGTTCCGCGGCGCGACCCTGTGCCGAGCACCGCAGCGCAGTGGGCGCAAAGCGCCCACCGCCCCAGTGTGAGCCCCCGCCGCGCACAGCCCGGTGCGAAGCGGCGAGCGACAAAAAAAATCAGTACTGCTTGTAAGGCAGGAACTTGCCCGACAGCACCATGTTGACGCGGTCGCCCTTGGGGTCGGCCTGGCGCTGGATGTCCATGGAGAAATCGATGGCGCTCATGATGCCGTCGCCGAATTCTTCATGAATCAGCTCTTTCATGGTCGTGCCATAGACGCTGACCACCTCGTACAGGCGGTAGATCAGCGGATCGGTGGGCACCGAGGTGGGCAGCGAGCCCTTGTAGGGCACGACCTTGAGCCACTTCTGCTCTTCAGCCGTGAGGCCGAAGATCTTGCCGATGATCTTGGACTGCTTGTCGTCCAGCGTCATCTGGCCCAGGCAGGCGGCGGTGGTCCACTCCTTGGACAGGCCTACTTTCTTGGCCACGGATTCCCAGGTGATGCCCTTGGACACCTTGGCGGTGATGATTTTTTCGGTGACGTCGTTGCGGTTCATGGTTGGCTCCTTTTGAATTGAGGGGATGGTTTCAGTGTTCGCCAGCCCGGGCCCGGGTGACGAGGAAATCGACGATGTGGTTGCGCAGCTCGTAGTAGCCCGGTAGGTGGTGCAGGCCGGCACGGTTGCGGCCGCGCGGCAGGGTGTTGGTCACGGTTTCGGCAATGCCGCCGGGCACATAACCACCCGGACCTTCCGAACCATTGCTCATGAGCAGGATGCGGTCGGCCAGCAGGATGGCCTCGTCCACGTCGTGGGTGATCATGAACACCGTCTGCTGCGTCTCGCGCACGATGGCCATGAGTTCGTCCTGAATGGTGCCGCGCGTCAACGCGTCCAGCGCGCCAAAGGGCTCGTCCAGCAGCAGCATCTTGGGGCTGATGGCAAAGGCGCGTGCAATGCCCACGCGCTGCTTCATGCCACCCGACAGCTGCGAGGGCTTCTTGTCGATGGCGGGCGACAGGCCCACCATGGCCACGAACTTTTCCACCTGCTCGTTGACCTGCGCGCGGCTCCATTCGGGCCAGCGCGACTCCACGGCAAAGGCAATGTTGCGGCGCACCGTGAGCCAGGGCATGAGCGCATGGCCCTGGAACACCACGCCGCGCTCCAGGCTGGGGCCGGCCACTTCGCGCCCGTCCATGAACACATGGCCGCCGGTGGCGGTGTCCAGCCCGGCCAGCACATTGAGGATGGTGGTCTTGCCGCAGCCCGAGTGGCCGATGATGCAGACGAACTCGCCGCGGTCCAGCGTGAAGCTCACGTCGGCAAACACCGGTTTGGCCGGGTTGAAGGCCCGTGACAGGCCTTCAATCTTGAGGAAGCCTTGCATGGCGGGGTCTTTCTTGGGGGCGGTGGGCAAGGAAGGTGGTTCGGCCCGGGCCCAGCTGGTTTCGGCCTCGCTCCAGCCGCTGGCGCCTGCGTCACTCAACATAGGTCACCCACTTCTGCAGCTGGCCAAACACCAGGTCAAGCAGCATGCCGACCACGCCGATCACGCCAATGGCAAAGATCACGTTGGTGAGTGACAGGTTGTTCCACTCGTTCCACACAAAGTAGCCGATGCCGGTGCCGCCCACCAGCATCTCGGCCGCCACAATCACCAGCCAGGCAATGCTCATGCTGATGCGCATGCCAGTCAGGATGGTCGGCGCCGCCGCCGGCAGGATCACGCGGAACGCCTTGCGCAGCGGGCTCACCTCCAGCGTCAGGGCCACGTTGAGCCAGTCGCGCCGCACCGAGGCCACGCCAAACGCGGTGTTGATCAGCATCGGCCAGATCGAGCAGATGAAGATCACGAACACGCCCGAGGCCGACGAGTCCTTGATGGTGTACAGCGCCAGCGGCATCCAGGCCAGCGGGCTGATGGGCTTGAGCACCTGGATGAACGGGTCGAACGCCCGGCTGAGCAGCGGGCTCATGCCGATCACAAAGCCCAGCGGCACCGCCACGATGCAGGCCAGCAAAAAACCCAGCCCCACGCGGCCCAGCGAATAGGCGAGCTGGATCAGGATGCCCTTGTCGTTGGGCCCGTTGTCATAGACCGGGTTGGACACATGCTTCCAGATGGTCTCGCCCATCTGGGCCGGCGTCGGAAAGCCGCCGGTCTTGGCGGCGCCCGGGTCCTTGCCCAGCATCTTCTGGTATTCAATCTGCTCGGCGGTCATGCCCGCCGTGCCGCTGCCGGCCCTGGGCAGGGTCGCGGCATACCAGAGGCCGACGGTCAGCACCAGGATCAGCAGCGACACCAGCGTCGCCTTGACGTTGAGCGAGGACGTCATGCTCAGGCCTGCTTGCTGATGGCAAAGCTCTTGACATAGTCGTCAGGCCTGGCCGGGTCAAACACCTTGCCCATGATGGTGAACTTGGGGTAGGCGCCATCGGGCACTTTCTGGTCCAGCTCCTTCATGTGCTTCTTGGCGTCGGTCAGCAGGAACACCTTTTCGGCGATCTGCTTGTAGTTGATGTCGCCCTTCACATAGCCCCAGCGCTTCATCTGCGTGAGCATCCACACCGCCATGCTCTGCCAGGGCATGGGGTCGAAGTCGGCGCGGTCGGGCACCGTGCGGATGTTGCCCAGGCCGTCGGCAAACTTGCCCGTGAGCACCTGCGCCACCACGGTCTCGGGCTGGTTCAGGTACTGGGTGGGCGAGATCACCTTGGCGATCAGCTCGCGGTTCTTGGGGTCGCGCGCCATGGCCGCCGCGGTGAGCACCGCGCGGTACAGCGCGGCAAAGGTGTTGGGGTTCTTCTGGATGAACTCCGTGCTGGTGCCAAAGGCGCAGCAGGGATGGCCGTTCCACAGGTCCTTGGTCAGCACATGCAGGAAGCCGATTTCCTCGTACACCGCGCGCTGGTTGAACGGATCCGGGCCCAGGTAGCCGTCGATGTTGCCGGCGCGCAGGTTGGCCACCATCTCGGGCGGCGGCACCACGCGGATCTGGATGTCGGTGTCGGGGTTCAGGCCATGCTCGGCCACGTAGTAGCGCAGCAGGAAGTTGTGCATGCTGTACTCGAACGGCACGGCAAACTTGAAGCCCTTCCACATCTTGGGGTCGCGCTTGTCCTTGTGCTTGTTGGCCAGCGTGATGGCCTGGCCGTTGGTGTTCTGGATGGTGGCCACGTTCATGGGCACCTGGTTGCTGCCCGCGCCCATGGAAATCGCCAGCGGCATGGGGCTGAGGAAGTGCGTGGCGTCGTATTCCTTGTTGAGCATCTTGTCGCGGATCAGCGCCCAGCCTGCCGTCTTGACCACGTCCACGTTCAGGCCCTGCTTCTGGTAGAAGCCCAGCGGGTGCGCCATGATCAGCGGCGTGGCACAGGTGATGGGAATGAAGCCGATCTTCAGGTTGGTCTTCTCCAGCGGGCCCTTGTCCTGGGCCATGGCCTGCAGGGCACCCAGCGGCAACACCGAGGCAATGGCCGCGCGCGCCGTGTTGGCGCCCACGGCCTTGAGGAAGTTGCGGCGCACGCTGTCCACCGGGAACAGCGCCTTCATCAGGCTGGCCTCGAGGTGGTTGTTGGCCATTTCCTCAGCCTGCGCGGCCAGCGCCGCGTGGTGCTCCTGCGGACTGTGGTTCTGGCCACAGCTGCAACGCAGCATCAGCGGGCGGTCGGCGTCATAGGGGTCGTGCCGTGCGGTGGTGGTCGTCGTGGGCAGTTTGGACATGGTGCACCTCTTTGTGGAAGATGCAGCGTCGTTGCAAGCAGCGCGCCTGTTTGGGCCTGGCCGCGTGCCTGTGCGCAAATGACGGCAGGCTCACTGAAGCGGTGTAGGGGCAGCCCTACAAACCCGGCCTGTTTCAGCCCGGACCCGGCCTTCTGGCATGGCGTTCGGCGTACAGGGCGAGCTCCACGTCGTTCTTGGTGCCGGTCTTTTCAAGGATGCGCGCGCGGTAGGTGCTGACCGTGTTGGACGCGAGATTGAGCTGTGCACCAATTTCGCTCACCGAATGCCCGGCCGTGAGCAGCCGGAACACCTGGTGCTCGCGGTGCGAGAGCGCCTCGGGCCCGGCCCTGGCCGACGCGCCGCCCAGCGCGCTGGCCAGGGCTTCGGCGGTGGCGGGCGTCACATAGAGGCCGCCCCCGGCCACCTTGCGCACGGCAGCCACCATGTCGTCGGCATCGGCGCTCTTGTTGAGGTAGCCGGCGGCACCCAGCTTGATGCAGCGCACCGCGTACTGCTTCTCGGGGTAGGTGCTGAGCATGAGCACCGGCAGGGCCGGCCAGCGCTTGCGCAGCTCCTGCAGCACCTCCAGGCCGTCGCGCCCCGGCATGGCGATGTCCAGCAGCACCACATCCGGGGCCTGGTCCCCCTGCAGGGCCTGCACGGTGGCCAGCACATCGTCGCCATGAACGGCCTCGGCGCACACCTGGATGTCGGGCGCATCGGCCAGCACCTGCTTGACGCCCTCACGCACGATGCGGTGGTCGTCGCCAATCAGCACGCGGATCAGTTTGCTACTCATTTGATAGCGGAATGCGCAGGTGGAACGTGGACCCCAGCCCGATTTGACTCTCAATCTCGAGCTGCCCGCCAAAATGCCGGGCCCGTTCGCGCATGCCCATCACGCCGTAGGCCGTGGCGGCCTCGAAGGCCTCGGGCGGGGCGCCGCAGCCGTCGTCGCGCACGCGCACGCTGAGCTGGGCGCCGTCGGCTTCGATGCGGATTTCCACCCGCCCCGCCTGGGCGTGCCGCCCCACGTTGGACAGCATCTCCTGGAAGATGCGGAACACCGCCATGGCGGCCGGCTCGGGCAGATCGGGCGCGCGCTCGACCTGCATGTGCCAGTCCAGGTCGAGCTCGGCCGACTGCACAAACTCCTGGGCCTGCCATTCGAGCGCTGCCCACAGGCCCTGGTGGTCGAGGATGCTGGGACGCAGGTCGGTGATGATGCGGCCCACGTTGTCCACCGCGTTCTCGATCTGCTGGCTCATGCCCTGGCACTTGCAGCGCAGCCGGTCGCGCATGGCCTGCGCGGCCACCGGGTCGCGCGACTGCTGCTCGCCCAGGCGCTTGTCCAGCCAGTTCACATCCATCTTGAGCGCCACCAGCAGGCTGCCCAATTCGTCATGCACCTCGCGCGCGATGCGGGTGCGCTCTTCTTCGCGCACCGCTTCGGAATAGGCCGCCAGCTCGCGCAACTGGCCCAGCGCCACCGACAGCTCCCGCGTGCGGCCGGCCACGCGCAGTTCGAGCTCGTCCTTGGCTTTTTGCAGGGCATCGGCCGCGCGCTTGCGTTCGGTGATGTCGACAAAGGTGATGACCGCGCCGCGCACCTGGCTGCCGTCCAGGATGGCGTGGCTCGAATACTCCACCGCAAACGAGGTGCGGTCGCGGCGCCAGAACACCTCGGTGTCGATGCGGCAGGGCAGGCCCTGGCGGAAGGCGTTGAAGATGGGGCAGTCGGTGTCCGGGTAGGGCGAGCCGTCGGCGTGGGAATGGTGCGTCAGCTCGTGCATGTTCAGGCCCAGCACCTCGGCCGGCTCAAAGCCCAGCATCAGGGCGCCGGCCCGGTTGATGAACATGCAGTGGCCATCCAGATCGACGCCGAAAATGCCCTCGCCCGTGGACTCCAGCAGCAACCCCAGCTGGTGCTGCCACAGCGGGTCGGTGGCTGGCCTGGGCGGATTCAGCAGTTGCAGGGAGTCGGCATGCATGGTTTGGGTGCATGCAATGGCCGTGCCAAGTTGGTGCGTTACAGCCCCAGATCGGACAAGCCCGGGTGCTCGTCAGGCCGCCGGCCCAGCGGCCAGTGGAACTTGCGGTCTTCGGGTTTGATGGGCAAATCATTGATGCTGGCGAAGCGCCGCTGCATCAGGCCCTGCTCGTTGAATTCCCAGTTCTCGTTGCCATAGCTGCGAAACCACTGGCCCGAGTCGTCGTGGCACTCATAGGCAAAGCGCACCGCAATGCGGTTGCCGGTGAAGGCCCAGAGCTCCTTGATCAACCGGTAGTCGAGCTCGCGCGCCCACTTGCGCTCCAGGAAGCCGCGCACCTGCTCGCGCCCCACGGGGAACTCGGCGCGGTTGCGCCAGCGGGTGTCCTCGGTATAGACCTGCACCACACGGCCCGGGTCGCGTGAGTTCCAGGCGTCCTCGGCCATGCGCACCTTCTGGGTCGCGGTTTCAAGCGTGAAGGGCGGCAGCGGGGGTTTGGTTTCCATGGCAATCCTCTGAAGTAGACAAGTCTGTCTACTTTGCCACAAAGTAGACAGACTTGTCTACAATCATTCCATGGAAGCCACCACCCTGCCCGCGCGCGACCGGATTCTGGTCACCGCGCACGACCTGTTCTACCGTGATGGCATCCGCGCCACGGGCGTGGACCGGCTGATTGCCGAGTCGGGCGTGGCCAAGCTCACCTTCTACCGGCACTTTGCCTCCAAGGACGATCTGGTGCGTGCCTTTCTGGACTACCGGCACGAGCGCTGGATGGCCTGGTTTGTGGATGCACTGGGGCGCCACGGCGCCGTGCCGGGCGGCGGCCTGTCGCCCCTGGCGCCGGCGCTGGCCGAATGGCTGGCCGACCCGGCCTTTCGCGGCTGTGCCTTCATCAACTCGGTGGCCGAGGTCGGTGGCGCGCTGCCCGACGCCGGGGCCATTTCAAGGCGCCACAAACAGGACATGGAACAGGTGATTGCCGGGCTGCTGCCCCCCACAGCCGAGGGCCGGGCCGCGGCGGAGGCTGCCGCGCTGGCGGTGGACGGCGCGATCGTGCGCGCGCAGATGGGGGATGTGAAAGCCGCCGTGGGCGGCCTGCGTCAGTTGCTGCGGGCCATCGATCCGGTGGCCGCGCCGGCCTGAGCCGCGCGCGGCGGCATCAGAGCGCTACAGCGTTACCACTCGCCGGTTTCGCGCACGCGCTGGTCGAGGTCGCGCAGATCCACCGGCGCAGGGCGGGCCGCTGGCGTGACGCCGCGCGAGGGCCACAGCGCAAAACGCGCCTGGGTCCGGGGAGCCACGGGTGCGCGCCGGGCCGGTGTGGAGGGAACGGTTACGGGTTTTTGCATCACGATGACTCTCCTTTCTGCCTGTATGCAGTCTAGGCATGCCTCGTGAAAACCACTGTGACCCATCGCACAGACTCGCGTAAAAGCGCGTGCGATTTGCTTATTAGCAACAACCTGCCGCGGGCGGGCCGGCCACGGTGGCCAGCGGCAGCGCCGACACCTCCTGCAGCAGCGCCGCCAGTTGCCGCCCTGCGGCCTGCACCACCTGATGGCCCTTGTCGGCCGTGGCCGCGGCCGCGTTGCCCACGGCGCCGGCCGGGTTGTAGTCCTGCATGGCCCAGCCGAGCTTGGCGCTCTTGCCGTTGCCCAGCACGGGGTAGCGCGCCGCGCGCCCCTGCGAGCTCGAGGCAAAGTCCTGCGCTTGCGCCATGCGCACGCCCTGCGGGCGCAGTGCCAGCATCATGGAGGTTTCGATCTCGCCGGCATGGATGCCAAAGCGGTGCTCTTCGGCAGTGAACAGGCCGTCCACCTCGGCGCCCAGCGGCAGGCTGTACCAGCTTGCGCTGTAGACCAGCAGGCCGCAGCGGTTGCGCAGTTCGCGCGCCACCACGTCCATCAGGCTGACCTGGCCGCCATGGCTGTTGAACAGCACCAGCTTCTTCAGGCCGGCGCGGGCCACGCATCCACCCAGCTCGATCCAGGTGCGGGTCACCGTCTCGAACGACAGCGTGAGCGTGCCGGCAAAGGCCGCATGCTCGGGGCTGTAGCCCACGGCCTGGGTGGGCAAAAACAGCGCCGGCAGATCCACCGGCAACTGCGGCAGCGCCGCCGCAATCACGCCGTCCACCAGGGTCTGGTCCACGCTCAGCGGCAGGTGCGGGCCATGCTGCTCGATGGCGGCGACGGGCAGCACGGCCACGGTGGTGGCCGGGTCCAGCGCCGCGAAATCGGTGGTGCTCAGGTCGGCCCAGAAGCGTGAAGGGGTAGGCATGGGCGCATCTTAAGGGGCAGGCTGCCGGCCCGCAGGCGGGCGGCGCGTTGCGGCGCGCAGACACCACGGGTTATTCCGCATGGCGGAACTTCAGACGCCATCCAAATAATAAAAGCACGGTCGTTCTATTTTGCAATTCCGCCGAATCAGCACACCGGGAAATCAAACATTCAATCTCAGGAGACTTTGATGCGTTCAGGATTTCAGGTGTGGACGGGCGTGCGCGCCCGATGGGCGATGTGGGGCGCCGTGGCGCTGATCGGCGGGCTGGCGGGCGCCGTTTATGCCACCAACTACTCGCTGTGGATCAACGGCCGCAACGGCAATGGCACGCCCGGCAACCATGCGGACTTCACCTACTGGGGCCCCGCGGGCACCGCGGCCGGAGTCAACAAGAAGTCGGTCAACTGGGACGGCTTCAACCGCATCTCCGACCAGAACTACCGCATCCGCGATGCGCTGGACTGCTACTGCACCGGCAGCAACTGGTGCTACATCGCCGCCCACAGCGCGGGCAACCTGCAGATCGGCTATGCGCTGTCGCTGTACGGCGGCAGCGCGCGCTACAAGAAGACGCCCACGCCCAGCGCCAGCGGCACCTGCAGCAACTCCGACGGCACCACGCAAACCGGCTGGAACATCAAGTGGGTGGACGTGGCCGCGGGCGCCGCGGGCGGCAGCGAGCTGGCCAACCTGGGCAGCTGGGCCGTGTCGGACCCGCTCACCTCCGACCTCAAGACCGCCACCGCGCGCGCCATGTACGACCACAACCAGACCCGCGCCAAGTGGTTCTACATGTACGCGGGCTCCAACGGCTCGGTGCAGTCGGGCCTGCTGCCCGGGCAGGACGACCAGGCCGTGGCCTACCACTCGGCCGGCGGCGTGTCGGGCAGCGGTGGCGGGGCGTACTGCAACCCGTCGGACTGGTTCTGCAACGACCTCACACTGGGCACCGCGGCCAACGAGGGTGGCACCGCCAAGTGGGCCTACCACAACGTGAAGTTCCGCGACGACGCCGAGGCACTGAACCACTACACCAACGGCAACTGGGGTGGCGTGGTGTCCAAGGTGCGCGCCGACATGGCCGCCAACGCCAACTGACGCATGCGCCGCGGCCGGGCCCTTGCAGCGGGCGGTGTGGTGGCGGCAGCCGTCGCACTGGCCTGGTTCCTGGCTGCGTCCGATGGCGAAGCGGTCGCGGCCCCCACGGCCGGCGCCGCGGGCAGCAATGGTGCCGGGGGCGCAGCCTCAAGCGGCGCTGCGGGTGGCACATCCAGCGGCGCTGGCGCCGCGGGCACCGGGCCTTTCAGCCCCGCTGGCCTGGACGCCCGGCAGACCCAGCTGGCGCTCTGGCGCGGCCGCTACGAGCGCGCCGAGCAGACCTATGCAAGCTACCGCGACGCCACGCGCTACCCGCACGAGTCGCGCCCGATCGCCGAGCACCCCGACCAGGTGCGCCCTTTTGCTCCCATCCAGGAAGACAACACGCTGCGCAAGGCCAACGGCGAAGCGGCCGCGGGCATCCGGCTGCGCACCACGCAGGAGCGGGTCTTCATGGGCGGCAATGAAACCGTGAAGTTCACCATTGCCGCCACCGACCCCCGTGGCCAGCCCCTGCCTCTGGTGGTGACCCGGGCCCAGGCGCAGTCGGTGCCCGAGTCCACGGTGCCGACCACGCTGATCCAGACCGCCGTGGACTTTCGCGACGATGGCACGGGCGCCGACGATGCGGCCGGCGACGGCGTCTACAGCGCCCGCCTGAACCCGGCCCAGCAGGGCTATGCCGCCTACGCCGGCACGATCCGGCTGCTGGCGCAGGTCACCGCGGGCGGCGAGCAGGGTGTGGCGCACTTTGACGTGGTCTACACGCCCGAGGTGCCCGCCACCTGGGCGGGGGTGCGTGAGGCGCTGGAGGCTGGCTCGCTCAACTTCTACCTCAAAGCCAACGTGGCGCGCGCCGGGCGCTACGTGGTGAGCGCGCGCGTGGACGACGCCAACGGCACGCCGTTTGCCCTGCTGCAATTCAACAACGAGGTGGGCACCGGCGCGCAGGAGTTCAGGCTCAACCTGTTCGGCGCGCTGGTGCGCGACAGGAACCCGGCGTTTCCGCTGCGCCTGCGCGACGTGGAAGGCTTCTTGCTGATCCCCGACAAGTTCCCCGACCGCGCCATGATGGCGCGCCAGCCCGGCGTGATTTACCGCAGCGGGCAGTACGCCGCGTCGCGCTTCTCGGCCGACGAATGGAGCAGCGAGGAGCGCGACCGCTACCTGGCCGAATACGGCAAGGACGCCGAAGCCGCGCTGGCCGAAGTCAACCGGCTGCAGGGCCGCTGAGCGCCACAGCCGGCGCAGCCGGCGCGTCAAACGCCGCAAACCGCGCCGCCAGAAAATCCACCAGCGTGCGCACCCGCGCCGGCAAGAACCGGTTGCTTGGCAGGATGGCATTGAGCGCATAGGCCTGGCCCAGCCACTGCGGCAACAGCGGCACCAGCGCGCCCGAGCGCAGATGGGCCGCGATGTCGATGCCCGACTTGTAGACAATGCCCGCGGCCGCCAGCGCCCATTCGCGGCCAATGGCGCCGTCGTCCACGCTGCGGTCACCCTCCACGCGCACGTCCACGGGCGTTCCGCTCTTGCCGTCCCTGCCGTCGGGCTGCTCAAAGCGCCAGCGCACCTCGCGCTTGCCGCTGATGTGCAGCGTCAGGCAGTTGTGCTGCGCCAGGTCCTGCAGGGTCTGCGGAGTGCCGCGCCGTTGCAGGTAGGCCGGTGACGCGCAGACCACGCGCCGCGCCCGGTACAGCGGCCGCGCGACCAGCCGCGAGTCGGCCGGCTCGCCGTAGCGCAGGGCCAGATCGACCGAGTCGCGCAGCACGTCGTGCACGCGGTCGCTCACGCTCAGCGCCACCTGCACGCCCGGGTGCAGCGCCAGAAACTCGTCAAGCCAGGGCAGCAGCACGCTACGGCCCAGGTCCGACGGCGCGGCCACCCGCACCGTGCCCACCAGCGCTCCGCCGTGCGACGACAGTTGGGCCTCGCCCTCGGCCACCAACTCCAGCGCGCGGCTCGCGTAGTCCAGCAGGGTCTGGCCCTGGCCCGTGAGCCGCATGGCGCGCGTGGAGCGCTCGAACAGGCGTGCGCCCAGCTGTGCCTCCAGCCGCTTGAGCATGGCGCTGGCCGCGGCCGGCGTCAGGTCCAGCGCCCGCGCGGCCGCCGTGAGCGTGCCGCCCCGCGCCGTTTCCACGAGCACGCGCAGGTCCTTCATATTTTCAATTTTCATTTGAAGATGATAGTTAAATATCTCCTCTTATCAAACCAAGCGCGCAGCCCTAGATTCCAGCCTCATCAACCACTTGATCTGAGGAACCCACCATGAAAGCCATTGGCTACCACCAACCGCTCCCCCTCACCGATGCCGTCGCGCTGCAAGACCTGGAACTGCCCGAGCCGCAGCCGGGTGAGCGCGACCTGCTGGTGCGCGTGCAGGCCGTGTCGGTCAACCCCGTGGACGTGAAAGTCCGCGCCGGCATGCCGCCCGAGGCCGGCCAGCCCAAGGTGCTGGGCTGGGACGCCGTGGGCACCGTGCAGGCCGTGGGCCGCGAGGTGCGCGGCTTCAAGACCGGCGAGCGCGTGTACTACGCCGGCGCCTTCAACCGCCCCGGCACCAACGCGCAGCTGCATGTGGTGGACGAGCGCATCGTGGCGCGCGCGCCCGCCTCGCTCAGCGACGCCCAGGCCGCCGCCCTGCCGCTGACCACCATCACCGCCTGGGAGATCCTGTTTGACCGCCTGCGCGTGCCGCGCAGCGAAGGAAGCAAGGCCAGCGGCCAGAGCCTGCTGGTGGTGGGCGGCGCCGGCGGCGTGGGCTCCATGCTGATCCAGCTGGCACGCCAGCTCACGGGGCTGCGCGTGATTGCCACGGCCTCGCGCGCCGAGAGCCGCCAGTGGTGCCTGGACCTGGGGGCCCACGACGTGATTGACCATTCAAAACCACTGGCCGCCGAACTGGCCGCGCTGGGCCGGCCCGAAGTGGACTATGTGGCCAGCCTGACCCAGACCCAGCAGCACATGGACCAGTACCCCACCCTCATCAAGCCCCAGGGCGCGCTGGCTCTGATCGATGACCCCGCCGCGCTCAACGTGTCGCCGCTCAAGGGCAAGAGCATTTCACTGCACTGGGAAATGATGTTCACCCGTTCCCTGTTCGGCACGCCCGACATGGCGCGCCAGGGCGAACTGCTGGCCGAGGTGGCAGCCCTGATCGACGCCGGGCGCCTGCGCAGCACCTTGACCGAACAGCTGGGCCCCCTCAACGCCGCCAACCTGCGGCGCGCCCACGCGCTGGTGGAGTCGGGCCGCAGCATTGGCAAGGTGGTGCTCGAGGGCTTCTAGGCGCGGGACCGGGCGGCACCGGGGTCGGGGGACTGAAAGGATTTGTTACCATTTCAGCGGCTCCCGCGATCCGGACCTCCCGCTGCCCCATGTCGTTTTTCCAGATCTTCCAGTCCAAAAACACGCCCGAGAAAGTCGCGGAGTTCCGCCGCTCCCCACAAGACCTCAACGCCGCAGCCGCCTCCGTCCAACGCGCCCAGGCCATGGGCGACGACTGGGACGTGGTGGACGATCCCGATGCCGAGCGGATGGGCCGGGCGCTGGCCGAGCAGGCGCAGCGGCAGGCACAGGCCGAAGCCGCCCGGCAAGAGGCCGAACGCCAGCGCCACCTGATGGAATTGATGGCCGCCCAGCAACGGGAGCGGGAGCTCATCGCCCGGCAGGCGCGCGTGGAAGGCCTGGTGATCACGGCTGCGGCAAACCTGCGCAACCTGGCCCAGACCTCTTCCGCGCGCTGGGAGGCCCTGGTGCGCGAGCACAGCCAGGCCCAGCAGGAGGTCGACAAACTGCACCTGGAGGCCGAGTGCTGGCGTTGCGGCCAGCAGGGGCGCCTGCCCGTCGAGGATGCCGAATTGCTTGGCTCCTGGACCATGCCGCCGCGCCCGGCCGGCGCCCACTACGACACCGTGATGCACGCGGCGCGCCAGCTCATGCAGGCGCGCAAGGGCGCGCTGGAGGCCTGGCGCCGCTACAACGACCGGCGGCTGGAGGTCGAGTGGCTGCGCGTCCAGGCCAACTTTCATCCCGCGGTGAGCGACCGCCTGGCCCTGGAAAGGGATTGCGAGGTGTGCGGCAGCCGCGGCATCTTCCACGCCCGGCGACTGGCGTGGACATCTGAATACATGATGTACCACCGCTGGCTCACGCAGATGCATGGGCACTCGGCCTACGTGACGCCGCTGGTCGGGTTCAACAAATGGGTGCCCGTGGAGAAACTGACCAGGGACCAGGCCAAGGCCTGGCTGCGCGCGCCGCGGCAAAGGGCGAACTCCAGCGACGATTGGCGCAAGTATGAAACCGCGCGCAAGGAATGGGACGAGAAGGTGGCCAACCGCACGATCCGCCCCGCCCCCCACAACGACAGCATCGCCCTGCTCGGGCGGGCCAACGTGGGCACCCACGTCGAAGTCACCGTGGCTGACGGCAAGGTCACCCACACGCGAGTGAGCGAGCCCGCTCGGCCCAGCCACCACCGCGTGATGGACTGGCCGCACCCGGCCTACTGGACGCAGGCCTACCCCGACCGCTGGAAGGGTGGGCCCGAGCACGACCTCCTGATCAAGCCCGGCGTGGTCTACCCGCCCGACAAGCAGGACCCGCTGAGCAAGGAGCCGCGGATCAAGCCGGTGCCCGCGCCACCAGCCCCGGCGCCCACCGAGGCCCTGCTCCGGGCCCGGCAAAACTTCTGGGCGGCGGCGCCGTGAGCGGCGGCGCCTTGATCACCCCGGTTTCAATCGCGCCAGAACCCGACCATCTCAATTTTCCGGATGAAACAGGGCTGGAGTCCAGGACGGGCGGCCACTTCTAGCTAGCAAATTTGTAGCAACCCCGGATCACACCCACCGCGTTCCCCGACGAGAGCACCTGCGCCTGGGCGCCCGCTAGGAGCCAAACAGGCTGCCGCGCAGCGCCTGGGCCGCATCCTTCAAGGCGCGCTGTGTGTCGTCGAATGGCCAGCGCATGAACTCGTGGATCATGCCGTCGTAACGGTTCACCGTAACCGGCACGCCAGCCTCGCGAAGCCGCTCGCCATAGGCCTCACCCTCATCGCGCAGCGCATCGAACTCGGCCGTCACGATGTGCGCCGGTGGCAGGCCACTCAGGTCGGGCGCCAACAGCGGCGAGACACGGGGATCGAGCTTCTGCGCCTCGCTGCTGAGATAGTGGTTCATGAACCAATGCTGCATCTCGCGGCTGATGTTGCCGTATTGACCAGCATAGGCCTGGATCGACACGCTGGTGCGGCGGAAGTCGAGGTCGGGGTAGATCAGCAGTTGATGGGCAATGCGCAGGTTCCCGGCGTCACGCGCCATCATGGACACGACGGCAGCGAGGTTACCGCCCGCGCTGTCGCCCGCCACAGCAAGCCGCGAGCCATTGGCCCCGAGCTCGCCTGCATGTTCGGCCACCCAGACGGTGGCCTCGTAGGCGGCGTCGATGCCGGCCGGGAACTTGTGCTCCGGTGCCAGCGGATAGGCCACCGACACGACCACGGCACCGCTGGCAAGCGTCAGCGAGCGGGCAAGGCCGTCGTGCGTATCCAGGTCGCCAAGCACGAAGCCGCCACCATGGAAGAACACGATGACGGGACGCGTGTCCTGAGGAGCGGGGTGGTACACGCGCAGAGCGAGCGGGCCTGACGCGGAATCGATCTGCCGGTCGGAGACCGACGCCACCTGCGGCGGCGGAGGCATCGCAGCGAGCATCTGCCGCATGCCCTGGCGGATCTGCTCCGGCGCAAGGGTGTGCATTTGCGCGAACCGCGTGCCTGCGAGGCGTTTGAGGTGGGCTTCAGCCTGTGGATGGATTGACATGTCGTGCCTTCAAAAAGTTGGGTAGGACAGCCATTCTCAAACTTGAACCTAAGTTCAAGTCAAGTGCTTTGTCGCCAATTTTTTGGGGCGCGTGCTGGACGCGCGGCACGTTCAGAATTTGAAGCTCAACTTGAACTTCGGACACTCCACCAGCGGGGTGTGCATGCACACTGCCGCGTGCTTGAGGCCGTCTCGCATCCGCTGCAGGCGCTCGATTTCCACGTCGAGCTCGGCAGCGCGGGCGGCCATGTGGTGCCGCAGCTTGGTGTCGCCCGGTGTGGAAACGAGAAACCTGGCAATCTGCGCCAGCGTGAAGCCCGCCGACTTGGCGCAAGTGATCAGGGCCAGGCGCTCCACCACATCCGGCGGGTAAGTACGCCGCAGGCCGTTACGGCCGCTGGACTTGATGAGGCCGCGCCGTTCGTAGAAGCGCAGAGCCGAGGCGGCGAGGCCTGATCGCTCGGCCACCTCGCCAATGTCAAGCAGCAGGGTTGTCATCAGCTTGCTCCAGAAGTCAGACCGTGCATGGGATTGGCAAAAAAGTATAGCTTCAGCAGCCCGCACGCAAGCGACAATGGGCCCCAGACCCACCCCGAGCCGCGCCATGACACGAGACCTGAACCGACAGAACGAACTGAAGAAGATGGCGCTGTGCGACTCCTGCAGCGGCATTCAGCGCAACTGGCGCAAGGCTCCCGGGCACCCGGAGCTGCTGCAGGGCGCGAGCCGTCAGGAACAACGCGGCGGCCACCAGGCCACGGTCACGCGATACCGCTGCGAGCGCTGCGGCACCGCGTGGGAGTACGAGAACGACAAAAGCAACCTGCAGGCAGGTTGGTCGGTGGTGGGCGGTTAGGCCAGTTGCCCCAGTGCCGCCCGCACGATGCTGGCCGCATCCACCCCGAAGAACTGGCGCAGCGCGGCGCGCGTGTCGCTGCGGCCAAAGCCGTCGGTGCCCAGCGTGACGTACTTGCGGCCTTCGGGCATGAAGGCGCGCACGCTTTCGGGCACGGCGCGCACGTAGTCGGTGGCGGCGATGATGGGGCCCTGGCTGGCGGTGAGCTGGCGCGTGATGAAGGGGCGATTGCCTCCCCGTTCGGGCTGAGCTTGTCGAAGCCCTTCGACAGGCTCAGGGCGAACGGGGGTTGGCTCAGGGCGAACGGGGGTTGGCTCAGGGCGGTCGGGGTTGTTGGCATGGTGGCCGTCGCGCGCCAGCTCGCTCCAGCTGGTCACGCTGAACACATCGCTTTCAACGCCCTGCTGCGCCAGCAGCTCGGCGGCCTTGATCACCTCGGTCAGAATCGCGCCAGAACCCAGCAACGTCACCTTTTTGGATGAAACAGGGCTGGAGTCCAGGACGGGCGGGCACTTGTAGCTAGCAAATTTGTAGCAACCCCGGATCACATCGGCCTCGGCGCCGGGCGGCAAATCGGGCTGGGCGTAGTTCTCGTTCATGAGTGTGACGTAATAGAACACGTCGTTCTGCTCCACCAGCATCTCGCGCATGCCGTGGTCCACGATCACGGCCATCTCGCCGGCAAAGGCCGGGTCCCAGGCCTTGCAGTTGGGGATGGTGGCGGCCACCAGGTGGCTGGAGCCGTCCTGATGCTGCAGGCCTTCGCCGCCCAGCGTGGTGCGGCCGCTGGTGGCGCCCAGCAGGAAGCCGCGGGCACGCTGGTCGGCGGCGGCCCAGATGGCGTCGCCCACGCGCTGGAAGCCGAACATGCTGTAGTAGATGTAGAACGGCAGCATGGCCAGGCCGTGCACGCTGTAGCTGGTGGCGGCGGCCGTCCAGCTGGCAATGGCGCCGGCCTCTGAGATGCCCTCTTCCAGGATCTGCCCGTCCAGCGCCTCGCGGTAGCTCAGCACCGAGCCGATGTCCTCCGGCTCGTAGCGCTGGCCCACGCTGCTGTAGATGCCCACCTGCTTGAACAGGTTGGCCATGCCAAAGGTGCGCGCCTCGTCGGCCACGATGGGCACGATGCGCGGGCCCAGCTCCTTGTCTTTGAGCAGGTTGCCCAGCAGGCGCACAAAGGCCATGGTGGTGGACATCTCCTTGCCCGCGGCCTGGGTGGCAAACGCCGCATACGAAGCGAGAGCAGGCACGGGTAGTGCCTGCGCGGCTGTGTGCCTTTTGGGCAGGTAGCCGCCGAGCTTCTGGCGCTGTTGATGCATGTAACGCATCTCGGCGCTGTCTTCCGCGGGTTTGAAGAATTCAAGGTGGGTGGCCTGCGCGTCGCTCAAAGGCAGGTTGAAGCGGTTGCGGAACTCGATGAGCGCGGCCTCGTCCAGCTTCTTCTGGCTGTGCGTGGTCATCTTGCCCTGGCCGGCCGCGCCCATGCCGTAGCCCTTTTTGGTGTGGGCCAGGATCACCGTGGGCTGGCCGCGGTGGTTGGCGGCGGCCGCGTAGGCAGCGTGGATCTTCACCAGGTCGTGCCCACCGCGCTTGAGCCGGTCGATCTGCTCATCGGTCATGCCCTGGGCCAGCGCGGCCAGCTCCGGGTTCTGGCCAAAGAAGTTGTCGCGGTTGAAGCGGCCGTCCTTGGCGGCAAAGGTCTGCATCTGGCCGTCCACCGTGTGGGCAAAGGCCTGCACCAGCGCGCCCGTGATGTCGCGGGCAAACAGGCCGTCCCAATCGCTGCCCCACACCAGCTTGATGACGTTCCAGCCCGCGCCACGAAAGAGCTTTTCAAGCTCGTCGATGATCCGGCCATTGCCGCGCACCGGGCCATCGAGCCGCTGCAGGTTGCAGTTGACCACCCACACCAGGTTGTCGAGCCTCTCGCGGCTGGCCAGGGTGAGCGCGCTCATGCTCTCGGGCTCGTCCATCTCGCCGTCGCCAAACACGCCCCAGACCTTGCGCGCCGTGCAGTCCTGCAGGTTGCGGTGCGTGAGGTAGCGCATGAAGCGCGCGTGGTAGATCGAGCTGATGGGGCCAATGCCCATGGAGCCGGTGGGAAACTGCCAGAAGTCCGGCATCAGCCAGGGGTGCGGGTAGCTGCTGAGGCCGCGCGCGCCGTGCTCGGGCGCGGTGAGCTCCTGGCGGTAATGGGCCAGGTCGTTTTCTGTGAGGCGGCCTTCGAGGAAAGCCCGCGCATAAACACCTGGCGCGCTGTGCGGCTGGAAGAACACCAGATCGCCCCCGTGCTGCTCATTCCTTGCATGGAAGAAGTGGTTGAACCCCACCTCAAACAAATCCGCCGCGCTCGCGTAACTGGCAATGTGGCCGCCCAGCTCGCCATAGGCCGCGTTGGCGCGCGCCACCATGGCCAGCGCGTTCCAGCGCATCAGCGAGCCCAGCCGCTCTTCCATGGCCAGGTCGCCCGGGAACACGGGCTGCTGGCCCACGGCAATGGTGTTGACATAGGGCGTGACCAGCTCGGGCTGCCAGCCCACCTGCGCCGTGTGCGCCATCTGCACCATGGCGTCGAGCATGAAGCGCGCGCGCTCGGGGCCCTGCGTGGCCACCAGGGCCAGAAAGGCGTCGCGCCACTCGGCGGTTTCGGCCGGGTCCTGGTCGGCGCCCGTGGGTGTGAGAAAGCGGGTGATGCTGTGGTCGGTCATGCCTACTACTGTAGGCAATCCCATGCAAAACAGGTTGCTGAAAATAACCTGAAAGCGGCCATTCGAAGCACAAAATGCCGCCGCAACGGTAACGACGGCACAAAATTCAAACCACGATGGCTTCAATGCCCCGCTTGTCAATGAGCTGAAGCAGCTTGGCGGCCGCGCCGCTGGGGTGCTTGCCAGAACCGGGTGACTCCCATTTCTGCACCGCCGACACACTGACATTCAGCATGGACGCCAGCACCGCCTGGCTCACCTTGGCCTTGCCGACGCGGATGGCCGCGACTTTTTCAGGCGTGTATTCGGGCGGCGCCTCGCAGATCAGCTTGAGCCGGGCCATGTCTTGCCGGGAAATCAGTTCATGCGCCTGCAGCGCTTGCGCCATCTCCATCATTTCGTCCAGAACCCGGTTTTTGGATGCCTTTGCGACCCTGGGGCTGGCAGCACGTTTGTTAAGAGCCATGACAAATCTCCTTCAGTATTTCAGCGGCAACCAATTCATCAAGCTTTGACCCGTCGGCTGCCTGCAAGGCGCCGGCAATGATCTTGGCGGCTTCTACTTCCTGGTCAGAAAAGTCTGACCCTGGTTGACTCTTCTCCCGGCCAGCGAGGAAGAAAATCGCGTCCTTGTGCTTCTTGGCAACCAGCGTGCGCGACGACCCGCTTTTGCCTTGCCCGGGCAAGGCAACGCGCTTCTTGCACAAGCCGCCACCCAGGTCTGCTTCAAACAATCCCTGCTGGATCTCACGTGCCGCCTGACACAACGCAGCGTCACTCACCACCTTGCGTGCCCAGCGGCTGAAGGTCTTGGTCTTGAAGACTCTTTTCATGCGAGGATTCTATTCAGGTATTGCACCTGGTGCAATAGTACTGAGTTCCAGCCGGCAAAACCTCTCCAGCATGAGGCGCCGCACCCTGAAAGACCCACGACATAAAATTCTGCAAACAATCAACCTGAAGGCACTTCATGCAACTGGATGCCACCGACCTGAGAATTCTGGCCGAGCTGCAGCAAGACGGCAGCCTGACCAACGTGGCGCTGGCCCAGCGCGTGCACCTGAGCCCTTCGCCCTGCCTCACGCGCGTGAAGGCGCTGGAGGCGGCTGGGGTGATCCGCCACTACGTGGCGCTGGCCGACCCCAAGGCGCTGGGCCTGGGCCTGAACGTCTTCATCAACATCAGCCTGAAGGAACAGAGCAAAGAGGCGCTGGCCGAGTTTGAGCGGCGCATTGCCGAGCACGACGAGGTGATGGAGTGCTACCTGATGACCGGCGACAGCGACTACCTGATCCGCGTGGCCGTGGCCGACATGGCGGCGCTGGAAAGGTTCATCCTGGAGCAGCTGACGCCGATTCCGGGGATTGAGAAGATTCGCAGCTCGTTTGCGCTGAAGCAGGTTCGGTATAAGACGGCGTTGCCGTTGCCGGGGGTGTGAACAACTTAGATGTCTGCTTCTGGACGAATGCAGTCATCCAGTTCACCTCGCAATCAAGCGGCTACTTGGCAGCGCAAGCGGTCGTTCGGCCTTGAGCATCGAATGAACGACGGGGGCCACGAACGCGACATTCGCGGTTCATTCAGTTCAACTGCGATTGACTGCCAGCGACATCACGCTCGCCGACCGCACGGATTCTGGTTTAGTGCGCCGTCTTTCGCGTTTGCTACTCTATAAGCTTTGAGGCATTGACGACAGGGAGGACAACGTGTCCCTCATACAAGAAATTCAGAACGAATCCAACGGTGCGCTGTTTCGGCGTGCGGATCTGCACATCCACTCCTTTGGCGAGGGTGGCTCATACGACGTGACGGACGCGTCGATGACGCCTGAGGGCATCGTCGATACGGCGATCACGGAGCGGCTCGATCTCATCGCGATCACCGATCACAACAACATCGCGAACATCCGCCGGGCGCTGAAGTATGCGGACGGCAAAGGCCTGCTTGTTATCCCTGGAGTGGAGCTTTCAACATCGCAGGGGCATCTGTTGGTGTACTTCGAGACGACTGAACAGCTGCAGCGTTTCTTCGGGAAGCTAACTATTTCGGATGACAGGAAGGCCTGCCACAACACCATCCCTCAATGCCTCCGCTTCGCCGAAGAGTTCAACGGCTTCGGCATCTGCGCACATATTGAGCTGGACAGTGGCCTAGAGAAGGCGCACCCGAAATTTGACGCGTTCAAACAGGAGATCTTCAACTGCTCCAACCTGTTAGGCCTTGAGATCACGAATGCCGCGAACGGCGCTTGGTTTTCTCACGACGATACTGATGTCAATCGCCGCAACTGCGTTGTGACCCGATGTGCGACGCTCGGTCTTGAAGCCGGCGTCGATCTTGCGAAAGTGATGTCCTCGGACGCGCACACCCTCAACGCCTTGGGCCGCAACGCCAGCGGCAACAGAAAGCTGACCCGGCTCAAGATGGAGGCACTGACGTTCGCGTCGTTGCGGATTGCGCTGAAGGATGCCGCGGCGCGAGTGCGCCTCGAGGACCTTGTCCCAGCGTCGGTGCCGAGGTTCGTAGGGATCAAGCTGGAAGGCGGATTCCTCAAAAACCAAATCGTCCACTTCAGTCCTAACCTGACCTGCATCATCGGCGGGCGCGGTGCCGGAAAGTCAACGCTGTTGGAGTCGCTTCGCGCGGCTTCGGGTAATGCCGCCGACGGCACGATCATCGACTCGGAGGTGTGGCCGGACGCCATTTCGCTCATCTACGAAGACGAAGTGGGGGAACGCCACACGCTGACTCGCAACAAGCTCTGCGATGTGATGAACGCTGATCCGGAAGGGCCAACGGCTGTTGCAATCGAAAGCTATGGACAAGGCGAAACGGCTGACACGATCCAGCACTGCGACACCGACCCGTCGATCCTGCTGCGGTTCCTGGACGGTTTCATCAACTTTGGCGAACTGCGAAAGCAGGACGAAGCATTGCGCGATGCGATTCTCGCAAATCAGACAGTTATCGAGACGCTGCAGCAGAGCATCAACCAGATCGGGCCAACGGAGAAAGCCAAGGGAATCGCCGACACACAGGTCGCAGTACTGAAGAAGCAGAACGCGAGCCAGGTCGTCGAGCTGGAGGAAAAGCTGGCAAAGGAGCGGCGTTTCCGCGATGGTTTGAAGCGCAACCTTAGTGAGCTTCTCACGTCCATCACCAACAGCCTGACTGGGAACGAGCTGCGCAAGCTAACGGCCGACGTTGATGGCAACGGTCTAGCGGTCGGCAAGGCGGAGTTTGAGGTCGTCAAGGGGCTCGTAGATGGTCTTGCGTCAGAGATCGAGACGCTATCCGGTCAGCTCAAACAGAAGGTCATCGCCGCGAACGACAAGATCGCGGCGCAGCTTCAGGTCTGGATCGCGCGCGAGAAGGAGACGCAGGACAAAATCGAGGAAATTCGGCGCGAACTGGAAAGGCAAAACATCAAGCTCGACATGGCGTTTATCCGCAAGGTCACGAAAGACGCTGCCGATATGCAGGCGCGGCTAACCGAGCTGAAGAAGAGCCAGCCGAAACAGCAGGAGGCATTCAAGGAGCGCAAGCGCCTGATTCAGGAACGGGCTGGCCTCCGCGTGAAGATTTTCAACGCCCGCCTCGCGTTTGCGACGACGATGAACGGCAATCTTGCCGCTGCCGTTGTGGACTATCGGGTCAAGTTTCAGTTCTACGAAGGCTTACTGGCGCCCGAGATGGAAGAGCTAATCAAGAGCACCATGGGCTGGCGTACCTCTCAAGTTCCACGCGCGGCGCTCATTGCCTCCACACTTTCACCAGCTCAACTCCTTGCTGCCGTGAATGCGAAGGATGCATCGGCACTCGAACAGCTAAACGATGCCGATGGCAACCGTGTGTTTTCCAAGGGCGACGCCGCCGACATCATCGCCAAGCTTTCGGAATGGCAGGCCAAGTGTGTGTTGGAGCGAATCGCGTTCGAAGATAGGCCCGAGATCAAGGTGACACAGGTTGTCGAGAATTCGGATGGCACCCAAGGCTATCGCGTCCGAGATTTCGCCAAGCTCTCGCTCGGCCAACAGCAGGCCATCCTATTGACGGTGCTGCTGTTCTCCAAGAGCCGCGTGCCGCTAGTCATCGATCAACCAGAAGACAATCTCGATGGCGAGTTCATCTACAAGACTGTCGTGCGTTCGCTACGCAGCATCAAGGAGCACCGGCAGGTCATCATCGTCACGCACAACCCCAACATCGCCGTTCTGGGAGACGCCGAGCTAATCATCCCGCTGCGCGGTGCCAGCGAAGTGTCCGTGATCAGGGACCGTGGATCGATCGACACCACCGAGACCAAAGACATCGTCTGCACGATTCTTGAAGGCAGCCAGAAGGCCTTCAAGCGCCGGCAGGAGGTATACGGCTACTGACCGTAGCTCTTTCACCCTTTGTTTAACGGCCGGTAAAAAGGATGTTACCAGCTGCAAAAGGGGGGCGAATGACAGTGATGCTAGTCGGAGCGCGTAGCTCGAGAAACAAGGAGAGCGACCATTTTCTTCACCGTCATTGATGGCCGCGGCCGTGTGCCCAGCGGATCAAAGAACCAAGCATTTCTGTTCGTCGACTATTGGGACGATTGGGGCAAGTATCGGACGCAGTTCTCGCTTCATGTCGCCGACGAGACCGGAGAGGCTCATCACATCGGCTCGGTCAAGATCGGCCAAAAAGGCCTGCAGCCCTCAAGCAGGGTCTCGAAAGGTCATCGAGCACCGGCTTTGGATGAAACGTTCAACGCCCTGCATGAAAACTACTTTTCGCTCGGCCAGAGTGAGAGCTACTACGAGTCGCTTAACGAGCTTAGCGACGCGCTTCGAGCGCGAGTCCTCAAGGGTCTACGCGACTGTGCTGCCGACCTGGACATCTTCGAGACCTACCGCGCTGAGGAGGTGATGCGAGAGTCGCTCCTTCGGGACGTTGTCGAATCGACTGTCGCAGGGCGGTTGAATCGCCTGTCCCGCGGCGATGCCAAGCTCACGAAGTTTGCGTTTGCGTACAGCTTTCCGGCACGGGGGCGAAAGCCCCCGGCATCGATGGCCTTCGATGTCATTCCGGAGTCTCAACCCCCGACGAACGTGCATGTCCTGATTGGCCGCAACGGCGTGGGCAAGACGCGGTGCATGCGGTTGTTGGCCCTTGCCCTGCTTGGCCGCGAGTCCGACGACGGAGATTCTGCCGGCACGATCGAAATGCAGGCCGAAGATACAGGCGGCGCGGTTGCCTTCTCTGGCCTCGTCCTCGTCTCGTTCAGCGCTTTCGACGAATTTGAGCTGGAGCCCGCAGAGGCGGACGCCATGCGTTGCCACCAGGTCGGTCTCAGGCATCCGGAGTCATCCAAACGCGGCTCAACAGCGAAGAACTCTGACGATCTGGGGAGTGATTTCGCAAACAGCCTGACGCGGTGCCAGTCGGGCGTGCTGGCGGAACGCTGGCGCACGGCCGTCCGGACCCTGGAAGAGGACGATCTCTTTGAAGAGGCAGATGTCACGTCGCTGCTTGACGAAGAGAGCGAAGTGAGCCTCAAGACGCGCGCGCTACGCCTCTTCAAGAAGCTGAGTTCGGGGCATGCCATCGTTCTGTTGACCGTGACTCGCCTCGTCGAACTGGTCGATGAGCGAACGCTGGTACTGCTCGACGAACCGGAAGGGCACCTCCATCCACCGCTTCTTGCTTCCTTTGTACGGTGCCTGTCCGACCTGCTAGTGAGACGGAACGGCGTCGCCATCGTGGCGACGCACTCGCCGGTGGTCCTTCAGGAGGTGCCTCAATCCTGCGCCTGGAAGCTTCGACGAAGCGGGCGTACCGCGATCGTTGAGCGTCCGACAGTGAAGACCTTTGGGGAAAACATCGGCGTCCTGACACGCGATGTCTTTGGCCTGCAGGTCACGCAGTCGGGATTTCACAAGCTACTGCGAGAAGCCGTCGCTGACGGTTCGTCCTATCGAAGGGTCTTGAACAAGTTCAACGGAGAGCTGGGCGACGAAGCGAAGGCCATCGTTCAGGCGCTCATCGCGGAACGTGATGAGGATGCCGATGCGTAGCCTGCCAAAGCCTGACGTGACCGGCGCGGAGGTGCTGCAGCTCTGTGCTGCCAGCATCAGAGATCGTGATCTGAAGGAACGCCTGCTGCGGGCCGAAGCCCTTGTTAAAGCCGCCGAAGAGCTATACCGGGGACACGGGGAAGGCGGCGAACTACATGCCATCAAGGGAACAAACACCGTTGGCGACTTCGTCACCCGCAAGGAGATGGAGCGGGTCTACAACGGCACGTTCGTGAAGAGTAGCAGGACGCGCAGCACATATGCAAAGCTCAAGAAGGCCTGCGTCAACGACATCTGCCCGCTATGCGGTCAGGGAACGGTTCATCAGCTTGACCACTATCTTCCAATCACCAGCTTCCCAGTTTATGGCGTAACAGCCATTAATTTGGTCCCGGCCTGCAGCGACTGCAACAAGTACAAGCTCATCCATGTCCCTGCGAACGCTGGTGAGCAGACCATTCACCCCTACTTCGATGAGGTCGACGACGAGCAGTGGCTGTTCGGCGAAGTCGTGGAAAGCACGCCGGCCGCCGTGAGGTTCGCGGTGAACCCGCCCGACAACTGGGATGCAGTACAGGTTGAGCGTCTGAAAACCCATTTCCGCATCTACAGGCTCGGCACGCTGTACGCGACGCATGCTGCGGTTGAGATCAGCAACATGAGGCACGCCCTGAAAAAGATGGCCGCCACACCAGGCTTCGCCGAGCGGATCAGGCAGCACCTGCGCGAACGGGCTGAAAGCTGCGCCGAAGTCTACGAAAATTCCTGGCAGCGGGCGACGTTCGACGCGTTGGCCGATTCCGATTGGTTTTGTTCTGGCGGATTCGAGGCCGTATAGGCTTCCCTGTCCATTGACAAGGCATCGACTTAGCTGGATCTGGGTGCTCCCCGCCTATTGCGCACAACAGGTTCGCGCACTTGCCACCGCGCCCGTCCAGCAGATCGCTTGAGTGCTGCAAACTGCGTTCGAGTGACGGCATGCGGTCGAAGCAGTCGTTGAAAGTCTTCGCCCGGGTAATGATCGGCCCCGGAGCGATCTATCGCTGCTCAACTTAGGCGTTTGCGGATGCGCAGTAGGTGTCTGTGGGTTTTCTGTGCGACGCGCGCCAGATAGCTCACCCCGTCAACAACTCCACATACCCCTGGTAGCTGTAAATCCGGTTGGTCCGCTGACCGGTCAGCTCCTTCACGACGCCCAGTTCTTCCAGCAGCGCCACAGCTGCATTGGCCGTGGGGAAGGTGGTGTCCAGCTTGTCCTTCACCTGCGCCACGGTAAAGCGGGGCATCAGGGGCAGCAGCTCGAACAGGCGGTAGCTCGCCGGTGCGGCACGCGGGCTGGCCAGCAGGCGCCGGCGGTCGGCCGCCACCAGGGTTGCCACGGCAATGACGTTGCGCTCGGCCTCCTGGGCGGCCGCTTCCACACCTTCAAGAAAGAAGGCCGTCCAGCCCTCCCAGTCGCCCCCGGTGCGGACGGCGGAGAGCCGCCGGTAATACTCCGCCTGGTGTTGCTTGAGGTAGCCGCTCAGGTACAGCAAGGGCTCGGGCAACAGGCCCCAGTGTTCCAGCAGCGCGCCTATCAGCAGCCGCCCCAGGCGCCCGTTGCCATCCAGAAAGGGGTGGATGGTCTCAAACTGGGCATGCACCAGCGCCGTCTTGACCAGCGGCGGCATCCGCGGCGCGTCGGCATGGATGAAGCGCTCCAGGTCGGCCAGCAGCGGCGCCACCTGCTCGGGCGGCGGTGGCACAAACACGGCGTTGCCGGGGCGGGTGCCGCCGATCCAGTTTTGCGAGCGGCGCAGCTCGCCGGGCTGCTTGCCCGCCCCGCGCACGCCGCGCATCAGCAGCCGATGCGCCTCGCACAGCAGCCGCACACTGAGCGCCAGCCCCTTGGGCGAGCGCAGCTGTTGCTGCACATGGCGGAACGCCCGCACGTAGTTGGTGACCTCTTGCACGTCGTCCGCGTTGGCCACCTTGAGCCCCGCCTCGTCGTCAAAGATGTCTTCCAGCGTGGCCTGCGTGCCTTCAATCTGCGAGGTGAGCAATGCCTCTTTGCGCACCGCGCCGTGCAGCAGCCAGTCCACCGACGGCACCAGCCCCGACACGCCAGACAGCCGCGCCAGCGCGAGTTCGGCATTGCGGTTGGCACCGGCCAGTGCATCCAGCGCCAGCACGGGCCGGGCCGGCGGCAACGGATGCGGCACAAACGCGCGCACCGCCTCGCCGGCGGTGCTGGTTTTGACGAAGGTTCCGGTGCTGCGCGGCATGAAAGCAGGCTTGAATGTCTGGGCCTTTGATTAAAGCATACCTTAATCACGGCAAGTGACATTCAAGCCTGGCGACATCAACTGCGCCGCACGCTCACGCAGCCCCCTGCACCACCCCGCCCGCCCGCACAAACTTCCCCGCCCCCAGGTGGTGAATGGTCTGCAGCTCGGTGTTGTCATCGCGAAAGTCCCACCGCCCATTGGCAAAGATGCGCGCGTCGGCCGCGGCGGCCACCACTTCGGCAAAGCAGGTGTCGTAGGCGTCTTCGGTGTGGCGCTCGGGGATCAGGCGGCATTCCAGCCAGGCGGCGCAGCCTTGCTCCATCACCGGCACGTCCAGCACGGGGCCGGGCTGGGTCTCGATGTTGTGGCGGGCCAGCTTGTCTTCGTCGCGCCCGCTGGTCGTGCCCACGGCGTAGGTCAGGCCGGCCAGCGCGGCGCCAGGCAGGCAGATGCCAAAGGCGCCGCTGGCGGCGATGAGCTCGCGCGTGTAGGTGCTTTTGTCAATGACGATGGCAATGCGCGGCGGGGTGAACTCCACCGGCATGGACCAGGCCGCCGCCATGATGTTGCGGCGCCCGCCGTGCGCGCTGGTCACCAGCACGGTGGGGCCGTGGTTGATGAGGCGGCTGGCGTGGTTGAGGGCCACGGGGGTGAAGTGGCTTGTGGTGGGGCTGGTCATGGCGCAGTTGCCTTTCGGGTTCCGGACGCGGCGCGCAGCTTCTGGCGCAGCTCATCCAGCCGTGCACGCGCAATGTGCTGTTCCGCATCGTCAAGGAAGCGGGTGCTTTGCATGCGCAGCGCCACGGTGGGCAGCGCCAGGATATTGGCGCGTGCACCCGCCAGCACCCAGCGCAGGTCACGCGGCTCGCCGCGCGCCAGCTTGGACACGGCCGCGTCATGCGGCTCCAGAAAATGCGCCACCACGCCCTTGCGCGCAAGCGGGATGAGCCTGGCCTGCCACTGGTCGGGCAAGGTGGGCAGATGGGGGTTGACCGGGTCGAGGTAGATGCCGTGTGTCACGTGCCAGGGGCTGCCCTCGCCCAGCGCGGCCTGCAGGTCCAGCGCGCGGCCGGGGTCGGCCTGGGTGTAGCAGTCGGCATCTATCGACACGGTCATGTCTGAAGGGATGGCCGCCACGTCTGACATGCCCAGTACAGACAGGCTGCCCATGACAACATAGTCTTTGTGGCCGCACAGTTTTTTGGCTTCGGCCAGCAGCGCAAACAGGGCGTCGATGTTCATCGCAACGCACCGCCATATGCAGGCATTTGCAGCAAAGCCGCAAAGGGGGAGTTTTGCCGCATGGCCGTGCCCCAGCCGTCGGCGTCTGAGCACATGCGCTCCACCAACTCGGCCACAGGCAGCGCCAGCCACTCGGCCCAGCGGTCAATGTAGTCCTGGCTGCACAGGCGCTGTGCGGCCCAGCGCTTCACCTCACGCTGGGCGGCAGCCAGCAAGGGCTTCTGGCGGTCTTTGTGCGCCAGCAGGGCGATGCCGATGCGCTGGTGCGCCATGAGCCGACCCTGCTCCACGCGCTGCTGCTCGTCACGCGCGCGGCGGCGTTCGTCCAGTTGAGGCGCATGGTCCAGCCACTGGGGGGGCACCAGCGCCGCCACCAGCTTGCCGTGCCGCTCAATGCCCACCGGTGCCGTGGCGGCACGCTCCAGCACGTGGCCGAAGTTCTGTTTGGCGGCGGAAGCGGTCACTTTGTCCATTAAGCCTATTTTAGACAAATATTAAATTTTGTCTAAAATTGCCTTCGCAGGCGCTACGTGGGTCTTACTCGTCCAAACCACCCAACAGGTCGCTCAGGCTCTTGCCACCCCCCTCCGGCGCCGCAACCTGCTTCATCGGCGTGCCCTTGGGGTATTCCTCGGCAATGCGGTCTTCCCAATAGGTGGTGGGGTTGGGCGCGCTGCACAGGCGGCGGTACACCTCGGCCGGCACCTGCTTGTAGGCCTGGATGGTCTTGCTGTCCCAGTGCAGGAACGGCTACAGGCCCGCGCCAACCCAGAGGCCTGAGGCGATGAACACCGCTCCAATGACCCGCTCGAAGCGCCAGTTGGGGGAGATGAGCTTTTCGCCAAGAACAAGAAGCATGAAAAGCCCCATCCAGGTCAGGCTCATCGCACCGACGACGAACATGACCGCCATCAGCGCCCAGCAGCAGCCCACGCAATAGCCGCCGTGCTGTAGCCCCAGCACGAAAGCGCCCAGGGCGCCGTCGCGCCACTTGGCCAGAAAAAAGGCCAGCGGCGTGCGGCACCTGGCCAGGCAGGCGTTCTTCAGTGGTGTCCATTGATAGGCACCCGCGGCCAGCAGGATGGTGGCACTCAGCATGGTGCTGGTGCTGCGGGCCATGGGGTCGAGCAGCAGGGCACGGGTCAGCGCCCATTGCATGAGCGCGGCAGGTGCTGCAAAGGCGATCCACATGGCCGCGTAACCGGTCACATACAGGGTGGTTGTGCGGTTGCCTCCCTGCGGGCCGCGCCGCACCGCCACAGCAGAGAACACAGATGCCGAAGGCGCCACCGCAGGCAACATCATCGCCACCATCATCACCGCCCACATGCCAAAGGCTGTTGCCAGGCTGGCAAGGCCACCACCACCCATGGCCATGCCGGCATGGGCCCGCGCGCCATCGCGCATGGCTGGCATGCTGTCGCTCATGGCGCCATTCATGGCGCCGAGAGAGTACCAGCTGATCACGACGATCGCCGCCATGCCGAGCCATACCGGCGCGCGGCGCAAGCGGCTGGCGCCGGTCATCCACTCCAGGGCGGCGCGCACCCCGGTCACTCCGACTGATAGGCGAAGGGAGACATCAGGCCGCTGCGGCCGGAGAACTTCCAGTCCCACCCGAAATCAGCGTAAGTGAAGCGGCTGGATCGCGCCACCGTGGCTGCCTTCCCCGGCGCAAGGCAAAGGGGGTGCCCCTGCACGGTGGGCGGATTCCCCCCTTGGCCTTCGATCCCCTGGATTTCAGTGTCAGCGATGCTCGGAATGGACAGGCTGCTCTTGCGGCCATCCGCGTGGTATTGCATGGGCACGCTCTTGGCGCCCGCCATCTCGCCGATAAATGAGGCCAGCACCGCCGGGTGGCCGCCCGCCTTGCCCCCGAAGATCGCATGCAACGCTTCGCTTTGCGCCGCGCTCGCCTTGTCATCGAAATAGGCAGCCACCCGCCATTTGGTTGCCACCATGGTCCCCGGGGCGTGCACGGCAAGCGCCACGTTCAGCCCGTCGAGTGTTGTATCGGCGTACGATCCTTTGTCGATGTGCCAGGCGACGAGCGCCGTGCACTCTCCCTGCGTGGGCGGGCTGGTGAAGATGCATGGGCAGGCGGCTTCGCAGTTGCAGGCTTCGAAATAGGTGCCATTGAGGTTCCACTGGGTCATGACTTTGCTCCTTGGGCTGATGAGGAATCCGGAAATTGACGACGCGCCGGAAGCACCGGAAATGTCGATGTGCCCATAATCAAGGCCAGGCGTTTGCATTGGCGTTTGAATCACAGTTGAAGTCGGGGCCTATGGACCCGATCGCGGCAGCCCCAGCCCCGGCGTTCCAGGCGCCGGCCCACCTCCTTTCAACAAGGCCATGGCAATACACGCGCCCCCGCTCCTGCTCCGCCTTCTGGGCCACGTCGCCCTTGAGTGCGGCGGCGCGCCTCGCGCCCTGCCAAGGTCTCGCAAGACGCGCGCCCTGCTCGCCTACCTCGCCATGGAGGCGCGACCGGTGCGCCGCGAGGTGTTGTGTGAACTGCTGTGGGAATCGGCTGCTGATCCGCGCGCCGCCCTGCGCTGGAGCCTTAGCCAGTTGCGGCCCCTGCTGACCACGCCACGCGGCCAGGCGCTGCATGCCGACGCGCACTCGGTGGCACTCACGCCGGCGCTGCTTGCCGTGGACGCACTTGAGGCCAAGGCACTGCTCGACCAGCCTGGCATCAACGCCACCGATGCGGAACTGACCGCCATGGAAGAAGCACTCGCCGCAGGCTACCCGCGCGACCTGGGCCTGGTGGACAGCAACGGCTACCAGCTGTGGATTGATGGCGAGCGTGAGACGCTGCGGCGCGTGCATCGGCGGGTGCTTGACGAGCAGATCGCCCGCGCGGCCAACCCCGATCTGGCCCTGGCAACGGCACGCAAGCGCGTGGCGCTGGACCCGCTGGATACGGGGGCCAACACGCAGTTGCTTGCCCGGTCAGTGGAAGTGGACGGTCACGCCCGGGCGCGCGACGCCCTTGAGGGCATGCGCGCACGCTATCGCGCCGAAGGCGTTTCGGACCATGCCCTGGTGGCGGGCTGGCGTGGCCTTGACCCTGGCACGGCACTCGAACTGCCCGACAAGCCTTCGGTTGCCGTGCTCGGATTCGCCGATCTGGGCGGCCACGAAGGCGGGGCGGTGCTGGCCGAGGGCCTGGCCGCCGACCTGACGCTTGCACTGGGGCGCCTGCGCGGCTTGTTTGTGACAGCACGCGCATCCGCGGCGCGCCTCTCGGCCCAGTCCGCGGATCTGCCGCTCGTGGCCCGCATGCTGGGTGTGCGCTACCTGGTGCACGGCACGACACAACGGCTGGACCGTCGCGTGCGGGTCACGGTCACGTTGGCCGATGCCACGCGAAACGACGTCCTCTGGAACGAGCATTTTGACCGGCCACTGGGCGACCTTTTTTCGGTGCAGGACGACGTATCAGCCGCCATTGCTTCGGTCATCGAGCCCGAGATCGAGCGTGCAGAGGCCGAGCGGGCGCGGCTGAAACCCACCGGGGACCTCACCGCCTGGGAGTGCTACCACCGCGCGATGTGGCACTGCTTTCATTTCACGGCACTCCACACCGAGCAGGCCCACGCGCTGTTGCTGCGGGCCCTGTCTCTGGACCAGGGGTTCGCCCGCGCACACGCGGGCCTCTCGTTCACGCATTACTCACGCGCGTTTCTCAATGCCGTGCCCGCACCCGATGCCCAGATCAGCATGGCGCTGCAGCATGGGCGGCAAAGCGTTGAACTTGATCCCCGCGACGCCATGGGGCATTGGACGCTTGGCCGGGCGCACTTTCTCGCCCGCGACCATGATCAGGCCATCCAGTCAGTGGAAAGGTCGCTCGCCTTCAACCCTAACTTTGCGCAGGGGCACTACGCGCTTGGCTTCATCAGCGCACACGCTGGCCTGCCGTTGCAGGCGCTGCCTGCGCTGGCCGCCGCCCAGCGGCTGAGCCCGTACGACCCGCTCCTGTTTGCCATGGAGGGTTCCCGCGCCATATCGCTGGCCATCGAGGGCAAGCATGACGAGGCAGTCGCCTGGAGCGTGCGTGCCACGAGCGAACCCCATGCCCATTTCCACATGCAGGCGATCGCCGCCGCGTGCCTGGCACTCGCCCAGCGCAGGGACGAGGCCCGGATTTACGCGCAGCGCGCCTGCCGCTTGCACCCCGGCTATTCGATTGGTGTGTTCGAGCGCAGCTTCCCGCACAAGTTTGCTCAACACCGAGAACTGCTGGCTCAGGCCTTGCGCAGCGCAGGCGTTCCTGACGAATCACCGTGACCCCCGGTGGCCTGGGTTTCCGCCACGCGCGCCACGGCCCGCACCGCATCGCCCACCCGGATGGCGCCGCCGGTAAGGACGCGCGCGGTCATGCCGCCGTGGCCGCGCATGGCGGCGTAGCCCCCGGGGCCAACCTCTTCTTCCATGCGCGAGCAGGGCGCGCAGGGCCCCATGATCTCCAGCACCGCATCGCCCACCTGCACGTGGGCCGTTCGCAGCGCCAGCAGGTTGATGCCCGACACCACGATGTTGCGGCGCAGGCGCACTGGGTCAACAGCCGGCACGCCAGCCAGGCCTGCCAGCCGGGCGATCACCGGCAGATGCTCGGCCTGGATCAGCGTGACCTGGCGCGTGGACAGCTCGGCCTCGCCCTTCTTGCCCAGCCGGTCATCGGCCAAACCGATTCTGGCCAGCGCCACGGTCTGCGTGATGAGGCGGGCCGGCTCACGCGGCGCGCCGCGCACGATGAGCGCCTCCACCCGGTCCTGCACATGGGGCGGCTGGTTCAGGTCGCGGATGGTCTTCATGGCCGGCAGTTTAGGCCAGCGCTTCCACCCGCAGGCGCACGGGCTCGCGGCCGGTGCCGCCTGCACCGGGCCGCCGCGCCAGCTCGCTCACGGCGGCGGCCATGCGCCATTCCTCGGTCTCTTGCGTGAGCAGCGCCAGGGCCTCAGGCGTTTGCGTCTGCCGGTCTGGCGCAATGCCATGCGCCGCCAGCACCTGCAGGGCGTCATCTGCCGAACCGGCCTGGGTTAGCGGCACGCGCAGGTACTGGCGCAGGCGCAGCGCCTGCAGCGGTTCCATGGCGCGCGGCGGCTGGGCCTCGTGGTGAAAGCCCAGCGCGGGCACGCTGGCGGGCGAGCCGCCGCAGCGCAGGGCCCGGGCGATGTCCACCAGGTCGGCCACCACGGCCGAGGCCGTTTCGCGCGAGCCGGCCCCGGCGCCGCAGTACAGCGTCGCACCGGCGGCATTGCCCTTGACCAGGATGCCGTTCATGCTGCCGTCCACGCGCGCCAGCAGCGTATCCGCAGGCACCAGCGCCGGGTGCACCCGCAGCTGCAGCTGTTCGCCCTGGCGGCGCGCCACCGCGAGCAGCTTGATGGTGTGGCCCAGCTGCGCCGCGTGCGCAAAATCCGCGGCCTGCAGCGCGCGGATGCCTTCCACGTGCACGTCGTGAAAGCGCGGCGCTCCGCCAAAAGCCATGGCGGCCAGCAAGCTGAGTTTGTGGGCGGCGTCACCCCCGTCCACGTCCAGCGCCGGGTCAGCCTCGGCATAGCCCAGGGCCTGGGCCTCGCCCAGCGCCTGTGCATAGCCACGGCCCTGGTCGCGCATCTGGGTCAGCACAAAGTTGCTGGTGCCGTTGACAATGCCGGCCAGCCATTCGATCTCATTGCCCGCCAGCCCCTCGCGCAGCGCCTTGACGATGGGGATGCTCACCGCCACCGCGCCCTCAAAGCACACCGACACGCCCCGCGCCCGTGCCGCGGCAAAGATCTGCTCGCCATGCAGGGCCAGCAGCGCCTTGTTGGCGGTGACCACATGCTTGCCATGCGCAATGGCGGCCAGCACGCAGTCGCGCGCCACGCCGGTCCCGCCCATGGTTTCCACCACCACGTCGATGTCGGGGTGGCGCACCACCTGCATCGGGTCGTCCAGCACGACCGCGCCTTGCTCCCGTGCCGCGCGGGCGCGCGCCGGCGTGCGGGTGGCCACCATGGCCAGGTCAATGGCGCAGCCGGCGCGGGCGGTGATGGTGGCGCGGTTGTCGGCCAGCACGGCCTGCGTGCCCGAGCCAACCACGCCAAAACCGAGCAGCCCGACGCGAAGCGGCTGGCACTGTTGAAGAGGGGGGGTCATGTGTTTTCTCCGTGGGAGCCATTGCGGCCCGGAGAAAACTTGCAACCCCGGCCGTTCTGGCGGGGTTGGGTGGAAATGCGTCTACAAAACCTGCACGCTCACCACCTCGCCCCACAAGGGCGTGGTAATCATGGTGATCATGGCAATGGAGTGGGTGGAGCGCACGCGGCGAGTATAGCGGGGCTCAGCGCACGTCGCCGGGCGTCATGGTCAGGCGCAGGGTGTAGCTGCCGCTGATCACGCCCGGGGCCGCGCCAGCGGCCTGCAGCGCGGCGGCCGACAGCTCGCCGGCTTGCAGCGCATGCAGTGCCTGCGCCTCATAGCCCGTGACCAGCAGGATCCAGTCGGCCGCGCGGTCGGCATGGCCGCGGATGGCCTGCTCGGTGGTGGGGGCGATGGCCGGGGTGTCGGTCTGCAGCAGCAGCGCGCCGGTCAGGCCGGGCTGCGCGGGCAGGGCCTGCACCAGGCCGCCCAGGTGCGCGCGCAGCCGCTCCTGCGCGCCCTCGGCCGGTGACAGGCGCAGCGTGAGCGCATGGCCCGCCACGGCGCCGCCACTGCGCGCCAGCAGGCGGCACTGGCTGCGCACCATGTGGCGGTGGTGCGGCATCATCTTGCGCGACCATTCGCTGGGGGCGTTCAGGCGCGCCTGGTATTCGGGCGACACCAGGGCCTCATAGGTGGCCAGCTCATACAGCACAAAAAAGCCCTCGCCGCCCGCGGCGTCGGCCCAGCGCGCGGCGCGCTGGAAGCCGGGCAGCGACAGGCGCTCTGGGAAATGCTCGTGCGAATGCCAGTGCTCGAACTCATTGCGCATGGCGGGGGCCATGTCCCACCACATGGCCAGGGCGGCTTGTGCCGTCATCGGGGGGCTCCTTCAGCTTGTTGCGCCCAGGCCGGCAGTGGCCGGGGCAGGTGCAGCACGTCATCGGCCAGCCACAGGGCACTGCGCCTGGCGCGCTGGGCCACGGTGTCCAGCGGCAGCTGCTGGTAGTCGTCATTGAACACTTCAAAACTGTAGTCGCCCGCATAGCCCAGGGCCTGCAGGCGCAGCACCAGATCAGCCAGCGCCTCGCTGTGCACGCCTTCACCGGGGAACACCCTGAAGGTGCGCGCGGTGGTCATGCGCTCTTCAAAGGTGGGGGTTTCGTTCCACATGAAGTCCGACAGCTGCACAAGAAAGATGCGGGCCGGGTCCAGCTCGCCAATGGCGTCCAGCGGCGTGTTGGCGGCAAAGATGTGGAACGAATCCAGCCCCAGACCCAGGTTGGGGCAGTCGGCGCGGCTCACCACGTCCCAGGCGGTGGTGAACTCGTTGATGGTGCGGCCCCACGACAGGCCCTCATACGCCACGCGGATGCCCAGCGGCAGCGCCAGCATGGCCAGCTTGCGCAGGTCGCGGGCAATGTCGTCAAAGTCCTGCGAGGCGTGGCGCGAGGTGGATGAACACGCCAGCAGAACGCGGGAGCCCAGGGCCTCGCACATCTGCAGCATGCTGCGGGCCATGTCCACCTTGTAGCCGTGCAGGTGGCCCGACAGGCCCTCAAAGTCGCGCAGCACCTGGAAACCCGTGGCGCGCAGGCCGCTGGCGCGCACGGCCGCCACGGCCGCCTTCACGCCGCCGGGGTGGCCCACCACATCGCGCGCGCCCAGCATGACCTGGCCAAAACCGGCGGCGCACATGGCGTCCAGCCGCGCCTCCAGCGGGCCGGCCAGCGTGATGGTGTCCATGCCAAAGTCGGCGATGCGTCGGTCCATGGTGCGCTCCTTCACCCCTGGGCGTGCACCAGCTCAAACGCCACCGAGCCCAGCTGCGTGAGCGTGAGCGCGCCGCGGTCGTCAGGGTGCAATTGCGCGGAATCGACAAACTGCACGCCGCGTGCCCGCAGCGCCGCCACGGCGGCGGGCACATCAGGCGCGCCAATGCCGATGCGCTGCAGGCTTTCGCGGCCGTCGTCCACGTCGGGGCTGCCGGGCTCGATCAGCTGCCACATGAACTGCCCGCAGGGACTGCGCATGAGTTTGCCGGCGGGCATGACGCCAAAGCGCTGGTGATCGGGGATCTCGCTGAAGCCGAACAGGTGTGCGTAAAACGCCATCCAGTCGGCGCCGCGCGCCAACCCGATGTACTGCACCACGCCAAAGTAGCCGGTGCCAGCCACCGCGGGCGGCTGGGGTTGCACTGTGGGGATGGGCAGAAAGTCAATGTCGTAGATGGAAAAGTCGCGGTAGCGGTCCACAAAGAAGTAGTGCGAACCGCCCGGGCCCTGGATGCCGGGGATGTTCAGCTCCATGGCCTGGGCATGGTTGGGCGCCTCCCACGCGCCCAGCTCCAGGCAGCGGGCCTGGGCCGCACGCGCGTCACGCACGCGGAAGGCCACGGCCGAAATCACCGGTTGGCTGCCTTCGCTGGCGCCCGTGGCGGTAGCCAGGGTGGCGCTCACGCGCGCGTCGTCGGGGTGGGCATTGACCACCAGGTTCATGCCGCCCTGGCGGTACAGCGTGACTTCACGCGAGCGGTGCCTGGCCACCGGCATGAAGCCCAGGGTCTCCAGCACCTGCCCCAGCGCCTGGGGGCGCAGCGTGGCGTATTCAATGAACTCGATGCCGTCCAGGCCCAGCGGGTTGGGCGGTTGGGGCAATGCTTCGCGGTCGATGGTCATGGGTGCCCTCCTTGCGAATGTTCAAGTGCCGGCCAGCAGCCGCTGAAAGTGCTGGGCCATGCGCGCGGCGTCGGCCTTGCGCCCGGTGAACAGCTCAAACGCGCCCACCGCCTGGCCCACGGCCATGGTGCCGCCATCCACCGTGAGGCAACCGCGCGCGCGCGCGGTGGCGAGCAGCTCGGTCTGCAGCGGGAAGTAAACCACTTCAGACACCCACATCGGCGGCTTGAGCAGCGTGGCCTGGATGGGCATGCCGGGCAGCTTGGCCATGCCCGTGGGCGTGGCATGGATCAGGCCGGTGGCGCCCTGCACGGCGCGCGCGGCGTCGCCCTGCACCTCGGCGCGCGGGCCGTAGCGTGCGTTGAGCGCATCGGCCAGGGCCTGCGACCGCGCGGCGTCGGTGTCCACAATGCGCAGGCGCTGCGCTCCCAGGCGCAGCACGGCGTGCGCAATGGCCGAGCCGGCGCCGCCCGCACCCAGCAGCACCACGCAAGCCAGGTCGGCCGCGGGCAGCGCGCGTGTAAAGCCCCAGGCCCAGCCGGACCCATCGGTGTTGTGGCCCACCAACTGCCCGTCGCGCACCACCACGGTGTTGACCGCGCCCATGGCAGCGGCCTCGTCAGACAGCTCGTCCAGCAGCGGAATGACCGCCTGCTTGCAGGGGTAGGTGATGTTGAGGCCGGCAAAGCCCATGATGCGGGCCGAGTTGAGGAGCGAGGGCAGCACGCCCGGCAATTGCGCCAGC
Organism: Ramlibacter sp.; assembly: GCA_019635435.1. Taxonomy (NCBI): domain Bacteria; kingdom Pseudomonadati; phylum Pseudomonadota; class Betaproteobacteria; order Burkholderiales; family Comamonadaceae; genus Ramlibacter; species Ramlibacter sp. Next base: position 1,037,735 of record JAHBZM010000001.1, on the reverse strand, counting down.
GCGCCGGGCGACTGGTCCAGGTCAATCAGCTGGTAGTGCAGGCGCAGGCCGTGGTGCCGGGCTTCTTCTTCCTGCATGGCCGGCGTGAGCGAGCGCTGGATGCCCGCGCCGATCAGGCCCAGCAGCAGCTTGCCTTCAATCTGCGGCATGGCAATCAGCCCGAATACCCCGCCAATCTCGGCAGTACCAAGACAAACGAGGGCCAGACGGTCACAAGCGCCAGCGCGCCGAGCATCACCAGCAGGAACGGAAACGCCTCGCGCACCAGCACCCCCAGCGACACATTGGCGATCTTGGTCATCATGAACAGCAGCAGGCCATAGGGCGGCGTGACCAGGCCGATCATGATGTTGAGCACCGCCATCACGCCAAAGTGCACCGGGTCGATGCCCAGCGCCGTGGCCGTGGGCAGCAGCACCGGCAGGATGATGAGGATGATGGTGGAGCCCTCCAGAAAGGCCCCCAGCACCAGCAGGATCACGTTGACCAGCAGCAAGAAGGCCATGGGCGAGAGCTGCAGGCCCTTGAGCATGACGCTGAGCGTGGCCGGGATGTTCTCGGACGTGATGACGTAGTTGAACACCAGCGCGCCGGCAATCAGCATGCCGATGGAGATGCTCATGCGCGCACTGGACAGCAGCGCGTCATACAGGTCGCCCCAGCCCATGCTGCGGTACAGCCCGGCCGAGATCAGCAGCGCATAGGCGGCGGCCACACCCGCCGCTTCAGTGGGCGTGGTGATGCCGCTGTACAGGCAGCCCAGCAGGATGACCGGCAACATGAGCGCGGGAAAGGCCTCGCGCGTGATGCGCGGCATCTCGCGCAGCGGCACGGGCGCCTCCACCGGAAAGCCGCGGCGCTTGGCCAGGTAATAGATCAGCCCCATCTGCACCGCGCCCAGCAGCAGGCCCGGCAACACGCCGCCAATGAACAGGTAGCCAATGGACGTTCCCGACACCAGCGCATACAGCACCAGCGGGATGGACGGCGGCAGGATGGGCCCGATCACGGCCGACACCGCGCTGAGCGCCGCCGCAAAGCCCGGCGTGTACTTGCCGTCGCGCGTCATCATGGCCTGCATGATCTTGCCCGAGCCCGCCGCGTCGGCCAGGGCCGAGCCCGACATGCTGGCAAACACAATGCTCTGCAGCACATTGACCTGCGCCAGGCCGCCCGGAAAGCGCCCGACGATGGCATTGCAAAAGCGCAGCAGCCGGTCCAGGATGCTGCCGCTGCTCATGATGGTGGCCGCCAGGATGAACAGCGGAATGGCCAGCAGCAAAAAGCTCGAATAGGTGCCGTTGAGCAACTGCTCGGCGGCGGCGCCCATGTCCATGCCCTTGGCATACAGGTACAGCACGGAGCCGCCGATCATGGCGTGACCAATGGGCACGCCCAGCAGGCTGAGCGCCACGATGGCGTACAGCGCCAGCGAAAAAGGACTGGTGAAGTTCACGGTGCGGTTCAGGAAAGGGGGGGCTCGCCGGCCACGGGCGCCGGGCCGCGAACCAGCCGGCGCAGGCAGCGCGCGATCACCGCCACGGCAAACACGATGTAGATGGAATACAGCCAGTCCAGCCGGATGTTGAGGTAGGAGCTTTTCTCGACCTTCATGAAGGTCACATAAGACCACGACGCGGGCAGCGACATGCCAAACAGCACGATCACGCTGACCGCGCCCATGGCGCCCACCACGCGGCGCCACGTGCGCCCGCCGCGGTCGGCGATGAAGTCGATGCGGATTTCTTCGTCATCCTTCAGCACAAAGGCCGCGCCCCAGAGCACCAGCCACAGCCAGCAGGCCAGCGACAGCTCGGTGGTCCAGCCCACGGGCGAGTTGAAGACATAGCGCATGACGATCTGCACCATGAACGAGACGAAGATCGCCGCCAGCAGCAGCACGGCCACCGCTTCAGCAAAGCGATGGAGGAATCCGGGGATGCCACGGAACCGGCTTTGCCGGGCCGTAGGCATTGCCCCCTCGAGGGGGTCGCGCAAAGCGCGTCGGGGGGGAGTCACTTCAGCGCGTTGATCTTGTCGAGCATGCCGGCCGGCCAGTTCCTGGCGTCGTCCGAAGCCAGGTACATCTTCTGCGCATGTTCGCGGAAGGCATTGATGTTGGGCGTGTACACATCCAGCCCGGCCTTGCGGAAGGTCTCGGCCAGCTCGGCCTCGCGCTTGGTGTGCTCGGCGGCGCTCCAGGCAATGGCCTTGTCGGCGGCGGCCTGGAAAGCCTTCTGCTTGGCCGGGCTCATGCTGTTCCAGGTCTTCATGTTGACCGTGAGCAGGTCATAGGCCACCAGGTGCGAGGTGAGCACGATCTCGCCCATCACTTCATAGAACTTCATGTTCTGCACGTTGGGCAGCGGGTTGTCCTGGCCGTCGATGGCGCCGGTCTGCAGGCCGGTGTAGGTCTCGGCATAGGCCATGGGCGTGGGGTTGGCGCCCAGCGACTTGCCCAGCATCTGCCAGGTGTCGCCCGGGGGCATGCGCAGCTTGACGCCAGCCAGGTCGGCGGGCACGTTGATCTTCTTCTTGCCTTTCAGGCCCACGTGGCGCGTGCCGAAGAAGGTGGGGCCCAGGATCTTGACCTTGAGCTGGTCCTCGACCATCTTCTTCATCTGCGTGCCCAGGTCGCTGGCAAAGAAGTGCGTGAGGTGGGTGGCGTCGCGGAACAGGTAGGCCGAGGTCAGCAGCGACCAGGCCGGCACCTGCTTGGCGATGTCCTGCGGCGCGATGTTGCCCATCTCCAGGTTGTCGCGCTGCAGGGCCACCAGCTCGGTGCCCTGGCGGAACAGCGTGGAGTTGAGGAACAGCTCGACCTTGAAGTCGGCCTTCACGTCGTCGGCAAACATCTTCATCATCTCGGCGCGGATGTCCTTGTCCGAGAACACGGCGGCAAAGCGCAGCGTGGGCTGGGCCTGGGCCCAGGCGGGCAGCGTGGCGCCGGCGGCCAGCGCGGCGCCGGTGCGCAGCAAGGAGCGGCGGTCAAGGGATGCGTTCATGGTGTTGTCTCCTGTCATGTGATGGATGAAAAAACGGAATCGGTCAGGCGGCCTGGGCCACCGGTGGCACCACGCGCTGCGCCAGGCGCTGGGCCAGTGCGCGCAGGGCCATCTCGTAGCCAAACACGCCAAAGCCGCAGATCACGCCGGTGGCGGCCAGCGACACCAGCGACTTCTGGTACAGCTCGTCGCGCCGGTGGATGTTGGTCACGTGCACTTCGGCAATGGGCTGCTCCAGCGTCTTGAGCGCGTCGAGCAGCGGGATGGAGCGAAACGACAGGCCGGCCGGGTTGATGACCACGGCGGCCGCTTCGGTGCGCGCCTCCTGCACCCAGTCGACCATCACGCCCTCGTGGTTGGTCTGGCGGAACTCGCAGCGCAGGCCCAGCTCGGCGGCCACGCGGCGGCACAGCTGCTCCACCTGCGCCAGCGTGGTGCTGCCATACAGGTGGGGCTCGCGCACGCCCAGCAGGTTGAGGTTGGGGCCGTTGAGGATGTAGACGGTGTCGCTCATGGCGCCGATTCTTCGGCCGGGCTGGAAACGCCTTTCTGAATTGGAAACTCGTTTCATAATGCAGCAAATGAGCATTGCCCTTGACCGTGGCCTGTCCGTGCTGGAGCACCTTGCGCAGCACCCGCAGGGCCTGCCGCTCACGCTGATCGCGTCGGAGCTGAACATTCCGCTGAGCGCCTGCCACCGGCTGCTGGCCGAGCTGCAGCGGCGCGACTACGTGCGCCAGGCGCGCCAGCAGGGCGACTACGTGCTGACCACCAAGGTGGTGTCGCTGGGCCTGGGCTTTCTGAGCAGCGCGGGCATTGTGGACATTGCCGAGCCCCTGCTGGAGCGGCTGGCCGACACCTCGGGCGAGCTGGTGCGCCTGTCGATCGTGGACGAGGACCGCCTGACCTGGGTCGCCAAGTCGCAGGGCCTGCGCCAGGCCGGCCAGCGCTACGACCCCGACATGGGCATGGACGTGCGCCTGTCTTGCACCTCGTCCGGCCATGCCTGGCTGATGACCATGACAGACGAGCGTGCGCTGGCCCTGGTGTCACGCCAGGGCTTTGGCACACCGGCCGAATACGGCCCCAACGCGCCCACCACCATCAAGGGCCTGCTGGGCTTCCTGCATGCGGCGCGGGTGCGTGGCTACGCGATGATCGACGAGGTGTTTGCCCCGGGCATGGCCGCCATGGCGGCGCCGGTGCTGCGGCGCCAGGTGGTCATTGGCATCCTCAGCATTGCCGGCCCGCGCACCCGGCTGAGCGTGGAGCGCATGCATGCGCTGGCGCCCGCGCTGCTGGCCGCCGCGGCCGAGCTGGGGCCGGGCAGCAGTGCCTCCAGCCTGTTCGGGCGGCCGCCGCTGGGCAAGGGCTGACCCACCTGAGCGCTGCATCCGGCCTGGCTTGCTACGTTTTATGTAGCACACAGTGGCCGCCAGTCCTGGACTCCAGCCACTTTTGACTCATAAACGATGGATTGGTGACGCTTTTTGGCTCTGCGCGGGGCGCGAGCTGGCCACTGCTAAAGTCTTTTGATGCCCGAAGCCCCTTCTCCCATCCGCCCGCCCGTGCCCGTGGGCCACCGCTTTTCACGCGAACACCGGTTCACGCCCGAGCAGGTGATGGCCTTTTCCACCGCGGCTGGCGACACCAACCCGATCCACCACGACGCGGCACTGGCGGCCGGCACCCGCTTTGGCGGGCTGATCGCCAGCGGCACGCATTCGGCGGCGCTGCTGCTGGGCCTGACGGCCTCGCATTTTTCAGAGGGGACCACCGTGGTGGGCCTGGGATTCACGGTGAGCTTTCTGCGCGGTGTGCCGGCCGACGCCACGGTGGTGTCCGAGTGGACCGTGACGGCGGCGCGGCCCCACAAGGGCGGGCCGGCGCAAATGGTGGAGCTGACCGGCGAGATGCGCGACGCGGGCCCCGCGGCCACGGTCTATGTCACGGCCACGGGCCAGTTGCTGGTGGGCGCGCCGCTCTGAAGCCCGCCGGGCTGCCGGCCTATTTCGCCGCCGGCAGGCGCCCCAGCAGTTTTTCCAGCGCCATGCCCGTGGCAAGCAGATGCCTGTCACTGCCAGCCGGGCCATCCAGCTCCAGACCGATGGGCAGCTTGCTCGTCGCGCCCAGGCCCATGGGCAGCTGCACACCGGGAATGCCGGCATTGCTGCCCGGGTCGGTGTTCTGGATGAACAGGCCGAAGTTCTCCACGCTGCTGGCTTCGGGCGTGGCCGGCAGGGCCGTGCGCGGCACGGTGGGGAAGACCAGCGCATCGAGCCGGTGCGCGGCAAAGGTGTCGGCATAGAGCTTGATCAGCGCGGGGCGCTGCACCGTCATGGCCGCCTGGTAGATGGGGGCGGCGTCCACGAGGCCCGTGGGCGCGGGCAGCTTGCGCGGGATCACCAGCGCGTCGAACGTGCCCTTGACGTCGGGGCTGGCAATGGCGGCGGCCATCTGCTGGAGGCTCACGCCGGTGTTGTAGCGCGCGAGGTAGGCCACCAGGTCGTCATGCGCCTCGTACAGCGCCACCGGGAAACCCACGCTGCCATTGATTTCCATGAGCCGGGGCATGTCGACTGGCACCAGCGTCACCCCCGCGGCCTTGAGTTTGGCGAGCGCGGCCTCCCAGGCGCCGCGGGTGTCCGCGTCCAGGTGGGCCAGAAAGGCTGCGTTCACGCCCAGCCGCAGGGTCTTGGGGTCGGCTGCGGTGGTGACGGGGGCCCCCGTCACCACGCGGTCCAGCAGCTCCACGTCGGCCATGGCCACGGCCATGGGGCCGGCCGTGTCGCGGGTGTGCGAGATGGGCACCATGCCGGCCTGGGCCCAGCGCCCCACGGTGGGCCGCAGCGAGGCGCAGCCATTGAGCGCGCACGGGATGCGCACCGAGCCCCCCGTGTCGGTGCCCAGCGCGGCGGGCGCCATGCGCGCGCCGATGGCCGCCGCCGAGCCCGCCGAGGAACCGCCGGCCATTTTGCTGGCGTCATAGGCATTGCGCACCCCGGGCTGCGGGCCGGTGTTGTAGGCCGGGTTGTAGCCCGAGATGCCAAACGCCAGCTCGTGCAGGTTGGTCTTGCCCAGAACGATGGCGCCCGCGTCACGCAGCTTCTGGAGCACGGGCGCATCGGCCGCCGGCACGAAGTTCTTCAGCGCCGGCGTGCCGGCAGTGGCGGGCAGGCCCCGGGCCTGGATGTTGTCCTTGACCACGATGGGCACCCCCTGCAACGGCAGGCAAGCGGCCCCGCTCGCGCGCCGCTGGTCGGCCTGGCGGGCGGCGGCCAGGGCCCCCGTTTCGTCCAGCGTGACAAAGGCGTTGAGCTCGGGGCGCGAACGGGCCCGCGCCACATAGGCCTGCACCAGCGCCTCGCTGGTGAAGCGCCCGGCGCACAGCGCCGCGGCAGCTTCGCTGGCAGTCAGGTGGTCAATGTCGGGCGCGCCCTGAAGGGCGCCGGGCGTGCTGCAGGCCGTGAGGGCCAGGGCAGCGGACAGGGCCAGAGGAACAGGCAAAAGGCGATGCATGGCAGCTCCAGGGTGCTTGAACAGGCCTGCATGGTCGCCTTTGCCGGGCCGCTTGTCTGTCATCAGGATAGATGACACCGGTTGACCGGTGCCGGCCTTGGCACTAGCCTTGCGTCTGCACGGGAATCCCCCCGCACCGAGACCGCCATGCATCTTTCATCCACCGAGCAACGGGCGCTGGCCACCTGCTTTGCGCTGCTGGCCCAGGACCTGAATGAGCGCGAGATCCGCGAACACATTGGCCGCGCTGCGCTGGAGCTGTTTCATGCGGACCACTTCGCCTCGTATGTGTGGAATGCGTCCGCGGGCTGCTTTGATGACGGGGTGTCGATCAACATGGACCCGGCCAATCTGGAACGCTACGACGCCTGGTACCAGTACCGCGACCCGATCACCTTTGTGCTGCAGTCGCGCCGCCATGCCACGCTGGTGAGCGAGGTGATGCCGCGCGGCGCCTTCCTCAAGACCGAGTTCTTCAACGACTTCCTGGCCCGCGACGGCCTGCACTGGGGCATCAACCTGCATGCCTTCGACGGCGACGATGCGCTGGGCGACCTGCGCATCTGGCGCGGCCGCGGCCGCGGCGAATTTGACGCGCGCGACCGCCAGTTGCTCAACATGATCGAGCCGGCCTTCGCCGCCGCGTTAAGGCGTGCGCGGCCCCGGCCATCCGCCGCCGGCTTGCCGCCGGGGCCCACGCAGCGCGGGCTGGAGGCCTTGAGCCCGCGCGAACGCGAAGTGGCGCGCTGCGTGTGCCGCGGCCTGACCGACAAGGAGATCGCCCGCGAACTCGGCCTGGCCCTGCCCAGCGTGCGGACCTACCTGCAACGCCTGTTCGACAAGCTGGGCGTTCACCGCCGGGCCGCGATCGCGCAGGCGGCCATGCAGCTGCACTGAACCGGCCGGGCTCAGGCCTCGTCCGCCCCGGCCGGCGGCGGCGCGCGGTCGCAGCCCGAAAGCACCTTGAGCCGCCCGGCCACATCGTCCAGCGCCAGCACCTCCTGCGCCGCGCCGAGCGCAATGGCCTGGCGCGGCATGCCAAAGACCACGCAACTGGCTTCGTCCTGCGCAATGGTGCGGGCGCCCGCGGCGCGCAGCGCGAGCATGGCTTCGGCGCCGTCCGCTCCCATGCCCGTGAGCAGCACGCCAATGGCGCGCGAGCCGGCCACTTCGGCCAGGGAGCGGAACAGCGTGTCCACCGCGGGCCGGTGGCGGTTGACCGGCGGGTCGTCACTGACCTGCAGCACCTGGCGGGTGCCTTTGCGCGCCAGGCGCAGGTGCCAGCCGCCCGGGGCGATGTAGACATGGCCCGGCAAGACCTCGTCGCCGTCCTGCGCCTCCTTCACGGTCAGGGGGCAGATGGAATCAAGCCGGCGCGCGAACGGGCCGGTGAAGCCGGGCAGCATGTGCTGCGCCACCAGGATCGGCGGCATGTTGTCGGGCAGCTCGGCCAGCACCACGCGCAATGCCTCGACGCCCCCCGTGGAGGCGCCAATGCCGATCACCGTGTCGGCGCCCGCAAGGCGCGCGGCCCTGGGCGGCGCAAGCGGCCGGCTGACCACGGGCGCAAAGATGCGCCGGCGCGACACCCGGGCCTGGGCCGCGGCGCGGATTTTTTCGGCAATGTCGGCCGCCACGCCATCAAGCTCCTCGAATGCGGCGGGCTTGGGGAAGAAGTCCACCGCGCCCAGCTCGAGCGCGCGCATGGTGGCGTCGGCACCGCGCTGGGTGAGCGATGAAATCATGATCACCGGCAAGGGCCGCACGGCCATGAGCTTGCCAAGGAAGTCCAGCCCGTTCATGTTGGGCATCTCGACGTCGAGCGTGATCACGTCGGGCGCGCTCTGGCGGATGCGGTTGATCGCGTGCAGCGGGTCGGACACCACGGCAGCCAGGGTCATGTCGGGTTGGGCCTGCACCACGCGGCCCAGGAAGCTGCGCATCACGGCCGAGTCGTCGATCACCAGCACCCGGATCATGGCGCCGCCGAGAAGAGTTCGATCTCGCCGCCCACCGCTTCGCTGGCCAGTTGCGCCAGGTATTCGCGCTCACGGCGGTGGATGGCGGCATCGGCGTTCAGGTGCAGGCGCTTCATCTGGACCTTGCCGGTGGCCGGAAAGAAATGCAGCTTGCGCGGGCTGTTGCCCAGCAGGTCCTGCGCCAGCAGCTGGATGCCCTCTTCCTTCAGGAAATTGAGCACGAACTCGCTGTTGCGCGCGCCCACGTCCAGCGTCTCGAAGCCCTTGAGCACATGGGCGCCGCCAAACACCTTGGCGACCAGGCGACGGCGGTCGGCGCCCAGGTGGATCATTTCGTTGATCAGCACCTCCATGGCGTACACGCCAAAGCGGGCCGACACGCCCCAGGGCGAGGGCGTGGCGCGGGCCTCGCCGGGCAGCATGAAGTGGTTCATGCCGCCGATGCAGCGCACCGGGTCCCACAGGCAGGTGGACACGCAGGAACCCAGCACCGTGGAGATGGAGCCACTGCCCGTGGCCGTGTAGTACTGGCCCGGCAGGATCTTGACGGTGTCGATCTGCAGGTCACGGTCGAAGTAGCGAACCGGGGCGGTGTGTTCCATCATGCGCGACGGGTCAGCCCGGCAGGTAGTTGTAGGCCGTGCGGCCGCAGGCCCTGAAGGCGGGGTGCATGGCCGGGAAGCTTTCGGCATGGCCCACGGCCAGCAGGCCGCCGGGACGCAGCACGGTGGTGAAGCGGCCCAGCAGCCGGCGCTGGTCTTCACGGTCAAAGTAGATCACCACATTGCGGCAGAAGATCACGTCAAACGGCTCCATGGCCGGCCAGCTGGCCGACTGCAGGTTCAGCGGCGCAAAACGGACCAGCGCGCGCAACTCGGGCCGGGCACTGGCCCAGCCGGCGTTGCTCCCGACCCCGCGCAGCCAGTGCGCGCGCAGCCGTTCGGGTGTGAGCGTGCTGGTGCGCTCCAGCGGGTACAGGCCGGCACTGCCCGTGGCCAGCGCCTCGGTGTCAATGTCGGTGGCCAGGATGTCGGCGGGGCAGGCGGCTTCGCGCAGGGTCATCGCCAGCGACCAGGCCTCTTCGCCCGTGGAGCTGGCCGAGCACCAGACGCGCAGTGGCCGGCGCTCGCGCTCGCGGTGCTGCTGGGCCCGCGTTCTCAGCAGCTCGAAGTGATGCGGCTCGCGGAAAAAAGACGTGAGGTTGGTGGTCAGTGCATTGACAAAAGCCTCGCGCTCGCCGGCCGGCTCGGTCTGCACCAGTTGCAGGTACTCGGCAAAGCTCGCCACGCCGCGCGCGCGCAGGCGCCGGGTGAGCCGGTTGTGCACCATGTAGCGCTTGTGCGGGCTGAGCTTGATGCCCGCGTATTCGGCAATCAGGCGGCAGGCCAGCGCGAATTCGGGCTCACCCAGGAGGGCGGCCGTGTCACCGGCCACGGGGTCTAGAACTCTTCCCATTGGCCCTTGATGGGGGTGCGGGGCCCGGTGCCGGCAAGGGCCGGGGCGGCCGCCGGTGGCAAGGGCTTGCCGCGCATTGGCGGCATGGCGGCGCGCAGGGCCGGTGCCGGCATCGGCGGCGCGTCCGCACGGTCAGCACCATCGGCCGCGCCCAGCCTGAAACGGGCCACGAGCTGCAGCAGGGCCGCGGCCTGGTCTTTCATGGACTCGGTGGCGGCGGTGGCCTGTTCCACCAGCGAGGCGTTCTGCTGCACCACCTGCTCCATCTGCGACACGGCGGTGTTGACCTGGCCAATGCCGGCGCTTTGCTCCTGGCTGGCGGCCGCGATCTCGGCAATGAGGTCGCTCACTTTCTTGACCGAGGTCACGATCTCGCCCATGGTCTGGCCCGCGGCATCAACCAGCCGGGTGCCGGCCTCGACCTTGTGGACCGAGTCGTTGATGAGGGTCTTGATTTCCTTGGCCGCGGCGGCGCTGCGCTGGGCCAGGTTGCGCACCTCGGCGGCCACCACGGCAAAACCGCGGCCCTGGTCGCCGGCGCGCGCGGCCTCCACCGCGGCATTGAGCGCCAGGATGTTGGTCTGGAAGGCGATGCCGTCGATGACGCCAATGATGTCGCCAATGCGGCGCGACGAGGCCGAGATGTCGGTCATGGTGGCCACCACCTGGCCCACCACCTGCCCGCCCTTGCGCGCCACCTCCGACGCGCCCACGGCGAGCTGGCTGGCCTCGCGCGCGTTGTCGGCGCTGTGGGCCACGGTGGAGGTGAGCTCTTCCATGGAACTGGCGGTTTCCTCCAGCGTGCTGGCCTGCTCCTCGGTACGCTGCGACAGGTCCAGGTTGCCCTGGGCGATCTGCGCGCTGGTATCGGCCACGGTGCGCGCGCTGCTGGCCACCTCGCTCACGAGGGTGCGCAGGTCCGCGGTCATGGCGTCCAGCCCCGACAGCATCTTCTGGGTCTCGCCATGCGAGGCCACATCGACCTTGACGGTGAGGTCGCCCTCGGCCACATGGCTGATCACGCGGGCCGCCGCGCGGATGGAACGCAGAATGCCCTTGCGGATGGCCAGGCGCAGGTAGATCGCCAGGGCCGACCCGCCCACCACGAACAGACCCAGCAACAGGGCAGCCAGGCCCGAGACACCCGCGTAGAGCCCCAGGCCGGCCAGCCCCACCATGGCCGCCAGCAGCAGGCCCAGAAACACATTCAGCTTGGTGACAACCGAGACGTTGGCCTTCATGCGGCTCCTTCCGGCATCGCTCAGAACTCTTCCCACTGCCCGTTCTGCGCGCCTGGCTTGCGCGACGCCGCGGCAATGGCCGGGGCCTGCGACGGTGGCAGCGCCGGGCTGGGGGCCTTGACCTGAATGGGCGGGGGCGCCATGGGCGTCACGCTCGCCATGCGCACCGGCTCGCGGCCCTCGTCCCCGTCACCCTCGTCGGCTTGCAGCTTGAAGCGCGACATGGCCTGCAGGAGCGCCGCGGCCTGGTCCTTCATGGACTCGGTGGCGGCGGTGGCCTCTTCCACCAGTGAAGCGTTCTGCTGCACCACCTGCTCCATCTGGGCCACGGCGGTATTGACCTGGCCAATGCCCGCGCTCTGCTCGCGGCTGGCGGCGGCGATCTCGGCGATCAGGCTGCTGACCTTCTTGACCGACAGCACCACGCCCACCATGGTGTGGCCCGCTTCATCCACCCGGCTGGAGCCGGCCTGCACCTTCTGCTCGGCATGGGCGATCAGGCCCTTGATTTCCTTGGCGGCCGCCGTGGTGCGGTGCGCCAGGTTGCGTACTTCGGCGGCGACCACGGCAAAGCCGCGGCCCTGGTCACCGGCACGGGCCGCTTCCACCGCGGCATTGAGCGCAAGGATGTTGGTCTGGAAGGCGATGCCGTCGATCACGCTGATGATGTCGCCGATCTTCTTGGACGCATCGAGGATTTCGTCCATGGTCTTGACGACTTCCTCCACCACATCGCCGCCCTGCTGCGCCGTTTCCGAGGCACTGGCGGCCAGCTGGCTGGCCTGCCGTGCGTTGTCAGCGTTGTGGGCCACGGTGGAGGTGAGCTCTTCCATGGAGCTGGCGGTTTCCTCCAGCGTGCTGGCCTGCTCCTCGGTGCGCTGAGACAGGTCCAGGTTGCCCTGGGCAATCTGCGAGCTGGTGTCGGCCACGGTGCGCGCCCTGTCTGCGACTTCAGAGATCACGGCGCGCAGGCTGCTGGTCATGTCGTCAAGCGCGCCCGCCAGTTTGCGCACGTGGGCCTGGGTCATGCCCTCGACCTGGACCGTGAGGTCACCGGCGGACACCCGCTCCACGAGGTGCGTGGCCACCCGCAGCGGCCGGCCGTTGGCGCGCAACATCCAGTTGCGCAGCCGCCAGGTCAGCACCAGGCCCAGCAGGAACAAAAGGCTCACCCAGATGCCGACCTGGCGCGTGCGCTGCGCCGAGGCCGTGGCGATTTGTTCGCCCCGTGCCTGAACGGCAGCTTCCACGCCTGGCGCCACATCGGCCCACTTGAAGGCCGGCAGGTCGCCCGCAGGCTTGCTGCCCGCCGGCTGCGCACGCGTCGGTTTGACCGGGGGCCTGGCGCCCGCGTCGAGCTGCTGCAGAAGACTCTGCAACTGCGCACTGCCGCCATCCAGCGCCGCCACATCCACGCCGTGGCGCGCCAGGGCCTGGCGCGCATCCCCCAGCAGTTGCTGGGCACGTTGCAGTTCGCGCTGCAGCTCGGGCCGCTGCGTGCGCCCCAGGGCGTTGGCGCCACGCGCCACGAGTTGTTCAAGGGCGCCCGCCTGATCACGGAGAGTCTGGTCCGCGGCCCGCGCCGAAGCCACGGCCGTGCCCAATGCGCGGCCGGTCTGCAGCGCCTCGGTGGTGCGTGTGTTGGACTGCTGGAAGGCGTAATAACTGAGGCCGCCAAAGGCCGCCACGCCCAGCAGCAGCGAGTAGACGAGCAGGTTGAGGAAGGTATCGGCGGTGGTGTTCTTAAACATGGTGTTCATTTCTCCCGGGGCTCATTGCACGGCGGAGTCCACCAGGGCCATGTCGGCACCGGTCAGGAGCTTTTCGATGTCCAGCAGGATCAGCATGGTGTCGTCCAGGGTGGCAAGGCCCGTGATGTAGCGGGTGTCAAAGGTGGACGACGCGAACTCGGGCGCGGCCCGGATTGCCTCGTCGGTCAACGACAGCACATCGGAGACGGAATCGACCACCACCCCCACCACGCGCGAGGCCACGTTGAGAATGATGACCACGGTGAACTCGTCGTAGTTCGCAAGGGGCAAGCGGAATTTCACCCGCAGGTCCAGGATGGGGACGATCACGCCGCGCAGGTTGATCACCCCCTTGATGAAGGCGGGCGCGTTGGCGATGGCGGTGGGCGATTCATAGCCCCGGATTTCCTGGACTTTCAGGATCTCGATGCCATAGCTTTCGGACCCGAGCCGGAAGGTGAGGAACTCGCTCTTGCGCACTTCCGGGGCGCGGGCCCCGCTGGCGCTGTTGCGGTATCCGTGTTGCTGCATATTGGCTCCTCTGTTGGGGCTTCAAAAGGACGTGTGCCGGCCCGTCATGCGGACAATGTGACTCACGTCAAGAATCAGTGCGACGGACCCGTCGGCCATGACGGTGGCGCCCGACAGGCCTGGCACCTTGCGGAAGTTGGCCTCCAGGCTCTTTACCACCACCTGCTGCTGGCCCACGAGCTCATCGACGATCAGCGCCGCATGCGAGCCATCGGCCTCGACGATCACCGCGATGCTGCCCGGGCGTTCGGGCGGCACCTGGGGCGGGAAGATGCGCGCAAGGTGCAGCACGGGGAGGTAGTCGTCACGCACCCGCAGGGTGTCACCCTGCTCGGGCAAGGTGCGGATCTGCCCGTCTTCAATGCTCAGCGACTCCGCCACCGTGGCCAGCGGCAGCACGTAGTTCTCGCCGCCAATGGACACGGTCATCGCGTCGATGATGGCCAGCGTGAGCGGAACACTGACCGTGACCGTGGTGCCCCAGCCGGGCGTGGAGAAAAGGTCGATGTTGCCGCCCAGCGCCTGGATGTTGCGCCGGACCACATCCATGCCCACGCCGCGCCCGGACAGGTCGGTGACCCGCTCCGCGGTGGACAGGCCGGCCTCGAAGATCAGCGGCCACACCTGCTCGTCGGGCGCATCGGCCGGCAGCGTGATGCCGCGCCGCGCCGCCTGGGCAAGGATGCGCTGGCGGTCCAGCCCCCGGCCATCGTCGCTGACCTCGATCACGACATTGCCGCCGCGCTGGCTGGCGCGCAGCCGCAGTGTTCCGGTGGCGGGTTTGCCAGCCTCCTCACGGGTCTGGGGTGACTCCAGGCCGTGGTCGATGGCGTTGCGGATCAGGTGGGTCAGGGGATCGGAGATTTTCTCGATCAGGCCCCGGTCCAGCTCGGTGGACTCCCCGGCAAACTTGAGCTCCACCTGCTTGCCCAGCCGCACCGACAGTTCATGCACCAGGCGGGTGAAGCGCGAGAACACATGCGCCATCGGCAGCATGCGAATGGCCAGCACCGCCTCCTGCAGGTTGCGGGTGTGGCGGGCCAGGTCGGCCAGGCCGTTTTCGGCGATGGTGCCGCCCGCCCCCACGGCGCCATCCATCTGGCCGGAGCGCGACAACATGGCCTCGGTGATCACCAGTTCGCCCACCAGGTTCACCAGCAGGTCGATTTTTTCGGTCGCCACACGGATGTAGCCCGTGTCCTGCGCGGGCAGTGCCATCGGCTCGCTGGCATCGGCCTGCTGCGCCAGCTGGACGGGCGGGACAGACGAGGCAGGCGTGACAGCAGGGGCGGCGGCTGCGGATGTCTGGCGCCGGCGCCGAAACTCCTCGGGGTCCACGAAAATTTCATCCCCGGCATCCACCCACGCCGGCGCGGCGGCCGCCTTGGACCCATCGGTCAGCTTGTCGATGGCGACCCGTTCGGGCGCCACCAGCAGCGACAGCACATTGCGAAGGTCGGTGGCAGTGCCTTCGATCGCCACCTGGAAGCTGACCTGGCCGCCGGCTTCGTTGCGGATGTCGGTGTCGCTGACCTGCCCCATTTCGCCCAGCCCTTGCAGCATCATCTCGAGCTCGGCCTCGGCAATCGGCGCCTCCAGCGGGGCCAGGCGCACGGCAAACTTGCGCAGCACCGGGCCCGGGCCGGCCGCTGTGGCGTCACTGCGGGGTCGCTCCAGCTGCTGGCGCAGCAGGGCTTCGGCGGGCCCGCTGTCGGGGGCCTCGTCGCGCACGCCGCGGTGGCGCAGGGCCTGTGCCTGCACGGTGTCGCCGGCCTTGAGCATGGCGTCGATATCGCCGCGCTCCAGTGGCCGCTCGTCCTTGCGCAGCAGGTCCAGCAGGCTTTCCTGCAGATGCGCCAGCGCCGCCATGTCTTCGCAGCCCAGCATGGCGGCGCTGCCCTTGATGGAGTGAACGGCGCGAAAGATCGCGTTCAGGTCGTCAGTGCAAGGCTCATCGGGCTGCAGGCGCAGCAAAATGGCTTCGACATTGGCCAGGTGCTCCTGCGTTTCCTCAAAGAAAATCTCGCGGTAGGAGTTGGGGTCACCGAGGGCGCTGGCGGGCTGGTACATCGGCGTTTTCCGGCCTCAGACAAACTTGGAAACGATGTCGAGCATGCGTTCCGGGTTGAAGGGCTTGGCCATCCATCCCGTGGCGCCCGCATCCCGGCCCTTCTGCTTGAGCACCGGGTCCACCTCGGTGGACAGCACGATCAGGGCCACGGCGTCATACAGCGCGAGCTTGCGCAGCTCGCTGACCAGCGTGACGCCGTCCATGCGGGGCATGTTGTGATCGGTCACCACGAGGTCAAACTGGCGCGACCGGGCCAGCTCCAGCGCCTCGACGCCATCGCCGGCTTCGGAGACTTCATACCCCGCGCCCGCGAGCACCGCAGCCACCATCTTGCGCATCGAACGGGTGTCGTCCACGACGAGGATTGACTTGTTCATGCGGTCACTTGCGCGCGCGGCGCTCCTTGTGTTTGCGGCTGTTGGGAAGGAACTTGGCAATCACCTCCAGCAGGCGGTCCTCGTCAAGCGGCTTGGTCAGGTACTCATCGCACCCCGCGAGCGATCCGCGCAACTTGTCAAACGGCGAGCTGCGGCTGGTCAGCATGACCACCGCGGTCTTCTTGATGGCCTGCTTGTTGGACTTGATCAGCTTGCAGACCTGGTAGCCGTCAATGCCGGGCAACACCACGTCCAGGAACACGCACGCGTATTCCTGGGTGCCGCTCAGGCCAATGGCTTCCTCGCCGGTTTCAGCAATGTCGACCTCGAAGCCGAAAGGCGCGAGCTTGGCCTGCATGAACGCGCGCACCGTGGCGTTGTCGTCCACCACCAGGACGGTGTCGCCGAGCACGCGTTTCTGGGCAGCCGGATCGGCGGCGGCCTGGGGCGGGGTGGAGCGGCCGAATGCGTTGCCCGGCATGCTGTGCCGCAGCGGAGGCGCGGGCTCCGGCGCCGCGCGGGCGACGGGCTGGTCATCGTCACCCACCAGCCGGTCATCGAGGGCCTGCAGCAGTTTGGCCCACTGCAGCGGCCGCGGCAGCAGCGGCTCCGTGCTGCCGCGCGACTGGGCGCCCACCAGCACGGCCGGCAGACCGGCCCGCTTGTGCAACGAGAGATACTCGTTGAAGGCGCCCAGGTTGTCGGCATCCACCAGGTAGATGTCGGGGCTGCGCCCGGAGGTGCCGGGCTCGAACTGGGCAAAGCCGGGGTCACGCCGGGTGGCCAGCGCAAAGATGCTGGAAAGCATCGATCGTTCGACTTCGTTGAAGCCGATGACGTCGACAAGGTATTGGTCGTTGGAATTCAAGATAGGCCTTTACGCAACCGCGTCAGCTCTTCCAGCACGGCGTGGCCATCCGTCGGGCGATCGCCTGGCGACTTGGCCAGCAGGGCATCCAGCAAGGGCTGCCAGCCGGTCAGTGCCACCGGCAGCCGTGGCACGGGGGCCATCTGGTGCTGGCTGAACAGTTCGGTCAATGTTTCTCCAGGATAGGGCGCCTGGCCCGTCAAAAGCTCATGAAGCAAAACACCCAGACTGTAAACGTCCGCGCTGGGCTGCGCGCCGGCCCCGTCGTTTTGCTCAGGCGCGGCGTACCGCGGTGTCCCGATTACCGTTCCGGCCGGCTGCGGTCCGCGCTCACCCACGCGGCAGGCGCAGCCCAGGTCGCCCAGCATCACGCGGCCGTCACGGTGCAGCAGCAGATTGGAAGGCTTGACGTCCCGATGGACCCAACCCCGCGCATGAACCTGGCCCAGCGCCAGGGCGGCCTGGCTCATGAGGGCATGGGTCCGGGCCGGTCCCGGCACCCCGGGCATCCGCTGGGCCACGCTGCCGGCCATGAGGTCCATTGATAAATATGCGGCATCACCGTGCAAGCCGTGGTCGTGCGCGCTGATCACCTGGCAGGGGGCCAGGGCCTGCAGCGCAGCAAATTCATGGCCAAAATCCGGCGACTGCCCCTGACGCTCGAGCAGGTCGCGGCGCGCCACCTTGAGCGCCACCTTGCGGGCGCTGCGGCCATGCACCGCGAGGTAGACCACGGCGCTGCGGCCCCGGCCCAGCACGGCCTCGGTCCGGTAGCCCGGAATGGCGTTCATGCGCCCAGTCCTTCCAGGGCGTCGAGCAGCTCGCTGGCGGATGCGTAGCGTTCGGCCGGGTCCTTGGCCATCATGCGATCCAGCACCGGCTGCAGTTTGCGATGCATGGCCGGCAGGATGGGCACGGGCGCGCTCACATGCAGTTGCAGCAGGGCCTGCGCCGTCTCCGCACGGTAGGGCTTGCTGCCCGTCAGCAGCTCGTAGGCCATCACGCCCAGGCTGTAGATGTCGCTGCGCGCATCCACCGGGCGGCCCAGGGCCTGCTCCGGGCTGAGGTAGTAGGGCGTGCCCACGCTTTCGCCGGCCCCGGTGTCGGTGATCTGCATGGAAACCTGCTTGGCCACGCCAAAGTCGGCAATGGCGACGATCCCGTCCTGGCGCATCATGACGTTGTCGGGCTTGAGGTCGCGGTGCACGATGCCCACCTGGTGGATCGCCTCCAGCCCCGACGCGATCTGGCGCAGGTAATAGAGGGCGACACCCGGGTCCATCGCCTTGACCATGCGGCTGCGCAGGTCGCCAACCGGGAAGTACTCCATGGCGATGTAGGCACTGTCGCCCGAGAACCCCTGGCGGAAGATGCGGGCCACATTGGGGTGCTCGATACCGGCGAGCAATGCAAATTCCTGGATAAAGCGCTGCAGGCCCATGACCCGGTCGCCGTTGTCGGGGCGCAGCACCTTCAGCACCTGCGTGGGCCCGCCGGCGAAGGGCTGCGCCAGATAGATGGTGGCATTGCCCCCCTCGCCGATCTTGCGCAGCAGCCGGTAATCCTCGATCACCATGTGCCCGGCCCCCTGGACCGAACTGCGCGAGAGCTGCTGGTTCCTGCGCAGCGACTCGCGCAGGGCTTCGTAGTGGCTCTGCGGTGTTGTCGAGCCCTTGCGCGGCACCAGCCCCGTGATCTCGACCACCTCAAGGAAGCTGTCGTCGGGCAGGCCCAGCGTGCCGCATCGGCCCGAGTCCACCCGCGTGCCGCCCGCCTGGCGTGCGCCCAGCGACGCCACGACGCTCCAGTGCATGTCGGCCGCGACGACCTCGAGCAGCCGCGCAATCTCGACCGCCTCGCCGGCCGCGTGCACCGTGGCATGGCTCTTGTTGACCGCGCGCGGGCTCACGTCAGCCACCCCCAGGTGGACGCCGACGGCCATGGACAGGGCCGGCGTGCCGGCGGCCTGTGGACGGGCCGCCACCCGGGCGGCCAGGTTCACGCATTCATGCACGGTCAGGATCGCGGCATGCAGCGCCCGCTTGGCGTCGGTCGGCAGGCGGTCGCTGGGGTTGTGGCTGAACACGCAGAGGATGGAGTCAGGCCGGCGCTGCGCGATTTCGCCGCCCAGGTCCAGGGCCGCAGCCGACAGGATGCGCCGGACTTCATTGACGAAGGACGTGAGCTCCGCGGCGCCCATGGTCTGGCAGGCCGCCGAGAAGTTGTGCACGCGTGCATACAGGAAGGAGGCCACCGTGCCCTCCGCCCGCGCTGGCGGCGCCTGGGGCGCGGGCAACGACTCGTAGTCCGCCAGCGGCTCCAGCGGCGCCGCTTCGGTCGGGACGAAGTGCGAATCCGCCTCTTTGAAGGAATGGCCCGGCATCGCTCAGGTCTTGTAGATGCCGCAACCGATGAGCACATCGCCGGCGCGCTCAAGGTAGGTTGCCTTGGTCAGAATCGCGTTGGTCACGGGATGCGCCCATTTGTAGTCGACCCACACGCCGTTGTGCGTGCGCGTCGCCTGGACCATTTCGCGAACGAACAGCCGGCCATCCACGTCCTTGCTCTTGGGACCGAGCCCGAGCACGCGCGGGTTGTTGCCATGGGCCAGGAAGACCGCATTGGCGTCAATGACCATGAGGTACAGATCCCGGTCGACAAACTCACCCTGGCCCAGCTTGTTGACTTCGGCGACCAGCTTGTCACGCCCGTGCTTGCGGTGGAACTCGCAGGCGCGCTTGACCATGGCGATGGCCTCTGCCTCGTTGCCGTATTCCCGGTCGCCCAGGTTGAAGCCGGACACGGCCTTCATGAGCGCCACGGCCTGTTCGTTCAGCGTGGCGGCGGTCTTGCCCGCGCCCTCCACGAGCGTGGCATTGCGCTGGGTGGTGCGCTCGATCTTGGCGATGGCCTGGTTGATCGCCTCGATGCCCGCGCTTTGCTCGCGGCTGCTGACGTCGAGCTGGCTCAGCAGCCCGGCGACCTGGCGGACCGCGGCGACAATTTCAATCATGGCCGCGCCGGCGTTGTCCACGAGGCGGCCCCCCGCGTCCACCTTCTCGACCGAGTTGCCGATCAGGGTCTTGATTTCCTTGGCCGCGCTGGCGCAGCGCTGGGCCAGGGTGCGCACTTCGCTGGCCACCACGGCAAACCCACGGCCCTGGTCCCCCGCCCGGGCAGCCTCCACCGCGGCGTTGAGCGCGAGGATGTTGGTCTGGAAAGCGATGCCATCGATCACGCTGATGATCTCAACGATGCTGCGCGAGCTGTCGCGGATCGAGCCCATCGTGTGAACCACCTCTTTCATCAGGGCGCCGCCCTGGGCAGCGGTCTCGGAGGCCGCCAGCACGATGGTGTTGGCCTGCTGCGCGTTGTCGGCGCTCTGGCGGACGGCGGCGGTCAGCTCTTCCATGGACGCCGCGGTGTCCTGGATGGAGCCGACCTGGGTTTCGGTGCGTTCCGACAGGGCCTCGTTGTCCCGGCTCATCTGCGACGAGGTTGCGGCCACCGTGGTGGTGCCGGTGCGCACCTCGCTCACGATGCCGAACATCCGCGCATGCATGTCTTTCAGGGAATGCATCAGGCGCCCGACTTCGCCGCCGGCATCGACATGGACGGTGCCTGACAGGTCGCCTGACGTGATGCGCCGGGCAATGCTCAGCGCATTGTGGATGGGTGCGGTGATCCGCTGATGAACCCAGCGCGCGGCGCCCACGCCCGCGACGAGGCCCAGCCCGCCCAGGCCCAGAATGCCGGCACGCGCCAGCCCGGACGTGTTCAAGGCACCCAGGCCGGTCACCAGGACCAGCACGAGCAATATCCCCCCAAAGCCCACCAGAACGCTCGCTCGGAGCGAAAGTTCCTGGATATTGGGGTGCGTGTCCCGCTGAACGGGGCCTGCCTCGCGGTACTTGAGCGAGGTCACAGTCGTCACTGCCATTGTGATGCTCTAGTTGTCTCCGTACATCCACGTTGTATCTGAAACTCGCATTGGTGTCACGTCTCGTTACGTCTGGTGGCGCTCAGCAAAATGCGCTCCAGACAACTTTGTACTGCATTGCAAAACACGCGCCAGAGCCGGTTCATGCCATATCAAATCAATTGGCCGGTCCAAAACCCCCTATTCAAGGGTTTCCCCTTGGCTTTTGCGGTGCCAGCCCCCGTATTCGCCACCGACGCAAACTTTGGATTAACTGTTGTGTCACAGGTACACAATGAGCGCGGGAGGGTCCCGCCACGGCAGATACACTGCGCCAGCGATTTTGCCTCGTCCTTCTGCCGCCATGACCCAAGCCGCCCCGGTTGCCGCCACGCCACCCCCTCCTCTGACCCCGGAGGACTTCGACGCCCTTGACGCCGAACTGGACGCCCTGCGCGAGCATGATGAAGAAATCCCGCAGTGGGAATTCTGCGAAGGCTTTCTCGCCGCGCTGGTCTGCTCGCGCCGGGCCATCGAGCCCGACGAGTACTGGCCCGTGCTGCTGGGCGAAACGTTCCAGCCCATGGCGCACATGGAGTTCGTGCTGCGCTGGCGCCGGCGCTGGGCCGAGGTGGGCCTGGCGCTCGATGCCCCCGTGCAGACACTTGATGACGAGCGCACCTACCAGCCCGAAGTGCTGGACACGCGCGGCGCGGTCCTCGCGCTGCCCGAGGCCGAACGTGGCGACACCGATCTGGCCAGCCTGCCGGCGTTCGCCCAGGTCTGGGCACTCGGCTTCCTGTACGCGGTGGAAACCTGGCCCGACGACTGGCTGCCCCCGCGCGACCCCGACGCTGCTCGCATGCTGGACGACGCGCTCAGCGCGATCGTGGTTCTGACCGAGGACGACAGCGGCCCCCCTTCGGTGTCCATGTTCGCTGAGGATGGCCCTCCCAGCGTGAGCGACCGGCGGCTGGACGACTTTGGCACGGCCATCTGGGCCGTCTACGACCTGCGCCAGCTCTGGCGCAGCCTGGGCCCCCGCGTGGAAACACTGCGCAAGGCGCCTGAGCCCGGCCGCAACGACCCCTGCCCCTGCGGCAGCGGAAAGAAATACAAGAAGTGCCACGGCGCGGGCTGATGGCCCGGCCGTTCTAAGATCGGCCCATGCAGTTCCAGATCGTGCGCCTGCCGGACTATGTGGACGTGGCATTGACGGGCCATGTGGCGCTGGCGCCGCTGCTGGAGCTGATCCACAAGCTGGGCAGACTTACCCGGACCCATGGGGATCAGCGCCTGCTGTTCGACCTGCTCAATCTGGAGGGCCAGATGCACTTCACGGGCCAGATGCAGGCCGGAGAGCAGGTGGCCAGAAGCCTGTCGCACCTGGCCCGGGTGGCTTCAGTGGTGCCGGTGGACAAAATCACGCGGACCAGCGAGCGGGTGGCCCAGGCGCGCGGCGCCAGGTTCCGGGTGTTTGCGTCCAAGGACGAGGCGATTGCATGGATCCGGGGCACCGAGGCTGAAGCCGCCGCGGCCCTGCCGCCTGAGCCGCCATCGATGGACCCGGTGCGCGCGGCGATCTGGGCGGCCGTGCAGCACCTGTTTCCCCCGCACGCGCAAGCCATCCAGCTGGCCAACGGGACCTTGGCCATTTCATGGTCGGTGACCGATCCAGGCCACACGGCCCACGACATGGCCACCCCCATCACCATCCGCCTGGAGCCCGAGCTGGCGGAACAAATGCGGATGGCTGCCGCCGAACCGCGCAAACGCATCGCCGCGCATCAGGAGACCGTGGTCCGCGCCGGACTGGCCGGTTACGACCCCTTCGCCAGGGTTCCCATGGCCCGCGTCATCGTGCTGGGGTAGCGCGGCGGCAGCTCCTATTTGACAAAGCCCGGCAGCCACAGCGAGAGGGCCGGGAAGGCACACAGGATCACCAGCCGCACCACGTCCACCGCAATGAATGGCATCGTGCCGCGGTAAATGGCGCCCAGCGGCACGTCGCGCGCGATCGAGTTGATCACAAACACGTTCATGCCCACCGGCGGGCAGATCATGCCGAAGGTCACGGCCATCACAATGATCACGCCGAACCACACGGGGTCAAACCCCAGCTGCATCATGGCCGGGAACACGATGGGCACGGTCAGCAGGATCATGGCCAGCTCGTCCATCACGGCCCCCAGGATCAGGTAGCCCACCATGATCAGCGCCAGCACCCCATAGGCGCCCACCGGCAGGTGAACCAGCAGTTCCACGGCCTTTTGGGTGAACTGGGTGATGGTGAGGAAGTAGCCAAACAGGTAGGCGCCCACCACGATCATCATGATGGCCGAGGAGACACGCAGCGCCTCGATCAGCGCTGCCTTGATCTGCGGCCAGCGCAGGCGCCGGCGCAGCAGGCCGATCACCAGGGTGCCAACAGCCCCCACCCCCGCGGCCTCCTGCACCGTGAACAGGCCGCCGTAAATGCCGCCCAGCACGAACACAAACAGCACCAGCACCGCCCAGAGCTCGCGCAGCGAAGCCAGCCTGGTGTGCCAGCCATGGCGCTCGCCGCGCGGCATGGACTCGGGCCGCAGCCAGCTCACCATGGCCACCACCGCGCTGTAGAACGCCACGGCCATGATGCCGGGAATGATGCCGGCCGCGAACAGCTTGGTGATGTCGGTCTCGGTCATGATGCCGTACAGCACCATGATCACTGACGGCGGGATCATGATGCCCAGCGTGCCGCCCGCCGCAATCAGCCCCGCGGAAAAGCCCGGGCTGTAGCCCGCGCGCCGCATTTCGGGCAGGGCCACCTGGGTCATGGTGGCCGCTGTGGCCACCGACGAGCCATTGATGGCGGAAAAGCCGCCACAGGCCGCGATCGACGCCAGCGCCAGCCCGCCGCGGCGGTGCCCCAGCCAGGCGCGCCCGGCGGCAAACAGCTCGGTGCTCATGCCCGAATGCGAGGCAAACGCCCCCATCAGGATGAACATGGGAATGACGCTGAGGTTGTAGTCGGTGACCACCGACAGCGGCACATTGGCCAGCAGGTTGAGCGCGGGCTTCAGGCCCGACAGCGCGGCAAAGCCGCCAATGCCCGCGATGCCCATGGCCACGCCGATCGGCACCCGCAACGCCATGAGCCCGAACATGCCCACAAAGCCCAGCAGGGCCACCAGATCACGATCCATTCGCCCCTCCAGGCATGCCGTGGTCCACGGCGTCAGGGCTGGCGGCCTGGCCATGCCACAGCTGTTTGAGCCGCACCAGCGCCAGCACCGCGGCCACGCTGGCGCCCACGGCCGCCACGGCATAGAACCACTGCAAGGGCATGCGCAGGTCCATGGTGCCCTGATGGCCGGTGCCGGCCACCTTGACCCAGACCATCCAGGCCATGGGCAGCAGGAAGGCCGCGGTGATCAGCGTGGCCACCAGGTCCACGCGGCGCTGGCCGGCGGGCTTGAGGTGCTCCCAGACGATGTCCACGCAAATGTGGCTGCCGTAGTAGGTGGCCAGCGCGAAGCCCCAGAACAGGGCAATGCCCTGCAGCATGCGCGAGCCATCGAACCAGTCAGGAATCTGCACGCTGAACACATCACGCAGCACCACATTGCCTGCCGTGAGCACCGCGATCAGCAACAGGAAAATCGCGGCCACCGTCTCGGTGGCCGAAAGCAGGCGTTTCATCAGTTGCCGGCTTTGCGCTTGGCCAGTTCGGCCTTCAGGTCGTCCAGCGCCTGCTTGCCATTGACGCCCGTCTTGCCGGCCTCGGCGACCCACTGGGTGTACACCGGTTCGGTCGCCTTCTTCCAGGCATCAAGCTGGGCTGGCGTGATCTTGACGATGGTGTGGCCAGGAATCTTTTCCATCTTGCCTTCGCCCGAGTCCTCGTTGTCGCCCCAGGCCGCGCCCACCTTCTCGGCCCACTCGTTGTTGCAGTGGTCGTCAATGACCTTCTTCTGCGCGGCCGCCAGCTTGTCGTACCAGCCCTTGTTCAGCACCCAGACAAAGTCGGAGGCATACAGCCGCATGTCGGTGTGGTACTTGACGGCCTTGTCGATGCCGAAGGTGATGATGGAATTCCACGGGAAGGTGATGGCATCGGCCACGCCCTTGTCCAGCGCGTCGCGCGCTTCGGGGGCCGAGACCTGCACATTGGTGGCGCCCAGCAGCGTCATGGTCTGGGCCACCGTGCCATTGGCCGAGCGGATCTTCATGCCCTTGAGCTGGCCAGGCTCGGTGATCGGGGCCTTGGAATGGATCGTGCCCACGTGCACATGCGCAAAGCAGAACTTCACGTCCTTCATTTCGGTGCCGGCGTACTTGCGGTACCAGTGGTCCAGCGCCGCCGAGCCGGGGCCGGGTTTGGCGATCAGGAAGGGCAGTTCACCCACCGCAATGATCGGGAAACGACCAGCCTGGTAGCCGGGGTTGACCCAGGTCAGGTCCGCAATGCCGTCGCGCGCCATGTCGTAGTGGTCGGCGGCCTTGCCAAGCTGCTGGGCAGGGAAAAACAGCACCTTGATCGAACCCTTGGACGCGGCCTCGACCGACTTGGCCCAGGGCTCGAAGCCGGTCTTGGCCAGCGGGTGCGTGCCCGGCAGCCAGTGGGCAAACTTGAGTTCCACGGCCTTGTCCTGGGCCTGGGCACCCACAACGGTCAGCAACAGGGCCGCGGCGGCCACGGCACGAAGAGGGGTCTGGATTCTGAGGTTCATGCTTGTCTCCTATGGTTATTAAACGTAATCAAATCAGCCGCATCGTCGCGGCATTCACGGGGCAGGGGTGATGGTGTTTTCCCTTTGCTGCGCAGAGGCCCAGAACACGGGGCGAACCTGCCCCGCGGGTTGGGGCGCCGCGTTGAGCTTGCCTTCAGGGTCGGCCAGGGTGGCCGCAAGGGCCTGGGACAGGCTGGTGGCCGCGGTGGACAGGTCCAGCGCACCGGTCAACGCCGGCGCCACATGGGCCGCCCACAGGCGGGCGTAGTTCTGCCGGCCGCGCACCTGGGTGTCACCATAGCCCTTGAGCACCTGGGGCAGGCCCGCCAGGCCCAGTGCGAAATCGGGCGACAACGGCAGCACCTGCTGCAGCGCGCCCAGCCACACCCGCAGGGTTTCGTGCTCCTGCGCGTAACGCAGGGAACGCGGCCGCAAGGGCCGAAGCCGCGCAAGACCCCGCAGCATCAGGTAGCCCCACACACTGGTCGAGCGGATGTGCAGGCCCACATGGGCCTTGCCCAGCCAGCCCCGGCGCGCGGCCAGCGCCATGAGCCGGCCGCCCAATGCCTGCGGCAGGATGGCCGCCACTTCGTCAATGCCGGGCTTGAAATGCTCGGTGACGCGCACGATGTCACCGGGCCGCGCCTGCGCCTCGGCGCGCACCCGCGCGTAGCGGCTGCGGCGGGTTTTGAGGTCAGCGACCCGGATCACGTCTTCAAAGCACATCCACAGCGCAAGCTGGCGCACGGCCTCTTCCAGCGCCCCGGCGGACGCGGTCGGCGACACGGCCACCAGTGCATGCACATGGTCCAGAAAGGCCGCGGCATAGCCGTCGTTCTGGTAGTCGTGGCAACGCAATGCGCCATGGGCGGCCAGGGTTTGCACGGCCGCGGGCCAGGGCGCCAGCCGCGCGGCCCAGGCCTCACGCAATGTGGTCGGCAAGGGCGCATCGGCCAGCACCTGCCGTGCGTCCGCGGCCACCACTGCCACCGGTGCGGGCGGCGCGACGGCCGCCTCAAACGCCGCCGCGAAGCCGGCCAGGCTGGCCTCCACCCCCTTGCCCGAGGCGCGGATCACCGCCTCGCAGGCCTGGCGTGGCCAGGGCAGCACACCCGCGCCAGCCAATGCGCCAAACATCACGGCCGAGACCACGGTGCCACTGCGCACGGTGATCGCCTCCATGTCGAACAGCACGGCCTGATGCGCAAGTGCCCGGGCCGCATCCGCGAGGCGTTGCGGGTCCTGGCGGCCATCGGCCATGTGCATCTTCTCGAGCGTGGTGTAGACCCGGTGTGTCGAAGCGATCAGCGTGGTCCGGCTGTTGACAAAGCCGCGCTCCAGCATGCGCGCGGCCTCCAGCAGTTCGCTGGCCACCACCACGTCGACGCAGCCCGGCACGGGCGTGAGCGCAAACACGGGCGCCGCCGCACCCGGCGCCAGCGGCGCGCGCAGCAGCTCGATGTAGTAGCTGGTGGCGCCGGTGCGCTGGGCCACGCCGGGCACGGAGGTGGCCTGCACCGGCAGGCCGGCGTCCAGCGCGCACTGCACCAGCCAGTCGGCCAGCACACCGCCGCCCTCGCCACCCAATGCGGCGATCAGGATGCAGAAGGGCCCCGAAGTGCCGACGGGCACCTGTGCGGAAGGGAGGGGTGGTTTGTCCGGGGTCATGCGGGTTGCATCAGGCCAATGAAGAAGCGGTTGAAGCGGTCGGTCAGCCGGTCCCAGAGGCTGGGGTGGGTCACGATCTCGATCTTGTGAAAGCTCGGGCACAGCACGGCGGCGTCCGCCACCTCGCCGCACAGGCCACAGCCCACGCAGCCATTGGTCACATGGGCCACGGGCTCGCGCCGCAGCGGGTCGCTGGAAGGCTTGACGGTGAGCGTGGGGCAGCCCGACAGCCGGATGCACGAGTGGTCGCCGGTGCAGGTGTCTTCGTCCACGCCGTAGCGCGTGCGCACGGTGCGCAGGCCTTCCTTGAGGCGGCGCGCGCGGATGGGCTTGAGCCGGCGCTGGCGCTCCAGCTGGCATTCCCCTTCGGCGATCACCACCTTCAGGCCCTTGAAAGGTGAATTGACCGCTTCCTTGAGCAGATCACGCACCTGGCCCACGCGGTAGTTGTGCACGGTCTTGAGCCACTTCACACCCATGCCCTTGAGGGTGTTCTCGATGGTCATCTCGTCCACGGTGGCGCTGGAGCCCTCGGCCACGCGCTTGGCCTCGGACTGCGGGGTGGACATGGTCTCCTGGGTGCCGGTGGCCGAGGTGTAGCCGTTCTTCATGATGACCAGGATGCCGTCGCCCTGGTTCAGCAGGGTGGAGCTCACGCCCGAGAGCAGGCCGTTGTGCCAGAAGCCTCCGTCGCCCATGATGGCGATGGGCCGGCGGGCCGAGAAGTTCTTCACCGCCGCGCTCGACGCCATGCTCATGCCGTAGCCCAGGATGGAGTTGCCGAACGAGAACGGCTCGAAGGTAGCGAATGAATGGCAGCCGATGTCGGTGGAGATGTGCAGCTTGCCCACCTCCCGCTCCACCAGCTTGAGCGCCGCGAACACCGGGCGTTCAGGGCAGCCGGTGCAGAAATTGGGCGGCCGCGCGGGCACGCCGCCGCCCAGTGCCGACACGGCCTGCTGGCGCACCTCGGCCAGCGCCGTGCCATAGCTTTGCCCGGCGGCGGTGTCGAGCTCTGGCAGGTGCTGCGCCACGAAGCCCAGCACGCCCTTGAGGATCAGTTCGGCGGTGTATTCGCCGCCCATGGGCAGCAGGTCCTTGCCATGCAGCCGGGTCTGCAGGTCGGCGCGGCGCAGCAGGGTGGCGATGTCCTGTTCGATGAATTCGGGCTGGCCCTCCTCCACCACCAGCACGGCCCGCTTGCCCGCGCAGAAGCTGGCGATCTGGCCCGGCACCAGCGGGTACGCCACATTGAGCACCAGCAGCGGGATCTGTGAATGCCCGGCGCTGTCGGCCAGGCCGGCCTGCTGCAGCGCGCGGATGGTGGTGTTGTACAGGCCGCCCTGCAGGATCAGGCCCACCCCGGCATGCGGGCCGTCAAACAACTCGTTCAGCCCCTCGTCCTCGATGAAGCGGCGCGCCGCGGGCATGCGCACCTCGTACTTGAGCTTTTCATGGCGGAAGGTGGCGGGCGGGTGCGACAGCCGGTCGTAGCTGAACCCCGCGGCCTCCTGCTGCAGGTGGCGCCCCGAGATGGCGGGCGCGATGTTGTCGCTGGCCGTGAAGCTGCCCTGCACATGGCAGGTGCGGATGCGCAGCTCCATCATCACCGGGGTGTTCGACGCCTCCGACAGCTCGAACGCCTTTTGCGTCATGCGCACGATGCTCGGCAGGTTGGGCCGCGGGTCCAGCAACCACAGGGCCGACTTGAGCGCAAAGGCGTGGGTGCGCTCCTGGATCACGCTGGCGCCCTCGCCATAGTCTTCGCCCACCACGATCAGCGCGCCGCCCATGACACCGGGCGAAGCCAGGTTGCTCAACGCGTCCGACGCCACATTGGTGCCGACCACCGACTTCCACGTGACCGCGCCGCGCACCGGGTACATGATGGACGCGGCCAGCATGGCGGCGGCCGAGCTCTCGTTGGTGCAGGCCTCGACATGCACGCCCAGCTCGTCCAGGTAGTCGCGGGCCTGCACCATCACGTCCAGCAGGTGCGAAATGGGGGAGCCCTGGTAGCCGCCCACGTAGGTCACGCCGGACTGCAGCAGGGCCTTGGTCACGGCCAGGATGCCCTCGCCCTGGAAGGTCTCGCCGGCGCCGAGCTTGAGCGCCTGAATCTCGTGATGGAATGAGCGCTCCAAGAGCGTGTCTCCTCAAAGTAAGGCGCCCAATCTAGGCAATGCGCGGGCATTTGGCGAATGGATTGTTTGGATGCGCCCCATTCACGGCATGGATAATCCGGGTGAACCCTGAGCTCTTTTTTCACATGCCGCCATGAACTTCAGGCAACTGGACCTCAACCTGCTGCGCGTGCTGGCCGCCATCCACCGCACGGGCTCCGTCACGGCGGCCGGCAAGGCGCTGTCGCTGTCGCAGCCGGCCACCAGCAATGCGCTGGCCCGGCTGCGCGACTACTTTGACGACGAACTGTTCGTGCGCTCGCCCGCCGGGCTCAAGCCCACCCGGCTGTGCGAGAAGCTGGCGCCCGAGGTGCAGGCCCAGTTGCAGTCGCTGGAAACCGTGGTGACCGGGCGCGAGGAGTTCGACCCCGCCCGCAGCGCCATGCGCTGGCGGCTGTCGCTGTCGGACCTGGGCGAGATGATGTTCCTGCCGCCATTGGCCGCCGCCCTGCGCCAGCAGGCGCCGCAGGCCCGCCTGTCCAACATCTCGGTGGCCGCGGACGACGTGCCGGCCGCGCTGGAGGCGCGCGACATCGACCTGGCCATCGGCATCCTGCAGCCGCGCCACCAGGGCGTGCGGGCCGACCTGCTGTTTCGCGAGCACTACGTGGCCATGACCTCGGCCGGCTGGCTGCCCGCGTCGGGCCGGGCCGGGCGCACGCTGACGCCACGCCAGCTGGCCGAAGCCTCGCTGGTGGTGGCGGCCCCCACCGCCACCTTCCACGGCAGCGTGGAGCAGATGCTGGTGCGCATGAAGCTGGCCGACCGCATCGTGCTGCGCGCGCGGCACTTTGGCGCCCTGCCCGAGCTCGCGCTCAACACCGACCTGCTGACCATCGTGCCCGAGATGTACGCCGCCAACCTGCGCCAGCGCCACGAGCTGCGGGTCTGGGAACTGCCGCGCGCCGCCGCGCCCCACTACGAAGTGCGGCTGGTCTGGCACGCCAGCACCGCCCAGGACCCGTCCCACCAGTGGCTGCGGGCGCTGGTGCACCGCCTGTTTGGCCGCCCCGCGCGCTGAAGGCCGGGCCATCGGCCGGGTGCCTGCAGGGCCGGGCCCGATTGGCTACCATCACCCGATGACCCAAGACCTGTTCCGCCAAGACGCCTACCAGACCGAATGCACGGCCGTGGTGACGGCCATCACCGACGCCGGCATCGTGCTGGACCGCACCGTGTTCTACCCGCTGGGCGGCGGCCAGGCCGGCGACAGCGGCTGGCTGGTGCTGGCCGACGGCACCGAACTGGCCATTGCCGACACCCGCAAGGGCAAGGACGCCGAGGGCCGGTTTACCCACGAAATATGCCACCAGTCCACGCCAGACGGCCACGAAGCGCTATCAAAACTGAAGCAAGGCGACACCGTGACCGCGCGCATCGACTGGGCCCGCCGTCACCGGCTGATGCGCTTTCACACCACCACCCACCTGCTGTGCCATCTGGTGCCGCAGCTGGTCAACGGCTGCTCCATCACGCCCGACTACGCGCGGCTGGACTTCAACATGACCGACCCGCTGGACAAGGAGGCGCTGACCGCCGGCATTGCCGCGCTGGTGGCGGCCGGCCACCCGGTCAGCGTGGGCGAGATCACCGATGCCGAGTTGGATGCCAACCCGGCGCTGGTCAAGAGCATGAGCGTGAGCCCGCCGCGCGGCAGCGGCGTTGTAAGAACCATCCGCATCGGCGCGACCGACCTGATCGACCTGCAGCCCTGCGGCGGCACCCACGTGGCCAACACGACCGAAATCGGGGCCGTGGTGGTGACCAAGATCGAGAAGAAATCGGCCAGCACCCGGCGCGTGGTGCTGGGTTTTGCCTGAGCGCGGTGCGCGCGCCCGGGCACGTATCCCAGGAACTTAGCGCCGCGGCGCGGCTCCCACAACGGTCATGAACCTGTCCCGCCTCCTTTTCGCTATTGCTTTCATAGCAAGCAGTGCAGCAGCCACGGGGGCTGCGGCCCAAAATGCCGCCAAATCCGAGGTCACCACCGAGCAGGTGCGCGCCGAGCTGCTGGCCCACGCCCCCGAGGGCGTGACCGCCGGGCAGACCGTCTGGGTCGGCCTGCGGCTGACCCACAAGCCCGAGTGGCACACCTACTGGAAGAACTCGGGCGACTCGGGCCTGCCCACCCAGCTGGAGTGGACCCTGCCGCCCGGCGTGATGGCCGGCGACATTGCCTGGCCGGTGCCCAAAAAGATTCCCATTGGCAACCTGGCCAACTATGGCTACGACAACACCGTGCTGTTGCCGGTGCCGCTGACCATCACGCCTGAATTCAAGCCCGGCGTGCTGACCCAGGCGCTCGAAGTGAAGCTGCACGCCGCCTGGCTGGTCTGCCGCAAGGAATGCATCCCCGAGGAAGGTGATTTCCTGCTCAAGGTGCCGGTGCGCAGCGCCACGGCGATCGACGGTGCGGCGTTCGACGCCGCCTTCAAGGCCCAGCCCCGGCCGGTGATGGGCAGCGTGGGCGGCGTGCGCCCCGACAGCAGCATCCAGATTGACGGCAACGCGCTCAAGCTCAGCGTGCAGGGCCTGCCCGCGGGCCTGCGCGGCAAGACGCTCGAGTTCTTCCCCGAAACGCCCGAGGTCATTGAAACCGCGGCCCCCATCACCCAGGCCTGGAACGGCGCCGTCTGGACCGCCAGCGTGCCGCTGTCGGCGCAGCGCAGCAACAGCCCGTCGGTCATGCCCGTGGTGCTGGCCACCACGGGCGACAGCGGTCGCGAAGCCTGGCGGGCCGAGATCAAGGTGTTGGGCAACTGGCCCCAGGTCGCCGCCGCGGCCACGGTCTCGCCCGCGCTGGAAGCCGCGCTCAGGGCCAATGCCGCGCCGCCGGCGGCCGGGCCCTCGCTCACGCTGCTGGCCGCCGTGCTGGGCGCGCTGCTGGGCGGCCTGATCCTCAACCTCATGCCCTGCGTGTTTCCGGTGCTGGCCATCAAGGTGGTGAGCTTCACCCAGCACGCCGACGACCGGCGCGCCCACCGCATCAGCGGCCTGGCCTTCACGGCCGGCGTGGTGGTGTCCTTCCTGGCGCTGGGTGCGCTGATGCTGGCGCTGCGCTCGGCGGGCGAGCAGCTGGGTTGGGGCTTCCAGCTGCAGTCCCCGGCCGTGGTGGCGGGGCTGGCCGCGCTGTTCACGGTGATCGGTCTCAACCTGGCGGGCGTCTTTGAATTCGGCAGCTTCCTGCCGTCCAGCGTCGCGTCGATGGAGGCGCGCAACCCCGCGCTCAACGCCTTCCTGTCGGGCGTGCTGGCCGTGGCCATTGCCTCGCCCTGTACCGCGCCGTTCATGGGCGCTTCGCTGGGCTTTGCCATCGGCCTGCCCGCCGCCCAGGCCCTGCTGGTGTTTGGCGCCATCGGCCTGGGCATGGCCGTACCCTATCTGCTGGCCAGCTGGGTCCCCGCCGTGGCCCGTGCGCTGCCGCGCCCCGGCGCCTGGATGGACACTTTCCGCAAGCTCATGGCCTTCCCGATGTTCGCCACCGTGGCCTGGCTGGTCTGGGTGCTGGGCCAGCAAAGCGGCATTGATGGCGCGGGCGCCCTGCTGGCGCTGCTGGTGGGCCTGAGCATGGTGATCTGGGCGCTGACGCTCACCGGTCGCGCGCGGGTTGTGGTTGCTACCATTTCCATAGCACTCCTGGCCGGCGTGGCCTGGACTGCCGGCTCTTTTGTCACACAAGGCCAGCCCCAGGCCAGCGTGGTGGCCGCGGGTTCGCGCTGGCAGGCCTGGGAGCCGGGCCGGGTGGATCAGCTGGTGGCCACGGGCCAGCCGGTGTTTGTGGATTTCACGGCCGCCTGGTGCGTGACCTGCCAGTACAACAAGAAAACCACGCTGGCCAACACCGACGTGCTGACCGATCTGGACGCCAAGAAGGTGGTGATGCTGCGCGCCGACTGGACGCGGCGCGACCCGGCCATCACCGCCGCGCTGCGCACCCTGGGGCGCAACGGCGTGCCGGTGTATGTGTTCTACAAGCCCGGCGCGGCGCCGGTGATCCTGTCTGAAGTGCTGAGCGTGGACGAGGTCCGCGCGGCCATTGCCCGACTGTAGGTTGTCCCCCTCTTCCCAAGGAGTGTCCTCATGCTGCGCAGAACCCTGATCACCGCCACCACCCTGCTCGCCTTCGGGCTGGGCGCCGCCCACGCGGCCGCCACGGTCGGCCAGCCGGCCCCCGACTTCACGCTCAAGGACGCGAGCGGCAAGACCGTGAAGCTCAGCGACTACAAGGGCAAGCACGTGGTGCTGGAGTGGACCAACCCGGGCTGCCCGTTTGTGCGCAAGCACTACAACAGCGGCAACATGCCGGCCACACAGAAAGAGGCCACGGGCAAGGGCGTGGTCTGGCTGGCCATCAACTCCACCGAGAAAGCCAGCGCCGACTACCTGGAGCCCGCGCCGCTGGTGGCCTGGCTCAACGAGCGCAAGGCCGTCCCCACCGCCGTGCTGATGGACGAGGAAGGCACCGCCGGCAAGGCCTACGGCGCGCGCACCACGCCCCACATGTACATCGTGGATCCGCAGGGCAAGCTGGTCTATGCCGGCGGCATTGACAGCATCCCCTCGGCCCGGCCTGACGACATTGCCAGGGCCACCAACTACGTCAAGGTGGGTCTGAACGAGGCGCTGGCCGGCAAGCCGATCAGCGCCGCGGCCACCCAGCCCTACGGCTGCTCGATCAAGTACAAGAGCTGAGCCCGCTCAGGCGCTGGCATAGGCCTGGCGCAGGTCCCGCTTGAGGATCTTGCCGCTGGGGTTCTTGGGCAGGGCCTCGGCAAACACCACGCGCTTGGGGGCCTTGAAGCCGGCCAGCCGCTCCCGGCAATGCGCCATCACCGCGGCCTCGGTCAGGCCCGCGCCGGGCTTTTGCACCACCACGGCGGTCACCGCCTCGATCCATTGCGGGTCGGGCAGGCCGATCACGGCCACCTCACTGACCCCCGCCAGCTGGTAGATGGCTTCTTCGACCTCGCGGCTGGCCACGTTCTCGCCGCCGGACTTGATCATGTCCTTCTTGCGGTCTACCACGGTGATGTAGCCCTCGTCGTCGATGGTGGCGAGGTCGCCGCTGTGGAACCAGCCGCCCTCGAACGCGGCGGCCGTCTTCTCCGGGTCATTGAAGTAGCCGCTGAGCAGCTGCGGCGAGCGGTGCACGATCTCGCCGACCTCGCCCACGGGCACGTCGCGCATCTGGTCATCGACCACGCGGGTTTCCACGTTGATGGCGGCGCGCCCGGCCGAGCCGGCCTTGCGCAGCTGGTCTTCGGGCTTGAGCACCGTGGCCAGTGGCGCGATCTCGGTCTGGCCATAGAGGTTCCACAGCCGCATGTGGGGCAGGCGCGCGGCGAGCTCCTTGAGCACCTCCACCGGCATGATGGATGCGCCGTAGTAGCCCTTGCGCAGGTGCCGCAGGTCGGTGCTGTCGAACAGCGGCGAGCGCATCAGCGCAATCCACACCGAGGGCGGCGCAAAGAACGAGCTGACCTTGTGCTGCGCCAGCATGGGCAGGATGACCTCGGGCTTGGGCTGGCCCGTGATCACATTGGTCATGCCCACATAAACCGCCGGGCCCAGGAACACATCGAGCTGGGCACAGTGGTACAGCGGCAGTGCGTGCAGCATGCTGTCGCCCGTGTGCATCTCCTGCTCCATCACGCAGCTCACGTACTCCCAGAGCACGGCGTCGTGGGTGAGCATGGCGCCCTTGGGCAGCGACTCGGTGCCACTGGTGTAGACGATCTGCGCCAGCGCCTGGGAGTCGACCGGCACGGCGGGCGGCGTGTCGGGCGCATCCAGCAGGTCCGAGAACTGCACCATGCCGGCCGGCGCGGGGCCACTGCCTTCCTGCGGCAGCCAGACCAGTGACTGCACGGCCGTGTCCTGCGCCGCGGCCTGCTGGCCCGTGGCCAGAAACTCCGACCCCACGGCCAGCGTCTGCGCGCCGCAGCTGCGCAGGATGAAGGCAATCTCGCCCGCGTTGAGCATGAAGTTGATGGGCACCAGCACGGCGCCAATGCGCGCCAGCGCAAAGCGCAGCGCCACAAAGCTGCTCGAGTTGCGCGAGAGGATGGCAACGCGGTCGCCGGCCTGAACGCCCCGGGCCAGAAAAGCGTTGGCCACGCGGTTGCAGGTGGCGTCGAGCTCGCGGTAAGTCCAGGTGGTGCCGTCAAACACCACGGCGGGCTTGTCGGGCAGGCGCTGCGCGGTGCGTCGCAGGACGTCGCCAATGGTGTGCTGGCGCGCGGCGCGCAGGGAGGCATCCAGTTCGGACGTGTTCAAAGGCATGGGGGTTCCTGTGGAGATGACACTCGGTTGTAGCAGGCCGCCGCGCGTGCGCGCATCGGGGATGACGCGGAGGCTGCCGCAAAAAGCCCTTGCGATCTACACTGCGGCCATGAGCACCATCCATGACCTGCGCCGCATCCTGGGGACTTGTAAAACCATCGCAGTAGTGGGCCTCTCGCCGCAATGGCACCGGCCCAGTTTCTTCGCGGCCAAGTACATGCAGGCCCACGGCTACCGCATCATTCCGGTGAACCCCATGGCGACCGAAATTCTGGGCGAGCGCTGCTACCCAAGCCTGAGCGCCGCCGCGGCCGACCACCGCATCGACATGGTGGACTGCTTCCGCAAGAGCGAAGACATTCCACCGCTGGCCGACGAGGCCATCGCCATCGGCGCCAGGTGCCTGTGGATGCAGCTGGGCGTGGTCAACGAGCCCGCCGCCGCCCAGGCCCGCGCCGCCGGCCTGGATGTGGTGATGGACCGCTGCGTGAAGATCGAGCACGCCCGGCTGTTTGGCGGGCTGGGGTGGTTTGGCGTGAACACGCGCGTTATCTCTTCGCGGCGGCCGCAGCAGTTGCCTTATTGAGATGCCTCATCTGGTTGCCATTGCGCTTGTCGGGTTTGCTGCTTTTGTGCATCAAAGGCGTGTGCGCCTGGCCTGGGGCGCTTCACTGGCGCGGTCACCGCGTTGCGGTGACTGCCCTGCGTTGCTCGGGCTGGCGGCCCGTCGTGGAACTCGCTACGCGCGCCTTGCGCGCTGCGCTCAAACAGCCACGACGAGTCAGATGACGAAGCGCGCTGCGCGCGCGGCCACCAGCCCTGCGCTACTCGGCGCGCCAGAGGCGCACCCCAGGCCAGGCGCACACGCCTTTGCCGAGACAGTGTTGGCACGCCCACAGTTTGAGCGCCACTTCCCCGCTTCGCGCCGGGCTGTGCGCGGCGGGGGCGATCTCTGGGGCGGCGAGGAGCGCAGGCACAGGGTCGGCGCGCGCAGCGCGCTTCGTCATCTGACTCGCCGTGGCTGTTTGAGCGGAGTGCGCAAAGCGCACGCAGCGAGTTCCGCGGCGCGACCCTGTGCCGAGCACCGCAGCGCAGTGGGC
This sequence comes from Ramlibacter sp., assembly GCA_019635435.1. Taxonomy (NCBI): domain Bacteria; kingdom Pseudomonadati; phylum Pseudomonadota; class Betaproteobacteria; order Burkholderiales; family Comamonadaceae; genus Ramlibacter; species Ramlibacter sp. Next base: position 1,001,071 of record JAHBZM010000001.1, on the reverse strand, counting down.
GCAAAGCGCCAACCGCCCCAGTGTGAGCCCCCGCCGCGCACAGCCCGGCGCGAAGCAGCGAGCGAAAAAAGCAAAGCAACATGACAAAAGACCGCGACTACGGCTTCGGCACCCGAGCCATCCATGCAGGCGCCATCCCCGACCCTGTGACGGGCGCGCGCGCCACGCCCATCCACCAGACCACGAGCTTTGTGTTTGACAGCGCCGAGCACGCGGCCAGCCTGTTCAACCTGCAGACCTTTGGCAATGTCTACAGCCGCATCAGCAACCCCACCGTGGCGGTGCTGGAAGAGCGCGTGGCCTCGCTGGAAGGCGGCCGCGCCGCGCTGGCCTGCGCCACCGGCATGGCCGCGCAGATGACGGCGCTGCTGGCCATCCTGAAGGCGGGCGACCACATCGTCGCCGCGTCCACGCTCTACGGCGGCACCGTCGGCCAACTGGGCGTGGGCTTCTCGCGCCTGGGCATCGAAACGAGCTTCGTCGACCCGGAAGACCCCGACAACTTCCGCCGCGCGATCCGCCCCACCACCCGCGCCGTGTACGGCGAGACGCTGGGCAACCCGCTGGTCAATGTGTTCGACATCGAGGCCGTGGCGGCCGTGGCGCATGAGCACGGGCTGCCGCTGGTGATCGACAACACCGTGGCCAGCCCCTACCTGTGCAACCCGTTTGCCTTTGGCGCCGACATCGTGGTGCACAGCGCCACCAAGTACCTGGGGGGCCATGGCACGACCATGGCCGGCGTGGTGGTGGAATCGGGCCGTTTCGACTGGGCCTCGCCCCTGTCGGCGCCCAAATTCCCCGACATGCTGGAGCCCAGCAAGGCCTACCACGGCGTGAAGTTCTACGAGACCTTTGGCAACTTCGGCTACACCATGAAGGCGCGCATGGAGGTCAACCGCACCTTTGGCGCCAGCCTGTCGCCGCTCAATGCCTGGCTGATCCTGCAGGGCATTGAAACCCTGCACCTGCGCATGCAGGCGCATTGCCGCAATGCGCTTCGGGTGGCGCAGTTCCTCAGCGACCACCCGCTGGTCAGCTGGGTCAACTACCCGGGCCTGAGTGATTCACCGCACCATGCGCTGGCCAGAAAGCAGTTTCGCAGCATCGATGGCGCGCCTGGCAGCTCGGGCATCCTCACGTTCGGCATCCGGGCACCGGATCCCGCAAAGGCCGGTGAGCGTTTCATCGACGCCTGCGAATTCCTGAGCCACCTGGCCAACATTGGCGACGCCAAGACGCTGGTGATCCACCCCGCTTCCACCACCCACCGGCAGCTGAGCGAAGACGAACTGGCCCGCGCCGGCGTGCGCCCTGACATGGTCCGCCTGTCGGTGGGCATCGAGGACGGCGACGACATCGTCTGGGACATCGACCAGGCGCTGCGCAAGGCGGTGGCGTGAATGCAGATCGACCCCGACCTGCACGACTTCATCGACCAGCTCCAGCGCGAGCTGCCACCCGCGGCTGACCCCGCGGCTGACCCCGCGGACCTGGCCGCGCACCTGGCGCGCAGCGCGGCCGTGGCGCTGCGCCTGCCCTCGGTGCTGGTGCCCGTGACCTCGGGGGATTTCAAGCTGCGGCCCAGCGGCATGACCCTGCCCGCGCGCCTGCACTGGCCCACGGGCGCCAGCCAGCCGGTCCTGATGGCCTGGTTCCCGGGCGGCGGCTGGGCCACGGGCACGCTGGACTCACACGATGGCCTGTGCCGCCAGCTGGCCCACGATCTGGGCGTGGCGGTGGCATGTGTGCAGTTGCCTCCCGCCTCCGAGGGCCCGCTGCTGCAGGGCAGCGAAGCGGCGCTGCTGGCCCTGCGCACGCTGCTGGAGGGGCGCGCCAAGCTGGGCGTCAACCCCTACCGCCTGCTGGTGGGCGGCGACGGCAGCGGGGGCCATGCCGCGCTGCAGGCCGCCTGGCGGCTGTGCCGCATGCAACCGGGCAGCGTGGAGGCGGTGCTGGCCCTGTACCCGCTGGTCAAACCCGACTTCAACACGGCCAGCTACATCCGCTGCGCCCCGTCGCCCGTGTTCTCCCGGGCCGACGCGATTCGCGCCTGGCAAGGATTCCTGCGTGGCCGCTGGGACATCTGGGACGAGCGCGCCGTGCTCATGCATGGCAATGCCCCCTCACAGGCGCCGCCCGTCAGCGTGCTGGTGGCGGCCGAGCAGGACGTGGCCCACGACGACGCGATCCAGCTGCACGACTGGCTGCGCATGGTGGGCGCCCGCTGCGAGTTCTTCGGCGTGCCGCGCATGACGCACGACTTTGCCCGGATGCAGCACGCCAGCGACAAGGCGCGCAAGCTGATGCTCGATGCGCTGGCGGCATTTGCCGAGATTGCCATGCTCAAGCCCTGAGCCCCGCCGCGGGCAGGCGGCCTGCGACAATCCTGGGCATGAGCTTCCCGCCCCTGAAAAACGACACCTTCCTGCGCGCCTGCTGGCGCCTTTCCACGCCCCACACGCCGGTCTGGCTGATGCGCCAGGCGGGCCGCTACCTGCCCGAGTACCGCGAGACCCGGGCCCGGGCCGGCAGCTTCATGGGGCTGGCCACCAACGTGGACTACGCAACCGAAGTCACGCTGCAGCCGCTTGAGCGCTATGCGCTGGACGCGGCCATCCTGTTCAGCGACATCCTGACCGTGCCCGACGCCATGGGCCTGGGCCTGAGTTTTGCGCTGGGCGAGGGCCCGAAGTTTGCCTCCCCGGTGCGCGACGAGGCGGCGGTCAGGGCGCTGCAGGTACCCGACCTGAACAAGCTCAAATATGTGTTTGATGCCGTCACCTCGATCCGCAAGGCCCTGAACGGCCGCGTGCCCCTGATCGGGTTTTCGGGCAGCCCCTGGACGCTGGCCTGCTACATGGTCGAAGGCGCGGGCTCGGACGACTACCGCCTGGTCAAGTCCATGCTGTACAGCCGCCCCGACCTGATGCACCACATGCTGGCCATCAACGCCGACGCCGTGGCCGCCTACCTCAATGCACAGATCGAGGCCGGGGCCCAGGCCGTGATGATTTTCGACAGCTGGGGCGGCGTGCTGGCCGATGGCGCCTTCCAGCAGTTCAGCCTGGCCTACACCGAACGCGTGCTGGCCCAGCTGCGGCGCGAGCATGACGGGGTGAAGATCCCGCGCATCGTCTTCACCAAGGGCGGTGGCCTGTGGCTGCAGCAGATGGGCGCGCTGGACTGCGAGGTGCTGGGGGTGGACTGGACGGTCAACCTGGGCCAGGCGCGCGCGCTGGTGGGCCACAGCAAGGCGCTGCAGGGCAACCTGGACCCGAATGTGCTGTTTGCGCCGCCCGCGCAGATACGCACCGAGGCCGCCAAGGTGCTCGATGCCTTCGGCGCGCCCCACGCCAGCGACGGCCCGGGCACTGGCCACATCTTCAATCTGGGCCATGGCATCAGCCAGCACACCCCGCCGGAACATGTGGCAGTGCTGGTGGATGCGGTGCATGCCCACTCGCGCCAGATGCGCGGATAAAGCCTTGTCACAGAACCGTCATCAGGGTGTACCCTAGGTCCCACACTCAGCAAAAACTTTGCCAGCGCGCTTGACTTATGCACAAAAGTTGTGCTGCGGCGCAGAAGACAGACCCCCCGGAGGCGGGCGTTGCTATAAAACCAATAGCGCGCCCAAGCCCTTGATTCATAACGATTTATCGAATTGCTTTTTTTGAAGGCAATCCAGTGAAGGCCTTGATTTTCGGGGCTTCGGAGCGTGTCAGGGCAATCTATCAACAAAGTTATCCACAGAAAACCTGAATCATTGTCAAAATGCTTTTAAATCAAAGACTTAAGGGCTTTTCCGTAAGTTGACCTGAAGAAGACCCCCTAACCTGCGCTTCCAGATGTCCCACCGCCTTGCCGTCCTCGTTGCTGCACCGGTCCACAGCACGATCAGCGGCCCCTTGAGCTACCGAAGTGAGTTTCCACTCCCACCGGGTACATTGGTGCGTGTACCACTGGGCTCGCGCGAAGTCCTGGGCGTGGTCTGGGACGACCCGCAGATGCCAGGTCCGCAGCGGGAGGCCGCCGAGGACAAGCCCATTGCGGGGGTGCTGGAAGGCATTGCCCCTCTGCCCCAAAGCTGGAGACAACTCGTTACGTTTTCAGCGAACTATTACCAGCGAGGCGCAGGCGAGGTGGCCATGGCCGCGCTGCCCCCCCAGTTGAGAGGGCTGTCGAGCCAGCAGATCGCTCGCCGGCTCAAGCGCCAGGCCAGCGCGCCGGCCACGTCCGCGGCGGTTTTGCCGTCAATTGAAACAAGAAGTATCCAGCTCAGCGCCGAACAGGGCCGCGCGCTCGAGGCCCTGGAAGCCGGTGGCGGCCCGTTCCTGCTGTACGGCGCCACGGGCAGCGGCAAGACCGAGGTCTACCTGCACGCCGTGCAGACCCTGCTGGCACGCGAGCCCCATGCCCAGGCCCTGGTGATGGTCCCGGAGATCAACCTCACGCCCCAGCTCGAAGCGCGCTTCATCGAGCGCTTTGGCGCGGAAGCCGTGGTCTCGCTGCACAGCGGCATGACCCACCCGCAGCGCCTGAAAAGCTGGCTAGCCGCCCATACGGGCGCCGCGCGCATCGTGCTGGGCACCCGCATGGCCGTGTTCGCCGCGCTGCCCGCGCTGCGCCTGATCGTGGTGGACGAGGAGCACGACCCCAGCTACAAGCAGCAGGAAGGCGCGCGCTACTCCGCGCGCGACCTGGCCGTGTACCGGGGCAAGCTGGAAGGCGCCCGCGTCCTGCTGGGCTCGGCCACGCCCTCGCTGGAAAGCTGGCAGGCCTGCGAGAAGGGCCGCTACCAGCGCCTGGTCATGGCCGCGCGCATCGGGCAGGGCCCGGGCACGCCGGACGCGGGCCGCTTCCCTGCGGTGCGCCTGGTGGACATGAACCTGCAGCCGAAGAAGACCGTGTTCTCCGGCGCGTTGCTGGACGCCATCCAGCAACGGCTGGCGCGCGGCGAGCAGTCGCTGGTGTTCCTGAACCGGCGCGGCTACGCCCCGGTGCTGGCCTGCAGCGCCTGCGACTGGAAAAGCGAATGCCCGCACTGCAGCGCCTACCGCGTGTTCCACAAGCTGGACCGCACGCTGCGCTGCCACCACTGTGGCTTCACCGAGCGGGTGCCGCGCGCCTGCCCCGCGTGCGGCAACCAGGACATCACGCCACTGGGCCGCGGCACCGAGCAGCTGGAAGAACACCTGGCTGCATTGCTGCAGGGCACGCTCAATGTACAGGGCCAGCCCGTGCGGGTGGCCCGCATGGACGCCGACACCACGCGGCTCAAGGGCGCGCTGGCCTCGCAGCTGGCGCAGGTTCATGCGGGGGAGGTGGATGTGCTGGTGGGCACCCAGATGATCACCAAGGGGCACGACTTCCGGCGCATCACGCTGGTGGCGGCGCTCAATGCCGACACCGCGCTCTTTTCCAGCGACTTCCGGGCCCCTGAACGGCTGTTTTCGCTGCTGATGCAGGCCGCGGGCCGGGCCGGGCGCGACGCCGCCCAGGCCGGCGCGAGCGAGATGTGGGTGCAGACCTGGCACCCCACGCACCCGCTGTTCACGGCGTTGCGACGCCACGACTACCCCGGGTTTGCGGCTCAGCAGCTGCTGGAACGCGAGCAGGCGGGCATGCCGCCGTTTTCGTTCCAGGCCCTGGTGCGCGCCGAGGCCCGCACCCAGGAAGCGGCCCAGGCCTTCCTCACCGCGGCCAGCGCCGCCGCCCGGGAGGTGGCAGCCTTCGAACACGTCACGCTGTACCCCGCCGTGCCCATGAGCGTGCAGCGCGTGGCCAACGTGGAGCGCGCGCAGATGCTGGTCGAAAGCGCTTCGCGTTCGGCGCTGCAACACTTCCTCGCGCACTGGCAGGCGGTGCTGCAGGCCACGCGCGAGAAAGGCCTGATCCGCTGGGCGGTCGATGTGGACCCGCTGGCGGTCTGAACCCCGCGCGCCCCGCCTCAGCCGGCGGCCTTGAGGCGCAGGGCCGCCTCATACAGCGTGTTGCGCGGCGCACCCGTGATGTCGGCCGCGAGTTTCACGGCACCTTTCAGCGGCAGTTCCTTCAACAGCAGGGACAGCACCCGCAGGCTGTCGTCCGCCGCCTCCACCGGCACTGCCGCATGCAGGACCAGCACGAACTCGCCGCGTCCGTGTTGCGGATCGGCCGCCAGCCAGTCCGCCAGGCCGGCGCTGGGCAGCGTGGCCACCTGCTCGAACTGCTTGGTGATTTCGCGCGCCACCGTCACGGGACGCTCACCGAGCCCGGCCAGGGACCGGGCCAGGGCCTCGATGCGGTGGGGCGCCTCGAGCAGCACCACCGTGCGCGCCTCCTGCGCCAGCGCACGCACCGCCTCGTCACGCTCGCCGGCCTTGGCTGGCAGGAAGCCCGCAAACACAAAGGCGCCATCGCCGGCCACGCTGCCGGCCACGCTGAGCGCCGACGTGATGCTGCTGGCCCCGGGCAAAGGCAGGGCGCGCAGGCCTGCCGCGTGCACCGCGGCCACCAGCCGGGCGCCCGGGTCGCTCACGGCGGGTGTGCCGGCGTCGCTGGCGTAGGCCACGCGCTGGCCGGCGCGCAGGCGCTCGATGACGCCATGGGCCGCCTCCGATTCGTTGTGCTGGTGAACCGCCAGCAACTGGCCCGAAGTCTTGTCGATGCCATAGGCGCGCAGCAGCGCCTGGGTGTGCCGGGTGTCCTCGCAGGCCACGGCATCGGCCAGCTGCAGCACATGCAGGGCCCGCAGGCTGATGTCGGCCAGGTTGCCGATGGGCGTGGCCACCACATAGAGGGCGCCCTGCGGATAATGCTGGGACGCCGCCGCCTCGCGCGCGGCACCCAGGGCAGAAGCAAAAGAAGCGCTCAATGGATTTCCTCAAAACCGGTCCCACCACCAAACAGCGCGGCGACGCCGCCGAAGACCGCGCGCTGGCGCACCTGCAGGCCGCGGGCTTGCGGCTGGTGACGCGCAATTATCGGACCCCGGGGCGCGGCGGCGGCGAGATCGACCTGGTGATGCGCGAGCGCGACGGCACCCTGGTGTTTGTCGAGGTGCGCCAGCGCACCCGCAGCTCGCATGGCGGCGCGGGCGCCAGCATCAGCGGCGTCAAGCAGCGGCGCATCATTTTCGCGGCGCGCCACTACCTGCAGCGCCTGGCCAGCCCGCCGCCCTGCCGCTTTGACGCGGTGCTGCTGGACGCGGGCGGCATCGAGTGGCTGCGGGCGGCCTTTGACGCGTCGGGGAATTCCTGATGTCCTACACCTGCCCGCAACAGCCGGGGGGTATCATCGCCAGCCATGCTCGAGCAACGCATCCAACAACATTTCATTGACAGCGCCGACCTCAAATACCAGGCGGCGCAGGCCCTCAGCAAACCGATCGCCTCCGCGGTGCAGGCCATCCTGGCCTGCGTGACCAGCGGGGGCAAGGTGCTGGCCTGCGGCAATGGCGGCTCGGCCGCCGACGCCCAGCATTTCTCGGCTGAATTCGTGGGCCGGTTCGAGCGCGAGCGGCCCGAGCTGGGCGCGATCGCGCTGACCACCGACAGCTCCATCCTCACGGCCATTGCCAACGACTACGACTACAACGCGATCTTCGCCAAGCAGGTGCGGGCGCTGGGCCAGGCCGGCGACGTGCTGCTGGCGCTGTCCACCAGCGGCAACTCGGCCAATGTGCTGGCCGCCATCACGGCCGCGCACGAGCGCGAAATGACCGTGGTGGCGCTGACCGGACGCGGCGGCGGCAAGACCGGCCAGGCGCTGCGCGAGACCGACGTGCACATCTGCGTGCCGCACGAGCGCACGGCCCGCATTCAGGAAGTCCACATCCTCGCGCTGCACTGCATCTGCGATGGCGTGGACACCCAACTTCTCGGAGAACAGGAAACCCCGACATGAAACTGAACACCGCAAGACTGCTGTCGTCCCTCCTGGCGGCCGCGGCCCTGACGGCCTCGCTGAGCGCCTGTGCCCCGCTGCTGTTCGGCGGCGCGGCCGTGGGCACCCTGGTGGCCACCGACCGCCGGACCTCGGGCGCCCAGCTGGAGGATGAGGGCATCGAGCTGCGCGCCGCCAGCCGCCTGCGCGACGCCCTGGGCGAGCGCGGCCACGTCAACGTGACCAGCTACAACCGCCAGGTGCTGCTGACCGGCGAGGTGCCGTCCGAGCAGGCCAAGCAGCTCGTGGAGCAGACGGTGAGCCGCGTGGAGAACGTGCGCGCCATCGTCAACGAGCTGGGCGTGATGGGCAACTCCACGCTGGGCCAGCGCTCGTCGGACGTGCTGGTCACGGGCAAGGTCAAGGCCTCGCTGGTCGACGCGCGCGACCTGTACGCCAATGCCTTCAAGGTGGTCACCGAACGCGGCACCACCTTCCTCATGGGCCGGGTCACCCAGCGCGAGGCCGACCGCGCCACCGCGATCACCCGCACCGTGGGCGGCGTGCAGCGCGTGGTGCGGATCCTGGAAATCATCAGCGAGGAAGAGCTGCAACGCATGCTGCCCCAGCCTTCGCAGCCGGCCGCCGCGGCCAGCGCGCCTAAAAACTGAGCCCAATCAGGCTGTAGTCCAGGCCCCGCGGGCGTGGTTTGCTATCAATCCGGTAGCAATCCACGCCTTTTTTACGGCCCCTACTTGAGCCGGCGGATCAGGCTGGAAGTGTCCCAGCGCTGGCCGCCGAGCGCCTGCACGTCGGCATAGAACTGGTCCACCAGCGCCGTGACGGGCACCCGGGCGCCGTTGCGCTTGGCCTCGTCCAGCACCAGCCCGAGGTCCTTGCGCATCCAGTCCACGGCGAAGCCGAACTCGAACTGGTCGGCAATCATGGTCTTGCCACGATTGTCCATCTGCCAGCTCTGGGCCGCGCCCTTGCCGATCACCTCCAGCACCTGGGTCATGTCCAGCCCGGCCTTTTGCCCGAAGGCAATGGCCTCGCTCAGGCCCTGCACCAGGCCTGCAATGGCGATCTGGTTGACCATCTTGGCCAGCTGGCCGGCGCCACTGTCGCCCAGCCGCGTGAAGGCCCGCGCAAAAGCCATGCCGGTGGGCTTGACCGCGTCAAACGCCGCGGTGTCGCCGCCGCACATCACGGTCAGCAAGCCATTCTGGGCGCCCGCCTGGCCGCCGGAGACCGGGGCATCGACGAAATGCAGGCCCAGCTGGCGCGCCGCCGCGTGAAGCTCGCGCGCCACATTGGCCGAGGCCGTGGTGTGGTCCACCAGCACCGCGCCCGGTTTCATGCCGGCCAGCGCGCCGTCCGCGCCCAGCACCACGGAACGCAGGTCGTCGTCATTGCCGACGCAGCAGAACACGATGTCGGCCCCGGCGGCCGCCTCGCGCGGCGTGGGCGCAGCCCGGCCGCCAAACTCGGCCACCCATGCTTCGGCCTTGGCGGCGCTGCGGTTGTACACCGTGACCGAGTGGCCGGCCTTGGCCAGGTGACCCGCCATGGGGAAACCCATGACACCAAGGCCCACAAAGGCGACGGTCTGGGATTGGATGGGTTCGTAGGTCCGGGCGTTGATGGAAGACATGGGCACTTTCAGGTTGACGGGGCAAGGCTGCAAATTTTAGGCCGCTAGAGCGCGTACTGCGCCAGCCCGTTGCCGAAAGACCAGTTCTCGCGCGCTGACTCCACGAGGTTGATGACCACGTCGGCCGGCTCGAGTCCGCCGTGGCGGGCCACATCGGCGGCAATGCGCGCATACAGCGCCTTCTTCATGTCCAGGCTGCGGCCCGGGGCGCAGGTGATCTGCACGAATGCCACGGAGTCGCCATGCCGCACGCCCAGGAATTCCGGCGTGCACACCAGTTCGCCGGCGGCGCGCGGGGTGATGGTCTGGAACCGGTCGTCCGGCGGCACGTTGAAGGTCTGCACCATCGCCTGGTGGACGGCGTCGGAGACGGCGGCCGCACGGGGCATCACGGCGGCGGGAAGGTCAATTCGAACGAGAGGCATGGTGGGTTCCTTGAAAGTAGAGGGGCCGTTCAGGCGCCCGGTTGCTGGATCAGTTCGATGGCATGGCCATCGGGGTCATGGACAAAGGCAATCACTTCGCTGGCATCGTGCTTCATGGGCCCGGCCGGCATCCACGGGCAACTGTGTCATGCCGGGCACCTCAGGCCGCCGCCGCGATGGCCGAGCCCAGCGCCTCATTGGTCCAGGCCTTGCCGCCGATGCCCCAGGTACCGTCCACCGCGTAGGTGACGTTGACGAAGGTGCGCTCGCGCGGGTGCCCGCCCGCCTGGCAGTCGTCCACGATGTCGGTCACGGCCCACACAAAGGCGTCCTTCACCGACTGGTCGGGAAAGGTCAGTGCGGGCACCTTGGCCTCGATCACCGCCAGCGATTGCGCACGGCCCCCGGCATAGCTGGTGCCCGCGGGGTAGGTCTGCACATGGCCGATCACGGCCGGCGTCATGAAGCTGTTGCCGGCAAGCCCGTGGACCTGCAGCAGGGCATCGGCAATTCGCTTGAAAATGGTTTGTTCACCCTGGGGAGTGAGCAGGCCCTCGGAAAGTTGGACCAGAAGTGGCATCGGTAGGGTTCCTTTGAATGGATGGAAATTGCCGCCCGCAGGCGACAGACGGACTGTGCCCCGCGGGCCGGCGCAGCGAAACCCGGCAGCGGGCACAATGGCTGTGCAGATTCCGCACAAGCAGGCCCCCATGGACCAACTGACCCTTGACGATTTCGCCCTGTTCGCGCGCGTGGCGGCGCTGCAGTCGCTCTCGGCGGCCGCGCGCGAGCGCAACGTGTCGGCCAGCCAGGTGTCGCGGGCGCTGGCCCGCATCGAAGCCGGCGCTGGTGCACAGCTGGCCCACCGCACCACGCATGGGCTGTCACTCACCGACGATGGCGAGCTGTTCCTGGAGCACTCCCAGCGCATCCTGCGCGAGCACCAGCAGTTGCAGGACAGCCTGGGCGGCCGCCGGGGCACGGTGAGCGGCACGGTCCACATCGGGGTCAGCCAGCTGCTGGCCCAGCACGTGCTGATCCCGCACCTGGCCAGCCTGCGCCTGAAGCACCCGCAACTGCAGGTGAACCTGCATGTGGATGACCGGCTGGTCGGCATGGCCGACGAAGGCCTGGACATCGCGGTGCGCGCCGGCATCCCGCCACCCGACACGGTGATTGCCCGGCCCCTGGGCAGCCACGGCCGCGCCCTGTACGCGGCGCCGGCCTACCTGCGCCGCCATGGCACGCCGCGCACCCCCCACGATCTGAAGGACCACACGCTGATCGGCAACACGGCGTCGCCCAGCCACAACCGCTGGACCTTTGAGGTGGAGGGCGCGCCGCTCACGCTCACGGTGGCGGCGCCGCTGCGGGTCAACAGCAGCGCGGCCGTGGTGTCGCTGGCGCTCGCGGGCGCCGGCATCGCCCGCATCAATGACGTGCTGGGCCGCCAGCTGGTGGAACAGGGTCTGCTCAAGCCGGTGCTCGCGCGCCACGGCGTGCCGGGCGAGCACCCGATCTACGCGGCCATCCTGGCGGAGCGCCACCGCGCCACCCGAATCCGCGCCACCATGGACTACCTGCAGACCTGCTTCGCGGCCTTCATGAAGCCGCGCGCGCCGGCCGGCGGCTGACGGCGCCTAGACGATGGCCAGCGACTCGGTGCCCGCGGCCAGGTCCTGCGACTTGGCGCGCTGGCTGTTGAGCTTGATCTGCAGGCGCAGGTCGTTGACCGAGTCGGCGTTGCGCAAGGCGTCCTCGTAGCTGATGACGTTGCTTTCGTAAGCGTCAAACAGCGCCTGGTCAAAGGTCTGCATGCCCAGGTTGCGGCTTTTCTTCATGATCTCCTTGATCTCGGACACTTCGCCCTTGAAGATCATGTCGGAGATCAGCGGTGAGTTGAGCATGATCTCCACGGCCGCCGAGCGGCCCTTGCCGTCCTGCTTGGGCACCAGGCGCTGCGAGATCATGGCCTTGAGGTTGAGCGACAGGTCCATCAGCAGCTGCGCGCGCCGCTCCTCGGGGAAGAAATTGATCACGCGGTCCAGCGCCTGGTTGGCGCTGTTGGCGTGCAGCGTGGCCAGGCACAGGTGACCGGTCTCGGCGAACGCGATCGCATGCTCCATGGTCTCGCGGTCGCGGATTTCGCCCATCAGGATCACATCGGGCGCCTGGCGCAGCGTGTTCTTGAGCGCGGCCTCCCAGCTGTCGGTGTCCAGCCCCACTTCGCGCTGCGTGACCACGCAGTTCTTGTGCGGGTGAACAAACTCCACCGGGTCCTCGATGGTGATGATGTGGCCATACGACTGTTCATTGCGCCAGTCCACCATGGCGGCCAGCGTGGTCGACTTGCCCGAGCCGGTGGAGCCCACCAGGATGGTCAGCCCGCGCTTGGACATCACCACTTCCTTGAGCACCTGGGGCACGCCCAGGCCGTCGATGGTCGGCAGCACCTGCGGGATCACCCGCAGCACCATGCCCACCTTGCCCTGCTGCACAAACGCGTTGACGCGAAACCGCCCCACGCCGGGCGGCGAGATCGCGAAGTTGCACTCCTTGGTGCGTTCAAATTCCGCGGCCTGCTTGTCGTTCATGATCGAACGGGCCAGCGACAGCGTGTGCGCGCCGGTCAGCGGCTGCGGCGATACCTTGGTGACCTTGCCGTCGACCTTCATGGCCGGCGGAAAGTCGCCAGTGATGAACAGGTCGCTGCCATTGCGGCTGACCATCAGCCGCAGCAGGTCGTTGATGAATTTTGTGGCCTGGTCGCGCTCCATGAGCAGCTCCTTTCAAATGCAATGGCGGGCTGAGTCGCCGCCGTGCCGCCCCAGGGCGACTGCTGCCTCCCCGGGAGGCAGCGCGGTACACGGCGCGACGATCATGGGAGTCATTTCAGCCCGGGAAATTCTCCGGTATCTTGGCCTTGCTGCGCGCCTCGCCAGGACTGATCATGTTGCGCTTCACGAGGTCCGACAGGTTCTGGTCCAGCGTCTGCATGCCGAAACTGTTGCCGGTCTGGATGGCCGAGTACATCTGCGCCACCTTGGCCTCGCGGATCAGGTTGCGGATGGCGCTGGTGCCCAGCATGATCTCGTGGGCCGCGACGCGGCCCGAGCCGTCCTTGGTCTTGCACAGCGTCTGCGAGATCACGGCCTGCAGCGACTCCGACAGCATGGCCCGCACCATTTCCTTTTCCTCGGCCGGGAACACGTCGATGATCCGGTCAATCGTCTTGGCCGCGCTGGAGGTGTGCAGCGTGCCGAACACCAGGTGGCCCGTTTCGGCCGCGGTCATGGCCAGGCGGATGGTTTCAAGGTCGCGCATTTCGCCCACCAGGATGGCGTCCGGGTCTTCGCGCAGCGCCGACTTCAGGGCCGCCGCGAAGCTCAGCGTCATGGGTCCGACCTCGCGCTGGTTGATCAGGCATTTCTTGGACTCGTGGACGAACTCGATCGGGTCTTCCACCGTGAGGATGTGGCCGTATTCGGTTTCATTGAGGTAGTTGATCATGGCCGCCAGCGTGGTGGACTTGCCCGAACCCGTGGGCCCGGTCACCAGCACCATGCCGCGCGGCTTGAGCGCGAGGTCGCCAAAAATCTTGGGCGCGTTGAGCTGCTCCAGCGTGAGGATCTTGGACGGAATGGTCCGGAACACGGCGCCGGCGCCGCGGTTCTGGTTGAAGGCATTGACCCGGAAGCGCGCCAGGCCATCGATCTCGAACGAGAAGTCGACCTCGAGGAATTCCTCGTACTGCTTGCGCTGGGTGTCGTTCATGATGTCGTACACCATGCCGTGCACCGCCTTGTGGTCCAGCGGATCGACGTTGATGCGGCGCACGTCGCCATGCACGCGGATCATGGGCGGCAAGCCGGCGGAAAGGTGCAGGTCGGAGGCCTTGTTCTTGACGCTGAACGCCAGCAGCTGAGTAATATCCACAGATCCCTCTGAGTGTTTTGATACGCTTGGACGATTATGACCACGATTGGCGCCAACCTCCAGAGTGTTCGTACCCTCATGGCCACGGCCTGCGAGACGGCTGGCCGCAGCGTGGAGGATGTCACGCTGCTGGCCGTGTCCAAGACCTTCGGGCCCGAGGCCGTGCGCGAGGCCCATGCAGCCGGGCAGACCGCTTTTGGCGAGAACTACATCCAGGAGGCCGTGGAAAAAATGGCCCTGCTGGTCGACCTGCCTTTGACCTGGCACTGCATCGGCCCGATCCAGAGCAACAAGACCCGGCTGGTGGCCGCGCATTTCGACTGGGCCCACACCGTGGACCGCCTCAAGATCGCGCAGCGCCTGAGCGAGCAGCGGCCCGAGGGGCTGGCCCCGCTGCAGGTCTGCATCCAGGTGAATATCGATGGCGGCGCCACCAAGGCCGGCGTGGCCCCGGCCGAGGCCCTGGCGCTGGCCCGTGAGGTGATGGCGCTGCCGCGCCTGCGGCTGCGCGGGCTGATGACCATTCCCGAGCCGGCCCCCGACCATGCCGCGCAGCGGGCCGTGCACGAGAAGGCGCGCGCGCTGTTCGACCGCCTGTGCGCCGAGGGGCTGCCACTGGACACGCTGTCGATGGGCATGACGGCCGACCTGCAGGCCGCCATCGAAGCCGGCAGCACGCTGGTGCGCGTGGGCACGGCCATCTTCGGCGGGCGCCACTACGCGGCGCGCTGACCGCGCCGCTTATTTCTTCGGCGGCAGGATGGGCGGCTTCACGCTGCCGCAATCGGCGCCCAGCCACTTGCCGCTCGCGTCCATGGTGGTGGTGACGGACTTGCCCTTGTGCAGGGTCTGCATGGTCATCTTCATGTCGTAGGCCGAGTCACTGCGGATGTTGACACGGCCCTCGCCGCTGGACGGCGGCTGGGTGCAGACAAACTTGATGTCCATGCCCGACGCCGACTGGTTGCTGACCGTGTTGGTACAGTCGCCCTTGTCCTGCACCGGCATCTGCTTGCGCTCGACCATCTCTTTGGTCATGCAGGTCTTGACCACCATGGCGCCGCCGGCCCCCGTGCCCATGCTGACGCCCTGCTTGGCCATCATGTCCTGCATCATCTTGCGCTGCTCGGGCGGCATGCTGGCCAGCTGCTTCTGCATCTGGGCCATGGCCTGCTCCATCTCGGGGTTGCCGCCCATCTTGTTGGTGATTTCCCAGAGGCCGGGCTTGATGGTCTGGGCCGATGCCAGGCCGCAGGCCGTGGCCAGCAGGACAGCCGCCAGGGCGGAGTGAATGCGCTTGGGGGTCATGAAAGGCTCCTTGTTTTCGATGCCGCATTGTGCGGCGCATCGGCGGCTCAAAGCAGCTTCAATTGTGTGGAATTTTTCACTTCTTCCATCACCGCATAGGTTCGCGTCTCGCGCACGCCGGGCAGTTGCCACAGCACGGTGCCGGCAAAGTGGCGGTAGGCCGTCATGTCGGCCATGCGGGTCTTGAGCAGGTAGTCAAAGCCACCGGCCACCATGTGGCACTCCATGATTTCGGAATGCACCTGCACGGCGGCCTTGAAGGCGTCGAACACATTGGGCGTGGTGCGGTCCAGCAGCACCTCCACGAACACCATCATCCCGGCGCCCAGCTTGAGCGGGTTCAGCCGCGCCTCGTAGCCCAGCACATAGTCGTCGCGCGTGAGGCGCTGCACCCGCGCCAGCACCGCCGTGGGCGACAGCGCCACGGCCTCGGCCAGCTTGAGGTTGGAGATGCGCCCGTCCTGCTGAAGGACATTCAGGATTTTCAGGTCTATCCGGTCCAGACCCACCAGTGATTCGCTCATGTGTAGTGATTTATCCAGTTTATGACGCAAATTTAGCGTGAAATTCATCATTGCTCAAGACATCATCCAGCAAATCACCACCACCCATCGGAATTCACCGTGAACAGCCCTCAGCGCCTGCCCTTTCCCTACCGCCTTGAGGCGGACATCGTGACCCAGCGGCTGCAGTCGCTGGACCGCGCCCTGGACTGGGCCGCCGCCGCGCAGGTGGCCAGGCCCTGGGTGCAGGCCGTGCGCAAAAACCCGCCGCCGTTCTGGGCCATGGAAAGCCTGCTCAAGGAATACCCGATCTCCAGCGCCGAGGGGCTGGCCCTGATGCGCCTGGCCGAGGCCCTGCTGCGCGTGCCCGACGCAGAGACCGCCATTGCCCTCACGGCCGACCAGCTCGGCCACGCCGACTTCGACAACAGCCCCGACTCCGCGCTGGCGCGCCTGTCGTCCAGCGCCATTGCGCTGTCCAAGAAATTCCTGCCCGGGTCACCGGATGCCGCGCCGGGGGGCCAGGGGCCGGGGCTGCTGGGCAAGCTGGGCGCGCGCACCGTGGTGGCCGCCACCCTGCGCGCCGTGCAGCTGCTGGGCCGCCAGTTCGTGCTGGGCCAGTCGATCGACGAGGCCATGGACGAAGCGCGCGCGGCGCGGCGGCGCAACGCCAACCTGCGCTTCAGCTACGACATGCTGGGCGAGGGCGCCCGCACCGACGCCGATGCGCAGCGCTACCTCGCCAGCTACGCCGGCGCGATCCAGGCCATTGCGGCCACCGCCTCGCGCGAGGACGCCACCGACCACAACGACGGCATCTCGATCAAGCTCAGCGCCCTGCACCCGCGCTATGAAGACGCCCAGCATGCGCGCGTGCTGGCCGAGCTGGTGCCGCGCGTGTGGACGCTGTGCGAGCTGGCGGCCCGCGCCAACATCAACCTGACCATCGATGCCGAGGAGGTTGACCGGCTGGAGTTGTCACTGGCCGTGTTCGAGGCGCTGGCCGCGCAGGTGGCACAGCACCATCCGCAGTGGGCCGGCTTTGGCCTCGCGCTGCAGTCCTACCAGACCCGGGCGCTGGAGCTGATTGCCCACGTGGCGGCCATCGCGCGCCGGCACCGGCTGCGCCTGATGTGCCGGCTGGTCAAGGGTGCCTACTGGGACGCCGAGATCAAGCGCGCCCAGGAGCTGGGCCTGCCGGGCTATCCGGTATTCACCCACAAGCACCACACCGACGTGAGCTACCTGGCCTGCGCGCGCGCGCTGCTGGAGGCCAGCGACGTGATCTATCCGCAGTTCGCCACCCACAACGCGGGCACCATTGCCGCGATCCTGCAGATGGGCGCGCGCATCTTTGGCCCCCACGGGACGGCGCCCCTGCCCCCCGAGGGGGCTCAACCTGGCCCGGGGCGGCCCGGCGCCAGGTTGGGCAGCCGCTTCGAATTGCAGCGCCTGCATGGCATGGGCGAAGGCATTTACCGCGAGGTGCTCAAGAACCCGCTGGTGAGCTGCCGCGTCTACGCGCCCGTGGGCAAACACCGCGACCTGCTGGCCTACCTGGTGCGCCGGCTGCTGGAAAACGGCGCCAACTCCTCGTTTGTGCACCAGCTCGCCGACGAATCCGTGGGCATGGACGAGCTGCTGATCTCGCCGCTGCGGCTGGACCCGGCGGCTGCCTTGCCGCTGCCGGTGGACCTGTACGGCCCGGCCCGCGCCAACAGCGCGGGGCTGGACCTCACGGTGCCCAGCGCGCGCGCGCCGCTGCTGCAGGCCGCGGCGGGCCTGGTGGTGCCCGCGGTGCCGCTGGCCGATGCGGCCCAGGCCGCGGCCGCCGCCGCGCGCGCCCATGCGGCATTTCCCGCCTGGAGCCGCACCCCGGTGGCCCGGCGCGCCGCGCTGCTGCGCCAGGCCGCCGATGCGCTGGAGGCGCAGATGCCGCGCTTTTGCGCCCTGCTGGTCAAGGAAGCCTTCAAGACCTGGGGCGACACCGTGGCCGAGGTGCGCGAGGCGGTGGACTTCCTGCGCTATTACGCCAACGAGGCCGAGCGCATCATGCAGCCCACGCCCCTGCCCGGACCCACGGGCGAGAGCAATGAACTGCGGCTCACCGCGCGCGGCACCTGGGTCTGCATCAGCCCCTGGAACTTCCCGCTGGCCATCTTCGTGGGCCAGGTGGCGGCCGCGCTGGCCACCGGCAACACGGTGCTGGCCAAGCCCGCCGAGCAGACGCCGGCCGTGGCGCTGGAAGCCGTCAAGCTGCTGCACGCCGCCGGCGTGCCGGCCGACGCACTGCAACTGCTGCACGGCCCGGGCGAGACCGTGGGCGCCGCGCTGGTGGCCCAGCCGCGCATCGCCGGCGTGGTGTTCACCGGCTCCACCCAGGTGGCCAGGATCATCCAGCGCGCGCTGGCGGCCAAGGACGGCCCCATCGTGCCGCTGATCGCCGAGACCGGCGGCATCAACGCCATGCTGGTGGACAGCACGGCCCTGCCCGAGCAGGTGGCCGATGCCGTGGTGCAAAGCGCCTTCCGCTCGGCCGGACAGCGCTGCTCGGCACTGCGCCTGCTGTGCGTGCACGAGGGCATTGCCGACGGCGTGATCGAGATGATCGAGGGCGCGGCGCGCGAACTGGTCACCGGCGACCCGGCCGACCTGGCCACCGACGTGGGCCCGGTGATCGACCGCGAGGCCTTCGACGGCATCAGCCGCCACCTGCAGCGCCTGCATTCAGAGGCAAAAGCGCTGGTAGTCCAGGACCCGTGGGCACAGGGAGCTATGCATTTCATAGCGCCGCAGGCCTTCGAGGTTGCCCGGATCGCCGACGTCCAACAGGAAATCTTCGGCCCGGTGCTGCACATCGTGCGCTGGCGTGGCGACCCGCAGGCCGTGATCGACGAGATCAATGCGCTGGGCTACGGCCTCACGCTGGGCATCCAGACCCGCATCGACAGCCGGGCCCAGGCGCTGGCGGCCCGCGCCCATGTGGGCAATGTCTATGTCAACCGCAACATGATCGGCGCCGTGGTCGGCGTGCAGCCCTTCGGCGGCGAGGGCCTGAGCGGCACCGGCCCCAAGGCCGGCGGCCCGCACTACCTGTACCGCTTCTGCGCCGAGCAGACCCTGACCATCAACACCACGGCCGCGGGCGGCAACGTCGCGCTGCTGGCCAGGGACGCCTAAGGCAGCTGCGTCTCAAGCGCTTCCACCAGTTCGTCCAGGGGTCCCTGCAGCGCGCTCAGGCGGCGCTGCACCTCGGTGGGCGGCTGGTATTGCCGCAGTGCATTTTCAAGGTCGCCTGCCAGTTGCTGGACCTGCACCGCGCCGATGTTGCCGGCCACGGCGCGCGCCGTGTGGGCCAGGCGCTCGGCCCCCGCCGGATCGCCCGCCGCGAGCGCGGCCTGGATCCGCACCGCCAGGTCGCCATGGCCTTCGCAGAAGCGCCGCAGCATGGCCAGGTACAGCGGCGGCTTGCCCGACATGCGTGACAGGCCCAGCGCGGTGTCCAGCCCCGGAATGTCCCGGGCCAGCAACGGGCCGGGCGCGGCTCCACCGGCCGCCGGCTCGCCAGCCTGCGGCGCCCGCGCCGGGATCCAGCGCAGCAGGGCCGCCCACAGCAGTTGCGGGTCGATGGGCTTGATGACGGCATCGTTCATGCCGGCATCCAGGCAACGCTGGCGGTCCTGCTCCATGGCGTTGGCGGTCATCGCAATGATGGGCAGCTGCCGCAGCCTCTGGATCTTGCGGATCTCGCGGGTCGCGGCCAGCCCGTCCATGACGGGCATCTGCATGTCCATGAAGACCAGGTCGTAGTCGCCCTGCCGGACTTTGTCCAGGGCGATCTGCCCGTTATCCGCGACCTCCACCACCATGCCCGCGTCCTGGAGCATCTCCTGCGCCACCATCTGGTTGATGTCGTTGTCCTCGACCAGCAGGATGCGCGCATGGCGCAGCGCCGCCATGGCCTGCGGATCGGCGTCCAGCAGCGGCATCGGCGCGCTCTGCCCGGCTTCGTCGGCAGCGTCGCGGGGCGCGGCCAGCACCTGCATGGTGGTGTCGAACAGCAGCGAGGGGCTCACGGGCTTGACCAGCACGTCGTCGATGCCGATCGAGGCCGCCTCGCGCAGCATGTCATCGCGGCTGAAGGCCGAGACCATCAGCAGCACCGGCGATGAGGGCAGGCCCAGCGCGCGGATGCGGCGCGCCGTGGCCATGCCGTCCAGCCCCGGCATGCGCCAGTCCAGGTAGACGATGTCGTAGGGCCGGCCCTGAACGGCCGCCTCCCGGACCTGGTCCACCGCCGCGAAGCCCGATTCGGCCTCGGACACCTCGAAGGTCATGCCGCGCAGCATGTCGGCCACGGCGGCGCGCGCGTCCACGCTGTCATCGACCACCAGCGCGCGGCAGCCGCGCAGATCGGGGTTGGGCAGCAGGGCGCGCGGGCTCGTGGCACCGATGCCCAGCCGCGCCGTGAACCAGAAGGTGCTGCCCTGGCCCAGCTCGCTGTGCACCCCCACCTCGCCGCCCATGAGCTGTGCCAGCTTCTTGCTGATGGCCAGCCCCAGGCCCGTGCCCCCGAAGCGGCGCGTGGTGGAGGCATCGGCCTGCGTGAAGCTCTGGAACAGGCGGCCCATCTGCTCCTCGCTCAGGCCGATGCCGGTGTCGTGCACTCGGAACTCCAGCAGCACGTCGTCGGCGTTGCGCTCGCGCTGCCTCACCGAGACATGGATTTCGCCCTGGCTGGTGAACTTGACCGCGTTGTTGACGAAGTTCAGCAGGACCTGGCCCAGCCGAAGCGAGTCACCGACCAGCCGGGGCGGCACCTGCGGGTCCACCGCGAGCACCAGTTCCAGGCCCTTGCCTTCGCAGTCGGCATTGACCAGGCTGATCGTGGTGTTGAGCAGCTTCTCGATCCCGAACTCCGCGGTCTCCAGGTCCAGCTTGCCGGCCTCGACCTTGGAGAAGTCCAGGATGTCGTTGATCAGGCCCAGCAGGTGCTTGCCGGCGCCCCGGATCTTGACCAGGTAGTCGCGCTGGCGCGGCGTGAGGCCGGTCTTGAGCGCCAGATGCGACAGCCCGATGATGGCGTTCATCGGTGTGCGGATTTCGTGGCTCATGTTGGCCAGGAAGTCGGACTTGGACTGCGTGGCCGCCTCGGCCAGGTCGCGCGCCTGGCGGATCTCTTCCTCCTGCTGCTTGCGCTGCGTGATGTCACGCGAGATGCCGAGCAGGCCAATCAGGGTGCCATTCTGGTCCCGCAGCGGCGAGGTCAGGGTTTCGTACTGGACCCGGCGGCCATCGGGATGGACGATCAGTTCCTCGGTCTTCTGGTTCGCAAGCGAGCTCAGCGTGAGCTGGTCGCGCCGGCGGATGGCCTCGACCCGCTCCGGCGGAAAAATCTCCTCGATGGTACGACCCTTGATCTCGGCGGCCGGGCGCCCGACGCGACTCGCATGCGCCTCGTTGCTGCCCAGGAAGCGCTCCTGCAGGTCGCGGAAGAAGATCGGATCCGGAATGGAGTTGATCAGCGACAGCAGCAGCGCCTGCTGGCGCCGGGTTTCGGTTTCGGCAATTTTCTGCTCGGTGATGTCCTTGATCCAGACCACGAACACGGCCTTACCGTCGTGCTCGGTCAGGCAGATCGTGACCTCCACGTCGCGATGCGTCCCGTCCTTGCGCTTGTGCTGGCTCTCGAACACGCAGCGGCCGCCCTGCGCGGTTTCCTCCACCACCTTGCGCTGCTGCTCCTGCGTCAGCGCCACGTCAAAGCCGCGCGTGCGCATGCGCAGCAGCTCATCCCGGTCGTAGCCCAGGTGCGCGCACATGGCGGGGTTGGCATAGGTGATGGCCCCGGACTCGCGCTCGATCCAGAACATGGGCCCGGCGTTGTCCAGCACCCGCCCGTTGAAGATCATCTCCTCCTCGTGGCGAACCCCCTCGGTCATGTCGCGGTAGATGATCACGCTGCCCACGCGCTGGCCACGCAGCCAGTAAGGCTGGGCATGGCGGCGCAGGATCCGTCCGTCGTTGAGTTCCAGCAGCGAGATCTGCTCGTTGTCGGGACAGGCTTCCATCTGCGCCGCGAGCGCCCGCAGTTGCTCGGGGTCACGGAGCTGGGCCGCATTGAACTCGAGCAGGGAGCTCGCCGTGATGCTGCTGATCTGGTCTTCCGGCAGGCCCCAGATCTCGGCCAGCCGGCGGTTGAAGAAGATCTCGCCATTGCCCTGCATGGTGAGGATCCCGTCGCTGACCGAATCCACCGTGGACATCAGCAGCTCATGGGCACGCTGCATTTTCTGCGACGCCTGCTCGCGGGTTTCCAGCTGGGCGGCGAGGTACTCGTTCAGTGCGCGCAACTTCTGGGCCTCATGCTCACTGGCCGTGCGCCGGGCCTCGGCACGGGCCAGGCAGGTGCGCAGGTAACCCACTTCGTCCTCATGCAGGAGGAAATGGGGGCCCGCCCTGACAGGACGTTCAGTGTCAACTAGGTTCATGGCAGCGCTCCTCGAAACGTTACCAAATGAAACCACGATGCGAGCACCTATCGATTAAGGGCTTTGCTTAATCCCTTTGAGGCAAATCCCTGCGCAAACAGGTCGCAGCGCCGGCCGCGATTCAGGCCCCGGTGCCGAGCCTGAACACCGGCCGGCGTTCGCCCACCTTCACCCGCCGGATGCTCAGGATCTCCGCCGCGCGCCAGGGCGCAAGTTCGCTGCGCTGCGCGTCATCCAGCCAGCCCAGCTGCTCCAGCACCTCGACCGTGGCCGCGTACAGCGCGGGCTTGTTGCCGTCGCTGATCTTCAGGGCCAGGGCCTCGCCGCGCTCGCGGCTCGCCACCACCTGAACGCCTTCGGCACCGACCTTGGTGACCCAGTCGCCGCGGCCCGCGCGCATCAGGGCCTGGTCGCTGCGCGCGGTCCCGCTGACCAGTTCGGGGCAGGTCGACATGGCGGTGGCGAGCTGCTCGAAGCTCTCGCCCAGTTCGGCGTCGCGCGCGCCGGTGGCCAGCCGCGCGTAGCTGCGGGCCAGCGCCGCCAGCGGCATGGCGTAGTTGGGCGCCGAGCAGCCGTCGATACCCAGCCGCAGTTCATCGGGCGCCAGACCGGCCGCGCGGGCCACGTCGCGGCGGATGGCCTGCTGCAGCGGGTGGCCGGGCTCGCAGTAACTGTCCAGCGGCAGGCCGTGCTGCACGCAGTACGCGAGAAAACCCGTGTGCTTGCCGCTGCAGTTGTGGTGGCGCTCGTCAAACGCGGCGGGCGCGGGCCCGACCCCATGCTCCACAAAGTAGGGCACATGGCAGCCGCAGCGCAGTTGCCGGTGGTTCAGGCCGGCCTTGTCCAGCATGCCCTGCACATTCGCAACGTGCAGGGGCTCGCCGCTGTGGCTCGCGCACAGCAGGGCCACCTGCTCGCGGCTGAAGCCGAAATGCCGGGGCCCGCCCGCCTCCATGAAGGGCAGAGCCTGCAGGGCCTTGAGGGTGGACCGCGTGAAGGTCAGGCGCTGCGGGTCGCCCGCGCTGGCCAGCAGCCGGCCTTGCGCATTGACCACGGCCACCGCGCCGAAGTGCAGGTTCTCGGGGGTCGCGCCGCGGGTGGTTTCAATCAGGGGAATCAGGCTCATGCGGCATTGTGCCGGGCGGGCCATGCCCCCGAATCCCTAGAATGAGCGCTGGACCTGCATCGCGACCTGCCCTGACTTTCAATGACCCTGCCGCGACTGGCCTGCTGGCTGCTTATCGCCTGCGCCCTTCCCTGGGGCGCGTCCCGGGTCGCCGCCCAGGATCAAGATCCCTCCGCCACGATGGCGCCGGCCAGCGCCATCGTGGCCCTGCGCCGCTGGACGCCGCCCGCGGACGAGGATGATCTGGCCCCCGCGGTGGCGGCGCTGGACCAGGTCGCGCCCGAGCCCGCCGGGTCGCTGCGCTTCCATGCCGCCGCACGGCAGCCGGTCTGGTATGCGCTGGACCTTTCGGGCGCCGCCAGCACTGAGCCCCTGGTGCTGGAACTGACCCACCCCTCGGTGCGCTGGGCCGACCTGTACCTGACCCGCTCCGGCCGCGAGATGCTGCACCTGCACCGTGACCGCGAAACGCTGAAACCCGAGCAGTACGAAAACCACGTGCGCTTCCGCGCCACGTTTGTGCTGCCGGCCTCGGCGCAGCCGCGCACGGTCTACCTGCGGCTGGCCTCCACCGTGAATGTGCACGGCGAATTGCGCCTGCAGCCCCAGGCCACCTGGGCCCGCCGCACCGGCTGGCAGCTGGGCGCCATGGGTCTGTGCTTTGCCGCCGCGGCGGGCGCGGCGCTGTTTGCGCTGGCCCGCGCGCTGGCGCTGCGCAGCGCTGCCTATGGCCTGTATTGCGCGCTGACCCTGGCCATTGGCCTGAGCGGCATCGTCATCACCGGCTTTGGCGAGGGCTGGGTCTGGCCGGGCCTGGCGCCCTGGCGCGGCGAAATGGCGGCGGCGCTGTCGTGCGTGGCCAGCGGGCTGGCACTGCTGCTGGCGCGGCAGGCCTTTGCGCTGGAGGTGCGGGCGCCGCGCTTCTCACGGGCCCTGTGGTGGCTGGGCCTGGCCTGCCCGATCGCCGGCATCGTCGGCGTGGTGTTGCCGCTTCAGCTCCAGCAATGGATTTCGCACGCCTGCGCCGTCACCGCCATGGTGATGGGGCTGGGCAGCTTCTGGCTGGCCTGGCGCACCGCCAACCGGGTGGCCTTCTGGCTGCTGGTGGGTTACACGCCCGTGGTGCTAGGCGTGGCACTGGTCACGCTGGGCATTGCCGGCGTGCTGCCCTTTGCCCCCTGGCTGCTGCTGGCCATGCCGCTGGGCGGCGCGCTGGAGATCCCGTTCAACCTCTACGGCCTGCACCTGCTGCAACAGCGCCGGGCGGTGGTGCAGCGCAGCCTGGCCGATCTGGGCCGGCTGAGCCGGCTGGCGGGGGAGCCGCGCGCGGGCATGCTGAGCCGCCTGGCGCACGGGCCGGAGGTGGTCGCCGAACTGCCGCCCGTTTTCACGCTCATGCTGCTGCGCTTTGATGGCCTCGCGCCCGGCACCCCGACGCTGCGCGAGCTGGACGCCGTGTGCGTGGAGCGGTACCTGCACGCCACCATGTCGGCGACCGTGCGCCCCGACAACCAGGTCGGGCGCTGGACGTTCAACGAGATCGTGGTGCGCCACGCCTGGCGCCGCTCGGAAGCCGGCATCAGCGACTTCGTCACCACCGTGTTCGCGCAGGCGCTGCGCTGCGAGCGATTCGACATCCCCGCGCGCAGCACCCTCCTGCGTGTGGCCAGCGCCCAGGTCGACGGCAAGAGGCTGACGGTGGAGGACGCGCTGGCCCGGCTGACGGCGGCGCTGGATGATCCGGCCCGGGCGCGCCAGCGCCGCATCGACCTCGATCTGTCACGCCCATGACGACGGCGGCAGCCGGGCCGATTCACAATGGCCCGCATGACCGAACTCCGCTCCCCCCTGCAGGCCCAGATCGTCCAGTGGCTGGTGCAACCCGGCGACACCGTCCAGGCCGGTGACCTGCTGCTGGTCCTCGAGGCCATGAAGATGGAACACGAGCTGCGCGCCAGCGCGGCGGGCCGCATCCGCGAGCTGCGTTACGCCGCCGGGGAAGCCGTCAACGAAGGCGATGTGCTATTGATTTCAGAGCACGTGATGGCCGCCAGTCCTGGACTCCAGCCCGATTTGGCTCAAAAGTCGCCTGCCAAAGCCCCTTCTGCCCAGCGCGCCGACCTGCAGCGCGCGCTGGACCGCCACGCCTTCACGCTGGACGCGCAACGCCCCGACGCCGTGGCCAAGCGCCACGCACTGGGCCTGCGCACCGCGCGCGAGAACATGGCCGACCTGTGCGACGAGGGCAGTTTCATTGAATACGGCGCGCTGGCCGTGGCGGCCCAGGCCAGCCGCCGCAGCGCCGACGACCTGGTGCGCAACACCCCGGCCGACGGCATGGTCACCGGCATGGGCAGCGTCAATGGCGCGCAGTTTGACGCCCAGGCCGCGCGCGCCGTGGTCATGGCCTACGACGCCACCGTGCTGGCCGGCACCCAGGGCATGCGCAACCACCAGAAGACCGACCGGCTGCTGGGCATTGCGCTGCAGCAGAAGCTGCCCGTGGTGCTGTTTGCCGAAGGCGGCGGCGGCCGCCCTGGGGACACCGACATGCCCATCGTGGCCGGCCTGCACGTCACCACCTTTGCCAGCTTTGCCCGCCTGAATGGCCAGGTGCCGGTGGTGGGCGTGGTGGCCGGCCGCTGCTTTGCCGGCAATGCGGCCCTGCTGGGCTGCTGCGACGTGATCATTGCCACGCGCGGCAGCAACATCGGCATGGGCGGGCCGGCCATGGTCGAAGGCGGCGGCCTGGGCGTGTACCCACCCGAGCAGATTGGCCCGAGCGCCGTTCAGCATGGCAACGGCGTGATCGACGTGCTGGTGGACGACGAAGCCGCCGCAGTGAAGGCCGCCAAGCACTATCTGTCGTTCTTCCAGGGCCGTGTGCGTGAGTGGTCTGCACCCGAGCCTCTGGCGCTGCGCGACGTGGTGCCCGAGAACCGGCTGCGCGTGTATGACACCCGCACTGCCCTGGCCGGCCTGGTCGACCTGGGCTCGCTGCTGCCACTGCGCACCGGTTTTGGCCAGGGCATCCACACCGCGCTGGCGCGCATCGAGGGCCGCCCGGTCGGCCTGCTGGCCAACAACCCGCAGCACCTGGGCGGCGCCATCGACGCCGACGCCGCCGACAAGGCCGCGCGCTTCATGCAGCTGTGCAACGCGCACGGCCTGCCGCTGGTCAGCCTGGTGGACACGCCGGGCTTCATGGTCGGGCCCGAGATCGAAGAGCAGGCCCAGGTGCGGCATGTGAGCCGCCTGTTCATTGCGGCGGCCCACCTGCGCGTGCCGTTTTTCAGCGTGGTGCTGCGCAAGGGCTATGGCCTGGGCGCCATGGCCATGTGCGCGGGCGGCTTCCATTCACCCGTGTTCACCGTGGCCTGGCCCACCGGCGAATTTGGCGCCATGGGCCTGGAGGGCGCGGTGCGGCTGGGCTACCGCAAGGAGCTGGAGGCGCAGCCCGAAGGCCCGGCGCGCGAAGCGCTGTACCAGCAGCTGGTGGACAAGCAGTACGCGGCCGGCAGCGCCCTGAACATGGCGGCCACGCTGGAGATCGACGCGGTGATCGACCCGGCCGAGACCCGCGCCTGGCTGGCGCGGGGCCTGGCCTCGGCCGCGCCGCCCTCCCCCGGCGCCAGCAGGGCCATCGACACCTGGTAGGGCACGCGCGAAGGGGCTGCGTGCTAAGCTGCCAGCCCCTTTCAAGATTCGAGACAAAGCGAGGTTCCCATGCCCGGATTGCTGCCCCACGTCGACCCCGATGGCCTGCTGGAGTTTTCGGTGGTCTACACCGACCGCGCGCTCAACCACATGTCGCGCAGCTTCCAGGGCGTGATGAAAGACATCTCTTCCATGCTCAAGGAGGTGTACGGCGCCCACAGCGCGGTGCTGGTGCCCGGCAGCGGCACCTTTGGCATGGAGTCGGTGGCGCGCCAGTTCGCCACCGGCAAGCAGGTGCTGGTGATCCGCAACGGCTGGTTCAGCTACCGCTGGACGCAGATTTTTGACATGGGCCAGATTCCGGCCGCGTCCACCGTGATGAAGGCGCGCCAGACCGGCGCAGGCGCGCAGGCCCCCTGGGCGCCCGCGCCGCTGGCCGAGGTGCAGGCCACCATCCGCCGCGAAAAGCCCGCGCTGGTGTTTGCCCCGCACGTGGAGACCGCCGCCGGCATGATCCTGCCCGACGACTACCTCAAGGGCGTGGCCGAGGCGGTGCACGAGGTGGGCGGCCTGTTCGTGCTGGACTGCATTGCCTCGGGCGCCATGTGGGTGGACATGAAGGCCACCGGCGTGGACGTGCTGATCTCGGCCCCGCAAAAGGGCTGGAGCAGCTCGCCCTGCTGCGCCATGGTGATGCTCAGCGAGCGCGCCCGCGCCGCCATCGACGCCACCACCAGCACCAGCTTTGCCATGGACCTGAAGAAGTGGCTGCAGATCATGGAAACCTACGAGGGCGGCGGCCACGCCTACCACGCCACCCTGCCCACCGACGCCCTCACGCGCCTGTGCGGGGTCATGAAGGAAACCCGCGACTACGGCTTTGCCAAGGTGCGCGAAGAGCAGAAGGAACTGGGCCGTAAGGTGCGCGCGCTGTTCGAGGGCCGGGGCATCGCCAGCGTGGCGGCCGAGGGCTTCAAGGCGCCCGGCGTGGTGGTGAGCTACACCACCGACCCCGAGATCCAGTCGAGCAAGAAATTCCTGGCCGAAGGCCTGCAGACCGCCGCCGGTGTGCCGCTGCAGTGCGACGAGGGCCCCGACTTCAAGACCTTCCGCGTCGGCCTGTTCGGCCTGGAAAAATGGCACCATGTGGACCGCACCGTGGCCCACCTGGAAGCGGCGCTGGACCGCATTGGGCTGGGTGCGCGGGCCACGGAAACCGCGGCCGCCTGAGGCCTATTTCAGCAGCGCGACGGCGCCTGAGAACGTCAGGAAGGCGGCGGCGGTCGTCAACAGGATGATGCGCGCGATGCGCCCGTTGTCCGCGCCGAAACGCTCGGCCAGCAGCGACACGTTGCTGGCGCTGGGCAGGGCCGCCACCAGCACCATCACGGTCAGCGCAAAGCGGTCCAGCGGCAGGCCCAGCGATTTGGCCGTGGCCCCGGCCGCGAACACCAGCAGCGGGTGGACCAGCAGCTTGGCGCCCACCACGGGCAGGTAGTCGCGCACCGGCATCGGCCCGTGGGCCTCGCGCGCCGCCACGATCTGCGAACGCGCCAGCACCGCCCCGATGGTGAACAGCGCCACGGGCGAGGCCGCGTCGGCCAGCAGGCCCACGGTCTGCATCACCGGCTTGGGCAGCTCCAGCTGCAGCGCCGAGGCCACGCCACCGGCCACGATGGACCAGGGCATGGGGTTGGTGGCCATGCCCTTGAGCGCGTTGCGCGCGGCCTTGCTGGCGCCATGCTCGTCGGCGCCGTCCAGCCGCGACAGCGCAATGCACAACGAGGTGGTGATCACCAGGTCGATCAGGATGGTGAGGATGGCCGGGCCGGCCGCCGCGGCGCCCAGCAGCGCCACCAGCAGCGGCACGCCCATGAAGCCGGTGTTGGGGAAGGCCGCCACCAGCGCGCCAAAGGCCGCGTCGTTCCAGCGCACGCGCGGGTTCAGGCTGAGCCAGACCGTGCCGCCCACCATGGCCAGCGCGCAGGGCAGGTAGACCAGCACCAGCGAGCCGTCGAGCAGCTGCGCGATGGGCGTGCTGGCGCCAAAGCGGTACAGCATGCAGGGCAGTGCAAAGTACAGCACAAAGGTGTTCAGCCCCGGAATCGCCTCCAGCGGCAGCATGCGCCGGCGCGCGGCGATGTAGCCGCACAGCACCAGCGCGAAGAACGGGAAGGTAATGAGCAGGACGTTGAGCACGGGGGCCTATTGTCCCAGCATGGGCAGGGAGCGGCTTTGCAGCAGGCTGACGTGGGCAGCCCGTTATGATTCCCCGCTCCCTCCCGCAGTACCCCCTCCCCCCAGATTTTCAATGTCCGCCGGTCTGAACCTTGCCCAACAGGAAGCAGTGAACTACATGCACGGGCCCTGCCTGGTGCTGGCCGGGGCCGGTTCGGGCAAGACGCGGGTGATCACCCACAAGATCGGGCGGCTGATCCAGGCCGGGCTGGCGCCGCAGCAGATCGCGGCCATCACCTTCACCAACAAGGCCGCGGCCGAGATGCGCGAACGCGCCAGGGGCCTGATCGGCCGCGACGCCAAGGGCGTGCTGGTCTGCACCTTTCATGCGCTGGGCGTGCGCATGCTGCGCCAGGACGGCGCGGCCCTGGGCCTGAAGCCGCAGTTCAGCATCCTGGACAGCGACGACGTGACCAGCATCCTCAAAGACGCCGGCGGCAGCACCGACGCCGCCACCGCGCGCCAATGGCAGTGGGCCATCAGCCTGTGGAAGAACATGGGCCTGAATGCGGCGCAGGCCGAGGCCCAGGCCAGGGACGACAACGAGCGCGTGACCGCCCGCATCATGGCGCGCTACGAGGAGCGGCTGGCCGCCTACCAGAGCGTGGACTTTGACGACCTGATCGGCCTGCCGCTGAAACTGCTGCAGGAGCACGCCGAGGTGCGCGCCAAGTGGCAGGCCCAGCTGGGCCACGTGCTGGTGGACGAATACCAGGATACCAATGCCACGCAGTACGAGGTGCTCAAGCTGCTGGTGGGCGAGAAGGCCCGCTTCACCGCCGTGGGCGACGACGACCAGTCCATCTACGGCTGGCGCGGCGCCACGCTGGACAACCTCAAGCGGCTGCCGCTGGATTTCCCCAACCTCAAGGTGGTCAAGCTCGAGCAGAACTACCGCTCCACCAGCGCCATCCTGCGCGCGGCCAACAACGTGATCGGCCCCAACCCCAAGCTGTTTCCCAAGACCCTGTTCAGCGAGCTGGGCGAGGGCGAGCCGGTGCGCGTGGTGGATGCCGACAACGAGGAACACGAGGCCGAGCGCACCGTCGCCCGAATCCAGTCGATCCGCGCCGGCCAGGCCGCCACGGCCAGCGCCGGTGCCGCCACCCCCGAGTGGAAGAACTTTGCCGTGCTGTACCGCGCCAACCACCAGGCCAAAACGTTCGAGAAGGCGCTGCGCAAGGCCGCCATCCCCTACAAGGTGTCGGGCGGCCAGAGCTTTTTTGACCGCGCCGAGATCAAGGACCTGTGTGCCTGGTTCCGCCTGTGGGTCAACAACGACGACGATCCGGCCTTCCTGCGCGCGATCACCAGCCCCAAGCGCGGCATTGGCCACACCACGCTGCAGAACCTGGGCACGTTCGCGGGCAAGTACAAGCTCAGCCTGTTCGAGGCGCTGTTTTCGCCCTCGCTCGGCTCGGCGCTGCCGGCCAAGGCCGTGGGCGGCCTGCACGAGTTCGGCCGCCATGTGAACGACCTGGAATACCGCGCCCGCCAGACCCATGGCGCCGAGGCCGCGCGCGCCTTCATGCTCGACTGGCTGAAGGACATCGGCTACGAAAAGCACCTGTACGACGGCGAGGACAGCGAGAAACTCGCCGCCTCGCGCTGGACCAATGTGCTGGACTTCTGCGACTGGATGAGCCAGCGCTGCGGCGGCGAGATCGACGACGCGGCCGGCGTCACCACGGGGAGCGAGACCAAATCGCTGCTCGAGGTGGCGCAGACCATTGCGCTGCTGTCCACCATCAGCGAGCGCGAGCAGGACCAGAACGTGGTGACCCTGTCCACGCTGCACGCGGCCAAGGGGCTGGAATGGCCGCATGTGATGCTGGTGGGCGTGACCGAGGGCCTGCTGCCATTCAAGCTCGGCGATGACGACAACCCCACGGGCCGCGCCGACGGCCCGATGAGCGAGGGCATCCTGCAGCGCCTGCAGGAAGAGCGCCGGCTGATGTACGTGGGCATCACGCGGGCCCAGCGCTCGCTGGCCGTGAGCTGGACCAGGAAGCGCAAGAAGGGCCGCGAGATGATTGCCGCGCAGCCCAGCCGCTTCATTGCCGAAATGGCGCTGGAAAAGTCCACCACCCGCGAGGACCCGCGCGAAAAGCTCAAGGCCCTGCGCGCCGAGTTCGCCAGGAAGGCGCTGGACAGCGCCGCGGCCAACGCAGCGGCCAACCCCGCCGACGCCGCCAGTGCCACATGAAACGGCCTTTTGCTCTTCTTTTGATAGCGCTCAGTGCCCAGCCTGCCTGGACTTCAGGCCCCAATGACGTCCAAACACCGGGCGGGCACGCCACCTCGGCCTGCCCGGCCCCTGAAGATTTGTTGCCGGTGCAGTTGTATGGCCTGTGGCGCGTGAGCTTTGACCGCCCCGAGGCCACAGCCACCGTGCTGTTCGAGAAGCACCCCGAGTACGCGGGCGGCCTGCGCGGCGCCATCAACCGCGACGGCGTGCGCTCGGCGCTGGCGGGCGACGTGGACGAAGGCGTGCTGGCGCTCGACGAAACCGAGAACGGCCTACAGATCAGCGCCGTCTGGTCTGGTACTGTTTCCCCCAACTCATGCGGCAAGGAAATCACCGGACTATGGCGACGCTCCACAGACAACCAGGAACGCGGCTTCGTGCTGCGCAAGCTGCCGGGCTGGCGCTAGCCGCCTGGGCCACGCTGGGGGCCGGGTCCGCGACGGCGCAGGCCTCTGCCCCGGCCGACGCGGGCTGGCAGGCCTGCGTGGCCACCGCCGACAGCGGCGCCCGGCTCGCCTGCTTTGACCGCTGGGCCCAGCAGCAGCCGCGCGCCGGGGCCGCGGGCGCCGAACGCGCCCCGGGCGTGCCCGCCGCCTCCGCGCTTGGTCAGGCCGACAGCGGCCCGGTGCAGCCGCTGCTGCCGGCCACGCGCGTGATCTCGATCACCTCGGAAAAGGGCTGCCATGACCGGCAGTACTCCTACCTGTCGCGCTTCTGGGAACTCGAAAATGGCAGCGACTGCGGCACCTTCGGCATCCGCGGCTACCGGCCCATCAGCGTCTCGCTGATCGCCGCGGACAACATCAACACCCTGCCCACCTCCACCAACCCCGACAACAACGCGCTGAGCCCGCAGGACTACCGCAAGACCGAGACCCGCATCCAGCTGTCGGTGCGGACCAAGCTGGCGCAGGGCATGCTCACCGGCAACCACCCCACGCTCAAGGATTCGCTGTGGTTTGGCTACACCCAGCAGTCGTACTGGCAGCTGTTCAACGGCGGCATCTCGCGGCCGTTTCGCAGCACCGACCATGAGCCCGAGCTGGTCTACGTCTACCCGACCGACCTGGACCTGCCCGCGGGCTGGCGGCTGCGCTACACGGGCGCCGGCATCAACCACCAGTCCAACGGCCAGACCCTGCCCCTGTCGCGCAGCTGGAACCGCGCCTACCTGATGGCCGGCGCCGAGAAGGACAACCAGGCCCGCGTGGAGGCCAAGGTCTGGCAGCGCATGCCCGAGAGCGGTGGCAACGACAACCCCGACATCAGCGACTACATCGGCCGCGCCGAGGTGGCCGCCTTCTGGGACCTGGACCGCCAGAACACCGTGGGCGCCACGCTGCGCAACTCGCTGCGCGCGCGGCCGCGCGGCTCGCTGCGCCTGGAGTGGCTGCGCGCGCTGGGCAACGGCGCGCCCGGCGGCGCCCCCAACGATTTGCGCCTGCACCTGCAGTGGTTCAGCGGCTATGGCGACAGCCTGCTCGACTACAACCACCGGCGCAATGTGTTCAGCGTGGGGCTGAGCCTGGTGGACTGGTAGAAGGCACCAGCCAGCGGCGTTCATAGAAATGCCAGGAGAGGGCGGCCAGCGCGATCGTGCCGGCCAGCGTGGCCATCATCAGGGATTTGCCTCGCCAAGGCGTTTTCTCGATCAGGGTAAGCAGCACCGGCAGATGCCAGAGGTAGATGCCGTAGCTGATTTCACCCAAATAACGCAGGGGCCTGATCAGCCGGCCACCATTGACGGGCGCGGTCACGGCGGCGGCCACCAACGCCGCCAGGCCAACGGCAAACAAGGGCCGCCAGCCCACGATCATCAGGGCGTTGTCCCAGTAGGTGGAGTTGGCCAGCAGCAGCTTCCAGGCAGTGATCAGGAGGATGGCCGCCAGCGCGCTGCACGTCCCGAAGCCTCGCCAATTGGGTCGCAAACCTCCGGCAAGCTCCCGCTTGGCCAGCAGGATGCCCAGCGAGAACTGGCTCAGCGCGCCGGGCAATTGCGATTCGGCTACATGCTGCAGATAAGGTGATGCGGTGCCTGGCGCGAGCACGATCGTGGTGCCATACCGCCACGCCACGGCCAGCAGCATCCAGAACGCCACGATCCTCAGCGCCGACACCCGCGCAAGCCACGGTGCGCACAGGGCTATCAGCAGGTAAAACTGCATTTCCAGCGCCACCGACCAGTTGGGGCCGTCGATGGCCCCATGGGAAGACGGGTGCAGGTTGTGCACGAACATCAAATGCACGCCGATCTGCCAGGCAGCTGTTTTCCAGCCATGCCTCAGGACATCAGAATCCACGAACAGCGTGAAGACCACCGCTGTCAACAGGTACAGGGGCACGATCCGGCGGAGTCGCCGCTCTGCAAAGCGTTCACGCCAGCCGGGCTGCTGCTCCTGCGCCGCACGGATGGCCGCGCGTCCGATCACGAAACCGCTGATCACGAAGAACAGGTCGACACCGATCCAGCCGAAGCGGACCAGCAGCCCCGGCCCCGTGACGGGAAACGCAGTCCACTGCCCCACCTCCACCACGTGATAGGTCAGCACCAGCAGGGCTGCAATCGCGCGCAACGCATCAATCAGCTCGAACTTGCGCATTCCTACCCCCGGCAGCGGCGCAGAGCGTCGGCCATGCTGCTGAGCCCGCTACAGCGCGAGTTCGTACTCCACCGTGATCGGCGCGTGGTCCGAAAACTTCTCGCCCTTGTAGATCGCTTCGCTGCGCGCCAGCGCCGCCAGCGCGGGCGTGGCCAGGTGGTAGTCCAGGCGCCACCCGACGTTGTTGAGGTAGGCCTGGCCGCGGTTGCTCCACCAGGTGTAGGCGGTGTCGGTGGCCGTGGGCTGGAGTTGACGATAAACGTCGACCAGGCCTCTTTCGTCCAACAGTTTTGTCATCCAGGCGCGCTCTTCGGGCAGAAAGCCGCTGTTTTTCTGGTTGCTGCGCCAGTTTTTCAGGTCCTGCTCCTTGTGGGCAATGTTGATGTCGCCGCACAGGATGAATTCGCGCTTTTTCTTGAGCCCGACCAGGTGCGGGTCAAACCCGGCCAGGAAGCGGAACTTGGCCTGCTGCCGTTCCTCGCCTGACGAGCCACTGGGAAAGTAGGCGCTGATGATGGACAGCTTGCGCCGGGGCGTGTCAAAGCGCAGTTCCACGTAGCGGCCTTCGGCATCGAATTCACCCCCGTCCCAGCCCACCACCACGTCGCTGGGCTCAAGGCGCGTGTACACCGCCACGCCCGAGTAGCCCTTCTTCTGTGCGAAGTGAAAATGGCCCTTCAGGCCAGCCAGTTCCTCGAAGCGGCCGCTCACATCCGCGGCCTGGGCCTTGACCTCCTGCACACAAATACAATCCGGCTTGGTCTTCGCGACCCAGGCTTCGACACCCTTGCTGGCGGCGGAACGGATTCCGTTGAGGTTGAGGCTGGTTAACTTGAACAAGGATTTCCCCATGGCGGTTGATGCGGGCGCAGACGCGCTGGCCCAGGACTTCGTGCAATTCTCGGTGGATTCAGGCGTGCTGCGCTTTGGCGAGTTCAAGACCAAGGCGGGCCGGCTGTCGCCGTACTTCTTCAACGCCGGCCTGTTTGACGATGGCGCCAAGCTGGGCCGGCTCGCGCAATTCTATGCACAGCGCATCCTGGCCAGCGGCATCGGGTTCGACATGATCTTCGGCCCGGCCTACAAGGGCATTCCGCTGGCGGCCGCGGTGGCCATCGAGCTGGCGCGGCTGGGCCGCAACGTGCCCTACGCCTACAACCGCAAGGAAGCCAAGGACCACGGCGAAGGTGGCACCCTGGTGGGCGCGCCGGTGCAGGGCCGGGTGCTGATCGTGGACGACGTGATGTCGGCCGGCACGGCGGCGCGCGAGTCCATCGCCATCATCCGCGCGGCCGGGGCCACGCCCCACGCCGTGGCCATTGCGCTGGACCGCCAGGAAAAGGCCACCGAGAACGGCGTGGACGTGGACCACAGCGCCGTGCAGTACGTCCGCCGCCAGCTCGGCCTGCAGGTTTGTTCGATTGCACGGCTGGCCGACTTGCTGCAGTATCTCGAGAGTCGCCAAAGCGACAGTCTGGGCGCGCACCATGCACCGGTTCTTGCGTACAGACAGAGATACGGTGTGAACGACTGAACAAGGCAGGTCTGTTGGGCTCGATGATTGTGGATGGATTGAAATCACTGATGCTGGGGGGCTTGCTCTCGGGCATTGCGACGCATTCCCTCGCACAACAACCGGGCATCTACACCTGCGTGGACGCGCAGGGCCGGCGCCTGACCTCAGACCGCCCGATCGCGGCCTGCAACGACCGCGTGCAGAAAGAGCTCAACCCCAGCGGCACGGTCAAGCGCCTGGTGGGGCCCACCCTGACGGCCGAAGAGCGTGCCGCCAAGGAAGAGGCCGCGCGCAAGGAGGCCGAGGAGCGCAACCGCCAGGCCGACGAACGCCGGCGCGAGCGAGCGCTGCTGGCGCGCTACCCCGACCGCGCCGCGCACGACAAGGAGCGCAGCGTCGCGATCGAGCAGATCGACGAGGTGATCAAGAGCGCCGACAAGCGCACGGCCGAACTGCTGGAGCAGCGCCGCAAGCTCAACGCCGAGGCTGATTTCTACAAGCGCGACCCGAGCAAGATCCCGGCCACGCTGAAGCGCCAGATCGAGGAAAACGACCATCAACAGGCCGCCCAGAAGCGCTTCATCGCCAACCAGGAAGACGAGAAGAAGCGCGTGCACACGCGCTTTGACGACGAACTCGACCAGTTGCGCCGCATGTGGGCCCTGCGCGGCCAGGTTTCGGAAAGAAAGTACCCGTAGTCCAGGCGGGGCGGGCACTTTCAGCTATCAAAAGCAGAGCAAAACTGCCCTGCCCGGTCACTGCAGTTTCTTGCGCAGCAGCTCGTTGACCTGCTGCGGGTTGCCCTTGCCCTTGCTGGCCTTCATGGCCTGACCCACCAGCGCATTGAAGGCCTTGTCCTTGCCGGCCTTGAACTGGGCCACGTTGTCGGGATTGGCGGCAATCACCTCGTCGATGATCTTTTCCAGCGCGCCGGTGTCGTTCATCTGCTTGAGGCCCTTGGCCTCGATCACGGTGTCCACATCGCCGCCTTCGCCCGTCCACAGCGCCTCGAAGACCTGGCGTGCCGCGCTGTTGGACACCGTGTTGTCTGCAATGCGCACGATCAGCGCGCCGAGTTGCGCGGGCGTGACCGGTGCAGCGTCGATGGCCAGGTCCTCCATGTTGAGCCGGCGCGAGATCTCGCCCATGACCCAGTTGCTGGCCAGCTTGGGCTGGCCACTGGCCCTGGCCGCGGCCTCGAAGTACGCGGCCATGGCCTTGCTCTGCGTGAGCGTGGTCGCGTCGTACTCGGGCAGGCCGTAGTCGGCCACGAAGCGCGCGGCCATCACGCGCGGCAGCTCGGCCATCTGCGAGCGCACGCGCTCCACCCACTGCGGCGCCACCACCAGCGGCGGCAGGTCGGGGTCGGGGAAGTAGCGGTAATCGGCCGCGTCCTCCTTGGTGCGCATGGCGCGGGTCTCGCCGGTGTCGGGGTCGAACAGCACGGTGGCCTGCTGGATCGCGCGGCCGTCCTCGAGCTCCTCGATCTGCCAGCGGATCTCGTAGTCGATCGCCTGCTGCATGAACTTGAAGCTGTTGAGGTTCTTGATCTCGCGCCGCGTGCCCAGCGGCTCACCGGGCTTGCGCACCGAGACGTTGGCGTCGCAGCGGAACGAACCTTCCTGCATGTTGCCGTCGCAGATGCCGATCCAGGTCACGATCTTGTGCAGCTCCTTCGCGTAGGCCACGGCCTCGGCGGTGGAGCGCATGTCGGGCTCGGTGACGATCTCCAGCAGCGGCGTGCCGGCGCGGTTCAGGTCGATGCCGCTTTGGCCAATGAAGTCTTCATGCAGCGACTTGCCCGCGTCTTCCTCGAGGTGGGCGCGCACCAGGCGCACGCTTTTCTTTTCGTCAGAAAGATAGAACTCCACGCTGCCGCCCTGCACCACCGGAATCTCGAACTGGCTGATCTGGTAGCCCTTGGGCAGGTCGGGGTAGAAGTAGTTCTTGCGCGCGAACACGCTGTGCGGCGCGATGGTGGCGTTGACCGCCAGGCCGAACTCGATGGCGCGCTCGACCGCGCCCTTGTTCATCACGGGCAGCGTGCCGGGCAGCGCCAGGTCCACCGCGCAGGCCTGGGTGTTGGGCTCGGCGCCAAACGCCGTGGGCGCGCGGCTGAAGATCTTGCTTTGCGTGGACAGCTGGGCATGGGTCTCGAAGCCGATGATGACTTCATAGCCCCGCACCAGCGGGCCGGTGGGCCGGCCCGCCTGGGCCTGTTCAAACGGGTTCAAGGTCGTCTCGCTCATCTCAAAACCCCTGCGGCGCGCGCTGGTGCCAGTCGGTCGCCTGCTGGAAGCGGTGGGCCGCGTTGAGCAGCTTCGCCTCGCCAAAATAATTGCCGATCAGCTGCAGGCCCACGGGCATGCCGCCTTCGCCGGTGCCGCAGGGCACGCTCATGCCGGGCAGGCCGGCCAGCGAGGCCGGCAGCGTGAAGATGTCAGCCAGGTAGTCGGCCAGCGGGTCGTTGCCATGACCACCAAGCTTCCACGCCACGCTGGGCGCCACTGGGCCGGCGATCAGGTCGCACTGCGCAAAGGCCTGCTGGAAATCGTCGGCGATCATGCGGCGGATCTTCTGCGCCTGCAGGTAGTAGGCGTCGTAGTAGCCGTGGCTGAGCACGTAGGTGCCGGTCATGATGCGGCGCTTGACCTCGTCGCCAAAACCCTCGGCCCGCGTCTTGCGGTACATGTCGTTGAGGTCGGCGTACTGCGTGGCGCGGTGGCCGAACTTCACGCCGTCAAACCGGCTCAGGTTGCTCGAGGCTTCGGCCGGCGCAATGATGTAGTACACCGGGATCGACAGCCGGGTGCGCGGCAGCGAAATCGGCACCAGCTTCGCGCCGAGCTTCTCGTATTCCTTGAGCGCGCCGTCCACCGCGGCGCGCACATCGGCCGACAGGCCGTCGTCAAAAAACTCCTTCGGCACACCGATACGCAGGCCGTCCAGCGGGGCGTTGAGCGCGAGCGAGTAGTCCTCGGCCGGCACATCCAGCGAGGTGGAGTCGCGGTCCAGGTCGGGGCCGCACATCACGCTGAGCAGCAGCGCGCAGTCCTCGGCGGTGCGGGCCATCGCGCCGGCCTGGTCCAGGCTGGACGCAAACGCAATCATGCCGTAGCGCGACGCGCGGCCGTAGGTGGGCTTGATGCCGGTGATGCCGCAGAACGAGGCCGGCTGGCGGATCGAGCCGCCGGTGTCGGTGCCCGTGGCCGCGGGCGCCAGGCGCGCCGCCACCGCCACCGCGCTGCCGCCCGAGGAGCCGCCCGGAATGCGCGTGACATCCCAGGGGTTCTTCGCGGCGTGGAAGGCTGAATTCTCGTTGGACGAACCCATGGCGAACTCGTCGCAGTTGAGCTTGCCCAGCGTGACCGCGCCGGCCTGTGCGAGCAGGCGCACCACGGTCGCGTCAAACGGCGAGCGGTAGCCCTCG
Organism: Ramlibacter sp.; assembly: GCA_019635435.1. NCBI lineage: Bacteria > Pseudomonadati > Pseudomonadota > Betaproteobacteria > Burkholderiales > Comamonadaceae > Ramlibacter > Ramlibacter sp. The sequence goes on along the minus strand of JAHBZM010000001.1, from coordinate 962,070 downwards.
AGCATCTTCGAGCCCGCGGTGCTGGCGAAATCACGCGTCACAAAAATGTCCTTGTGCGCGATCGGCACACCCGCCAGGACGCCGGCGGTGCCCGCGGCCATCTGCGCATCCACCGCGCGGGCCTGGGCCAGCGTCACGGCCTCGTCGGTGGCCAGGTAGGCGCCCAGCGAGGCGTGGGCCCGGCCGCGCGCCAGGAAATGCTGCGCGGCTTCGACCGCCGACACCTCGCGCGCCTTCAAGCGGGCCGCCAGGCCGGCGACCGTCAGTTCATGCAGGTCGCTCATTCGATCACCTTGGGCACGAGGAACAGGCCGCGTTCGACGGCCGGGGCGCTGCGCTGGTTGGCCTCGCGCTGGTCGGGCTCGCTGGCCACGTCGTCGCGCAGGCGCAAAGCCACCGTCTGGATGGCCGCCACGGGGTGCGCCAGGGGCTCGATGCCCGCGGTATCCACAGCACGCATCTGCTCCACGATGTTGAAGAAGCCATTGATTTGGGTCAGCATGCGCTCGCTTTCTTCAGGGCGCAGTTCCAGCCTTGCCAGATTGGCGATGCGGCTGATGTCTTGGGGGGTCAGAGCCATAGGAAAAAATGCCAGCGAAACCAGATGTAAACGCGAAATTTCGGCCTCGAGCGGACCAGTTATTCACAGGGGATGGAGTATTATCCCGCCTTTGATGCAACACCCGCGAACACAGCGGTATTTGCAGGAAAAATCGGCTTTCAATACGACAAACAAGGCGATGGCTGGCTGCGGTGCCGGCCATGCCCGCGAGAGGATTTTCAATGTTCGGAGCATTTCGTCGGTACTTTTCCACCGACCTGGCCATCGATCTAGGCACCGCCAACACCCTGATTTTTGTACGCGACCGCGGCATCGTTCTGGACGAGCCCTCGGTGGTCGCCATCCGTCACGAAGGCGGTCCCCAAGGCAAGAAGACCATCCAGGCCGTGGGCCAGGAAGCCAAGGCCATGCTGGGCAAGGTGCCCGGCAACATCGAGGCGATCCGCCCCATGAAGGACGGCGTGATCGCCGACTTCACCGTCACCGAGCAGATGCTCAAGCAGTTCATCAAGATGGTGCACCCGCGCTCGGTGCTGCGGCCCAGCCCGCGCATCATCATCTGCGTGCCCTGCGGCTCGACCCAGGTCGAGCGGCGCGCCATCCGCGAGTCGGCGCTGGGCGCCGGCGCCTCCGACGTGTACCTGATCGAGGAACCCATGGCCGCGGCCATTGGCGCCGGGCTGCCGGTGTCGGAGGCCTCGGGCTCGATGGTGGTGGACATTGGCGGCGGCACCACCGAGGTCGGCGTGATCTCGCTGGGCGGCATGGTCTACAAGGGCAGCGTGCGCGTGGGCGGCGACAAGTTCGACGAAGCCATCATCAGCTACATCCGCCGCAACTACGGCATGCTGATCGGCGAGCCCACGGCCGAAGCCATCAAGAAGAACATCGGCAGCGCCTTTCCGGGCAGCGAGGTCAAGGAGATGGAAGTCAAGGGCCGCAACCTGTCCGAGGGCGTGCCGCGCAGCTTCACCATCAGCTCCAACGAGATTCTTGAAGCCCTGACCGATCCGCTGAACAACATTGTCTCGGCCGTCAAGAACGCGCTGGAGCAGACCCCGCCCGAACTCGGCGCCGACATTGCCGAGCGCGGCATGATGCTGACCGGTGGCGGCGCGCTGCTGCGCGACCTGGACCGCCTGCTGGCCGAGGAAACCGGCCTGCCGGTGCTGGTGGCCGAAGACCCGCTGACCTGTGTGGTGCGAGGATGCGGCATTGCACTGGAGCGCATGGAGCGCCTGGGAAGCATCTTCACCAGCGAATGAGCATGAAGGCCAGGACACAAGCCGGCGCGTGGGCAACGTGGCCGGCTTTTTCACATCCGGGGGGCTAGCACCTTGCCACTGGGAACGCTCGACCGCACGCCACCGCCCTTCTTCAAGCAGGGCCCGTCCGCGCTGTCCAAGCTGATGGTCTGCAGCGCGCTGGCCCTGTTCCTGATGGTGGCCGACGTGCGCTTTCGCATCACCCAGCCGCTGCGCGCGGCGGTCGCCACGGCGCTGTACCCGGTGCAGTGGCTGGCCATGCGGCCGGTGCTGCTGCTGCGCGACGGCGGCGCTTATTTCGAAGACCTCAAGGCCGCCCAGGCCAGCGAGGAGGCGGCCCGCCTCAAGCTCACGCTGCAGGCCCAGCGCGCGGGCCAGGTCGAGCTGCTGATGCTGGAGAACGCCCGGCTGCGCAAGCTGCTGGCCCTGCGCGACAAGCTCACCACGCCCAGCCAGGCGGCCGAGGTGCTGTATGACGCGGCCGACCCCTACACCCGCAAGGTCGTCATTGACAAGGGGCTGGTCCAGGGCGTCGAGCCGGGTTCGCCGGTGATCGACGAATCGGGCGTGCTGGGCCAGGTCACGCGGGTGCACCCGCTGATCAGCGAGGTGACGCTGGTGATCGACAGCGAACAGGCCATCCCCGTGCTCAACGTGCGTACCGGCGCGCGCAGCGTGGCCTTTGGCGAGCCCTCGCATGGCGGCGCGCTCGAACTGCGCTTCATGGCCGGCAATGCCGACGTGCAGACCGGCGACCTGCTGACCACCAGCGGGGTCGATGGCATCTACCCCGCGGGCCTGCCCGTGGCCACAGTGGACCGCATCGAGCGGCGCGCCGACTCGGGCTTTGCCCGCATCCACTGCACCCCGCAGGCCCAGGTCACGGCCACCCGCCATGTGATGGTGCTCAAGCCGCTGGCGGGGCAGCTCCCGCCGCGGCCCGCCGTGGAAGACCCGGCCCCCGCCCCCAGCCGCAAGGGCAACAAGCGATGAAACCCGGAGGCCGCCCATGATCATGCGACCGGGCCAGCAACTGCTGCTGCCCGCCAACCCGCTGTTCATCTGGGGCACGCTGCTGGCGGCCCTGCTGCTGAACATGCTGCCGCTGGGCCGCGCGACCTGGATGCCCGACTTCCTGGTGCTGGTGCTGGTGTTCTGGAGCGTGCACCAGCCGCAGCGCGTGGGCATCGGCGCGGCCTTCGTGTTCGGGCTGGCCATGGACGTGCACCAGGCGGCCCTGCTGGGCCAGCACGCGCTGGCCTACACCACGCTGAGCTATTTCGCGATCACCATCCACCGCCGCCTGCTGTGGTTCTCGGTGCCCTCGCAGGCCGTGCAGGTGCTGCCGCTGTTCGCCGCGGCCCACCTGATCGAGCTTGCGGTGCGCATGCTGGGCGGCGCGCCGTTCCCCGGGCTGGGCCTGCTGCTGGCGCCGGTGATCGAATCGGTGCTATGGCCGGTCGTCAGCGTGGTCTTGCTGGCGCCGCAGCGCCGGGCGCCCGACCCGGACGAAAATAGGCCCTTGTGATGACCCCCACGCTTGTCACTTCATGTACTGCGCTGCCCCCCGGGGGGGCCTTCGCGCCTTGGGGCGGCCCGGCGGCGCTCACGCCATGACGGAGCTGCGCAACGTCGAAGCCGATCTCTCGCGCTTCCGGGCGCGGGTGCTGGTGGCAAGCCTGGTGGTGGTGGCGGCCTTCATCCTGCTGGCCTCGCGGCTGGTCTACCTGCAGGTGGTGCGCCATGACGACCTGGACGAGCAGGCCGAGAGCAACCGCACCACCATCGTGCCCGTGGTGCCCAACCGCGGACTGATCCTGGACCGCAACGGCATCGTGCTGGCCACCAACTATTCGGCCTACACGCTGGAGATCACGCCCTCCAAGCTCACGCGCAGCCTGGACTCGACCATCGACGAGCTGGCCCAGGTGGTGGAGATCCAGCACCGCGACCGGCGCCGCTTCAAGAAGCTGCTGGACGAGTCGCGCAGCTTCGAGTCCCTGCCGGTGCGCACCCGCCTGACCGACGAGGAGGTGGCGCGCTTCGCCGCGCAGCGCTACCGCTTTCCGGGCGTCGAGATCAAGGCCCGGCTGTTTCGCAGCTACCCCTGGGGCGAGCTGGCCAGCCACGTGATCGGCTACATCGGCCGCATCAACCAGACCGAGAAGAACGCCATGGACGACTGGTCGGACGAAGACCAGGGCAACTACCGCGGCACCGAGTACATCGGCAAGCTCGGCGTGGAGCAGAGCTTTGAGAAGCAGCTGCACGGCATCACCGGCGTCGAGCAGGTCGAGACCTCGGCCGGCGGGCGCGCGGTGCGCAAGCTCGCCAGCATCCCGGCCACGCCGGGCAACACGGTGATCCTGTCGATCGACATCAAGCTGCAGAAGCTGGTGGAGGACATGTTCGGTGACCGGCGCGGCGCGCTGGTGGCGCTGGACCCCAAGACCGGCCAGGTGCTGGCCTTCGTGAGCAAGCCGACCTTCGACCCCAACCTGTTTGTCGAGGGCATCGACGTCGAGAACTGGCAGATGCTCAACGAGTCGCTGGACAAGCCGCTGCTGAACCGCGCCCTGCGCGGCACCTACCCGCCCGGCTCCACCTACAAGCCCTTCATGGCCATGGGCGCGCTGCAAAGCGGCAAGCGCTCGCCCACGACCATCATCAACGACCCGGGCTTCTTCATGTTCGGCGGTCACCGCTTTGGCAGCCCCGAAAACGAGCGCGGCGGCGCGATGGACATGAACCGCGCCATCGTCGAGTCGAGCAATGTGTACTTCTACACGCTGGCCAACGAGATGGGCGTGGAGGCCATACACGACTTCATGGCACCGCTGGGCTTTGGCCAGGCCACCGGCATCGACATCAATGGCGAGGTGCGCGGCGTGCTGCCCAACCAGGCCTGGAAGCGCAGCTACTACAAGCGGCCCGAGCAGCAGAAGTGGTATGCCGGCGAGACCATCTCGCTGGGCATTGGCCAGGGCTACAACAGCTTCACCATGCTGCAGCTCGCGCAGGCCACGGCGATCCTGGCCAACAACGGCATCAAGCACAAGCCGCAGCTGGTGATTGCCACGCAGGACTCGGTCACGCGCGAGCGCGAGACCGTGCCGGCCAATCCGCCGGTGGACCTGGGCTTCAAGCCCGAGAACGTGGCCATCGTGCGCAAGGCCTTGGTGGGCGTGACCCAGACGGGCACCTCGGCCCGCGTCTTCACCGGCGCGGGCTACCTGTCGGGTGGCAAGACCGGCACCGCGCAGGCCGTGACCATTGGCCAGAAGGACAAGTACAACGCCGCCAAGCTCGCGGAACACCAGCGCGACCATGCGCTGTACATCGCCTTCGCGCCGGCCGAGGACCCCAAGATCGCGCTGGCCGTGATCGTCGAGAACGCCGGCTTCGGCGCGGCCCATGCGGCGCCGATCGCGCGGCGTGTGTTTGACTACTGGCTGCTCGGCCAGTACCCCAATGAAGAAGACATGGCGGCCGTGCGCAAGGGCCAGGCCACGGCCCCCATCGGCAAGCCGCGCAATGCGGCCGAGGTGGCCTGGCCGCCGGGCTCCGGGTCGGTCGCGGCCGCCGCCGTGCCCGCCCCTGTGCCCGCCGCCCCGCCCGCCGCCGCGGCGACCCAGGCCATCGCTGCGGCGGACGCCCGGCTCGCCGGCCGCTAGGCCGCCCCAGCCCCCAGCGCCTGCGCGAGCCAGCCCCCCACGGCATCGGGCAGGGTGCGCACATGGCCTGGCAGCGGCCCCTGCGGAAAGCCGACATGGCCGCCATGCGCGGGCTGCCACAGCGTCACATGGTCGCCCACCTCATGGCCCTGCGGCAGGCTCCAGGCCGGCACGAACGGGTCGTTGCGGGCGTTGACCACCAGCGCGGGAATGCGGATCTGGTGCAGGTGCGGCTTGGCCGAGGCCCGGCCCCAGTAGTCCTCGGTGCTCTTGAAGCCGTGCAGCGGCGCGGTGAAGACGTTGTCGAACTCGTAGAGGTCGCGCGCGGCCAGCAGCGCCGCGCGGTCGAACAGCCCCGGGTGCTGCGCCAGTTTCTGCAGCGCCTTGGGCTTCATGGTCTTGAGGAACATGCGGGTGTAGACCTGCCGGTTGAAGCCGCGCCCGATGGCCCAGCCGCCGGCCGCGAGGTCGATCGGCGAGCAGACCGACGCCACGGCCGAGGCCACCTGCGCGGCCGTGCTGCCCAGCTCCTCGGCCCAGCGCATCAGCGCGTTGCCCCCCAGCGAGATGCCCACGGCCACCAGCGGCCCGGCGTGGCGCTCGCGCAGGCGCCCCAGCACCCAGCCAATCTCTTCAAAGTCACCGGAGTGGTAGGCCCGTGGAGCCCGGTTGAGCTCGCCGCTGCAGCCGCGGAAATGCGGCACCGCGTAAGCCCAGCCGCGCTCGCGCGCCCAGTCGGCAAAGGCCTCGGCGTAGTGGCTGCGCGAGGAGCCCTCGAGGCCGTGGAACAGCACCAGCAGCACCTGGGTGGCCGCGCCTTGCGGCGCCGGCGGGGACTCCAGGAAGTCCACATCGATGAAGTCGCCATCGGGCGTGTCCCAGCGTTCGCGCCGGTACTGCGGATGCGGGCCAAACACCCGGCGCGCATACAGCGCGGGCCAGATGGTCTGAAGGTTGCCGCCGGGCAGCCACCAGGGCGCTACGTAATTCATAGCATGTGAAGGCCGCCGGCTCTGGACTCCAGGCACTTTGGGCTCATGGCGTGGCTGAAAACAGGGCGCGGGGGCGTCAATGGAGCACGGGCGGCGTCTCGGCCACCTCCTGCATCTCGCTGGGCGTGCCGGGGCTCGCGTGGTGGGCCACCAGGCGCCAGCCCTGCGCGGTCTTGTGGTAGACGTTGGTGGCGATCACCCAGGCCTCGCGCGCGCCTTCGGGGGTCATGACCTCGATGCGCTCGAGCACGTTGTGCACGGCGCTGGCCAGCGACTCGACCTTGCGCACGCGCTGGGGCGAGGCGCGCACGCCGCCATGCGAGAACAGGGTTTCGAAGGCGGCACGGATCACCCCCGTGCCCACCAGGCGCGGGCCACCGGGGTGCACGCAGACGATCTCGTCCTCATCGGCCCAGCAGGCCATGAGCTTGTGGATGTCGCCGGCCTGCAGTGCCTCGTAGAACAGGGCCTCGATGTCGTCGGCGCTGCCGCCAACGGTGGCGGCCTGAAGTCGCGATGGGGGCATGGGGAGTCCGAAGCGGAAGGTGCCCCGATTTTGCCGTGCTTTCAGGGTTGGAGCCACCGGGCAACCGCCCCGCGCAGGTCCTGCTGCGCCGCGCCCCAGACCATCTCGGGCGCCGCCACATGCACGCCCGGCGGCGCAAGCTGCAGCGCCAGGTCCACGAACTCGGCCACCTTGACCGCGCGCACCGGCTGCTCGCTGCTGGGCACCATGTACTGGAAGACCGACAGCATCCAGCGCGCCGTGCGCTGCGCGGCGTTGAGCCTCGCCGCGGCCGCGCCGGGCTTTTGCGCCGAACGCACGAAGAGCACGCGCTCGAAGCCGAGCGCGGCCACGGCCTGTTCGTCCAGGCCAGCCAGCCCGCGCTTGAGCGCGTCGGGCAGGCGGCCCTGGGTGTGGGGCAGCACCACGGCCAGCGTGCGGGCGCCGCAGGCACGCATCCATTGCGCCAGGGGCACCAGATCGGCCGGCGTGGGCGTCCACAGCGCCCGCTCGCGGTCATAAAACAGGCGGGGTGGATCGAACATGATCACCCCCGCCGAGGCCGCGACCCGGGGCCAGGCCGCGGGATCGTCGCCCGGCACGCAGACGGCGGTGACGCCGCGCAGCCCTTCGGTGAATGGCTCGCGCGCCAGCACGTGGGCGGTGTCAAAGCGCTGCGTGCCCACGAGCCGGCGCAGCACTTCGTTGCCCAGCGTGCCGGTGGCACCGGCCACCAGCAGTGCGCCGCGGGCCGGCGGCGCGGCGGCCGGCCGGCTGGCGGCCTGCAGGGCTTGAATCGGGTCGATGCGCATCCCATCTATGCTACCGTTGTTATCCATTTCCGGAGGATTGCCGATGAAACGCTGGCTTGCCACCCTTCTTGCCGCCCTGCTCACCAGCGTCATGCTGACCGGCTGCGGCTACAACGACTTCCAGCGCCTGGACGAACAGACCAAGGCGGCCTGGAGCGAGGTGCTCAACCAGTACCAGCGGCGCGCCGACCTGGTGCCCAACATCGTGGCCACGGTCAAGGGCGAGGCCAACTTCGAGCAGGAAACCCTGACCAAGGTGGTCGAGGCGCGCGCCAAGGCCACGTCCATGCAGGTCACCCCTGAAACCCTGAACGACCCTGCGGCCTTTGCCAAATTCCAGGCCGCCCAGGGCGAGCTGGGCAGCGCGCTGAGCCGCCTCATGGTCACGGTGGAGCGCTATCCCGACCTCAAGGCCAATCAGGGCTTTCGCGACCTGCGCGTGCAGCTCGAGGGCACCGAGAACCGCATCACCGTGGCGCGCAACCGCTACATCCAGGCTGTGCAGGAGTACAACGTGCTCGCGCGCAGCTTCCCCAGCAACCTGACGGCCATGGTCTTCAGCTACGCGCCCAAGCCCAACTTCTCGGTGCAGAACGAGGCCCAGATTTCGGCCCCGCCGCAGGTGGACTTCGGCAAATCCAAGTGACCCCCGCGGTCCGGCACCCAATATGCCTCTAGCCCGCCTGTGGCTTGCACGTCTTGCTATCTTTCTGGTAGCAGCCTCGAGCTGGGCCCTGGGCCAGGCGCAGGAACTCCAGCGGGTTCCGCCGCTGGCTGCCCATGTGATCGATGCCACCGGCACGCTGGATAGTTCGCAAAAGCAGGCGCTGGACGCCCGGCTCGCGGCGTTCGAGCAGGCCAAGGGCAGCCAGGTGGTGTTCCTGCTGGTGCCGACCACGCAGCCCGAGGACATCGCCAGCTACGCCAACCGCGTGGCCAACACCTGGAAGATCGGCCGCAAGGACGTGGGAGACGGCCTGTTGCTGGTGGTGGCCAGGAACGACCGCAAGCTGCGCATCGAGGTGGCCAAGACCCTGGAAGGGGCGGTGCCCGACCTGGCGGCCAAGCAGATCATTGACGAAGCCCTGACCCCCGCTTTCAAGCGGGGCGACTACGCGGGTGGGCTGGACGCCGCGGCCACGCAGCTCATGGCGCGCATCAGCGGCGAGGCGCTGCCCGCGCCGGCCGCCGGCAGCGCCCGTGCGCAGGGCGATGGCTTCCAGTGGATGGACCTCGCGATCTTCGCGCTGTTCGCGGTCCCGCTGGCGGCCACGGCGATCCGCGGGATTTTTGGCCGCAAGCTCGGCGCGCTGATCACCGGTGCCGGCGTGGGTGCCGTGGTCCTGTTCATCACGGCGAGCCTGCTGGTGGCCGCCGGCGCCGCCCTGGTGGGGCTGCTGGTGGCGCTGTTTTCCAACTTCGGGGGCCTGGGTGGCACATCGTCGCGCCGGCACTGGGGCGGCGGCGGCTGGAGTTCGGGTGGTGGCGGCGGCTGGAGCAGCGGCTCCGGCGGTGGCGGCTTCAGTTCGGGCGGCGGCGGCGACTTTGGGGGCGGCGGCGCCTCGGGGGACTGGTGATGGCCCAGCGACTGCGCCGGTTCCTTCGCAACCTGTGGTTTGATGCCGCGGACACCCGCCGCGCCATTCCGCCCGAGATGGTGCAGCGCCTCATGACCCGCGTGGCCGCGAGCGAGAAGCGCCACAGCGGCGAGGTCCGCATCTGCGTCGAGGGCGGCCTGCCCGCCAGTTACCTCTGGCGCAATGCGCCGGCGCGCGAACGGGCCCTCGCCATGTTCGGCAAGCTCAAGGTCTGGGACACCGAGCACAACAATGGCGTGCTGATCTACCTGCTGCTGGCCGACCGCGCCATCGAACTGGTGGCCGACCGCGGGCTCAGCCGCCATGTGCCGCGCGAGGACTGGCAGGCCATGGTGGCGCGCATGGGCGCGGCGTTCCGCGAAGGGCGCTTTGAAGACGGCCTGACCCAGGCCCTGGGCGAAGTGTCCGCCGTGCTGGTGCAGCATTTCCCGCTGGCCGACGGCGAAGTGCGGCCCAACGAATTGCCAGACGAGCCCCTGCTGGGCTAGGGCGGCGCCTGCCGCTGCAGGGTTTCCTGCATGGCCAGCACCCCGGCACCCGTGAGCCCGCCGCGCCGTCCGAGCGGCGCATACTGGATTTCCAGATGCCGCGTGGACAGCGCCAGCGAGCGCTGGTAGACGCTCTGGCGCACCGAGGCGAGGAACAGCGGGCCGACATGCGTGACCCCGCCGCCGATGAACACATGCGACGGGTTGAAAAAGTTGACGACCGACGCCAGCATCTGGCCGATCAGGTTGCCCGAGCGCTGGATGATGACGTTGGCCGCGGCGTCGCCGCTGTGGCAGGCCAGGGCCACGTCAGCCGGGGTCAGCGCGCCGTGCCGTTGCAAAGCCTCTGCCAGCAAGGCGCTCTGCCCGGCCTGCGCGGCTTCCAGACCCATGCGCGCGATCGCCGGCCCCGCCGCCATCGCCTCCACGCAGCCCAGGTTGCCGCAGTGGCAACGCGGGCCTGAACGGTCCACGCAAATGTGGCCCACATCGCCCGCCGAGCCGTTGGCACCCCGGTAGACCTGTCCATGGCAGACAATGCCGCAGCCGATGCCCGTGCCCACCTTGATCACCAGGAAATCCTGCAGGCCACGCTGCAGACGCCACAGCTCGCCCAGCGCCATGAGGTTGACATCGTTGTCCACATACACCGGGGCGCTGTAGTCTTCACGCAGATCGTCCCGGATGGAATAGCTGTCCCAGTCGGGCATCAGCGGCGGGTTGACCAGCTGGCCAGTCGCAAAGTCCACGGGGCCGGGCACGCCCATGCCAATGGCAATGACGCTGCTCGCCGGAACACCGCATTCGCCCAGCAGTTCGGCAAACAGCTTGCGCACACGGGCCAGCACCACGCCCGGCCCGGACCGCACGTCGATCGCTTCGCTGCGGTGCCTCAGCACCGACAGGTCCGGGCGCATCACCGCCACGTCGAGGCTGGTGGCGCCCAGGTCCGCACCCAGGACCACGCCCAGGTCAGGGTGCAGGCACAGCGTCTCGGGGCGCCGGCCCCCAGAGGACGATTGCAATCCGGCCTCTTCCAGCAGCCCCTGGTCGATCAGGCCCGAGACACGTGCATTCGCCTTGCTGCGCGAGCAGCCCATGCGCTGCGCCAGCACGTGACGCGACATGCCCGAAGACCAGAAGATGGTTTGCAGCACCGCGAGATCATCGGCAGACAGTTCATCCCAGCGTGTCAAGAAGGCTCCAGTTCACCAGGGGCTGGCTCCCAGCCATGCTAACGCAGGCCCCAGGCTGCACCGCTCAGGCCGGCAACGGAAACGACGACGCCACCTGCTGGTAAAGCCGGTTGAATCGCGCGTGCCGCTGCGCCAGCAAGGCGTGGCGGGTCGCGTCCGGCTCGTGCGTGGCCAGCAGGGCGGGTGCGCGGCACACCTCGGCGGCGCCGGCCCGGTCTGTGGCCATCCAGGCCAGGCGAGCCGCGCCCAGCGCCGGCCCGACCTGCGCATCGGCACGGCGCAGCAGCGTCTTGCCCGACACGTCGGCCAGCAGCTGCGCCCAGTAGGCGCTGCGGCTGCCGCCACCAATCAGGCTGATGCTGCGGGCCACGGCGCCTGTGGCGTCCACCGCCGCCATGCCTTGCGCCATGCCATGGGCCACGCCTTCGAGTACGGCATTGGCCACGTCGGCCCGGTCCGTGGCGGCGGTCATGCCGAACAGAACCGCCTGCGCCGCCGGGTTGTTGTGCGGCGTGCGTTCGCCATTGAGGTAGGGCAGGAACAGGGGGGTGTCGACATTCAGCCCGCGGGTCTCGGCCTCGGCCATGAGTCGTGCGATATCTGATTCGCCGGTGAGCCTGGCCGCGAAGTCCACGCAGGCGGCCGCCGACAGCATCACCGACATCAGGTGCCAGGTGCCCGGCAACGCATGGCAAAAACTGTGCACCGCCTGCGCCGGATTGCTGCGGTAGCCGTCCGTGGCCACGAAGTAGACGCCCGACGTGCCCAGTGACAGCATCGCATCGCCCGGACTCACCACGCCCACACCCAATGCGCCCGCGGCGTTGTCACTCGCACCGGCCACCACCGGGATGGCGCGCAGGCCCAGGCGCTGCGCAACGTCTTTGCGCAGTTGCCCCGTGACTTCCGGTCCTTCGTGCAGCCGGGGCATGTGAGCGCGCGACAGGCTGGTGGCCGCGAGCAAGTCGTCGCTCCAGTCGCGCTGCCCGACATCCAGCCACAGCGAGCCCGCCGCATCGGACAGGTCGGTGGCGTAATCCCCCGTGAGTTGCCAGCGCAGGTAGTCCTTGGGCAACAGCACGCGCGCGATCCGCGCGAACACTGCGGGCTCGTGCCGCGCCAGCCACAGCAGCTTGGGCGCGGTGAAGCCCGGCATCATGAGGTTGCCCGTGATGCTTCGCGCCGAAGGCACTGCGGCCTCCAGGTCGGCGCACTCCCTGTGGGCCCGCCCGTCGTTCCAGAGGATGGCCGGCCGCAGCACGTCGCCCTGCGCATCCAGCACGGTGGCGCCGTGCATCTGCCCCGTGAGGCCCAGCGCTTCGATGTCGCCAGCAGCAACGCCGCCCTCCCGTGCCATCGCCAGCGCGGCTTGCAGCGCCTGCTCGCAGGCGCTCCACCAGTCGACCGGCGCCTGCTCACGCCACAGCGGCTGCGGTTGGTGGACCCGCAGCGGCACCGAAGCGCTGGCACGCACCTGGTGCGAACGATCCAGAACGATCACTTTGAGACTCGATGTGCCCAGGTCGATGCCGATGAACATGTGTCAGGCCATCCGCGTCCACTTGTGGGCACTGGCGGCCGACTCGACGGTTTTCTCGATGAAACGAACGCCGCGCGCGCCATCGGCCAGTGTCGGATAGTCAGCCGTGCCCGGTGCGGGCGCGGCCCCGGCCGCGCCCGCGCGAATGGCTTCTGCCACACCGAGGTAGACATTCGCAAAAGCCTCGATGAAAGCCTCCGGGTGCCCGGCCGGCAACCGGGTGGCGCGCTGCGCAGCCGGGCTCAGCCAGGGTGAGCCGCGCGTCAACAGCCGGCGCGGGCCATCGAGGGGGGCATGCACCAGGGTGTTGGGCTCTTCCTGGCGCCAGTCGAGCGTGCCAGTGCTGCCAAACACGCGCAGACGCAGGTCGTTTTCGCAACCCACCTCGATCTGCGAGGCGATCAGCACCCCCCGCGCGCCATTGGCGAAGCGCAGCAGGAGATTGCCGTCGTCGTCCAGTGCACGGCCCGGCACAAAGGTGGTCAGGTCGGCGCAAAGGCTCTCGATCTCCAGGCCCGTCACGGTCGCCACCAGGTTCTCGGCATGCGAACCGATGTCGCCAATGGCGCCGGCCATGCCGCTGCGCGAAGGGTCGGTTCGCCAGTCGGCCTGCTTGTTCGCGCCGCCTTCCAGCCGGGTGGCCAGCCAGCCCTGGTTGTATTCGACAATGACCTTGCGGATGTCACCGATAGCGCCGCTGCGCACCAGTTCCCGTGCTTCACGCACCATGGGATAGCCGGTGTAGTTGTAGGTCACGCCAAACACCACGCCGCTGCGCGCCACCACCCCCGTGAGCTCGGCGGCCTGGGCACTGGTGTGAACCAGCGGCTTGTCGCACACCACATGGATCCCAGCCTCGGCGAAGGCGCGTGCCACCGGGAAATGCACGTGGTTGGGCGTGACGATGGAGACAAAGTCAATGCGCTCGGCCGCTGGGCGCTTGAGCTCATCGACCAGCAATCCTTCCCAACTGCCATGGTTGCGGTCGTCCGCCAGGCCCAGATCGCGCCCCGAGGCGCGGGCCTTGTCAGGGTTGGATGACAAGGCGCCCGCCACCAGCTCCATCTGCCCGTCCAGCGCAATGGCCTTGCGGTGCACGGCGCCGATGAAAGCGTCACGCCCGCCTCCCACCATCGCATAACGCAACTTCCTCATGCGGCCGCCTGCTTGCTCTTGTCAAACACGGCGTCGAAGGCGCCGGCGGCCGGCTTGAAATCCAGCCGCTTGCAGAACGCCGCGCTTTCGGTGGCGCCATGCACACGGTCCATGCGGCTGTCTTCCCACTCCACACTCAGCGGCCCGGCGTAGCCGATGTCGTTGAGCGCGACGATCAGCGATTCAAAATCGATCATGCCGCGCCCCACGCTGCGGAAGTCCCAGAACCGGCGCGCGTCGCCAAAGCTGGTGTGGCCGCCAAACACGCCGGCGGTGCCATCGCCCTTGCCCCACCACACGTCCTTCATGTGGGCGTTGTAGATGCGGTCGGCAAACAGGCGGATGAACTTGATGTAGTCCACGCCCTGGTAACCCAGGTGGCTCGGATCAAAATTGAAGCCGAAGCGACGATGGCCCTTGACGGCCTGGATCGCGCGTTCGGCCGATGCAATGTCGAAGGCGATTTCGGTGGGATGGACTTCAAGCGCGAAGTTGACATCGACCGACGCGAACACGTCCAGGATCGGCGTCCAGCGCCGGGCGAAGTCGGCAAAGCCCTTGTCCCAGTATGCCTGGGTCGTGGGCGGAAATGCATAGGTGGCATGCCAGATGGACGAGCCCGTGAAGCCCGTCACGGTCTTGACGCCCAATCTGGCGGCGGCGCGCGCCGTGTCCATCATCTCGGCGGCGGCGCGCTGGCGCACACCCTCGGGGTCGCCGTCGCCCCAGATCTGCTCCGACAGGATGGATTGGTGGCGCTCGTCGATCAGGTCGCACACCGCCTGGCCCACCAGGTGGCTGCCGATGGCGAAGCACTGGAGTTCATGCTTCGCAAGCAGCTTGCGCAGGTCCTTGACATAGGCTTCGCTGGCCAGCGCTTCCTGCACATTGAAATGGTCGCCCCAACAGGCCAGTTCCAGGCCGTCGTAGCCCATGCTTCTGGCCAGCGGCGCGAGTTCCCTGATGGGAAGGTCGGCCCATTGGCCGGTGAAAAGAGTGACGGGTCTTGCCATGGCAGTCGGGTCCATCAAGAAGAAGATTGAAGAGCCGCCGGGCGCGCATTCGCATTGCGGGGCGCCGGGCGGGGCCATCGGCACGGCAGCCAGGCCGCGCCAGTGTTCATCAGAACGGCGAATCCGGCACGTAATACTGCTTGGCGTTTTCCTTGGTGATCAGCACCGAAGGAATGATGGTGGTGGCCGGCATCTTCTCGCCCTTGACGCGGGCCGCGGCGGTGAGCTTCATGGCGTCGGCAATCATGCTGGGCGAATAGGTCACGTCGGCCGTGACGATCTTGTCGCCATCCATGACCTTCTTGATGTAGTCCTTGGAACCCGCGCCGCCCAGCACCAGCTTGATGTCGGTGCGCTTGGCCTGCTCGATGGCTTTCTGGGCGCCCACGGCCATGTCGTCGTCCGAAGCCCAGACCGCGTCGATGTGCTTGAAGCGCGTGAGGTAGTCCTGCATGACCTTGAAGGAATCGTCGCGGTTCCAGTTGCCATGCTTGGCGTCCAGCACCTTGATGCCGGGGTTGGCCTTCATGACGGCGTTGAAGGCGTCCACGCGCTGGTTGTCGATGACCGTGGGGATGCCGCGCAGGATCACGATGTCTCCCTTGCCGCCCATGGCCTTGACCATGTACTCGGCGGACACCTTGCCGAAACCCGGATTGTCGCCAGCCACATAGGCATCCTGCGCCTTGGCATCGGTCAGGCCGCGGTCCACCACGGTGACGAACACGCCCTTGCTCTTGAGCTGGGCCACGGGTTGGGTCAGCGGAGCCGACTCAAACGGCAGGATCACCAGGGTATCGATCTTGTTGGCGGTGTACATGTCCTGCACCTGGTTGGCCTGCTCGGCGGCCGACCCCGCTGTCTTGACCGTGACCTTCAGGCCCGGGTACTGCTTTTCAAGCTCGGCCTTGGTGCGGTTGGCCCAGTACACCACGCCACCGGCCCAGCCGTGCGTCGCCGCCGGGATGGCAACGCCGATGTGCTGCTTGTTCTGGGCAAAGCTGGTGCTGGTCATGCCCAGCGTGGCGAGAACAATCGCCCCCAGGGCCATTCTGCGAATCATTGATTTCATGGTTTGTCTCCTTGCAGGTTGAAAAAGTAGCGGTTGCTACGGATGGGAAGCGGGTCATGCGCTCTAGCGTCGACCTCTCTGGAAAAATGCGACCGCGATGATCACCAGACCCTGCACGGCCGCATTCAGGTACACGCTGATGATGCTGGTGAGGTTGAGAATGTTGCTGATGACCGAGAGCAAGACCGCTCCGATGACCGTGCCCGTGATGCCCCCGGCGCCGCCCTTGAGCGCCGTGCCCCCCACGATCACCGCGGCAATGGCTTCCAGCTCCCACAGCAAACCGGTGGTCGGAGAAGCCGATCCCAGGCGTGGCACGTAGAGCAGCGTTGCCACACCCACGCAGATGCCGAGCAGGACGTAAGTGATGATCTTGACCTGGTCCACCTGGACAGCCGCGTAGCGGGCGACGTGTTCGTTGGAGCCGATGGCCTGCACATAGCGGCCATACGCCGTGCGGTTGAGCACCAGCGCGCCCACCAGCGCAACCAGGACGAAGACACAGACCGGTATCGGTATGCCCAGCAGGCTGCCGTAGTACACCGGGCTGTAGACCGTGGACAGGGTCGAGTCCAGGGTGATGGCGCCGCCGTTGGCGAAATAGGTCAGGTAGGCACGGAAGATCCCGAGCGTTCCCAGTGTCACGATGAAGGGCTCGATCCGTCCCTTGGTGATCAGCAGCCCATGGGCCAGGCCAAAAAGAGCGCCAAGCGCCATGGCGAACACCATGCCCAGCGCAACCACCAGCACCGGCGATCCGATCTTGGCGGCGGTGGCGTTCATCATGAGAATGGTGCTGCCCGCGATCAGCGCCGCCATCGATCCAACCGACAGGTCGATGCCGCCCGACACAATCACGAAGCACATGCCCACCGCGATGATGCCGATGAAGGCCGTGCGGGTGAGCACGTTCATGGCATTGTCCAGCGTCGCAAAGTTCTCGTTCAGCAGGGCACCCGCGATGCACAGCAGGATGAGGCCCAACATCGGCCCCGATCCGTGCGGCAAAGGGCGGCGCTGGGCGCGCACGACCGCGGCCGCGGCGACGGGTGTCGGCATTTCAGTGGGTTCCGGTGGCATGGGCAATCAGTGCTTCTTCTGTCAGTTCGTTGGCGGCGAGCGTGGTGACGATCCGGCCCGCGCGCATGACGGCCACGCGATGACACAGGCCAATGAGTTCCACCAGTTCGGAGGAGATGACCACCACGCCGCGCCCTTCGCGTGCCAGCCGCTGGATCAGGAAATAGATGTCGCGCTTGGCACCGACGTCGACGCCGCGCGTGGGCTCGTCGAGCACCACCACCTGCGGCGCCGGTTGCAGCACCTTGGCCAGCGCCAGTTTCTGCTGGTTGCCACCTGACAGCGCCGACGCGGGAATGTCCATTGAACCGGTGCGGATGCCAAAGTCGTCCACCGCCTGGGCCAGGGCCACCCGCTCGGCAGCCGGCGACAGCAGTGGCGTCGTGTAGTGCTCGAGCGCCATCAGGGTCAGGTTCTGCCGCAGGCCAAGGTGGACATGCAGCCCCTTGTTCTTGCGGTCTTCGCTCAGGTAGGTCAGCCCGCGTTTCGCGCCACTGCGCGGACTGCGGCTGTCCCAGCGGGCCCCCCGCAGCACCACGGCGCCGCCAGAGGTTTTGCGCAGACCCAGGAGCCCTTCGAACAGCTCGGTCCGTCCCGCGCCCACCAGGCCCGCAAACCCGAGGATTTCTCCGGCATGCACCTCGAAGCTGATGTCATGGGCCCAGCCCGGGACCTGCATGGCCTGCACATCCAGCAGCGTGTCAGCTGACGCAGGCAGCGCCTCTTTCGGGGGGTACAGATCGCTCAGCTCGCGCCCGACCATGAGGTTGGCCATCTGCTGGCGGGTGACTTCAGGGGTCGCCTCCCGCGCCACCAGCTGGCCGTCGCGCATCACCACGATTTCGTCGGTGATGCGCTCCACTTCGTCGAGCTTGTGCGAGATGTAGAGGATGGTGACGCCCTCCGAATGCATCTGCGCGATCAGCGCGAACAGGCGCTCGGTTTCTCCGGGCGTCAGCGTGGCCGTGGGTTCGTCCATGACCAGCAGGCGCGCCTTGCGTGCGAGGGCCTTGGCAATTTCGACCAGCTGCTTCTCAGCCACGATCAGCTGGTTGATGCGGGTGTCGGGGCTGGCCTTGAGCCCCACCTGCGCGAGCACGCGCTGCGTGACCTCGCGCATCGCCGCGTCGTCCAGCAGCCAGCCTTTTTTCAGCTCGTGGCCCAGAAAAATGTTCTGCGCGATGGTGAGGTGTTCCGCCAGGTTGAATTCCTGGTGGATCATGACCACGCCTTGCGCCTCGGCCTCGCGCGAACCGCTGAACCGATGGCTGCGCCCGTCCAGCAACAGCTCGCCCGAAGTCATCGATTCGTAGCCCGCGAGGATTTTCATGAGCGTGGACTTGCCGGCGCCGTTTTCGCCCAGGAGGCCATAGACCTTTCCGGGCGCCAGCGCAAAGCTGACGTCATGCAACACCTCGACCGGGCCGAAGCGTTTGACGACATGCCGGAATTCAATGGCAAGGCTCACCGTGTCTCCTGTAGTCTGTTGGCGTTCTTTTTGACGCGTGGGTGATGCTAGGGATGCGACTTTTACCGGTCAAGGCGCAACTTTGAATAAATTCAGGCAGAAGTTTCACCGGTAACCCCTAGCCAGCGCCCCCAAAAATCGCAGCATTGACCTGGTTTTCCAGCCATTCCTGGCGGCCACTGACCGGGTCGGGATTCAGCTCGTGAACAAAGGCATGTTCAGCCACTTGCGCCAGCGTCATGCCGCCTTTCATGATCCTCGAGCCAAGTTCCCCGTCCCAGCCCGCGTACCGCGCCCTGGTGAACTGCGCCACCTGGTCTTTTTCAATGAGGCGCACGGCGCTCTTCAGGGCCAGCGCCAGCGCATCGATGGCACCGACATGTCCGTGCACGATGTCCACCGCGTCCAGGCTCTGGCGCCGCACCTTCGCGTCAAAGTTGAACCCGCCATTGACGAAACCACCGGCCTTGAGAATTTCGTACAGGGCCAGCGTCAGATCCTCCACACTGTTGGGGAACTGGTCGGTGTCCCAGCCGTTTTGCGGATCTCCCCGGTTCGCGTCAATGCTCCCGAACAGGCCCAATGCCGCTGCCGTGGCAATCTCGTGCTGGAAACTGTGGCCCGCCAGCGTGGCGTGGTTGGCTTCGATGTTCAGCTTGATTTCGCCTTCGAGGCCGAACTGCTTCAGAAAGCCGTAGACGGTGGCCGCGTCGTAATCGTATTGGTGCTTGGTCGGCTCCAGGGGCTTGGGCTCGATCAGGATGTCCCCTTTGAAGCCGCTGCGGTGCTTGTGCTCGACCACCATGGCCATGAAGCGGCCCAGTTGCTCGCGCTCGCGCTTCAAATCTGTGTTGAGCAGGGTGTCATACCCCTCGCGCCCTCCCCACAAGACATAGTTGGCACCGCCCAGCCGCTGCGTGGCGTTCATGGCGCTGAACACCTGCGTGGCCGCGTAGGCAAACACTTCGGGGTCGGGGTTGCTGGCGGCTCCGGCCGCATAGCGCCGGTGGCCAAACAGGTTGGCGGTGCCCCACAGCAGTTGCACGCCGGTTTCCTCCTGCTTTTGCGCCAGGACGTCAATCATTGCGGCGAAGTTGCTGCGGTACTGCGCCAGGTTGTCGCCCTCGGGCGCCACGTCGGTGTCATGGAACGTATAGAAAGGCACGCCCAACCGCGAGAAGAGCGAGAAGGCGGCGTCGGCCTTGCGCCGCGCCAGGGTGAGTTCATCCGCTCCCTGGTGCCAGGGGCGCTCGAAAGTTCCCTGCCCGAAAACATCGCTGCCCGGCCAGACAAAGGTATGCCAGTAGCACACCGCCAGGCGCAGGTGGTCCTTCATGGATTTGCCCAGCAGCATCTGCTGGGGGTCGTAGTGGCGGTAAGCCGGCGATGGCCGCGAACCTGTCGGCTCGAAACCAACCGGACCTATCGAATCGAAGTAAGACATCAACCTCTTTCACTCTGTTTGGCAACGGGAGTGAATGCTAGGGAGATCGAGCACGCCTTTCGATTGCGAAATTGACCAAACGAGGCGGCAATATTTGATGCTGCACCGCAAAAATCGTCTCCCCCGGCGAAAATGGGCTCGCCCCCTTCACCCTCCAGCCCCATCATGTCTGTACCCCGACCCACGCCAGAAGGGCCTGTTCATCGTGTTGCCCTGCTTTTTCACGCGAGCAAGGTGTACGACCGGGAAATCATTGCCGGCATCGGCTCCTATGCAAACCAGACGCGCGTGGCATGGGATCTTTTCCTGGAAGAGGATTTCCGTTTCCGGCTGGACGGCCTCGAAGACTGGGCCGGCGACGGGATCATTGCGGACTTTGACGACCCCGCCGTGTGCGCCGTGTTATCCAACATGCGCATTCCGGTGGTGGCCCTGGGCAGCTCCTATGGCGATGAGGGCAGGTACCCCGAAGGCGTGCCCTATGTCGCCACCGACAATCAGCTGCTCGTGACCCTGGCCCGGGACCACCTGATCGAAACCGGATTGACCGAGCTTGCCTGTTACAGCCTGCCCGAATCGCCACTGAATCGCTGGGCGCAGGAGCGCGAGCGGATTTTCCAGCGTCTGGCGGAGCGCGACCACATGCACTGCAGGATCCACCGCGGACTGGCCACCAGTGCGCCCATGTGGAACAGCGCCTCGCAACAGCTGATGGCCTGGCTGCAGGCGCTGCCCAAACCCATTGGCATCATCGCCGTGACAGACGCCCGGGCCCGCCAGTTGCTGCAGGCATGCATCCTCGCCGACATCCCGGTGCCGGACGAGGTGGCCATCGTGGGGATCGACAACGACACGCTGGGCCAGCACTTGACGCGCATTCCCCTGTCGTCAGTGAGCCAGGGGACCGAGGCCATGGGGCACACCGCTGCCCACCTGATGCACCAGATGCTGGGCGGTGCGAGGTTGGGGGGGGTGCGCGTCGTGGTTCCACCAGTGGGGTTGCAGGCGCGTGCTTCAAGCGCACGCACGGCGCCCCATGGGCCCCAGGTGATGAGGGCGCTGCACTACATTCGCCAGTACGCCTGCCAGGGGATTCGCACCGAACAGGTGGCTGCGCATGCCGGGCTGTCACGCTCGTCGCTGGAAACCTACTTCAGGCGTGAACTCAAACGGTCGGTGCATGAAGAAATCCTCCATCACAAACTCGGCCAGGCGCGGCATCTGCTGACCAGCACCGCATTGAACGGTGCGGAAATCGCCGAGAGATGCGGTTTTGGTTCCGTGCAATACCTCCACACCGTTTTCAAGCGCGAGCTGGGATGCACGCCGCGCGACTACCGCGAGTCGACCACCTCCCAGGCGCGCTATTAGGCAGCAAATGCCCTCATGGGCCTCCAACTCCAAAAAACTTAGTTTTGCGCTGAGTTCGCCCCGGGATTGCCCTGGGGACGGTCGACTTATTCCGAAACTAGGCGAAAGCTCAAAAGGCGGTCGAGGTCGCCTCGTTCCACCACGCTCCTATTGCTAGAACACTACTCGTGCACTCGGCCAACGGGCCCATCAGCTTTCGCACCGGCTGTCGTGCATTTACATACTCGCATGCCCTCCGCTTGCCCCAGCAAAATTACTCCATGCGTTATGCAAAACGGGTCTCCACCAGAATGCGCGCGGATAATTCGACACCAGCAGAAAGCAGCTTAACAATGAAGTCTTAGCGGCCAACCAGAGGGCTGTACACGCATACAGAAAAATGCACCAAGCACGTGTTTGATCGCTGCTGAGTCTTGCTTTGCCATAACGCCTCAAATTCAGTACATTAGATCGCACAATGTTCTTTATGCATCAATATGAGGACGTTAGTGTGAAACAGAGTACAGCGCAGGAGCTGCAGTTGCTGCTAGGCGGGCAACTACGACAGGAACGTATTCGTCAACGACTTGAACAACAAGAAGTTGCCACAGTCGCGGGCGTGGCCAGGTCCGCACTGAGTCGTGTCGAAAATGGCAAGGGGGGGACGATTCACACACTGGTGTCGATCGCTCGCGCTTTGGGTCGCACGGACTGGCTGAGCATGCTGTCACCGCAAGTGACCGTTCAACCGATGGACCTGATCAGGCGGACGCGAAGAGCACCACAGCGTGTTCGTCGTTCAACGACCCCGGCTCAATTGGGGGACTCGGCCACGAATTGAGCGTAGCTGCACGAGCCAATTACGATAGGCCCCACCTCAAGGGACGTCCGGTTAGCGGTCCACGTGTTCTCGATGCTAGGGCTGGACGACAGGTAGCTTACGAATCCCATCGAGCAAAACCTTCGTCGCCACGCAATCATCCTCGTTGTATTCGAGAATGCGAGTTGCCACAGCCTTGTCCCCCGTCTCGATCCACCGGTGGTACCACTCGATCGATGCCGCCCCAGAGGGATGGGCATCCCTCCAATTGAAGCCCAAGTGCTTCGCTAAGGTTTTGATCGAATGGTTTCGCAAGGGCCACTCGGTCTTTTTGCGAACCACCGAGGTGTAGAGGTCGATGACGTTCGGCTTGGAGAACACCTCGACAACGGCATCCTCGGCTACGACCTCGGGATACAGCTGGGCCAGCGAGCGCATCGCCGTTCTCTCGTACGGCGAGTAGACGTAAACCGACCCCTCCGCTGCCGCCCACGCCAGAAGATTCCAGGCGTCGGCAAAAGCAGATCTTTCCGCATCAGAAGAGTTCTGCTGCATGAAAAAGGACCTGTATTCGGCTTGTCTCGACGATTTTGTGTGAAGATAGAATCCGTGCAAGTAGCATAGGCCTCGCATCGGATCGGTCTCCACGTCGAAGAAGACTTCCAAATCGGTTTCGGGAAGATCGTGGCTTTCCTTGAGATAAGCGGTGGCGCCTGGGGTCGCAAGCAGCTTTGCGCGCTGCTGAAACTTGATCAGTGTGTCGGGCCCGATACCCGGGAATTCCGTTTTCTTACCCTTTATGTATTGGCCTAGGTCGGCCGTGGCGAACTGTTTGACCGTCTTGATGCTGCCGAAGATCGCGTCCCTTTTGGCGCGCCCGAGTTCTGGGATCAGCGTCAGATCGTCACTCCCTTCGAGTTCTTTCGAACAGTGGGAGTGCCAATGGCACATTCCGCAAACCGAAGCGAGCGCAGCGAGAGTCTTTTGCTGCAAAGTAAGCATAGAGCGAATGTCGGCGAGGAACGCCTGATAGCGGTCCCATGACGTGGCTTTCTCCCTGCCCCAGAGTCCAATGCTTAGGTCGTAGGGAACGTCAGTTCCGGTCCGGTCGATGATGAAACCCTTGCGCTGTTGCGCGCCTCGGCCGGTCAGTTCGAGGATTTGCGCGTAATGCGCCAGCTGCATGGCGTAGTGCAGTTTGGGCTTGCCAGGCTCATCGTCACTCACGCCTTCCAACCCACTGCCTGACTTGATGTCCCCGGGTTCGTACCCGCCAGGAATCTTGCGCAGCAGGTCCGGCTCGCCGACCAAGTCATCGACCTCGATCCTGCCGCTGTAAATCAGGTCCGCGCCCGCCTCCATGGCCTGCAGCGTCGCCGCAGCCTTGTCATCACCACTGAGCTGGCTGAGATCTTCGATCTGCGCGCCCAAATCCTGGGCAATTTCCAATTCATGGGCCAAGCCATGGTCCCAGAGCAGTTGGACGAAATCGTTGGGCTCATCCCGCAAGGCCGGATCGGCTGTGGCATCAAGGAACACGCGGTGAGGACACTGAACAATGTTGTACAGCATGCCGCCGGAAATGCGCTTTGCCATGGCAATCCTCCATCGAAGGCCGATCGGAGCGATTTAACCCAAAAGGCTGGCCTCGTGCAATGGGAAAGGAAGAACCGCTTCATCTTTTTCTGCGCGCACAGTGGTATGGATTGCCATCGCTTTTCGGGTCATGTGCGCTAGCTGGCGCGCGTCTAGGTCCGCTCCAACAATGAACGGGAAAATCTCGGTCATCGTGGGAAACGTCCTGTTGACCGCGATCAGCCTCTTCGTCTCCTCAAACCGTGACGTCCGACGTGCCTCGCGCGCCTTCAAGTCCTTGTCCTGGGCCGTCATCAACTTGCGCACCACCCAAAAGACTTGCTGCGCGTCGGCTTCCTGAAACAGGCCGGTGATGGTGCCCATGACATTGCCGCTCGCCACATACCCCGGCCGGCGGTCTGTTGAAAGCCGCACCAGGCTATGGTTTGCGCCAGAGCGAAGCGAGGCCAGTGCGTGACTAGCACCGGCCCGGCCGAACTCCAGCAAGCCGGGTTTGAGCTGACTGTTCTGAAGGCCGCGCACGAACTGCCGCATGTTCTGCGCTTCGACGAAAATGATGGTTTTACGCTCGGGTCTAGGTAGCGCGAGCGAATAGAACCGCTCCGCAGCCTGAACCTTTTCTTCCCGGGTCTTGCCCTGCAGGTTGAAAACCCCTCTGCTGCCAAGCAGTGACTGTGCCTTCGGATAGCTCACTTCAATCAGATCGCCCAGTGGGTCAAGCAAGGCCACACTCATCACGCCATCGCGCACCTGCACTCGGCAGGGCGTCTGCAGAGCCTGCGCATTTGCCCTGTCATTCACCATCCACCACGCATGAAAGTCGAAAGGATGAGGCCGCAGGAATGAAACACCCAGCGTGCGCAGCACGTCCAGCAAAACACTCCTGTCCTTGCCAGCGTCGGCCTTTTCGGATGCCTTCTTTTGGGGGTCGTTGTCGACCAGCTTGACCTGTACTGCAAAGTCCAGCCCTTGGCCTGCACGGTAGTTGAGCGCATAAGGGTCTTGTAGCGGAGAAGACAAGATGCGTTCGTCCATCTCAACAATCAGCCCAGCTGGTTTCGGGACGGCAGGAAATGACTGGGAAATGTGGCCGGCGATCCTCTGCTGGTGTTGCTGCAGGTAGCGAGCTTGCGATGACAGCTCGATTCGCTCGTTGGAAGCGGCACTTGCGCCTTCGACAGTCGGCGCGGCCGATGGCACAGGCAACAGTTCGGAACAAGGACCAGCCGGGGCAGAATGCAGGCATGCACGAAAGCCCTCATCAAATTCCAGGACGTTGTCGCTTGAACCGTCCTTGGCGGGGCCCAACAGGCTGGTGACCGATTCTTTGAGCCGCAGCAGCCCGGATTCATTGAGCTGTAGCAGGCACAAATTCAGTTCTCCGCCTGTCTCCTCAAGCGCCCGGGCGATTTGCTCGCGCTGCTGCACTCCTGCAGTGGCGCGCCTGGGCACTAATTCCTTTGCAACCGAGCGCGTAAAACGAGTATGCCTTAGCTCGATTCGCTTGATCCCCAAGCGAGCAAGCCGCTCCTCCAGCAGATCAAGGTAATTTTTTCGCTCGACGGCGGAGACGCCATATCCTACGTTCGTGAAATCGCCGTGGACACTCCCTTTTCGCACCATCGCAGCAAAGTCATCCTCAAGGATGCTGCTGGTTCCGAGGCCATCCAAAGATTTGCCCGGACATTCATGCTTAACGATCTCGTCGATCCAGGCACGCTCCCCAGAAGCCCAGACGTAGCTCTTCTTTTCCTGTTGACGCTTCAGGTCGCGCAGTTTCACTGCGATATCCACTGCGCGCTGCCGCTGAGAGTTTTTCCCAAAGTACGCGTTTGGCTTGATAAACACGTCCAAGTGCCGATCACGCTCCCTTGTAGGGAGACCTTCACCGTAGACGCGCGTGCTAGCCTGCACTGTTAGCTGGATGATGCGGCGTTCAGGATCTGTCCTAGGACTGATGGTGAAGACCTCTGTGAAGTAGAGATGCTGATTTCCTTTTGTCGGCGCCAAGGTGGGGTACGAGCGAATAAGTTGTTGCCCGCCCATGCTGTAGAGACGAGGTCCGGCAAGAACGAGCGTTCCTTCATGGGGAGTGTGCAAATTGATCTGCTGAGCCTCGAGTTCGCGCGCAGCCAGGATTGGCAGCAAGTCGAACAACAGGTCGTCGCGCGGCCTTGCGCTGGTGCCGCCAATTACTAAGGCGGCTGGAAAAGGCTTCGCCGCCTCCCACGCCAGACCTCCGCCTCGCCCTGCGGGAGCCTCCAGCATGTTTGCAAGACTGACCCGTTTGTCCGCCGGACACGCAAGCCCGATCCACAGCATGAGCGCACGCAACAGCTGCTTGCGCAAATCTTCATCACGACTTTCCACGTCTAACGTGACGAATCGCAGGGTATAGGCATTGGTTCTGGTATCGCGATATTCTCCCACTGCGTCTACGCAAGGCGCCGCCCAGCCCAAGAAGGCGTCCAACCCAGCCAACCTCGGCTTCTTATGACGCTCCAGTCCTTGGGCATCGCGGATCGCGTCATATGTCTTGTGGCTTAGAAGGCAACTGCGAAAGCGTCGCTGGCTCAAAGCCTCCAAGTCGACATTGAAGATGTAGGGCAGGAGTTCAGACATCAGCATCCTCCGATTCGGCGAACGCAGCATCCACCTGCGCTTCAAGTTCGCTCAACATGCTGGTCAAGGCATCATTAAATGGCCCGTACAGACTTTGGGCCGTCTTACGGTCATCGCCTTGCGAGACGGCTTTGGTGAGTGTCTCCTTAATCTGCACGAGGCAACTCGAGTGCGCAGTGTCCAGCTTGCCTGCAAACAGGCCTGGGGAGAAGCGCTCGTCGCAAAACGCCACATACACTGGCACGCCCCCCCTAATACCGCGCCCGATAGTCTGCCATACCGAAGTAAGCAAGTCCCACGCGTACTGTTCGCGTGCATCGTTGGACATGGCTTGATAACTCGTGCGCAAGGCAAACCCTCTGTCCACTGTGGAGCGCAACGTCCGGGAAGCCCAATCCGAATGGGCGCGCATACTCGCGACCTGCTCGTTCGGTGCCAGAGCGCCCGTCGTGATGTCGTGAGCGACACGGTTGATGAGGCCAGTAAATCGGTCAAGGCTATCGGGCCTCGGAAACGGCCGATGAAGAAAGTAGATGGAACTGATCGCGGCGACCGGAACATCGTCTGCCGTCACGATGTTGTGACCTCGCGAAGCCGGTCCCAATGGCGCCACCAGGATCGACTCAGCCGGCGATGCACCGAATTCCTCAATCTGAGATCGAGGGAGCCAGACAACGGTATGTGAATAGGATGTGTCCGCTGCAACCGCGTGCTTGTGCGTTTCCCGGCTTCGCGCCAAGCTGTCGGGAACGAGACAGTAAACAAGATGGCGTGCTTTCGCCTCACCGGCAAGTGCATTGGCTACCAAGCGCGCATCGTCGTAGTTGTTCGTCACGAGCAATGCCCGCCGGCGGCGTCCCATCTCGTACTGCGGCTTGTCGGCCAATTCGGACCAGCGCCGGGATAGGATGCTTTGCGCCGATGCACCCGCTTTGACCAAACCAACTGCCATGCGTTGCAGAGTCAGTTTGCGTTCACGCGGATCGCGCCCGGAGACACGCGTCGGCTCTCCAAGGATGCTCAGGAGCTGGTATTGGCTCTGTTCGATCGCCTTTCGCTCTTTGGCTGGCTGGGTCAAAATGCCCGCTACGGGTACCTGCAGGTCATAGGTGGGTGATGCGGTTGCACCCCTGCCCCCGGCCCAGCTCGTGCCTGAGACCAACAACGTGTGAGGTCCGGACTGGATGCTCGCGGCTTGAAGCCTATTGAAATGGGTCAGCAGATAGCGCCCAACGCCCAGGTGGTTGACCAGACGCAGCACGCCACCTTGACTGCCTTCAGTAGCCTCCTCGAAAAGTAAGCCGTATACAGTGCCCACCAAAGGCCGAGGAAGAAGATGGCCATAAAGGTCCATGATCCGCTTGGCTTGCCTGAAGGCGGAATCTCCGGCCAACTCGAACTCTTGCTCTACTGCGCCGTGATGGCGCACAAGGTACGCGTAGCTTGCCAAGCATTCGTTGGCCAAAACGGCCAGCAGGATGCATCGTGCCACACCAGCGAGGCTGCTAGGCGACTGCGGACGTGCAAATCCGGAGTTGCCCCGAACTGAGGCGCGTCGGCGCTGCAGGCTGGGCGATCCTCCCACCAGAATCCAACTCAGGGCCCCGCTTTCAAGTTCGTCCTGAATACGAAGCAGCGCAGGATGATCGTCGTCATAAAGGCTGGTGTCGAGCACCTTAAGTCGAAGTTCGGCCAGGCACTTAACCGCGCCTTCCAACTCACCAGGATCGGATGGTTCGATCGCAGGATCATCATCTGGAAGGGCGGACGATATCCTATAGAGCGAGCTGGCCAGGATGGCGATTCGTTCAAGTACAACCTGCCTGTCCTGCTGCTCGGACTGCCCATGATCGCCTGCGTAGAGATAGATGTCTGCTAGAACGCTCGCCGCCGTGAAAGGTTTACGGTAGGTGAGCCATGCGAGCGAGTCGGCGTGACAAATGAGCAGATGATAGATTGCAGAGATGCTGTCTTGCAGCCGGTTGAGGGTGCGATGCCACTGAACATGGATCGGGCTCACATACTGTCCGCCCGCCCTGTGATTAACAGCCTCAGTGACGCTGCGGATAGAACTGGCGGTGAAAGCAGATTCGGTCGGCGACAAGAGCACCTGGTCCTGCGTGCATTCTTGGTCAAACACGGTTTGCACGCTGTCTGCCTCATCGACCAGAAGCACGTCCAGCATGAACTGGAACAGCTCGGGAAACGACATCTGTTCGGATAGGACTGTCTTGTCAGGGGTCATCCAAAGCATCGCCTGAGCGGTCATGACGACGACTTGACTGTCCGCTAGATTCTGCTGACCGGCATGCGAAGGGCATTGGGTGATCAATGGGCAGGTCAATGACTTCTTGGTCGTGCCTTGATCCAGCCTGTGGCAGGGTCGCTGTGAGAAGTCGAGCATCGCTTCGGCCAGTCGGGGGTCGCTAGCCGCCTGGTTAAAGCCGTGCAGCGGACAAGCAACGCCAAGCATCTCGGTCAGTTGCGCCGTCGCCTCGAGTTTGCGTTCGGCATCCATACGACTGGTGGACCAGTGAAGGGCACTCAAGTGAACGTTGCGTCGCGGAAACGAACTGATCAAAGTGGCGTTGATCCCGTGTGCCTTCAGACGCGCCACCGTAGCGGCTCCACTGGCTGTATCGGCGACGATCATGCCGACACGCTTGTCGTAGCCCGGACTGACCAAGGCAAACACTAGCGCGTGCAGCAATGTGCTCTTACCGCTGGATAGCATGCCTACCACATGCTGAACCCCTTCCAGCGTCAGACGCCCAGCACGGAAAAAGCCACCGTCGACCGCCTCGATCTCGACTTTTTTCAATCGATCAGCCAGCTTCAAAGGCTTGAGCCATCCAGGAAATTTAGGCTCAGCTTCGCGCTCATCAACCTCGCGCGCGATCCGCTGCAACGTGTCCCACTCGAGGGCGATCGGCGGATTGATGCTGCGGCCACGCAACTTAGGCTGAGGCTTCATAGCCGTTCGAACTGAGGGCACCAGCAGCTCAATCGGCTGCACCTGGTTTGCGCGTGCCGTATACGGAAGGAAGTGAGCTCCGCCGGTTTTGGCTACTCCGAAGTCGTGTATTTGATACGGGGCGGGCTCATCGAGGGTCTTGCTGAGCAAACGAAGCAGCTCCATGCTGGCACCGGCACGGCGAGATGTACTTCCGGGATGGGAAACATAGGCCGTGCTGAAGTTCGCCCGTACATGTTCCTCATGAGCGCGCCGCCATGCCAAGCGGCTTGCCAATCCCGGGGCATACTCGCGGAGGGTTGCCAAGCTCTTGCGCGCGACGGCAGTCAGGGTGGCTACCAAGTGCCCTTGGAGTGCTGACGGCATGACGTCAGCGCTGTCGCGCGGTGCGTGGGTTGCCAGCCAGTGCAGGCTTAAATCCATTAAGGCGACATCACGGAGCGCGAAGTACGACAGTTGGGAGCCCAAGAGCGACAGGCGGCCATACTCTTCTACAAAGGGGCGCAGCGCAAACATCTATTCTCCTAGTTCAGCCATCAGTTGCGAAACCGTGAGCAGATCAACTTTGGACGAAAGATTGCTCTTGCGGACACGATCGAATACCTCCCGGTATTGAGGCGTGCGGTCGCGCAAGTAGTCCGGGATTACCAGAACGCGGTTGGCGCGGCGGAAACTGCGAAAGCCCTCGAAAGCTCTGGCCAAGGATCGAGGTGACAAGTAGTCCTTGACGTCAATCGCCCAGCGACTCTTGCGATCCTTGGACTCCACCAGGAGATCCACCGCGTCTAGCTTGGGCCAGAGCGTGACCTCGTAGCCCAAAGCTTCGATACGCGAGGCCAATTCAACCTCGTGGCGCCCCGGAAGGGTCCAGAATGTTCTGGCAGCGCGTCGTACTTCAACCATGCCTTCCAGAACGTGTTTTTCCGCCACCTTGCCACCAGCAATTGCCTGCTTTGCCCGCGGATCTCGAAATTCCGAACACCATTGGCCCCCGCTTCGGAAAAGGCGAGTGCCTGTCAGCGGGCAGAGTCGTACAGTGGGCTCTCGCAACGAGGCGACAGGTACCGAAACATAGAACGTGTCAATCAGCTCACTCACTAAGCGGCTGTGCACCAAGAACTGGTGGTCGAAATCCATCAACTCTGCCCTCGATAGGACGAAGGGCTTCTCAATCACAAGCCGGCGCCAAGCCCGATAAAAGTCTTCAGCTTGGGCTGGACCCACGGAATCGCATGCGTCCATCAGCTTTTCGTATAGGGGCAATTCGGGGTCAGCCTGAGCTCGGGACCCAAGGGCCAAGCACTGGGCGGTGACTTGGCCCTCATGGAGCAGCTGTGCGTCCACGAACTCCGCTGGCCCGGCTTTGGTGAACTGTGGACACCACTCATACAACGGGGTTCGCGCAGCGGTGAGCAACTGCGCAAGGTTGGTGGGGTGATCCGTTCCCTCCTGGATGTTCAGCGCGGCGGCGACATCGAACGCCGCATGCAGCGGTGCAGGATATGGAGCCTGGATATGACCAGTTTCGTCCAGATGCTCCTGCAGCCCGACTAATCCTGCAGCGAAGAGGTACACCAAGACATCTGCCTCGGGTGGGCGAACTGATGGTTTAGATGTGATGGCTTGGGGGATGGATTCGAGCTTTTCCCATACGCGCAGCGGAATACGTTGGTAGTCCCCTTGCTCGGCCAGCGCAAAGTAGCGATCGAAGGTATTCCGGCTTACCCCTAAGTCTCCAGCTGCGCGCACTCTCCAGCCGACGTCCTTAAAGTCATATCGAGATGCGAGCCTTTCAGTGAAATTAATTTCTTTCAACATTGGAATAAATTATAATTGAAATTATTTTTCATTGAAATATGGATTGATTACCCATTGTCATGGTTCTACCAGCGGCTAACCGCCTGTCCAGCAAGACGCGCTTTCAGCTTTTGTAGGAGTGGGGTGCAGTTGCGGTTGAAGCCACCTCGAGAACCTGGCCAGTAGGGAGTAGAGAACTCCATGAAACAGAGTCTTTACGTGAAGAGATCGAAGTTCAGTGAAAGCCAGATCGATGGCATCCTGAAATAGGGTGAGCTGGGCGCCCAGGTGGGCGAGTCGTGCAGGAAGCGCGGGATCGGCGACTCGATTTCGGGACCCTACTAAGGCGTCAACATGTGCCAACTTCAGCGCCGTGGCCGACATGGGCGATTGGCCCGCGCAATGCCGCAGTCGTCACTTGATGGCCAAACGACAGGCACACGCGTGGTCATCACGCCTTGGCACGAATTTCGCCCTTTCAAAGCAACTAGCCCTCACCTATCGGGCCCGTCCCAGAGGCCGCGTTGGGGCAAATCCAATGGGCATGACAATGCGAGTATCCGTCGTAGACGTCGCTCACGGGCTGCTGGATGACGAGTCGTCCCGGTCGTTCTACACCGGCTACGCTTGGTGGCTGGCGTTCAGGTTGGTGTTCGCGACGTACTGACAACAGAGGTACCCGCCCGCGCAAGCGCCGGTCAATCCGCCAGTGGATCCAGGATCAGGGTGCGCGGGTTTGCCAGATTTCAAGTCTGCACCTCGCCAATCGCGTGTGAATCGCCAAGGTTCCACCGTGATTCATTCGTAGGCGTATTCAAAATATAGCTTGGTGTCGCGAAGCCGCTTGAGGAACTTGCTCCGGGACGTCGCCGGAAGCCCTGCCAGGTCGCCGGAGGTCGGCGGCGATTTGTCCGAACGAAGCGTGCGTCCACCGGTCTTGTCCACAAGGCGATTGAGCAAAGGCTTGAACGGCATGTTCATCCAGCGGTTTTTCTTGGCGTCCGTTTCGATAACCGGTATGAAGGCGACCAGCTCATCGCTGGTCATCTGCTCCAGTCCCAGTTCGCGAAGCGTGGCGTTGTGGCTGCCGTGATGCCCTACCTTGTAGAACACGGTGCGTGACAGCAAATCCGAAACCACGACCTTCGAGTTACCGTTCTCGCCCTTGATGTTCCACGACAGGTCCTGCCACGACAGCCAGTTCCCGACCTGTGCATCCGCGGGAAACAGGAACACCTCACCCGTGTCGATGAACTCGAACGCGAGAACCACGCAGGTATTGTTGGTGTGGCTATCCAGGTTCAGGGCCAATGTTTCTGCAGCCTGCGTCCAATCCTGTTCGATCCGCCGCCACTCGGTGCCTGCCAAGCCCCAGGTCTCTTGCAGAAGCTCGTTGAGCGCCGGCGACATTCGGGAGGACCTGCCGCGCGACGCGACCTGGCGGAAGCTGTTGTCGAACGGGCAATCGTCGCCGTTGACGGAGTCGGCCTGTCCGAGTCTGGAGAACGCCGCGGCAAGTCCTGAGGTGAATCCGACCTCGGAGCCGAACTCGTAGACCTCGCTGTGCTTCTTGCTCGGGGCGCTCTTCTTGATATACGACTCATCTTCCGGCGGGCCGAGAACATAAACCCGGACGTTTGGCACGCCGCGCAGTGAGACAGGCGGCTTGCGCGGGTAAAGGAACTTGGTCTTGACCCCGCGCCGCTGCATCAGGTATTCGAACGCACCTCGCGTACGGCCAATGGCTTCGCCCGCGCCCAATGCCTTCGCAGGATCGACGCCAAAGAAGCCGAGGAAAGCCTTGAGCTTCTCACCCCTGCCCTGGAGTGCCGGGTCGTCAGCCTTGGCAAACGCCGACGCTGCGATGGCCAGCGCGCGAACCTTCTCCGCGCGCTCCTTGCGCAAGCGCTTTCCAAGGGCATTTTGCGGGTCCTCGGTCCAGCCGTACCAGACCTCGCCGACGCTGATGCCATCGAACACAGCCTGTGCCTGGTCCTTGGCGAATCCGGAGGCATGGTCCCAGTGTTCGTGTGTCATCACGACTACGTCCAGATGACCGTTGCAGGCGGCCTCGATGTCGGTCGCCACCTCGGTCATCGTCTTCTTGGCATTTGTTGCGACCATGACGACGCCGCAGTCGATGAGCATGTTGAAGGTGCCGCCTTCATCTTTGGCGAACCGCAGCAGCAGGCAATCGCCCAGGCCGTGCCGGTACATACGAATCGACAGACGGGGATCAGCCGTGGCACGGCTGGGAGGTTTTTTGCTGGCGTCTGCCTTCTTGCGGGCCGTAGTCGCAGTTGCCTTGCGTGGCGCCTTCTTCGCGGTGGTTGTGGCCATGACAGTCCTCAGTGCTCGCCGTGCAACATGCAGAAAGGCTCATCGATGAGGCGGTCTTCCTCGCTGGCCTGGAAGTAGACCTCGCGCAAAGACATGCCATCGCTCATTTGTTCTCTTTTGTAGTTCTGGATCGCGGTGCGGCGCTGCACGTCATCGATTGGGCGTGTGATCGCGTAACGCAAGGTGGGCGATTTGCTGTCCATGTTGAAGATCAACGTGCTGCCGCCACGGAAGTCAAACTTTCCCTTGCTTTCGTCGTTCTCGTCGATCGGAAGTTCGCGTAGTCGCTGTGTGACGCTGATCAGCAGCTGCTTCATGATCTGTCCATCGGGGGTGACACGCAGCGCTGGCATGACCGAGTGGACCTCGAAGGTGGGCACCCCGGACGATTTGATTCTCAAGCCCTTCAATCCGGCTTGCGGGTCCAGGTTCAGCCCTGTCACCGCCTTGTATGCCTCACGTTGCGCAACGGACTTACCCTTGAACACCTCGTGAAGGTAGTCGTGGGCCCTGGCTCGTGCCTCGCGTAGCTTCTCGAACACCGCCTCGCGGTCTTGCAAGTACAAGGACTCGCTGACCAGGTCGCGTAGTTCGGCGGCGAGTGAAGCCAGAGCGTCCCACTGGTTCCCGTCACCGCCTTCAAACTCGAGCTTGGCGTATGGCCAGCGCAGTTGCTCTTCGGAGAGCGTGCGCAGGCCTTCCGGGATGATTCCCCACCGCCGGAACGACTCGATCAAGGCGATGCGGTACCCGTGCCTGTCATTCGGGACCATGTCGTAGTCTGCGGTGATGAGCGCGCGCAAGTAGTCGCCGTACGTGATATCGAAAGGCGGACAGTAGTCCAGCGCCCGGATGCATATCCCGAGGAAGTGTTTAGCGGTCTTTGTGGCTTCCTGAGCAAGCGCATTAATCAGGCTGGGATGCAGGGCGCCTTCCGGGAGGATTCCGGAGCCGGAGCTGGCAAGTTGGATGATTCCCTTGGTCCTGGCCTTGTAGATGGCCAGAAACGCGGAGAACATCGCCGCCACCAGGATCGAGCCGCGCTCATGCGGTTCCGTCGCAGCAGCCAGTCGTGCGGGATCGGGCTTGATCATGCTCCATTGCCCGTTCTCGTCCCACTCGCCGATGGCGTTGCGAAGCGCTCCGTAGCGGCCGGTCGCTTGGCCGAATTCCTGCGCGAGTTCACCCAGCAGGGATTGCGTTTCCAAGTCTCCCCGGGTTTGCGCGATCTGGTGCTTTAGGACCTCCGGGAAAGTGAAGTGCTGGAACAGCGCCACCATGTCGGCGAACGCCTCATGGAATGCCAAGGTATCCTGATGGTTATCTTCCACGTAGCGTCGATGCATGCCGTCCAGCAGTGCATGCGTCGTCTCGTGGGCGACGATGTCCTGTGACAGGCAGCTGAACACCGTGCCGGTCGGCCCCTGGAAGTATCCGAACAGAAGCGCCTTCTTGACCGGGCTGTAGTAGGCGTTTGCCGCGCGCAGCGCATGTGGGTAGATCCGAAGCGTGCGCACGAAAGTCTCCCGCCAACCGGTGGGGCCTTGGTCGTTCGTACGCGGTGACCACAACACCTGACGGCCCAGGGCCTTCTCGAAGTTGGAGATAGTGTTCATCGCAACCGCGTACACCATCTGCTGGTGGAACTGCGGATTGCCTTCCGATGGCGGCAATCCGTCCTGCGCCAGCAGGTTGACGCTGTTGAGGTCCACGGGGTCGTACCACGCGGCGCTGGCCGGGTCGTAGTCGACGACTTCCACGTATTCGCCGCGCGGCCCCGGGCGCAACCCCGACTCCCACGGCACCTCGAACACCGCGTGATTTATGGGCGCGGTTTCAAGCCGCAGTGACAGGCTCGGGTCGAACGCGTAGCCACGCAAGCGTCGAAAAGGCGGGATGTTGGCAAGGTCTTCGACACTGCGCGTCCGAAAATCTTCACCGGAAATTGCGAACATAGGCTAGCTCCCTTAAGCCAGAAGCAATTCGGGGGCGTACCGCTTGATGCGGGACTCCACCAGAGCAGCGCCGTGACGCGCAAGGACCTTCCGCTCTGCTTCGTTCAGCGCCTTGAGGTTGGTGCCAATCGAGCTGGCGAATACGGAGTCGCCGTCTTGGGCCTGGCCTTCCGTGCTGTCGATCGAGAACCACAACGGTTTCGGACCTGCACCGGCTTTGTGGCGATGTTCCAACCGGTCGAACTCAAGCCCTCGAATCTGCTCCATCATGATGTCGAGGCCGGCCTTCAGTACGATCGCTCCGTCCTCGGTGGGCTTCGTATCGTTGGCAAAAGGCTTGCCACCGTCGCTCACGATCACGTAGTCAAGCTGGTTGCGCGTTCGCAGCGTTGGGTTGACGCCCAAGTTGTCATAGATGCCTCCGTCGGTGAGCGTGACGTAGTCGAGGCGGTGGGCCGGCGCGTAGTCCTGCCCGGTCAGTTTGAGTGGCGGGAACACTGGCGGGAAGGCGGATGAAGCTGCCACAGCCCGCGCCAGCGCGAACTGGTCGGCGCTGACTACGCCGAGTTCGTGTTCACCCATCTCCGTCGCCAGCCCACCGCCCGCCACGAAAAAGAACATGTTGCCCGTGGCGAGATTAGTGGAGTTCATATAGATGCGCGGCCCCCCCTGCAGCTGCTGCAGCTTCGCGCCGCCGAACAGATGCGCGTCGTACGAATCGGCGAGCTTATCAAGGCGGCTCGCAAAGGGATCCAGGAGCCCACCGATCACCGATCCAACGGCGATAGAGCGATTGGCGAGGTATTGGTCTAGTTTCTGCAGCGCATCCGGTTTGCCCCAGTTCAATGCCAGATGGGCGCCCGCAATGCTGCCGCCGCTGACGCAGGAGAGCAGGTCAACCGCATCGAGGAGACCGAACTCCTTGAGCTTTTGCATCACGCCCAGGTGAAATGCTGCGGCTCGAAAGCCACCACCGGACAGTGCAAGGCCAATCCGCTTTTTAGTTCCATTTACGGTTACTGCCATGAGATCCTCCTGCATCTTTCATCAGTTGCACGTCCTCTTCCGACCCGAAGGGCACGCCCTCACTCCTTGATCGTTCGCAGCCAGTAGTAGCCCATGTCGTTCTTTTTTGTGGGCGTTCCTGCGGGCAGGTAGGCTTTCGCGAACGTTTCGTTCTCGATGTAGACGTCCATTTGGCCTGAGGCGATATCCAGCACGATGTTGCCCGCTTGGTTACTGGTGAGAATGTCCAATCCCCGCTTCGACCATTCACCATAGCTGATGTGCTGTGAAGGGGCACATCCGATAATCGTCAACTTGGGCTTGATGAAATCCAGAAAGTCGTAGGAGCGGCCTGAGTCCCGGCCATGGTGCGGGGCCAGCATAACGGCACAGCCCTGCACATCGGCCTCGTACTTTTTCTTGATGTGCTCAAAGGCCGCGTCGTGCGCGTCACCGCTCAGAAGAACTCGGCCGCCGGCGCTTCGGTACAAGACGACGTACGAGCCTTCATTGATGTCGTCTTCCAAATCCGGATCGGCCAGCAGTTCCTTACTCGGCGCCAGGATGCTCAGGGCATCGCCAGCCCCACCGCTGTCGTCGTTGTTCGCATACGAAAACTTCGCGCCCTCGATCCTGTTGACAGCTGTGACGCCCTTCTCATTGTCGTCTCGCACTTTGGCGTAACGATCCCAATCGGCTTCCTTGTACAGGGATCCTTGCTTGAATTCCGGTTTCGGCTTGCGAGCACCGGAGTCCCAGAAGTTCAAAATGCCGATCTCATCGACCAAGCGATTGAAGCCATCCATGTGATCCATGTCCGGGTGAGAGAGGATGAAGCGGAAGACACTCGTAATCCCGCGTGCGTCGCAATAGTCGACGGGGTTGGTGTTGTGCTTGCACATCCCAAAGTTACCGGCCACCTTACCTTCGGCCTTTTGCGCGCTTTCGAACACCGCCTTCTGCGTGGTTTCTGCATTTCCATCACAGATATCCATCATGGTCACGCGGCCGCTGGCGTGCTGAATGATCGTGCAGTCGCCGGGAAACACATTTACGAAGTGAACTCTTTCCATTATCTCTCCTCTTTTTTTGTCCGCTCACTGGCGACCCTCCCAATCGGACGTGCACATTGTGATCGCGTACGGATGCGCAAGCCCGGAATTCCGTCGCAGGAGTATGGTGAGAAACATCACAAGGTCGGTTTGCCCAACTGCGAGACATCTTTCGCGGCGGGCAAGAGCGTTCAAGGAGCTCGCTGTTCAGCATCGTCCTCCACGGCCTCAACGGTGTAGGCAGTGTCTGTCCAGGTGGTTCGGCAACGGCACCGTCAGGAGCGCACGGACGCTTTCAGCGCCTGCAGTTCCCCGTTGTCAGCGACGATGAGGGACACCGCCGGCAGGCCGTCGTGCGACAGGCAGCCTTGATCCTGAGGACGCATCGGGCATCACCGCCACGCGGTTGTGGAGCATCATGCGGCGCTTCTTCACCAAGGTCGCAGAAGTCGTCGAGGCTGACAGTCCAGCCACGGCAGAAAAACTGCGACGGGCAAGCCCGCATTGGATGCGGAGTCGCCCGGCTATTGCAACACACGAAGGTCGACACCATTGTTCTGCCACTCAACAATGTCGAAGACAGGTTGTTCGCCTATGCCCGTGCAACTGAGGAGGACTCGGATGCTTCGGAAGGTGACTTTTTCAGAAACTACGTTGTCGACCCCTTGGCTGCGGTCAGCGATTTCAATCCAGGGCGAGTAATTTTTGTTCGCCCGGATGGGGGTGGGGCGCCGTACAGCGGAGGACCAGATGAAAATCCGCCGACGCCCAGCGGACTGCCGGACTCGTTCAGTGCCCAGCGCTATCGGCCCAAACTTGTTGGTAAGGGAGAAGTTGACCTGCCGCCTCCCAGCCGTACCAGCCTAAATTCCAGGAAGTCCGTCAACCAGGAGAATGACGGACATGAAGAGAAGCAGATTCACCGAAGAGCAAATCATCGGATTCATCAAGCAGGGCGAGGCTGGTCTGCCCATCAAGGAGTTGTGCCGCAAAGGCGGCTTCAGCGATGCCACCTTTTACAAGTGGCGAGCCAAGTACGGCGGCATGGACGTGCCCGACGCCAGGCGGCTGCGTGAGCTCGAAGGCGAGAACGCCAAGCTCAAGAAGCTGCTGGCCGAGGCCCATCTGGACATCCACGCGCTCAACACCGCCTTCGGGGTAAAGCGCTAGCCCCGCAGGCCAAATGCGACGCCATCTTGGTCATGATCGAGCAATGCGATCTGTCCGAGCGGCGTGCGTGCAGGCTTGTGGGGCTCTCCCGCGACAGCTACCGTCACCCACCCCAGACTGACCAGATGACCAAAGACATCACCGACAAGATCGTGGAGATTGCCCAGGCGCGCCGACGCTTCGGCTACCGGCGCGTCCACGACCTGTTGCGCGAGGACTTCCCCGGCGTCAACCACAAACGGGTCTATCGCATCTACAGCGAAAAGGGCCTGGCGGTGCGGCGGCGCAAGAAGGTCAAGCGGCCTGCGGCTGAGCGCATGCCACTGCAAAAGGCCCAGGCCATCAATGAAGTCTGGAGCATGGACTTCGTCAGCGACAGTCTGGCCAATGGGCGGCGCATCAAGTTCCTGACCGTGGCCGATGACTTCAGTCACGAATGCGTGGACATCTCGGTGGACTGGGGCATCTCTGGGCTGTACGTCACTCGGCTGCTGGAGCGAGCGGCGACGTTCCGCGGCTACCCACTGGCCGTGCGCACCGACAACGGCCCGGAGTTCACCAGCCGGGCCTTCATGGCCTGGACCCACAGCCACGGAATCCAGCACATCCTGATCGAGCCAGGAAAGCCAATGCAGAACGGCTACATCGAGAGCTTCAATGGCAAGTTCAAGGACGAGTGCTTGAACGAGCAGTGGTTCGAGACCCTTGGGCAGGCCAGGACCACGGTGGCCGCGTGGAGGAAGGACTACAACGAGGTCCGACCGCACAGCAGCATCGGGCGCATCCCACCGGCCCGGTTCGCTGAGCTGCATCGCCAGCGCGCTGGCGATGCAGCTCAATCCGGTTCATCAGCAACAAAGATCGATTAACCTTGAAACCCCGGACTTCCTCAATTCAGTTGGTACGCCGGTAGGGGGCAGGTCATCGCTGACCTGCCCCCATCCTGCCGTACCAGCCCGGAGCTATCGCTACGCACATTGCAAGGGACCTGGGTATCTAGACCAGCGTGCTCAGGCGGTGGGTCATCCAGGAGCGTGGCGGGGTGTTGGACCTCATGCCGAACCGGCCGCTTCGCAGTGAGGCTGCCACGGAGGTTGAACGGTTGCAACGCGAACTGTTCCGTGTGACCACGGAGCGCTACATCCTAAAAGAAGCGCTCGGCTACCTAGCGATACGGGCAGCAGGCTCAAGAACCACATCGCACCCAACCATCTGCAGCGCGACTTCGAGGCCGGTGGTCCCAACCAGAAGTGGGTGGCCGACTTCACCTACATCTGGACAGCTGAGGGCTGGCTGTATGCAGCAGCGGTGATGGACCTGTACTCGCGACGCATCGTAGGGTGGCCTGCGTGCTTGATTTGACAGATTTAGATTGTCCGATTCGCGCGCGCGGCCAGAAGCTGAATTTCACCGAGAATAAATGAAGAGTCCTTTCCCGCTTCCATTTCAACGACGAGTTTCCTGAGTGTGGGCAAGGCTTCAGCGACCAGGAAGTGGCGATATACGTCGACCCTCAAAATAGCGGATTGGCAGTACGCCGTACGTTGGCAGTCAGCCTTATATTGGCAAACTGCCAATCGGCAGCTCACGCCGTTTGGTGGACGCTCGCTTGAACGCAGGTCACGAGGCGCCCCCCTTGCTAGAAGCTCGTCACACTCAGCGCGTTCGGTATCGCCCAAGTCTTGATACAACGATGAAGCAGCGACTTGACGAGCAAGCCTCCAACCGACAGTTCGCTCGGCTTGATTATCCATTCGAGGACATGAGTCTGCATTCAAACGGGTTCTCCTAGGTTATAGGCGTTTCTTGGTCACCAAACAACGTCGTCATCCACCGCGTACAGCTTGCACTCGCGTTTCTTGGCGTTCTCTCGGCAAAAGTCCAGTGCCCGCTGCAGTGCTTTATCGCCCCACGCATATCCCCATTCACCGCCTTCTGCTATGGCAAAAGCCCTTGGCTTCTCAGCTGCCAGGAATTTCCTGTAACCGCTGCGGCCGAAGAACCGGAGGTACGGCACCTTGTCCACGTCCGTGAGCGCTGCGAACCCGGATGCCTTAGGGCGATCTGGTGGAGCTAGCAGGTGCTTCGCATATTGCGCTAATGGCGTGTTAGGTAGCCCTAGTCCGCGCAGAAACTCGCTAACAGCTGGTTGCCACACAGCTCGTCCTGCGTCGGTATCGAAGAGGAAATGGCCATCATGCGGAAGATTTCCGGCGCTAATCAGGCGAGCCTGTCCACCTGCGGCGACATACGCTGCGTACATATCCCTGTAGAAGCCACCGAAGAAGCTGTCATTGTCTGCGTAGAGCCACAAAGATGGAATCTTTGAAGCATGGCCATACGACGCGGTAGCCTGACTAAGAGAGTATTGCCAGTTCGTGCACTCGGTGTTCCGCGATCCACCTGAGAAGTTGATCAACCCTTTCACTCCAGGGTAGTTCAGCGTGCCAAATGCCAAAGTGGCGTAGCCGCCATGCGCCTGCCCAGCGACAACAATACGACCAGCATCCACCCACGGCAGGGTTCGAAAATAATCGAGAGCGCCGACGATGTCGTCAGCTTGCGCGATTCCAATCCGCGCAACGTCGCAACCGATCCCAACGTACCACCCTTCGGACTTGGCAAAGCCTTGTCGCATCGGGACAACAACCGCGTAGCCTCGCTGCAAAAAGAAAGAAGCCGCTTCTAGGGGCCTGAAGCGCTCTTGATCGCGAGGCGCTCCCGTGAACCTGGGGTGGTTGATCACCACGATCGGGAAGGGGCCAGCACCGTCTGGGCGGTAGACCGTCGTCATGAGTAGCGGTCCATTGGCGCCCTTACGGACCGCCACCACCTCTTCGTTCAGTCGCGGCTCCAAGGCCTGCGCGGCCGCACCGTGCCATACGGCCGTGAGACTCAAGATCAGGGCAAGGAAACGCAGTCGGCGCATGTTCGTGGAACCTCGACGCAGAAAGCCTCCTTTTCAAGCCGGCCCCCTGAAGTCGGATCAAAGTTGTTGCGGTATTGCATTTCTATCATATATGACAGTGCGCTTTGTGTGCCCGACTATGACAGTCGCCGGATGCCCGGCGTCCGCGATCCCGCACTCGTTAAATCATTGGCAGCCGAGCTCAAGGCGCGGCGCGCTCACCTTGGCATCAGTCAAGAAGAATTGGCTCACAGGGCCGGTCTCGGGCCCCTTTTTGTGGCTCGCGTCGAGACGGGGAAGAATCAGCCCTCGCTGACCACGTTCGTGAGGCTGGCCGAAGCACTAGAGGCCAAGCCGGGAGACCTTATGAGCGCCGTCATGACCCGGTTCAAGAAAGAACGACGACTCGAGTCAAAAGGCTAACCCTCAAATGCGCCAGCATGGGGCCCGCTAGTTTTGATAGGGTAATGATCGATTAGGCTGGCTGGTCCAATTCCGTTCATTCGATTCGGGAAAGACCGCGGCTTGGTGCGGGACCATCATTTCTTAACCAAAGCCAAAAAAGATTCTCCAATGACATTAGTAACCTGCCAAAGAGCGATGTTCCCAGGTAGGGGTGAACCAAGAGGCTCTTCGCGTATACAGTGGTAAATCGTAAAGTTACCCGCCTAGAGTGGGCTCGTGTCGAGCTGTGGATGCAATGCTGCTTGCGACTTTCGACGGCCTCGTCCCCTGAGCATTTTGAGAAGTTGCTAGCGGCTCGAATTGGGAGAATTCCCTTTGTCCAGCCCGCCCCTTGGCGCGGATACCTGCAAAGAGGGCATCGGCCGTACTTGCGACATACGCCGTATGTAGAGGGCCGCAGCATCGACGAAGTCGATTCTGCATGGCCAGAAGCTACCCCTACGATTCGCTCGCCCTTCTGGTATCTCATAGACCACCCGGACGTCACCCCAGCGGACTTGCTCGAATGTGTAGTTGCACTGCCGGAGGAATATCAAGCCTGGTTCCTGGATGCGCTGCCGCAGCCTCTCCCCGGATTGCAGCTTGTGTGCGTCGATATTTCGACCGTGTTTGATATTTGCGGTAGGACGCCCTCTCCATGGATGCTCGGCGCGTTGATGATTGCGTTTAAGCGCGGTGAGATGGCTGGTGAGGTTGGGATCTGCCGCGCAGCCGGCACGGCTGTTGTGTGGGTACTTGGACGGCTTGCTGAGCTCGCCGAAGGCCGAGAAAGAGCGCTGTGGAACCGCGTCCGGCGGTTAACGGCGCTGCAACTCCTGGAATCCCTACGCACGCCGCTGTTTGCGAAACTGCGCAAGTTCTTGCTTAGTGAATCGATCCCATTGCTGTTGGCTCAGTTGCACAACTACCAAGAAGCTCGGCCAGGCGACGACTTGGACCGTGCCGCCTATGAGTTGGATCTCGTATTCCAAGAGATTAAGTTGCGCTCTATGCGTTTATGGGGAAAGACCCAACAGGCCGCCAGTTGGGAAGAAATTCTGGGACCTGCACCATGATGGACTGGCAACACCAACGATCCCGATCGAAGAACCAATTGAGCCGGATGCGCTTCTGGATTTTTTACGAAAGAGCACTGAAGCGAAGACATCTCTGGCGATTTCGCAGCCTAGCCTTGCGTATCGACGATGTCCGTGCAATCGCGTTCCCGAATTCCCCCCCGGGGGGGTAAGAAGACCTGAGGGTGAGGGGCGCCGCCGCGAAAAACGTTTGGCGCAAACGTTGGAATATGAATTTGAACTCACTTGACGCAAAGTCTCCATCTGAAAGGAAATCAGATGGAAAACGCCAGCTCGGGCGGAGCGACACTTTTACCAACGATTGAAGAGCGCCTGGTTGCCCGCTACGGCGAACTCATGACCATTCGGGAGCTTCGGCTCCTCCTGCGCGTGCCAGACGCAGCATCACTTCGATCGGCAATCGCTATCGCGGATTGGCCACTCTACTTTCCAAAAGTTGGCGGCAACTACATGGCCACAACCCGAGACATCGCGCGGTGCCTGGTCGAAGTCGGCTTCCCTGTCAGGCCAGGCACCCGGCGGCGGCGCAATCGTCCGCCGATTCTGCCCGGCGGGCCTTGCCAACTGATTGGGCATCTGACCGATCAGCATTAGCGCAACGCTAAGGACTGCAGAACCTGTAGACGACCCAAGGGCCGTCTGCTCCCC
Organism: Ramlibacter sp.; assembly: GCA_019635435.1. Classification (NCBI taxonomy): domain Bacteria; kingdom Pseudomonadati; phylum Pseudomonadota; class Betaproteobacteria; order Burkholderiales; family Comamonadaceae; genus Ramlibacter; species Ramlibacter sp. The sequence continues at coordinate 918,428 of JAHBZM010000001.1, read as the reverse complement.
ACTAGGAGATGAACATGACCTAAGCCTGTCGTAAGGGCCTTTTTGTGGCGCAAAAAGGCACAACGCCAATCACCTTTGCCGAGGTGACTGGCGTTGCTGGGATGCCGGATTCCGAAAGAACCGAACCCAGTATCTGCCAAGGAGATTGGGTTGTCAAGAGCTCAGGGGGATGCTTTGCCCACATCCGCCGCAACTCTCCGCAGCGCCTGGTGGCAGGCGTTCGCTCGCCTGTCGGTCTCAGTTCTTTTTTTGGGAACAGGCAGTGGGGCAGCATTTTTATTTGTCGAAGAGGTTTCTGGACATGTCGGCGTCCGACGTCGCATTGATGTCTGACGAGCAGCGGCGTTCGCTTCTGCTGGAATTGCGATGGGGGCAGACGAAAGAACAGGTGTGCCCTCGATGCGGGGTAATGTCCGCGCACTTTTGGAGGAGCCGGTCGAAGCGATGGCGCTGCCGCGGGTGTGCTCATGAATTCAGTCTGACCAGCGACACGATGTTTCACGCTACCAAGCTGTCAATCACAAAGATTCTCTTGGGCATCATCGCATTTGCGGAAGAAGCGGACGGTGCCACTGCTATGCGTTTGCGCAAGGCGATGGGCTGCCAATGGCGAACGGCGTGGCTCTTCGCTCAAAAGCTGCGCGAAGCAATCTGGCGTCACAACGAGTACGCCGAAGTGGACGGTGTCATCGAGATGGATGGCGGCTACTTCGGCGGAAAACGGCGTTCACCAAACAAGCACGGACGTCAACGCGATGAGCGCGCCATCATCAAAAAGTTGGAAGGCGCTCCGACAACTCGCTACAAACGGTATCAGCAACTTGCTGCCCTTGATGCGGCCAATCATCGTCGCCGACAAAGACGGCGGGTCGTCGCTGTCATGCGTAAGCAGGGCGCGGTTGAAGGAGGCGGCGCCTGCACAACCTATGTGGCGGTCTTTCGATCCGAAAACCCGACTGATATGGCGGCGTTTGCCTCCCGTTACATTGCCAAGAACAGCACAGTGATGACCGATGAGAGCAATGCCTTTGCCCCATTGGCCGCAAGCTTCAATCACAAAACTGTGATTCATTCACGCGAGTGGGTCGCTGACGATGGTACGAATGAGAACCAGGCGGAGTCGTTTTTCTCTCGGATGCGTCGCGCCGAATATGGCCTGTATCACGGCTACCGTCCGGAGTATTTGATCTGCTACGCGGTCGATTCGGCCTGGCGAGAGGACGTTCGCCGAAAATCAGTCAAGAGCCGCTTTAGGGAGTTGCTTAAAAAGACGCTCTCAATCGGGCGTTCCGTTCTTTTTCAAAAGTATTACCAGGGTCACCGAAGGCACCATGAAATCCTTGGGCCGGCTGATGGAACAAGATTTTTGAGTAGCGGCGGGGTGAGTGCTTGGGAGGTCGCTCGCTAGGCACGCGTTTCCGGCGTATTTGCGAGCATCCATATGCCGAGCGTTTTAGCCCCCGAATAGGGTGCGTGCAGACGCTGCACCATTCCCGCAGCAACTAGGGTGCGCAGCCGCCGTCGGACTTTCAGTCGCACCTGCACGAACGTCTCAAAGACGACGCTTGGAGTGTCGGCAATAAAGCGCGCGGTCAGTTGATCAGTATCTAGCGCGTTGGGAAAAGCGCTGCCCAGGTGCGTGTAAATGGACCGCGTCATATGCGCATACCCGTGCCTGCGCGGGCTATGTTGTGCTCGGGTTCCGCCAAGCGCCTCGGGATCAATCGGAATCTCGTGCAGCCGGATCGTTTGATCGACGGCGGCCAAGTCCTTTTCCAGAGCTGCAATCAATATTTCGACGGGCTTCAGACGTTCTCGATACTCGACTTCGGCAACTGCGTACCTATTTTTAGCCTCCGCGATGCGGCCAGCGATATTCCGGCGACGTTTTACGAGCCAAGCTAGTGCAGGGGGGACACGGTCATGCATATGCCCCTACGATAGATTCGTTCCCCTCTTTTTAGTAGGGGAACGTGCTGCCTAATAGCGCCCAGGCGCAAAAAAGCCCCGGTCTCGCGAGCGGGGCTTCCTGACCAACGCCGCAGCGGGCGTTATTTTTTCTGGCGGAACTTGCGCAAGGCGGCAATCTGCGCGGCCATGACGGCCAGTTCGGACTGGGCCTTGGCGACATCGAGCTCGCCCTTGGCGTTGCGCAGTGCTTCCTCGGCCGCGGCCTTGGCGGCATTGGCCTTTTCCTCGTCGAGGTCCTTGCCGCGAATGGCGGTGTCGGACAGCACGGTCACGCAGTTGGGCTGCACTTCAAGGATGCCACCGGCGACGAACACGAATTCTTCGCGACCATCGGCCATTTCAATGCGCACAGAGCCCGGCCGGATGCGCGTGATCAGCGGCGTGTGACGTGGATAGATGCCCAGCTCGCCGGCTTCACCGGGCAGGGCCACGAAGCGGGCCTCGCCGGAGAAAATCGACGCTTCGGCACTGACCACGTCGACATGGATGGTGTGCGTGCTGTCCATGGCTTAGGCCTTCTTGGCCTTCTCGAAGGCCTCGTCGATGGTGCCGACCATGTAGAAGGCCTGCTCGGGCAGATGATCGGCTTCGCCGTTGACGATCATCTTGAAGCCGCGAATGGTCTCGGCCAGCGGCACGTACTTGCCGGGCGAACCCGTGAACACTTCGGCCACGTGGAACGGCTGGCTCAGGAAACGCTGGATCTTGCGGGCGCGGGCCACGGCCAGCTTGTCTTCAGGGGCCAGGTCGTCCATGCCCATGATCGCGATGATGTCGCGCAGTTCGCGGTAGCGCTGCAGCGTGCCCTGCACGGCGCGGGCCGTGGCGTAGTGGTCTTCACCGACGACCAGCGGGTCGAGCTGGCGGCTGGTGGAGTCCAGCGGGTCCACGGCGGGGTAAATGCCCAGCGAGGCGATGTCACGGCTCAGCACCACGGTGGAATCCAGGTGGGCGAAGGTGGTGGCAGGCGACGGGTCGGTCAAGTCATCGGCAGGCACGTACACGGCCTGGATGGAGGTGATCGAGCCGACCTTGGTGGAGGTGATGCGCTCTTGCAGGCGGCCCATTTCCTCGGCCAGCGTGGGCTGGTAGCCCACGGCGGAAGGCATGCGGCCCAGCAGGGCGGACACTTCGGTGCCGGCCAGCGTATAGCGGTAGATGTTGTCCACGAAGAACAGCACGTCGCGGCCTTCGTCGCGGAACGACTCGGCGATGGTCAGGCCGGTCAGGGCCACGCGCAGGCGGTTGCCCGGGGGTTCGTTCATCTGGCCGTAGACCATGGCCACCTTGGAGTTCTCGAGGTTCTCGAGGTCCACCACCTTGGAGTCGGCCATCTCATGGTAGAAGTCATTGCCTTCGCGGGTGCGCTCACCCACGCCGGCGAACACCGACAGGCCGGAGTGGGCCTTGGCGATGTTGTTGATCAGTTCCATCATGTTCACGGTCTTGCCCACGCCGGCGCCGCCGAACAGGCCCACCTTGCCGCCCTTGGCGAACGGGCAGATCAGGTCGATCACCTTGATGCCGGTTTCCAGCAGTTCCTGCGACGGGCTCAGCTCGTCATAGGTGGGGGCCTTGCGGTGGATCGAAGCCGACAGCTCGGCCGACACGGGGCCGCGCTCGTCGATCGGGTTGCCCAGCACGTCCATGATGCGGCCCAGGGTGGCCTTGCCGACCGGCACCGTGATGGGGTTGCCGGTGTTGGTCACCATCACGCCGCGGCGCAGACCGTCGGAGGAGCCGAGCGCAATGGTGCGCACCACGCCGTCGCCGAGCTGCTGCTGCACCTCGAGGGTCAGCTTGCCGCCTTCCATCTTCAGGGCGTCATACACCTTGGGCATCTGGTCGCGTGGAAATTCCACGTCCACCACGGCGCCAATACATTGAACAATCTTGCCTTGGGCTTGAGCCATTTCTTTTGCTCCGGTAAATTTGAATCTGGGGTGCGCGGGCGCTGGGCGATCAGCCGCTGATCGCCGCTGCGCCGGACACGATTTCGGACAGTTCCGTGGTAATTGCGGCCTGGCGGGTCTTGTTGTAGATCAGCTTCAGCTCGCCGATCACGTTCCCGGCATTGTCAGTCGCGGCCTTCATGGCCACCATGCGGGCCGCATGCTCGGACGCCATGTTCTCGGCCAGGGCCTGGTACACCAGTGCTTCCACATAGCGCACCAGCAGGTCGTCAATGACGGTCTGCGCGTCCGGTTCGTAGATGTAGTCCCAGCCGTGCTGCGTGCCACTGGCCTTGCTTTCGGCATGCATGGCTTCGGCCGACAGGGGCAGCAGGCGGTGCAGGGTCGGCACCTGGCTCATGGTGCTGACGAAGTTGTTGTAGCAGAGGTAGACCTCGCTGACTTCGCCCTGGGCATACAGGTCCAGCAGCACCTTGACCGGGCCAATCAGGCGGTCCAGATGCGGGCGGTCGCCCAGTTGCGTCACATGCGACACCACACGGGCGCCCAGGCGGTTGAGAAAACCCAGGCCCTTGCCGCCAATGGCCACCGCGGAAATCGTCTTGCCGGCTGCCTGCGTTTCACGCAGCTTGGTCGTGACGGCGCGCAGCAGGTTGGTGTTCAGCCCGCCGCACAGGCCCTTGTCCGTGGTCACCACGATGAAGCCCACCGACTTGCCGTCGTTGTTCTTCATGAAGGTGTGCACGTACTCCGGGTTGGCCTTGCCGAGGTTGCTGGCGATGTTGCGGATCTTTTCGCTGAAAGGACGGGCCGCGCGCACACGCTCCTGCGCCTTGCGCATCTTGGACACGGAAATCATTTCCATGGCCTTGGTGATCTTCTTGGTGTTTTCCACCGATTTGATCTTGGTGCGTAGTTCCTTGCCTGCTGCCATCTAGTGCTCCTGGTTGCGTGGGTGCAGATCAGGCAAACGACTTCTTGAACGCACCGACGGCGTCCATCAATTCAGCCTCGGCTTCCTTGTCCAGCGCCTTGCTGGTGTCGATCTTTGACAGCAGCGCTGCGTGCTTGTCCTTGAGCCAGGCGTGCAGGCCGTGTTCGAACGACAGCACCTTCTTGACGTCGACGTCGTCCATGAAGCCCTTGTTCACGGCGAACAGCGAGGCGCCCATCAGGCTGATGGACAGCGGGCTGTACTGGGCCTGCTTGAGCAGTTCGGTCACGCGGGCACCGCGGTCCAGCTGCTTGCGGGTGGCTTCGTCCAGGTCGGAGGCGAACTGCGCGAACGCAGCCAGCTCACGGTACTGGGCCAGGTCGGTACGGATACCGCCGGACTGTCCCTTGATGACCTTGGTCTGTGCTGCCGAACCCACGCGCGACACCGAGATACCGGCGTTGATGGCGGGGCGGATGCCGGCGTTGAACAGGCTGGTCTCCAGGAAGATCTGGCCGTCGGTGATCGAGATCACGTTGGTGGGCACGAAAGCGGACACGTCACCGGCCTGCGTTTCGATGATGGGCAGTGCCGTCAGCGAACCGGTCTTGCCCTTGACTTCACCCTTGGTGAAGGCTTCAACGTATTCGGCATTCACGCGCGCTGCGCGTTCCAGCAGGCGGCTGTGCAGATAGAACACGTCGCCGGGGTAGGCTTCACGGCCCGGCGGGCGGCGCAGCAGCAGCGAGACCTGGCGATAGGCCACGGCCTGCTTGGACAGGTCGTCATACACAATCAGGGCGTCCTGGCCGCGGTCGCGGAAGTATTCGCCCATGGTGCAGCCGGAGTAGGCCGACACGTACTGCATGGCAGCAGATTCAGAAGCGGTGGCCGCCACGACAATGGTGTATTCCATCGCGCCGGACTGCTCCAGCGCACGCACGACGTTCTTGACGGAAGAAGCCTTCTGTCCGATCGCGACGTACACGCAGGTCATGTTCTGACCCTTCTGGTTGATGATGGCGTCGATGGCCACGGCGGTCTTGCCGGTCTGGCGGTCGCCAATGATCAGCTCGCGCTGGCCACGGCCAACGGGCACCATGGAGTCGATCGACTTCAGGCCGGTCTGCATGGGCTGGTCCACCGACTTGCGGGCGATCACGCCCGGCGCGACCTTTTCGATCACGTCGGTCATCTTGGCGTTGATCGGGCCCTTGCCGTCAATGGGCTGGCCCAGCGCGTTGACCACGCGGCCAATCAGCTCGGGGCCGACCGGCACTTCCAGAATGCGGCCCGTGCACTTCACGGTGTCGCCTTCGGAGATGTGCTCGTATTCACCCAGAATCACCGAGCCCACCGAGTCGCGCTCGAGGTTCAGTGCCAGGCCGTAGGTGGGGGTGCCGTCGGCGGTGGCCGGGAATTCGAGCATTTCGCCCTGCATCACGTCGGACAGGCCATGGATGCGCACGATGCCGTCGGTCACGGACACCACGGTGCCCTGGTTGCGAATGTCGGCGCTGGCGGACAGCCCTTCAATGCGGCTCTTGATCAGTTCAGAAATTTCTGCGGGATTGAGTTGCATGACTCTTTCCTTCTTTCTTTAGTTAGCTGCCCGCTTATGCGGTCAGCGCCGTTTTCATTTGTTCGAGACGGGCCTTGACCGAGGTGTCCAGCACCTCGTCGCCCACCACCACGCGAATGCCGCCAATCAGGGCGGCGTCGAGTTCGACCTTGACGTTCAGCTTGCGGCCAAAGCGCTTTTCAAGCGCCGAGGACACATCGGCCAGCGCCGCGCCATCGATCGGGAAAGCGCTGTAGACCACCGCATCCGACGAACCGCTCTGTGCGTTCTTGAGCGCGCGGAACTGGGCCGCGATCTCGGGCAACGCATCCAGACGGCCGTTTTCGATCACGGTGCGCAGGAAGTTCTTCGCGTTGTCAGGCAAGGCGGCCTTCACCACCCCGCTGATGACGTCGAAGACCTGCTGGTCGGTGACCTTGGGATTGCCGGCGAATTGCAGCAACTGCGCATTGGCAGCCACGGCAGCCAGTGCCTCGACCCAGCCGGCGGCCGCGTTGAGGTCGGCCCGGGTGGACTGGTACAGCGCTTCGGCGTAAGGGCGGGCGATGGTGGCGAGTTCGGCCATGGTGTCCTCTTACAGCTCGGTCTTCAGGCGGTTCAGCAGATCCGCATGGACACCGGCGTTGACTTCCTTGCGGAGAATCTGCTCGGCACCCTTGACGGCCAGCGCGGCCACCTGCTCGCGCAGGGTCTCGCGGGCCTTGACCGCCTGCTGCTCGGCTTCCGCCTTGGCGGCGGCAACAATCTTGCTGCCCTCCTCGGTGGCGCGGGCCTTGGCTTCCTCGATGATGGCCTGGGCACGACGCTCGGCATCGGCCAGGCGCGCGGCGGTCTCGTTGCGTGACCTGGCCAGTTCGTCCTCAACCCGTTTGTTGGCGGATGAAAGTTCGGCCTTGGCCTTGTCGGCGGCGGCAAGGCCGTCGGCGATCTTGCCCGCACGCTCGTCGAGCGCAGCGGCAATGGGGGGCCACACGAATTTCATCGTGAACCCGACAAGGATCAGGAACACGATCATCTGAATGATCAGGGTACCGGTAATGCTCACTTTTTCATCCTTCGCCCCGGCGCGAAACGCGCCAAAGCATGACGTTGGTCCGGCGGACGCTTACTTCGGCAGGTTGGCGATCTGCGCCAGGAACGGGTTGGCCGTGGCGAACCACAGGGCAATACCGGTGCCGATAATGAAAGCAGCGTCAATCAGGCCAGCGAGCAGGAACATCTTGGTCTGCAGTTCGCCCATCAGTTCGGGCTGGCGAGCGGCGGACTCGAGGTACTTGCTGCCCATGATGCCGATGCCGATACAGGCGCCGACAGCACCCAGGCCGATGATCAGGCCGGCGGCCAGTGCAACAAAGCTGATAACTTCCATGATGACTCCTAAAGGACTTTGGTTAACGAGAGAAAAAACAAAAAGAAAACGGATCAGTGGCTGTCGTGGGCCTGGCCGATGTACACCAGCGTCAGCATCATGAACACGAACGCCTGCAGCGTGATGATCAGGATGTGGAAGATGGCCCACGCCGAACCCGCAATGATGTGGCCGATGGCCAGGCCGATGCCCGTGGCCGACAGCGACCAGGCGCCGCCCATCAGGGCGATCAGCAGGAAGATCAGCTCACCGGCGTACATGTTGCCGAACAACCGCATGCCATGCGACACCGTCTTGGCGACGAACTCGATGACCTGCATGAGGAAATTGAAAGGGTACAGCAACGGGTGGTTGCCAAACGGCGCCGTGAACAGCTCGTGGATCCAGCCGCCCACGCCCTTGATCTTGACGTTGTAGATCAGGCAGGTGACCAGCACGCCCAGCGACAGGCCCATGGTGATGGACAGGTCGGCCGTGGGAACCACGCGCAGGTAGGCATGGTGCGGGTCGTGGCCCGCGGCACCGTAAACCAGGCCCCAGATCCAGGGCAGGAAGTCCACGGGCAGCAAGTCCATGGCGTTGAGCAAGAAGATCCAGACAAACACCGTCAGGGCCAGCGGCGCCACGAGCTTGCGGCTGTTGGCGTTGTGCACGATGCCCTTGGCCTGCGCGTCGACCATTTCAACCAGGATTTCAACCGCGGCCTGGAAACGCCCGGGCACGCCCGATGTGGCCTTGCGGGCCGCCTTCCAGAGCAGCCAGCAACCGATCACCCCGAGCAGGATGGTGAAGATGGTCGAGTCAATGTTGATGACCGACAGGTCAAACGGGCCAACAAGTTCCTTGTTGCGCCAATGCGTCAGGTGGTGAACGATGTATTCACCGGCGGTCTGACCACCATGTTCAGCAGCGTTTTCAGCAGCCATCAGTTCGCTCGCTTCTCAGTTTTTCGGAATCTGGCCGCGAACATGAGCACGAGCCAGTACACCTTCATTGTCACCACCAGGCCCACCAGCATTGCCGGCCAGCTCAGCGACGGAACCAGCCTCGGCGCGGCAATCAGCATTGCCACCGTCAAGGCCAACTTGACCATTTCCCACAGGAAGAACCCAAACACCGCGGTGGCCGGGTTCAGGGAAGCAAACCGGCCCGTCAGGCCCCGCGCGAACACCGCAGCGGGAACTACCGTTGCCAGCGCGCCGTACCCGGCAGACCAACCTGTGTTTTGCCTCCCGGTGATCGCCCAGGCGGCCAACGCCACCACGAGCCCCACCACAACCTGTCCCGCGACCACCCACCAGGGGGAAACCGGCGGGTTCTGTTCCCGCAACTGGCGCGCCTGCTCGGCGGTCAGTGGCTTGAACTCTTCAGGTTCGCCTGCATCTGTTTCGGGAATGGGAGCGATTGTTTTCATTGGATGTGACGCCCCGATTGCAGCCCCGGAATTTCCGCAAAGCCATTGATTATAAGTAAAAACCCGCAGCGTTCCGCCATTTCGAGTCCGCTAGTCGGGTACCCCGTGGTGTCAAAGGTGTTTTGCGTGCAGCGTCACAATGGCCGACCCTTCCTTCTGTGACCCTCATGGCCCACCTCCCCAAGCTGTTTCACCTGGTTGCCGCCATCCTCTGGATGGGTGGCATGGCCTTTCTGATGCTGGCCTTGCGCCCCGCCGTCCAGGCCCGGCTGGAGCCCGCCGTGCGGTTGCCGCTCATGACCGCCGTGCTCGGGCGCTTTTTTGTGATGGTGTGGATCTGCATTGCGGTGCTGCTGGCCACCGGCCTGCCCATGCTGCTGGCCGTGGGCATGAAGGCCGCGCCGCTGGGCTGGCACCTGATGATGGGCCTGGGCCTGCTGATGATGCTGATTTTTGCCCACCTGTACTTTGCCCCGTTTCGCCGGCTCAAACAGGCCGTGGCCGCCGCCGACTGGCCCGAGGGCGGCCGGCGCATCGCGCAGGTGGTGCTGCTGGCCAAGATCAACCTGAGCCTGGGCTGGGCCGCCATCGCCGCGGTGCTGCTGCTCGGATGAGCCCCGGGCGGCGACCGGGCACAGGGCTGGCCCTGGCGGTCGCCCTGCTGCTTGGAGCCTGCGCCCCGATGAATCCCTACTACAACCCCTCCAGACCCCACCACACGCCCAGCGGGTTCCGCAACAACTACAGCACGGCCGTCGACAAGCCCCTGGCCGACCTGCTGCGCTGGCGCTGGGAAGCGATGCGCCAGGGCCTGCCCCGGCCCCCGCAGGTGCCGACCGCCACCGTAGCGCCCGACCTGCCCTTCCTGAAGAGCAATGCCGCGACGGGCCACGCCATGCGACCCGCCATCACCTGGATCGGGCACGCCACGATGCTGGTCCAGGCCAGTGGATTGAACGTGCTGACCGACCCGGTCTTCAGCGAGCGCGCCTCGCCGGTACAGTTCGCGGGTCCCAAGCGGGCCCAGCCGCCCGGCGTGGCGATGGCCGACCTGCCCGCCATTGACGTGGTGGTGATCTCGCACAACCACTACGACCACCTTGACCGCGACAGCGTGCTGGCCCTGAACCGGCGCGCCGGCGGCGGCACGCTGTTCCTCGTCCCGCTCGGGCTCAAGCCCTGGATGGCGGCACTGGGCGTGACCCATGTGGTGGAACTGGACTGGTGGCAGCACCACACGCATCAGGGCGTGGACTTCCATTTCACGCCGGTGCAGCACTGGTCCGCGCGTTCTTTCAATGACCGGCTGCAGACCCTGTGGGGCGGCTGGTCGGTGTTCGGCCCGGACTTTCACTGGTACTTCAGCGGCGACACCGGCTACAGCCAGGACTTCAACGACACACGCCGGCATTTCGAGCCGCGCCAGCCGGACGGCTTCGACCTGGCCCTGCTCGCCGTGGGCGCCTACGAACCGCGCTGGTTCATGAAGGAGCAGCACATCAACCCGGCCGAGGCCGTGCAGATCCACAAGGACCTGGGCGCGCGGCGCAGCGTGGGCGTGCACTGGGGCACCTTCAACCTCACCGATGAGCCACTGGACCAGCCCCCGCGCGACCTGGCCGTGGCAAGGCGCGACCAGGGCGTGCCCGACGACGATTTCTTCCTGCTCAAGATTGGCGAAACCCGGCAGCTGCCGCCGCGCGCGGACCGCAGCCGCTGAGGGACAATCCCACCCATGACCTCCCCACTTCCCGACCTTCCCTGCTACCTCAACGGTGAATTCACCACGCTGCCCAACGCCAAGGTGAGCGTGATGGACCGCGGCTTCATTTTTGGCGATGGCGTCTATGAAGTCGTGCCGGCCTATGCGGGCCAGCCCTTCCGCTTCGCCGAACACATGGCGCGGCTGGACCGCAGCCTGGCCGCCTTGCGCATTGCCAACCCCCTGACCCACGCGCAGTGGCACGAGCTCGTGATGAAGCTGATCGCGGCCTACGCCCGGTCCGCCGGGGCTGACGCGTCAGCCACCGACCAGCTCGTGTACATCCAGCTGACCCGCGGCGTGGCCCTGCGCGACCACGTGATGCCGGCCAACCTCACGCCCACCGTGTTCGCCATGAGCAACCTCATGAAGCCGCCCACGGCGCTGGAGCGCGAGCGCGGCGTGGCCTGCGTGAGCGCCGACGACTTCCGCTGGGAAAAAGCCCACATCAAGGCCACCAGCCTGCTGGGCGCGGTGTTCGCGCGCCAGATCAGCGCCGACGAAGGCGCGGTGGAGACCGTGATGTTCCGCGACGGCTTCCTGAGCGAAGGCGCTGCCTGCAACGTGTGGGTGGTCAAGGACGGCAAGCTCATGGGCCCGCCGCGCGACCACCTCGTGCTCGAGGGCATCCGCTACGGCCTGATCGAAACCCTGTGCCGCGAGGCCGGCATCCCCTTCGAGCTGCGCCGCATCAGCCGCGACGAAGTGGCCGGCGCCGACGAGCTGATGCTGTCGTCAGCCACCAAGGAGGTGCTGCCCATCACCCTGCTGGACGGCCAGCCGGTTGGAAACGGCCAACCCGGCCCCATCTACCAGAAGCTGCATGCCGGCTACCAGCGGGCCAAGCAGCAAGCCCCCGCATGACCGAACGCCCCCTCTCCCCTCCCGCCCCACCCGCCGACAGCGGCGCCCGCAAGGACTCGCTGATCGAGTACCCCTCGCGGTTTCCGGTCAAGGTCATGGGCGTGAACGCCGATGGCTTCGTGCACGCCGTGACCGCCATCGCCCGCCAGTTCGACCCGACGTTTGACGCCGCCAGCGTGGAGCTGCGCGACAGCAAGGCCGGCAAGTACCTGGGCGTCACCATCACCATCACCGCCACCAGCCGCGAGCAGCTCGACGAGCTGTACCGCACGCTGTCCACGCACCCGATGGTCAAGGTGGTGTTATGACCCATCCCCTGAACACCTGAGGTGGCCTTGAAGGTACTGGGCCGAGTGGAGTATCTGGCAACCTGCGAGGCCATGCAGGACTTCACCGCCACGCGAACCGCGGACACGCCCGACGCGCTATGGCTTTGTGAGCACGAACCCGTCTACACACAGGGGCTGGCGGGCAAGAGCGACCATGTCCTGAACCCGGGCACCATCCCCGTGGTCGCCACCGACCGGGGCGGCCAGGTCACCTTTCATGGCCCGGGCCAGGTGGTGGCGTATCCGCTGATCGACCTGCGCCGCGCGGGCTACTACGTCAAGGAATATGTCTACCGCATCGAGGAGGCAGTGATCCGCACGCTGATGCACTATGGCGTGACCGGCCACCGCGTGGCCGGCGCCCCGGGCATTTACGTGCGGCTGGACGACCCGTTCTCGCACGCCAGAATCCCCGCCCTCGCGCAGCCCGTGCTTGCACAGGCTCAGGATGACCGGGGTTTCGGTCCCTTCGACAGGTTCAGGGCGAACGGCATCGAGCTGGGCAAGATCGCCGCCTTGGGCATCAAGGTCAGCCGCCACTGCACCTACCACGGCGTGGCCCTCAATGTGGCCATGGACCTGGAACCCTTCTCGCGCATCAACCCCTGCGGCTACGCGGGGCTGAAAACCGTGGACCTTTCTACAATCGGCGTATCTACCACCTGGGACGAAGCCGCCCGGCTGCTGGGCCAACAGCTCATCACCCGCCTGGCGCCTTGAGGACATTCATGGCCACCACCGACACCGTGCGCGAAGCGCAAAGCACTGAAACCTACAACCCGCTGGCCAAGCAGAAGGCCGCGGCCAAGCTGTCGCGCATCCCGGTCAAGGTCGAGCAGGCGCCGGTGCTCAAGAAGCCCGAGTGGATCCGCGTCAAGGCCGGCAGCCCCACCACGCGCTTCTACGAGATCAAGCAGATCCTGCGCGAGAGCAACCTGCACACGGTGTGCGAGGAGGCCAGCTGCCCCAACATCGGCGAATGCTTCGGCAAGGGCACGGCCACGTTCATGATCATGGGTGACAAGTGCACCCGCCGCTGCCCGTTCTGCGACGTGGGCCATGGCCGCCCCGACCCGCTGGACGTGAACGAGCCCGCGAACATGGCCCGAACCATTGCCAGGCTCAAGCTCAAGTACGTGGTGATCACCAGCGTGGACCGCGACGACCTGCGCGACGGCGGCGCCGGCCACTTTGTGGAATGCATCCGCCAGACGCGCGAGCTCTCGCCGGGCACCCAGATCGAGGTGCTGGTGCCCGACTTCCGCGGCCGTGACGACCGCGCGCTGGAGATCCTCAAGGCCGCGCCACCCGATGTGATGAACCACAACCTGGAAACCATCCCGCGCCTGTACAAGGAGGCACGCCCCGGTTCGGACTACCAGTTCAGCCTGAACCTGCTGAAGAAATTCAAGGCGCTGTTCCCCGATGTGCCGACCAAGAGCGGCCTGATGGTGGGCCTGGGCGAGACCGACGAGGAAATCCTGGACGTGATGCGCGACATGCGCGCCCACGGCATCAACATGCTGACCATCGGCCAGTACCTCGCGCCCACGCTGAGCCACCTGCCGGTGCGCCGCTATGTGCACCCCGACACCTTCAGGATGTTCGAGGCCGAGGCCTACAAGATGGGCTTCACCCATGCCGCCGTGGGCGCCATGGTGCGTTCCAGCTACCACGCCGACGAACAGGCCCACGGGGTCCTGAACCCGGCCTGAGCGGCTTCCCTGCAGCCGCAGCCATGACCAGCGCGCTGTCCCTGCGCCACTACGGCGGCGCCCATGGCAGCCACAGCCATGACCATTTCCAGATTCTGGTGGGCCTGCAGGGCGTGCTCGATCTGGAGGTGGCCGGCAGCGCCCGGCGCATCGGCGCCGGTGACGCCTGCCTGGTGCCCCCGGGCGAGCGCCACGACTTTGAATCCCTGGGCGGCAGCCAGTGCCTGGTGCTCGACACCGCCCATCCCGCCTGGGCCCGCTGCAGCGCCAGCCCCGCGCGGCCCCAGCAAACCCGCGCCCTCGCGGCCTACCTCGCCCACGCGCTGCGGCAGGGCCTGCCGCTGGCGGCCCAGCATGGCCCGCTGCTGCTGCTCGAAAGCTGGGCGCCGCCGGGCGCACCTGTGCGGCGGCCACGCCGGGCCATTGACTGGCCACGGCTGACCTCCTGGGCCCTGGCCCGGCTGGACCAGCCGCTGAGCGTGGCCGACCTCGCGCAGCGCGCCCTGCTCAGCCCCAGCCAGTTTGCGCTGCGCTGCCACGAGGTCCATGGCGTCGGCCCCATGCAGTGGCTGCGCGGCCTGCGGCTGGACCAGGCGCTGCAGTGGCGCCAGGCCGGCCTCGCGGTGGCCGAGGTGGCGCGCCGCACCGGCTACCGCTCGCCCTCGGCGCTCACGGCCGCGCTGCGCCGGCGCGGTCCGGCGCACTGACCGAGCCGCTGCCTGAGCCGCTGCCTGAGCCGCGTTTGCTACACTTTTTGTAGCACACAGTGGCCGCCAGTCCTGGACTCCAGCCCCTTTTGATCTGAAAACAGCGGCGCAAGCGGGCTGCGACGACAGACCGGTGCTGCGCGACGACCGGCGCGCTTACAGTTCAGGCCATGTCTGCGTCTGCCAAAGCCAACCTCTACGCCCTGGGCGCCATCGCGCTGTGGGCCGTGCTGGCATCCCTGGGGGTGGCGCTGCGGCATGTCCCGCCGTTCCTGCTCACGGGCATCGCGCTGCTGATCGGCAGCCTGCCCTCGTGGCCGCTGGTGGCGCGGCAGCCGCGGCTGTGGGCCATCGCGCCGGGCACGCTGGCGCTGGGCGTCTACGGCCTGTTCGGCTTTCACTTCCTGCTGTTCATGGCGCTGCGCATCGCGCCGCCGGTGGAGGCCAACCTGGTCAACTACCTGTGGCCGCTGTTCATCGTGGTGCTGGCGCCGCTGTTCCTGCGCGGCCTGCGGCTGCATGCGGCGCACGTGGTGGCGGCGCTGCTGGGCTTTGCCGGCGCGGCGGTGGCCATTCTTGGGGCCCGGCAGGGCGACGGCGGGGGCTGGTCCTGGGGTTACCTGCTGGCGCTGGGTTCGGCCCTGATCTGGGCCAGCTACTCGCTGATGACGCGGCGCGTGGCGGCGTTTCCCACGGCCGCGGTGGGCCTGTTCGGGCTGATCTCGGGCCCGCTGTCGCTGGCCTGCCACGCGCTGCTGGAGCCGCCGGCCACGCTGGCGGTGCGCGACTGGCTGCTGCTGGCGGCCATGGGCCTGGGGCCGCTGGGCGCGGCGTTTTACCTGTGGGACCGCGCGCTCAAGCTGGGCGACGCGCGCCACATCGGCATCCTGAGCTACCTGACGCCGCTGCTGTCCACCGCGCTGCTGATGGTGGTGAGTGGCCGCGCCCTGAGCTGGAGCGTGGGCCTGGCGGCAGCCATGATCATTGGCGCGGCGCTGCTCGGCACCCGCAGCCGCGCGGACTGAGCGGGCTGAGCAGCCCGCTCAGCCTCACAGGTCCACCACCAGCTCGGCTCCCACGGCCCTGGGCCGCGAGCAGCACAGGATCACGCGCTGGCCGCGCTCCTTGGCGCTGAGCACGAAGTCACGGTGCTCGATCTCGCCGGACGCCGCTGCGTCATAGGGCGTGGCGCAAACCCCGCACAGACCGTCGCTGCATTTGGTGGCAATGGCCAGGCCAGCGTCGGCGAGCACGTCGGTGGCGCTGCGGTCAGCGGGCACCTCCAACGTGCGGCCACTGCGGGCCAGGCGCAGCACAAACGGGTGGTTCTGCCAGGCCTGGGCTTCGGGCACGCTGAAGTACTCGCGGTGCAGCGCCTCTTCGGGCCAGCCCCTGGCCAGCGCGGCTTCAAACACCCCGTCCATGAAGCGCGGCGCGCCGCAGGTGTAGACATGAAAGCCCGGCGCGTAGGCCGGCGTCAGCGCCATCAGGTCGGCGCGTGCGCCCTCGTCCTTGAAGTGAAAGCGCACTTTGTCGCGCCACGGCACTTCAGCCAGTTCGCGCAGAAAGCCGGCTGTCGCGCGACTGGCTCCGCTGTAGTGCAGCTCAAAAGGCTTGCCCAGCGCGTGCAGCCGGTGCGCCATGGTGATCATGGGCGTGACCCCGATGCCACCGGCGAACAGCAGCGAGAAAGCCGCCTCTTCCACCAGCGGGAAATGGTTGGCCGGCCTGGAGATGAACACGCGCCGCCCTTCTCGAAACGCGCGGTGCATCAGCGCCGAACCACCACGCCCGGCCGGTTCGCGCAGCACGCCCAGCACGTACTTGCTGCGGTCGGCCGGATCGCCGGCCAGGCTGTATTGGCGCTGGTATTCCGGTGCAATCACCACATCAATGTGGGCGCCTGCGTCAAACGGGGGCAGCGGCGCGCCGTCCAGCGCGGTGAACTCGTAGCGGGCCACATCGGCCGCCATGTCTTCGCGGCGCTTGAGCAGCACCGGGAACACCGGCGGCTCACCCAGCAGCGGCTTGGCCGGGGGCGCCAGCGTGGCGGTGTCACCTGCCGCGAGCCTGGTTTTGTATTGCCCGGGTGTGAGCAATGCGCGGTAGCGCTCAATGCCTTCCTCGCGGTTGACCGGAAAGGTGACGGGGTAAGGTGGCGGCATCTTGTCTGCGGGGTAGACAGCCAGCGTCTGGTCTTCATAGCGCAGCTTCAGGTCTTTCTGCAGGCCGCGGTGGTTGGTCTGGCGGGCCTGAACGTAGCGGCCGGTCTGGCGGTCCAGCTCGATGTCCCACCACCACTTCTTGACGGGATTGATGGTGCCTCGGTCCAGCTTGTCGTCGAGTTCGGCCAGCAGGCGCGCGCTTTGCGGCACATTCATGGCCAGCCAGCGGAAGCCGCTTTCGGCGAACAGGCCTTCCAGATTCCAGGGGCAGGTTTTCATGCAGCGCCCGCACATGCCGCCCGCGGCATTGGTGATGCGGTAGCGCGCGCATTTTTCGGCGTCGCTCTTCCAGATCTCGTAGCCGTTGTACATGAGCTTGGGGCCGGCCGTGATGGCGCCCGAGGGGCATTCGCGCGCGCACTTGTTGCAGTTCTCGCAGAAGGTCTGCAGGCCAAAGTCGATCGGCTGGTCCGCCTCCATCGGCAGGTCGGTGGTGACGGTGCCGCTCTTCAGGCGTGGGCCCAGGTAGGGGTTGAGGATCACCTCGCCGATGCGGCTGACCTCGCCCAGGCCCGACAGCAGCAGCAGCGGTGGCTGCAGCACGTCGCCGTCCAGCACCGAGTGCACGCGCGCCGAGTAGCCCAGCCGGCGCACCTGCTCGGCCACCACGCCGCCCATGAGCGAGAAGCGCAGGTAGGCGCGCATGCTCTGGGCCACCGAGATCCAGTCGTCGCCGCTGGCGCCTTCCATGGTCTCGTGGCCCTGGTCGATCAGCAGGTTGACGGCGTTGGCGTGGTACGCCGCCATGGGGTTGCCGCCGGCGTCATGCGAGTAATAGGCCCACTCGGGCACGGCGCACAGGCCCACGGCGTCCACGCCCAGGTAGTACGACGTGGCCTTGAGGTTGTCGGCATTGCGCTTGGGGTCGGCCGTGCGGGGCGACACCGGCCCGCGCGCCTCGCCGAACTGCAGCAGCAGCAGCGCACCCAGGGCCCGCCGGGCACAGGCACCGATGGGGCTTTTCATCACATAGTGCGCATTGCGGGCCCCGTCCTGCACGGTCTTGCCCAGGTCGCCAAACAGCGCGCGGGCAAAAAAGTCGGCCCGCTTGGGGAAGCGCGGCACCCGCTCATGGTCGATGAAGGTGGTGGGCTGCTCGCGCCGCCTGAGCTTTTCAAACGGGTAGGCCCCCATGCGGAAGTCGCGCCCGGCATAGGCCTCGCGGTTCAGGGCGCTCTTGAGCGTGCCCTTGCCCACCCACCACGCCGGGCCATGCGACTGCCCCCACCGCTGGGCCGCGGCCGGCGCCAGCGGCAGGTCGGGCGCCATCTCGAACGTGGTGGTCACCGCCGCCAGGCCATAGCGCGCCCCCACATAGGGGTTGCGGCCATCGCCCTGGGCCAGGCCGCAGTGCACGGCGAGCCTGCCCAGGTCGACGTCGCTGCAGGTGGCGCTGTGGGCCCGCGCCTCGTGGCCCAGCATGCGCAGGTAGGTGGACAGCAGCACGGCGGTCTGCGCCGCGAGCAGGGCCGCGCGCTGCGCCTGGGTGCCGGCGATCCAGTCGCAGCCCGGCTCGCCGGGGCGCGGGTCGCGCGGGAACTCCACCAGCACCAGCAGCGCATGGCTGTGGTGGTCCATGGGGCCGTGCACCTTGCGCGCGGACTCGAGCACGTCGGCCAGGATCATGTCCATGCCCGCGGCAAAGCTGGTCGGCTGGTTGCGCTCGAGCTCGGCGCCCAGCGCGGGCACGGCCGCGTTGCGCAGGGGCTCGGCCAGCAGCGCGTCGCGCGGCAGCGTGCCCACACCCATCATGGACGCATCAAAGTAGTAGCCCGCGGCCTTGAGGTGCTCGGCGCGCCCCACCGGATCGGCCGTCACTTCGCCCGGCCCGGGATTGACCGCGCCATCGCGCACCAGGTCGAACATGGCCATGTAACGGGCCATGGCATGGGTGAGCGACTCCGGGTCGGGGTCATCGAACGGCAGGGCGCGCATGGGTGGCACGCGGCTCAGGCCCACCGGCCCCGGCTGGCGGGTCAGGCGTTCGAGCGGATAGGGGCCCAGGTGAACCGGGCGGTCGCGGTACGAGAAAAAGCGCATGCGGCAGCTTAGGCGTTGCTTGCGATCAGCGGAAGTGAACCCACCCCTATCGTGATAGATTCAACCGATCGTCCGAATCATCCCCCGCCCCACCCGTCCATGACCCTCCAGCAACTGCGTGCCTTCCTGACCGTGGTCGAATGGGGCAGCTTCCGGCGCGCGGCGCGCCAGCTCGAGGTGTCCCAGGCCGGGCTGACCAACAGCCTGCAGGCGCTGGAGGCGGGGCTCGGGGTCTCGCTGCTGCACCGCTCGGCCCATGGCGTGGTGCTGACCGAGGACGGCCGCCGGCTGCACGCGCGCGCGCTGCTGATCCAGCGCGAGGTGCAGCGCGCCACCGACGAAGCGGCCAGCGCCAATGGCACGGCTGGCGGCACCCTGCATGTGGGCGTGGGGCCGACCACCACGGCGCTGATGCTGCCGCAGGTGGTGCCCGATTTTCATGCGCGCTACCCGGGGGTGAAGCTGCGCCTGATGAGCGGCCTGTACGAGCGGCTGCTGCCGGCGCTGCAGCAGGGCCTGATTGACCTGGCCATCACCTCGGTGCCCGACGAAGGCGCGGGCCCGGGCCTGACCAGCCAGGTGCTGTTCAAGACCGACCTGACCGTGATCGCCCGCACGGGCCACCCGCTGGCCACGGCGCGCAGCCTGCACGAGCTGGCCACGTATGAATGGGTGGCCATGGGCGCCGCGGGAGGCCCTGGCGGCACCGTGCTGCGGCTGTTCGCCGAGCATGGGCTGGCACCGCCGAGCGTGGCGGCCACCTGCGAGTCGTTCACCGAGCTCGCGGCGCTGATCGGCAGCACCGACTGGCTGGCGCTGGTGCCCGCGGTGATCGTGCAGCGCGGCCTGCTGGGCACGCAGTTGCAGCCCATCCGCATCCGGGAGCGGGCGCACCGCTACGACAACTGCCTGGTGCGCCGCACCGATCCGCCACTGACGCCCACCGCCGCCGCGTTTGCCGCGATGTGCGAGTCCTGCGCCCGCATCATCGCGCGGCTGTCATGAATCGCACATTCCGATCGCTAATGCCCTGACCCGTCAGGGCATGACGGTGGCACACTGGCCCTTCACTGACAGGGCCCCATGTACATCAGCCTCTTTGACATGTTCAAGATCGGGATCGGCCCGTCGAGCTCCCACACCGTGGGGCCCATGCGGGCGGCGCGCCGTTTCCTGGTGGAACTGCCCGCTGCCGCGCTGGCCGCGACCGAGCGCCTGGAGGTGGTGCTGTACGGATCGCTGGCCCACACCGGCCATGGCCACGGCACCGATGTGGCGGTGCTGCTCGGCCTGCTGGGCGAGGTGCCCGATGAAGTGGACATCGAGCGCGTGCCGGCCCTGGTTCAGGCCATTCGCGAGACGCGCCAATTGCCCCTGCTGGGCACCCGGCCCATCGGCTTCGACGTGGACCGTGCGCTGGTCTTCAACCGCAGCGACCTGCTGCCCGTGCACTCCAACGGCATGCGCTTCAGCGCCTTTGACGCCGCGGGCCAGCCCGTGGCGCAGCGCGACCTGTACTCCATCGGCGGCGGCTTTGTGGTGGACGAGGACGAAGCGTTTGTCGGCAGCCCGCGCGGCGTCACCCAACCCGTGCCCTACCCGTTCGAGTCCATGCAGGCCCTGCTGGACCTGGCCCGCGAGGCGGGGCAACCGATGCACCAGCTGCTGATGGCCAATGAAGCCGCGCTGCGGCCCGAGGCCGAGGTGCGGCAGTTCGTGGCCCAGGTGGCCGGCGCCATGTCGGCCTGCATCGACCGCGGCCTGGCCGCCCGGGGCACGCTGCCCGGGGGGCTGAAGGTGGCGCGGCGCGCCGGCGCCATGGCCGAACGGCTGCGCCACACGCCCCAGCATGCGAGCGAGGGCGCCATGAATTGGGTCAGCGCCTACGCGATTGCGGTGAACGAGGAAAACGCCGCGGGCGGCCGGGTGGTCACCGCCCCCACCAATGGCGCCGCAGGCGTGGTGCCGGCGGTGCTGCGCTACTACCAGGAGTTTCGCGGCGGCGACGCCGCCGGCACCGAACGCTTCATGCTGGCCGCCGCTGCGGTGGGCGGGCTGTGCAAGCGAAATGCCTCGATCTCGGGCGCCGAAGTGGGCTGCCAGGGCGAGGTGGGCTCGGCTGCCGCAATGGCGGCCGCGGGGCTGGCCGCCGCGCTGGGCGCGAGCAATGGGCAAATCGAGAACGCCGCCGAGATCGCGCTGGAACACCACCTGGGCATGACCTGCGACCCGATTGGCGGCCTGGTGCAGATCCCCTGCATCGAGCGCAACGCCATGGGCGCGGTCAAGGCCATCAACGCCTGCTCGCTGGCCACGCTGGGCGATGGCGAGCACCGCGTGAGCCTGGACCAGGCCATTGACACCATGCGCCGCACCGGCCAGGACATGCAGAGCAAATACAAGGAGACCTCGCTCGGAGGCCTGGCGCTGACCGTGTCGGTGCGCCAGGTGGAGTGCTGACGGCTCAGACGCCGCCGGGTCGCCCCAAGACGGCTGAAGCCCCTTCGGTGGGCAGCGCAGCACACGAAGTGGCAAGCGTGGGGGCCATGTCAGGCAGCGAGCAGCTTGCCCGGGTCTTCGGCCTCGAGCACCTCGGCGGCCCACACCGCGAGGCGGCCGGTGTCCGAGCGCAGCACCTCCTGCTTGACGGCCAGGATCTGCGCCGGATGCATGGAGAAGCTGCGCAGGCCCAGGCCCAGCAGCAGCCGCGTGAGCGTGACGTCGCCGGCCATCTCGCCGCACACGCTGACCCCCTTGCCCTGACGGTTGCACTCGGCGATGGTTTCGGCCACCAGCCGCAGCACCGCGGGATGGCAGGGATCGTAGAGATGGGCCACCGATTCATCGGCGCGGTCAATGGCCAGGGTGTACTGGATCAGGTCATTGGTGCCGATGGACAGGAAGTCAAAGTACTTCAGGAAGATCCGCAAGGTCAGCGCCGCCGCAGGTATCTCGATCATGGCCCCCAACCTGACCGGGCCGTAGGCAATGCCCTTGTTGTCGAGCTCGGCGCGGGCGCGGTCCACCAGGGCCATCGTGTGGCGGATCTCGCTGGCGTGCGCCAGCATGGGAATCAGCAGGTTGATCTGGCCATGGGCCGCGGCGCGCAGGATGGCACGCAGCTGGTTCAGGAACATCGCCGGATCGGCCAGGCTCCAGCGGATGGCACGCAGCCCCAGCGCCGGGTTCAGGTGCCCGGTGTCGCGCTCGCCTGAATGCAGGGGCTTGTCCGCGCCAATGTCCACGGTGCGGATGGTCACGGGCAGGCCCTGCATGCCCTCGACGGCCAGCTTGTAGGCCTGGTATTGCTCCTCTTCGTCCGGCAGGTCGCCCAGCCGGCCCATGAAGAGGAATTCGCTGCGGAACAGGCCCACGCCCACGGCACCCGCGTTCAGCGCCGCAACGGCATCGCCGGGCAGCTCGATGTTGGCCAGCAGTTCGATCTTCTGGCCGTCCAGCGTGACCGATGGCGTGTGCCGCAGCCTTGACAGCCGCGTGCGCTCGAGCTCGCCCTGGCGCTGCTTGAAGCCGTATTCGGCCAGGATGATGGCCGACGGGTCCACGATCACCACGCCGGCATCGCCGTCAATGATGATCCAGTCGTCCTGGCGCACCAGCTGGCTGGCGCCACGCGCCCCGACCACGGCGGGGATGTCCATGCTGCGGGCCACGATCGCGGTGTGCGAGGTCTTGCCGCCCACGTCGGTCACGAAGCCCGCGAACACGCTCTGCTTGAACTGCATCATGTCGGCCGGCGAGAGGTCATGCGCCACCAGCACCAGGGGCACGTCCATGGTGTCGTCCAGCAGCAGGTCCTGCTGCGTCTTGCGCCGCGGGCTGGTGGGTGGCGCCACGGGCGAGGCCACGCCCTTCATGTAGCGCAGGATGCGTTCGACCACCTGCTCCAGGTCGGCCTTGCGCTCGCGCAGGTACTCGTCCTCCATCTCGTCGAACTGGCGCGCGATGATCTCCAGCTGGGTGGTCAGCGCCCATTCGGCGTTGTACAGGCGCTCGGTGATCCAGTGCTTGACGCCGCTGATCAGCTCCTCGTCCTGCAGCAGCATCAGGTGCACGTCCAGCAGGGCGGCCAGCTCGTGCGGCGCCTCCTTGGGCCCCATGGTGGCAATGCTTTGCTGCAGCCGCCGGATTTCATCCACCACGGCGTTGCGGCCCGCGCGGACGCGGGCGATCTCGGTGTCGATCTGCGGCGCCTCGATGAAATAGTGGGCCACGTCCACCCGGCTGGACGCGATCAGCACCGCCCGCCCGATGGCGATGCCACGGGCCACGGCGAGGCCGTGGATGCTGAAGGTCACTCGCCTTCCCCGAACTTGTCGGCGATCAGCGCGAGCAGCGCGTCCATGGCTTCCTGCTCGCGCTCGCCACTGGTTTCCAGCGAAACCTCGCTGCCGATGCCGGCGGCCAGCATCATCACGCCCATGATGCTCTTGGCATTGACGCGGCGCTCGCCGCGGCTCATCCAGACGTCGCAGGGGAAACTGCCCGCCAGCTTGGTGAGCTTGGCGGAGGCCCGCGCATGCAGGCCGAGCTTATTGTTGATGGTCGTACTTGTCTTGATCATTTTTTCTTCTGGCCTGGTTCTGCGGCGCCGTGATGGCGACCTGCATGACGCCCTGCGTGCCCCCCGCCACGGCGCGGGCCACCAGCGCGTCCAGCGATTCGTGGCGGTAACTCACGCTGCGCAGCACCATCGGCAGGTTGACGCCGGTGATCAGCCGGGAGCGCACGCCGTCCACCAGCTTCTGCGCCACATTGCAGGGGGTCGCGCCAAAAATATCGGTCAGCACCAGAACGCTCTTGATGCCCGGGCCCGCGGCCAGCTGCTCCATCGAGATCCGGGCGGCGCCCAGGGTTTCGTCGGGCGACACATTGGGCAGGACATCCAGCGCCATGATGCTGGCGGCACTGTCGGGAAAGACGTGCAGGGCGCATTGCCGCAGTGCATGGGCCAGCGGGGCATGGGCAATGATCAGGATGCGGTTCATGGGTGGTGAGGCGGGTTGCCCTGATTATCACGTCTGCCCAGCATGAACCAGCCATAGGACAGGGCGCTGCAGCCCAGGAACACCCCGATCGCCGCCCGGTGCGCGCCCACGACGCCAAGCCCCGAGGCCAGAAATGCGTCGATGAGCAGGCCAATCCCCCACTGGACCGTGAACACCCCGGCAAAGATCACCAGGTTGTAGGCCGACAGGGCCCGGCCCGCCAGCGACGGCGGGAAGGCCATGCCCACCGCCGGCTGGGCAATCGACATGAATGTGGACGTCACGCAAAAAATGGCCCAGGCGCCCGCCCCTGCTGCACTCCCCGCTACGATAACCATAGCAAGCGTCAGCAGGCTCAACGGCAGCCCCCAGGCAATCAGCCGGTTGGTGGTGATGCCCCGGCGGGCCAGCAGCGGGTTGGCCAGGCCCCAGGCCCAGAACGTGCCGAGCATGGCCAGGTTGATGATGAACAGGCCTTGTGCCGCCTGCACCGGGCTGCGGCCGGCCACCTGGACCATCCAGGGCCCGGCCCACAGCGTCTGGATCGCGATCATCCCGCCATAGCTGAAAAACCCCACGGGCACCATGCGGCGGAAATAGGCGTTTTGCCAGACCGCGGCGTAGCTGCCGGCCGATTCGCCGGGCGGGGCCGGCGCCAGCGTCCACGGCGGCACTTTCAAGGCCAGGATGAGCATGGACAGGGCGACCAGCGCCGCCAGGCCCCAGAACAGCGGGCGCCAGCCCATCACCGGCACCAGCCACTGCACCGGCAGCGTGGATGCCACCATGCCCAGCGAGCCCGTCATCAGCATCCAGGAATTGGCGCGCAGTTGCACCGCGGGCTCGAGCCAGCGCCTGAAGCCCGTGAGCGGCGCCATCAGGCAGGCACTGACCCCCACGCCGCACAGCACCCGCGCGACCAGCAGGCCGGAGAAACTGGTGGCCATGGAAAACGCCAGGCAGCCCGCGACCGCCACCCCCAGGAAGGCCAGGATCACCTTCTTGGGGCCATGGCGGTCCAGCCAGGTGCCCAGGGGCAACTGGGTCGCGGCAAAGCCCAGAAAGTAGCCCCCCGCAAGCAGGCCCAGGTCGCGCGCGTGCAGGCTGAACTCGCGCGTGAGCACCGGCGACAGGGTGGCCGTGATGGCCCGCAGCAGCGCCGAGAAGAAATAGGTGAAGGCAAACGCCAGGAACACGATCACCGCGGTGCGGCGGGGCAGCAAGGTCATGGGAAGCGCAGATTCGAGAAAAAGGTGTCGCTGCCGTCGGGCAGGGCCCGCTGGGCATAGATCACGGCCTGGAACACCTCGCGGCCGCGGGCAAAGTAGACCGCCTGGCTCTGGACCGCGCTGCCATCGGCACGCGCGCCGCTCGCGCTGACGCGCTGCGGCGGCACGGCGCTGTCGGCGCCGGCAATCGCCATGGGCAGCCCGGTCGAGCTGGCCGCGTGCATGTTCGCAAGGGTGGCGGCCTTCCAGCGGGCCAGCACATCGGGGGCCTGGGCCGCGTCATCGATCTGCGCAAAGGCAATCGCAAAGGTCGCGCCGCCCGCCTCGCAGCCCACCATGTGCAGGGTGGTCTCGCGGCCGGCAAAAGGCACGGTGCGTGAGCCGGTGTCGGGCTTGCAGGGCAGCAACGCCATGAGCGCCGTGGGTTCGACCCGTACTTCGCGCCAGTTGAGTGCAGGACTGCATCCCGCCAGCCCCCACAGAACAGGCAAGAGCAGCAAGGAGAGAAAGCGGTGCATCGCAGGATTATCGGATTGCCCCGAAAATGGCGCCCATGAACTCTCTTGATGGCATTCGCGTTCTCGACCTTTCCCGCGTCCTGGCGGGCCCCTGGTGCACCCAGACCCTCGCCGATCTGGGCGCCGATGTCATCAAGATCGAGCGCCCGGGCAGCGGCGATGACACCCGCAGCTGGGGCCCGCCCTTCCTCAAGGACAGCGAGGGCCGCGAAACCGCCGAAGCCGCCTACTACCTGGGCACCAACCGCAACAAGCGCTCGGTGACCTGCGACATCGCCCGGCCCGAGGGCCAGGCCCTGATAAAGGACCTGGTGCCGCACTGCGACGTGTTCGTGGAGAACTTCAAGGTCGGCGACATGGCGCGCTACGGGCTGGACCATGCATCGCTCAAGGCGCTGAACCCGCGGCTGGTCTATTGCAGCATCACGGGCTTCGGCCAGACCGGCCCCTACCGCGAACGCGCGGGTTACGACTACGCCATCCAGGGCATGGGCGGGCTCATGAGCGTGACCGGCGAGCGCGACGACCTCGGGGGCGGCCCCCAGAAGGTCGGCGTGGCCGTGGCGGACCTGTTCACCGGCATGTACGCCACCGTGGCCGTGCTGGCGGCGCTGCGCCATGCGGAACGCACGGGCGAAGGCCAGCATGTCGACATGGCGCTGCTGGACACCCAGGTGGCCATGCTGGCCAACCTGGGCGCCAACTACCTCGTGAGCGGCAAGGCACCCGGGCGGGCCGGCAACGCCCACCAGAACATCGTGCCGTACCAGGTGTTCGAGGTCGCGCCCGCCGCCGATGGCGGCAAGGACCACATCATTCTGGCGGTCGGAAACGACGGGCAGTTTGCCAAGTTCTGTGCCGTGGCCGGCCAGCCCGCGCTGGCGGCCGACCCCCGGTACGCCAAGAACCAGGACCGGGTGCGCAACCGCGCGGTGCTGGTGCCGCTGCTGGAAAGCATCATGGCCACCCGCAGCAAGGCCGACTGGCTCGCGGCACTGGAAGCGGCCAAGGTCCCGTGCGGCGCGATCAACAACCTGGCCGAGGTGTTTGCCGATCCGCAGGTCCAGCAGCGCGGCATGGTGTCGAGCTGGCAGCACCCGGTGCAGGACGGGCTGCGCCTGGTGGCCAGCCCCATGAAGCTGGGCGCCACCCCTGTGCGCACCGACCTGCCGCCCCCGCTGCTGGGGCAGCACACGGCCGACGTGCTGGGGGAGTTGTTGAACTATCCCCAGGCCAAACTGTCTGAACTCCAGCGCAGCGGAATCATCTGATGGCCCACTTTCTCCTTGTTCATGGTGCCTGGCACGGCGCGTGGTGCTGGCGCCACGTGACCGACGCACTGGTGCGCGCCGGCCACCGCGCGCACGCCGTCACACTGACCGGTGTGGGCGAGCGCGCGCACCTGCTGTCCAGCGCCATCACGCTGGAAACCCACATCAGCGACGTGGCCCAGGCCCTTGAAGCCGAGGAACTGGAGGACGTGGTGCTCGCCGTGCACTCCTATGCCGGCATGATTGGCACCGCGCTGGCCGACCGCATGCCCCGGCGGCTGCGCCACCTGGTCTATGTGGATGCGGTGGTCCCACGCCCGGGCGAGAGCTGGAGCAGCACCCACGCAAGCGCGACCCGCGAGGCCCGGCTGGCGGCCGCCCAGGCCTCGCCCACCTTCAGCTTCCCGGCGCCCGACCCGGCCGTGTTCGGCCTGGAGGCGGCCGACCATGCGTGGGTCAAGCGCCGCCAGACCCCGCACCCGGGCCACACCTACACCGCCCCGCTGGCCTTCGACCCCCACCGCGTGGCCACGGTGCCGCGCACCTTCATCAACTGCACCCAGCCGGCCCTGGGCACGATCGACGCCATCCGCCCGCGGGTGGTCGACCCCAGGTTCTGGGATGGCGCCTGGCTGGGCGGACCAGGGGGCGCCTGCGTGGTCGAACTCAAGACCGGTCACGACCCCATGGTGAGCGCGCCTGAGGATCTGACCCGCGTGCTGCTGGATTGCGCGGCATGAGCGGGCTGTCACGGCGCGGCTTTGTCAGTGGACTGGGCGCGGCGCTCACCCTGGGCGCATCCGCCGCCCGGGCCCGCGACTCCGCGCTGCCGGTGCCGGGCGCGCTGCGGGACGAGGGCCGCCGTGCCGCCCAGGCGGGCCACCCGCTGGTGCTGCTGGCGACCCTGCCGGGCTGCCCCTACTGCGAGCTGGTGCGCCGCAACTACCTGCTGCCCATGCGCTCCGAAGGCTTGCCGGCCTGGCAGTTCGATGTGACCAACCGCCAGACCCCCATTCTGGATTTCAACGGGGAGCGCAGTCATGGCGCCGCGCTGTCGGCACGCTGGAATGCCAGATTCACCCCCACCGTGCTGTTCCTGGGCGCCGATGGCCGGGAACTCGCCGAACGGCTGGTGGGTGTGGCCGTGCCCGATTTCTATGGCGCCTACCTCGAGGCCGCGCTGGCTGCGGCCCGCGAAACACTGCGCGCGCCACCGGCCAAGCCGGCGCCACGGCCGTCCGCGCAGGCTACCTGAGGCCGCCGAAGACCTTCTTGAGTATGGCGCTGCCTGTGCCGACCGGGTCCTGCCGGATCTTCTTTTCCTCCTCGCCGATCATCAGGTACAGCCCGTCCAGTGACTTGGCGGTCACATACTGCTGCACGTTGGCGTCCTCCTTGCGCAGCAGCCCCACCCCAGCGGCCTTGGAGGCCACCCGGTTGTATTTTTCCGCCAGCCCCACTTTTTCGGTGGCACGGGTCACCACCGGAAGAAACTTGCCGGCCAGCGGCTCGCGGGTCTTTTCAGCGAAGAACGTGGTCACCGAGGTGTCCCCGCCCATCAGGATGTTGCGCGCATCGCTCACATTCATCGACCGCACGGCGCTGACCAGCAGGTCCCTGGCCATGGGCACGGCGGCTTCCGCCGCGCGGTTCATCGAGGTCACCAGTTCGTCCACGCGCTTGCCCTGGCCGAAGGTTTTGAGAAGTTTGGCCGCGTCCTCGAGCACGCCGGGCAAGGGAATTCGAACTTTTGGGTTGCCCAGGAATCCATCAGGCTTGCCAAGCAGCTGGACTGCGGCCAGCGCCCCTTTTTCAAGCGCGGCCTTCAGCCCCTGCGAGGCTTCCGCATCCGTCAGGTCCTTGAGCGCAAGCGCATGGGCCTGCTGCCAGGCCGCCATCGACAGGCTGCCCAGCACGGAGATGGAGGCGGCATTAAACTGGCGTCGTTGCATGGGTCAACCCTCGAAATGAAAAAAAGTGTCCTCTATGGTGCCGCAGTTGCGGCCGCGCTGGCAATCGGAGCCGGGGTATTCCTCGGCACCGGGGCCACTGGCGCGCCGGAATCCACCTTTGTGTTGCTCGATGGCTCGCGCCAGACCACGCAGGATCTCAAGGGCAAGGTCACGCTGGTGAACTTCTGGGCCACCAGTTGCACCACCTGCGTGGCGGAGATGCCCCGCATCATCGCCACCTACGACAAGTACAAGGGCCGGGGATTTGACACGCTCGCGGTCGCCATGAGCTACGACCCGCCCAGCTACGTGGTCAACTACGCCGAGACCCGCAAACTGCCTTTCAAGGTCGCCATCGACAACACCGGGGCCATTGCACGCGCCTGGGGTGAAGTGCAGCTCACGCCCACCACCTACATCGTGAACAAGCAGGGCAACATCGTGAAGCGCTATGTGGGCGAACCCGATTTCGCCGAACTGCACAACCTCATCGAGAAGCTGCTGGCACAGTCCTGACCCGGCCTCGCACATGAAAAAGCCTGCCATGCGGCAGGCTTTTTGACGGGCGGCGGTGTGCCGGCGCTTACTTGGCGCGGTAGGCGTCGTGGCAGGACTTGCAGGTGCCCGCGGTGGCGCCAAAAGCGGTCTTCAGGGTGTCGAGGTTGCCGGTCTTGGCGGCCGCGGCCAGCTTGGCTGACTCTGCAATCAGTTTGTCGCTGTGTTCCTTGAACTTGGCCTGCTCCACCCAGATTTCCGGCTTGGCCTTGGTCGGGGCGCCCTGATCGGTGCCAGGACCGAACGCAGCCCAGGGCAGCTTGGCCATGTCGGCCACCACCTCGGCATTGTCGGCGGCCATCTTGGCATCAAAGGGAATCCGGCCGTTGGCCATGGCCCCCAGGCGGCCAAAATGCTGGGCCATGACGAACAAGGCGCTCTGGCGGTACTTGATGGCATCCTCGGCTTTGGCAAACTGGGCAGATGCCGGGGCCGACAATGCGCAAGCCGCAGCGGCCAGCGTCAACGAGGCGATCAATTTCATGGTGTTTCCTTCTCCGTGGGTTTCTGTGGGTTTGAATTTCGGCAAGATGCCAAGCGGATGATCAGGGTTTTTGCTGAAAGTTCAGCAGGAACTAAAGACTAAGGGAATTCACCAATCGGTGGTCGTCCATTCGGCAGTCCACCAACCAGACAAGTCGGCCACCGGCCGCGGAGGGAAATTTCATGTCAAAAAAAGTCAGGGTCTGGGATCTGCCCACCCGTTTCTTTCACTGGTCGCTGGCGGCCTGCGTCGTGGGCCTCGTGATCACCGGTCACGTCGGCGGCGCCATCATCGACTGGCATGCCAGGCTGGGCTACGCCGTCCTCGCCCTGCTGCTGTTCAGGCTGGTCTGGGGCCTGGTGGGTGGGCGCTGGTCGCGCTTCTCCTCGTTCATTTATGGGCCACGCAGTGTCGTGAACTACCTCAAGGGCAAGCCTCATCCTGACCACCTGATCGGGCACAACCCGCTTGGCGCGGGCTCGGTCTTCGCCATGCTGGCGTTGCTGGCGGTCCAGATCGGCACCGGCCTGGTCAGCGACGATGAAATCTCCTTCACCGGCCCCCTCAACCGCTTTGTGACCAGTGCCAACGGCCTGACGGCCACCTGGTACCACAAGGAAGTGGGGCAATGGCTGGTGGTGGTGCTGGCGGGCGTGCATATTGCCGCCGTCCTGTTCTACCTCTGGAAAAAGAAGGACAACCTGATCAGGCCCATGCTGACGGGTGACAAGGAGATGGACCGGGACGCCATCCCGTCGCGGGACGACACCACTTCCCGGGCGCTGGCCGTGGTCAT
This sequence comes from Ramlibacter sp., assembly GCA_019635435.1. Lineage (NCBI taxonomy): Bacteria > Pseudomonadati > Pseudomonadota > Betaproteobacteria > Burkholderiales > Comamonadaceae > Ramlibacter > Ramlibacter sp. The sequence goes on along the minus strand of JAHBZM010000001.1, from coordinate 887,792 downwards.
TCTTGGCGTTTGTGCAGCTTTTGTGGTCTGGCTGGTCACTTGAAGTAACCCAAAAGAACGCCAAACAAGTAACATAATGTATTTCAATGTCGTTCTGACTGGATCTTCATGAGGTCGTTGGCCCGGGTCGTGCGCTTCGCACTGCCCGTCTACTTGCTGTTGCTGGGTGGCTGGGCGTTTGCACAGGTGTGCGCCGTGCCGCAGAACAACGGCACCAACGTCTCGACTGCGGCAGGCCAGACGGTCAATGGCTACTTCACGCCCAACAACGGCACCTACACCGCGGGCTCGCAACCGACCATCACCCTGAGCGGTGGCCGCGGCTCGGCCACCTGGTCCGCCGGTGATCTCGCGCTGCTGATCCAGATGCAGTGCGTCGACATGGACCGCACCGAAAGCGACAGCTATGGCGACGGCGCGCCCGGCCGGCCGGCCCAGGGTTATCTGGAAACCTCGGGCACCTGCCGGGTTGGCCAGTACGAGTACGTGCCGGCCGCAGGCGGCACCTCGGGCACCAGCTTTGTGGCCGGGGCGCCCCTGCAGTACACCTATGTGCAGGCCAACCCCACCAGCACCACGCCCCGCCGGAGCTTCCAGGTCATCCGGGTGCCCCAGTATGGCAACCTGACCTTGGGTGGCACTCTGACGGGCCTGGCCTGGAACGGCACCAATGGCGGTGTGCTGGCCCTGGATGTGGCCAAGACCATGGATTTCGGCGGCCAGACGATCGACATGTCGGCGCGGGGCTTTCGCGGTGGGGGCGGGCGCCCCAGCAACACCGACGGCAACAACCCCTTCCGGGCCCGCGACCCGAGTGCGGCGAACCAGTCCCATGCATCCAAGGGCGAGGGCATCGCGGGCACACCGCGGTGGACCTTCACCGACGGCTCACCATTTGACCGGATCGACACCACGGGCACGGTGGTGGACAACACCGGCACGGCGTACATCGGCTACCCGGGCACGGGAACCACGGCCGATTTCGACTACGCGCGCGGCGCCCCCGGCAACGCCGGCGGCGGCGGCCAGTACTACAACAACGTTTATCACAACGGCGGCGGCGGCGGTGGTGCCAATGGCGGGGCCGGTGGCCGCGGCGGCTTTGGCTGGCGGTCCGCGGGCTGGGCGGGCGTGGCCAGTGACTACTCCAACATCGAGGCCGTGACCGGCCAGCACCTCGCCGCGTTTGGCGGCGGCAGCTTTGGCGGGGCCGGCATCTCACGCGTCGTCATGGGCGGCGGCGGCGGCGCGGGCGACCAGAACGGCAACTCCAACAACACCCGCGAGATGAGCGGCAGCACCGGCGGCGGCATTGTGCTGATACGGGCGGGGGCCCTGACCGGCGGCGGCACCATCGACGTGCGCGGCGGCAGCGCCAACACCAATCCGCTGAATGACGCGGCGGGCGCGGGCGCGGCCGGCGGCAGCGTGATTGTGGTGTCGCCAAACTGGACCAGTGGGGCCTTGGCGGTCAGCGCCTATGGCGGCCAGGGCGGCGATGCGTGGCTCACGGGCACGGGCGGCGCCCACAGTGGCGGGGGAGGCGGCGGCGGCGGCGTGGTGGTGCGCACCGGGGCGGCCAGCGTTGACGTCAGCGGCGGAGCCAACGGCGTCACCAACACCTCCGACAGCCCGCCCGGCGGGGCAGACCACGGCGCGTTGCCGGGCAACGCCGGCGTCAATGTGTTGATTTCAGAAGCGGCCGACCCGGTCAGCAACTCGGGCTACAAGTGCCTGCCCCTGACGGACTTGTCGATCAGCAAGGCCGCCAGCACCACGACCCTGTCGATCGGGCAAACCACCAACTTCACGCTGACCATCGGCAATTCCGGGCCCCAGCAAGCCACGGCGGCCACCGTCGTTGATGTGCTGCCGGCCGGACTGGGCTCGCTGGCGCTGGTCAGCGCCAGTGGCTCCACGGGCCCCACCACGCTCACCAGCAGCAGCATCAGCGGCAGCACCTTCACCGGGACCGTGACCATCCCCGTCAACCAGACCTTGACCGTGGTGTTGCGGGCCGTGGCCACCGCGAACGGTGCCCCCGTCAACACCGGATCAGTCAGCGCGCCAGCCAATGCCAGCGACACCAACCTGGGCAACAACAGCGCCACCGCAACCGTGGTCATCGGGCCCAGCGCTGATCTGTCGGCCACCAAGGTGGCCAATACCCCCTCGCTGGTGGTGGGGCAGACGACCACCTTCATGTTGACCTTCGTCAACCCCGGCCCCAGTGCCGTGACGGGCGCCCGCATCACGGACACCCTGCCCACGGGCATGGGCACGCTGACTTTTGTCTCCGCCTCGGTCGCGGGGAGCAGCACCTTGACCAGCCGCACCATTGCCGGCAGCACCTTCAACGGCACCGCCACCCTGCCGGTGGGCAGCACGCTGACCGTGGTGCTGAGGGCGGTCGCCGGGGCCATCGGGGCCGTGATCAACACCACCACCATCGCGCCGCCCGCCGGCACCACTGACACGGACCCGAGCAACAACAGCGGCACCGCCACGGTCAACATCGGGCCCCAGGCGGACCTGAGCATCACCAAGTCGGCGTCGCCCACCGTGATCCTGCCGGACCAGACCACGGTGTTCACGGTAACCGTGCGCAACCTGGGCCCCAATACCGCCACGGCCGCCACCTTCAACGACACCCTGCCTTCAGGGCTGGCGGGCATGACCATCACCGCCGTGACCACCAGCGGCGCTTCAGCCACCGTCACCGCGCGCGCCACCGTGTCGTCGCAGGCCAATGCCACGATGACGCTGCCGCCGTCCAGCAGCATCACGTTCACCCTGCGGGCGATTGCGGGCGGCGTGGGCGAACAGGTCAATGTGGCCACGGTAACGCCTCCGGCCGGAGTGATTGACCCGGTGTCCAGCAACAACACGGCCCAGGCCACGGTCACCATCCCCGTCAGCACCAACATCACCGTGACCAAGACCAACACGCTGTCGAGCGTGGTGTCCGGCTCGGCAACCGTCTACGGCATCACCGTGACGAACAACGGCCCCAATTCGGCCGATGGCACCGTGCTGACCGACCCGGCCGCCACCGGTCTGAGCTGCACCACGGTCAGTTGCACGGCCACGGGGGGCGCCATCTGCCCCAGCTCGCCCACAGTGGCCGGCCTGCAGAGCCCGGGGCTGACACTGCCCACGTTCCCGGCGAGCTCTACACTGGTGTTCCTCGTCACCTGCGACATCAGCGCGACCGGCTCCTAGAGTTCGCCCCCGGGGACTGCCTTGAAGCGCCACCGCAAATGGCGTTAAACTGCATTTCCACAATTGCTTTTGGCCAAGTTGGACATACCGCAGATTCAGCTCGTCACGCCCACGGCAGAGGGGGAGATCATGGCCGCCCGCGAAATCTTTCGCGAGTACGCCGACGGTCTGGGCGTGGATTTGTGCTTCCAGTCGTTTGACGATGAGCTCGCCAGCCTGCCTGGCGACTACGCCGAGCCGCGCGGCTCGCTGGTGCTGGCGATGGTGGAGGACGAAGTGGCCGGTTGCTGCGCGCTGCGGCCGCTGGACACCGTGGACTACCCCAACGCCGCGGAAATGAAGCGCCTCTATGTGCGCAAGGCGTTCCGGGGCTTTGGGCTGGGCCGGCTGCTGGCCGAGGCCACGCTGGACGCGGCCCGGCGGGCGGGCTATGAAAGCGTGCTGCTCGACACCCTGGACGACATGGAGGCCGCTCGGGCGCTCTACGTCGACCTGGGATTTCAAGACATCCCGCCCTACTACCACAACCCGATCCCGGGCGCCCACTACCTCAAGGCCACTATTTGAGTGATTTGAGGCTGGAGTCCAAGGCTGGCGGCCACTGTGTGCTATCAATCAGATAGCAGAGTGACCCGCCGACAGGATCAACCGGCCGCTTGCGCCAGCAGGGTCTGGGCGTCGCTGACCTCGAATTTTCCCGGGCCCTCGACGTTGAGGGAAACCACCTTGCCGTCCTTGACCAGCATCGAATAGCGGTTGCTGCGCACCCCCATGCCGCGCCCCGTGAGGTCCAGCGTCAGGCCCGTCGCCTTGGCGAAATCCGCACTGCCATCACCCAGCATGCGCACCTTGCCAGCGGTCTTCTGGTCGCGTGCCCAGGCGCCCATGACAAAGGCATCGTTGACACTGACGCACCAGATCTCGTCCACGCCGGCCGCCTTGAACTCGGCCGCCTTCTCCACATAGCCCGGCACATGCTTGGCCGAGCAGGTGGGCGTGAAAGCCCCGGGCAATGCAAACAGGGCAATGGTTTTGCCCGCGGTCGCCTTGGTCACGTCCACCGGGTTCGGGCCAATGCTGCAGCCCTCGCCCTCGACCTCCGAGTATTCCATCAGGGTGGCGGCGGGAAGGGTATCTCCAACTTTGATCATTTGAGGCTCCAAAAAGAAAAACGACCCACATTGTGGGCCGTTTCCTTGCAGCTTGCAGCGGGGTCGGGATCAGGTCAGACGATCACGGCCTTCTGGACCAGGCGGGTCGCAACCCAGTTCTTGGTCTTGGAAATCGGGCGGCTCTCGGTGATCTCGATCATGTCACCCATGTGGAATTCGCCCTTTTCGTCGTGGGCGTGGTACTTGCTCGTCTTGGCAACGATCTTGCCGTAGAGCTCGTGCTTCACGCGGCGCTCGATCAGCACCGTCACGGTCTTGGAACGCTTGTCGCTGACCACCTTGCCAATCAAGGTGCGCTTGAGGGATGTTTTCGCTTCCGTCATGGTCACTCCTTACTGGCGGCTTGCTTCTCGGCAAGAATGGTCTTGGCGCGTGCAATGTCACGGCGGGTGACACGCAGCGTGGCGGTGTTGTTCAGTTGTTGCGTGGCCTTTTGCATGCGCAGGCCGAAGTGGGCCTTTTGCAGCTCCTTGACTTCGGTTTGCAGGCCGGCAATGTCTTTCTGGCGCAGTTCAGCAGCTTTCATTTCTTCATTCTCCTGAATCAGGCGCCGATCATGCGGCTGACAAACGTGGTGCGCAGCGGCAGCTTGGCGGCGGCCAGGCGGAACGCTTCGCGGGCGAGCTCTTCGGGCACGCCGACGATCTCGAACACCACCTTGCCCGGCTGGATTTCAGCCACGTAGTACTCGGGGTTGCCCTTGCCGTTACCCATGCGCACTTCGGCAGGCTTGTGGGAAATGGGCTTGTCGGGGAACACACGGATCCAGATGCGGCCGCCACGCTTCACGTGACGGGAAATCGCACGGCGTGCAGCTTCGATCTGGCGGGCCGTCAGGCGGCCACGGTCGGTGCACTTCAAACCGAAATCACCAAAAGCCACCGAGTTGCCCCGGGTAGCGATGCCGGTGTTGCGGCCCTTCTGCTCTTTGCGGTATTTGCGGCGAGCGGGTTGCAGCATGTTTATTCTCCTTTACCGTCGGCAGCGGGAGCAGCCGGCGCGGTAACCTTGCGGACGCGCTTAACGGTAGTTTTCGGTGCATCGGCACCTGTCGTTGCTTCTGCGGGCTTGTCGCTGCCATCAGCCGGCGCGACGTTGCCCGCACCAGCTGCGGGGCGGCGGGTGGCCGGACCACGGCGGTCGCCGGTGGGACGGTCGCCAGGGCGTGCATCGCGGCGGGGGCCACGAGGACGGCGCTCTTCTTCGGGACGCGGGGTCTCGACGGCGGGTGCATCGTTGCGGCCCAGCGTATCGCCCTTGTAGACCCAGACCTTGACGCCAATGACGCCGTAGGTGGTCTTGGCTTCAGAGAAGCCATAGTCGATGTCGGCGCGCAGGGTGTGCAGCGGCACGCGGCCTTCGCGGTACCACTCGGTGCGTGCGATTTCAATGCCGTTCAGGCGACCGGCCGACATGATCTTGATGCCCTGGGCACCCAGACGCATGGCGTTTTGCATCGCGCGCTTCATGGCGCGGCGGAACATGATCCGCTTTTCGAGCTGCTGCGTGATGCTGTCGGCGATCAGCTGGGCATCGATTTCGGGCTTGCGCACTTCCTCGATGTTCACGGCCACCGGCACGCCCAGGCGCTTGCCGAGCTCTTTCTTGAGCGCTTCGATGTCTTCGCCCTTCTTGCCGATCACCACGCCCGGACGTGCCGAGAAGATGGTGATGCGGGCGCTCTTGGCGGGACGCTCGATCAGCACGCGCGACACGGCGGCGTTCTTGAGCTTGGCCTTGAGGTACTCGCGCACCTTGATGTCTTCGGCCAGCATGCCGGCGAAGTCACGGTTGTTCGCGTACCAGCGGCTGGCCCAGTTGCGGCTCACCGACAGGCGGAAACCGGTAGGATGGATTTTCTGTCCCATAGTTTTTCCAGATCCTGTTAGTTGCCGACCGTCAAGTACACGTGGCACGTGGGCTTGACGATGCGATTGCCGCGGCCTTTGGCGCGCGCGGTGAAACGCTTGAGCGAAGCGCCCTGTTCGACGTAGATGGTCTTGACCTTCAGTTCGTCGATGTCGGCGCCGTCGTTGTGCTCGGCGTTCGCGATGGCGGACTCAAGAACCTTCTTGATGATCACGGCCGCTTTTTTCTGGGTGAATTCCAGAACATTCAGCGCCTGGTCAACCTTCTTGCCGCGGATCAGATCAGCGACCAGGCGGCCTTTGTCGACCGACAGACGGACGCCCCTGAGGACTGCACGTGTTTCCATGGTCATTCCTTACTTCTTCTGGACTTTCTTGTCCGCCGGGTGACCCTTGAAGGTGCGCGTCAAGGCGAATTCGCCGAGCTTGTGGCCCACCATCTGGTCGGTGATGTAGACCGGCACGTGTTGCTTGCCGTTGTGCACGGCGATCGTCAGACCGATGAACTCGGGCAGGATCATGGAGCGACGGGACCAGGTCTTGATCGGCTTTTTGTCCTTCGTGGTCACGGCCTTGTCGGCCTTGGCCACGAGGTGGTGGTCAACGAACGGACCTTTTTTGAGAGAGCGAGTCATTGGCTATCCCTTACTTCTTGCGACGCGACACGATCATGACCTGCGTGCGCTTGTTGTTACGGGTGCGGTAACCCTTGGTCAGATTGCCCCAGGGATCGACTGCGTGACGGCCTTCGCCGGTCTTGCCTTCACCACCGCCATGGGGGTGATCAACCGGGTTCATCACCACGCCGCGAACGGTCGGGCGAATACCCATCCAGCGCTTCACACCGGCCTTGCCGAGCTGGCGCAGGCTGTGCTCTTCGTTGGCGACTTCGCCGATGGTGGCGCGGCACTCGATGTGGACCTTGCGGACCTCACCCGAACGCATGCGGACCTGGGCGTAGGTGCCTTCGCGCGCCAGCAGCGTTGCGGAGGTACCGGCCGAACGGGCGATCTGGGCACCGGCACCGGGCTTGAGCTCGATGCAGTGGATGGTCGAGCCCACCGGGATGTTGCGGATCGGCAGCGTGTTGCCGGCGCGGATCGGAGCTTCCGAACCGCTCAGCAGCGATGCACCGACTTCAAGGCCACGCGGGGCAATGATGTAGCGGCGCTCGCCGTCGGCATAGCACACCAGGGCGATGTGGGCCGTGCGGTTCGGGTCGTATTCGATACGCTCCACCTTGGCCGGAATGCCGTCCTTGTTGCGCACGAAGTCGACTACGCGGTAGTGATGCTTGTGACCACCGCCCTTGTGGCGGGTGGTGATGTGGCCGTTGTTGTTGCGGCCGGACTTCTGGAACTGGGGTTCCATCAGCGGCGCATAGCCTTCACCCTTGTACAGGTGATCGCGCGACACCTTCACCACGGCGCGCTGGCCGGGGGAGGTGGGTTTCATCTTGATGACTGCCATGATTAAGCGGCCTCCCCTGCGAGGTTCAGCTCCTGACCGGGCTTCAGCAGCACATAGGCCTTGCGAACGTTGTCGCGGCGACCCGTGGACTTGCCAAAACGCTTGGTCTTGCCTTTGGTATTCACCACAGAGACGCCCTTGACCTCAACCTTGAACATCAATTCCACAGCGGCCTTGATCTCGGGTTTGGTGGCATCCTGCAGCACCTTGAACGTCACGGCATTGGACTTGTCGGCAATCATCGTGGCCTTTTCAGACACGATGGGCGCGACCAGAACCTGCATCAGACGGCCTTCGTCGAACTTGCGTTCGTTGGGGGTGGGGTTCACACGGCTCATGCGAACATCTCCTTGAGCTTGTCGATGGCGGCCTTGGTGACCAGCACCTTCTTGTAGTGCACCAGCGACAGCGGATCGGCGTAACGCGGCTCGACGACGAGCACGTTCACCAGGTTGCGCGAAGCGAGGTAAAGATTCTCGTCAACCTCGTCAGCAATCACCAGCACCGACTCAAGGTTCATCGCCTTGAAACGGGCAGCCAGCACCTTGGTCTTGGGTGAATCGACCTTGAGGGAATCCACCACCGCCAGGCGGCCTTCACGGGCCAGCTGGGAGAAGATGGACGCCATGCCGGCGCGGTACATCTTCTTGTTGATCTTGTGCGAGAAGTTCTCGTCAGGCATGTTCGGGAAAATCCGGCCACCCCCGCGCCACAGCGGCGAGGACGTCATACCGGCACGGGCGCGGCCCGTTCCCTTTTGCTTGAACGGCTTCTTGGTCGAGTGCTTGACCTGCTCGCGGTCCTTCTGGGCACGCGTGCCCTGGCGGGCATTGGCCTGGAAGGCGACCACGACCTGGTGCACCAGATCCTCGTTGTATTCACGGCCGAACACGGTTTCGGGGGCGTCAAACTTGGACGCGGCCTGACCTTGCTCGTTCAGGAGTTCGAGTTGCATTTACTTCGCTCCCTTGTCAGCAGCTTGCGGCTTGGCCTTGATGGCGGGACGCACGGTCACGAAGCCACCCTTGGAGCCCGGAACCGCGCCCTTGATCAGCAGCAGCTGGCGGGCTTCATCAATGCGGATCACGTCCAGGTTCTGCGTGGTGACCGTATCGTCGCCCAGGTGGCCCGTCATGCGCTTGCCAGGGAACACGCGGCCGGGGTCCTGCGCCATGCCGATCGAGCCGGGCACGTTGTGCGAACGGCTGTTGCCGTGCGACGCGCGCTGCGAGCTCATGTGGTGACGCTTGATGGTGCCGGCGTAGCCCTTGCCGATGGTCGTGCCCTGCACATCCACCTTCTGGCCCACGACGAACAGGTCGGCGACAGGCACCGTGGCACCGGCTGCGTACTTGGCAGCGGTGTCGGCCGTCACACGGAATTCCTGGATGATTTCACCGGCTTCGACACCTGCCTTGGCAAGGTGGCCGGCGGCGGGCTTGGTCACGCGCGAAGCTTTGCGCGCACCGAACGTGACCTGCAGGGCCACGTAGCCATCGTTCTCTTGGGTTTTGACCTGGGTCACTCGGTTGTTGGACACATCCACCACCGTGACAGGAACTGCGTCCCCATCATCGGTGAACAGGCGCATCATGCCCACCTTGCGGCCCAGCAACCCCAGGGAGTTGCTCAGACTCATTTGTTTCTCCAAAACTTTCACCGCTGCCACTTCAATTGGCGCCAGCGTTTCGTGCCCGTGAAAACCACGAACCCATGCGAAAGAAGGTTGATAAACCCGCCCGCATCGCAGACGGTTTTTGCCCGCCCAATTCGGGCGAAGCCTGAAATTATAACGCGGACTTTGCCTTTCAGCAAGTCCGCGCTCATTTCTCGAGGACCAAGGGCTTTGACGCCCCTGAAACCCGTTTACTGCAACTTGATTTCGACGTCGACGCCGGCCGGCAGGTCCAGCTTCATCAGGGCGTCCACGGTCTTGTCCGTCGGGTCGACGATGTCCATCAGGCGCTGGTGGGTGCGGATCTCGAACTGGTCGCGGCTGGACTTGTTGACGTGCGGCGAACGCAGGATGTCGAAACGCTTCATGCGCGTGGGCAGGGGCACGGGGCCCTTGACGATGGCGCCGGTGCGCTTGGCCGTGTCAACGATCTCGGCGGCCGACTGGTCAATCAGCTTGTAGTCGAACGCCTTCAGGCGGATGCGGATTTTCTGCTTGGTGGACATGGCTGCTTACTCCAGAATCTTGGCCACGACGCCGGAGCCGACGGTCTTGCCGCCTTCGCGAATGGCGAAGCGCAGGCCTTCCTGCATGGCGATCGGGTTGATCAGCTTGACGGTGATGCTGACGTTGTCGCCAGGCATGACCATTTCCTTGTCCTTGGGCAGCTCGATCGCACCGGTCACGTCGGTGGTGCGGAAGTAGAACTGCGGACGGTAGTTGTTGAAGAACGGCGTGTGACGCCCGCCCTCGTCCTTGCTCAGCACATAGACTTCAGCGGTGAAGTGCGTGTGGGGCTTGATCGAGCCGGGCTTGCACAGCACCTGGCCGCGCTGCACTTCCTCGCGCTTGGTGCCGCGCAGCAGGATACCGACGTTGTCGCCGGCCTGGCCCTGGTCCAGCAGCTTGCGGAACATTTCCACGCCGGTGCAGGTGGTCTTGACGGTGGGGGTGATGCCCACGATTTCGATTTCCTCGCCGACCTTGACGATGCCGCGCTCGACGCGGCCGGTCACGACGGTGCCGCGCCCAGAGATGGAGAAGACGTCTTCCACGGGCATCAGGAAGGCGCCGTCGATGGCGCGCTCGGGCGTGGGGAAGTAGCTGTCCATGGCGTCGGCCAGCTTCATGATGGCGCCTTCGCCCAGGTCACCCTTGTCGCCTTCCATGGCGAGCTTGGCGCTGCCGTGGATGATGGGGGTGTCGTCGCCGGGGAAGTCGTACTTGGAGAGCAGCTCGCGCACTTCCATTTCAACGAGTTCGAGCAGTTCGGCGTCGTCGACCATGTCGCACTTGTTCAGGAAGACGATGATGTGGGGCACGCCGACCTGGCGGGCCAGCAGGATGTGCTCGCGGGTCTGGGGCATGGGGCCGTCAGCGGCCGAGCACACCAGGATGGCGCCGTCCATCTGGGCGGCGCCGGTGATCATGTTCTTGACGTAGTCGGCGTGGCCGGGGCAGTCCACGTGGGCGTAGTGGCGCGAAGCGGTTTCGTACTCGACGTGGGCGGTGTTGATGGTGATGCCGCGCGCCTTTTCTTCGGGAGCCGCGTCAATCTGGTCGTAACCCTTGGCTTCGCCACCAAACTTGCTGGCCAGCACCGTGGTGATGGCCGCCGTCAGCGTGGTCTTGCCATGGTCCACGTGACCAATGGTGCCCACGTTCACGTGCGGCTTGGTGCGCTCAAATTTTCCTTTTGCCATTTCAATTTCTCCAAAGAGCAATTCCCGTGACTGTTTAACGTCTCCGGCAGAGGCCTCGCCACGGGCAGCGGGCCAACCCCAAAGAGGGGCGCCGAAGACAGAACTCTTTTCCGGCAATCACCGCAGAACGGCCTTGGCCGGACTGCTGGTGATGCCCCCCCTGAGGGGAAAGCGCAGAGCGCCCCCGGGGCGGACCTTACTTCGCGCGAGCCGCGACGATGGCCTCAGCCACGTTGCGGGGAGCTTCAGCGTAGTGCTTGAACTCCATCGTGTAGGTGGCGCGGCCCTGCGACATCGAGCGCAGTGTGGTCGAGTAGCCGAACATCTCGGACAGCGGCACTTCGGCCTTGATGGCCTTGCCGCCACCGACCATGTCGTCCATGCCCTGCACCATACCGCGACGCGACGACAGGTCGCCCATCACGTTGCCGGCGTAGTCCTCGGGCGTCTCCACCTCGACCGACATCATGGGTTCGAGAATGACCGGGCCGGCCTTCTTGGCGCCTTCCTTGAAGCCGAAAATGGCAGCCATCTTGAACGCGAGTTCGTTCGAGTCCACATCGTGGTACGAGCCGAAATGCAGCGTCACCTTGACGTCCACCACCGGGTAACCGGCCAGCACGCCCTGCGTGACGGCTTCGTTGATGCCCTTTTCCACCGCGGGAATGAATTCGCGCGGCACCACGCCGCCCTTGATGGCGTCAACAAACTCGATGCCCTTGCCCGGCTCGTTCGGCTCGATCTTGAGCACCACGTGGCCGTACTGGCCCTTGCCGCCCGACTGGCGCACGAACTTGCCTTCAGCGTCTTCCACGGTCTTGCGGATGGTTTCGCGGTAAGCCACCTGGGGCTTGCCCACGTTGGCTTCCACGCCGAACTCGCGCTTCATGCGGTCCACGATGATTTCAAGGTGGAGCTCGCCCATGCCGCCAATGATGGTCTGGCCCGATTCCTCGTCGGTATTGACGCGGAACGACGGGTCTTCATTGGCCAGGCGCGACAGCGCGATGCCCATCTTTTCCTGGTCGGCCTTGGTCTTGGGTTCCACGGCCTGGCGGATCACGGGCTCGGGGAACACCATGCGCTCCAGCGTCACGATGGCGGTCGGATCGCACAGGGTTTCGCCCGTGGTCACGTCCTTCAGGCCCACGCAGGCAGCGATGTCGCCAGCGCGGATTTCGTCGACTTCCAGGCGGTTGTTGGCGTGCATCTGCACGATGCGGCCAATGCGCTCCTTCTTGCCGCGCACCGGGTTGTAGACCGTGTCGCCCTTGGACAGCACGCCCGAGTAAACGCGCACGAACGTGAGCTGGCCCACGAACGGGTCGGTCATCAGCTTGAAGGCCAGCGCCGAGAACTTCTCGTTGTCGTCAGCCTTGCGGGTCGTTTCCTTCTCGTCTTCGTCGAAGCCGGGGACCGGAGGCACATCCAGCGGCGAAGGCATGAGTTCGATCACGGCGTCCAGCATGCGCTGCACACCCTTGTTCTTGAACGCGGTACCGCAGAGCATGGGCTGGATCTCGCAGGCGATGGCACGCGTGCGCAGGCCCTGGGTGATCTCGTCTTCCGACAGGTCACCTTCTTCCAGGTACTTGTTCATCAGCTCTTCGGAGGCCTCGGCAGCCGCCTCGACCATCTTCTCGCGCCATTCCTTGGCGGTTTCCAGCAGGTCGGCGGGAATCTCCTCGAAGGTGAACTTCATGCCCTGGGACGCTTCGTCCCAGATGATGGCCTTCATCTTGCGCAGGTCAACCACGCCCTTGAAGTTTTCCTCGGCGCCGATCGGGATCACGATGGGCACGGGGTTGGCCTTCAGGCGCAGCTTCATCTGGTCCACGACCTTGAAGAAATTGGCGCCGGTGCGGTCCATCTTGTTCACGAAGGCCAGGCGCGGCACCTTGTACTTGTTGGCCTGGCGCCAGACGGTTTCCGACTGGGGCTGCACGCCACCCACGGCGCAGTACACCATGCAGGCGCCGTCCAGCACGCGCATGGAACGCTCCACCTCGATGGTGAAGTCCACGTGGCCGGGGGTGTCGATGATGTTGATGCGGTGCTCGGGGAAGGACATGTCCATGCCCTTCCAGAAGCAGGTGGTCGCAGCGGAAGTGATCGTGATGCCACGCTCCTGCTCCTGCTCCATCCAGTCCATGGTGGCCGCGCCGTCGTGCACTTCACCAATCTTGTGGTTCACGCCGGTGTAGAAAAGAATGCGCTCGGTCGTGGTGGTCTTGCCGGCGTCAATGTGGGCCGAGATACCGATGTTGCGATAGCGCTCAATGGGCGTTTTGCGAGCCATGATGATCTTTCGTTGAAAAGGGGACAGGCCCGCTCGTGGCGGGCCCGTTTTCCATATGGGGACGGTTCTTAGAAGCGGAAGTGGCTGAATGCCTTGTTGGCTTCGGCCATGCGGTGCACTTCGTCACGCTTCTTCATGGCACCGCCACGGCCTTCCGTGGCTTCCATCAGTTCGTTGGCCAGGCGCAGGGCCATGGACTTCTCGCCGCGTTTGCGGGCGGCTTCCTTGATCCAGCGCATCGACAGGGCCAGACGGCGCACGGGGCGCACTTCGACGGGCACCTGGTAGTTCGCGCCGCCAACCCGGCGGGACTTGACCTCGACCATGGGCTTGACGTTGTTGATGGCGATCACGAACGCTTCCAGCGGGTCCTTGCCGGGGTTCTTCTTCTCGATGAAGTCGAGCGCACCGTAAATGATGCGCTCGGCAACCGCCTTCTTGCCGCCTTCCATGATCACGTTCATGAACTTGGAGAGCTCGACATTGCCGAACTTGGGATCCGGCAGGATTTCACGTTTAGGGACTTCGCGACGACGTGGCATTTTTCACCTCTTTGCTTCAGTTGGCACCCTTGCAGGTACCGCGAGAGCCATTCAGGACCCTCACTTACTCGACCCAACAGCGGGTCACTACGCCTGATTTGCCTGCCAGGGCAATTCAAGCACCAATTGACGACAGGAAAATTACGCTTTCTTCGGGCGCTTGGCGCCGTACTTGGAGCGGGACTGCTTGCGGTCTTTCACGCCCTGCAGGTCCAGCGAACCGCGCACGATGTGGTAACGCACACCGGGCAAGTCCTTGACACGGCCACCGCGCACCAGCACCACGGAGTGCTCCTGCAGGTTGTGGCCTTCGCCGCCGATGTAGGAAATGACTTCGAAGCCGTTGGTCAGGCGGACCTTGGCCACCTTGCGAAGCGCCGAGTTGGGCTTCTTCGGGGTGGTGGTGTACACACGGGTACACACGCCGCGGCGCTGCGGCGAGTTTTCCATGGCCGGGCTTTTCGAGTTGATCTTTTCGACCTCCCGACCCTGGCGCACGAGCTGGTTAATGGTTGGCATTGATAAAACGTCCCTAAACGTCTGAAAACAAATCCCCGCGATGCGCGGGGCACACAAATTTCCCGCCCCAAAAGCGGAAAAGCTTTCCAGTATAGCTTCCCAAGGGAAATCCCGCAATGGGGACGCTTTGAAAGTTAGTGGGTAATCACACTTTTATTTGATCCAGAGCCGGATCCCGTCCCAGGCGCGGCCCAGCAAGCCCGCCTGGTCCACCGACTCCAGGGCCACCAGCGGCACGTCCAGCAGCGGCTGGTCATTGGCCAGCACCTTCAGCGTGGCCACGGTCTGCCCGCGCACGAACGGCGCCACCAGCGGATCGGGCCGCGCCACCTGGGTCTTGATCTTGCCGGCCGTGCCTGCCGGCACTGCCACCACTATGGCCTGTGGCAGCCCGATCTTGAGCGTGCTCTGGGCGCCCTTCCACACATCGGGCGTCACCACGGGCTGGTTGGCGTCAAACAGCTTGACCGCCTCGAACGCGGTGTAACCCCAGTTCAGGAGCTTCTGCGACTCGTTGGCGCGAGCGTTCTCGCTCGCGGTGCCCAGCACCACCGACAGCAGGCGGCGCCCACCCCCCATTGCGCCGGCCGCGCCGGCGGGCGCGAGGTTCGGGAAGTCGCGCCTGGCCGTGGCGATCAGGCAGTAGCCGGCGGCGTCGGTGTGCCCGGTCTTCAGGCCATCGACCGAGGGGTCGCGGAACAGCAGCAGGTTGCGGTTGGTGTCGTTGGCCGCCGGCGTGCCGGGGTAGCGGTATTTGCGGATCGAGTAGTAATGCAGGTACTCGGGAAAGTCGTGCATCAGCCGCGTGGCCAGGATGCTCAGGTCGCGCGCCGTGGTGGTGTGCCCCGGCTCGGTCAGGCCTTCGGGGTTCTTGTACGTGGTGGCCTTCATGCCCAGCGCCAGCGCCTGCTCGTTCATGAGCTGCACGAAACGCTCGACGCTGCCGCCCACGCCCTCGGCCAGCGCCACGGTGGCGTCATTGCCGGACTGCACGATCATGCCCTTGATCAGGTCGTCCACCGGCACCTGCATCTTCGGGTCGATGAACATGCGCGATCCGGGCATCTTCCAGGCCCGCACGCTCACGGACAGGGTCTGCTGCAGGTCGATCTTCTTGGACTTGAGCGCGCCAAACACGAGGTACTGCGTCATGAGCTTGGTCAGCGACGCGGGCTCGACCGGCGTGTCAATCTCCTTGGCCGCCAGCACCTGGTTGGCCGTGACGTCGAGCAGCAGGTAACTGCGCGCGGCGATCTCGGGGGGTTGTGGCATCTGGGCGGAGGCGAGGCTGCAAGCCAGCGCCAGGAATGGCGCGGCCAGCGCCTGCAGTGTGCGTGTCAGGGTCATGAGGGGGGAATCAGGAACAGAGGTGGCGAACCACCAGATTTTTCAGAAGCGGCAATTGTCCGTGAAAGAAGTGCCCGCCACCAGGAACCACGGTAACAGGCAGTGACTGTGGCCGGGCCCAGTCCATCACGGCGGCCAGCGGCACGGTGTCGTCGGTCTCGCCATGCACGACCAGAGCGCGCTCCAGCACCTGCGACGGCAAGGCCGGCACGCTGAAGCGCGAGGCCGCGGTGCCCACCAGCACCAGGCTCGCGACCTCCCGGTCGGGCAGCAGGCGCGCGAGCGCGCCACAGGTGACAAAGGCGCCGAAGGAGAAGCCCGCGAGCGCCAGCGGCCCGCTGGCGGCGGCGCCATGGACCACGGCCAGCAGGTCGTCCACCTCACCCCGGCCCTCGTCGTGCGTGCCGGCGCTGGCGCCCACGCCCCTGAAGTTGAAGCGCAGCGCGACCCAGCCACACTGGACAAAGGCGCGCGCCAGCGTCTGCACCACCTTGTTGTCCATGGTGCCGCCAAACAGCGGGTGTGGATGGGCAATGACCGCGGTGCCGCGCACGGTGGCCCCGGCAGCGGGCGAGTCGCGCAGCGCCTCGATGGCGCCCGCGGGCCCGGCGAGGCTGAAACGCTCGGTCTGCGCGTTCACGGCGTCAGCGCCCCAGGTGCGGCGGCGTGAGCAGGCGTTCGACCACCTCGCCCTTCTGCAGGTGCGACGTGACGATTTCGTCGATGTCGTGCTCGTCCACATAGGTGTACCAGACCGCCTCGGGGTAGACCACGGCGACCGGGCCGGCCGCGCAGCGGTCAAGGCAGCCCGCCTTGTTCACCCGCACCTGGCCGGGCCCGGACAGGCCCAGGGCGCGCACCTGCGCCTTGCAGCGGTCAAAGGCCGCCTGGGCCTGGTGGTGGGCACAGCAGTCTTCGCCGTTTTTCCGCTCGTTCAGGCAGAAGAAGATGTGGCGTTGGTAGTAGGACGGGTCGGCACTCATGCACCCATTCTAGTTTTGGCCTCGCTGCGCGACACCCGCACCAGCACATACACCAGGGCCGCATAAGGCCAGAGCCAGCCCAGCCACTGGGCCAGGCCGTTGAAACGGATAAAGCGGCCCTGCTCCCAGGTCTGCAGGGTCTGCGCAAAGTAGGCACTGGCCGGGGCCTGGTTCAGCAGGCTCAGGTGGACCACCAGCGCCAGCAGCAGCAGGGCCGCGCTGCCGCGCCGCGGCAGCGGCAGCAGCAGCAGCCCCACCACCATGCCGGCGACCAGCCCGGCCCGCTCGGCCACGCCCAGCCAGGCCCAGGCGTGGGACGGCCCCCAGCTCAGCGCAGCCGACAGGGCCGTGGCGCCGGTGCCCACCAGGATCACGGCCAGCATGAACAGCAGGCGCCGGGCCGCGGGCCGGATCACGCAGTAGCCCAGCAGGACGGGAATCAGCGCGCCCAGTAGCACGCACAGCAGTTCCACGCCGGGCACCAGGGGTTGAAGTTCCACGTCACGCACCGGCAGCCACTCCAGGAACGGCGTGTCGGCCAGCCACTCGGTGAGGCCAAACTCCAGCCGCTCCAGCACCTGCCCCAGGCCGAAGGGCACTGCAGCCGGGAACAGCAGGGCCACGGGCCACAGCGCGAGCAGCACCAGCGCGCCGCGCGCATCCTGCACGAACCAGCGCTCGCGAAAGCGGCTCCAGCGCGCGATGACGCCCAGTTTTTCCAGCGCCCAGGCCAGCACCGCGCCCAGCCAGGCGCCCAGGATGTTGAGGGCCAGGTCCACATTGGACGCCACCCGCGACGGCAGGTAGCTTTGCAGCATTTCCATCGACAGCGACAGCGCCGCGGCCGCCAGCGTGGCCAGCGTGACCGCGCGCACGCCGGTCCAGCCGCCGCGGCGCATGGCGCTCAGCGCCAGCAACACCCCCAGCGGGCCATAGCCGGCCAGATTGGCAGCCACGTCAAAGCCCGTCCAGTATTTGGGCAGGGGCGCGGGCAGAAAGGCCCAGGGCGCGATGCCCTGGTCGCGCCAGCCATCAAACGGGTACAGGCTGGCGTAGACGATCAGCGCCACGTAACTCAGCGCCAGCGGCCAGGCCGAGGTCTTGTGGGTGGCACTCATGGCCCACGTCAGAAGGGCTTGACGACCACCAGCACCACCGCGAGCAGCAGCAGCAGCACCGGGATCTCGTTGAACCAACGGTACCAGCGGTGGCTGCGCCGGCTCTCGCCAGCCTGCAGCTTGCGCAACATCACGCCGCAGCCGTGGTGGTAGCCGATGACCAGCAGGACCACCGCCAGCTTGGCGTGCAGCCAGCCATTGCCCGGCCCGCGGCCAATGCCGTAGCCCAGCCACAGCCACAGGCCAAAGCCCAGCGCCGGAAAGGCCAGCAGCGTGGTGAAACGAAACAGCTTGCGCGCCATGAGCAGCAGCCGCTCGCGCTCGGCAATCGACTCGGGCGGCACCAGGGCCAGGTTGACAAAGATGCGCGGCAGGTAGAACAGCCCCGCGAACCAGCTGGCGACAAAGACGATGTGGAGTGATTTGACCCAGAGCATGCCCGCAGTGTAGTGGGCCGGGCAAAAAAAACCCCAGCACAAGGCTGGGGTGGGAAGCCTTTTTGCTGTCACACATTAAGGCACCCGCTCAGGGAGGAAAAGCGGGGAGTGGCAAGCCACCCACCCCTAATTTAACAAACCGGCCGGTCGGTTTCAAGGGCACAGCGGCATTTACCTGGACAGAAGGCGCATTAGGTCGCGGTTTTGGGGCCCGGATTTCAACCTGGCGACGCCCCACCGCCACAGCCCGCGGAGGGATCAGGCACAATTTTCGCCATGACGCTTCACGCCCCCTACCCGATCGGCCGGCCGCGCCGCCTGCGCCGCGACGAATTCACCCGCAACCTGGTGCGCGAGAACGCGTTGACCCCGCATGACCTGATCTACCCCGTCTTTGTGCTGGACGGCCAGGACCGCCGCGAGGCGGTGACCTCGATGCCCGGCGTGCAGCGGCTCAGCCTGGACCTGCTGCTGCCGGTGGCCGAACAGTGCGTGGAGCTGGGCGTTCCGGTGATGGCGCTGTTCCCGGTGATCGACCCGGCGCTCAAGACGCCCGACGGCAAGGAAGCGCTGAACCCCGACGGCCTGGTGCCGCGCGTGGTGCGCGAGCTCAAGCAGCGGTTCCCCTCGCTCGGCGTGATGACCGACGTGGCGCTCGACCCCTTCACCAGCCACGGCCAGGACGGCCTGCTGGACGACACCGGCTACATCCTCAACGACGACACCGTGGCCGTGCTGGTGCAGCAGGCCCTGACGCAGGCCGGGGCCGGCGTGGACATCGTGGCCCCCAGCGACATGATGGACGGGCGGATTGGCGCGATCCGCGCCGCGCTCGAGTCGCGCGGCGCGATTCACACCCGCATCATGGCCTACAGCGCCAAGTACGCGAGCGCCTTCTACGGCCCGTTCCGCGACGCCGTGGGCTCGGCCGCCAACCTGGGCAAAAGCAACAAGAAGGTCTACCAGATGGACCCGGGCAACAGCGACGAGGCGCTGCGCGAGGTCGCCATGGACATTGCCGAGGGCGCCGACATGGTGATGGTCAAGCCCGGCATGCCCTACCTGGACGTGGTGCGACGCGTGAAGGACGAGTTCCGCGTGCCCACCTTTGCCTACCAGGTCAGCGGTGAATACGCCATGCTCAAGGCTGCCGCGCAGAACGGCTGGCTCGACCATGACGCCGTCATGATGGAAAGCCTGCTGGCCTTCAAGCGCGCCGGCGCCGATGGCGTGCTGACCTATTTCGCGCTCGCGGCCGCCAAACTGCTACAAAACAAATAGCATGGAGTGGCCGCCAGTCAAGGACTACAGGCCTGTTTGACCCATAAAACCCGGGGGCCACGTGCAAATCATCGAATTCACCGCCGACAGCCTGCGTTTTGTGGACAGCATTCCGGCCGAGCCGCCCGGCGACGGCTTTGTCTGGGTCTTCCTGGAGCGCGACGAATTTGAATCAGCCCGGGCCCAGCTGCAGCAGGCCGCCCAGCAACTGGGCGGCTCGACACTGCTGGACCTGCACGGCCAGGACCTGGCCAGCCCGGCGCACCCCTCGCACTACGACTACACCTCGGTCTACGACCTGGTGATCTTCCGGCGCCTGGCCACCCAGAGCGAAACCCAGGCCGAAGCCGAGCACGAGGCCGCCATCGAGGCCTACCACGGCCAGGGCAGCGCGCCGCGCAAGCCCAGGGCCCGGCGCGGCGGCATGCCCGCGTTCAGCCGCATCAGCTCGCGCGCCGTGGGCTTTGCCGTGTTCGACCGGCTGCTGATCAGCGTGCACCCGCGCGGCTGCTACGCCGCGCGCAGCTTCGTGGAGCGCTTCCTGGCCGACGCCAAGTTCAGCGTGGACGCGGTCTCGTCGCGCAGCCGCCTGCCCACCCACCCGGCCGATCTGGTGCTGCGCATGATCAACGCCATGGTGGACAGCTACCTGGACCTGCGCAAGGAACTCACGCGCCAGCTCGAACACTGGCAGGCCGAGCTGCTCAAGCCCAACACCCGCTTTGACAACTGGGGCGCGCTGATGTCGGCGCGCAGCCAGCTGCACGTGCTGGAAGACCTGTGCGACGAGCAGCACGACGCCATGCAGGAATGGCTGGACAGCCTGCGCGAGCAGCCGCTGTCGTCCTTTTCTGCCGACGCGCGGCTGGCGCAGAACGCCCAGGACCAGCTGGTGGCGCGCGCGCGCGACGTGATCGAGCACATCGAGCGCGTGGTGCACCACGCGCGCCGGCTCGAGCAGTCGGCCGAGACCGTGGTGCAGATCCACTTCAGCGCGCAGAGCAACCGCACCAATGACATCATGCGCACGCTGACCGCGCTCACGGCCATCTTCCTGCCGCTGAACCTGATCGCCGGCATCTTCGGCATGAATTTCGAGTTCATCCCGCTGATCCACGTCGAGGGCGGCTTCTGGTGGGCCATGGCCTCGATGGTGCTGATCGCCGTGGCCCTGCTGGTGGTGTTCTGGCGCAAGCGCTACCTGGCCCGCACCGAGCGCTAGGATGGGTAGCGAATAACCTTGCGTAGTTGATCTGGCTGACGACAATGAGCCGTGTGGTGCTGGTTTAATCAAGTCCATTGGGACTGCGCATTTCACTTGGCGTGGGACTCCAAAATAGGGGTCAAGTTTCATTACACAGAGCCAAAAACGCATGCAGCCAATTCAAACGCTCTACAAAGGTTATCGCTTTCGATCGCGCCTCGAAGCACGTTGGGCAGTGTTCCTCGACGCCTTGAATGCGAAGTGGTCGTATGAGACGGAAGGCTATGACCTGAGCGGTACTTGGTACTTGCCAGACTTCTGGGTTGAGGACTGGAACGTCTGGATTGAGATCAAGGGCAAACCAGCTTCCGACGAAGAAGCGAAGAAGTGCAATCTCCTTGCTTTTGCATCAGGGAAGAACGTACTCCTAATTACAGGCAATCCCTGGATCGAGAATGAGAGGAACAGCTACGACGTCACCTTGTTCGGTCGCGAAGAGTTCGATCACAGCGGAACGTCGGGCTGGGAGTTTGGTGAAGGTCGCAGGTGCCGAGATGAGATCTGGTTGGTCTCAGAGGACTATGGCGCTTTCACTCTCAGGTCGGTTCCCCACGAGCGAGATGACAAGTATCCGTTAAGCGGCAACTACGCGGAGAGCATCGTGACGGCACTAGCTTCTGCCAGAGGCGCCCGTTTCGAGCATGGAGAGTCCGGCGGGGCCTAACAGTCCTACTAACCCACCTGCCCGACAAACAATCTCAGGGTCAAAATCGACAGCATACAGCCTTGGTTCTCGGTTGCCTTGGCCAAGTCCGGACACGGCAAAGCCCGATCCCTTGCGGGACCGGGCTGGCATATCAGGCCCGCTCGTGGCGGGCCAGGCGCGTGGCTTACAGGACGGAGGCTTCGCCGTAGGAGATCTGGCCCAGGCGCACGGCCTCGGCGGCTTGCGCGCGCACCGTGGCGCGGTCCACCGACGAGTTCAGGGGCGCGGCAACGCGCGAACCGGCCGGCTCGGTGCCATGGGTGCGGGCCACGACGGCGGCTTCGGCCTGGACTTCAGCGCGGGTGCGCGTGCCGTTGAATTGCACGGCAAACTGCGAAGCGTCGGCTTCGTCGGCCTGGGCCACGGAGCCGAAGGCGGCGAGGGTGGACAGGGCGGCCACGGCGAGGAATTTGGATGCGTTCATGATGGTTCTCTTTCAAAAGTTAAAACAGTCGCTATCTGAAAGGAACCTCGGGCGGAGGGTGCCGGTCTCAAGGCCGGCATCGCGTCTGAAGTTCTCTTCTCTTTCAGGTCTGCAAACACTGCATTCCTGTGAGAAGCAGATGCGCATCAAGTTGCGTTCTTAAACAGGCCAAAACCGAACCAGTGCGTTTCGCCGCCGGAAACAATGGACACCCTCGAACTGATCCGTACCTTTCGTGAAGTCGCCAACCGCGGCAGTTTTTCCATGGCCGCCAAGACGCTGGACGTGTCCAAGGCCAATGTGAGCAAGTACGTGGCCGAGCTGGAAACCCGGCTGGGCGTGCGCCTGCTCAACCGCACCACGCGCACCGTGAGCCTGACCGATGCCGGCACCCTGCTGCTGGAGCGCAGCACCCCGCTGGTGGAGATGATCGAGCTCACGCGGCTCGAACTGCAGCACCGCGCCAGGCTGCCCAGCGGGCGGGTGCGGCTCACCGCGCCCTACGGGCTCGCGCAGTTTGACCTGCCGCAGCTGCTGGGCGAGTTCATGATCCAGTACCCCGAGGTGCGCATCAGCCTGGACCTGAACAACCGGGTGGTCGACATGGTGGACGAGGCCATCGACATTGCGCTGCGCGTGGGCCGCATCACCGATTCCAGCCTGATCGTGCGCAAGCTCAAGCGCATCGAGTTCCTGGTCTGCGCCACGCCGGGCTACTGGGAGCAGCGCGGCCTGCCGGCCCACCCCGACGACCTGGCCGACCACGATGCCCTGACCTACTCGCTGCTGGGCAGCCAGCCCGAATGGCGCTTCGAGATCGATGGCGTGGCCCAGGCCGTGCCGGTGCGCAGCCGCATGGATGCCACCGACGCGGGGCCGCTGGTGGGCCTGGCGCTGCAGGGCCTGGGCGCCGTCTGCCTGCCGCGCCTGATGGTGGAGCAGCACCTGCAAAGCGGCGCGCTGGTGGCCACGCTGGCGGCCTACTCGCCGCGGGATGTGTGGCTGTACGCGGCCTACACCCAGCGGCGGCACAACAGCGCCGCGCTCAGGGCGCTGCTGGCGTTTCTTGAGCTGAAGTGGCGCGAGGACTGAGCCGTCAGACGCCGCCGGGCCGCCCCGAGGCGGCTGGAGCCCCCTCGGGGGGCAGCGCAGCACACGCAGTGGCAAGCGTGGGGGCCTTGCGCCCTGTCAGACGAACGGCGGGGTGAGTTCTTCGCGCGCCAGCACCCGCTGCACCGCGGGCCGTGCCAGCACCCGCTGCAGGTAGGGCCCCAGGTGCGGCCGCTCGCGCGCCGGATGGGCCGCGAAATGGCGCGTCCAGCGACACAGCGTGAACACATAGGCATCCAGCGCGCTGTAGGCCGCGCCGCCAAACCAGGGCTGGCCATGGCGGGCCAGCTCGGCGTCGAGCTGGTCCAGCATGCCGCCCACCTTGCGCGCCGCATGGCCTTGCAGGCTGCGCGCCGCGACGGCGTCGCCCGCGTCCACCCAGCGCTCGGGGTAGAAGTAGACGATCAGCGCGGCCTGCAGCGTGTTGGTCAGCCACATCAGCCACTTGTAGAAATGCGCGCGCCCCACGCTGCCCAGTGGCGGCGCCAGCGCGGCCTGCGGGTGCGTGTCGCACAGGTGCAGAACGATGGCCGCCGTCTCGTACAGCACCAGATCGCCGTCGGTCAGCACCGGGATCAGGCCGTTGGGGTTCATGGCGAGGTAGGCCGGCGTCTTGTGGGCGTTGACCTCGCGGTCCACCAGCACAGGGGCAAAGGGCACGGCCAGTTCTTCCAGCAGGATGTGCGGCACCATCGCCGCGGTGCTGGGGTAGTAATGGAGCTGGAGCATGGCGGGGATGCTACTTCAGCCCGAACAGCCCGGCCCCGTTGTCCCAGGCGATCTGGCGGGCCACGTCGGCCGGCAGATCGCCCAGCCACGCGCGGTAGCCCTTCATGAGCTCGTCGTAGGCCTCCCAGCGCTGGTTGACCCAGGTGTCGGAGCCGATCATGAAGCGCCCCGGGTACTTGAGCAGCAGCGCGCGCCACTCGGGGCACAGCGTGCCGCCGGCGCAGGTCAGGCCGGGGCGGTACGACAGCTCACCCATGAGCAGCGGGTATCTGGCAAGCAGCGCGTCCACCCGCGGCGCGGGCGTGCCACCGATGCCGGTGTGGGCCCAGATGAGGCGCAGCTTCTGGCCCCGGCTGGGCGTGTGGGCCATGAGCAGGTCGATGGCGGTGTCGTCCACATGGGCGAGCACGGCCAGGCCCTTGTCTTCGGCAAAGGCCATGAGCTTCTTTGCCACGGGGCCGTTGGCATTGCCGCTGTCGTACAGGTGGAATTCGCCGATGCCCTTGAACGGCCCCGCGGCGGTGCCGCGCGCGTACTCGGCCTGCACCATCTCGTGGATGGACTCGTCGCGGTACCAGTTGTCGTAATCGGCGCGGTTGCGGTACAGCCGGATGAAGGGCACCACCGTCACCCCGGCCGCGCGCGTGAGCGGCGATTCGGCCAGCGCCTTGGTGCCGTCGTTGGGCCGGCTGTTGGCCACGATGGCTTTCACGCCGTTGCGCTGCATGCGCGCCAGCACGTCGGCCGGCGGATGCGGGCCGGCGCGGCCGTTCCAGGCTTCCTGGTTGTAGTGCAGGTGCGCATCGAACAGCGGGCCGCTGTAGTCGGCCGCTGCGGCGGCGCTGGCCGCCAGCAGGCCAATTGCTACCAAAACAATAGCGGCCAGTGGCCGCCCCGCCTGGACTACAGCCCTGAAAGGCTTGAAAGTCGCCGCCCCCACCGCCTGCGCGCCCATGCCGGCCTCAGCCCAGGTGCTTGCGGAAGAAATCCAGGGTGCGTTCGCGCGCGGTGGCCGCCGGGCCGGCGCTGTACGAGCCGCGCTGGTCGCAGTTGAAGCCGTGGTGGCCGCTGTACAGGTGCACTTCCACCTCGGGGTGGGCCTGCTCGAAGGCCTTGATGCTGTCCAGCGGGATGTAGCTGTCCTGGTCGGCAAAGTGCGCCATGACGGGCACCTTGGGCTGGCGCGTGAGGTCGGCGCCCGTGGTCATGCCGCCGCCATAGTAGGGTGCCGCCGCCGACAGGCCCTCGAGCTGGCAGGCCGCGCGCCAGGTCAGCAGGCCGCCGTAGCAGTAGCCCACGATGCCCACCTTGCCGGCGCCGGCCGCGTGCCGGATCGCGGCCTGGATGTCCTGCATCACGCCGGGCGCGGGCAGGGCCTCGACCGCGGCCTTCAGCGCCGAGCCGGCCGCCATGTCGTCGGGCGTGTAGCCCAGGTCCACCCCGGGCTTGATGCGGTGAAAGGTGGCGGGCGCCACGGCCAGGTAACCGGCGGCGGCATAGCCGTCGGCCACCGAGCGGATGTGGGGATTGACGCCGAAGATTTCCTGCAGCACGACCACGCCGCCCCTGGGCGCGCCCTCGGGCTGGGCCACGTAGGCCGGGAAAGCCGTGCCGTCGGCGGACTTGAGTTCAATGAAAGTGCCCATGGCGGTCTCCATCAGTGGTTGAGTTGGCGTTCGACGAAATCGAGCCGGTCCTGGCCCCAGAAGATTTCGCCATCGATGACGTAGCTTGGCGCACCAAACAGCCCCAGGTCAATGGCGGCCTGGGTGTTGGCGCCGTAGCGGGCCTGCACCTCGGGCCCCTGCGACTGCGCCAGGCGCTCGGCGGGCAGGCCGTTTTCGGCCAGCAGTTCGCCCAGCAGGGCGGCATCGGCAATGTTGCGCTGCTCGGCCCAGACCGCGCGGAACACCGCGCCGCTGATGCGCAGCGCGGCCTCTTCGCCATCGTGCATCCCCACGGCAATGATCAGCCTGGCGGCCGGGTCCCCCGCCACGGGGAAGAACTTCGGCTCGATGTTCATGGGGATGCCCAGGTGCTGCGAAAAGCGGCGCAGCTCCACCAGGCGGTAGGCCTGGCGCTGCGGCGGCCGCTTGGACAGGGGCAACCCACCCGACACGGCGAACACCGCGCCCAGGTCCGCGGGCAGCACCCGCACGGTGGCGCCGGCGGCGCGGGCGATGGCCACGAAGCGTTCGTGGCCCAGGTAGGTCCAGGGGCTTTGCGGGGCAAAGTAATAGTCGACAGAGCGGCTCAAGCAGGTCTCCTCAAACGGGTGGATGGCAGCAGTTTCTTCTGATGCTGTAATGCAGGTTGTAACTTACCGGTTCAATTTCTGCAGGAGGCGGGTTTTGTCGCACAGCCACAGCAAGGTGATTCTGGTCACCGGCGCAAGCCGGGGCATTGGCGCGGCCACGGCCCTGCTGGCGGCCCGCGAGGGCTACGCGGTGGCCGTCAACTACACCGCCAACGCGGCCGCGGCCCAGGCCGTGGCCGCGCAGATCACGGGCGCCGGCGGCACGGCCATCACGGTGCAGGCCGATGTGGCCGACGAGGCCCAGGTGCTGGCCATGTTCGCGCAGGTGGACGCGACGCTCGGCCGGCTCACCGCACTGGTCAACAACGCCGGCGTGGTCGACGTCAGCCAGCGCGTGGACGAGATGAGCCTGCAGCGGCTGCGCCGCATGTTCGACATCAATGTGATCGGCTCGATGCTGTGCGCGCGCGAAGCCGTGCGCCGCATGAGCACGCGCCACGGCGGCGCGGGCGGCGCCATCGTCAACGTGTCCAGCGCGGCCTCGCGCCTGGGCTCACCGGGCCAGTACGTGGACTACGCGGCGGCCAAGGGCGCGATCGACGCCTTCACGCTGGGCCTGGCCAAGGAGGTGGCGGCCGAGGGCATCCGCGTCAACGCGGTGCGCCCGGGCCTGATCGAGACCGACATCCACGCCTCGGGCGGCCTGCCCGACCGCGTGCGTGACCTGGCCCACCAGGTGCCGATGCAGCGCGGCGGCACGGCCGACGAGGTGGCCCAGGCCATTGCCTGGCTGCTCTCGCCCGGGGCCAGCTACACCACCATGTCATTGCTGGACGTTTCCGGAGGACGCTGATGGCCCGAACCCCCGACATCTACTGGGAAGACCTGCTGCCCGGCACCGTGCGCGACCTGGGCAGCGTCACCACCACGGCCGAGGCCATGATCGCCTTTGCCCAGCAGTTCGACCCGCAGCCCTTCCACGTGGACGAACAGGCCGGGCAGGCGTCGATCTTCGGCGGCCTGTGCGCCAGCGGCTGGTTCACCTGCAGCGTGGCCATGCGGCTGCTGGTGGACAACCTGTTCAGGTACTGCGCCTACATGGGGTCGCCCGGCACCGAAAGCATCAAGTGGCTCAAGCCGGTCTACCCGGGCGACACGCTGTCGCTGCGCTTCACCGTGCTCGACTCGCGGCCCCTGCGCCGGCGCCTGGACGTGGGCATGGTCCACGCCACCTACGAGCTGTTCAACCAGGAGGGCGCCAAGGTGCTTGAGGTGGAGAACTACATCATGGTCGGGCGCCGCCACCCCGGGGAAGCCCCCACCGAACAGGGCGCCTGATGGATTTCAAGCCCCTGATCACGCTGCTGGCCATCGTCAACCCGCTGGCCATCGTGCCGTTCTTCATCCACTACACCGAGGGCTTTGACCGGGCCCAGCGGCGCAAGACCATCCGCACCGCGGCCTTCAGCGCCTTTGTGGTGATTGCCACCAGCGCGCTGCTGGGCCTGAAGATCCTCGAGTTCTTCGGCATCTCGCTGGCGAGCTTCCAGGTGGGCGGCGGCATGCTGCTGCTCATGAGCGCGCTCAACATGCTCAACGCCCAGCCGGCCGAGGCCAAGCCCCAGACCAACGAGATGGAAGAAGGCGCCGAGAAGGCCGCGCGCGGCGCCAGCATTGCCGTGGTGCCGCTGACCATTCCGCTGCTTACCGGCCCGGCCACCATGTCCACCGTGGTGATCTATGCCGAGAAGGCCCGCACCTTCATCCAGCTCGGCACCCTGGTGGGCTATGGCGTGGTGATCGGCCTGGCCACGGCGCTGTGCTTCTCGCTGGCCAACCCGATTGCCCGGGTGCTGGGCAAGACCGGCATCAATGTCATGACCCGGCTCATGGGCCTGATCCTGGCCGCGCTGGCCGTGGAAGTGATGGCCGACGGGCTGACCAAGCTGTTTCCCGCGCTGCTCCGCTGAGTTGGGCCGCGCCGCGTCCGGGGGCCAGCGCCGCGGATGTCACGGCCCTGTCATGCGAAGTTCATACGCTCGCGGGCTGTCCTTGACTCCCTCTTGCGCAACCCCATGAAACTCCCTGCCCGCTCTGTTCTGTCCACCCTTGTGCTCGGCCTGGGCCTGGCCGCCTGTGGTGGTGGCGATGATTTCCAGTACCCCGGCGAGGGCGGCACCAGCCTGCCCTACGCCGTGATGCAGAAGGTGGCCAACGCCGAGGGCACCGAGATCCGCAATGGCGGCTTTGGCTCGGCCATGGCGGGCCACCCCACGCAGCCGGGCTACTTCTACGCCATGACCGACCGGGGCCCGAACGCGGCCACGGCCGCGGGCGTGACGCCCTCGGGCATCATTTTTCTCATGCCCGAATACACCCCGCGCATTGGCCTGTTCAGGCTCACCAGCCAGGGCAAGGCCGAACTGGTCAGCACCCTCCTGCTCAAGGACCCCAAGGGCCGCCCCATCACGGGCCTGCCCAACAAGAACTTTGGCGCCACCGGCGAGACGCCCTACAACCTGGACGGCAGCGTGGTGCTGCTGGACCCGGACGGTGACGGCATCAAGGGCTACGACGAAAGCGGCCTGGACTCCGAAGGCCTGGCGGCCATGCAGGACGGCAGCTTCTGGGTCAGCGACGAATACGGCCCGCACATCGTGCATTTCGACGCCACGGGCAAGGAGATCGAGCGCATCAACCCGTTCGCCGCCGACCCCCGCAACAAGGCCGGCCGCACGCTGCCCGCCGAGCTGGCCACGCGCTGGCCCAACCGCGGCATGGAAGGCCTGGCCATCACGCCCGACGGCAAGACGCTGGTGGGCATCATGCAGTCCAACCTGTACAACCCGAGCAGCGCCATCGGCAGCATCAACCTCGCGCGCATCGTCACCATCAACCTCGAGACCGGCGCCACCGCGCAGTACCTGTACCGCCAGGACGCCGCTGGCCTGGCCAACTCCGAGATCGTGGCGCTGGGCGCGACCAGCTTCCTGGTGGTGGAGCGTGACACCGGCTTCTTCGGCATCACCGCGGGCACGGTGCGCAAGAACATCTACAGGATCGACCTGGCCAAGGCCACCAACGTGGACAAGTCCAACAGCGCGCTGCTGGCCGGCAACGCGAGCCTGAGCTCCAGCACGGGCAACGGCCTGCTGCTGGCCGGCAAGACCCTGGAGCAGACCATCAAGGACGGTGGCACGGCGGGCAACTTTGCCGCGGGCTGGGACCAGCTGGCCGCGGCCGGCATGCAGCCCGTGACCAAGACGCTGGTGTACGACGCCGTGGCCTCGCAGAGTTACCCGCACGACAAGATGGAAGGCCTGTGGGTGATCGACGCCAACCGCCTGGCCATCATCAACGACGACGACTTCGCGATCGCGCCCGACAACACCGGTGGCGTGAAGCAGAAGAAGCTGTCGGGCGGCCAGGTCGACAGCAACATGCTCTACGTGGTCAAGTTGCCCGCGCCCCTGTTCTGAATCGACTTGATCAGCTGATTGCTGGTGTTGCGCAGCCGCTGCGCCAGCAGCTGGGTGATCTTGACCAGCAGCTTGGCGCCCACCGCGGGGTGTTCGCCAATCAGCCGCGCCACGGCCTCGCGCGTGAGCACGGCGGCCTCGACCTCGTCAATCGCCACGCAGGTGGCGTAGCGCGGCTCGCCGTCGAGCATGGACATCTCGCCGATCACGGCGCCCGGGCGCAGCACGGCCAGCCGCGCCGCGCCCCGGGGGTCGCCGCCCTGGTCCGGCCCGGCCCCACCCGCGGCGGCGGGCTCGCCCGGGACCGCCACGCGGCGCTTGGTCACATCCACCGTGCCGGACAGCAGCAGCATCATCCAGTCGTCCACCGTGCCCTCGGCAATCAGCACCTGGCCGGGGCAGGCCCGCACCAGGGCCATGGCGGCGCCCAGCACATCGGCCTCGGCCGGGCTGAAGTCCTGCAGCAACGCCGACTGCGCAAGCAGGTCCGGGCGCTGCGACAGGTTGCCACAGCGGCCGCCGGGCGCCAGCCCGGGGTTCAGCGCAGTTGCTGCAGCCATTGGGCGATCTCCTGCGCCGCGGCCTCGGTGGCCGCCGTCAGGGCCTGGACGCCACCCGGCGCATCGGCGCTGGGCGCGGGCCGGCGAACCACCACGCTGCGCTGGGCCAGCAGCTTCTCGCCCGACGGGGTGTTTTCGGCGGCCGTGGCGCGCAGGCGGATCACGCCCTGGCTTACGGCCGGCGACTCGAACACCTGGCTGAACTCCTCCAGCTCCAGCCGCAGCACCAGCGGGGCCTGGCCGCCGCTGCGGGTGATGGCCGCGCCCTCGCCCACATTGAGCACGGGCCGGCGCTGGCCCAGCAGCTCGCGCAGGCGCTGGCGCACCAGCTGCGCGGGTGGCGCGCTCCAGCGGGCCTGGGCATAGGGGCGCAGCTCGTTGGCGTCGGCGTAGGCCAGCCGGTAGAGCATGGCGGTGCCGTCGAGCGCGCCGCCGGCCTCGATGTCGCCCAGCGCCACCGGGGGCAGCGGCGCGATGCGGGTCGCGGGCTGGGGCGCGGTCACGCCCGGGCCGAAGTCGTAGAGCGTGGCCCGCGTGGGCCGGTCAGGCCCGGCGCAGGCCGACAACAGGGCCGCGCCCCCAAAAATCAGGCCCAACAGGGCTGGAGTCCAGGACTGGCGGCCACAGTGTGCTATGAATTTCATAGTCAATTGCTTGTTCATCGGGCCACTCCAGGGGCGTTGAATCCGGGCTCGCCGGGGCCAGGAACGGCCGCCCCGTTGCCAAAGATCAGCGATTGCGGGTTGTCATTGATGGCATTGACGGTGCGGCTCAGGCGCCGCGCGGCGCGCGCGGTGTCGTCGGTCACCTGGTTGATGCGCGGCAGCGTGGCGGCGTTGAACGAGTCGGCCGCCGCCGACAGCGCCTCGGTGCCTTCGGCGAGCCGGTCGATCGGGCCATCCTTTTCGTTGAGG
This sequence comes from Ramlibacter sp., assembly GCA_019635435.1. NCBI lineage: Bacteria > Pseudomonadati > Pseudomonadota > Betaproteobacteria > Burkholderiales > Comamonadaceae > Ramlibacter > Ramlibacter sp. The sequence continues at coordinate 856,713 of JAHBZM010000001.1, read as the reverse complement.
CGGCGGGCCGTGCGCGTGACCTCGTCCAGCGCGACGCCGGCACTCTGGGAGGTGGCCTGCAGCGACTTCATGGTGGCCGACACGTCCTTGACCAGCAGCGGGATATCCACGCGCTGCGGGCCGAGCTGCGCGTCCAGCACCCCCTGCATCCGGCTGGACAGGGCGGCCACGCTGTCGGCGGCGCGGCCGGTGTTCTCCAGCGCCGTGGCCAGGCGCTTCTGGTTGTCGGGCGCCAGCACGTCGCTGAGCCGCGTGGTCGCCTGCTCGACTTTCTCAAGAATGGATTTGCTCTTTTCGGCCAGTTCGCTGAGCAGGCCGGGCTTGAGCGGGATGCGCGGCGGCTGCTCGTCATTGGGCACCAGCGGCGCGCCGGGCTGGCCCTTGTCATCCAGCTGCACGAAGGCCAGCCCCGTCACCCCCTGGAAGCTCAGCGTGGCAAAGGTGGACTGGTTCATGGGCGCCTCGCGCGCCACCTGCAGGCGCATCAGCACGTTGCCGGGGGTCTGCGGGTCGAAGCCGATGCTGGCGACCTTGCCCACGTCCACCCCGCGGTAGCGCACGGGCGCCTGGGCCTGCAGCCCCGTGACGGTTTCGCGGGTGGAAATCTCGTAGAGGTCGTAGGTGCCCTTGTCGCTGGTGAGCCAGACAGCCAGGGCCGCCAGCAGGGCGCTGGCCACCAGCACGAAGATGCCGGCGGCGAGGGCGTGGGCCTTGTTTTCCATGAGCGTTCCTCTCTTTCTACACGGCGAACGGGTATTCGCGCAGCAATTCCATGGCGCGCTGGCCCCGCTCGCCCAGGAAAAAATGGTGAATGAAGGGATGGGGGAAGGCAATCACCTCGCGCGGCGGGGCATTCACGATCACGCGCTGGTCGGCCAGCACCGCGATGCGCGTGCTCAGCTCAAACAGGGTGTCCAGGTCGTGCGTGACCATGACCACGGTCAGGCCCAGGTCGCGGTGCAGCGAGCGCAGCAGCGTGACAAAGCCGTCAGAGCTTTCCGGGTCCAGCCCCGAGGTGGGTTCGTCCAGCAGCAGCAGCGGCGGGTCCATGACCAGCGCCCGCGCCAGCGCCACGCGCTTGATCATGCCGCCCGACAGGTCGCTGGGCATCTTGTCGGCATGCTCGGGGCCCAGCCCCACCATCTGCAGCTTGACCAGCGCCGCGTCACGGATCAGGTCGGGCGGCAGGGTCTGCAGTTCGCGCAGCGGAAACGCGATGTTGTCGAGCACGCTGAAGGCCGAGAACAGCGCGCCGTGCTGGAACAGCATGCCCACGCGGCTCGCGGCGCCCTTGTCGCCCATGCCGCCGGGCGGATGGCCCAGCACGCTCACCGTGCCGCGCGAGGGCGTCTCCAGCCCCAGGATCTGGCGCAGCAGCACGGTCTTGCCGGTGCCCGAGCCGCCCACCAGCGACAGCACCTCGCCGCGCTGCACGCTCAGGTCCAGGTCCTTGTGGACCACGCTGGTGCGCTCGGGCGAGCTGAACTCGGTCCACAGCCCGCGGATCTCGATGACGTTGGCGGCGTCGCTCATACGCCCACGTCCTTGAACAGCACGGCAAACAGCGCGTCCACCAGGATCACCGCGGTGATCGAGGTCACCACCGAGGCCGTGGTGCCCTCGCCCAGGCTCTGGGTGTTGGGCTTGACGCGCAGCCCGTAGTGGCAGCCCACCAGCGCGATCATGATGCCGAACACCACCGACTTGGCGCTGGCCAGGTACAGGTTGTTGATGCTGGCGGCCTGCGGCAGGGCGTTGAAGAAATACTGCGGCGTGATGCCCATGGACAGGTCGGCCGAGAGCATGCCGCCGGCCAGCGCCGCCAGCGTGGTCCAGACGCTGATCAGCGGCATGGCCACGGCCAGCGCCAGCGCCCGCGGCATGACCAGCCGGAAGCTGTGCGAAATGCCCATGACCCGCATGGCGTCAAGCTCCTCGGTCACGCGCATCACGCCGATCTGCGCGGTGATGGACGAGCCCGAGCGCCCCGCGATCAGGATGGCCGCGAGCATGGGGCCCAGCTCCCGGATCAGCGACACGCCCAGGATGTTGACGATGTAGGCGTCAGCGCCAAACTGCTTGAGCTGCTGCGAGGTGAGATACGCCAGCACCACGCCGATGAGAAAGCCCACCAGGGCCGTGATCGGCATGGCGGTGGCGCCAATGCCATACAGGTGGCTGGACACATCGCGCCAGGGGCCGTCGTGGGGCGCCCGGGCCAGCCGGATCAGGTTGAGCAGCAGCTGCCCCATGAGCCGCACAAAGCCGCGCACATGGCGCAGCACCTGCAGCAGGACGGCCCCAAAGGCCAGGTAGTGGCCGCGCAGCGTGAGCCGCGCGCGGGGCGGCAGCGCCACCGTGAACTGGGCCACGCGCTCCAGCACGGCGCGCTGGCCCGGCGCGGCCTCGATCTCGTCGGGCCACTTGCGGCCCCAGTGGTTCCACAGCACCTGCGCGCCCACGTGGTCCAGCTGGCCGGCGCCCTGCAGGTCCCAGGCCGCCCCGGCGGCGCTGCGCTGCAGGTCGGCGCGCGCCTTCTGCAGCACACCGGGCTGCGCGAACCGGGCGGCCGTCCAGTCGCCAAGCACGCGGGTCTGCGTGCGGCCCTGGGCGTCCTGTGTTTCGGTGCGCGGTGTGGTTTCCTCCATGGAGGGCGTGGCGGCAAGTGTGGTGAGTCTGGCATGGTACCCGCAAGCCCCCGCGCCGGCGTGTCAGCCAATCACCCGCCTTGCAGGGCGTGGCGCCGCAGTGACAGCCCCGCGCCGGCGCCCCCGGGTATAAAGCACCCACAGGCCGCGCCGGCCAGGGCCCGGGCGCCAAGGAGACCCCCATGAATGCAGACACCCCGACCCAGGAGCTGCGCGTCGAGGCCCGCGGGCCGACGCTGTGGCTCACCATCCAGCGCGAGGAGCGGCGCAACGCCATGAGCCACGCGGTGCTGGCCGGCATGGCCCGGGCCATCACCACCGCGCAATCCGACCGGTCGGTGCGCGCCATCGTGATCACCGGCGCGGGCAGCAAGGCCTTTTGCGCCGGCGCCGACCTGCAGGCCGCGAATGCCTTCACCACCGACTACTCCGAGCCCCATGGCCACCTTGCACAGCTGCTGCGCGTGGCCCGCGCGAGCAACGTGCCGCTGGTGGCGCGGGTCAACGGGGCCTGCATGGCCGGGGGCATGGGCCTGCTGGCCATGTGCGACATGGCGGTGGCCGCCCGCCACGCCATCTTCGGCCTGCCCGAAGTGAAGGTGGGCGTGTTCCCCGCGCAGGTGCTCAGCGTGCTGCAGCACCTGATCCCGCGGCGCAAGCTGGCCGAGCTGTGCCTGACCGGCGAAGCGCTCACCTCGGCCCAGGCACTCGACTACGGGCTGGTCAACCACGTGGACGACGACGTGGACGCCAGGCTGCAGTGGCTGCTGGACCGCCTGCTGGACAAGTCGCCCGCCGCCATCCGCCGCGGCCTGTACACCATGAAGAAGATCGAGGCCATGGCATTTGAAGAGAGCATGAGCTTCACCGAAAGCCAGATTGCGCTGTTCACGCTGACCGAGGACGCCAAGGAAGGCCAGGCCGCGTTCCAGCAGAAGCGGCCACCACAATGGACGGGGCAGTGACCATGGGCGCGGACAAGGCAGCAGGCAAGGTGGTGAGGATAGGCGGCGCCTCGGGCTTCTGGGGCGACAGCAGCGTGGCCGCGCCGCAGCTGGTGGCCAGGGGCCAGGTCGACTACCTGGTGTTTGATTACCTGGCCGAGCTCACCATGTCCATCCTGGCCGCCGCGCGCGCCAAGAACCCTGAACTGGGCTATGCCACCGACTTTGTGACGGTGACGCTAAAGGCCATCCTGCAAGACGTGGTAGCCCGCAACATCCGCGTCATCAGCAACGCGGGTGGAGTCAACCCCCAGGCCTGCGCGCAGGCGATTCGCGCGCTTGCCGCCGAGCAGGGCCTGAGCGTCAAGGTGGCGGTGGTGCTGGGAGACGACGTCACCCCGTTGCTCGCCCAATTGCGCGGCGAGGACGTGCGCGAACTGCAAAGTGGCGCGCCTCTGCCCGACAAGGTGCTGACCGCCAACGCCTATCTGGGAGCCCTGCCGGTCAAGCGCGCGCTCGACGAAGGCGCGCAGATTGTCGTGACCGGGCGCTGCGTGGACAGCGCCGTGACGCTGGGCGCGTTGATGCACGAATTCGGCTGGGCCGATGACGACCACGACCGGCTGGCCCAGGGCAGCCTGGCCGGCCACATCATCGAGTGCGGCTGCCAGGCCACAGGCGGCCTGCACACCGACTGGGACAGCGTGCCCGACTGGGCCCACATCGGCTACCCGGTGATCGAATGCCACGCCGACGGCCATTTCGTGACCACCAAGCCCGAAGGCACGGGCGGCCTGGTGAACTGCGCGGTGATTGCCGAGCAGATGCTCTACGAGATCGGCGACCCGCAACGCTACCTGCTGCCCGACGTGGTCTGCGATTTCACGCAGGTCACACTGCGGCAGCTGGGCGAGCACCGGGTCCAGGTGCAGGGCGCGCGCGGGCGGCCGCCGGGGCCGGCCTACAAGGTTTCGTCCACCTACATGGACGGGTTTCGCTGCACCGCGCAGCTCACCATCGTGGGCCAGGACGCGGCCCGCAAGGCCCGGCGCACGGGCGAGGCCATCCTCGCCCGGACGCGCGAGCTGTTTGCGCAGGCGGGCCTGGGGGACTACAGCCGCAGCCACATCGAGGTGCTGGGCAGCGAGGCCGGCAATTTCGGCCCGCAGGCGCGGACAGCGGACGTGCGCGAGGTGGTGCTGCAGGTCGCGGTGATGCACCCCCACAAGGCCGCGCTCGAGCTGTTCGCGCGCGAGATCGCCCCCGCCGGCACCAGCTGGTCACCGGGCACCACGGGCGCGGCCGGCCGCCCCAGCCCCTCGCCCTGCATCAAGCAGTTTGCCTTCCTGCTCGACAAGTCCCGTCTTCAGCCCGTGGTGGACCTGGAAGGGGTGCTGCACGCGGTGCCCGTGCCAGACGCGGCGCGGCCCGGCCCCGCCCGCCCGCCAGCGCCAGCCGCGCCTGATCCGCGGGGCCCCGCGGCCGCGTCGCCAGACCTGCCGGCTGCAGACCAGCGCGAAGTCCCGCTGATCGAACTGGCCTGGGCCCGCAGCGGCGACAAGGGCAACTCCTCCAACATCGGCGTCATTGCGCGCCGCCCCGAGTGGCTGCCCCTGCTGCGCGCGCAGCTCACCGAAGCCCGGGTGGCCGACTGGCTGGGCCACCTGGTCCAGGGCCCGGTGACGCGCCACGACGTGCCGGGCATCCACGCGATGAACTTTGTCTGTGAACAGGCGCTGGATGGCGGCGGCATGGCCAGCCTGCGCAACGACCCGCTGGGCAAGGGCATGGCGCAGATTCTGTTGACGATGCCGGTGCGGGTTCCGCCCGGCCTGTTGCCCTAAAGCGCCAGACTGTCGCGCAGGTGGTCCACCAGCAGCTGGACGGCCCGCGGCACCTGCGGCGCCCAGGGGCGGATGGCGTAGATGCGTTCACCAAAGAACCCCAGTGGCCGCCACTGCGGCAGCACGGGCACCAGCTGCTGGGGCCCCAGGTAACTGGCCGCGCTGAAATCGGGCAGCAGCCCGATGCCCAGCCCGGCCAGCGCGGCCTCGCGCAGCACCTCGCTGTTGTTGGCGCGCAGCGGGCCGTTCACGCCCACCACGACCCGCTCGGCACGCCGCCGCGCGGCCTCGCGCTCGAAGGTCCAGCTCTGGGCGCCGCTGTCGCGCAGGTACAGCAGGCAGGCGTGGCTGGCCAGCGCCGAGGGATGCGCGGGCATGCCGTGCCTGTCCAGGTAATCGGGGCTGGCCACCAGCAGCGAGCGCGACTCGCGCAGCACCCAGGCCACATGGGTGTCGGGCGCCGCCTGGGTGTGGCGGATGGCCAGGTCAAAGCCCTCCTGCGCAAGGTTGACGAAACGGTCATTGAGGTCCAGCTCGATGCGCACCTCCGGGTAGCGCGCAAAAAAGCCCGGCAGCGTGGTGGCGATGTGCTGGCGCCCCAGCGCCACCGGCGCGGTCACGCGCACCAGCCCGCGGGGCGAGCCGGCCAGGTCCTTGACGCTGGCAAAGCTCTGGGCAATGCGCGCGAAGGCGGCCCCGGTGTCGTCCACCAGCTGCTGCCCAGCCTCGGTCAGGCCCACCGAGCGCGTGGTCCGGCGCACCAGCGGCATGCCCGCCGCGCGCTCGAGCTCGCCAATGCGCATGCTCACCGAGGCCTTGGAAACCCCCAGCCGGCGGGCCGCCTGGGTGTAGCTGCGGGTCTGGGCCAGCACGGTCAACAGATGCAGGTCGGCAAAGACAGGGGTGTCGGCGGGCGTGGGCATGGCGCATCTTGATTGTTCATTAAGATGAACAATGTAATCAGAAATCCGGACTTTTCAAAGCCCGGCGCGAGGCATAGACTGGGCCGCCTGTCTGATTGATTGCCTGCAAGGAACCCCCATGAACGCCCCTGACCTCTCCCACCCCGTCGCCGCTGCCGTGTCCATCGAACACTGGATCAACGGGCGCGTGGCCCCTGGCCAGAGCGGCCGCCGGGCCGACGTCTTCAACCCCGCCACCGGCAACGTGACCGGCCAGGTGGCGCTGGCCAATGACGCCGAGGTCGACGCCGCCGTGGCGGCCGCGCAGGCCGCGTTCCCGGCCTGGGCCGACACGCCGCCGATCCGCCGCGCGCGCGTGATGTTCAAGTTCCTGGAACTGCTGAACCAGAACAAGGACAAGCTGGCCCATGCCATCACCGCCGAGCACGGCAAGGTGTTCACCGACGCCCAGGGTGAGGTCACGCGCGGCATCGACATCGTGGAATTTGCCTGCGGCATTCCGCAGCTGCTCAAGGGCGACTTCACCGACCAGGTGTCCACCGGCATCGACAACTGGACGCTGCGCCAGCCGCTGGGCGTGGTGGCCGGCATCACGCCGTTCAACTTCCCGGTGATGGTGCCGATGTGGATGTACCCGGTGGCGATTGCCGCGGGCAACACCTTTGTGCTCAAGCCCAGCCCGATCGACCCCAGCGCCTCGCTGCTGATGGCCGAACTGCTCAAGCAGGCGGGCCTGCCCGACGGCGTGTTCAACGTGGTGCAGGGCGACAAGGGCGCGGTGGACGCCCTGCTGGCCCACCCCGACGTGAAGGCCGTGAGCTTTGTCGGCTCCACGCCGATCGCCAACTACATCTACGAAACCGGCGCGCGCCACGGCAAGCGCGTGCAGGCCCTGGGCGGCGCCAAGAACCACATGGTGGTGATGCCCGACGCCGACCTGGAGCAGACGGTGGACGCGCTGATCGGCAGCGCCTACGGCTCGGCCGGCGAGCGCTGCATGGCGATCTCGGTCGCGGTCATGGTGGGCGATGTGGCCGACAAACTGGTGCCGCTGCTGGCCGAACGCGCCAGGACCCTCAAGATCCGCAATGGCCTGGACCTGGACGCCGAGATGGGCCCCATCGTCACGCGCGCCGCGCACGAACGCATCACGGGCTACATCGAGCAGGGCGTGAAGGAAGGCGCCAAGCTGGTGGTCGATGGCCGCGGCTTTGCCGGCGCCAGCGCGGGCAAGGGCTGCGACAACGGCTTCTGGCTCGGCGGCGCGCTGTTTGACCATGTCACGCCTGACATGCGCATCTACAAGGAAGAGATTTTCGGCCCCGTGCTGTCATGCGTGCGGGTCAAGGATTTTGGCGAGGCCGTGCAGCTGGTCAACGACCATGAATTCGGCAACGGCGTGAGCTGCTTCACGCGCGACGGCAACGTGGCGCGCGAGTTCAGCCGGCGCATCCAGGTGGGCATGGTCGGCATCAATGTGCCGATTCCCGTGCCCATGGCCTGGCACGGCTTTGGCGGCTGGAAGAGGAGCCTGTTTGGCGACATGCACGCCTACGGCGAGGAAGGTGTGCGCTTCTACACCAGGCAGAAGAGCATCATGCAGCGCTGGCCCGAGAGCACGCCCAAGGGCGCCGAATTCGTGATGCCCACCGCGAAGTGACCCCGTGAGCGACCCCACGTTCGACTACGTCATCATTGGCGCCGGCACCGCCGGCTGCCTGCTGGCCAACCGGCTCAGCGCGGACCCGGCCAAACGGGTGCTGCTGATCGAGGCCGGCCGCAAGGACGACTACCACTGGATCCACATCCCGGTGGGCTACCTGTACTGCATTGGCAACCCGCGCACCGACTGGCTCTACCAGACCGAGCCCGACGCCGGCCTCAACGGCCGGGCGCTGCGCTACCCGCGCGGCAAGACGCTGGGCGGCTGCAGCAGCATCAACGGCATGATCTACATGCGCGGCCAGGCGCGCGACTACGACCACTGGGCCGAGTTCACGGGCGACGCCGACTGGCGCTGGGACGCCGCGCTGCCCTACTTCCGCAAACACGAGGATCACTGGCGCCTGGACCAGCCCGACGCCGCAAGCGACGACTTCAAGCGGCTGCATGGCAACCGGCGCACCGGCAGCACCGGCGAGTGGCGCATCGAGAAGCAGCGCCTGCGCTGGGATGTGCTGGACGCCTTTGCGCTGGCCGCCCAGGAAGCCGGCCTGCCCGCCACAGACGACTTCAACAGCGGCAGCAACGAAGGCGTGGGCTACTTCGAGGTCAACCAGAAGAGCGGCTGGCGCTGGAACACCGCCAAGGCGTTTCTGCGGCCCACCTGCCAGGGGCGGCCCAATTTTGAAATGTGGACCTCCGCGCAGGTGTCGCGCCTGCTGATCGAGGCCACGCCCGACGGCGGCAAGTGCTGCACCGGCGCCGTGGTCCACCGGGACGGGCAGCAGGTGACCGTCCGCGCCGCGGCCGAGGTGATCCTGAGCGCCGGCAGCATTGGTTCGCCCCAGTTGCTGCAGCTCTCGGGCGTCGGGCCGGCCGCGCTGCTGCACCAGCACGGCGTGGCGGTGGTGCATGAGCTGCCGGGCGTGGGCGCCAACCTGCAGGACCACCTGCAGATCCGCGCGGTGTTCAAGGTGAACGGCGTGTCCACGCTAAACACGCTGGCCAACTCGCTCTGGGGCAAGGCCCGGATCGGCCTCGAGTACGCGCTGACCCGCAGCGGCCCCATGAGCATGGCGCCCTCGCAGCTTGGCGCGTTCACGCGCAGTTCACCCGACCAGCCCTGGCCCAATCTGGAATACCACGTGCAGCCGCTGAGCCTGGACGCCTTTGGCGAGCCGCTGCACAGCGTGCCGGCGTTCACGGCGAGCGTGTGCAACCTCAACCCCACGAGCCGCGGCACGGTGAAGATCCGCAGCCCGCGGTTTGAGGATGCGCCGGCCATTGCACCCAACTACCTGAGCACCGAGGCCGACCGCAAGGTGGCGGCCGACTCGCTGCGGGTGACGCGGCGCATCGTGGCGCAGCCGGCCCTGGCCCGCTACCAGCCCCAGGAGTGGAAGCCCGGGACCCAGTTCCAGACCGACGACGAACTGGCCCGGCTGGCGGGCGACATCGCCACCACCATCTTCCACCCCGTGGGCACCACGCGCATGGGGCCCGACGGTGACCCGATGGCGGTGCTCGATTCGCACCTGCGGGTGCGCGGCGTGGCGGGCTTGCGCGTGGTGGACGCGGGCGCGATGCCCACCATCACCAGTGGCAACACCAACTCACCGACGCTGATGCTGGCGGAAAAAGCCGCCGAGTGGATTCGCGCCGGGGTCTGATCCCGGCCACCGGATCGCGCCCGCCGCGCGGGTCAGCGGATCCCGCCCACGTAGCGCGGTGCGTTGGGGTCGCGCTCCTTGCGCGGCCGGCCCGACCCCAGCACCGAGTCGGCAAAGCCGGACTCGCCAAAGGTCGAGGACGAGAAGCCCCCCGTGGTGTCCGGAGAGAACGCCGGCGCCTCCTGCGCGGTCGCGGGCGTGGCGGCGGCGGCGCCAGCCGACCGCTCGCGCAGCATCTGCAAGGCACTCTGGGCCAGCGGCCGGGCACCGGGAGCCTTGGCCGATTCCACGGTGGCCCGCTCGAGCTTGTCCGCCCATTCGGCAAGATCAGGGTGGCCGTCCTCCTGCGCCTTGGCCCGCGCGAATCGCACGATCTCCAGCGCGTACTCGGTGTTGGACGCCATCCACTCGGTATCCGTGACGCGGCCCGTCTTGCGCCGCAGCAGCACGTGCAGGTGCGCCGCCATTGCGAGTTTTTCACTGACCAACATGCTGGACCTCCTTGCCTGATGGCTCGATGTCTAGGAACCCATACGCTCTCGGTGCTGTGCAATGTCAAGCCCGGTCAGCTCGCTTTGCTCGTCCACCCGCAGGCCGACGATGAACTTGGTGAGCAACAGCAGCAGCACCGTCATCACCAGGCTGTAGGCCAGCACCGCGCCAGCGCCAATGGCCTGGGTGAGAACGCTGCCTTCCGCGCCCGAGACGGTCTTGCTCACGAACACCCCGGTCAGCAGCGAACCCACGATGCCGCCAATGCCGTGCACGCCAAACACGTCCAGCGAATCGTCGGCGCGCAGCAGCCGCTTGAGCCCCGTGGCGCCCCAGTAGCAGGCCAGCCCGGCAATCAAGCCGATCAGCAGCGCGGACTTGGGCGTCACAAAACCGGCGGCGGGCGTGATGGCCACCAGACCGGCGACCAGGCCAGAACACAGCCCCAGCAATGACGGCCGACCGCGCAGCACCCATTCGCCCAGCATCCACGAGATCGCGCCCGCCGCGGCCGCGATGTGCGTCACCGCCATCGCGAGGCCGGCGCGCCCGTCCGAAGCCACGGCCGAGCCGGCATTGAAACCAAACCAGCCCACCCACAGCATGCCGGCTCCCGCCATGGTCAGGCCCAGGTTGTAGGGCTCGAACGCCTCGCGGCCATAGCCACGCCGCGGCCCGAGGAAATAGGCGCAGACCAGCCCCGAAATGCCCGCGTTGATGTGCACCACCGAGCCGCCCGCGAAGTCGAGCGCGCCCAGCTGGGCCAGCCAGCCACCGGGCTCCCAGACCCAGTGCGCGATGGGCGCATAGACCACCAGTGACCACATGCCGATGAACCAGAGCATGGCGGAGAACTTCATGCGCTCGACGAAAGAGCCCACCACCAGCGCCGCCGTGATGATGGCAAAGGTCAACTGGAACATGGCGTAGACCGACTCGGGGATGTTGGGCGCGACGTGGCTGACCGCCACCTTGCCGCCTTCCTTGAGGTAGTCGAGCCCGCTGAACCACAGCCGCTCGTGGCCGCCAATGAAGCCGCTGCCCGGGGTGAATGCCCAGGAATAGCCCACGGCAAACCACAGCAGGCTGACCAGGGCCGCAATGGCCACCACGCAGGCCATGGTGTTGATCACGCTCTTCTTGCGCACCATGCCGGCGTAAAACAGCGCAATGCCGGGCAGCGTCATCAGCAACACCAGCGCGGTGGAGGTCATCATCCAGGCGGTATCGGCGCCGCTGATCGTGTCCTGCGCCACCAGGCCCGGACGCGTTGGCGCCGGCGGAGGTGCGGGAGCGGGTGCCGGCACCGCGGCCGGCGCAACCGCCGCCGCGGGAGCCACGGCTGCGGGCGCTGGCGCGACCGCCGGCGGTGCGGCATCCAGCCCGCTCGCCGGCGTCGCCGGCGCGGCACTCTGGGCCCAGGTCACGGCCTGCAGGCTGGCCCACAGTGCCATGGCCAGGATGATGCTTTTTCCCATGTCCCGCATATACAGTCCTTTTTTTGTGACCCAACTGGAGGGGTCGCTGCATAAGTCATGCCAGTTAATGGTTAACCCTGAAATGGCGTGCCTGCGGCGTTGGCGGGCCACGGGAAACTCCCAATGCACTATCGCGGTGCGGAGGCTAAAGTTCCGACTCTCGCAAACGTGCAGGCTGCACGCTTTGCAGAGGAGCCGAGGAGACACCCCCCAACAACGCACAAATCCAATTCCAGGCGCCCCACGAGGCGCCCTTCGCAAGGCGCCGGCAGTCCCGGCGCCTTTTTATTGGGCTTTTGGTGTTAAAACAGGCTGGAGTTCAGACGGGGCGGCCACCAATTGCTACAAAATCAATAGCAAACCGGATGCGACAATGAGCCCATGGAATTGATGCTTGTGTCGCTGGCCTCGTTGCTGGCCGGCTTTGTCGACGCGATTGTGGGCGGCGGCGGCCTGGTTCTCGTCCCCGCCCTTTTTGCCACCTTTCCCAACACCCACCCGGCCACGCTGTTCGGCGTCAACAAGAGCGCTTCGGTCTGGGGAACCGCGATCGCCACGGCGCAATACAGCCGCCGTGTGCAGATGCGCTGGCAGGCCCTGCTGCCGGCCGCGGCCGCCGGGTTCGCCGGGTCTTTTGCCGGCGCCTGGGTGGTCACCGTCATCTCACCCGAATTCCTGCGCAAGCTGCTGCCTTTCGTCCTTGTGGCCGTGCTGGGCTACACCCTGGCCAAAAAGGAACTGGGCAAGCACCACACCCCCACCCTGACCGGGCGGACCGAAATGGCGATGGCCAGCGCCATCGGCCTCGTGATCGGCTTTTACGACGGCTTCTTCGGGCCGGGCACCGGCAGCTTCTTTGTATTTTTGTTCGTGCGGCTTTTGGGCTACGACTTCCTCAATGCCTCGGCATCGGCCAAGCTGCTCAATACCGCCACCAATCTCGCGGCGCTGATCCTGTTCGCGCTCAAGGGCCATGTGTGGTGGCATTTCGCACTGGCCCTGGCCGTGGCCAATGTGCTGGGCAGCGTGATCGGCACCCACATGGCACTCAAGCACGGCACGGGCTTTGTGCGGGTGGTGTTCATTGGGGTGGTGAGCGCCCTGATCCTGAAAACCGGCTACGACGCGTTCCTGCGTTAAGGTAGCCCCATGGATGACATCGTCCGCCAGGCCATCGCGAAATGGCCCAATGTGCCCGACTGCTATGGCTGGCTGGGCCTGGACGCGCGCGGCAACTGGCACATGCGCGATGACCGGACCCAGGCCGCCGGGCCATTCTCGCGCGACGACGGCGGCTCGCCTTCAAGCCGGGGCTCGCTGCTCAGGCACGACAAGCTGGTCGAGTTCATCCAGCGCAACTACGAAGGCGACGCGCAGGGCCGCTGGTTCTTCCAGAACGGTCCACAGCGGGTGTACGTGGAGCTGGAGGCAACACCGCTGATCTGGCGCATCAGCCCGGATTTGTCCGTGACGGCGCACACGGGGGCGGCGGCGCGCCCCCGGCGCTGCATCCTGGACGAACAGGGCCGCGTCTACCTGGACACCGACCTGGGCTTTGGCCTGGTCCACACCCAGGACGTCATGCATGCGGCCGACGCGGTGGAACAGGGTGTCTGGACGCCCGAGGAACAGCCAGCAGCGGAACTGCCCCAGCTGTTTGGCTATGAACGCAGCCCCATGAAAAAAGCCGGTCAGTGACCGGCTCGGGGCTTGAATGCAGGGGGCCTTACTTCTTGGCCATGGGCGCATCGGCGGCCGCCGGCGCGGATGCCGCCGCGGCGGGCCGCTGCGGCTCGGCGAACTTGGCACCGCCGGCATTGGCCATGTAGACCACGGCACGCGCCACTTCCAGATCGTCGAAGTCGCCGCCGCCCTGCGGACCCATGGCGCCCTTGCCCTTGAGCGCGGAGTGCAGCAGCGCATCCAGGCCGGTCTTGATGCGCGGGCCCCAGGCAGCGGCATCGCCGAACTTGGGCGCGCCGGCGACACCAGCGGTGTGGCAGGCCGTGCATTGCGCCTTGAAGACTTCCTCGCCGGTCTTGAGCGGGCGGTTCGCGTCGCGAATCTCGACCATGCCGATTTTCTGCAGGCGGGCGGCCACGCCCCTGGCATGGTCGTCGGCGGAGATACCGCTCAGCGACAGGCTTTCGGTGGCCGTCTGCCCCGCCGGCTTGGCCGCCGACACCACGAAGTACACGAGGCCAATGATGGCAAACACGGGAACGACGAATGAGAAAAACACCGCCAGGAGCAGTTGCTTGGGGTTCTTGATCGGGCCCGTGTGGGCTTCTTCGTGGGTGTTGTCGCTCATGGCGTCCTCAAAAAACGGGGCTTTGAAATCAACCCTCGATTATAACGACGGCCTTGCGGGGAAACCCGCAGGCCGTGCGATCAGGGCGCCGCATCCTTCCAGCCCCCCCCCAGGGACTTGTAGAGCGCCACCTGGTTCTGCAGCTGCAGCAACCGGGTCTGCACCACCGCCTGGCGCGCGGTGAACAACGCGCGCTGGGCGTCCAGCAGGTCCAGGTAGCTGGCCACGCCGTTCTGGTAGCGCAGATCAGACAGCTTGAACCGCGTGGCCTCCGCCTGCGCCTGGGCCTGCTGGGCCCGCAATTGCTCGCCCAGCGTGGCCCGCCCGGCCAATGCATCCGCCACCTCGCGGAAGGCTGTCTGGATGGCTTTTTCATACTGGGCCACGGCCATGTCGCGGCCGGCCCTGGCAGATGCCAGACCCGCCTGGTTGCGGCCCGCGTCAAAGATCGGAAGCAGGGCCTGCGGCGCCAGCGTCCAGCCCCAAGACCCGCCGCTGAAGAGGCCGGACAGGTGGTTGCTGGCGGTGCCGGCCCCCGCGGTGAGTGCGATGCGGGGGAAGAACGCCGCACGCGCGGCGCCGATGTTGGCATTGGCCGCCAGCAGTTGCTGCTCGGCCTGGCGGATGTCCGGGCGGCGCGTCAGCAGATCAGAGGGCAGACCCGCCGGGACCGGCTGCAGGCGGACTGCTTCCGTGGAGCCTGAGACCGCAAAGTCGCCCGGCAGGGGCTGGCCCAGGAGGAGCACCAGGGCATTCTCGTCCAATGCGCGCTGGCGCTGCAGCTGGGCCAGGGCCACCCGGGCCCCTTCGGTCAGGGACTCCGCCTGCCGGAAGTCCAGTTCGGAGGCGGCGCCGTTGTCAAAGCGCAGCCTGGAAAGTTTGAGCGAATCCTCGCGCGTGGCCAGCGTCTGCCGCGTGAGTGCCAGCAGTTCGTCGTCCGCGAGCAGGTTCAGGTAGCTGCCGGCCACGGCGGCGACCAGCGCGATCTGCACGCCCTTGCGGCCTTCCTCGGTGGCCAGGTACTGGGCGCGGGCCGCCTCCTTGAGGCTGGCGAGGCGGCCAAAAAAGTCGATCTCCCAGGCCGACACCGAGAGGCCCGCGGTGTAGGCGCTGGCAATGCCGCCGGTGCTGGTGGGCGTGCGCGAGCCGGTCGCCGCGAGGTTGAGGGTCGGGTAACGGTCGGCACCGCGAATCTGGTACTGGGCCCGGGCCTGCTCGATGTTGAGCACCGCCACGCGCAGGTCGCGGTTGCCCTGCAGCGCCAGGCCGATCAGGCGCTTGAGCTGCGGGTCCTGAAAGTAGGTCTGCCATTCGATGTCGGCCGCGGCCTCGCCGGCGGGCTCGGCCCCCTGCGCGCCCGGCCAGCGGGGCGCCACAGGCGCGTCTGGCCTCTGGTAGGCCGGAATCATCGTGCAACCGCCGAGGACGGCCAGTGCGGCGGCCGACAGGGCCGCGGATCTGAGAAAAGCGCAAGTCATGCCTGCTCCCCCTTGGTGGCGGCCGTGTCGCCCCCGTTGAGTTCGTGGGCGTACATGCGGCGCTGCCGCTCGCTGCCCTTGAAGATGCGGCGCACCACCACGAAGAAGATGGGCACGAAGAACACCGCCAGCGCGGTGGCCGTGATCATGCCGCCCATCACCCCGGTGCCAATGGCGCGCTGGCTCGCCGAGCCAGCACCGCTGGCCACGACCAGCGGCAACACCCCCAGGATGAACGCCAGCGAGGTCATGATGATGGGGCGAAAGCGCAGATGGCAGGCCTGGAGCACGGCTTCGACCACGCCCTTGCCCTGGGCGTGCAGGTCCTTCGCGTACTCGATGATCAGCACCGCGTTCTTGGCCGACAGGCCGATGATGGTGATGAGGCCGACCTTGAAATACACGTCGTTGGAAAACCCGCGCAGGTTGGCGCCCAGCAAGGCGCCCAGGATGCCCAGCGGCACTACGAGGATCACCGACAGCGGGATCGACCAGCTCTCGTACAGGGCGGCAAGGCAAAGGAACACCGCCAGCAGCGAAAAGCCCAGCAGGATGAAGGCCTGGGCGCCCGAGAGCTTTTCTTCGCGCGACTGCCCGGTCCACTCAAACGCGAAGCCCGGAGGCAATTGCCCGGCAAGCCGTTCCATCTCGTCCATGGCCTCGCCGGTGCTGCGGCCCGGGGCGGCATCGCCCGAAATGCGCATGGCGGGGTAACCGTTGTAGCGGATGGTCTGCATCGGGCCGTTGATCCAGCGGGTGCTCGCAAAAGCCGACAGCGGGACGGCCCCGCCCCGGCTGTTGATGGCATTGAGCTTCAGCAGGTCCTCGGGCTGCATGCGGTCCTTGGCATCGGCCTGCACAATGACCCTTTGCAGGCGGCCACGGTTGGGAAAGTCGTTGACGTAGCTGGAACCCAGCGAGGTGGACAGCGCCGCATTGATGGCGTCGAAACCCACGCCCAGTGCCTGGGCCTTGTCGCGGTCGATGTCCAGTTGCAGTTGGGGCGCGTCTTCCAGTCCGTCCGGACGGACGCCCGCGAGGATCTTGCTTTTGGAGGCCGCGCCCAGCAACTGGTTGCGCGCGGCGAGCAATGCCGCGTGGCCGTTGCCTCCGCGGTCCTGCAGGCGGAAGTTGAATCCCGAGGCGGTCCCGAGTTCGGGAATGGCTGGCGGGCTGAGCGCAAAGATGAACGCGTCACGCACGCCCGAGAGCGCACCGAACGCGCGCCCCGCGATGGCCTGCGCGGTGTGCTGTGCGCCCTTGCGCTCGGACCAGTCCTTGAGCGTGACAAAGGCCAGCGCGGCATTCTGTCCCTGCCCCGAGAAGCTGAACCCCAGAACGCCCACCATGCTCTGGACCTCGGGCTGCTTGAGGATGAAGTCCTCGACCTGCTCCATGACGCGGGTGGTCCGCGTGATGGTCGCGCCGGGAGGAAGCTGGACGTTGACCAGCATGTAGCCCTGGTCTTCGGCCGGCAGGAAGGACGAGGGCAACCGCGCGCCCAGCAGCACGACGGCGCCGATGATGGCGGCATAGACCAGCAGGTAGCGCGCGGCGCGCCGCAGCAGGCGGGCCACAAAACCCTCGTAGCTCTTGGCGGTGCGTGAGAACCCCCGGTTGAACCAGCCGAAGAAGCCCCGCTTCTCGTGGTGATGCCCGGCCTCGACGGGCTTGAGCAAGGTGGCGCACAGGGCCGGCGTCAACGACAGCGCCATAAAGGCGGAAAACAGGATGGACGCAAGCATCACCGCGGAGAACTGCCGGTAGATGTTGCCCACCGCTCCGCCGAAGAACGCCAGTGGCACAAAAACCGAGACCAGCACCACGGTCACGCCAATGATGGCCCCCGAGATCTGGCCCATGGCCTTGCGCGTTGCCTCGCGGGGAGGCAGGCCCTCCTCGCTCATGATCCGTTCCACGTTCTCGACCACGACAATCGCATCGTCCACCACGATGCCGATCACCAGCACCATGCCAAACATCGTCAGCACATTGATCGAGAAGCCCAGCGCAAGCAGTACGGCGAACGTGCCCAGCAGGGACACCGGGACCACGATGGTGGGGATGATGGTGTAGCGCAGGTTCTGCAGGAACAGGTACATGACCAGGAAGACCAGGATCATGGCCTCGATCAGCGTCTCCACGACCTGGGAGATGGAGATGTTGACGAAGCGCGAGCTGTCGTAGGGGATGTCCCATTTGACGCCCGGGGGAAAGAACTTCGACAGCTCCTCCATGC
This sequence comes from Ramlibacter sp., assembly GCA_019635435.1. Classification (NCBI taxonomy): domain Bacteria; kingdom Pseudomonadati; phylum Pseudomonadota; class Betaproteobacteria; order Burkholderiales; family Comamonadaceae; genus Ramlibacter; species Ramlibacter sp. Next base: position 839,024 of record JAHBZM010000001.1, on the reverse strand, counting down.
GCTTGCGGATGGCCTTGGCCGTGGCCAGCGCGTTGCCGGTGGTCGACAGCTGGACACCGATGCCGGTGGATGGCTTGCCGTTCAGGCGGGCCGAGGTGGCGTAGGTCTGCGCGCCCAGTTCGAGGCGCGCCACATCCTTGAGGCGGACGGTGGAGCCGTCGGTGTTGGCGCGCAGCACGATGTCGCCGAACTGCTCCCTGGAGCTGAGCTGGCCATTGACGACCACCGTGGCCGCAATGCCCTGCCCCGCAACGTTGGGCAGGTCGCCGATGGTGCCCGACGAGACCTGCGCGTTCTGGGCGCGAATGGCGGCCGTGATTTCAGCGGCCGACAGGTTGAAGCTGGCCACCTTGGCCGGATCGAGCCAGACCCGCATGGCCCGCTCGGTGCCAAACAGCTGGGCTTGGCCCACGCCGGGAATTCGCTGGATCTCGGGCAGCACGGTGCGCGAGGCGTAGTCGCCCAGCGCCACCGGATCGTAGGCCGGGTTGTCGGAGGACAGGATGGTGAACAGCAGGAAGTTCGATCTCGCCTTGTCCACCCGGACCCCCTGCTGGGTGACCGCCGCCGGAAGCCGCGGCGAAGCGCGCGCCAGCCGGTTCTGCACATCCACCTGGGCCAGGTCGGCGTTGGTGCCGGACTCGAAGCTCAGGGTGATCTGCCCGCCCCCGTTGGCCTGGGTGACCGACTCCATGTAGATCAGGCCAGGCGAGCCGTTCATTTCCTGCTCGATCACGCTGATCACGCTGTCTTCGAGTGTTTGGGCCGACGCGCCAGGGTAGGTGGCGGAGACCACAATCGAAGGCGGTGCGACGGAGGGGTACTGCGCGACCGGCAGCTTGGTGATGGCAACGCCGCCCAGCACGAGGATGAACAGCGCGATCACCCAGGCAAAGATCGGCCTGTCGATGAAAAATTTGGCCATGTGCGATGGCTCCTATCAGGACTTGGCCGCGGAAGCGGCGGCCGCCGGCTTGGCCTTGGCGCCCCCTGGCTGCCACGGAACTGCCTTGACCGTGGCGTTGGGTCGCAATTTCTGGAACCCATCGACCATGACCTGGTCACCGGCCTTCAGGCCATCCAGCACCACCCATTGACCCGCCTGCGCTCCGCTGACCTTGACGGGCCTTGGCTTCACACTCCCGTCCGCCTCCACCACCATCACGGTGTCGCCCTGGCCCGACCGGGTCACGGCCTGCTGGGGGAGCAGGATGGCATTGCCCGCAGTGGCCTGCTCCAGGCGAACCCTCACATACAGGCCAGGAAGCAGAGTGCCCCCCGGATTGGGGACCTCTGCGCGCAAGGTGATTTGCCCGCTGGTCGGGTCCACGGTGAGGTCCGAGAACAGCAGCCTGCCCGGCTTCTTGTATTCCGTGCCGTCTTCAAGCACCAGCCGGACGCTGGCGGCCTCGTTGCCGTTGGCCCGCTTGAACTGGCCGCTCTCCAGCGCGCGCCTGAGGTTGAGAACCTCGGCGGCGGACTGGGTGAAGTTCACGTACATCGGGTCGATCTGCTGGATGACGGCGAGCTGGGTCGCTTCGCCCTGCCCCACCAGGGCACCTTCGGTCACCAGCGCTCGGCCAATGCGCCCCGAGATGGGCGCCGTGACCGCAGCGTAGTCGAGGTTGATTTTGGCGGTCTGGACGGCGGCCTTGCTCATGGCCAGGTCGGCCTCCGCCTGTTTCTGCGCAGTCAGCGCATTGGCGTAGTCCTGCTTGCTGATGGCATTGGCTTCGACCAGGGGCTTGTAACGCTCGACCAGGCCGGTGGCCTGGGCCAGGTTGGCCTCACCCTTGGCCATCGCCGCCCGGGCACTTTCATAGGCCGCCGCATAGGGCGCCGCGTCGATGCGGAACAGGGGCTGCCCGGCCCGCACATCGCTGCCTTCCCGGAACAGGCGCTGCTGCAGGATGCCAGCCGCCCGGGCGCGCACCTGCGCCACCCGCGAAGCCTCAAGACGGCCCGGCAGCTCAGTGATCAGTCCGACATCGGCAGGCGCCACGGTGATGACGCCCACTTCGGCCGGCGGCATCGCCGGCGCGGATGGACCGCCGCCGCCGTCGGTCTTGCCGCACGCCGACAAAATCGCCGCCGCAGCCACCGCTGCGAACAGGAGGGAATTGCGCGAACGGACCATGGGAGTCACAGGCTTGATGTTGCTCAAGGCAGGCATAGCATTCCTTAGGGAGGTGAGGCAGCCGGGCCGGTGGCGGCCAGCTGTCGACGGGCAGGCCGCCAGTATAAACATACACGAATGAATGTATATTGCGTGGCGGGCCCCATGCTGACGGCCCCTGACAGGAGACAAACGAAAGCACATGGCACGCAGAACCAAGGAAGAAGCCCTGGCGACCCGCAACCGCCTGCTGGATGGCGCTGAATTGCTTTTTCAGGACCGGGGCGTGTCCCGCACCTCCCTGCACGACATTGCCCAGGCCGCCGGCACTTCACGCGGCGCCATCTACTGGCATTTCAGGGACAAGGCCGACTTGTTCAATGCCATGATGGAGCGCGTCACCCTGCCCATGGAGAACGCGCTGTTGCGCGATGATCCTGACGGCCAGGTCGATCCCCTGGTCCACATGCGGCAGGCCCTGCTGCATGCCCTGGGCAGGATTGCGGGCGACGCGCAGACGCGGCGCGTCTTCGAGGTGGTCACGCACAAAGTCGAGTATGTGGACGAACTCAGCGCGGTGCGCGAACGGCACCTGAACGTGCGCGGCGAATGCCTGACCCGGATGCAGCAGGACCTGCGCCTCGCGGCCAGGGCGCGAGGAGTCCGGTTGACGTCCCCGGCGCTGGCCGCGCGTGGACTGCACGCACTGATCGACGGGTTGATCCAGAACTGGTTGCTGGATCCGGAAGCATTTGACCTCGTCGCCACGGGCCGGCAGTCCATGGATCTGTTTCTCGCCGGGCTGGGCCTGTCGGCCAAAACAGGCACCCGGCGCGATAGGCGATAATGATGGGCTGGCCTGATTCAGGCCAATGCGGCTGTAGCTCAGTGGATAGAGTATTGGCCTCCGAAGCCAAGGGTCGTGGGTTCGATCCCCGCCAGCCGCACCAGATTCGGGCCGTCTGCCATCGCCGCGGGCTCTCGCAACGCCTGAGCTGGCTAGTCCCTGGGCAGATTCAGCCCGAGCAGGGAGAAGTACCGGTTCAGGTCACCTTCTTCTCGCACGATTTCCTGCATCAGATCGGCCAGGGACATTTGGCCCCATGTGACCGCGCGCTTCACCAGATACGGAGTCGGGCTGTGGGGCTCGGTACGCTGCAGGTACTCCGCCGCCATTTCAAGCAGCCGGTAGGCCTCGGCCCGGCTCGAAATGGGTCCTGATGGCAAAACGCCTGGCTCCTGCAGCGGGGCACCGGCGAAAGAATCCTCGGCGGGCATCATGGGCTCCTCGGGCAAAACATCGGGCACGTCGGCCATGGCGGCGGCGGACGCCGGTGCCACAACGGCCGACTGGGGGCTGCGGCCATCCATGAGGCTCACGCAGGCACGCTGCATCTTCCGCAGCACATCGCTGACCTTTCCGAGACTGGGCGCATCAAGCGCCAGCTTCTCGTCCAGTTTCCGTGCCAGCGCATCCCACTGGGGAATGGCCACTTCAAGGCGCGACCGAAGATCGTCAAGCCACTGAACGCCCTTGCCGTCAGCCGCCGCGATCAGCGATTCACGGGTGAGGGGCTGATCAGACTCCTGCGTCTCCTTGGGAGGGGCTCCCGCCACAATCTCCTCCCATTCGGCCAGGCTCAACTGGGGCGGGCGCCTGTCCGGGAGCATCAGCAGCGGGACACGCAGCTTCAGCACCATCGACAGGTTGTCATTCATCCACACGAACGGGGCGACCCGGGGGTCGGCATCGCCGTCTTCGATGAGCGGATAGACCTCGTCCCAGTATTGATCGGTCAATCCGTTCAGAACTTCGACGCCGGCAACGAAGCCGTCGATCCCGTGCTGGTGGGTCCATGCCTCGCACAACCAGGCCGCCAGCTGGACATCCTTGCTTCGGGACGCCAGGAGCGCAGCGCATTGATTGGCGATCGCGCGCCAGTCGGCCTTTTTGAGTGGCCGCTCCCATTCGCCCATGGGCAAGCTCGGGTCATCCTCCTCCCGTGCCTGGCGCAACTGGAGGAACACAGGGTCGTAGCGCAAGGACACGCCGCAGGGTGCGTTGGCGGCAATGGCCACCAGCAAAGGCGTCGTTTCGGGGACGAACCGCTCACGTTCCATCGTATTTTCCCCGGCGCTACGGCCGGGTCCATTCGGGCGCCCGGACGGGGAAAAGTCCAGGCCAGGCCACCGGAGTTTTCTTGCCCACCGCCGACAAGGTCAATCGCAGATAGACCCTGGAGCGTGCCTCGATGCCCTGCGCACGCAGGTCATTGCCCGACACATTCACCAGCGGGAAATCCATCCGCAATAGCTGTGATCGGGTATCGGCGCGCAGCGAACCATCGGGCTCCCGCTGACGCTGGATCATCGTTATCAGTGCCCAGGGATCCGTGTAGCGAAAAACCACCGCCTTGCCATCGGCAAGCAATGCAGGCTGCTGGGGATCGGGAACAGGAACCACGGGCGAATCCTTGGCCAGGCGCAGGGTCAGCGTCACAGGAGTCCCCGGCTCCCACTTGAGAACCTTCGGGCCATCACGTAGCCGAAGGACCTGCCCGCCGATTTCCAGCGTCCAGTCGATGACCTTGTTTCCGTCGATTTCCGCTTGCTGGTTGGCCCGGAATTCAACGGCGACGTCATAACCCGATGCAGCACCGTCTTCAGTCGGGTACAGAGGCAGCAGGAAGGCCTTCGCCCGTTCAAACTGATCCACAAAGCGCTTGGCAGCAAGCGCTTGCTGGCTACTGCGTACCCCGACATCGGCGGTGATGTCCTTCAGCGTGCGTGCGGCCCGGTCAAAAGACTTGATGAGCTGGCCCACCTCGTCAAAATCGGCCGGCGCAACGTCCCGGGACACGGACTGGCTGAACGGCAGCCGCCCTGCCGCAGCCCGGTTGAAGTTGCCGGCGAAGCTCGCCCATTGTTCCTGCTGGTCGCGTGCGCGCAACTCACCACACCGCGCCACAAGGCTCGTGTAGATATGCTGATAGCGCTCTGCGAAATAGTCCGCCGCCCGACTGCCAGGCCCCTTCCCCGCGAGCTTTTCGGTGCAGTTGGAACGGTCGAGCTCGGGGCCCAGAGTCAGCAAGAACTGCTCGAGAAGCACCAGGCTGCTGTTGGGATTCTTGAGCCGGTAGCGTTCGAGGTCGCGGTGAATGGCCTGCCACCGCAGCGTGATCGGCCCAGGCGCGGGCAGGTCGAGCGAGGCGATATAGCTTTCTGCCTGTTTGTCCAGGGTGTCCGCGCGGTTGAACTGCTGGGCAAGGTACTGCTGCATGCCCGCCACGTCCTGCACGCCAAACGCCTGCAGCAGCGGCCCTTTCTCGCCGTTCCAGCTCTTGAAATCCCTTCCCCGGATCGAGTAAAGCTCGGAACGGCTCAGGCTTTCATCCACGTAGCGCAAGCGGGCGATCGCATCGCGCGAAATCAGCCCCCGAAGATCGTCGGCCTTGCCACGGGCCCCCAGCTCGCCCAGCAGGGCCTGGATCTTGATCAGGCGGGACCGCGAGGCATCAAATGACGCGACATCCGCCGCGGCGCCAGGCTCAGGCCTGGCAGTCACCGAGAGGGCCTCATTGACCTGGTCACTCACCAGGCGGGCGAACTGTGCGTTTACAAAGGCTTCCACGCTGGCTCGCACCGCCGGGGGGAATTTCGGCAACCCCTCGGTCATGTACCGCTTGCGCACATCACCCAATGCCAGGGCCTGGTCAAGGCGCTGCGTATCCCAGACGATGGAGGCTTGCGAGGTCGCCACATCGGGAAGTTCGCGGTCACGGGGATTGGTCATGAACGGCTGGTTCAGCAAACCGACAAGGGCATCACGCAGTGCCAGCCTGTCACTGGACAAGGTGAAGCGCGCCTCCTTGTCCAGCCAGATGACGCCCCCTTGCGCATCACCCCCCAGGCGGGCGGAGAAGTCGGCGCTGAACCTCTGGAATGCCAGGGCAGTTTGCAGGCGCGACTGATCGGCCACGTCAGGCCCCATCAACCGGACCTGGGCAATGCGCACCATCAAACGATCGTAGGCGGCGCCAAGATTCAATGAAAGCTGCCGCATCCAGCCGCCCTTGCCGGAGGCCAGGAGCACTTCCTGCTCCTTGATGGCCGCCAAAACGTCTCGGTAGGCGTCAACGGTCTGCGCAAAACCTGTCGGGGCGCCGTCGGCCACAAACAACCTGACAGCCAGTTTGCTGAGGCGCTGTTCCGAAACCAGGAGGTCATTGTTGACAAAAAGGCGCGTTTCCAGGGCACTCATCCCCTTGCCCAGGGTGCACCTGACCGCTTGCTGGATGGGGGTCAGACTGAGGGTGGCCGGACCGCCCCGAAAGAACATGATGCTCCGGGAAATATTGCCGGGCAACTCGGCTCCCAACGCGTACTTGACGAGGAGCCGCAGGTCATTGGCTTCATTCTGGCTCGGTTTCTGGAGTCGCAGCATGGCCTGGATCGCATGGTCCAGTTGCTCCACCGACGACAGGTACTGCAGCATGGCGGAAAACTCGGGCAGATCCTCGACCGCCAGGGTCGCCCTTCGCGGGGCTCCGGCAATGGCCGCAATGCCGGAGGGCACAGCACATTCACCGCCAATAATCAGCTCCGCTGTGCTGCTGTCCTGGCTGACTCCCGTGAGATCAGCCGCGCGCGCATACAACTCCCGCCTCAAGGTATTGATGGCGATCTCACCAAACTCCCGCTCAATGCGCTCCGCGGCACGCTCCTCGAGATCGTCGAACATGCGCCACGAGCCGGGCATGAATACCGTCCAGGGTGTGTCGACGCCGAGCTTCTCGATCGCAGCCAACAGGGCCAGCGCCTTGCGGCGGTACCAGTCGGTAGGAATGACCTCGCCGCGCTCCGCCGCTTTGGCACGGAAATTTGCATCCGCCTGGAGCTGTTCAATGGCCTTGGCGAGCTCGGTATGGCGGGTGTCCAGCTGGACCGTGGCCACAACCAACCCGATGCTCCAGGTTCCCAATATGGCGATGGCAGCCCAGCGCATCGCCCGACTCAGGACGGGCCGGCTCAATTGCTGGCGCGAAGGTCTTGCCAGTCCATATTCAAGAAATATCTTTTTCTCGAAAAGATCCCTCAGGAATGCGGGCTCCCGCATGAGCTGCGACACCAGGTCTGCGCCTGATTCAGGGGGAGCCCCGCCGGCAACCGCGCCAGACTCCATCGACAGCGCTTTTTGAGCGGATTCGCTGCTGTCACCCGTAAGGTAGATTCCGCGGAAGAAGAAGGGCTCGTGATAGGCGCTGGGCCGCATCAACTCGTCCACATACAGCTGCAGTTGCGACTTGATCTTGTCAATGCGGGAGGGCAACAGGAAGAATTTGCCGGCGTCCTCTGCCGCTGTGTTGAGTGCAAACAGTTCCGCGCTGGTATCCGATACGGTGCGAACGACCGCATCGACGCCGTCACGTACCCAGGCCGATTGATACGTCGTGGACAGGTCAAAGGGAGAGGACCAGCCAAGCATGCTGGCACGCACGGCTTCCGGGACAGCGCGGGCAAACTGCACAAATCCTTCGATCTCCTCGCACTCGGACACCACCACATAAACTGCGAAGCGCATCGCGAACCGGTTTTGGGCAAGCCACAGCCGCCGATGGGCGAGCTTGGCCAGCTTCCCCAGTTCGAGCCGGGCGTCGGGGTTGTCGTCCAGCAGGAGACCAGCCGGGACCGTGATGACCACCGAATCGAAGGGGCGCTGGGGGCGGTATTTGCGGCACAACCCCAGGAATTCGTCCCACGGCTTTTCGGCTGCATCCTCGTCATCGGGCGACCCAAGGTACGCGCCCTGAATGTCAATCACGACGCCCCGGTCAAAGAAGTGCCAGGACAGGCCCTGCGCGGTTGCGGCCATGGCCGCCTCCGTGCTGAGCGCGCTGGCCACACCCGACTGCTCAATGGGCAACTGGTGCTGACTCGCCCCCTCGTTGAGGACCATCACCCAGGGGATGCTGTAGCGCTCCGATCGTGAGGCAATGTTCTGCTCGATCAGCTCGACCGCCTGCCGGAAAGAGCTGCGCAGGGAATCGAACCGTAGCCGGGCAATTTTGGGGTCGCTTGAAGCCTTGGTGGCCGAGCGTCGGACCGCGAAGTACAGCACCAGGCCCAGCACCACCAGGACCAGTGCAATGAGGACCCCGAGGGAGGCCAAGAACAGGTTATCCCGCAGCATGACGCCCTCTCCACGATCCGATGCGAATCGCCGTCATCTGGATCGCTCCGTCACGCCGGTCTGCCCGGTTTGCAACACCTGACGAACAGGCCAGGACTGCCAAAGCCAAAGCATCTCCGAGATCGCCAGCAATGCCAGCAGCCCGAGAAAAAACCCCACGGTCCAGCGACTCAGGGTAGGTAATTTTCGGGGAGCAATATGGGAAAGCGTGCTGGCATAGGCACGGTCAGACAGCACCCGGTCCCGCCCAGACAACTCGGGGGGCCGCTGGTAGACAAACTGGAACAGTTCCTCGCGATATCCGGCAAACCGCGCTGACTCACTTGCCCCGCGATACTTGCCCTGAAAGCCCAAGGCAAGCGCGAACAGATAGAGCCTGGCAATGTCGCGCCGGGAAGGCTCCCGGTTTGAAAGCACTTCCTCGATCCGCTCGAAAATTCTTTCCCCGGCAACGCTGGTCCGGAAAAGCGATGCCTCCAGCAGATGGGTGGTCCAGCTTTCTCGGCCCACCCACGCGGTGTTCAAAAGTATTTCATCAGCAAGGGCGGCCTTGAGATACCTGGCGTCAGCGATGCTTTCCAGCTCAAACCGGCTACCTTCGCGCTTGGACTCCAGTGTCTGCAATTCAATCAGGTTCTCCAGATGCCGGCTCAGGGCCTGGGCTGCGGCGTCAGGATCCGCCTCCCGCGCCTCCATGGCCCGCAACTGGGCCTTGGAGACCTCGTCAAAGAACGAACGAAACTGCTGAACCAGATGATCGTCGTCCGCCCTTTCCGATGTCTGTCGTGCCATGGTGCTTGCTGTGTCTTTCCGGCTCTCAGCCCTTGACGAACAGGACCAATTCCTGAGGTCGCTGCGCGGCAGCACTTTCCGCCGAGTTACTGATGATCAAAGGCTGCGATGGGACGGTCAGCCCCGCGCTGACCTGGATTGCAAATAGCGTGTAACCCGAACTCGCCCTGACTCCCAGTTCCTCGGCGACATCAATTCGGGAACGGGGCGCGCCGAGCACACGCCGCTCGCGCAACGAAGCGTACGCGGATTGCGAGCCGACGATGGCGCCTTCAATCCAGGCCGCGAGGTCTTTTTCGGGTTGTCCGCGCAAGCCAACCACGAGCCGCTTGTCGATCCACTCGGGAAGCAGCACAAGTTCGTAGGCGCCATGCTTGAACTCGAACTTGACCTCGCGATATTCCTGGCTGACCTCCTGCAGCGCATCCTGCAGAGCAGTGATCAGGGGCGTCATGGTCGCCAATGGATCAGCATGGTCATACGCCGGCGGAACCGGTGGCAGGGCGCCAGGCTTCAACATGCTCAAGGGGCCCAGCAGGGCACACAGGGAAACATAGAGCGCATAGGGATGCAATCCCGGCGTTCTGAGCACCGCTTCAACTTGTGGCAATCCCGTCAGGAGATTACGCAGACGTTCCTTTTGCTCGAGATAGGCCAGCCGATCCTCCGCCTTGGAGGACGGAACAGCCGTCTGCTTGGCCACAAAAGCCGCCTTGGCGCGCAGCTGACCCGCGAATTCAGCCACGCGCTCCCAGAGCTGGCCATCCTTGGGGACCTCAAGCAACGGGGGCAATGCAGCCCCCATCTTGATCAGCTCGTTGTCCTTGAAGACCGTTCCCAATCGAAAATGCACATGAAGCCCGGAGGGGACGTCACCGGCGCACAAGCTGAGATTCGGCACCAGCCGGGGGAGATCCGCGGCCATTGCCTCCGAGACCTCGTCCTCAACCGGCGGGCTGGCCACTGAGCGGAATCTGGAAGGCGCGGCACGATCACGGCTGCTGCGCATGACAGGTAGCGTGACGTAGACGTTGAGCGGGCCCAGCTCCAACTGGGGCATGAATTCGGCCAGGTCCAACTCCAGGCTTCCGTGCAAGGAGTCCTCGGACGAGAAACTGATCGCCGTGCCGTCAGGCATGATCGCGTCCAGATGGCGAACGCGAAGCAGCCCCGCTGGCAACAGTGCCGAGTCGAAAGTCAGTTTGCGGACACCCCAACCGAAAGGAGAGACGGCGAGCGTGTGCCACGCCACCAGCTCGTCAAGACGCGCTGAGGTCTGCTGGAAGTGCTGGGGCGCGAGAAGCATGCCCTCGTGCCACTCAATCCTTAACGGCACTGTGGGCAGTCTAATCATTCCCGCTCTCCGCGAGACGCAGATGAGATAGCTTCAAACGGCCTCCATCATTCGACTTTGTAAGGCGACACCGAGAACCCCAGCGGCGCCAGCGCAATCATTATCCCGTTTTGCAGGTCATCCACCCTTATTCTGTGCTCACCAGGCGCCAGGTAGTCAGCAAAAACAAACACCGTGAGAACACTGGGTGACCCAAAAGTCGCGCCCGGCAACCGCAGGGTTTGACCCGGCGTGACCTCCCAGCTCTGGAAGGAAAACTCGCCGGGAAAGGTTTTCAGCAAATCCGTGCGACTGGCGAACCACCGGGAGGCCGAAAGCGCTGACAGCTTCTCAATGGCCCCCTGCTCCATCACCAGCACGATATCGACGGCCACAGGGGTGTTCTGGTTGGCCCCTTGTGTCGCGGATATCACAACCTCCTTCCATGCCAGCCTCGTTCCTTTGAATCCCACCAGATTCATCATTTTGCCAACAACGCCGCAACCGCCCAGTGCGCCAAGGGCCACCGAGGCAAGTCCCATCCTGAGAAAAAGTGCTCGCTTCATCACCTAGTTTCGATTTGTACGGGGGCACCTGAACCACCCACCATGGAACCGCGGCTTGTGGAGTCATCACCGCGCCGCATGCCTATCCCAATGCCCAGGACGACAATCAGCAGCATCACCGCCACGGAACACACAGCGGCGATCATAAGATCGCCGCGGGTGAACACAAAGCGGATGGGCTGCGGCCCTTGTGACGGACCCGCCTCGCCGGCCGCCGCACGCTCAGAGGGCAACCCCCGGGACACCAGTGCCATCAGCAGGCAGCTGAACATCAATGTCAGCAGATTGCGAGGGGCCTCACAGATCAAGTCTATCGCCACAAATAACGCAAGCGCGGCCTCAATCGGCAATTGCAGCATTGAGAGCACCATACCGGCAAATCCGACATTGGCAAAACTGTTGTTCCCGGCTGAGGCAAAGGACGCGATACAGGCCCCCAGGCAAATGGTCATCAATTGGTCCGGCGTCAGGGCGCGCCCGTACAGGTTGGCGACAAACACGGCCAGCAAGGCATAGTAAAGCGCCGAGCCACACCGCAGGAAAACCGAAGATATGGGCGTGACCAGTTCCACGATGCCCCGGCTGAAGCCCAGCTTCGTGCTCATGGCCTCGATGGTGTCGGGGATACTGGCTGTTGTACTTGACGATGTCAGGCTGATCAACGCCGGGGCCTTCAATGCAGCGAGGACCTGCAAGCCGGACAGCCCGGCCCGCTGTCCAATGACAAGCGCGGCAAGACCGGACATGGCCAGCGACAACGGAACAAAGCAAAGCAGAAAACTTTGCATGGCGACGACTGTGCTCGATTCCGTTTCTGCCGAAAAGTAGGCTGCAGTGCCGAAGACCAGCACGGGGATGAACAGGTTGACCTTGGAAATGATGATCTCCAGCGCCCGGTAGATCGCCTCGAAGATGCCTGTCAATGCACTGTTCTGACTCTTGCTCAAGACCGCGAATGCCAGACCAAAAAGGATGGCACACAAGAGGATCCCCAGTGAACGCCCATCAACCAGAACTCGAAAGAAATTGTCCGGAAATATTGTCCTGAACCACTGCTCGGGCGACTCGGCGACAGTCGCCTCCGTGCCAATCAGGAAAATCTCCGAGTTCTCGGCCTCCCCGCCTGACGCCTGAACCATGGACCCCAGATAGGCGCGCGTTTCCTGGGGCAAATTCTGACCGGGCATGACGATTGCCCCGGCAACGGTTCCGGCAAGGGCGCAGATGGCCACAAGCGCCACGGCCCACGCCAGAATCATGACGACGCGCCCTCCCGGCTGCGGCAGACTCAGGGTCTGGCGCAGCCCGAAAAACGTGGCCACGAGCAGTAACGGCAACGCCGCCATGCTGACAATGCCAAGGTACACCTGACTCAGCGTCGTGGCATACGTGGACAACCCCGGATAGAAACGTCCCACCATGGCGCCCGCGATCAAGCACGCAAGAAGCGCCGCCGGACTGCTTGCAAAGGTCTTCAGGAATCCCATCCCACCCTGTTCCAGCCTCGTTCGAGCGCATAGTTGACGCTCGCCCGGGCAAGCTCGAGTGAGCTATCAATGAGTTGAAGAGGAGACGGCCCCGCGTATCGCGCAGCGATGGGAATTTCGGTGCATCCCATGATCACGGCGGTTGCCCCCTGATCTGCCGCCATCTGAAGGGCCCGCCGGAGACTTTTGCCTCCGGCCTCCATTTCTCCCCCCTTGATTTCCCTGATGCAGTCATCGACGCAGGGTTGCGCGATCTGCGGATCAGGGGTCAGAAATTCAATATCTCGGGCCTTGAGCGCGCGCTGATAAAAGCCGGAAGCCAGCGCACCACGAGTCGCTAGAACCGCAACTCGCGCGGTTGCCGCACCAGAATCGGGAAGGGCCGCCACGCAGGCTTCGGCAATATGAAGGATGGGTACCCGACTTCGCGCACTCATCTGCTCATACCAATGGTGGGACGAATTGCAGGGAATGGCGATCACGCCCACCGCGGAATCATTGAGGAAATCAATCCCCAACAGTAGCTGAGGAAGAGGATCGGGACCTAACCCTAGAATTGAACGGGATCGATCGTGGATATGGGGCAGGCACGCCACAATGGTCGGGATATGTTCCTGGTCACGGGCCGCCGGAGTGAGCCTGACCAACTTGTCCAGAAAGTCCACCGTCGCCGACGGCCCCATGCCACCAAAGACGCCAATGCGGGACATGGTCAACCCTCCATGCAATGTGGATGAGATGCCACGACGCCGGACAAGGTCTGCATCAGATCTTGAGTGGCTTGGGGCAGATCAGGGAGACCGCGGCGGTATTTCCGATCACCAGAACCAAGGTGCGTAGCATGTCGCAAATAGGGTCTACAGCGAGGAACAGGATAAAGGCAGCCTCGAACGGCAGGCCGAGGTAGGTGCACGTCATGCCGACGAGTGACACGGTCACCAACCCGGTCATGCCTGCCGAGGCAAATCCGGCGAGGACCGAGGCCGCCATGACAATCCCTACGTCGGATGGGCTTAAAGCCCGTCCATACAGCTGCGCGATAAAGAGTGTGGCGCAGACATAGTAAATCACAGGTCCCACCCGCAGTAGCGACACCGTGAGGGGGACCAGCAACTCTACTCTGGACCGGGCAAAGCCCAGGCGGTCTGCCAGACTCTCGATCATGATGGGCATGCATGTTGCGCTGCTTCGGGTGGCCAGAGCCAGGGCAAACGGCCCCCTCAAGGCATTCAAGGTCTGGCCGAAGGAGTTGTTGGAACGGCGCCAGATGATGACAGCGGCGATAACCAGAACAATCGCGGATGCAACGAAGAACGCCACAACAAACTGGATCATCGCCTGCAGCGGGCCCACACCTGTTTTCCCCAACTGCGCCGCACTCATGCAGAAAAGGATTAGTGGGAGCGGATAGTTCAACCAGCGCACCAGAGTCTGGCACGAGTGATAAATGGTCTCAAGCGAATGAGTCAATCCGTCTGAAATGCGGGAAGGGACATGCCCGACGGCAAGTCCGAAGAGCATGGCAAACACCAGCGCCTTGAGTGTGTCCCCATTCGCAAGTGCCGAAAAGATATTCGTGGGCACCAGGCTCAATAGCACCTCCGTGAACCCAATGGATTTCTTTACCGCATCTGTTCCCTGAAGGCTCATGACCGTGTCACTTGAGTTGAGATCATTCCCGACGATCTGCCCAAAGGTCTGCATGGTCGCGCTGGACAGGTTCTCTCCTGGACGCATGATCAACAGGGTAAGAGCGCCCAGGATGGCCACCGCGACGGAAAACGCCATGAACACCGCCAGGACGCGCCACAACAGCTTTCCCGTTCCCCCCTCGCGGAAAAGGCGCTGGAGACTGAAGATGACCGCCGAAACCATGAATGGCAGCGTGATCATTTTCAGCAGGTCTACGTAGATGTCTCCCAGAAATCCCAATTTGATTCCAACTTCGGGGGCCAGCGTCCCAAGCGCGAATCCCGCCGTGAGGCTCCCCATGACAACCCAGGGATTGAGCGCAAGCGCGTACAGCTTTTTGGAGTCCATTTGTTGATCCTCGCTCTTTATTTTTCGACGGCCGCCAGGACCTTGTTGATATTCAGCTTGTCTGTTCTTTGCACAAGGAACTCATTGATGAACGCTAGCAGGACCTGGTCGTGGATGCCAACGGCAATTCCCAGGGTATCTTCCAGGTCTTTGAAGGTCACCGTGCGAAGAACCAGCGAGGCCGTCGGATCAATCTTCAACAGCCGCTTCACCTCGAATTCGTCACGATAGGCTCCGATCACATCCCCACGCTCCAGCGCCTTCAGCACGTCATCCCAGCTCGGATATTCCATGACTTTGGCATTGGGAAAGTTCCGTTTTGCATAGTACGAGAATGAGGATTTGGCAATGACACCAATGCTACCGGTGAATCCCCGGATCACCTGAGGTAGCGCGCGGTCACGGGCAAACTGGGCGAACTTGACCCGGTTAAGGATCAAGGCGTGGTTGAGCGTCAGATACGGCTGGCTGAAGCTGATGACTTGCGCGCGAGCGAGCGTCCGGGAGAGCTTGCTCACTGCGATGTCGGCTTCTCCTCGCGCAATGATGTCCACAACCGCGTTGAAGGTCTTGGCCTCGCGGTTGAATCTCACCTTGACACCCAGCTCCTCGGCAATCAGTTTCGCCAGATCCACCTCAAGGCCAACCCACTCACCATTTTTCTCATAGAAAAAGGGAGGGGTGTTGGCACCCAGCATCGCCACAACCAATTCGCCCCGGGTGACGATTCGGGCGATATCTGGGGCCAGCAATCGGCCATCGGGCACCTTGACAAGACCAGGGGCAGGCGACATGGACAGCGCGGCTTGAACGGCCTGCGCCGCAGGCGCAGAGGCTGGTGCGAGCGGTGCGGCTGCAGGCGCCACTATCTTCGTCGAGGGAGCTTGCGCGTAGGACTGGGTGCCGCCAATAGCGATGCCCAACGTCAATAAAACCCCGCCGAGCCAAGCGAAGATTCGGCGACGGAAATCTGTCTGGAAGTAATTTGAAGGCATTGAAGATCCCAAGTTCTTTATGGTTTGACAGAAACAGGCGCCAGATCGGGCGATTGAACCGGCGGGGCGTGCACTGCCGGCACCGCCGGCGCGCTTGGCACAGCAGGCTCCGCGATGGCGGGCAGGGTTGGTCTTGGCACTCCCCATCGTTTGCCAATTTCGACGCCCAGCAAAAAAAGCAGGATGCACAAGAGGAAGAGGCAGAGCGCTGCCAGGGCCAGCATGCGAGTAGTCATTGACACGGTGTATTGCATCGAAAGCTCCAGCGTTCAAGGCACCATCACGGTGAACTGACCGGGCACAAGCATCTGAATCACCCCGCCCCAATTGCACATCAACTTGCACGAATTCTGTAACGCGGGCATGTTGCCAATCAGCACGGTCGGAGCACCCGGCACCCAAGGAGCCACGGTAACCGGAATACACGGCATGGGCGTCAGAACACCGAGCGCAGCAGCCGTGGCGGCGGCAACCATGGGATTCGAAGGAGACGTACACATGCCAAACGGCGCGACGTTCACCATCGGCTTGTTGTCCATGATGTTTCCTCCCGGTGGACCACCTGTCATGACGCGATTGAGCGGCAACACCGACAATGCTCCCGGCGCAACGCCGAAACTGCATTGCAGCATCGCCCCTGCCGCCGCCTGAATTGCCATCCTCAACCCCTCACAAGTTTCTCTAGGCGCTGCATCAGGCTCTGCTGCGCGGCCTCGTCATTCTGCTCTGCCCCCTTGCTATTGAATCTCCGCGGCTTGCTGGTGGGCTTACCCTGACGGTATTGCTGTTCCTCCATCACCTGGCCGTTTGGCCAGTACCTGCGCACCCATCCGTTCAGCAGGTTGGCCGAGTATTCCGCACTCTGAATCTTTGTCTCGTCACGATCGTAGTCGATCGTCTCCCCGTCAAGAAGCCCACGCCTGTAATTGGCTCGGCGAACAATCAATCCTTCATGGAAAAAAAGGGCTTCTCCCTCGATTTCACCGAGGACGTACTGCATTTTGCAGACAGGGAATCCCGCCTCTGCGTAAGAGGAAGTCGGTCCATGCAGAAGGCCATTCGCGAAAACCTGCTCCGACAGCAGGCGTCCTCCAGCAAAAACCCGGGTCAAGCCATGCTGCAAGCCATTGCGGTAGTTTGCCTCCTGAACCAGTTGCCCCTTGTCATCCCAGGAGCGTGAACATCCATTCAGGACGCCCCGTTGATATGTCGCTTGCATCGTCGGTCGCTGATCTGCTCCAAAGCAGGTCATTTCGCCTTCGGGCACCCCATTCATGAACTGGGTACGACTGACCAAGTTGCCATCCTCGCCACGTTGCTCAAGCACAACAATCTCGGCAACCACGGGTTGCGCAGGCACGCCTTCGCCGGCGTTGGCCGTTCGAAGGGAGTCAGATGAAACGTCCGCACTCATATCAATTGATCTTCACCAGCCCGCCTTTGAGGGTCAACATCCCGCCACCATCAACCGTCTGCATTGCAGATGCCTTGTTCGTCACCATCGCACCTTCGTTGTCAAGTGTTGTCCCGGCTTTGTTCTTGAGCCCCGTGCCGGCCTGGTTGGTCAGGTCAAGCCCCGCTTTATTGGTCAACGCCGTGCCCGCCTGGTTGGTGAGTGCCGTGCCGGCCTTGTTGGTCAATGCCGTGCCAGCCTCGGCCTGCAGAGTGGTGCCTGCTTTGATGGAGATATCTTTCGCGGATTTGATGGTGACGGAGCCCGTGACATCAATGACAAGGTTGCCAGTCACCTTGAGCTCATAGTTTCCCGTGACCTTGTGCGTGTAGTCCGCCTTGTCGGTGTGCGTCTCGTTGCCCGTCACAGTAACTTCGCGGGTTCCCTTGACGTTGTGCGTTTCCTTGCCAGTCTGCACGTCAACCGTCCGATCGCCTTTCTCGAGCGTGTGCACCTCCGCGCCAGCCTTGACTGTGGTCGTCAGCGCATTCTCAACCTCCACTTTCATATCCTTCTGCGCATGAAAGTAGAACTCCTCCGAGTCCTTCTTGTCTTCAAACCGGATTTCATTGCCTGCGCTTCCCTGCTTGGATGACCGCGACTTGATGGTGCTTTGGGTCTGCATGGAAGGCAAGGTCACAGGCGGTGTCTTCTCGGCGTTGTAGACGCTGCCCGTGATAAGCGGTCGGTCAGGATCTCCATCCACGTAACTGATGATGACCTCCTGTCCGATACGCGGCAGGAACAAGGCGCCCCATCCCTGTCCTGCCCATGTTTGGGATACGCGGACCCAACAAGAGCTGTTCTCGTCCTTCTTTCCGACGCGATCCCAAGGGAACTGGACTTTGATCCGCCCGTGCTTGTCCGTCCAGATTTCCTCTCCGCTGGGACCCACAACGG
Source organism: Ramlibacter sp. (assembly GCA_019635435.1). NCBI lineage: Bacteria > Pseudomonadati > Pseudomonadota > Betaproteobacteria > Burkholderiales > Comamonadaceae > Ramlibacter > Ramlibacter sp. Next base: position 821,152 of record JAHBZM010000001.1, on the reverse strand, counting down.
TTGCAATTTGGCTTCCGGTGACGCGGGGGCGCGGCGTCGTACGGGCGGGACGGAAAGGCACGGTGGCGACAAACGCCTCGAAAGAGTTGCTGTACCTCTGGTCGCTGGCGGAATGGGTCACAACGCGCAGAACATGCGCCACATTGAGGGAGGTGCGCGAATGCCCCGCCAAAGTGAATTTCGTACCCGCGCAGAGGGAGTAGCAGTAACTTTGGCCCCGGAGTATGGCGCTCTGCACCTGTTCGGCCTGAACGCGAACCTTGGCGCGCTGCGTTCCGTCCGCAAGAACGACATGCCCTCCTGGGTATTCGAATCGCGCGCCCTTGCCGGATGTACCAGTCTGATCTGCCAGCAGGGACGTCGTCGGCTTGAGGTAGTCGTAGTCGTTCGAGGTGTATTGCTGAGTAACAAGCCTGCTCTCAAATTCCAGCCTGTTAATCACATCCACCATTTCGCGCCCCCCTCCTGTGAGAGGCTGGTAGCGCAAGGTGCTCACGTTCGGACAGGCCATGTGAGCACTGGACGCATCGCCGAGTACCATCGTGTGCACGCCATCCGCGAATGTGAAGAAGTAGAAAATCCCCTCTTCCTCCATCAAGCGAGAGATGAACTCCAAGGCTGTTTCGTCATGCTGGACGCAATACTCCCTTGTGGGATAGGTCCCGGTGAGCTTGGCGTCAAACGTCACCCCGAATTCGCCCAGAACCGCTTTGATGATGTCTGCTGCGGTCTTGTTTTGGTAAATGACTCGATTGCGGCTCAGCGTCAACAGCCAGAGTTTTGGCACCAACTCAGCCGAATAAGCAGAAAATTCGCGATCTCCACCGGCATGCACAAATCTGGAGACGATCCCGTTGAAGTACCGAACGGGCCCATTCGCAAGAGCCAATTTCACGGTGGCAGCAGCCCCCACAATGGCGCTGGCATCCAGCCCCGCGTTCGCGGAACGCATCGCAAGGGAAAACCGGAATGGCTGGGAAATGACTTCGGTTCCGTCGAATGCATCCAGAAGCAAGGCGTCCGCACCCATAGGGGTCGTTACCGACAAAAACGCACCCGATTGAGTAAAGCCGGATCTCATGCTGAACTATCCGAGCCGGGACGGACCGAACTGGAAACAGAACATGCCGTCAGGGCTCATGCTCATGTGAACGCTGTCAAATGGATCGGCCATGGATATCCGCTCCAGCACCAGGCGCGACAATTCCGGCAAAACTGCCTGGGTCAGGATGTGATCCACATTCCGAGCACCACTGTCCACTTCAGTACATCGCGCCCCGATGGCCCCCGAAACCTCGGCATCCCACGTAAAAGTTGCTTTGTGATTCCTTAAGAAACGTTGGGCAAGCTTGCCCAACTTGAGGTTCACAATTGACTGGATTTGCTCATCCCCCAGGGGGTAGTAGGGCACCAGAACCATCCGGCCGAGGAATGCGGGCGAGAACTGGCGAAGCAAGGCTGGACGCAGGCGGTCTGCAAGATCCTGCAAATCCGGACGTCGGCCTCCTTCGCAGGCGTCGGTGATCACATCTTGGGCCGCATTGGAGGTCAGCAGGATCAAGGTGTTTTTGAAGTCAATCGATAGACCTTCGCCGTCTTCCATCGTGCCCTTGTCGAATACCTGAAAGAAGAGCTCCAGAACGTCAGGGTGCGCCTTTTCCATTTCGTCAAGCAACACCACGCTGTACGGGCGCCTGCGCACCGCCTCGGTCAGCACCCCGCCACGGCCATATCCGACATACCCGGGAGGGGCTCCCTTGAGACTGGAGACCGTGTGCGCCTCCTGGAATTCGGACATGTTGACCGTCACCATGTTGCGCTCGCCGCCATACAGAACATCTGCCAACGCAAATGCGGTCTCCGTCTTGCCCACTCCGCTTGGCCCGACCAAAAGGAAAACACCGACGGGCTTGCCAGGGTCGTCGAGATCAGCTCGAAAGGTTCGTACCCGCCGGGCAATGGCGTCGAGAGCCTGATCCTGACCCACCACACGCTCGCGCAGCCTTTCTTTGAGATTCAGAACAGTGTGCAACTCGTCCGCCAACATGCGCCCGACGGGAATGCCAGTCCAGCCCGAGATAACCTGCGCAACCACGCTTGCATCCACACAAACCGGAACCATGGGTTCGTCGCTCTGCACTGCTTCAAGGCCCTTCTCAAGCCGCTGGAGACTGGCCTTCATCCATTCATACTCGTCAGGACCATCGCCCGATTCCGGAGAACCCAGGTTATCGGCGATGCGTTTGCGTAGCGCCACGATTTCCGCAACGGCGCCTTTCTCTTCACTCAATTTGTCATGCAGGCGCTTGTATCTCTGCCGGAGTCCGTCCAAGTCCCTCGTCAGTACCTCTTGAGCGCCTTCGGACTCCCTTCCGGTGGCGGCCTCGTGGCGCAGGATTCGGAGCTTGTTTTCCGCCGTGGATATGTCACGCGCGACGTCCTGTATCTCAAGTGGTAACCCATTTTGACCAATGGCCACTCGGGCACACGCCGTGTCGAGAACGCTGATCGCCTTGTCTGGGAGTTGCCGTCCCGAAATATAGCGATGTGAAAGCTTGACGGCCTCTCTTACCGCCTCGTCCAGGATCTCAACAGCATGATGGGTCTGAAGCGTCGCAACCATGCCTCTGAGCATGTCGATTGCAACCTCCTCGGAAGGCTCCTCCACTTTCACGACCTGGAACCGGCGGGCAAGTGCGGGATCACGTTCCACATACTTCTTGTACTCTGCCCATGTGGTAGCGGCAATAGTGCGAAGTTCACCGCGCGCCAAGGCGGGCTTGAGTAAATTGGCGGCATCCCCTTGTCCTTCAGTGCCCCCGGCGCCAATGAGCTGATGGGCTTCATCGATAAACAGAATAACTGGAACAGGGGAAGCTTTCACCTCAGAGATAACGGACTTCAGCCGATTCTCGAATTCGCCTTTGACGCCCGCGCCAGCCTGGAGCAGGCCCAAATCCAACATCCTGACGGATACCTTTTGCAGAGTTGGAGGCACATCCCCCATGACGACCCTCTGCGCAAACCCCTCAACCACAGCGGTTTTTCCCACGCCCGCTTCGCCGGTAAGGATGGGATTATTTTGTCTCCGTCGAAGCAATACATCGACTATCTGCCGAATCTCGGCGTCACGCCCCCGGATGGGGTCAATTTTTCCGTCGCGTGCCAGTTGGGTCATGTCAACGGTGTACTGGTCAAGCGACGGCGTATTTCCAGATCCGCGGCGAACACTTGGCATCTGAATGGCTGAGGCTTGCACAGCTGGAGTGGACGCGTTCGGCAATGGCGGTATGGCTTGTGTTGCGCGGGTAGCGCCGCCGGCATCCTCGTTTGACGTGACCAGAAGATCGGCCAGGTCTTTCCTAAGCGTATCGCGCGGTATCTGGAGAAGACCGGGAGCGGATTCAAGCAGCAGGCCCCGCAAACTGTCGACTTCCAGCAAGGCAAGCAGTAGCGTTCCCGATCGCACCTGCTGCTCCCCAAGCAGCATGGAGCTGAGCAACCAGGCCTCCTGAAACAGCGGCGCAAGGTTGGGAGAAAATGACGGGGTTCGACCATTTCCGCGCTTGAAGCGATCCATCGCATCCTGAAGCTGCCCTTGAATGGCATCCAGCTTGAGTTCGTAGACTGGGAACAGCAAGGCGATATCCGGGGCCGGCGCGTCCAGCAATTTGAAGAGCAGATGCTCTATATCAACGTTGTAATGAGTTTGCTGGACACACAACTCGGCCGCCCGTTCCAGCGCGCGCTTGCACTCGGGATTAAGACGGCTTAGCAAGGTCCGGATGTCAATTTCCATTTTTCTCTACTTCATCAGGCATGAACGGATCGCTGGCGATCCAGGCGCAAGCGCGCAGGTGGCAATCCTTCTCCCGATCTGCCCTGTTTGCTGACCAGCCAACTAGTCCAACCAAGCAACACCGCCCCTGGACCTTCGGAATCTTTCTTCGAGTTGCCCAGGCGCAGAGGCTGGATTTGCGCAGCGTCAACATTCAGAGAAATGCTGACACCCATTTCCTGCTGAACGTATCGAGCGATCAACCATTTCAGTAACTCGTGTTCTTTCCCGCCGGGAAGCAGATGGCGGAGCCGAGGCAGGCTCAGCGACGCGACCGCCAGCGAAATACCGGCTCCCTGGTCCCAGACACGCCGCCCCAACACGGTGGACCGGCCCAGGCTCAGCGCTGAACCTGTGCGGACATTCCCCAAGCGCGATACGTCGCCCAGTTCAAGTTGGCGCCAATCGCCACAAAATTGCGTCCCACGAACTTTAACCCCAAGGCGATCCGCCAACAGCGCGAGCAGCCCTGCCATGGATCTTGGCGCACCGCCGAGAAGGCCAGAGTGGCGCAGCCATGGAGCAGCCCCTCCCGGACCCCGGATCCCAGCACGCAACCCCAGAGAACTTAACGCATCAAGGACGCCGGCCAGAGAAGACTCTTCAGGGGACCGCCAGTTCAGGCCCATGTGATGCTTCTTGCGGCTCCGGTAAAGAAAGCCCAGAAAGCGATTGTTGAAGATGTCCAGAAAGTCGGCAGTAGCATGGTCCCGAGCAGCCTTGCGCTCCAGGAGCAGTTCTGTAAATGGCAGTGGCAAGGGCCCTTGCGCCCCCGCCAATGACATAACAGGCGACAAAAGCGTGAACCTTTCGCCGGAAGCGGCTCCCTCCTTGACAACACTGACATCACTGGGCTGGAATCCCAGCGATACGACCGCGTTCAGGCGAACCGCTTCCGGCTCCCCATGCCCGCGCCCCACCGCAGGCATGTCACGTGCCGCTCTCTCCAGGAGGCTGATCGCCTGGAAGAGGTTGTATCCTTGAGGTCTCGCCAGCAGGCGGTTCGTCAAAGGACGATTTGTCGACCGCTCATTGGTTCCCATTGCTTCCAGACTTCATCGCCACGCCGGACAGCGAGGCGGACAAAAGAGTTGACCGAGGTGTACATTGCAAAAAATCTGGCGAGTACTGCGGACATCAGCAATGGGGAACCCCCAACAAACGCCTCCTCGTCATATTCCAGGAGAACCTCCGTTCCTCGGCAATAGCCACGCCAGGCATCGTTGCCTATCCTCGCGGTAATGCTTCGTGCTTCGAGGCCCCGGATACCGCGAATTTGTTCATGGTCTCGCATGGTGTCAGAGGCGAAAAGCATGAGCATCTCGCGCAACTGATTCGCTCCCGTCGTGCCATCGACCAAGGACTGGTGATTCAAAGTCAGAAGCGAAACGAGGCGCCAAAGAGTTTCACTTCCAAGAGGAGGGTCTCGCTGAGCCGTAGGCTCATAAAGACAGCGCACTTTCGTGCTCTGGGATGCCCCTTCAATCACCATTCGTGCCCCGATGGGTACCTGTTCCGCCAATCGCCGATTTGTACAGAGCAGATTCGCGTATACGACGGGCTCGGACGGAGTGTCGATAACATTGTCTTTGTCGACAAAGGTCAGGAAGACGTCGGTACCGGAAATGCTTTCCCTTAAGCTCAGTTCCCGCCTGGCAGACCAGAAGATCGCGTCCTCTGTGGACTTAATGTGGCTCATCGCCGCGAAATTCGGAACGATGACCGGGCGATCAGCATTGGGATCGGACGCCGTGACTGATAGGATGGAATGAACTTCCGTCGTCGATCCACGGTGGCGGTCGGCGGATAACAAGTACTCGTAGTGCCGATGATCAACGACGATTGGCTCGCTGGTACGCTGGAAAAGATTCACGAGGGGGACGCAGCCAAGCAGAAAGTTCTCCTCTGTGATGGCCTGGAGTCCCCTTTGAGGGCGATTCAGTGCAATTGATATGTCACATGATGTGCCCGAACCAAGTTTGCCGCGTAGATTTTTAAGTTCAAAGAAGTGGAACTTGCGCGGGAACGCAAAATATTCCTGCATCATTCCATAGGCGGGCTGCGTGTGTGGACGAAGCGGGAGGACTTCCTCATCCTCGCCATAGCCCACCTCCCGCCAGGACTCCCCGCCAAGATGGTGTGTGACGCCGTCTTCGGTTCGTATTCGGATGGCCCCAACGCCAGAAACCAGGAGATCGTATAACGGCATTGCCGTCATCCAGTCTCCTTGCAAATGAAATCGCAAAGTGTCGATCTCAAGCTCAGAGAAGTCGGCCCCGGCATCACATTGGAGTGTGATTCCAAGTGTGGAATCACCTGGCAATTGGGCGGCGCTGACGCACACAGGCCAGAGCGTGGTCTCCCAAGCTGTACGGAACCTGCATTGCTCTCCCCCGGGAGTCGCAGCATAGAGAACCGTGTGCTTTGGGATGGAGTAACCTGCCGTGACTTTACCCTGTGACGGATCCAACCTGAATTCGGCAATCGTCATGGATGGCACTGGTTGGATCAAGGACGGGCTGAGATTGTCCAATAGTGCCGCCGCAATTTGCGGGAAGTCACGATCGAGGTCCCTGTGCACACGTGCCGCCAAAAATGCGACTGACTCGATCAGTCGCTCGGTGTGCGGATCGATCGACTCAGACCCATGCAAGGCGAGCCTGGACGCGACCTTTGGATATCGGCGAGAAAAGTCCGCGCCCTGCGCGCGGAGGTATGAAAGCTCGCGCTTGTAGTATTCGAGCAGATCGTTGTGCGGGGTCTCAGTCACTGGTCAGCCAGCCTTCATTGTGAGTTCGACGATGCGTCGATCTGTAGTTCGAAAGTGACCCGTTGGGCCTTGAGCCCAATGGTGACTTCTCCTTCAATCTGCGCAACCGCCGAGCTCGCTCGATGCGGAATCGGGAAAATCTTTACCGACGCCTTCTGAAGTCGAGGCTCAAAAAAAGTGATTGCCTGAGTCAAGGCGGCCTCGAGCAGCACGACGTCGTCCGCGCGACGCGTTGACAACGCTGAAAAATCGGGAATCCCGTAATCCAGCACTGTCCCGGTTCCGTGCATGAATTCGGACGGGGGCAACCTGGCCCTCGTGTTAAAGAGCCTGGCTAACTCCCGGCCAATTGATTCCTGTAACTGTTCAGGGAGCAAGAGCCAAGAAGCCGAAGTTGACTCCGCCTCGGCACCCAGCCGGTCAAAAAGTGGGGCCGACGCACCTCGAATTAGGTCCGACAAGGCCTATACCCCTTGGTTTGGGGCAAGGCGCGCTCGAACTTCAACAGAGCCCCCGCCCCGCGCGGTTCAAGCGGCCTTGTTGGTCGCGAGATCCCACCCAAACGAGGCTGTGCCCTTCTTGGTCGAATCAGCATTCTGCTGAGTGAATTCTGATTTGATTTTGGTGAAGTTCAGCGAAAACGAGTCAGAAGGGACCCCGCCGCCGCCAGAGGTATTGATATTGGAAACCATGGCATTTGTGAGGACGTACTTCATGAGTGACATGAATTTTCCGCCTTCATTACGGCCAATGTGAATGGTCGCATCCCCCAGCTTTTTCCCTTCCGTACAGGCGGTATACAGTGCAGGTGTCGACTGGTCGGTCATCTTCGAAAAGTTCATTTCCGAAAACATCGGGCGCCCCGCTGTGCGCTCAGTGTTGGCCACGTCGGTGCTCAATGGCAACGCAACGCTATGGCTGAACGAATTGAGAATGATTTGATCGGCATGCCCATCAATGGTGCAATTGCCTTTCATATCCTTGATTTCCAGGATGATCACGTCCATGACTTGTTACTCCTTATTCGATGTTGATGTGGCAAATCAGGCAGCGGCAGGGGGAAGCTCAGCCACGAGACGGATGGAAGCTGTCAATTCTTCCATTTGAAAATGCGGGCGCAGGAAGCAGGTCGCCTGGTATGCGCCCGGCTTTCCCGGAACTTCGGTGACGTCAACCCTGGCTTGGCCCAATGGAAACCTCGCCTTGGTCGCTTGCGGAGCGGTGTCATTGATCAGCACATAGTCCGCGATCCAGTTGTTCAGGTAGGTCTCCACCTCTCCGCGAGTCTGGAAGCTACCGATCTTGTCGCGCATGATGACTTTGATGTAGTGCGCAAACCTTGAAGCCGCCAAAACATACGGCAACCGAGCGGAAAGTTGCGCGTTGGCGTTGGCCGCATCTTTGTTGTAAAGCTTCGGTTTGTTGACTGTTTGCCCGCCAAAGAAGGCCGCGAAATTCGACCCTTTGGAGTTGACGATGGCAATGAACCCGAGGTCGTTCAGTTCCTTTTCACGCCTGTCGGTGATGGTGATTTCGGTCGGGCACTTGAGAACCACATCTCCTTCATCCGTCTTATAGGCATGGGCCGTCATTCCGTCCACCTTGCCACCGCCTTCGACACCACGAATGGCCGTTGACCAACCGTATTTGGCAAACGCATCCGTGATGCGGAGTCCGAGTTGATAGCAGGAGTTCGCCCAGAGGTACTTGGAGTGATCCTTCCCATCGACGTCTTCCTCGAAATTGAAGTTATCGACAGGGATGGTTTTCGCACCATATGGCAGGCGCGCCGCATAACTCGGCAACACCAAGGACACATACCTGGAGTCTTCGGACTCCCTAAAACCGCGCCAGGTAGCGAGTTCAGCACTTTCGAAAATCTTGGACATGTCGCGCGGAACGCCAAGGTCCGTGAACGACTTCATGTCGAACAACGCGGGCGCGGCCGCCGCAATAAACGGCGCGTGAGCGGCCGCGGCGACTTTGGAAAGGCGCTCGAGCAAGGCCATATCTTGCGGGTGCCGCCCGAAGTAATAATCGCCGATCAGAAGTGAATAAGGATTCCCGCCGAAGGTTCCATATTCTTCCTCGTACACCTTCTTGAACAGGACGCTCATGTCATGGTCAACCGCCGACTCAAGATCCTTCAACAACTCCTTCTTGGTGACATTCAGCAACCGAAGCTTGAGCCGCGTGCTGGTTTCGGTTCCGAAAACCATGTCATGCAACCCGCGCCATGACGCCTCAAGCGCCTGGAAGCTCGAGTCATGCATGATTGCGTTCAGTTGATCAGTCAGGAGCTTGTCAATCTCAGCGACACGCTCGTTGATCATGGCAACCACCCCCTTGTCGGGAGCCGCCTTCATGCCTTCATCCAAAATCTGGGACGCAAATTGCCCGATCAGTTTCTTGGCATAAGGCCCTTGGGAGGGCTCAACAGCCATATTTCCCTCGTGAACGATCTTGTCCAAGAGTGTCATTTCACTGGTCGCGCTTGCGGCACCGCCTTCTGCGCTTGCTTGAGTTTCAGCCATTTCGATTCACCGTTCCAATTTGTTGAGATGCACCAACTTCAGCGCACCAGAATGGGTTATCAGGCGGCAGGAGCCGCTTCGTCGGACGGCGCTTCCGCACCAGCATTCGCTTCGGTTTGCAGCGCCTTGAGCTCTTCGGTGTTCGCGACGATGTTCTCGAGGAGTCCATCCAGTTCGTCGTTGCCATCAAGCTTGGCCAGCAAGTCACGAAGTTCCTGACGGGCCTGGAGCAACTTGGCCAAGCGAGGCACCTGCTTGACAATTGCCTCCGGATGAAAATCATCAAACTCTTTGAAATTGAGTTCAATCTTCAAATTGCCCTCACCCTTCATGGTGTCAGGCACCGAAATGTCCAATCGAGGACTGATCTTGCCCATGATTTCATTGAAGTTATCGCGGTCGATCTCAACCAAGCGGCGATCCTTCAGTTTAGGCAACGGCGTAGCGGGCTGGCCAGACAGGTCCGCCAGCAACCCCACAACCATTGGCAACTCCTTCTTCTCCACGGCGTCGCCAATTTCAACGTCGTACGTGATCTGGACTCGAGGCGGCCGATTCCGGCCTACCCATTTTTGCAGACTATCCGCCATGGTATTCCCCTACATTAAAACGAATGGACAAAGAAGAATCCCAATGACTGTTGGCGAAAACAGTCATGGGTGTGATTTCATTCTATGAAGCTTTCATATGTTGCGGCTAAATAGTAACCCTTACCTTTTCGCAGCAATTTTCACGCCGAGCTTGGCAGCATTCCGTGACAGAAGCATGGCAGCTTAGCCCGGGCACTCCGACGTGTCCAAAGGCCAACTTCACACCGAACCGGTGATGTATGCACACACAGAGACGACTCACAAACAAGGGAGGCAAAAACGAAAACGCCCACTTGTAAGTGGGCGTTTGCTATTAGCGAGAACCGCTAACTGATTGGTTGCGCGAGCAAGATTTGAACTTGCGACCTTTGGGTTATGAGCCCAACGAGCTACCAGGCTGCTCCATCGCGCGGCAATTGAAATTATAACTCAGTCTTGAGCCGCAGAAGCTCCGTCAGCATCCGAAATTTCCGGACGATCCACCAACTCGACCAGCGCCATGGGCGCATTGTCCCCCACGCGGAAACCCATTTTCAATATCCGCGTGTACCCACCCGGGCGAGCCTTGAATCGGGGGCCAAGATCCGCAAAGAGCTTCGTCACGCTGTCCCGACTGCGAAGCCGATCAAACGCCAGGCGCTTGTTGGCGAGCGTCGGCTCCTTGGCAAGGGTGATCATCGGCTCGACCACGCGGCGAAGTTCCTTCGCCTTGGGAACGGTCGTCTTGATGACTTCGTGCTCGATGAGCGAGTTCATCATGTTGCGGAGCATGGCAAGGCGGTGCTCGCTCGTGCGATTCAATTTACGAAGGCCGTGGCCGTGACGCATGGTGCTTTCCTTTACTTTATTAATCTCATGGCCGGATCAGGTACCACAAGTCCAAGACTGCTCTTCAGTCCTGTTTTCACCGTTGACTTAACGCTTGTCCAACCCGGCCGGCGGCCAGCTCTCAAGCTTCATTCCCAAGGTCAGGCCGCGTGACGCGAGCACTTCCTTGATTTCATTCAGGGATTTGCGTCCCAGATTCGGCGTTTTGAGCAGCTCGTTTTCAGTGCGCTGAATCAGATCGCCGATGTAGTAGATGTTTTCAGCCTTCAGGCAGTTGGCCGACCGCACGGTCAGCTCCAGCTCATCAACCGGACGCAGCAGAATCGGGTCGAACTGCTGGTTGGTGCGCTGCACCGGCGCATCAAACGCCGCCAACTCACTGCCTTCAAGTTGAGCAAAAACGGCCAACTGCTCGACCAGGATCTTGGCGGAAGCGCGTACGGCGTCTTCTGCCGTAATGGCCCCGTTGGTTTCGATCTCAACGACGAGCTTGTCCAGATCGGTCCGTTGCTCAACCCGTGCGCTTTCCACGGTGTAACTCACCCGCTTGACAGGGGAGAACGATGCGTCGAGAACAATCCTGCCAATGGATTTTGTGGGCTCGTCGGCATACCGGCGCATGGTACCGGGAACATAGCCACGGCCTTTTTCGACCTTGATCTGCATGTCGATCTTGCCGCCCTGAGAAAGATTGGCGATCACATGGTCTGGATTGATGATTTCAACATCATGCGGCGTCTGAATGTCCGCCGCCGTCACGATGCCATCGCCGTCCTTGCGCAGACTGAGGGTTACCTCGTCGCGGTTGTGCAGTTTGAACACCACGCCCTTCAAATTCAACAGAATGCTGACTACATCCTCCTGAACCCCGTCAATGGAGGAGTATTCGTGAAGCACGCCAGCAATCGTGACTTCGGTCGCTGCGTAACCCACCATGGACGACAGCAGTACCCGGCGCAGGGCGTTGCCCAGCGTGTGCCCATAGCCGCGCTCAAACGGTTCAAGCGTCACCTTCGCGCGGTTGGCGCCAAGGTGATCCACGTTAATGGTTTTGGGTTTCAGCAAATTGGTTTGCATTCAGACTTCCTCTCAATACCCCCGGCTCGTTACACCGGTAAGGCTGGTGAAGCGCCCAGACCGCGAAGCTTCGCGGGTGGGAACAAAAAAACAGTTCGAATCAGCGTGAGTACAGTTCGACAATCAGCGATTCATTGACATCGGCCGCGAATTCATCACGGTCAGGAACCTTCTTGAAGGTTCCTTCGGCCTTGTCGGCGTTGACTTCAACCCAGGCCGGCAAGCCAACTTGTTGAGCCAGCTGCAGCGCTTCAGCGATCCGGTTCTGCTTTTTCGATTTTTCACGAACAGCAACCACATCACCGGTCTTGACCAGATACGACGGAATATTGACCGGCTGGCCATTCACGGTGATGGCCTTGTGCGAGACCAGCTGACGTGCCTCAGCACGCGTGGAACCGAAGCCCATGCGATAGACCACATTGTCCAGACGAGACTCGAGAATGAACAAAAGATTGGCGCCCGTGTTGCCCTTGCGACGATCTGCTTCTTCGAAGTAGCGGCGGAACTGGCGCTCCAGCACGCCGTACATGCGCTTGACCTTCTGCTTTTCGCGAAGCTGCAAACCGAAATCCGAGGTGCGCTGGCCGGACGTACGGCCATGCTGGCCTGGCTTGGAGTCGAATTTCGCCTTGTCACTGATCGAGCGGCGAGCGCTCTTCAGGAAAAGATCCGTGCCTTCACGACGGGAGAGTTTGGCCTTGGGGCCGAGATAACGTGCCACTTTGTTTCCTTTACATCATCTTCCGCAACCTGATGCTGCGGGAGCCGGGAGTCTTGGTGCTTCCGGCGGTGGGCTTGAATGAAATTTAGATTCGACGACGCTTTTGGGGGCGGCAACCGTTGTGCGGCACCGGAGTCACGTCAGCGATGGAATTGATACGGATACCCAGAGCTGCGAGTGCCCGCACCGAGGATTCGCGGCCTGGTCCCGGGCCCTTGATCTCGACATCAAGGTTCTTGATACCTTGCTCAATGGCAGCACGACCTGCAACTTCGGACGCAACCTGCGCAGCGAAAGGCGTAGATTTGCGCGAGCCCTTGAAGCCTTGGCCACCCGAAGAGGCCCAGGACAATGCATTGCCCTGGCGATCAGTGATGGTGATGATCGTGTTGTTGAAGGACGCATGAACGTGCGCGACACCGTCGGACACGTTCTTGCGGACCTTCTTGCGCACACGTTGCGCAGCGTTGTTGGCGGGAGATTTTGCCATGACGTTTCTCTTTCCCGGTTATTTCTTCAGAGCCTGAGCGGCCTTGCGCGGCCCCTTGCGGGTGCGAGCGTTGGTACGCGTACGCTGACCCCGCATCGGAAGACCACGGCGATGACGGAAACCGCGGTAGCACCCGATGTCCATCAAGCGCTTGATGTTCATCGTGGTCTCGCGGCGCAAATCGCCTTCAATCGTGAATTGAGCGATCGCATCGCGGATTTTTTCAAGGTCCCCGTCCGTCAGGTCCTTGACCTTCTTGGAGTAGGCGATGCCCGTTGCTTCGCAAATCTTGCGAGCGCGAGTGCGACCAATGCCAAAAATGGCGGTCAGGCCGATTTCTGCATGTTGATGCGGCGGAATATTGATGCCAGCGATACGTGCCATGTTGATCCTCTAAAACTCTTGCAATCAGCCTTGACGCTGCTTGTGGCGCGGATCGGTACAGATCACGCGAACCACGCCCTTGCGGCGGATGATTTTGCAGTTGCGGCAAATTTTCTTGACCGAAGCCGAAACTCTCATAACTGTTCTCCTAAAACTCGCGCTTACTTGGCGCGGAACACAATACGTGCCCGCGACAAGTCGTAGGGCGTCAACTCAACGGTGACTTTGTCACCCGGAAGAATGCGGATGTAATGCATCCGCATCTTTCCTGAAATATGTCCGAGCACCACGTGCCCATTTTCAAGCTTCACGCGGAAAGTCGCGTTTGGCAGGTTTTCAACAACCTCACCCTGCATCTGGATGACATCGTCCTTGGCCATGCCGCCTCAACCACCGAGTGATGTCTTGAAATTGGCCTTCTTCAGAAGCGACTCATATTGCTGGGACATCATGTAGTTCTGCACCTGTGCCATGAAATCCATGGTCACCACCACAATGATCAGCAACGAAGTTCCACCAAAGTAGAACGGGACGTTGTATTTCAGAATCAGGAACTCCGGCAGCAAACAGACGAAGGTGATGTACACCGCGCCCGCCAAAGTCAGTCGAACCAGAATCTTGTCGATATAACGGGCGGTTTGCTCACCCGGCCTAATACCCGGAATGAAAGCGCCACTCTTTTTAAGGTTATCGGCCGTTTCACGGCTGTTGAACACCAGGGCCGTATAGAAAAAGCAGAAGAACACAATGGCACTGGCATACAGAAGAACATAGATCGGCTGGCCCGGTGTCAGCATACCCGCAAAGTCCTTGAGCCACCGCATGGCATCACCCGTGGAGAACCAGTTCACCACGGTCGCCGGCAACAAGATGATCGACGAAGCGAAGATCGGCGGAATCACACCGGCCATGTTCAGCTTCAGCGGAAGATGAGACGACTGCCCGCCATAGACCTTGTTTCCAACCTGGCGTCGGGCGTAATTGACCAGAATCTTGCGCTGCCCACGCTCCACAAACACGACGAAGTAGGTCACCAGCATCACAACCGCAACGATGAATACCGCGACGAGAATGCTCATCGCACCCGTGCGAACCAGTTCCAGCAGCCCGCCTATCGCGTTCGGCAATCCCGCGGCGATACCGGCAAAAATCAGGATGGAGATTCCATTTCCCAGCCCGCGCTCGGTGATCTGCTCCCCCAGCCACATGAGAAACATGGTCCCAGCCGTCAAGCTGACGGCCGCCGTCATCCGAAATCCAAAGCCGGGATTCAGCACAAGCCCCGCCGAACTCTCAAGTGCAACGGCAATGCTGAGGGACTGAAAAATCGCCAAGCCCAAGGTTCCGTAACGCGTGTATTGCGTGATCTTCCGGCGACCGGCTTCGCCTTCCTTTTTCAGTTGCTCAAACGTCGGAACGACATAGGTGAGCAACTGCATGATGATCGACGCCGAAATGTACGGCATGATGCCCAGCGCGAACACGGTAAAACGCGACAACGCCCCGCCCGAGAACATGTTGAACAGGCTCAGGATGCCGCCCTGCTGGCCTTTGAAAAGCTGCTGCAGCTGACCCGGGTCAATGCCAGGTACAGGAATGTGCGCGCCAACGCGGTAAACCACGAGCGCAAGCAGCAGGAAAACCAGCCGGCGACGCAGGTCGCCGAACTTGCCGGTTTTTGCCATGGAAGCGGGGCTAGTTGCCACTCGTACTGTCCTCTAATTCCTGGAGTCTCAAGCCACCGAGCCGCCAGCGGCTTCAATGGCCGCCTTGGCACCAGCCGTCGCACCAATCCCGACCAGTTTCACGGCGGTCTTGATTTCACCAGCCTTGATGACCTTGACCACCCTGGCAATCTCGCCCACCAGCCCTGCTTGCTTCAGCGCAAGCAGGTCGACTTCGGCCAGACCCAACTTGTCGAGCGCCGTCAGTGTCACCTCGGCATTGAACTTGAGCAGATGGGATTTGAAACCCCGCTTCGGCAGGCGGCGCTGCAGCGGCATTTGCCCGCCTTCGAAGCCAACCTTGTGAAAGCCGCCGGAACGGGATTTCTGACCCTTGTGGCCACGCCCGGCAGTCTTGCCCAGGCCAGACCCAATGCCGCGACCGACGCGACGCTTGGCGTGCTTGGCGCCGTCAGCCGGCTTGATAGTGTTGAGTTCCATGGGAAGCCTTTAGAGCACTTTGACCAGATAGCTGATCTTGTTGATCATGCCGCGCACGGCGGGCGTGTCCTGCAATTCGCTCACGCTGTTGAGCTTGCGCAGACCCAGGCCACGGACGGTGGCGCGGTGCGATTCCTTGGTCCCGATCGGGCTGCGAACCAGCTGGACCTTGACAGTTTGTTGGGTAGTCATCTTCGATCTCCAGTTCAGGCGAAGATTTCTTCGAGCTGCTTGCCACGCTTGGCCGCCACGTCCGAGGGAGTCGTGGAATTGCGCAGCGCGTCAAAGGTGGCGCGAACCATGTTGTAAGGATTGGACGACCCATGGCTCTTCGCCACGATGTCGGTAATGCCCATCACCTCGAAAACCGCCCGCATCGGGCCGCCCGCAATGATGCCCGTGCCCTTGGGGGCCGGCGCCATCATCACAAATGCCGCACCATGATGACCCGTCACATTGTGGTGGATCGTGCCGTTCTTCAGCGACACCTTGGTCATGTTTCGGCGAGCCTCTTCCATGGCCTTCTGCACCGCAGCCGGCACTTCCTTGGACTTGCCCTTGCCCATGCCCACGCGGCCATCACCGTCGCCAACCACGGTCAGCGCAGCGAAGCCGAGGATACGGCCACCCTTCACCACCTTGGTCACGCGGTTCACCGCGATCATTTTCTCGCGCATCCCGTCTTCGGGACCGTC
The DNA here is from genome assembly GCA_019635435.1 of Ramlibacter sp. Classification (NCBI taxonomy): domain Bacteria; kingdom Pseudomonadati; phylum Pseudomonadota; class Betaproteobacteria; order Burkholderiales; family Comamonadaceae; genus Ramlibacter; species Ramlibacter sp. The sequence continues at coordinate 805,057 of JAHBZM010000001.1, read as the reverse complement.
ACCTTGGGTTTTTGCCTGAACTCTTGCCATGATGTGTTTCCGTGTTCGTTAGAACTGCAGGCCCGCTTCGCGCGCCGCATCCGCCAGCGCCTTGACGCGGCCGTGGTACGCAAAACCTGCGCGGTCAAATGCAACCTTCTCGACGCCAGCCGCCTTGGCCTTTTCGGCAATGCGCTTGCCGATTGCCTGCGCTGCAGCCGTGTTGCCACCCTTGCCGGCGCCGCCCAGCGACTTGCGCACATCGACCTCTGCGGTCGAGGCACTGGCCAGCACCTTGGTGCCGTCGCCAGAAATCACGCTGGCATAAATATGCAGATTGGTGCGATTCACCGTCAGGCGCGCAACGCCTTGCGTGGCGATGCGGATGCGGGTCTGACGGGACCGGCGAAGACGCTGCTCTTTTTTGGTCAACATTTTGCAGCTCCTTACTTCTTCTTGGTCTCTTTGATCGTGATCTTCTCATCCGCATAGCGGATACCCTTGCCCTTGTAGGGCTCGGGCGGTCGGATCGCACGAATTTCAGCGGCCACCTGGCCCACGCGCTGACGGTCAGCACCCTTGATCACGACTTCCGTCGGAGTCGGCGTTGCCACGGTGATACCAGCCGGCATGTCCTTGTTCACGGGGTGCGAGTAGCCCACCGTGAGGTTGAGCTTGGCGCCCTGGGCCTGGGCCTTGTAACCCACGCCGATCAGGCTCAGCTTCTTCTCGAAGCCCTTGGTCACGCCCACCACCATGTTGTTGACCAGCTGGCGCATGGTGCCACTCATGGCGTTGGCTTCACGGGACTCGTTGGCCGGCTCAAAACTGAGCTTGCCATCCTTGTTCACGACCTTGACCAGTGCATTCTGGGCCAGCATCAATGTGCCACCCGAACCCTTGACACTGATCTGGTCTTCCTTGATCGACACATCCACGCCTTGCGGGACGGCGACTGGCATTTTTCCTACTCGGGACATTTTCTGCTCCTTCCCTTAGGCGACGTAGCAAAGCACTTCGCCACCGACACCGGTAGCGCGCGCCTTGCGATCAGTCATGACCCCCTTGGGGGTGGTCACGATCGCCACGCCGAGGCCATTCATGACCTGGGGAATGGCGTCATGGCCCTTGTACACGCGCAGACCGGGGCGGCTGACGCGCTCAATGCGCTCAATGACCGGACGACCAGCGTAGTACTTGAGGGCAATTTCGAGTTCGGACTTGCCGGATTCGGTCTTGACCTGAAAACCGTCGATGTAACCCTCGTCCTTCAGGACCTGGGCAATAGCCACCTTCACTTTGGAAGACGGAACCGACACCGTGGGCTTGGCCACCATCTGCGCGTTGCGGATGCGGGTCAGCAGGTCGGCAATGGGATCACTCATGCTCATGTTGTATCTCTCCTGCCTGGCTTACCAGCTGGCCTTGACGACCCCGGGGATATCCCCGGTGAAAGCCATTTCACGGATCTTGGCGCGCGCAAGGCCGAACTGACGGAAGGTGCCGCGCGGACGGCCAGTGATTTCGCAACGGTTACGCTGACGCGTGGGGTTCGCGTTGCGCGGGAGCTTTTGCAGACCCAGCCGGGCCGCAGCGCGCTCTTCGTCGCTCTTTTTCGGATCACGGGCAATCGCCTTCAGTTCCGCATGCTTCTGCGCGTACTTGGCGACCAGCTTGTCCCGCTTGAGTTCGCGCTCGATCAGAGCCATTTTTGCCATGGTTCGCCTCAGTTCTTGAACGGGAAGCGGAAACCAGCGAGGAGCGCCTTGCACTCTTCGTCGTTTTTCGCCGTGGTGGTGATGCTGATGTTCAGGCCGCGCAACGCGTCGACCTTGTCGTACTCGATCTCGGGAAAGATGATTTGCTCTTTCACGCCAACGTTGTAGTTGCCCCGACCATCAAACGCACGACCGGAAATGCCGCGGAAGTCACGAACACGCGGCAACGCCACGGTCACGAAGCGGTCCAGGAATTCGTACATCTGCACGCCACGCAGCGTGACCATGCAGCCAATGGCCTGGCCTTCACGGATCTTGAACCCGGCGATTGCCTTCTTGGCCTTGGTCACCACCGGCTTTTGCCCGGCGATCTTGGTCAGATCGGCCACCGCGTTGTCCATGACCTTCTTGTCGGCAACCGCTTCGGACACACCCATGTTCAGGGTGATCTTGGTCAGACGGGGCACTTCCATCGGAGACTTGTAGCCAAATTTGGCGGTCAGCTCGGGAGCCACCTTCTCGCGGTAATGTTGTTGCAGTCGTGCCATGGTCATGCCACCTTGATTTCTTCGCCGCTGGACTTGAAAACGCGAACGCGCTTGTCACCATCGACCTTGATGCCCACGCGGTCAGCCTTGCCGGTCGACGCGTTATAGATCGCCACGTTGGACTGGTGAATCGGCATGGCCTTTTCAACGATGCCGCCGGTGGTGCCCTTGAGGGGGTTGGGCTTGGTGTGTTTCTTCACCAGATTGATACCCTCGACCAGCACGTGGGAGTCGTCCTTGCGCAACGTGACCTTGCCACGCTTGCCCTTGTCACGGCCCGCGAGCACGATGACTTCGTCGCCTTTGCGAATCTTGTTCATGACGCGTCCTTACAGAACTTCAGGAGCCAGGGACACGATCTTCATGAACTTCTCGGTGCGCAGTTCACGCGTCACCGGGCCGAAGATGCGGGTGCCAATGGGCTCCAGCTTGTTATTGAGCAGCACGGCGGCATTGCCGTCGAACTTGACCAGCGAGCCATCGCCACGGCGGATGCCCTTGGCGGTGCGGACCACCACTGCGCTGTAGACCTCGCCCTTTTTGACGCGGCCACGCGGAGCGGCTTCCTTGATGCTCACCTTGATGATGTCGCCCACGCTGGCGTAGCGACGCTTGGAACCGCCGAGCACCTTGATGCAAAGAACGGACTTTGCACCGGTGTTGTCGGCGACTTCGAGCCGGGATTCAGTCTGGATCATTTTTCAATATTCCCAACTTGCACCAGGGGTCTTTGGCGGGCCACGAGGCCACCGCACACCACCGGTCAGTCTTGGGCCCGTCGTCCACGCCACAAACCATTCATGGCGCTTCCGCTGGGCGGAGCTGGAAGTTCAATTGAACTTTCCCCGCGCTTTTTGAGCGCAGCCCGCGATTATGGCAAACCCTGAATTGCTTGTCAAATGCCTTCAGCCTGGCAACTGTAGATAGTGCTGCGCCAGGGCGACGAAGGCTTGCGTCTGGGGATCAAGGCCGGTTTCCTCCTGCAACAGGCGCCCCACTTCTGGCGCCAGGGAGGCGGCAAGACGGGCGTCGAGAAACAGAAGGCGGGACCGCCTGGCCAGAATATCTTCTACAGTGAGCGCATACTCATACTGGGCGGCAAAGCGAACCATGGCCTCCGTCAGGCCTCCTCCCAGCGAATGGCCGCTGCCGGGCAATGCAATCACCCGCGACGATTCCGATCCGTAGGAATGCAAACCGGGCTCGTCGCAGATGCGGGGACCACCCGCCGAGGGAACCTCGGCACCGATCAGGGTCAAGTTGGTGGTCACTCCCGCCGCAGAGGCCTTGATCAGGCCCTTGTCCAGACATTTCTGCAGAACATCTTCAGCCATGGCCCGGTAAGTGGTCCATTTGCCCCCTGTGACGGTCACCAGCCCACTGCGGCTGACCAGCACCGTGTGCTCCCGGCTCAGGCCCTTGGTGTTTTCACCGTCATCATCGGGCGGCTTCACCAGCGGACGCAACCCCACCCAGACACTTCTGACGTCCTGCCGGCGCGGCGCGCGCGCCAGGTACCGCGCCGACTCCCCCAGTATGAAATCAACCTCCTCGCGAAAAGGCGAAGGCTCCCGCGCCAGATCATGCCGGGGGGTGTCGGTGGTGCCCAGGATGACCTTGCCCAGCCAGGGCACACCGAACAACACCCTGCCGTCAGCCGTTTTGGGCACCATCAGCGCGTGATCGCCCGGCAGGAACTCGCGGTCCACCACGAGGTGCACCCCCTGGCTTGGCGCCACGATGGGGCGGGCGGCGCGGCCGGTGGCGTCGCCATCCTTGCCGCGAATCTCGTCCACCCAGACGCCGGTCGCATTGACCACACACCCCGCCTGGAGATTGAAGGACTGCCCGCTGGCGCGGTCCTCGCAAACCAGCCCGGCCACCTTGCCGTCCTGGTGGATCAGCCCCGTGGCGGCACAGTAGTTCACCAGCAACGCCCCGTGCAAGGCGGCCGTGCGCGCCAGCGCCAGCGCCAGGCGCGCATCATTGAACTGGCCATCCCAGTACTTCACGCCGCCCTTGAGGCCGTCCGCCTGGGCATTGGGCAGCAGCGCCAGCGTCTTTTCGCGACCCAGGAATTCTGTCGCCCCCAGTCCGGCGGAGCCTGCCAGGGCGTCGTACATCTTGAGGCCCACCCCATAAAAGGGCGTTTCCCACAGCTTGTAGGACGGCATCACGAACGGCAGGCGTTGCGCCAGGTGAGGCGCGTTGCGCAGCAAGGTGGTGCGCTCGTGCAGGGCCTCGCGCACCAGCGCGATGTTGCCCTGGGCGAGGTAGCGCACCCCGCCGTGCACCAGCTTGGTCGCACGCGACGATGTGCCCTTGGCAAAGTCATGGGACTCGACCAGAACCACGCTCAGTCCCCGCGTGGCCGCGTCCAGCGCCACACCCAGGCCGGTGGCGCCTCCACCGATGATGGCCATGTCGTAGCGGACCGGCGCCGCCAGCCGCGCCATCAGATCCCGCCTGCTGGTGGGCCGGGGAGATGAGTCAATCGACATCAATGAGGTACTTCGACGTTAGCGACGCCGCGGCCCGTGCCCAGCGCCTGTTGCTTCGAGAATTGATGGCCGTGTGCGGGACTCGCGCACACGGCCAGGCATGAAACACGAGGTTTCATGCTCCTGCCTCAACGCACCTTGCCAGCTTTCCACGCATTCAGCAGGGTATCGTAAGCGATGGTCTCGCCCTTGGGCTTTTCGTTCGCCAACTTGGCCCACGGCGCGCCCTTGTCGCTCAACCACTTCTTGGGGTCTTCCTTCTTGTTGAGCTTGGGAGCGCACCGCGCCATGCCCGCGCGCTCAAGCCGTGCCATCACCTGGTCCATCTCCTCGGCCAGGTTGTCCATGGCAGCCTGCGGGGTCTTTTCACCCGTCACGGCAACCGCCACGTTCTTCCACCACAGTTGCGCCAGTTTCGGGTAGTCCGGCACATTGGTGCCGGTCGGCGTCCAGGCCACGCGCGCGGGGCTGCGGTAGAACTCGATCAGGCCGCCGAATTTCTTGGCGTTCTGCGTGAAGTAGTCGTGCTGGATGTCGCTTTCGCGGATGAAAGTCAGACCCACGGCCGACTTCTTGGCCGACACGGTCTTGCTGGTGACGAACTGAGCGTAGAGCCAGGCCGCGGCGGTCTTGTTGGCATCGTGGTCCTTGAAGAAGGTCCACGAGCCCACGTCCTGGTAGCCGTTTTGCATGCCCTGCTTCCAGTAGGGGCCGTTCGGACCCGGGGCCATGCGCCATTTCGGCGTGCCATCGGCGTTGACCACGGGCAGCCCCGGCTTGACCATGTCGGCTGTGAATGCGGTGTACCAGAAGATCTGCTGCGCAATCTGCCCCTGGGCGGGCACCGGGCCAGCCTCGCCAAAGGTCATGCCACTGGCTTCCTTGGGCGCGTACTTCTTCATCCAGTCCACATACTTGGTCAGCGCATACACAGCGGCCGGAGAATTGGTTGCACCACCGCGTGACACCGACGCCCCGACTGGCGTGCACTTGTCAGCGGCGACGCGAATGCCCCATTCATCCACCGGCATGCCGTTGGGGATGCCGATGTCGGCGGTTCCCGCCATGGACAGCCAGGCGTCGGTGAAGCGCCAACCCAGCGAGGGATCCTTCTTGCCGTAGTCCATGTGGCCATAGATCGGCTTGCCGTCGATGTTCTTCACGTCTTCACTGAAGAACGCGGCGATGTCCTCGTAGGCACTCCAGTTGAGCGGCACGCCAAGGTCATAGCCATACTTGGCCTTGAATTTGTCCTTGAGGTCCTGTCGCGCAAACAGGTCGGCGCGAAACCAGTACAGGTTGGCAAATTGCTGGTCGGGCAGCTGGTAGAGCTTGCCGTCCGGGGCGGTGGTGAAGCTGGTGCCAATGAAGTCCTTGACGTCCAGGCCGGGGTTGGTGAACTCCTTGCCCGCTCCCGTCATGTAGTCGGACAGGGCCATGATCTTGCCGTAGCGGTAGTGGGTCCCGATCAGGTCGGAGTCGCTGATCCAGCCGTCATAGATCGACTTGCCCGACTGCATGGAGGTCTGCAGCTTCTCCACCACGTCACCTTCCTGGATGATGTCGTGCTTGACCTTGATGCCCGTGATCTCCTCAAACGCCTTGGCCAGCGTCTTGCTCTCGTACTCATGCGTGGTGATGGTTTCTGAAACCACCGAAATTTCCTTCACGCCCTTGGCCTGCAGCTTCTTCGCCGCGTCGATGAACCATTTCATCTCGGCCATCTGCTTGTCCTTGGACAGGGTCGAGGGCTGGAATTCCGCATCGATCCACTTCTTGGCTTCCGGTTCGCCCGCCCAGGCGCCGTGTCCGGCAACCATTGCCGCGGCCAACGCCAGCGCCGTGTAACGCATCTTCATGTCTTGTCTCCTAAATGATCTCCTCCCCGGGGATACTGCAAGATTCCTCCAGCCCGGGGGAAGCAACGGGCTGGATACTCAAATCACCGCGCCTACCCTTTGCGCATGATCCAGACCAACAGCCCCATCGAGGCCACGAAGCTGATCCATACCGAGGGGTCGGTCTCCAGCCCCAGCCACTGCGCCAGCCAGCCGCTCACCCCCACAAACGCGAGATTGAGGTAGGCCGCCGCGAGCAGGCCAATGAAAAGCCGGTCGCCGCGCGTCGTCTCCAGCGGCAGGAAGCCGCGGCGCAGCGTGGTCGGCGACTTGATCTCCCAGACCGTCATCCCGACCAGCATCAGCACAATGCAGGTGAAAAACACGGCGACCGGCGTGGTCCATGCCATCCAGGTAAACATCTCAACCGCTCCTCAGACGCGACCCATCGCGAAACCCTTCGCGATGTAATGCCGCACAAACCAGATCACGATGGCGCCAGGCACGATGGTCAACACGCCCGCCGCGGCCAGCGTCGCCCAGTCCATCCCCGACGCCGACACGGTGCGCGTCATGGTGGCCACGATCGGCTTGGCATTGACGCTGGTCAGCGTGCGCGCCAGCAGCAGTTCCACCCAGCTGAACATGAAGCAGAAAAAGGCCGCCACACCCACCCCTGCCTTGATCAGGGGCAGGAAGATGGTGATGAAGAAGCGGGGGAACGAATAGCCATCGATGTAGGCCGTCTCGTCGATCTCGCGCGGGATGCCGCTCATGAAGCCTTCCAGGATCCAGACCGCCAGCGGCACGTTGAACAGCAGATGGGCCAGCGCCACGGCGATGTGCGTGTCCATCAGCCCCACCGTGGTGTAGAGCTGGAAGAAGGGCAGCAGGAACACCGCGGGCGGCGTCATCCGGTTGGTCAGCAGCCAGAAGAACACATGCTTGTCGCCCAGGAAGCTGTAGCGCGAGAACGCATAGGCCGCGGGCAACGCCACCGTGATGGAGATGACCGAGTTGATGGCCACATAAATCAGCGAGTTGATGTAGCCCGAATACCAGGATGGGTCGGTGAAGATCGTCTGGTAGTTGGCCCAGGTGAAGTGCTGGGGAAAAAACGAGAAGTGGGAAAGAATCTCCTCGTTGGTCTTGAAACTCATGTTGACCATCCAGTAGATGGGCAGCACGGCAAACAACAGGTACACGAACAGGAACAGGGTCCGCTTCTGGAAACGACGCTCATTCATGGCCCACGCCCTCCTTGCTGGCGGTGCCGACGCGCTGCATCCAGTTGTAGAGGATGAAGCACAGCAGCAGGATGATGAGGAAATAGATCAGCGAGAACGCGGCCGCCGGCCCGAGGTCGAACTGGCCCACCGCCTTCTGCGTGAGGTACTGGCTGAGAAAGGTGGTCGAATTGCCCGGACCGCCCCCGGTCAGCACGAAGGGTTCGGTGTAAATCATGAAGCTGTCCATGAACCGCAGCAGCACCGCGATCATCAGCACGCCGCGCATCTTGGGCAGCTGGATGTAGCGAAAGATCGCCAGCTTGGACGCGCCATCGATGCGGGCCGCCTGGTAATAGGCATCGGGAATGGAACGCAGGCCGGCAAAGCACAGTAGCGCGACCAGGGGCGTCCAGTGCCACACATCCATCACCAGCACCGTGACCCAGGCATGGGTGGCATTGCCGGTATAGCTGTAGTCAAACCCCATCTTCTGCAGCATCCCGCCGCCCAGACCAATGTCGGCCCGGCCAAATATCTGCCAGATGGTGCCAATCACGTTCCAGGGAATCAGCAGCGACAGCGCGACCACCACCAGCACGGCCGACGACTTCCAGCCCTGCGCCGGCATGGACAGCGCCAGCATGATGCCCAGAGGGATTTCGACCAGCAGCACCGCCAGCGAGAACGTGAGCTGGCGCAACAGGGCCGAATGGAGCTCCTCGTCGCGCATCACGGCGGCAAACCATTCGGTGCCGACAAACACGCGCCGTTCGGGCGAAATGATGTCCTGCACCGAGTAGTTCACCACGGTCATGAGCGGCAGGATGGCCGAGAACGCCACGCAGATGATGACCGGCAGGATCAGCCACCAGGCCTTCTGGTTGACCGGTTTGGTGGTGGTGCTCATGGCAGCAGCTCCTCATTCCTGTAAAAGCAGGTGTGTTCGCCCACCACCTGCAGCCAGGTGGCGGCGCCGGCGCGCGGCACTTCGGCCTCGGGCGCCAGGCGCGCCTTGAGGGTCTGACCATCAGCATTGGCGGTGAGCATGAAATGCGTCCCCACGTCCTGCACCTGCGTGACCGTCACCGGCAGCGCGCCGGGTTCCCCCTCGAGCGCCAGGGCCACGTACTCGGGCCGCACGCCGAGTTTCAGGTCGCCCTCGGGCAACGCCTTGCCCGGCAGCGTCAGCGTTTGCCCGCCTACTTCAACGCGGCCGCCGCCGACCGCCCGCGCCGCCAGGAAATTCATCCCGGGCGAGCCAATGAAGTGCCCCACAAAGGTGTGCTGGGGCCGCTCGAACAGGGCGTCGGCACTGCCCACCTGGACGGTGCGCCCCCGGGTCATCACCAGAACTTCGTCGGCAAAAGTCAGCGCCTCCACCTGGTCATGGGTCACGTAGATCAGCGTCAGCTTGAGTTCGTGGTGAATCTGCTTGAGCTTGCGCCGCAGCTGCCACTTGAGATGGGGGTCGATCACGGTCAGCGGCTCGTCGAACAGGACGGCCGAGACATCCGGGCGCACCAGGCCGCGGCCAAGCGAAATCTTCTGCTTGGCATCGGCCGCGAGCCCGGCCGCCCGCTGGTCCAGCTGGTCGCTCATTTCCAGCATCTCGGCAATTTCACCGACCCGCTTGCGGATCTGGTCCTCCGGCACGCGGCGGTTGCGTAGCGGAAACGCCAGGTTTTCGGCCACGGTCATGGTGTCGTAGATCACCGGGAACTGGAACACCTGCGCGATGTTGCGCTGCTGCGGTGTCTTGCGGGTCACCTCCTGCCCATCAAACAGCACGCGACCCTGCGAGGGCGCCAGCAGGCCCGAGATGATGTTGAGCATGGTGGTCTTGCCACAGCCGGACGGACCCAGCAGCGCGTAGGCGCCCCCGTCCTCGAAGGTCATGTGCAGCGGCAGCAGCGCGTAGTCGGCGTCCACCTGGGGAAGCGGTTTGTAGGAGTGGGCGAGGTCCAGTTCAATGCGCGCCATCTCAGGTCCTCCTCGGCCGCACGGGGGCCATCAGCAAGTCGCCCGCCGCGTCAAACACGTACACATGCGAGGGGTGCACATGCAGCGTGATGTCCGCCCCGATGTCGTAGTAGCGCACGCCGGTCAGCTGCGCCACCAGTTCGCCCGCGGCGGTCGCCACGTGCAGGAAGGTGTCGGATCCCGATATTTCGGCCAGTTCCACCTTGCCGGCCAGGGCGACATCGCCCTCGCGCGGGATGGCCCGCAGCGCGCTGGCCCGGATGCCCAGCGTCAGCTGCGGACTGGACACTGGCGGCAGGTCCAGGCGCAGAGCCGGACCGGCATTCATGCGCACCCCTTGAGGCGCCGCCACCGCGCCCACCAGGTTCATGGGCGGGTCGCTGAAGGCACGCGCCACGCGCAGCGAACGCGGTGAATGGAACACCTCGGCCGTGGGCCCGTACTGGAGCAGCTCTCCGGCATCGAGCACGGCGGTGTAGCCTCCGAGCAGCAAGGCCTCGCCAGGCTCGGTCGTCGCGTAAATCACGGTGGAGTCGCCCGTGGCAAACAGGGAGCCCAGTTCCTCCCGGAGCTCTTCACGCAGTTTGTAGTCGAGGTTGACCAGTGGCTCGTCCAGCAGCATCAGCGGCGCTCCCTTGGCCAGCGCGCGGGCCAGGGCCACCCGCTGCTGCTGGCCACCCGACAGCTCGGACGGATAGCGGTCAAGAAACATCTCGATGTGCAGCTTCTCGGCCAGTGCCACGGTGCGTTGCGCCGCGTCGGGCTCGCCGCGAAGCTTCATGGGCGACGCGATGTTGTCGCGCACCCGCATCGAGGGGTAGTTGATGAACTGCTGGTAGACCATGGCCACATTGCGTTCGCGCACCGGCACCCCGACCACATCAACGCCGTCGACGCGCACCGCGCCCCGGCTGGGCACGTCCAGCCCCGCCATGATGCGCATCAGGCTGGTCTTGCCCGCCTGGGTCGCACCCAGCAGCACGGTGACCGCGCCGGGCTGCGGCGCGAGGCTCATTTCGTAGAGCCAGTTCTGGGAACCCACCCGTTTGCTGATCCCCTCCAGGGTCAACTGCATCTCACACCCTCCGGTCCATCAAGAGTACTCACAGGAACACATGTAACTTTCGATTACGCTCGATTTTTGTTCGTTTGTGATTTTTTTTCGCCCGTAATTACCCTAAGAATGTTCTTTTTGTTTCGATTTAAAGTCGGTCACCGTCTCAAAAGTGACATCCGTGAACTCCAACCCCCGTCAACTCACCTTGCTGGACATGGTCCGCGCGCAGAACTCGGTTTCTGTTGAACAACTGGCCGACCAGCTGGGCGTCACCTTGCAAACCGTGCGGCGCGACGTGCAGCGCCTGGCCGATGCGGGGCTGCTAACCCGGTTCCATGGCGGCGTGCGGGTGCCCAGCTCGACCATCGAGAACATCGGCTACCAGCAGCGCGAATCCCTGAACCACGATGGCAAGGTGCGCATCGCGCGGGCCATCGCGGCCCGGATTCCCAACGACTGCTCGCTGATCCTGAACATCGGCACCACCATTGAAGCGGTGGCCCGCGAGCTGATGCGCCACAAGGGCCTGCACGTGATCACCAACAACCTGAACGTGGCGGCCATCCTCAGTGGCAACACCACCTGCGAGGTCATCGTGGTTGGCGGCGTCGTGCGCTCACGCGACCGCGGCATCGTGGGCGAAGCGGCGGTGGACTTCATCCGCCAGTTCAAGGTGGACATCGGCCTGATCGGCATTTCCGGCATCGAGGCCGATGGGTCCCTGCGCGACTTCGACTACCGCGAGGTCAAGGTGGCCGAAGCCATCATTGCCCACTCGCGCGAGGTCTGGCTGGCCGCCGACCACAGCAAGTTCAACCGCCCGGCGATGGTGGAACTGGCCACCCTGTCCCAGATCGACCGGTTTTTCACCGACGCGGCCCCGCCCGAGCCTTTTTCGACCTTGCTCGCCGAAGCCCAGGTCGAGTGCCAGGTGGCCTGAGGCCTGCAACCGCTCCCGACCTTTTGCCAGAATCACCGCCATGACCTACCTCCTCGCGCTTGACCAGGGTACCTCCAGCTCCCGCAGCATCGTGTTCGATGCCGGCGGGCACATCGTCGCGGTGGCCCAGCAGGAATTGCCACAGATCTACCCCCAGCCCGGGTGGGTGGAGCACGACCCCCTGGCCATCTGGCAGACCCAGCTCGCCACCGCCCGCGACGCGCTGGCCAAGGCGGGCCTGCAAGCGCGCGACATCCGCGCGATCGGCATCACCAACCAGCGCGAGACCACGGTGGTCTGGCACCGCAAGACCGGCAAGCCGGTGCACCACGCCATCGTCTGGCAGGACCGGCGCGCCGAGCCCACCTGCGCGGCGCTGCGCGAGCGCGGGCTGGCCGATACCATCCAGGCCAAGACCGGCCTGCTGATCGACGCCTACTTCTCGGGCACCAAGCTCAAATGGATTCTTGACAACGTGCCCGGCGTGCGCCAGCAGGCCGAAGCCGGCGAGCTGGCCTTTGGCACCGTGGACAGCTGGCTGATCTGGCAGCTGACCGACGGCGCCGTGCATGTCACCGACGTGAGCAACGCCTCACGCACCATGCTGTTCAACGTCCACCACAACGACTGGGACGCCGATCTGCTGCAGGCGCTGGACATTCCGGCCGCCCTGCTGCCCCGGGTCCAGGCGTCGAGTTCCCACTTCGGCGATGTGAAGGCCAGCCTGCTCGGCCACGCGATCCCGATTGGCGGCGTGGCCGGCGACCAGCAAAGCGCGCTGTTCGGCCAGGCCTGCTTTCGCGAGGGCATGGCCAAGAACACCTATGGCACCGGCTGCTTCATGCTGATGCACACCGGCAACCGGTTCCAGACCTCGCAGAACGGACTCATCACCACCTCGGCGGCCCAGACCACGGCCCGCACCGAGTTCGCGCTGGAAGGCAGCGTGTTTGTGGGGGGCGCCGTGGTGCAGTGGCTGCGCGACGGACTGCATGCGATCCAGAGCAGCGCGCAGGTACAGGCCCTGGCCGAAAGCGTGCCCGACTCGGGCGGCGTGATGATGGTCCCGGCCTTCACCGGCCTGGGCGCGCCTTACTGGATGCCCGATGCACGCGGCACCATCACCGGCCTGACCCGCGGCACCACGGTGGCCCATATCGCGCGCGCCGCGCTTGAAAGCATTGCCTACCAGAGCGCCGCGCTGCTGCAGGCCATGAGCCGCGACGCGGTGGCGGCCGGCGCTGCGCCGGTCGGCGAGCTGCGGGTCGATGGTGGCGCCTGCGTCAACGACCTGCTGATGCAGTTCCAGGCCGACCTGCTGGGCATCCCGGTGATCCGTCCCGCCGTGGTCGAAACCACGGCGCTGGGCGCGGCCTACCTGGCCGGACTGGCCACGGGCGTCTATGCCAGCACCGCCGAGCTGTCGGACCTGTGGCGTGCCGAGCGCCGCTTCTTGCCCACGCTGGACAAATCACGCGCCGGCGAATTGATGGCCACCTGGGAGCACGCGGTGCGGCAGGCCGCGCTGCCCTGAGGCGCCAGACCGGCCCCGGTCACAGCGTGGACCGGCTCGGGCGACAATACCGGCATGCGGCGCGCTGGCCGGGCCCGGCCGCCTCCTCCAACTCACCACATCGACCCAGCAGCATGGCAGACACTCATCCCCCCATCGCCTTCATCGGCGGCGGCAACATGGCCAGCGCCATCATCGGCGGCCTCATCAAGCAGGGCATGCCTGCCGCGCAGATCAAGGTGGTCGAGCCCTTTGCGCCCACCCGCGAGAAACTGCAGGCGCAGTTTGGCATTGCCGCCGAGCCAAGCCCTGGCCCGGCACTGGCGCGGACCCAGCTCGTGGTCTGGGCCGTCAAGCCCCAGACCTTCAGCGAGGCGGCTTCGCAGGCGCGCGCCCACACCGCAGGCGCCCTGCACCTGAGCGTGGCGGCCGGCATCCGCAGCGACAGCATTGCCCACTGGCTGGGCACGGGCCGCATCGTGCGGTCCATGCCCAACACCCCCGCGCTGGTGGGCAAGGGCATGACCGCGCTCTATCCGCGGCCCGATGTGACGGCCGCCGACAAGGCCCTGGTCGAGCGCGTGATCGCCACCACCGGGGAGCACCTCTGGGTCCAGGCCGAGGAGCAGCTGGACGCCGTCACCGCCCTGTCGGGCTCGGGCCCGGCCTATGTGTTTTTCTTTCTGGAGTCCATGACTGCCGCCGGCGTGGAAATGGGCCTGTCGCGCGAGCAGGCCCACCGGCTGGCCGTGGGCACGTTTGTGGGAGCCTCCGAACTGGCACGCGCCTCGGACGACCCGCCGCAATTGCTGCGCGAGCGTGTCACCTCCAAGGGCGGCACCACCTACGCCGCCATCACCTCCCTGCAGCAGGACGGCGTGGATGCCCTGTTCCGCAAGGCCATGCACGCGGCCTGCGTGCGCGCGGGCGAGCTTGGCAACGAGTTTGGCGCGGCCTGACCGCAGCGGGCAAGGCACCCTCCGCCGTCAACGCCCGGGCGGTGCAGCACGTTTCATGAACACCGGCGCCCCCAACGCCTTCCCCCCCGACCGCGAGAAACGCACCATGAAAAAACTCGTCAGCGCCCTCATCACCGCCGCCTTGCTGGCCAGCCCCCTGGTGCTGGTGCCCGCGGCGGCCTCGGCCAAATCCACGGCGCAGTCGGCGGCCCCCGCATCGCCCGCCAAGACAGCCAAGGCGAGCAAGAAGCCCGGCAAAACCCGGCACGCCAAGGCAACGGCCGGCAAGAGCAAGAAGGGCAAGGCCACCGCCAGCAAGCGCAAGGTCCACAAAACCAAGGTGGCCAAAAAAGGCAAGGCCGGCAAGACCTCGCCCGCCGCCCGGAAAAAGGCGTCGGCCAAGGCGGCCTGAACCCCGTTGCCCGAGCCGCCGCAAGGCGGCTTTTTTATCGCGCCAGGTAGTCGAGCGCGATGCCCGCGAACACCGTGAAACCGACCCAGTGGTTGAGCCGGAAGGCCTTGAAGCAGCCCTCGCGCGTGCGCTCGCGAATCAGGGTCCAGTGCCACAGAGCCTGCGCCGCGGCCACCCCAATTGCTACATAAAATATAGCGCTCAGTGGCCGCCCAGCAAGGACTACAGCCCATATTGACAGATAAACCCCATAAAAACCCATGATCGCGGGCACGTCGAGGCGGCCCAGCGTGATGGCCGAGGTTTTCATGCCGATGCGCAGGTCGTCATCGCGGTCGACCATGGCGTATTCGGTGTCGTAGGCCAGCACCCAGAACAGGTTGCCCAGCAGCAGCAGCCAGGCCAGCGCCGGCACCCGCGACTGCACCGCGGCAAAGGCCATGGGAATGCCGAAGCTGAACGCAACCCCCAGCACCGCCTGGGGCATGGCGACGAAACGCTTGGCATAGGGATAGACCAGCGCCACCGCCAGCGCGGCGAACGACCAGCCGACCGTCACCGCGTTGGTGGTCAGCACCAGGCCGAACGCCAGCAACGCGAGCACCGCGCCCAGGGCCAGCGCCTCCTTGACCGACACCTTGCCGGACGTGACCGGACGCTCGGCCGTGCGCTTGACATGCCGGTCGAACTCGCGGTCGGCCACGTCATTGATGCAGCAGCCCGCGCTGCGCATGAGGATGGTGCCCAGCGTGAACACCGCCACCAGATGCCAGCCCGGCCAGCCATGGGCGGCCACCCACAGCGCGCTCAGCGTGGGCCACAGCAGCAGCAACCACCCGGCGGGCCGGTTCCAGCGGATCAGGTCCAGGTACAGCGCGAAGCGCCCGCGCAAGTCCGGCGCCGTCACAGCCCCACGGCCCTCAGGTCCAGTTGCCCATCGCGCACCGGTGGGCACCACAGGTAGGCCCCGTTGACGGGCTGCGAAAAGCCGAACAGTGCATCGGTGATGCCGTCGTCGTGCCCGGCCATGCGCCGCATCTGGGCCTCGAACGCATCGAGCGAGCCACCAAAGGCCACGAACATCAGGCCGGCCTTGCCGCCGGCGGACCAGGGCATGGACCGGCGCAGCACGAAGGCCTCGGGCTCAAAGCTCTCCTGCGCCGTGCGTTTGACGTGGGCCGATTCGGGGGCGTCCTCAAGCTCCTCGTTGTCGGCACGGCGGCGGCCCACGGCGTTGTCCTGCGCCGCGGGCGGCAGGCGCTCGAATGCCGCGAAGTCGTGCAGCCATTGCTGCACGGCCACATAGCTCGAGCCGTCCAGGCCCTCGCCGGCTCCCTGCACCAGCGCGGCCGCCACCGCGGCCTCACCCTCAGGGTTCTCGGTGCCATCCTCGTAGCCGGTGAGGTCACGGCCATGGCCGTTGGGGCCTTCGCCATGGCGAAAGGCATCCACCACCAGCCCCGGCTGAAAGGCCGGCGCCAGCGCCAAATCCAGCCGGTGCGTCAGCAGCACCAGATCGCCGCGGTCGCTGCCGCGCAGCCAGCACCACAGCGCCACCGGCCAGGTCGGCACGGTCACGCCATGGCCCGACAGGTCGGGCATCTCGCGCAGGCCCGGCACATGGCGCCCAAGCGCCGCCACGGTGGCGGGCCCCAGGCCCACGACCACCCCGCCGTCGCCCGCTCCGGCCAGGGGCGCGAGCCGCTGAAGGGCCCCGGCCAGCGCCGATGGTTGCGAGAGCGAATAAAACAGGTACCGGCCTTCGGGCGGCACGGCTTGCAGGATGCCGGGTTGGGCGCTCTTCATCGGCAGGCAGACTCCGTGAACGATCGGAAATTGGCGGGATGGATCAGTTGGGGACCGGCGGCGGCGGACCCATGCCCGCGGCGCCCAGCATGGACGCCAGCATGGTCGGCTGGCGGCCCACCAGGATCTGGGTGCCGGCCATGGTGGCGGGCAGGCCCGAGGCATGCGTCATGGCAAAGGCCTCACGGGCCAGCCCGCTGCTGGAGACGTCCATGACTTCCACGTTGACGGCTGTCACGGCCCGCGCGTCCTGCACCGCCGCGAGGCAGTCCGGGCAATTGCTGGAGACAAACACCACCACCGACAGTCTGGCCAGAGGCAGGTTGTCGACCCGGTTCATGACATAGGGCTCAGCCACGCGCTGGCCCAGCAAGCCGGGCACCACGGCGTTGATCCGTTGCCCCGCGCTCTTGAGGCGTGCAATGAACTCGCCAAAGGCGTCTTCCACCGGACCGGCCTGCGCGGCGCTGGCCATCATCCCGAGCGCCGTAACCAGCGCCAGAAGGGGTTTGCGATTCATGGGGAACTCCGTTTCATCTCTTGGCGCCAGGCGCCGGTTTCAGGACAGCCGGGTCACGCCGGGCAGCTCGCAGGCATAAATGGCGTTGCGCAGCGCGGCAATGGCTTCGTAGCGCGTGAAGCTGCGCCGCCAGGCCAGCACCACGCGGCGCGTGGGTGGCCCGCCGCCCTGCTCGTCGTCGATGGTCAGGTACTTGACATGGGCGTCTTCGTCCTTCTTGCGCTTCTTCGGGTCCAGCGCTTCTTTGGGCACCGACAGGCGCGGCACCAGGGTCACGCCCATGCCGGCTGCCACCATGTGCTTGATGGTTTCCAGCGAAGAGCCCTCAAAGCTCTTGCGGATGCCCTCGGCGTCGCTGGAAAAGCGCGCGAACTCGGGGCAGACCTCAAGCACATGGTCGCGAAAGCAATGGCCGTTGCCCAGCAGCAGCATGGTTTCCTTCTTGAGTCCTTCGGCCGTCACGCTCTTGCGCGCGGCCAGCGGGTGGGTGCTGGGCACGGCCGCCATGAACGGCTCGTCGTACAGGGCGGCGGTGGCCAGCCCGGTATCGGGAAAGGGTTCGGCCATGATGGCGCAGTCGATCTCGCCGGTGCGCAGCATCTCCAGCAGCTTGACGGTGAAGTTCTCCTGCAGCATCAGCGGCATCTGCGGCGTGCGCGCAATCGCCTGGCGCACCAGGTCGGGCAGCAGGTAGGGGCCAATGGTGTAGATGATGCCCAGGCGCAGCGGGCCGGCCAGCGGGTCCTTGCCCCGCTTGGCGATTTCCTTGATGTTGGCGGCCTGCTCCAGCACGCTCTGGGCCTGGCGCACGATCTCCTCGCCCAGCGGCGTGACCGTGACCTCGTTGGCACTGCGCTCGAACAGCTTGACTTCGAGCTCGTCCTCGAGCTTCTTGATCGCCACCGAGAGCGTGGGCTGCGAGACAAAGCAGGCTTCGGCCGCCTTGCCAAAGTGCTTCTCGCGGGCCACGGCCACGATGTATTTGAGTTCGGTCAACGTCATGGATCAGGCTTTCAGATACTCCGATTTTCCCCCCAACCACCGGGCCACGTGTTGCCTGGCCTTTTCGGCATGCCGGTCGAGCATCTCGGGGGCCAGTGCGCGGGCCCATTCGAGCAGGTCGGTGTCGGTGGCCAGATCGGCAAAGCGCAGCAGCGGCGCGCCCGACTGGCGGGCCCCCAGAAACTCGCCCGGGCCACGGATTTCCAGGTCGCGCCGCGCGATCTCGAAGCCGTCGGGGGTCTCGGCCATGGCCTTCAGCCGGGCCCGCGCGGTCTCGCCCAGGCGCGGACTGTCGCCAGTCGAATACAGCAGCACACAGGCCGAGGCCGCCGCGCCCCGGCCCACGCGGCCGCGCAGCTGGTGCAACTGGCTCAGGCCAAAGCGCTCGGCATGTTCGATCACCATGAGCGAGGCGTTGGGCACGTCCACCCCGACTTCAATCACCGTGGTGCTGACCAGCACGCCCATCTGCCCGCCGGTGAACAGCGACATGACGGCTTTTTTCTCGGCCGCGGGCATGCGCGAATGCAACAGGCCCACCATCACCGGCGCCACGCCGTCCTGCAGCGCCGCGCTGAGGTCCGCGTGGGTCTGGGTGGCATTGGTCAGGTCCAGCGCCTCGCTTTCCTCGATCAGGGGGCAGACCCAGTACACCTGCCGGCCCTGGGCCAGCTGGGCACGGATGCGCGCGATCACCTCGTCGCGGCGGTGGTCGGAGATCACCTTGGTCACGATGGGTGTGCGGCCCGGCGGCAGCTCGTCCAGTGTCGACACGTCAAGGTCGGCGTAATAGCTCATGGCCAGGGTGCGCGGGATCGGGGTGGCGCTCATCATCAGCAGATGGGGCTCCTGGCCTTGTTCGCGCATCTTGCCGCGCAGCGCCAGGCGCTGCGCCACGCCAAAGCGGTGCTGCTCGTCGATGATGGCCAGGGCGAGGTTTTTAAACCGCACCTGGTCCTGAATGACCGCGTGCGTGCCAATCACCAGCGCGGCCTCGCCGCTTTCGACCAGCGCCAGCATGGCCGCGCGCTCCTTCTTCTTCTGGCTGCCCGTGAGCCAGGCCACCCGCAGGCCGCGCGGCGCCAGCAGGGGCTCCAGCCAGCCAATGAGCTTTCGAAAGTGCTGCTCGGCCAGGATTTCGGTGGGGGCCATCAGCGCGCACTGCCAGCCCGCGTCAATGGCAATGGCCGCGGCCAGCGCCGCCACCACGGTCTTGCCCGAGCCCACATCGCCTTGCAGCAGGCGGTGCATGGGCACCGGACGGCCCAGGTCCCGGGCGATTTCCTCGCCCACGCGGCGCTGCGCGGTGGTGAGCTGGAACGGCAGGGCCGCGAGCAACTGCTCATGCAATCCGGCCGCCCCCGCCGTCAGGGCCGGCGCCCGCAACAACGCGCGCTCGCGCTTGCTCTGCAGTTGCGACAGCTGCTGGGCCAGCAGCTCTTCGGCCTTGAGCCGTTGCCAGGCCGGGTGGCTGCGGTCCTCCAGCGTGGCGAGCGACACATCGGGCGCCGGGTGGTGCAAAAAAGAGAGCGCTTCATGCAGGCCCCACAAGGGCTGCGGGGCACTTTGGCTTGCGCCTGCGGGCAGCAGCTCGGTCAGGTCGGCCCGGGCCAGACCGCCCAGCACGGCCTTGCGCAGGTAGGCCTGCGGCAACCCGGCCACGGTGGGGTAGACCGGCGTGAGCGCGGTGGCCAGTTCACCTCCAGCGGGCCTGAACGACGGGTGCATCATGGTCCAGCCCAGAAAGCCGCCCTTGAGTTCACCGCGCACGCGCAGCCGCGTGCCCACGGCCAGCGCCTTTTGCTGCGAAGGGTAGAAGCTGAAGAAGCGCAGCACGCAGGTGTCACTGCCGTCGTCCACCGTCACCAGCAACTGGCGGCGCGGGCGAAACGCAATCTCGCTGTGGGTCACCGTCGCCTCGATCTGCACGGTGTCGCCCTCGCGCGCGTCGCGCAGCCGGACGATGCGGGTTTCGTCCTCGTAGCGCAGCGGCAGGTGCAGGGCCAGGTCAATGTCGCGCGCCAGACCCAGCTTGAGCAGGGCCTTCTGCGGGGCGGACAGTTCCTGCTTTTCGGGCATGGGACAATTCTGCCCTGTCTCCTCCCTCTCTTCTTTCACTTGGCACGGGTTCAGTCCAGCCCTCAAGCAGCATGCGCCATTTCACGCTCAGCGATTTCGACTTTCACCTGCCCGAAGACCTCGTGGCCCAGCACCCGGC
This sequence comes from Ramlibacter sp., assembly GCA_019635435.1. Classification (NCBI taxonomy): domain Bacteria; kingdom Pseudomonadati; phylum Pseudomonadota; class Betaproteobacteria; order Burkholderiales; family Comamonadaceae; genus Ramlibacter; species Ramlibacter sp. Next base: position 784,837 of record JAHBZM010000001.1, on the reverse strand, counting down.
CGCCGAACGCAGCGCCTCACGCCTGCTCGATGGAACGGGAAGCACCCCGGCAGACCGCATCTTCCGCGAACTCCCCACCTTGCTGAACCCCGGCGACCTGCTGGTGTTCAACGACACCCAGGTCATCAAGGCCCGGCTGTTCGGCGAAAAGCCCACCGGCGGCAAGGTGGAACTGCTGGTGGAGCGGGTGCTGCCAGGCCACGAAGTGGTGGCGCACATGAAGACCAGCAAGAAGCCCCCCGTGGGCACCGTGCTGCGCATGGGCGGGGGCCGGGCCGGCGAGTCGGGCTTTCGCGCCACGCTGCTCGGCCGCTGGCCCGATGAAGACGGTGCGCTGTTCAGGCTGGCGTTCAGCGACGAGCCGCATCAGCTGATGCAGCGGCACGGGCATGTGCCGCTGCCGCCCTACATTACCCATGCCGACTCGGCCGAGGACGAGCGCCGCTACCAGACCGTCTTTGCGCGCCACCCCGGCGCCGTGGCCGCGCCCACGGCGGCGCTGCACTTCGATGAAGCCCTGCTCGCGGCCCTGGACGCTCGCGGGGTGCAGCGCGCCAGCGTGACCCTGCACGTGGGCGCCGGCACCTTCCAGCCCGTGAAAACCGAAGACCTCGGCGCCCACCGCATGCACAGCGAGTGGTACAACCTGCCGGACGCCACGGCCACCGCGCTGGCCGCCTGCCGCGCGCGTGGCGGCAAGGTCGTGGCCGTGGGCACCACCACCGTGCGCACACTGGAGTCATGGGCCCGCAGCGGGCAGGCCACTGGCGACACCAGCATCTTCATCACGCCCGGATTCGGGTTTGCCGTGGTGGACCGGCTGATCACCAACTTCCACCTGCCCAAGTCGACCCTCATGATGCTGGTCAGTGCCCTGGCGGGCCATGAGCGGGTGATGGACCTGTACCGCCACGCCATCGCCCAGCGCTACCGCTTCTTCAGCTATGGCGACGCCATGCTGCTGGACCGCGCCGCACCGCCGGCCTGAGCCGGTGCCGCGCTCACCCCTTCTGGGACAATCCCCGCCATGCTGAAGTTCGACCTGCTCAAGACCGAGGGCCTGGCCCGCCGCGGCACGCTCACCCTCAACCACGGCGTGGTGCAAACGCCCATCTTCATGCCTGTGGGTACCTATGGCACGGTCAAGGGCGTGATGCCGCGCAGCCTGGAAGAGATGGGTGCGCAGATCATTCTGGGCAACACCTTTCACCTGTGGATGCGCCCCGGGCTGGACGTGATGGCGCAGTTCGGCGGGCTGCATGCGTTTGAAAAATGGAGCAAGCCCATCCTCACGGACAGCGGCGGCTTCCAGGTGTGGAGCCTGGGCGAGATGCGCAAGATCTCGGAGGAAGGGGTGAAGTTCGCCAGCCCCGTGAACGGTGACAAGCTGTTCCTCACGCCCGAGATCAGCATGCAGATCCAGACCACGCTGAACAGTGACATCGTCATGCAGTTTGACGAATGCACGCCTTACGAGGTCAAGGGCCACATCACCACCGAGCGCGAGGCCCGCAGTTCCATGGAACTGAGCCTGCGCTGGGCCCGGCGCTGCCAGGCTGAATTTGCGCGACTGGAGAACCCCAATGCGCTGTTCGGCATCGTGCAGGGCGGCATGTTCGAGAACCTGCGCGAAGAGTCGCTGGCCCGGCTGGTGGAGATGGACTTCCCTGGCTACGCCGTGGGCGGCGTCAGCGTGGGCGAGCCCAAGGACGAGATGCTGCGCATCATGGCTCACACACCGCACCGCCTGCCGGCCCACAAGCCACGCTACCTGATGGGTGTGGGTACCCCCGAAGACCTGGTGGCCGGGGTGGAAGCCGGCGTGGACATGTTTGACTGCGTGATGCCCACGCGCAACGCGCGCAACGGCACGCTGTTCACCCGCTACGGCGACCTGAAGATCCGCAACGCGCGCCACAAGAGCGACCCGCAGCCACTGGACCCGAGCTGCACCTGCCACGCCTGCGCAGGCACCGCCGCCCTGGCGTGGAACGATGGCGGCCGCGAAGGCTTCAGCCGCGCCTACCTGCACCACCTGGACCGCTGCGGCGAGATGCTGGGCCCCATGCTGGCCACCATCCACAACCTGCACTACTACCTGAACCTGATGCGCGAGATCCGCGAGGCGCTGGATGCGGGTACGTTTACCGCATTCGCCCACCAGTTCCGCCAGGACCGCGCGCGCGGCATCTGATCTTCCGGATGGGGCGGCTGCCCTGAAGCAAGCTTTGAACTCCCTGCTGCGCAAACTGCTGTGGCCTTTGAAATGGCTGCTGGCCCTGCTGCTCCTGTTTGAGGAGTGGGGTTGGGAGCCGCTGCAGCGCGCACTGGCGCGTCTGGGTCAATGGCCCGGTTTCCGGCAGGCCGAGGCCTGGATCGCAGCGCTGCCGCCGTATGGGGCCCTGGCCCTGTTCGCCCTGCCCAGCCTCTCGCTGATTCCGGTCAAGCTTGTTGCACTCTGGCTGATCGGCCAGGGGCATGCGGTGTGGGGCACGCTGGTGATTCTGGCGGCCAAGGTGGTGGGTACCGCCATCGTGGCCCGGCTGTTCACCCTGACCCGTCCGGCCCTCATGCAACTGGCCTGGTTCGCCCGGCTGCACGACCGCTGGGTGGCCTGGAAGGACGCCCTCATGGCCCAGGTGCGGGCGTCATGGCCCTGGCGCGTGGCCCGGGTGATCGAGCGGCGCTGGCGCGGGCGGTGACGCGCCCCGGCGCCGGGCCGCTCTGCGACTTGACTACACTGCCGCATCCACAAGACCCCGGGGGAGACCGATGAACCGCTTGCTCGCTCAAATTGCTGTCTGCTGCGCCGCCGCATCCCTGGCAGGCTGCGCAACCGACCTGAACACCGGAGCAACGCCGGGCAAGCCCGTGCTGGGCATCCAGGACAAGGCGCTCAACCCGGCCAATGGCGGGCAACTTGTGCAGGCAGCCGACCTGCGGCAGGGCGACATCATCCTCACGGCCGACAACGGCGTCAATTCAATGGGCATCCGACTGCTGACCCTGTCCCCCGTCAGCCACGCGGCCCTTTATCTGGGCGATGCCTCGGTGGTGGAAGCAGTCGGAGCAGGCATCCGCCGCCGCAAGCTCACGGATCTGGTGGCCGAGGAGGCCACCGTCGTCGCGTTCAGGCATCCCGCGGTCACCGAGGCGCACGCGGATCGGATGGAAGCCTTTGTGGCAGAGCACATCGGCCGCAAATACAACTACGTGGGCGTGATGTTGCAGGCGCCTTTCGCGGTCGAGCGCCGCGTGTGCGAGCTGCCGCTGGTGCCGGGGCTGGTGCGGGACTTCTGCATCCGGGGCATTGCGGCCGTCCAGCTGGGGCTGGGCCGCAATGACCAGTTCTTCTGTTCGCAACTGGTGCTCGAGGCCTTTCGCAACGCGGGGCTGCCCTTGACCGATGCGGACCCCCGCCTCATCACCCCGGATGACCTGCTGCACATGCGCGAGGGCGACGTGCCCTCGATCCGGATTCACCAGACACTGCAGTACGTCGGGCACCTGAAGGCGCCCCCGGTGGTGGTTGCCGCCACCGCGGCCGGAAGCTGAGCGGCAACCGCCCCGATTCAGCCACCCACGTGCATGGTGAACTGCGCGCCGTTGGACAGTCGGCATGAGCCCATTCCCAGCGTGGCGGAGTTCATCTGGTAGCGGCAGTTGATATAGCTGCCGCGGTTGCCCGAGCCGTTGGCCACGCCCTCGCGCGAGGAGCCCACGACGCGCGTGGCCTCTCCGGTGAAGCTTTCGCCGTTGATGCTGGTGCTGAAGGTGCCGCGCCCGTTCAGGTCATTGGTGACCACGGCACTGACCATGCCGTAAGCCGCCGCCGCGTCGTTGGCCGGGTACAGGCGCGCGGCAAAGGTGACCGGAGCCGGTGGCGCCGCCGGCACATGGGCCACAGGCGGGTAGCCAGGCGCGGGGTAGGTGGGCACCACATAACAGCCGGCCAACCCGGCAGTCACAGCCACCAGGGCGCCGACCCCTGCCATCTTGCGAAATGCCACGAAACGGGAAAAGTGAAATGTCATTTGATTTCCGATAACCCAAGCACATGCTTGTGGGCGCAGTGTGTCTGCGCGGTCTTCGAAAGTGGCAAATTACACCTCAAATATCAAATTCTTAGACCAATAGTCTCACCATAAGATACCAAACCTATCTCCAACACCAACTCACCCGTTGAAAAAATTCACCACCTGGGTGATGGCGCGCTGGTTGCGCGGGTGGATTTGGGCATACAGCGCCCACGCGCCGTTGGTGCGCACGCCCACGATGGTGACGTCGCTGGCGCCGGGGTTGTAGCCCAGGTTGCCGCCAAACGCGGTCAGCGAGCCGACGGCCCCGCCATTGGCCAGGGCGCCATTGGCAATGACATTGGCCTCCAGCAGGGCGGCCGTGGTGCCAGTGGGCTGCACATGGGCCATCAGCACATCATTCACCCGGGCTTCGCAGGCAAAGGTGCAGCCATTGAGCAGCGTGGTGACCATGATGTCCGGGCCGCCGACGCGGCTGACCTGCAACGACGGGATGGCAGCCACGTTGATGGCCGCGGCGCCCACCACGTCCACGTGCCACACCATGGCCGGCGCCGTCACGCCCACCACAGCCCCCTGGTTGCGCGCGAACTTGAAGTTCTTGGAGTTGTGCATGCGCCAGGTGCCCAGGATGGACCCGGGCCGGGGGGTGCGGTCAAAGACCGTCTGCCCCTGCAGGTTGACGTAGCCCAGAGCCCCCAGCCAGTACTGCGTGGGCCCGGACTGGTGCATGGCCCGTTCATTGATCAGGAAGTAATTGGCCAGAAAGCTGGCCGGGTCGTTGCGAAGCTTGGCGAGTGCGCCGGCGGCTGTGGTCACGCCTGGACTCCTTCCGTTGCAGAGGTGGATGGGGGTGGCACCAGGGCCTCGCCGGCGCTGCTGCCGCAGGCGTGGCAAAACCGCGAAAAGGCATTTTTGCGCGTGCCGCAATGGCCGCAATGGTCATGCAGGCCAATGCCGCAGTGCGGACAGAAATCGATGGCCTCGTTCTTGAGGTCCACAGGCCGCTCGCAGCCCGGGCATACGCCCTTGGCCAGCCGGGCCAGCGCCACGTCGTAGCTCAGCTCCTCGCGGCGCTGGGCATCGGGCAGCAGTTCGGCCTGCTTTTGCCGCTCCAGGTAGCGGTTGAGCGCCAGGATGGCATAGCGCCCCACCAGCGCCGTCACGCCAATGCCCACGATGTAGCGCACATAGCCGCCATAGCTGGGCAGGTAGGGCACCAGTTCCACAAAGAACGCAAACAGCGCGAAGAAGATGAAGCCCCACACAAACGGCCAGTAAGTGCCCTTGCGCTTCTTCACGAACAGCCAGCCCGCCACCGCCAGCAGCGGCAGCGTGAGCGCAAGGCGGTACAGGAACACCCGCAGCTCGGTCTTGCGCGCCTCGGCGTTGAGCCGCTGCTGCGCGTCGCGTTCCAGCTCGCCCAGGGTGCGCCGGGCCCTGGCCTCGGCCTGGCGCGCATCCAGCGCGCGCTGCTCCTGCTGCTCCACGGCCGACTGGGCCGTTCGCTCGGCCTGCTTGAGGCCGTCGAGCGCGCGGGTGCGCTCGATCAGCTCCGGGTCCTGCGCGGCCAGCTGGGTCGCGCGCCGCGTGGCCAGCCAGTTGTTGAAGGTCTCGCGGGCCGCCGCCGAATCGGAACGGGCCACCTGCAGCTTCAGCCGCGCCTGCTCCAGCGCGGAGCGCGCCTCCTCGTTGGCGCGGTTGGCGGCCTTGATGTCGGCGCGCAACTGGCTGGCCGCAGGTTGGTCGATGAAGTCATCGAGCAGCAGGCGTTTCTCGACCTTGGGCAGGTCCCCCACCACGGTGCCGCCCAGCCCGATCAGGAAACCGGCAAACACCAGCGCCACCAGCCAGAGGCCGCGGCGGAACCATTTTTCAGACAGACGCAGGGATTTGCTCAATGACTTCTCCTCAAGTTCGCTATTGATTTTGTAGCAGCTGGTGCAGGGTAGTCGCGGGCCGGGAGCATAAACAGTATACAAAACACCTACTGGACGGCCAAACGGGCCGGAACCCCTGCCAGACCCGCGCGCGGCAACCAGGCAAACACCGAGTCCACGGTCACGGTCTCGATGCGGTCGCTGAAGCGCTTGGCCGGCGGGTGGTCGTCAAACGCCACATTGGCGGCGCCCAGCCGCCCGCCCAGCCGCGTGAGCGGCCCCAGCCTGAGCGGGGTGGGCTGGTAGCCCTTGAACTTCAGCCAGGCCTGGGCGGCGTCGCGCGTGCTGATGGTCGGATCCATCGCGGCGGCCAGCGTCTCGATGGCCCACTGATTGGACTGCTGGTAACGCTGGCCCCACGCATAGCTCACGATGCTGTAAGGCTTGCGATGTAGGCGCAGCGCGCGCGGCTCATCCAGCAGCAGCGGCAGCAGCCGCGCCTGCACCGGCGGCGCGGGCACCACCCAGGCGGCCTCGTAGCGCCACAGATCATCCAGAAAGAATTCGCCCAGCCCCTGGCGGTAGATCGCGGACTCGGCCGTGCCGCACTGGTTGAGCTTGTGCAGCACACGCCACGCGCCCTCGGGCGTCCTGTAGGCAAAGCCCAGGTGTGACCAGTGCAGGCCATACTTGCCGAGGTCTTGGCCAGCCCGGGCCAGCACCACCACTTGGGTACCCGAGCGTGCGTATTCGGCGTCCAGCGCCTTCAGCGTGCGTTCGGCCAGCGTCAGGCCCTGCACGATGGTCTGCGCCGTGGGCTTTCCCGCCTCGCAGGGGCGGCCCGCGTGCGCAGCCCCCGCGAGCATCAGGGCCGCGAGCCACACCGCCACCCGTTGGATGAGCTTCATCGCCAGCCCCTCAGTCGGTCAGCCGCTCGTTGTGCAGCAGCGCGCGGCCCAGGGCATTGGGGATGAAGGCAATGGCCTCGCCAGCGGCACTGAGCACCAGGCCCGCGCCGATCACACTCACCGCAACGCCCGTGCCCACGGCCAGCGAAGCCGCAGCAACTCCACGCCCCAGCACCTCCACACTCACCCGGGCGCCATCGGACGCGCGCTCAAGCACATAGACCGTGCCGCGGGCCGACAACTCCACCGCCTTGACGGTGAACACCGCGCCCGCCGCGCTCAGCACCACGGGCGCCGCGCTGACCGCGCCCACGCCCGCCGCCGCGACCGAGGCCCCGCCCACCACCGAGGCCACAGGCAACATCGACAGCGCCACCGACGCCTCGCTCTGCGCCCGCGCCGGGCCACCCCACACCATGCTGGCAACCAGCGCCAGCACTGCGATCTGATTTTTCATCATGCTCTCCTTGATGAGTGCGTCGGTCATTCCGCGTCGGCAACGGCGCGGCTGGCACGGGACTGCAGACGGGCTTCGTTCAGGTCGGCCTCATGCCGGTCGCGCAGGGTCTTGGCCAGCGTGAAGGTGCAGGTGATCAGGTAGAGCCAGCTCACGCCGAGGAAGGCCTTGTAGGTCTCATTGACCTCCATGCGCAGCAGGCCCCAACCCGTCAGCCCCATGGCCAGGAAGAAGCCACCCCACACCACAAACTTGAACATCGGCGTGTCGGCCATGCTGCGCTCTGCGCGCGCCTTTTCGTTGTCGCGCACAAACTTGGCCAGCACAAACGCGGCAGAAAGGCAGAAGAAGTAACCCATCACCATGAAGGCGCGATCCAGGTCCTTGCCGGGCAGCCAGGCCAGCCCCACGCCGCACAGGAAGGCGGCGATGGCAAAAGACACCCACACCTGCAGTTGCCAGGCCTTGGAGTCGCGTTGAATCAGGGTTTGCATGTTGTCCTCTTGGAGGTGGTTGAACATGCGGCGGAGTGTGAGTGAGTGGACCTGAAAAAAGGGCTTCTCACTACCTATGATCCAGAATTCACCACCCAGAGTCTCATCTGGCGATACTCCAAGCCCCTTCCACCTTCGCCTTCGCGCTTTTTATCGGCACCTACATTTCAACGAAGCCGGTCATTACTAGGAAGCGCGCCCGTGGGGCGTTATGGGTGATCAGTAAGGTCAAACTTCTTCCAGTCTGGCACGTGTCCTAGAACAACGATAGCTCTGACGACCTGTGCTGCTATGCCAATACAACGAGTGGCAAGATCTTCAACAGTCAACGTGGTGTCCGAATTTATTCGTTGCTGCTTCTCCTCAATTCTTCCGGAGTGCACCATTTTGCTTCGCACCCCATAGAATTTCTTGAGCAAACTAAACGTTGCAAGCCGTTGACTCGCTGTTCCACCAAGCAGCCGCGCGGCACGAACGCTTATCTTGTGACTGAGTTCGTTGTTCTCACCATCCCCAAGTAACGCCTCTAGCGCTATGAAGACCTCGACCGCCTTATCTCCTGCGGATCGACGAGACTGTGCCTGCCTCAGACGGTTTAGACCGACATTCACACGCAATTGAACATCCAACTCCAGATCAAGGTACGCAGCGCAGATGGGTGCTGCTTCAGAAGAGATAAGCACCTTTTCCCCAATGTATGTCAATGGGGCAATCTCGAGAGCTTTCCAAGAGCGACTCCAATCATTAGATGAGGCGACTTGCAAATCGGGATCATCAAATACAAACCAAGACTCCACGATAAGCGGAAGGCTAGGCCCAAGGATCGTGAGCACTCGCGCGACGTCCTCGTGCAGTTGGTCAACCCGCAAGTAGTCTTTCCTGTTATTGGCTGGCCCGGGACCTATCGGATTCCCATCAACACCGAGGGTCCAGATGAAGGGGTCAATTGTCCTGTTTGTAAGAAGTGCCGCCTTCGGAGGGTTCCAACTCTCGAAAGACTTGTGGTCCATGAGAGCCGAATGCAGAAACCGCTCAAGTTGACGGCTATTCGGGACTTTCTCCAAAGGAGCCAAGCGCACCCCAGGGGCCACCTCAAATTCATCTTCGACGGAAACGCCGTAAAGAATAGAAACGGTGCATCCCGTAGCGCGCTCAGTTTTCAGAACTTTAGACAACCACTCCGTGGTGCTCTGGACACTTCTGCTTCTGGCGAGCTGATTCAGAACTACGTTCCTGACACTTGCCGGGTAAAAGGACATGGAACCATTGTCCGAGCACACCATGAGTCGGCCACGATCACCGAATCGCGCGTCGGAAACCAGCAACTCATCCAACCCCTTGATCAGCAGCGGAATACGACCGGCAAAAGGAAAGAAATCAGGTCTTGGCACAAGAATGACGTCAGCCAGCGACAGGCAAACCACCTGATCATTCAACTCATCAAGAATCTCTTCCAATCTTGCATCAAGCGTCGCATTTGGCAATTGGATCTCCGGTGCGGGGATTTGAGAGTCAGGCATTCGACCTCCGCGTTTCAAGAGTTCAGCTCAGGGATTCTTTCTACTAAGATTCCTCGAGGCAATGGGTCCGTCTAACCTATATCGATCTCATTGAACATGACTGGCAGTGGCTAGACTCGCCACCCGCCCCCGCAGCCCCTCCATCTCCACCTTTTCAGCCGCCACCGCCTCCCCCACATTCAGCCCCACGCGGCTGAACACGCCGCGGCGAAACGGCCGCACCATGGCATTGCCCTGTTCCACGCGGCTGAAGTAGCTGCCCCACAGGTTGGTCAGCGCCATGGGGACGACGGGTGCGCTCACGCCGTCGGCCTGGGCGCGCTCCAGGATCTTCAGCAGGCCGGCCTTGAAGGGCTGCAACTGCCCGTCCCTGGTGATGCCGCCTTCGGGGAAGATGGCCAGCAGGTCGCCGTCGCGCAGCACCTGGGCCGCGCGGTCAAAGGCGGCCTGGTACACCGCCGGGTCTTCCTTTTGCGATGCCACGGGGATGGCCTTGGCCAGCCTGAACAGCCAGCCCAGCACCGGCAGCTTGAAGATGCGGTGGTCCATCACAAAGTAGATGGGCCGGGGGCTGGCGGCCATGAGCAGCACGGCGTCGACAAAGCTCACATGGTTGCAGGCCAGGATGGCCGCGCCCTCGAGCGGGATGTGCTCATCGCCCCGCACCTTGAAGCGGTAGACAAAGCGCGACGCGACCCAGGCCACAAAGCGCAGCAGGTACTCGGGCACCAGCATGAAGATATAGAAGGCCACCACGGCATTGGCCAGGCCCACCAGCAAAAAGATCTGCGGAATGCTCAGGCCCGCGCCCAGCAGCGCCCCGGCGATCAGGCTGCTGCCAATCATGAACAGCGCGTTGAGGATGTTGTTGGCCGCGATGATGCGCGCGCGGTGCGTGGGCTGGGCGCGCAGCTGGATCAAGGCGTACATGGGCACGCTGTACAGGCCCGCAAACAGGCTCAGCAGGGCCAGGTCGGCCATCACGCGCCAGTGCCCGGGCACGGCCACGAACTGGCTCAGCGTGAAGATGGCCTGCGGCGCGGCCAGCCCGCGCGAGGCAAAGTACAGGTCGATCGCAAACACGCTCATGCCGATGGCACCCAGCGGCACCAGGCCGATTTCCACATGGCGGCGGCTCAGCACCTCGCACAGCAGCGAGCCCGTGCCAATGCCGATCGAGAACACCACCAGCAGCAGCGAGGCCACCTGCTCGTTGCCGTGCAACACCTCTTTGGCAAAGCTGGGGAACTGGCTCAGAAACACGGCGCCAAAAAACCACATCCAGCTGATGCCCAGCAGCGAGCGGAACACCACGATGTTCTGGTGCGCGAGCTTGAGGTTGCGCCAGGTTTCGGTGAACGGGTTCCAGTTGATCTTCAGGCCCGGGTCGGTCGCCGGTGACGCCGGAATGTAGTGCGACACCACGCGCCCCAGCACGGCCAGCCCCACGCAGGCAAAGCCCACGTGGTGCGCGCCGATCTCGGGCACGGCAATGATCAGCCCGCCCGCGACGTTGCCCAGCAGGATGGCCACGAAGGTGCCCATCTCGACCATGCCGTTGCCGCCGGTGAGCTCGCGCTCGCCCAGGTGGTGCGGCAGGTAGGCAAACTTGACCGGGCCAAACAGCGTGGAGTGCACGCCCATCAGGAAGGTGCAGCCCAGCAGCAGGGGCACGCTGGCGCTGAAGAAGCCAAACGCCGCCAGCGCCATGATCACGATCTCCAGCCGCTTCACAAACACGATGAGCATGCGCTTGTCGTACTTGTCAGCCAGCTGGCCGCTGGTGGCGCTGAACAGCAAAAAGGGCAGGATGAACAGCGCGCCGATCACCAGTCCCGCCATGGCCGGCGGCAGCCAGCTGATCTGCAGCTGGTAGGTCACCATCACCGTGAACGCGAACTTGAACAGGTTGTCGTTGGCCGCGCCCGAGAACTGCGTCCAGAAAAACGGCGCAAAGCGGCGTTGCCTGAGCAGGGCGAACTGGTTGGGGTGCTCGTCGCCGTGCGCCTGGGCGGTCATGTCCGTCATGGGTTGTTCCTCTTTGATTTGTTGTGTGATGCAGGTCAGGCCAGCTCCACCTGCTTCCCGCCCGTGCCGTGCCTGCCAGCGGGATTCTGCCTTGACTTGGTGACGCGCCCCAAGGCGCCGATCACGGGCAGCGCCGCCAGGCTGGCCACGAGGTGCTTGAGGCTATGGCCCGCCACCCAGCCGCCGCTGAGCTCCAGCACGGCGGGGTCGGCCAGCTCCAGCAGCTTGGCCAGCGCATACAGCGCGATCACCACGCCCCAGCACACCACCAGCGCGCCCGGCAACGGCCGCCGCGTGGCCAGCCACAGCATCAGGCCCATGCCGCCGAACTGCACCGCGGCCCAGGGCAGCACATTGCCCGAAGCGGCCCAGGCCCACACACTCAGCGGCCCGAACCCCAGCACGGCCAGCGCCATCAGCGCGCCGGCGCGCCCCGAGACCCGGCCGGCCACGGCCAGCCCCAGCAAGCCCGCAAACGGCAGCACCATGCCCAGCCGGTCCAGCACCAGGCCCGCGTCGTCGGGCTGCCAGTGGTAAACCGCAGAGCCCACGGCTGTGACCGTCAGGCCGGCAAAGAACAGCGCCGCGCAGGCCAGCTCGGTACGGCGGATGCGCGGCCGCGTCAGCAGCGCACCCAGGCCGGCCAGACCCAGCAGGGCAAAGGGCAGGTTGCTCAGCACATCCAGCGCATGCGGGATGCCCCACAGCGCACGCTGGTCGGCAAAGTGGTGGTAGCCGGCGGGCTGGGCCAGCGCCGGGCCGAGGCAGGCCAGCAGAAACAGGGCGCCGCAGGCGGCGAGCAGGGTCCATTCAGCGGGTTGGGGTCGGGTCGGCATGAGGGTCCTCCGGTTGAGTCCCCGCAGTGTCGTGAGGGCGTTTGGTGGAGCGCGCATATTCCAATACAGTTCAGCTTTTCAAGACAAAAAGTATCTCCACGGAATACTCCACACCATGAGCACCACGGCCGACCTCGTCACCACCCTCAAGAAGGAACTCAAGGCCGCACAGATGACCTATGCCGACCTGGCGCAGGCGCTGGGCATGGCCGAGAGCAGCGTCAAGCGCATGCTGGCCAAGGGCGACATGTCGCTGGCGCGGGTGGACGCCATCTGCCGCGCCCTCAAGCTGGACTTTGCCGAGCTGGCCCGCCGCGTGGCCGACGCCCAGCCGCTGCTCAAGGAGCTCACGGCCGAGCAGGAAAAAGCCGTGGTGGCCGACAAGAAGCTGCTGCTGTGCGCCATCTGCGTGCTCAGCCAGTGGACGCTGGAGCAGATCGCCACCGCCTACCGCCTGAGCGAGGCCGAGTGCATCAAGTACTTTGCCCAGCTCGATCGCATCGGCATCATCGAGCTGCGCCCGCTCAACCGCTACCGGCTCAAGCTGGCCAAGACCTTCCGCTGGCGCCCGCATGGCGCGGTGATGAATTACTTCCGCGAGAACGCCCTGCTCGACTATTTCTCGGGCGGGTTTGATGGCGCCGGCGAAGGCGTGCTGCTGGTACATGGCTCGGTCAGCCGCGCGCTGGCGCCGAGTTTTCTGGAGCGCATGCAGCGCGTGGCGCAGGACTTTGCCCAGCAGCACCAGGCCGACCAGAAGCTGGCCGAGAAGGACCGCGAGGGCTACACCCTGCTGCTGGCCATGCGCAGCTGGGAGTTCGAGGCGTTCGCGGCGCTGCGCCGGTAGGTAGAATCGGGCCCAGGCAGGAGAGCGGGCGGCGCCAGCCGCCCCACCGAAGGCGCAAACTCCCATGCACGCTCAGGTTTCGTACTGCCCTCATTGAAAAGCCGTCTGGAGAGCAGCCCGGTCACGCCGGGCTCACCGAAGGAGCAAACACACCGGGGAGCCGGGCGTGTGAATCTCTCAGGTACCAAGGACAGGGGGAGCGGCAAACCGGTCACGGCACCTGGCTCACTATCTTTTTGATAGCTGACAATGCCCGCCCGGTCTGGACTACAGCCCCAAAAGGTTCTCAACATGCGAGTTCTTGTTCTTGGCGCCGGCCTGCTCGGCGTCACCTCGGCCTATTACCTCCAGCAACTCGGCCACGAGGTCACCGTGGTCGACCGGCAGGCCACGCCGGCCGCCGAAACCAGCTTTGCCAACGGCGGGCAGATCTCGGTCAGCCACGCCGAGCCCTGGGCCAACCCCGGCGCCCCGCTCAAGGTGCTGCAGTGGCTGGGCCAGGAAGATGCGCCCCTGCTGTTCCGCGTGCGGGCCGACCTGCGCCAGTGGCTCTGGGGCCTGCAGTTCCTGCGCGAATGCACGCCCGCGCGCACGCGCCACAACATCCAGCAGATCGTGCGGCTGGGCACCTACAGCCGCGACATGCTGCAGCAGCTGCGCCGCGACACCGGCCTGGCCTATGCGCAGCGCACCCAGGGCATCCTGCACTTCTACACCTCGGCCAGGGAGTTTGACGCCGCGCTCAAGCCGGCCGAGCAGATGCGCGAGCTGGGCTGCGAGCGCCGCGTGATCTCGGCCGACGAGGCCGTGCAGATCGAACCCGCGCTGCGCGCGATGCGGCCGCGGCTGGCCGGCGCCACCTTCACGGCCGAGGACGAGTCGGGCGACGCCAACCGCTTTGCGCGCGAGCTGGTGCGGCTGTGCGAGGCCGCCGGCGTGCGCTTCCTGATGAGCCACACCATCACCGCGCTGCGCGAAGCCGGTGGCAGCATCGAGCATGTGGAGGCCACCGACCCGGAGGGCCGCTTCCAGCGCCTGCGCGCGGATGCCTATGTGCTAGCCATGGGCTCGGTCAGCCCGCTGCTGGCCGCGCCGCTGGGAGTGCGCCTGCCCATCTACCCGGCCAAGGGCTATTCGGTCACCATGCCGGTCAAGGACCCGGCCATGGCCCACCAGGTGAGCCTGACCGATGACGAATACAAGCTGGTGTTCTCGCGCCTGACGGCCGTGGACGCCCCCGGGGCCGCGGGCACCGACCGGCTGCGCATTGCAGGCACGGCCGAGCTCAACGGCTACGACCGCGACCTGAACCGCGTGCGCTGCGAGGCCATCGTGCGGCGCGTGGAAGATATTTTTCCCGGGGCGGGTGACACCACGCAGGCCCAGTTCTGGACCGGCCTGCGCCCGGCCACGCCCAGCAATGTGCCCATCATCGGGCGCAGCAAGCTGCCCAACCTGTTCCTCAACACCGGGCACGGCACACTGGGCTGGACCCATGCCTGCGGCTCGGGCAAGTCGATCGCGCGCATCGTGAGCGGCATGGCGCCCGAGGTGGACTTTGCGTTTGCCGGCTAGGGCCTGTTAACGCTATTTCTACAAGATGCGTTGCGAGTCAAAAAGGTCATGCGCAAGGCGCGAAATGCAGCCGGACTCCATGTCCGGCAAGGCTTCGCAACGCGGCGCATGGCCTTTTTGATCCGCAACCCGGAGGGAAGGTGGTTAAAAAAGCGCCACTCGTCGTTGCACTCCTGGGCAAGGCATCAGCCTTGCCGTCGTCGCGCGCCTGGATTGGCGCTGTTTTAACCACCTTCGCACTTGCAGAAATAGCGTTAACAGGCCCTAGAAAAGGCCGACCGGCGCGGAATCGAGCACGCTGGAATTCTCGTCACCCTGCTGGCGCGTGTCGTAGCCGGTAAAGCGGCCGCCCTGAAGGGTGTTGCCCTCGTTCCTGCGGGCGTGGGGGTCAGGCACCTGCAGCACATTGCGAAACTCGGCGCGCAACTGGGTACTGGTGCGCAACCAGTAGTCGGCGCGCTTGATCTGGCGTTCCCGTTTTTCCGGTGAACGCGCCGTGGCGGCCAGCCGGTCGTCGGAGTGCTGAGGCAGCACCATCCATCCCATCGGCCCGAACTGTGCGTCAAAGTGATCCCACAGCACGGTGTAGCTCTCGGCCACGCGCCGCGCAATCTCGCGGTGACGTTTGCTCAACATGTAGTCCCAGCTCTGCGCCGGGTGCCACACCGGGTCCAGGCCGATCAGGTGCAGTTCCCAGAACGTGGCCAGTTCCTGCATCACACGCAACATCAGCACGGGCGCGGTCCAGCCATGCAGCAATTGCGAGAGTTCGACCTGGCTCATCCGGATCACCGGATGGCGCTGGCCCCGCACGCCGCCGATCGCCAGGCAGGACCGGCCGTCCACCCGGAACACGCTGAAGGCCACGGTGGACACATCCAGCGGCTGCATCACCTGCACCCTTTCGTCGCGCTGCAGCGACAGGCTGAGCAACAACTCGCCTTCAGGGCTGTGGCTGGCGGCACGTCGCATCTGGATGCGCATGCACGAATAGCCGCGCGGCGGAGTCAGGTTGACCAGAACGACCGGCTTGCCCGACACGAGCTGGCGCAGCGCCACAGGCTGCAAGGCCGTCTCCTGCCAGTCCACATGGTCGATGAGCTGCACGGCGCGGTCCTGCACTGTCAGGCCCCGGTGCACATAGGGCCGCACCGCACGCAGAAACAGCGCCGGCAGGTCGTCCGCGAGCCCGCGCGAGTGCTGCTCGTAAGCCACCGCCATCCAGCGCTTGAGGACCCGGTGATAGCGCAACCAGGCCCAGGCCATGCGCATGAACAGCCTTCGCCGTGAGGTGCCGCCAGCGGGCCGGGCGGACAGCGCCCAGACCAGCCCGCGCCACACGCCGGGAACCTGGTTGGGGGAGATGGACGCCATGACGATCCGGCCCTCAGGCGGCGAACACGGTGAGCACACCGGTGTAGCCATACACATGGTGGCGAGCGATCTCGCCGCCGGCGAAGAAGCCCACCAGCGGCACGTCGCCCAGCGCGCGCCGCACGATCTGCAGCTCGGCGCTGGGCCCGCCAAAATGCGGCCCGCCGCGCCCGGCGCAGCTCACGTAGATGGCGCCGGCAATGCGCCGCGCCGGGTGCGGCAGGGCCTGCGGCTCGGGCGCGGCCAGCGCGGCGGCCACGGGCAGGCTCATTTCCTCGGGCTCGAGCTCCTCGCGGATCTCGGCGCAGATGCGGGTGAGGTCGGCGCGCGCGGCCTGCACATTGCGCTGGCAGAACGCCATGCGCATGCCGGGCTCGACCACCTCGGCCACCGCCACGCCGCGGCGCGCCGGGTCCAGCCCGATGATGTGGCGCACCCGGGTGTCGGTGCCGAAATTGCCGGTGCGCGAAACCATGTCGCTGCCCGCCAGGTCGCCCGCGTGGGTCAGGCCCACCAGCGTGGCACGCACGGCGGCCAGCGCGGCCTCGGGTTCGTCCAGCGAGATATTCAGGTCGGCCAGCAGCGCATCCAGCGCGGGCTTGCCGTCCAGCTCGTGGATGACGTTGCGCTCGGCCGCGGTGATCTCGCGCACCGCGCCCACCGGCAGGCAGCCCTGGGTCACGCGCGAGACCAGGGTCACGCCCTCGCCAAAGGCCACGCCGCTCAGGCCGCCGCGGAACACGCCGCTGGCCGCGCCCTGGCCCTTGATGTTGCCGTTGCCGCCCACGGCGAACTGCACCGCTTCGCCGCGGCTGGAGGCCAGGCCGCCAAACAGGTAGCCCGTGGTGGTGCGGGCGGCCAGCTCGGCCACCAGCTCGGCCACCTCCGGCGTGTTGCCGTCGGCGTGGATCAGCGCGGTGTGCGGCTCAAAGCCCATGCCGGGCCCGGCGCCCAGCGGCGCCACGCCCGAGAACACGCGGTACTGGTCCGCCGGCAGCGCGCA
This sequence comes from Ramlibacter sp., assembly GCA_019635435.1. Lineage (NCBI taxonomy): Bacteria > Pseudomonadati > Pseudomonadota > Betaproteobacteria > Burkholderiales > Comamonadaceae > Ramlibacter > Ramlibacter sp. The sequence goes on along the minus strand of JAHBZM010000001.1, from coordinate 767,878 downwards.
CAGCATCACGGTGAGCGCGGGCTCGTCAAAATATTCGACATTGCTGGCCGCGATGCCCACGCCCACGGTGCCCGACCAGTCGGTGACCTCGGGCAGCTCGGCGCTCAGATGCTCGAGGATGTCCTGCGCCATGGGCGCGTAGTGGTCGGTGATGTAGACCAGGCCCAGCGTGGGCGCGCCCGCGTAGTCGCGCAGCGCCATCTGCGCCTTCAGCTGGGCCAGCACCAGCCCGGCCGCCATGGGCCATTGGGGGTGGGTGGCGTGCCCGCAGGGAAACAGCTTCATCGCGGCCTGGCCCTCAACGACTGCCGCGCGTCGTCTTTTTCGTGGCCTTTTTGGCTGGAGTCCCCGCCGGGCGGGCACGAGCCGCTACGCTTTTGCCAGCAGACTTGGCCACGCCGGTGGCCGTCTTGAAGGCCTCCCGGGCCAGCCCCGTGGCCATGTTGCGGGTGGTGTCGCGGGCGGTCTGGCGCGCCGCGTCCTTCATGGCGCTGGTGGCGATCTGCTGGAACTGCTGGGTCAGGGAGCCCCACCACTGCAGCGGGTCCACCACGCCGGCGGCGGCGGCGGACGCGCCCTTGCCCTTGCCGCCCGTCTTGCGCGCCGCGCGGGTGCGCGCGGCGGCCTGCGCCGCGCCCGACACGGCGCCCGCGGCGCTGCCCGCGGTTTCAGCGGCCTTCTGCACGCCGGAGACCACGCTGTCGGCAGCCTTGAGCTTGAGCGCGTTGGCCACGTCGCCCATGTTGAAGTTCATGCCCTTGAGGGTGGCCAGCGTCATCTTCTGCACTTCAAGCGCCTGCACGGTGGCGCCCAGCGCCTTGGAGTTCTGGTCGAGCCAGAAGTGCACGGCCTTGAGTTCCTCGATGCGCTTGTCCAGTTCTTCCACGTTGAGCGTGGGGGCCACCCAGTTGGCAAGGTTGGGCATCTGGGGGATGTTCTGCGAAGCCCCCTTGGCGAGGTTCTGCAGAAAGTCGAAGCCGGGGACGAATTTGCCAAAGCCGAAGTTGGTGTTGTCGCTCATGGACACTCCCAAGTGTGAATGCTGCAATTCAGCAGCTTACCCCATCGGGACCCGCGCGGCCAAAGGGTTTACGCCCGTTGGTCGGGCCTGGCCCACCGGACGGCGGGCCGGCCCGGGGCGGATGGGCGCTCAGTGCTTGTGCGCGTCCATCATCGCGGCGGCGCCCTGCGGGCCGGGCGCGCTCACGCCCACGGGCAGCTGCAGTTCCAGCCGGCTTTCCACGCCCCTGGCGTTCTTGAAGGTCAGGGTCAGCGGCACGCTGCTGCCCTTGGCCAGCGGCGCCTTCAGGTCCATCAGCATCACGTGGTAGCCGCCGGGCGTGAGGGCCACCGGCTTGCCGGCGGGCAGGTCCAGGCCCGGCAGGGCGCGCATCTTCATCACGTCGCCCTCCATCTTCATCTCGTGGACCTCGGCCACGCCGGCCACCGGGGTGCTCACGCCGACCAGCCGGGTGGCCTCTTGCGCGGTCAGGGTCATGAAGGCGCCGCTGCCGCGCTGGCCCTGCACGCTGGCGCGGGCCCAGGCGCCCTCGACCTTGATGGCCGGGGCCGCGGTCTGGGCCAGCGCGGGGGCGGCCAGCAGCGCCGTGCAAAGGGTGGCGGCCGCAAGGCGGCGCAGGGGGTTGAGTGCATTCATGGTGAGAGTCCTTTCAGGGTTGCATGATCAGTGTTGATGGGCGGCGGCGCCAGCGGCGGGCAGGATGTCCAGCTGGGCGGCAGGGGTCTTCAGGTCCGACAGCGCCTGGCCCGGCTGCGGCACCTCGGTCCAGTCGATGCGGCCTTCGGCGCAGAGCTGGCGCACCGGCCAGTAGACCGGGCCGGCCTGGGCAGGCGTCTGCGCCACCAGCACGAACTCGTCGTAGTGGGCGCTGTCCAGCATGTCGGCCGGCGTTTGGGCGGTCCAGCTGATGCGCTGCACGTCTTCGGTGATGGTGCGGCCGTGGCTCACATGGGGCTGGGCCAGTGCGCCGCGCTCGATGGCCAGCGTCCAGCCGGGCTTGGGCATGGGCCGCGCGCCGCGCATGCCGGCGGGGATGTCCACCACGACCTGCCGCGTGGGCGAGGCGCCGCAGCCATGGCCGACCTTGAACGTGGCCTTGTAGCTGCTGGCCGCGGGCGCGACCTGGTATTCGAGCACCACATGGGCGTTTGCGATGCCAAAAATGGCTGTAGTCCAGGCCCACAGGGCATGTTTAGCTACGGTTTTGATAGCGGATGGAGTCATGGTCGTCTTTCCTTGAATCAAAGGTCCACCTTCAGCTCGGCCAGGTAGGTGCGCTGCGGGTAGGGGTGGAAGTTCCAGAATTTGTAGTTATTCAGGTTGTCAATGCCCACGGCCGCGCTGAGCTGCCTGCTGATCTGATAGCGCATGCGCAGGTCGGTGGTGAAGTATTGGCTGGCGCCCTGGTAGGCAAAGCCATTGGGGTCGCTGTTGTCCAGCGTGCTGAACTGGCGGCCGCTGTAGCGCGCGGCCAGCGTGTACGACCACCGGGCGTCCGGCCGGTACGTGGCCACGGCGGTGGCGCGCCACCGCGGGATGCGCGGCTGCCACATGCCCACGCTGGCCGGGAACTTGTCGTTCTTCGTGATCTTCGAGTCGGTCCAGGTCAGGCTGCTGCCCAGCTCCAGCCCGCGCAGGCCCGCGTCGGCGGCCTGCCAGGCCAGCTCCAGCCCGCGGGTGCGGATGCGGTCCACGTTCTGCACATTGGTGACGTTGGGCGTGACCGTGACATTGGTCTGCGAGTACAGCGCGTCACGGGTGTTCTCGAAGAACGCGGTGAGGCGCAGCAGGCCGTGGCCCATGTCGCGCTCGGCCGTGAGCTCGGTGGTCCAGGATTTTTCGGGCCGCAGGCCGGGGTCGTTGTTGACCAGCGTGCCGCTGCCGTTGATGCCGCCCTGGTACAGCTCGCTGACCGTGGGCATGCGCACCGCGCGGCCAGTCGAGGCCTTGAGCACCCACTGGTCGGTGGCCTGGAAGGCAATGGCGGCCTTGGGCGAGACAAAGCTCTCGTTGCGGTTCACATGGTTGACCGTGGTGGTGGCGTTGGCGGTCTGGCCATTGCGCGCGCGCCAGTTCTCGAGCCGCGCGCCCAGCACGGCCTTCCAGCGCGGCGCGAACTTCCAGCTGTCCTGCGCCCACAGGCCCAGCAGCTGCGCGTCGCCACGGAAGGCCTGGGTGCGCGCGCCGGCGCTGCCGTTGAGCCAGTCGGCGGTGGCGTTCTCGGTGCTGCGCAGCTGGTAGCTGTCGCGTTGCAGGCCGACATCGACGATGTGCGCGCCACGCAGGCCCTGCGGGCGCCAGGTGCCCTTGAAGGCCAGCGTGTTCCAGCCCGTGCCCTTCATGTCCACGATGCGGCCCGCGCCGCCGTTGAGCGCGCCCGGCAGGGCCGTGCTGGCGGCGCGCAGCGTGTCCTGCCGGTAGTCGTAGAGGCTGGCGGCCACCTCCCAGTCCCACTCGCCCTGCGTGTGGCTCTTGACCGAGAAGCCGTGCATCAGGTGCGTGAGGTCTTCGTTGGACAGGTTGAAGCTGGTGGCGCCCAGCGTGTAGCTGCGGCCATCGATGTTGACGGTGCCGCTGTAGACCGGGTTGCCCGCCGCGTCACGCAGGTAGCTGGCGGGCCGGCCCTGCGAGGTGTTGTGCCACCAGCCCAGGGTGTAGCTGGCGCGCAGCGTGGGCGTGAGGTCGTAGGCCAGCCTGGCCTTGATGTGGTCCTGCGTGGTGCGGTACTGCGTGGCCGTGCCCAGCAGCAACCAGTCCTGGTTGCTGCGGTTGGGCGCGAGCATCGCGCCGGTCACGGGGGTGCCCGCCGTGCCAGGCACGCCAGCCGAAACCAGCGCCGTGGGAAAGGTCAGCGGCTGGCCCTCGCTGTCGTTGCGGTTGACGTTGAGGAACCACGACCAGTCGCCGCTCCTGTTGCCCACCGAGGCGCTGGCCTGCTGGCCGGTATAGCTCGCGTGGGTGTTGTACAGGTCAAACGGCTGGTGGGCGATGCCCACCTTGCCATGGGCCTCGAACCGGGTGGGCATGCGCGTCACATAGTCCACCACCGCGCCCACCGAGTTGCCGGCGTAGGCGGCCGAGAACGGGCCATACAGCACATCGACGCGCTCGATTTCCTCGGGCGTGACCAGCATCCAGCGCGGCGCATTGGTGGGGCCGTTGCCCAGGTAGTTGCTCAGCAGGATGCCATCGGCAAACACCATGGAGCGCGCCGGGTTGCCGGTGCCCGAGGCGCGGGTGGACAGCACGGCGTGGTTGTAGTCGCCGATGTAGCGCTTGCGCACCAGCAGGCTGGGCAGGTATTTGAGCGCGTCCTCGCTGTCGGTGGCGTTGATGGAATGCTCGATCTGCTCGCGCGTCACGCCCTCGATGGTGGTGGGAATCTGCGTGGGCAGCGAGGTGGGCTGGCCGCCCGTGATGGTGACCACGCCGAGGTTGCGGCTGGGGGCATCGGCGGTCTGCGCGTGCGCCGTCCATGCCAGGGGAAAGGCCAGGGTCAAGCCCAGGGCCAGGCGGGTTTGCCGCATGAAAATCTCCTGAATACAAGCCAGATCGGCCTGGAGTCCACGGCTGGCGGACTTCAGGCGCTATGAAAACGCTAGCGGATCAGGAGAAGAGCGGAGGCCCGCGCGCGGGCAGGGGCGCGGCCGTGAGCCACGCAATGTGGGCGGCCGCCACCGGCTGCAGCACATGGGCCAGCGGTTGGACCGGTTCAAAGGCAATGCGCGGAAAGGTCGACAGCGTCCCCACGCTCGCGCACAGCGGGCAGTCGAGCGTATGCGAGGAGACTTCCTTGACGCCATCAGCGGTCTTGACCAGCACCTTCATGGCGCCGGTGCCGGTGCAGATGAGCTCCATCTCCTGCGGATGCACCATGGGCGACGCAATGGCCACGCCGATGGACAGCGCAAACCACACCAGCACGAGGCGGGCAAGGTGGCGGGCGGTGCGCAGGCGATGCATGGGTGGGGATTATCGCCGGGCTTTTAAAAGACGGCACATGCCTGCGCTGACTCGGGATCAGGCGGGCAGGGCACTCTGCTGCGCTCGTGTCCTCCGGGCCGGCTACGCCGGCCCTCCCCCTTAACCTCGCTGCGCAGAGCGCCCTGCCCGCCTGATCCTGCCAACCATTTTTGCGCGCCAGGTTTTCAAGCTCTGCGCGCTACAGCGGTAGCGGGTTGGCGGCAGCGGGTGCCTGCCGCAGCGAGGTTAAGGGGGAGACAACGGCGCAGCCGTTGGCGGAGGACACGAGCGGAGGCAGGCACCCGCTGCTGACAACCCGCGGGGCCAACGCAATCAGCGCCAAAACCTAAAACTTGGGCGCCCGCCGCTCGCGCAAAGACGCCACGCCTTCATGCACATCGGGCCCGCCAAAGCCCATGAACTCGAGCGCCAGCGAGGTGTCGAACGAAGGCCCCGCCTGGCGCAGCCAGTTGTTCAGCGAGTACTTGGTCCAGCGGATGGCCGTCTGGCTGCCGCTGGCCAGCCGGTCGGCCACCTCATAGGCCTTGGGCAACAACTGGTCGTCGTCCACCGCGAGCGACACCAGCCCGATGCGCTCGGCCTCCTCGCCGCTGACCGGCTCGCACAGCATCAGGTAATACTTGGCTTTGGCCATGCCACACAGCAGGGGCCACACGATGGCGGCATGGTCGCCCGCCGCGACCCCCAGGCGCGTGTGCCCGTCCACGATCTTCGCGCTCCGGGCTGCAATCGAGATGTCGGCCAACAGGCCGGCCACCAGGCCCGCGCCCACGGCCGGGCCGTGCATGGCGCTCACGATGGGCTTGTCGCAGTTGATCACGTTGTAGACCAGGTCGCGCGCTTCCTTCCAGACCCGGGTGCGCACCGCGAAATCGCTGGCCATGTCCTGCACCAGGGCCAGGTCACCGCCGCCGGAGAACCCCAGGCCCTCGCCGCGCAGCACCGCGCAGCGCACCGACTCGTCGGCGCTCACGTCACGCCAGATTTCGCACAGATCCCAGTGGCCGTCGTGCCCGGCCGTCGGCAGCTTGCCGTTCTGCGCTTTCATCTGGATGTCGAGCACCGAGCCGTCGGGGCCGCGGCGGCTCAGGTTGAAGGTCTTGTAGCGTGAATAGTCCATGGCCTGATTGTGGCAGGCCGCGGCCTCAGCGCAGCTTGTCGAACTCGGCCTTGAGCGCCGGCGACAGCGGCAGGTTCAGGCCCTTGGGCGCGCCCGCATGCGGCTTGACGAACCACTGGGCGTACAGCGCCTCGGCCTGGCCGCTGCGCACCATCAAGGCCATGGTCTGGTCCGCCACGCGCTGCAGGCCGGCGTCACCACGCGGCAGCGCGATGGCAATGGTTTCGGTGGAAATGCTTTCGGGCAGCAGCTCCAGCGACTCCGGGTTGGCCAGCCCGGCGCGCTGGTTGAGCAGCAGGACCTCGTCACGCGCGAAGGCGGCAGCCTGGCCCAGCTGCAGCTGGCTCAGCGCCGCCTCGGGGCTGACCACGCGCGCCACCTTGATGGCCACGCCGGTGCGCTCGGCATAGGCCTTGACGGCCGACTCGGCCGTGGTGCGGCCCAGCACGGCCACGGTCTTGCCGGCCAGTTGCGCGGCGGTGGTGAGCCTGGCCTTGGCGGGCACCATGAACTTCACGCTGGAAATGAAGACCGGCTGCGAGAACGCCATGCGCTCGCGCCGTGCGGCGGTGTCGGAGGTGCCCGCGCACATCAGGTCCACGCCGCCGCTGGCCACCACGCGCTCCAGCTGGTCGGCGGCCACCGGGATCAGCTTGATGCGCAGGTTGGGCTTGCCGGTTTCCAGCCGGATGCGCTCGGCCATGGCCCGGCAGAAGTCCAGGCTGTAGCCCACGGGCTGGCGCTTGGCATCGAGGAACGAGAACGGCGGCGCGTCCTCGCGGTAGCCCAGGTTGATCTGGTCGCGCTGGGCCACGCGCTTGAACGCGTCCTGGGCCCAGCCCGCGGCCGGCAAGGCAGCGGCGGCCAGCGCCAGCAGCCAACCGAAACGAAACCCCGATGAGACTGTGGTGGCCATGTCCGGATCCTCCTGATTTGACTGCACTGCCTGCGCATTCTTGGGGATGCGGGCCCATTGCGCAAGCCTGCCGCTGCGCCGTTGTTACCGTCGGTTGCGCACTGCGTAGGGCTCCTTCAGGGGGCAAAAGCCACCGGGACCACGGTGAACCCCGCGTCGCGCAGGTGGCTGACCACGCTGGACGGGCCCACCATGTGGAGTGCGCCGATGGCGGCGAACACGCGCTGGCCCCCCGCATGCAGCGCGGCAATGCGCCGCGCCAGAGGCAGGTTGCGGTCGTCCAGCAGGCGCGCCATGCTTCGTCGTTGCGCCGGCGTGTCCATGCAGGCACACCACTGCGGGTAGCCCGCCAGGGTGGCCAGGTCACCCCGCGCCCAGATGTCTGCCACCTTGCGCAACTGTTCACGGGCATGGCCGGTGGTCAGCTCCGCCAGTTGCTCCTTGAGGGTTTCACGTTGCTCTTCCACGGTCTCCCCCAGGCTTTCCAGCAGGGCCCGCTGGGCTTGCGCCGACTCCAGCCCGAGCACAGGTATCTTGCGGGCCTCGGCCCAGCCGCGCAACACCAGGTCAATGGCCAGTTCGGGATAGAAGCCATCGGCCCGCCCGGCCAGCACCGTCAGGCTGGCGAGCTGCATCATCGGGCTTTGGCCCGCCAGCGCCGCCAGGGGCAGGCACTGCGCGCGCGCCAGATCGGCCACCTGCTGTTGCTGGTCGGCCGTCAGCACTGCGCGGCCGGCCAGTTCCTGCTCGGTGGGCGGCGCCATGAGCTCGCTCAGCGTCTGGGGATCGAGCAGGTCCAGCTCAAGGGCCAGCACGTCGCTGTTGTTCAGGGCCTGGCGCACGCGGGGGCCGGGCACCACCCACTCCGCGCGCGCCACGTGCAGGGTGCCGTACAGCCACGACCTGCGCCCGTCGCGTTCAAGCCTCCACAGAAAACCCCGGTCGGGGGCGCTGCGCAGGCCCTCGGCCACCTGCGCGGGGCCCAACGGCTGCGCCGGGGCCGGGCAGTTGTCGGGCGCGGCGGTTTGGGCGCCCAGCGGCGACAGCCCCAGGCCAGACAGGCAGAGAGCCACCAGTGCGCGCCGCACGCGCCAAGGACAGGGTATGAGCATGCCCCGCATTGTGCCCAGACGGTGAGCGGGTTTTGCCCGCACTTTATAGTCTGCGGATGACCACGCCCCGCCCCCGCAGCCTGTTCCATCTGGCCTTCAACGTGACCGACCTCGACGAGGCGCGCCGCTTCTATGGCGGCGTGCTGGGCTGCGCCGAAGGCCGCAGCACCGACACCTGGGTGGACTTTGACTTTTTCAGCCACCAGATTTCGCTGCACCTGGGCGAACCCTTCAAGACCGCGCGCACCGGCCATGTGGGCGACGTGCTGGTGCCCATGCCGCACTTTGGCCTGGTGCTGGCGCTGCCCGACTGGCAGGCCATGGCCAGGCGCCTTGAAGCGGCGGGCACCGACTTCGTGCTCAAGCCCCAGGTGCGCTACCCCGGGGAGCCCGGCGAGCAATGGACCATGTTCTTCCTGGACCCGTTTGGCAACCCGATCGAGGTCAAGGGCTTCGAGTCGCTCAACGGCCTGTACGCCACCTGAGCGCGCCGGGCCTGTAGGCTGGCGCCTACAAACGCCGGCGCCAGCGGCGTCTTGTGCAGCGCACACCGGGGCTGGTATGGTCGGGCAGATGAATTTTGTCGATCTGCTGTGCCCCTCGTGCGCGCTGTTTCTGGACTTTGACGGTTCGCTGGTGGACTTGGCGGACCGGCCCGAATCGGTGGTGGTGCCGGGCGGCCTGGGCGCCACGCTGCAGGCCCTGTCGGGCTACCTGGGCGGCGCGCTGGCCGTGGTGTCGGGCCGGCCCATCGAACAGATCGACGGGTTTCTGGCGCCATTGCAGTTGCCGGTGGCGGGAGTCCACGGCGCCGAGCGGCGCCGTGCCGACGGCTCGCTGACCTTCCTGCCGACCTTCGCGCTGGAGGTGGTGGAGCAGGCGGCGCAGGTGCTGGCGCAACAGCACCCGGGCCTGCGCGTGGAACTCAAGCGCGGCTCCGTGGCGCTGCACTACCGGCTGGCGCCCGAGCTCGCCGACACCTGCCTGGCCACGATGCAGGCAGCCGTGGAGCAGTCCCCCGGATTGACCTTGCTGCACGGCAAGATGGTGCTGGAAGCCAAGCCCGGCGGCGTGGGCAAGGGCCACGCCATCGATGCGTTCCTGATGGAGCCGCCGTTCGAGGGCCGCCAGCCGCTGTTCGTGGGCGACGATGTCACCGACGAAGTGGGCTTCAGCGCCGTGCAGGCCCGCGGCGGTCTGGGGGTGAAGGTCGGCCCGGGGCCGAGTGTGGCGTGGCACCGGCTCGACAGCCCCGAGGCCCTGCGCCGCGAGCTGGCGCAGGCCGTGGCCCTGAAGCAAAAGGTATCCGCATGAGCAACCTGAATCTCGGCATGATCGGCAATTGCGCCTACAGTGCGCTCGTGGATGCGCACGCGCGCATCGTCTGGTGCTGCCTGCCCCGTTTTGACGGCGACCCGGTCTTCAATGCGCTGCTGAACCCGGAGGAGGACGGCAGTTTCTGGGCCTTCGAGATCGAGAACTTCGCGCGCGCTGAGCAGAACTACGAAACCAACACGGCGATCCTGCGCACCCGGCTGTACGACACCGCGGGGCATGCCGTGGAGATCACCGACTTCGCGCCGCGCTTCCTCAGCCGCGACCGCACCTTCCGCCCGATCACGCTGGTGCGCCGCGTCAAGGTGCTGGCCGGCACGCCCCGCTTGCGCGTGCTGCTGCGCCCGCGCTTCGACTGGGGCCGCCAGCAGCCCACGCTGACCCAGGGCAGCCACCACATCCGGTATGTGAGCCCGTCGCAGACGCTGCGCCTGACCTGCGATGTGCCGCTGAACTACGTGCTGTCCGAAACCTTCTTCGTGGCCGACCGGCCCATGAACTTCATCCTCGGGCCCGACGAGACGCTGACCGGCGGGATCAGCGACACCGCGCAGAATTTCGAGAAGGAGACCGTGGGCTACTGGCACACCTGGTCGCGCCGGCTGGCCATTCCGCTGGAGTGGCAGGACGCGGTGATCCGCGCCGCCATCACGCTCAAGCTCTCGCTGTTCGAGGACACGGGCGCCATCGTCGCGGCCATGACCACCAGCATTCCCGAGGCGCCGTTCAGCGGGCGCAACTGGGACTACCGCTACTGCTGGCTGCGCGACGCCTTCTTCGTGGTGCGCGCGCTCAACAGCCTGTCGGAAGTGGGCACCATGGAGGACTACCTGCGCTGGCTGTCCAACGTGATCGTGCGCTCGCGCGGCGGCCACATCCAGCCGCTGTATGGCATTGGCCAGGAAGAGCAGCTGCCCGAGGCTTTCGTGGAGCACCTGCCGGGCTACCGCGGCCAGGGGCCGGTGCGCGTGGGCAACCAGGCCCAGGAGCATTTCCAGCATGACGTGTACGGCAACATCGTGCTTGGCGCGGCCCAGTCGTTCCATGACCAGCGGCTGTTCCGGCGCGCCGGGCGCGCCGAATTCGTCCACCTGGAGGCCGTGGGCGAGCAGGCTTTCCGGGTCTATGACCAGCCCGACGCCGGCATGTGGGAGCTGCGCACGCGCGCGCGCGTGCACACCTCGTCGGCGCTCATGAGCTGGGCCGCCTGCGACCGGCTGGCCAAGGTCGCGGTCACGCTGGGCCTGCCCGAGCGCATCCGCCACTGGCGCGAACGGGCCGACGTGATCCGCGAGCGCATCCTGCGCGAATCCTGGAGCGACGAGCGCCAGTCGTTCGCCGAGAGCTTTGGCGGGCGCGACCTGGACGCCAGCGCGCTGCTGATGGCCGAGGTCGGCTTCATCGACCCGCATGACCCGCGCTTCCTGGCCACGGTGGATGCGCTGGAGGCCTCGCTGTGCGACGGCCCCTACATGCGCCGCTACGAGGCGCCCGACGACTTCGGCAAGCCCGAGACCGCCTTCAACATCTGCACCTTCTGGCGCATTGACGCACTGGCGCGCATCGGCCGCAAGGCCCAGGCGCGCGAGATCTTCGAGACCATGCTGGCACGACGCAACCCGCTGGGGCTGCTGTCCGAGGACACCCACCCCGAAACCGGCGAGATGTGGGGCAACTTCCCGCAGACGTACTCCATGGTCGGCATCATCAACGCAGCCACCCGGCTGTCAGCCCCCTGGGATACCGTGATATGACAAAAAAAGAAAAGGCAGGGCGGCTCGTCGTCGTCTCCAACCGCGTCGCCGATCCGCGCAAGACCGCTGCGGGCGGCCTGGCCGTGGCTCTGGGCGAGGTGCTCAACAACACCGGCGGCGTCTGGTTCGGCTGGAGCGGCAAGATCGTTGAAACCGCCGACGGCGTCACGCCGCCCGAAAGCGCGGTGCACACCCAGCAGGCCGGCCCGGTGACCCTGGCCACGGTGGACCTGTCGCGCGAGGACCATGACGCCTACTACCTGGGTTATGCCAATGGCGTGCTGTGGCCCGTGATGCACTACCGGCTTGACCTGGCGGACTTCGACGCCGGCTACATCTCGGGCTACCGGCGCGTCAACCAGATGTTCGCGCGCAAGCTGGCGCCCATGCTGCAGCCCGACGACATCATCTGGATCCACGACTACCACCTGATCCCGCTGGCCGCCGAGCTGCGGGCCATGGGCTGTGGCCAGCGCATCGGGTTTTTCCTCCACATCCCGCTGCCGCCGCCGCTGATCATGGCCGCCATTCCGGCGCATGACTGGCTGATGCGCGCCCTGTTTGCCTACGACCTGGTGGGCTTCCAGAGCCAGGCGGACCTGCTGCACTTTGACCGCTACGTGCAGGCCGAGGCCCATGCCGAACAGCTGGGCAACGGGCGCTACCGCGCCTTCAGCCGCACGCTGGTGGCGGGCGCCTTCCCCATCGGCATCGACGTGGAGGAGTTCATCGCCCTGGGCAGGAACCCGGAAAGCGTGGAAATGTATGACCGCATGCGCCACGACTACGCCAAGCGCAAGCTGCTCATCGGCGTGGACCGGCTCGACTACTCCAAGGGCCTGCCGCACCGCATGCGCGCCTTTCGGCACCTGCTGCAGCAGTACCCCGAGAACCGCAACCTCACCACCCTGATCCAGATCGCCTCGCCCAGCCGTGAAACGGTGCTGGCCTACGGCGGCATCCTGCGCGAGCTCGAAAGCCTGTGCGGCTCCATCAATGGCGACTTTGGCGACCTGGACTGGATGCCCGTGCGCTACATGCACCGCACCGTGGCGCGCAAGCGCCTGCCCGGCCTGTACCGGGCCGGCCATGTGGCGCTGGTGACGCCGCTGCGCGACGGCATGAACCTGGTGGCCAAGGAGTTCATTGCGGCGCAGGACCCGGCCGACCCCGGCGTGCTGGTGCTGTCCCGGTTCGCCGGCGCGGCCGAGCAGCTCAAGGAAGCGATCATGGTCAACCCCTACGACACCGAGGCCACGGCCCAGGCCATCCAGCTGGCGCTGCAGATGCCGCTCAAGGAGCGGCGCAAGCGGCACGCCGCGCTGCTGGAAACCATCCGCCGCGAGGACGTGCACTGGTGGTGCCAGAACTTCCTCACGGCGCTGTCGCAAACCGAGGCGGCCGCCACCGGCGCGCCCTGGTTGCGGCTTTAGCCTTTACCCGGCGCGGGACGGCCGCCAGGCGCCACGATCTTCTGGTCGATCGCGCCGAAGATGCTCTGGCCGTCCCGGCCCTTGATCTCGATGCGGATGGTGTCGCCGTACTTCATGAACTCGGTGCTGGGCTTGCCGTCCTGGATGGTTTCGATCGCGCGCTTCTCGGCAATGCAGCTGTAGCCCTTGGGCCAGTCGGTCTTGCCGTTGGCATCGGTCACGCCCTTGTTGCTCACGGTGCCGCTGCCCACGATGCTGCCTGCGCGCACATTGCGGGTCTTGCAGATGTGGGCGATCAGCTGGCCGAAGTGGAAGGTCATTTCCGGGCCGGCCTCGCACATGCCGACCTTGCGGCCGTTCCAGGTGCTCTGGATGGTCAGGTTCAACCGGCCCTTGTCCCAGGCGCTTTCGCCGTTGACCACCACTTCGTCAAGCGTGACGGCCACCGGGCTGAAGGCCGTGGCCGGCTTGCTCTGGAAGAAGCCGAAGCCCTTGGCCAGTTCGGCCGGGATCAGGTTGCGCAGGCTCACGTCGTTGGCCAGCATCAGCAGGCGGATGCCGTCCAGCGCCTGCTCGGGCGAGCTGCTCATGGGCACGTCGCCGGTGATGACCGCGATCTCGGCTTCAAAGTCGATGCCGAAGGCCTCGCTGGGGCAGACCACGTCGTCGCAGGGGCCGATGAAGTCGTCGCTGCCACCCTGGTACATCAGCGGGTCGGTGTAGAAGCTCTCGGGCACCTCGGAGTTGCGCGCGGCCCGCACCAGCTCCACATGGTTGATGTAGGCCGAGCCGTCAGCCCATTGATAGGCGCGCGGCAGCGGGGCCATGCACTGGGCCGGGTCAAACGGGAACGCATGGCGCGCCTTGCCGTGGTTGAGCGTGGTGTACAGGTCCTGCAACTGGGGGCTGATGAAGTTCCAGTCGTCCAGCGCCTGCTGCAGCGTCTGCGCAATGCCGGTCGCATAATGCGCCGAGCTCAGGTCGCGGGAGACCACAACGAGCTGGCCATCGCGCGAGCCGTCTTTGTAGGTAGCGAGTTTCATGGTGTTTGTCCCCGGAGGATGAATGCGCTACAGTCTGCAGACATTACGCATTGTTAAATGAATTTACCTAAACGTAATTGTATAAGAATTCGTCCAAACCATGAAAGAGCGCGCAGGCATCCAGTCGGTTGAAGTCGGTTTTGCGCTGCTGGGCGTGCTGGGCCAGGCCGCGGGCCCGCTGATGCTGCGCGACCTGGCGGCGGCCGCGGGCATGAGCGCGGCCAAGGCCCACCGTTACCTTGTGAGCTTCCAGCGGCTGCAGCTGGTGGTGCAGGACAGCGCCACCACGCGCTACGACCTGGGCCCGGCCGCGCTCAAGCTGGGCCTGTCGGCGCTTGAGCGGCTGGACGCGGTGAAGCTGGCGCGTGAACGCGTGGGCGCGCTCATGGAACAGGTGGGCCACACCATTGCGCTGGCGGTCTGGGGCAACCACGGGCCCACCATCGTGCACTGGGAGGAGTCGCCCCAGTCGGTCACGGTCAACCTGCGCCTGGGCGACGTGATGCCCCTGCTGTCGTCGGCCACGGGGCGCTGCTTTGCGGCGCACGTGGCGCTGGATGCGATCACCCCGATGCTGCGCGACGAGCTGGCGCGCGCGCAGAAGTCGGGCCGCACCGACGTGCCCGCCAGCCTGGCCGAGGTCAAGCTGCTGCTCGAGGAAGTGCGCCAGCGCGGCGCGGCCCGGGTGGTGGACACCCTGCTGCCGGGCATCGTGGGCTTCTGCGTGCCGGTGTTCGACGCCGACGGCCACATGGTGCTGGGCATGGTGACGCTGGGCTCGGTCGCCACCTTCGACCCGGCCTGGGACGGCGCGGTGCTGCGGCCGCTGCGGGCCGCGGCAGCCCAGCTCTCCAGCGACCTGGGGCACCGCGGATGACCCTGGCGCCCGGGCACCGTCTGCCCTCGCGGACGCTGGCCGGCCTCACGGCCGCGGTGCTCGCCGCCCACCTGCTGGTGCTGCAAAGCCCGCCCGGACTGCTGTCGGTCCGCGCGCCGGCGCCCCTGGGCGCGCTGGCGACACGGCCGCTGATCACACGGGCCATAACCCCCGCCCCGCCGGCGCCTGCGGCGGCAGCAACCCCTCCCGGCCCCAGCCCGGCCCTGGTTCAATCGGGCGAGGCGGCTCGGCACCCGGTGCCTGCAACCGCACCTCACCCAACGCCGGCCCCAGCGCGGGTTTCTGAACCCAAAGTGCCGGGAGTCCAGGACCCTCGGCCACTGGATGCTCCTGAAACCATAGCAAAACAGCCTCCCTCACCCACCGGGGCAGCGGCCGCCCCGGCCCCGCTGGCGGGCGTGCCCCCCACCCTGCCCGCCGCATTCGCGATCCCGGGCTCGGCCCGCCTGCGTTACGAGGTGCGCGGCGAGGCCCGCCACCAGCCTTACCGCGCCGACGCTGTGCTGCACTGGCGTCATGACGGGTCGGACTACCAGGCCCGGCTGGAGATCAGCGCCTTCCTGGTGGGCAGCCGCCAGCAGACCAGCATGGGCCAGGTCACCGCGGACGGCCTGGCGCCCACGCGCTTCGCCGACAAGTCGCGCAGCGAGCAGGCGGCCCATTTCGAGCGCGACAAGGCACGCATCAGCTTCAGCAGCAACGCGCCGGCCGTGCCGCTGCAGGCCGGGGCACAGGACCGCCTGAGCGTGCTGATCCAGCTGGGCGCGATGGTGGCCGCCAACCCGGCCCATTTCCGTCCGGGCACCACCGTCAGCGTCCAGACCGCGAGCACCCGCGACGCCGACGTCTGGCAGTTCAGCTTTGTCGGCCCCGAGACCCTGGCCTTGCCCGGCGGTGAGCGCCACACGCTCAAGTTCATCCGCCACCCCCGGCACGAGTTCGACCAAAAACTAGAACTTTGGATTTCACCCGAGATGGACTACCTGCCCGCGCGGCTCAAGCTGACACAGGCCAACGGCGATTGGGCCGACCAGCAATGGCTGGCGACCGACAGGGGCTGAGCCCCGCCCCCGCCTATCCTTGGTTCAAGGCCGGTACTTTTTGGGGGAAACCCCGTCCGCCTTGAAACTGGCTCAAACGTTGCTACGTAACAAGGGCAGCAGTAAAGGAAACGCAATGCAAATGCTTTACGACTCTGATTCGTTCGTGGTGGTCCACATGCAGGCCAACGAGCCCGCCGAGGGTGAGCCCCAGTCCAACGCGCCTCAGTTGGCAAGGCACGGCTTCGAAATCGTGGACAAGCGCTCCAACAAGGAGGTCTACCTGGACGGATCCTGGGCCGAACTGTTCCAGCAGCAGATCAACGCCTGGCAGCTCAACACGCCCACCCAGGAAGAGGTCGAAACCACGCTGGACGGCTACGCGGGCCTCGCGCAGAACCCGCTGGTCATGCATTGAGAAGTGAGTCCAGGCCGGCAGGGCCTGGCGGCGTTGCTCCGAGCTCCCATAGACGAGGCCATGGGTACCTATACGCTGCGCCGATTGAATGAACCCACTCGGTCTTGCCATTGAGCAGCGAGAGGCAAGCGAGGGTCCGCGCGCCAGCGGGCATTCCCCCCACCGACCCACGCGACGAGGCCATGCCGGCCTGACCGGCTGGCACACGCAGCTCAGGACATGTCGGACGGCAGGCTCAACTGGGCGCCCAGACCGCCGCCTTCACGCGGCTGCAAGTCCAGCGTGGCGCCCAGTGCGTCGGCCAACTGGTCCGCAATGGCCAGGCCCAGCCCGCTGCCACCGGTGTCGCGGTTGCGCGAACCCTCCAGACGGTAAAACGGCAGGCGTACGGCCTGCAATTCAGCCGGCGGTATGCCCGGACCACGGTCCAGCACCCGCAGCACGACCTGCCCTGTCCTGTCGCGCTCGGCGCCGACCTCGGCCGCACCGGCAAATTTCAGCGCGTTGTCCACCAGATTGCAAAGCACACGCCGAAGGGCCTGCGGCCGCGTGCTGGAGACGCCGACCGCGCCGGGCAGCAAGGTCACGGCACGCCCGCTTTCTGCGTAGTCCTGCACAATGGTGTCCAGCAGCGCGTCCAGGTCCACGCGCCGCACGGGCTCCTGACCGGCCTGGGCAGTCCGCGCGTAAGCCAAGCCTTCCTCCACCAGCGATTGCATCTGCCCCAGATCCGACTGCAGCCTTTCGCGCAGCGTCAGGTCTTCCATCAGCTCGGTGCGCAGCCGCAGCCGCGTGATTGGCGTCTGCAGGTCATGCGAAACCGCCGCCAGAATCCGCATGCGCTCGTCCAGATGCAGCTGGATGCGCCGGCTCATGGCGTTGAACGCCGACGCGGCCTGAGCAATTTCCGCCGGCCCCTGCTCGTCCAGCACCGCTGGCGGTTGTGCGGCGCGAGTCGGGTCGAGCGCGTGCGCAGCCTGCGTCAGCCGCGCCAGCGGCCGCGTCGCCTGACGCAGCGCCCAGATCGCTGCGGCCAGCACCACAAGCAGTTGCAGCACCCAGGCCGCCGCCGCCCATGGTGACACGCGCAGGCCCGGTATCCGCACCTGCACCTGCAGGGGCGCACCGTCCGCCAGCGTCGTGGCCAGGGTGAACTCCATCGCCCCCGGCCCTCGCAATGTCTGCAGCGGCCTGCCCGGGCCGAGCGTCTGCGCCACGGCCTTAGCCATGGCGCGCGACAGCGCCGTGTCGCTGGACGGCGCAGGCGGCGCAGGTGTCAGCACGAAGCGGTAGTTGGCCTTGTCCAGCCGCGCCAGCCAGGCCGGTCGCTCTGGCGCGGGCAGCCGCTCCAGCACGGCCACGGCCGTAGCCACGTCGTCACCCAGGTAGCCGGCCATCATGCCGCGCATGGCCAGACTCCTTTCCACCAGCACGAAGACGGCGGACAGCAACTGGCCCAGCAGCATCCCCGCGGACAACACCAGAACGGTCCGCGCAACCAGGGTGTCCGGCCACAGCCTGCGATACCAGTTGTTCATGCGCTGTCCACGGCGGCGCAGAACACGTAGCCCTCATTGCGCACCGTCTTGATGTAGCGGGCGTCACGCACGCCGTCGCCCAGCCGCTGGCGCAGGCGACTGACCAGCAGGTCGACGGAACGGTCAAACACATCGGCGTCGCGCCCCTGCGTCAGACTCAGGAGCTGGTCACGCGAGAGCACGCGCTGCGGGTGGCCCAGCAGCACGCGCAGCAGGCGGTATTCGGCGGCGGACAGGGACACGGCCACGCCTGACTCGTCCAGCAGGTGCCGCTGTACCGTGTCCAGCCGCCATTGGCCAAAACGCAGCAAGCGGTCGGGTTCGGCGCGTGCCATGTTGGGGGGCAACATGCGCGCGCGCCGCAACACGGCGCGGATGCGGGCGAGCAGCTCACGGGCGGCAAAGGGCTTGGCCAGGTAGTCGTCAGCGCCCAGCTCCAGACCCAGGATGCGGTCGGCTTCGTCGCTGCGCGCCGTGAGCATCACGATAGGCAGGTAGGGGGTAGCCGGGGCGCGCAGGGCCCGGCACAGGGCAATGCCGTCCTCGCCGGGCAGCATCAGGTCCAGCACCAGCAGGTCCACGCGGTGCGTGGCCAGGTGTTCGCGCATGCGCGCGCCGTCGGGCACCGCCACCGCCGCCAGTCCCTGGCGTTGCAGGTACTGACACAGCAGCTCACGGATGCCCGCATCGTCGTCCACGATCAGCACATGGTCCACAGAGTCCATGGCCTGTTTTGTAACCGATCGCCGCCTGGGGCTTTCCCGATCTTTTGTATCCCAACTTGTCTGGCGTCCGCTTTGACATGCAGCGCGACAAAAAAGGGGGCGGCCCGACAAGCCCCGGATACATGCGCTGCTTTCAATGACAGCTTTCCACAAACCAAGGAAGCCATCATGAAACTGAAACTGCCGGCCCTGCTGGCCGCCACGGCGCTCACCACGAGCCTGGCCACGGCCCAGCCCCACCCCGCGTCCAGCGATCCGACGGGTCGCTGGATCACCGAAAGCGGCAACCTGGAGGTTGAGCTGGCCCCCTGCGGCGCCGTCCTGTGCGGCACCGTGGTGCGTGTGCTGGGCAACCGGTCCATGAGCGGCTCGGGCCAGCAGCCCATGGTCGCCGCCGACCCTCGCCCTGCGTTGGGCATGGTCATCCTGTCCAACCTCAAGGACGAAGGCGCGGGCGAGTACTTCGGCACCATCTACAACCGCGAGAACGCCAAGACTTACAAGGTCCGCGTGAACCTGGGCGCCCCGGACCGCCTGGTGGTGCATCCCTACATCGGGCTGCCGCTGTTCGGTCAGACCCAGCAATGGCGCCGCGCCGACCCGGCCCGCGCGGTGGTGCCATGAGCTCGCCCTTCCTGGCGCTGGGCGCCGGCATGCTGACCGTCGCCTCGCCCTGCGTGCTGCCCATGCTGCCGCTGGTGCTGGGCGCGTCGGTCGGCCAGCGGCACCCGCTGCGCCCGCTGTGCATTTCCGCAGGTTTTGCCATCGGGTTTTCATCGCTGGCCCTGTTGTTTGCCGGTGCCACTCGCGTGCTGGGCCTGTCCCACGAAAGCCTGCGGCTGACTGCCATCGCGCTGTTGCTCACCTTCGGCCTGCTGTCGATCTGGCCGGCCCCCTTTCACTGGCTGGCCGCACGTGCCGCGCCGCTGCTGGGCCGGCTGGCCGCGGGCGGCGACCGCGCGGGCGACGGCCCGCTGGGCGGGCTGCTGGTGGGTCTGTCGCTGGGCGCGGTGTGGACCCCGTGCGCCGGCCCTGTGCTGGGTTCGGTGCTGACGCTGATCGCGACCGAGCCCGCCACTGGCGACGCCGCGCTACTGCTGGGCAGCTATGCCCTGGGCGCGGCGCTGCCCATGCTGCTGATCGCGCACGGCGGCCAATACGTCACCACCCGGGTGCGGCGCTTTGCCCAGTACACACACCGGCTGCAGCAGGGCTTTGGCGTGCTGATCGTGGCCTTGGCGCTGGCGCTGTGGCTGGACCTGGACACGCAACTGGTGCTGTGGCTGACCAGCGGCACCCACCCTACTTTCACAGGAGCCTGACCCCATGAACAAACTCAACCCACCGGCGCTGCGGCGCCGCGAGCTGCTGGCCCTGGGCGCCGCGTCACTGCTGGCGCCGCTGCACGCGAGCCCCACCTCACCCGCGTTCTCGCTGTACGACGAGGGCCCCGCGCCGGAGTTCACCGGGATCGACCGGTGGTTCAACTCGCAGGCACTGTCCATGGCCTCGCTGCGCGGCAAGGTCGTGCTGGTGGATTTCTGGACGTTCTCGTGCGTCAACTGCATCCGCACGCTGCCTTATGTGAACCGCTGGGCGGCCGAACATGCGGCGGCCGGCCTGGTCACCGTGGGGGTGCACACGCCAGAGTTCGCGCACGAAAGATCGGCCGACCGCCTGCAGACCGCCATGCAGCGCCTGGGCGTCAAACACCCCGTGGCCCAGGACAACCGCTACGCGACCTGGAAGGCCTGGCGCAACCAGTACTGGCCCGCCAAGTACCTCGTGGACCGGCGCGGGCGCGTGCAGTTCCGCCACGTGGGTGAAGGCGACTACGAACGCATTGAAGCCACGCTGCGCCTGTTGCTGAGCCAGCCGTCCTGATCTTCCCCCGATCACCCGATCCCCCCAAACCCAAGGAGACCTCCCCATGTACCGCTCGTCGCGCCTTCCACGCCTTTCCCGCCTGGCCGCCCTGATGCTGGCCGCCCCGCTGCTGGCTGCGGCCCAGACCCTGCCCCCGCCTGCCGCTACCGACCCGGTGACGCTGGGCATGATGCAGGGCTTCCCTCCGCCCGCGGACCGCCAGGTGCGCCTGGGCACCATCCTCAAGTACCCCAACCTGCGCTGGGCCTACCACCACATGCGCGAACTGGGTCCCACGGCCCCGGTCTGGCGCGGTACCGGCCAGGCGTCCGTGCTGGACGCCGCGCCGCGCGACCTGGACAGCCTGGCCTTTGAAAACCACAAGGGCGAACGCACCACGCTGGCCGACTGGCAGCGCAACACCTACACCGACGCCCTGCTGGTGATGCACCAGGGCAAGGTGGTGTACGAGCGCTACCACGCCGGCATGACCCCGGCCAGCACCCACATGCTCGCGTCCATGAGCAAATCGCTCACGGGGCTGCTGGCCACCGAGCTGATCCAGCAGGGCCTGATCAACCCTGAGGCCACCGTGTCGAGCTACCTGCCAGAACTGAAGAACAGCGCCTGGGCCGATGCCACGGTGCAACAGACCCTGGACATGACCACCGGCGTCCAGTACAGCGAGAACTTCGCCGATCCCAAGGCCGGTGTGTTCCAGTACCTGATGGCCGCCGGGCTGGTGCCTGCGCCGGCGGCGTATGCCGGTCCGCGCACGATGACGGACTACCTGCCTACCGTGCGCAAGCAGGGCGAGCATGGCGCAGCCTTCGAGTACAAGTCGGTGGATACCGAGGTAATCGGCTGGCTGATCCAGCGCGTCACGGGGCAGCGCTACTCCGAACTGCTGTCGCAGCGGCTGTGGACGCCTTTGGGTATGCAGGAAGACGGCTATGTCTGGGTGGACCCGCAGGGCGGCCAGACCACCAGTGTCGGCGTGAGCGCGACCCTGCGCGACCTCGGGCGGCTGGGTGAAATGCTGCGCCAGCAGGGCCGCTACAACGGCCGCCAGGTGATCTCGGCCGCCAGCGTGGCGCAGATCCGCGGCGGCGCAGACCCGCAGAAGTTCCGTGCTGCCGGCATGACCATGCGTGACGGGTACTCGTACCACAACCACTGGTGGATCCCGCATGACCGCGACGGCAGCTTCGAGGCCAAGGGTCTGAACGGCCAGCACCTGCACATCAATCCGGCTGCCGGCCTGGTCGTGGTAAAGCTGTCGTCGCATCCTGTGCCCAACACCGCCTTCACCCACAACCTGGACCGCCGCGCGTTTGCCGCGCTGGCCCAGGCCCTGGCCCACTGAGGGAGGCACCGATGATCAGCTTCCCCCACCCCGGGCGGCCCCTGGCCAGTGCGTACGCGGGCAGCCGCTTTGCTGACTGGGTCAGCGTACCGAATGTTTTTGAAGCCCTGGCCTATGTGGCCACCCAGCAGCCCGCCCACATCGCGGTGAGCGCACTGGCCGGCGGTGCGGCGGGCGCGCCCCGGCGGGACGTAACCTATCCGCAGCTGCGCGATGGTGTGGCCCGCGCGGCCAATGCGTTGCGCCGCCTGGGCGTGGAGCGCGGCGATGTCGTGGCCTACCTGCTGCCCTCGCTGCTGGAGACCCAATACGTCCTGTGGGGCGCCGAAACCGCGGGCATCGCCTTTCCGGTCAATCCGCTTTTGAACGCGGAAGAGATTGCCGCGCTGGCCCGGGCTGCCGGCGTGAAAGTGCTGGTGGCCCCCGGACCCGGTCTACCCGGCGGCCTGTGGGGCAAGGCGCAACAGGTGCGGGCCCTGGCGCCGGGCATCACCACGCTGGCCGCGCTGGGGGGGTGTGGCGATGCAGCCGGCCCGGGTGAAGTGGATTTCCTGGCGGCCTGGCAAGCCGCGCCGGACCGGCTGGAATTTGATGACCGCGCGGGCCTGGACACACCGGCAGCGATCTTTCACACCGGCGGCACCACCGGCATGCCCAAGCTGGTGGTCCACACGCACGGCAACCAGCTGGCGGCGGCGTATGGCGGGGCGGCCGCCATTGAGGCGGGTCCGGCGGACACCATGGCCAACGGCCTGCCGATGTTCCATGTGGCCGCGACGATTTTTGCGGGGCTGTCCATGCTGATGGCGGGCGCGCGCGTGCTGCTGCTGGCTCCGTCGGGCTTTCGCGACCCGGAACTCGTTCAACGTTTCTGGCAGATCGTTGAGGACGAAGGCGCCACCATCGTGGGCGGCGTGCCCACGGCGCTGGCGGCCGTGGTGGCTCTGCCCCCCGGGCCGGACTGCGACCTGTCGCGTATCCGGGTCAATGTGAGCGGCGCCTCCTCCACCCCGCGCGCCGTCGCCCAGGATATGGAGCGCCTGACCTCCAGGCCCCTGCACGAGATCTACGGCATGACCGAATGCGCGGGTGTGATCTGCGTGGACCCGGCATCGGGGCCGCGCGTGCTGGGCAGCGCCGGGCTGCCCATCCCGTTTTGCGAAGTGCAGGTGCGCGCGCTGGACGCCCAGGGCCGGCCCGATGCCGTCTGCCCCCGGGGAATGCCGGGCGTGCTGGTGGTCAGGGGGCCGAACGTGTCGCCCGGCTACCGCAACCCCGCCCACAACACGGACCTGTTCACGCCTGACGGCTGGCTGGTGACCGGCGACCTGGGGTATGTGGACACGGACGGTCGGGTCTTCATCCGCGGGCGAGCCAAGGACCTGATCATTCGGGGCGGCCACAACATTGATCCGGCCGTGATCGAGGAGTGCCTCGCGCGTCACCCGGTCGTCACCGCGGCGGCGGCAGTTGGCATGCCCGACACCTATGCGGGTGAAGTCCCGGTGGCCTATGTGACCCTGCGCGCCGACGCGGGCTTGTCAGTCCCCGGCGAGGCCGAGCTGCTGGATTTCGCGGCACAGCACATTGGCGAGCCGCCCGCGGCGCCGCGCCGGGTCTTCATCACCAGGGAATTGCCCCTGACGGCGGTGGGCAAGGTGCACAAGCCCACCCTGCGCAACGACGCCGCGCGCCGCCATTTTCTGGAGGTGCTGCAAGGCACGCCGCTGGCCCGGCTGGAGGTGGACGACCATGCACAACAGGGCCGGACGGTGCGCATGGCGCTTGAATCGTGCCTGGACGAGCCCCTGCGCGTGCGCAGCGCCGTGCATGAGTCGCTGCGCGGCTACGACATCACCATCGCCTGGGAGGAGGACGCCGGGGCGCCGCCTGTCGCCCTCTAGCAGCGTTGCTCATCGCGCTGTCTGGGTGGGCACCCTCGGCATCAGTTCCACGGCATGCCCCGGAAACCTTCACAGCTAGCCCGCCCGCCGGTACAGCCACACAACCACCGGCTCCACGAGCACCAGCACGGCCACCAGCCGGCAGACCTGAAACGCCGTCACCACCGGCACCCCCAATTGCAGCACCTTGGCCGTGATGGCCATCTCGGCAATGCCGCCGGGCGAGGTGCCCAGGATCATGGTGGCCGGGTGAATCCCCGTGCCCCAGGCCAGCAGCGCGGCAAAGCCCGCGCACAGGCCCAGCATGGCCGTGGTGCCCAGTGCCACCGACGCCAGCCAGCGCGGCGCGGTGTGCAGAAAATCCGCCGTGAAGCGCACCCCCAGGCTCACCCCGATGAACAGCTGCGCCGCGTTGCTCAGCCACTGCGGAATGGCCGACAGGTGGATGCTGGCCATGGTGAAGCCCATGGCCACCACCAGCGAGCCCATGAACCACGGGTTGGCCCGGCCCAGGCGCTGCATGAGCCAGGCGCCCGCGCCCGTGGCCAGCGCCAGCAGGGCAAAGCCGGGCCAATGCGCCTCGCGCGGGCCCGGTGGCGTGAGGTCGATGCCGTGCAGTCCGCTGAAGGTGAAGGCAAAGGGCAGCACCAGCGTGACCACCAGCAGGCGCAGGCTGTGGGCGGCGGCCACCAGGTCGGTGCGCGCGCCTTCGCGCTCGGCCAGCAGCGTCATTTCGGAGGCGCCGCCAATGGCCCCGGCAAAGTAGCTGGTGGCGCGCTGCTGCTGCGGCGTGCCGCCAAAACGCGAGGCGTGGCCACGGTGCAGCCAGTGCCCGAACGCGCCGCCCAGCGCCAGGGCCCAGGCAATGCCCAGCACGATGGCCCACCACAGGCTGCCCACCAGCGCCGTGACCTGCGGCGTGAAGTACAGCCCCAGCGCCGCGCCAATCGTCCACTGGCCCGCGTTGCGCAGCGGCGTCCAGCTGGCTGTCGGCGCGCCCAGGATGGAGGCGATGGCGGTGGCCAGCAAGGGGCCAATCATCCAGGGAATGGGGGTGCGCAGCGCCACGCAGGTTTCGGCCGCGGCCAGGGCCAGCACCAGGGTCAGCGCCACGCGGGCAGGGGTTTTCAGGGGCACGAAGAGCAGGGACAACGGGCGGGAGAGCAGGCGCTAGTATCGATCCATGCGCCACCTGATCGCCCCCCTGCTTCTGCTTTTTCTGGCCGGTTGCTCATCGCCATCGGCGGGCCCCGGCATCGTCGCGCGCGTGGACTCGCTGCTGCCGGCCGACGCGGTGCTGCTGGGCGAGCAGCACGATGCGCCGGGCCACCAGCAGGCCCATCGCGACATGGTGCGCTCGCTCGCGCAGCGCGGCCTGCTGGCCGCCGTGGTGGTGGAGATGGCCGAGCAGGGCGCCAGCACCGCGGGCCTGCCCCGCGATGCAGAGGAGGCCACCGTTCAAACGGCCCTGCAGTGGAACGACAAGGCCTGGCCCTGGACGGCCTATGGCCCGGCGGTGATGGCCGCGGTGCAAGCCGGTGTGCCGGTGCTGGGCGGCAACCTGCCGCGCGCCGGGATGCGCGCGGCCATGGCCGATGCCCGGCTGGACCAGCAACTGCCCGGCCCCGCGCTCAAGGCCCAGCAGCAGGCCATCCGGCTCGGCCACTGCGGCGCGCTGCCGGAAAGCCAGATCGGCCCTATGACCCGTGTTCAGGTGGCGCGCGACCAGGCCATGGCCCGGACCGTGGCAGGCGCCGCGCGCCCGGGCCGGACCGTGCTGCTGATCGCGGGGGCCGGCCATGTCGCGCCCGACCTGGGGGTGCCGCAGCACCTGCCTTCGGGCTTCAAGTCAGTCCCGGTGGTGCTGCCACCCGTGGCCACGGGCAAGGACTACTGCAAGGACTTCAGGCGTGCTTCCTGATGCTGTCGGCCAGCGTGTTCACCAGCTGGGCTATGTGCTCTTTTTCCACGATGAAGGGCGGCGCAATCACCAGCACGTCGCCCGCCGGGCGGATCAGCGCGCCCTTGTGGAAGCAGTCCAGGAAGATGTCATAGGCGCGCTTGCCCGGTGAGCCGGCGATGGGCGCCAGTTCCACCGCCGCGGCCAGCCCGAGGCTGCGGATGCCGATCACGTTGGGCAGGCCCTTGAAGGTGCTGTGGAACGCGTCGCCGAGCACCGGGCCCATCTGGCCCGCGCGCTCGAACAGGTTTTCCTGCTTGAAAAGCTGAAGCGTGGCAATGGCGGCGGCGCAGGCCACGGGGTGGCCCGAGTAGGTGTAGCCATGGAAGAACTCCACCACATGCTCGGGCGAGCCGGTGTTCATCATGGCGTCGTAGAGCTTGTCGCGGCAGATCACGCCGCCCAGCGGGATCACGCCATTGGTGACCGCCTTGGCAAAGTTGAGCATGTCGGGCACCACGCCGTAAAAGTCCGAGCCAAAGTTGGTGCCCAGGCGGCCAAAACCGGTGATGACCTCGTCAAAAATCAGCAGGATGCCGTGCTTGTCGCAGATCTCGCGCAGGCGCTTGAGGTAGCCTTGCGGCGGCAGGTACCAGCCCGCGCTGCCCGACACCGGCTCCACGATGATGGCCGCCACATTGGACGGGTCGTGCAGCGGCAGGATGCGGTTTTCCAGCTCCAGCAGCAGGTCTTCCTGCCAGACCGGCTCCTGGTTGTGGATGTAGGCGTGGTTGACCGGATCGTGGATGAAGCGCATGTGGTCCACGCGCGGCAGCAGCGCCGTGCCGAACACCTTGCGGTTGGCCGGGATGCCGCCCACGCTCATGCCGCCAAAGCCCACGCCGTGGTAGCCCTTTTCGCGGCCGATGAACACGTTGCGGTGGCCTTCGCCCCGGGCCCGGTGGTAGGCCAGCGCCACCTTGAGCGAGGTGTCGGCCGCCTCGGAGCCCGAGTTGCAGAACAGCACCTTGTTGAGGTCGCCCGGCGCCATGGCGGCAATCATTTCGGCCGCCTTGAAAGCTTTGTCATTACTGGCCTGGAAGGCCGTGGCGTAATCCAGCGTGTCCAGCTGCGTCTTGATCGCCTCGTTGATGGGCTTGCGGTTGTGGCCCGCCCCCACGCACCAGAGGCTGGAGATGCCGTCGATGACCTTCTTGCCATCGTGCGTGGTGAAGTGCATGCCGTCGGCGCCGACGAAAACCCGGGGGTCCTTGCGGAAGCCGCGGTTGGGGGTGAAGGGCAACCAGTGGTTGTCCATGCTGAAATCGTTGTAGGCCATGGCGGTCTCCTGCGGGTCTTGGCAAGCGACGATTTTGGCACCGAACCCCGCTGGCGTGCTGGCCACCGCGGCGTCCTGCGACAATTCAGCCCGTATGAATCACGCTTATATCCTGACCCTTTCGTGCCCCGACCGGCAGGGCATCGTGCACGCGGTCTCGGGCTTTCTGCTCGAGCGCGGCGGCAACATTGAAGAGGCCGCGCAGTACAACGACCACGACACCGGCCTGTTCTTCATGCGGGTGCAGTTCGCCTGCGACCAGCACACCTTTGAGGACCTGAAACTGCAGCTGGGCCTGTTTGCCGACGCCTACCAGATGAGCTGGAAGCTGCACGCCACCACCCAGCCCATGAAGACGGTGATCATGGTCAGCAAGGAGGGGCATTGCCTGAACGACCTGCTGTTCCGCTGGAAATCGGGCCTGCTGCCGGTGCAGATCGCCGCCATCATCAGCAACCACCGCGAGTTCTACCAGCTGGCCGCGAGCTACAACGTGCCCTTCCACCACATCCCGGTGACGGCCGCCACCAAGCCGCAGGCCGAGGCCAGGCAGTTCGAGATCATCGAGGCCGAGGGCGCCGAGCTGGTGGTGCTGGCGCGCTACATGCAGGTGCTCAGCGACGACCTGTGCCGCAAGCTGGCCGGCCGCGCGATCAACATCCACCACAGCTTCCTGCCCAGCTTCAAGGGCGCCAAGCCCTACTACCAGGCGCATGACCGCGGCGTGAAGCTGATTGGCGCCACCGCCCACTACGTGACGGCCGACCTCGATGAAGGCCCGATCATCGAGCAGGACGTGGCCCGCGCCGACCACAGCAAGACCGTGGAAGACCTGACCGCCATGGGCCGCGACACCGAAAGCCAGGTGCTGGCCCGCGCCGTCAAGTGGCACAGCGAGCACCGCGTGCTGCTGAACGGGCACAAGACGGTGATCTTCAAGTAGGACTGAGCAGGGCAGCGACGTCGCTCGCGGCCCTGCTGACACGAGGAGACCGAAATAGATCTTTCTCAAGATCTTTATCGCGTACACTGCGCTGTATGACTAGAAGCCCACTCCGTCCAGAGCAAACGCCGTCACCCCTGCCCCGCATCGTCGGCGGATTTTCGACGGTGCTTGCAGATCCGCCCTGGCGATTTGCAAACCGCACGGGTAAGGTTGCGCCGGAGCATCGGCGTCTGGATCGATATTCGACCATGCCGCTTGACGCCATCAAGGCGCTACCCGTCAGTCAGGTCCTTGCGACCAACGCGCATCTGTACCTATGGGTTCCAAATGCGTTGCTGCCAGACGGACTGGATGTCATGACCGCGTGGGGCTTTCGGTACGTGAGCAACATTGTCTGGGCCAAACGACGAATCGATGGCGGACCGGATGGACGTGGAGTAGGTTTTTATTTCCGAAATGTCACGGAGCTGCTGCTGTTTGGGGTGCGGGGATCGATGCGGACTCTTGCGCCGGGACGCTCGCAAGTCAACATGATCGAAACGCGCAAGCGCGAGCACTCACGCAAGCCTGATGAGCAATATGAACTGATCGAATCCTGCTCGCCCGGGGCATATTTGGAAATGTTTGCGCGCCACAAACGCGCGGGTTGGACAGTTTGGGGAGACGAATCCTCGGATGAGATCGTGCCGCGCGGTGCCGTCCACAAGGGCTACGCCGGCGGGCCGATCTTGCCCCCGCTCCTTCCCAATGAGCACGTCGATGCAACGCGCGCCGAAGCCCTGGGAGAAAGGCTCCGCGCCATGTATCACGCGGGCAGCAGTGTACGCGAATTGGCAGACGAGACCGGTTATTCGATTCAACGCGTCCGGGCTTTGCTGCAGGCAGCCTCCACCAGCATGCGGCCACGCGGACGCGCCTCAAATGCGCATGTGCCGCAGCCCGAACTCTTTCAGGCGACTGAATAGGGGGCACCGTCCCACGTAGCCCGAGTAGCGGCAACGATCAGGAGTGGACAAGTGCCCATCACCCCGCGTCTCACCCTAAGCGCAGCTTTCTCTAGATTCGTTGTCGTAGAGGTGCTAAGGTCAATAGGCAACCGCGCAGTTCGGCTCTCTGGTGGTAGCGTCTGCAAATGACGCGCCCACAACTCTTCGGCAAGTGCCTTCATCGATAGTCGATCCTGCGTGATGAGAACAGCCGCGGAAATCACGCCGGCTTCATGCCAAGCTCGATAGGCCGATAAATCGCGATCCAGATTACCGTCCTTGGCATTCCATTCCACGTCGAGCGCGACGCGCCCTTTGAAGTTGTCAACCAAATAGCCCTCTTGGCGAACGACCGGCAGTTCTTGAAGCACTTCCTGTCTGCTCGAAAGAAGGATGCCCCGAGTCTCCAGGTCCACTCGTGTCTCGAGCCATCCCCGAGCACTAAACATCTCATCGATCTCTTTGGCGATATCTCCGCGATTACCGCCTGCCTTGAGCCACCGAGATGGGTGAAGAGCAAACGTTCTCAGAACATCGGTGATGTCACGCCATTCCTCTTGACATACTGAACGCAGGACAGCCGCAGCGGAACTCGTCTCCATAAACGTCCAGCGCTGCCTGATCGCGGGGTCAAGAACGACAGGATCATCAAAAGTGTGCGTTTCAAACATGGAGCGAAGTGTAGGACCAATTGCAACATCCCCTCCCGCGGGCAACAGGTTGCATGGAACAGCGGTGGCAAGATGTGCCAGTATTGCGAATTGACCATACCGCCCCATGACCGCGCGCATTCCGCCCATCCAGTGCCTGCTGACCTTTGAGGCGCTGGCGCGCCTGCGCAGCGTGACGCAGACGGCGGACGAGCTCAACGTCACGCCCAGCGCGGTCAGCCACCGCGTGAAGCAGCTGGAGCAGATCATCGGCACCAAGCTGTTCGGCCGGGCCGACTTTTCACTGACCACCGAGGGCAGCGAGTACCTGGCCCATGTGCGCGAGGGCCTGCAGGTGCTGGGCCGCTTTCCGGGGCGCGATGGCGGGCCGGGCAAGCGCAAGCTGCGCGTGGCCGTGACGCCCACGTTCTCGCGCTCGATCCTGATGCCGCGGCTGCGCGGCTTCATCGAGGCCTACCCCGAGATCGACCTCACGCTGCAGGTCAGCATTCCGCTGCTGGACGTGGTGGCCGAGGACGCCGACCTGATGATCCGCTTCGGCACCGGCCGCTACGCCGACGTGGAGCATGTCTGCCTGATGACCGACGAGGTCACGCCGCTGGCCTCGCCGCTGTACCTGCGCGAGAACGGGCCGTTTGACACGGTGGAGGAGCTGCTGGCGGCCAAGCTCATCAAGAGCCCGCTGGAACCCTGGCGCACCTGGTTCCTCGCGCACGGGGTGGACGCGGGCGAGCCCGGCGAGGGCTCGAGCTTCAACGACATCGGCCTGATGTGCGACGCCGCCGCGCAGGGCCTGGGCATTGCGCTGGTGCGCCTGAAGCTGGGCGCGCCCTGGCTGGACAACGGCACGCTGGAGCGCATTTCGCAGCGCAACGTGCCCAGCCCCCACGCGCACTACCTGTGCTGGCGGGC
Source organism: Ramlibacter sp. (assembly GCA_019635435.1). Classification (NCBI taxonomy): domain Bacteria; kingdom Pseudomonadati; phylum Pseudomonadota; class Betaproteobacteria; order Burkholderiales; family Comamonadaceae; genus Ramlibacter; species Ramlibacter sp. The sequence goes on along the minus strand of JAHBZM010000001.1, from coordinate 737,651 downwards.
GGGCGCCATGGAGCGCTGGGAGTGCGCGGCCTTCGCCGAATGGCTCAAAAAGAGCATGGTTTGACCGGTTTTTGGATAAAACAGGGCTGGAGTCCAGGCGGGGCGGCCACTGTTCGCTATTGAATTCATAGCAATCGCGGGATTTCAGCGAAGCCTGAAAATTCCTCACGGCAGCCGCCGCGGGCTTGCCCTACAGTGAGAAGCCATGAAGATCGCCTCTTTCAGCATCCGCTGCGTCAGCGTCCCGCTGGCGCAGCCGCACCGCACGGCCTCGGGCGTGGTGGCCGCCTCGCCGCTGGTCCTGCTCACGGTCACCGCCGACAACGGGGTGCAGGGTCACAGCATCACCTTCACCTACACGCCCGCCGCGCTCAAGCCCACGGCCGACCTGATGCAGGCGATGGAACCGCTGGTGGCCGGGCAGGCCCTGGCGCCGGCGGCGGTGGGAGAGCAGCTGCAGGCGCGCTTTCGACTGCTGGGCACACAGGGGCTGGTGGGCATGGCGCTGGCGGGCATCGACATGGCGCTGTGGGACGCCCTGGCGCGTGCCCATGGCCTGCCCCTGCACGCCTTGCTGGGCGGCGCGCCCAAGCCGCTGCGGGCCTATGGCGCCATCGGCTTTGATGGCGCCGAGGGCGCGGCCAGAACAGCCGAGGACTGGGCGAAAAAGGGCTTCCCCGGCGTCAAGGCCAAGATTGGCTACCCCTCGCTGGCCGAGGACCTCGCGGTGATCCGCGCGATCCGTGCCGCCACCGGGCCGGCCATGTGCATCATGGTCGACTACAACCAGTCCCTGAGCCCCATCCAGGCCGAGATGCGCCTGCGCCACCTGGACGACGAGGGCCTGACCTGGATCGAGGAGCCGGTGCTGGCCCACGACTTCAGCGGCTTTGCCGCGCTGGCCAGCAAGACCACCACGGCACTGCAGGCCGGCGAGAACTGGTGGGGGCCGATGGACTTCCGCCACGCGTTCAATGCCGGCGTGCGCGAACTGGTCATGCCCGACGTGATGAAGTGCGGCGGCGTGACCGGCTGGCAACGCGTGGCGGCCATGGCCCAGGTGTATGGCACGCCCGTTTCGAGCCACCTGTGGCCCGAGGTGAGCGCGCAGTTGCTGCACGCCACGCCCACGGCGGGCATGGCCGGCTCCTGGCTGGAGTACGCCGACTGGTGGAACCCGATCCTGCAGGAGCCGCTGGTGGTGAACGCCGGCGTGCCCGATGTCAGCGGCGTCATCGGCAGCGGCGTGATGTTCAATGAATCTGCCGTCCAGAGGACCCTTGCATGAACGCTCCCATCGACCCCCAGCTGCTCGACCGGGCCGGCCGCCAGGCCGGGATCGTGCAGGCACTGTCCGCCGTGCTGCCCGCCCATGCCCTGCTGTGGCACGGCGAAGACACGGTGCCCTACGAATGCGATGGCCTGACCGCCTACCGCCAGCGCCCGCTGGTGGTGGCACTGCCCGAGACCGAGGGCGAGGTGCAGGCCGTGCTCAAGGCCTGCCACGCGGTGGGCGTGCCGGTGGTGGCGCGCGGCGCGGGCACGGGCCTGAGCGGCGGCGCCATGCCACATGCGCTGGGCGTCACGTTGTCGCTGGCCAAGTTCAACCGGATTCTCAAGCTCGACAAATTCAGCCGCACGGCCGTGGTCCAGTGCGGTGTGCGCAACCTCGCGATCAGTGAGGCCGCCGCGCCGCTGGGCCTGTACTACGCGCCCGACCCGTCGAGCCAGATCGCCTGCACCATTGGCGGCAATGTGGCCGAGAACTCGGGCGGCGTGCATTGCCTGAAGTACGGCATGACGCTGCACAACGTGCTCAAGGTCCGCGGCTTCACCATGGAAGGCGAGCCCGTCGAGTTCGGCGGCGACGCGCCGGATGCCCCGGGCCTGGACCTGCTGCCTCTGGTGATCGGCAGCGAGGGCATGCTGGCGGTCACCACGGAAGTCACGGTCAAGCTGGTGCCCAAGCCCCTGCTGGCGCGCTGCATCATGGCCAGCTTTGACGACGTGCGCAAGGCGGGCGACGCGGTGGCGGCCGTGATCGCGGCCGGCATCATCCCGGCCGGCCTGGAGATGATGGACAAGCCCATGACCGCCGCGGTGGAAGACTTCGTGCACGCGGGCTACGACCTCACGGCCGAGGCCATCCTGCTGTGCGAGAGCGACGGCACGCCCGAAGAGGTGGAGGAGGAAATCGGCCGCATGAGCGCCGTGCTGCGCAGCGCCGGCGCCACCGCCATTGCCGTGAGCCGCGACGAGGCCGAGCGCCTGCGCTTCTGGAGCGGCCGCAAGAACGCGTTTCCGGCCAGCGGGCGCATCAGCCCCGACTACATGTGCATGGACTCCACCATCCCGCGCAAGCGGCTGGCCGACATCCTGCTGGCGATCCAGCAGATGGAGAAAAAGTACCAGCTGCGCTGCGCCAACGTGTTCCACGCGGGCGACGGCAACCTGCACCCGCTGATCCTGTTCGATGCCAACGACGCCGACCAGCTGCACCGCTGCGAGCAGTTCGGCGCCGAGATCCTGGAGACCAGCGTGGCCATGGGCGGCACCGTGACCGGTGAGCACGGCGTGGGCATTGAGAAGCTCAACAGCATGTGCGTGCAGTTCAGCGCCGACGAGAACGAGCAGATGTTCGGCATCAAGCGCGCGTTCGATCCGAAGGGCCTGCTCAACCCGGGCAAGGTCATCCCCACGCTGAACCGCTGCGCCGAATACGGCCGCATGCTGGTGCGCGCGGGGCAGATCAAGCACCCGGACCTGCCGCGCTTCTGAGCCATGCAGGGACTGCGCGGCCTGGCCTGGCTGCTGGCCTTCCAGTCAGCCGGTGAACTGCTGTCACGCGGACTGGCGCTGCCGTTTCCGGGGCCGGTGGTGGGCATGATCCTGCTGCTGGCGGCCCTGTACTGGCCCGCGGTGCGCGAGCCGGTCGCGGCCTGCGCCGACTTCCTGCTCGCGCACCTGTCGCTGCTGTTCGTGCCGGTGGGCGTGGGCGTGATGACCCATCTGGCGCTGGTCAGCCAGTACGGCCTGCGCATGCTGCTGGTCATCGTGGTGTCCACCTGGATCGGCCTGGGGGTAGCGGCCGTCGCGCTTCACCTCAGCCGCGCAAAGCCCGATGCCGAAATTCGTTGAACTCTGGGTCTACCTGTCGGCGACCCCGCTGTTCGGGCTCACGGCCACGCTGGTGGTCTATGTGCTGGCCCAGGCCTTCTACAGCCGCATGCGCCAGGCGCCCTGGGCCAACCCGGTGCTGTGGACCGTGGTGGTGCTGGCCGCCGTGCTGCTGGCCACCGGTGTGCCGTACCCGACGTATTTTGCCGGGGCCCAGTTCATCCACTTCCTGCTCGGTCCGGCGGTGGTGGCGCTGGGCTGGCCCCTGTGGCAGCGGCGCGCCGAATTGCGCCGCCGCTGGGGCCGGCTGCTGCTGGCCGCCCTGCTGGGCGGCGCGGCCGCCAGTGGCAGCGCGTTCGCGCTGGGCTGGGCCGTGGGCCTGCCACACGACGTGGTGCTGACGCTGGTGCCCAAGTCGGTCACGGCCCCCGTGGCGATGGGGGTGGCTGAAAAGATCGGCGGCATACCGGCGCTGGCAGCGGTGTTTGCCGTGGTGACCGGCCTGGTGGGCGCACTCAGCGGCAAGTACCTGTTTGGCGCGCTGCGCGTTCCGCTCGACGGCGAGGGCTGGACGGCCCGCGGGTTTGCACTTGGCACGGCGTCTCACGGCATTGGCGCCGCCCGCGCCCTGCAGGTCAATGCCGACGCCGGCGCCTACGCCGGCCTGGCGCTGGGCCTGCAGGTGGTGCTGGCGTCCTTGCTGATGCCGCTGGTGGTGCGCTGGCTTCAGGCCTGAGCGGCCCTACTTGCACTGCTCCGGGTCCACCAGACCGATCGTCTCGCCTTCCTTCCGGGCCTTTTCGTCGGCCTGGCGGGATTCCTCGGTGACCAGCAGCGAGACAAAACGCGTCAGGGTGTTGTCGATCTCGTTGACGATGTTCTGGACTTCGGCGCGCGAGGTGTCGTTGCGCAACACCTCCACGATGCGGTCGACCACGGTCCCGGCCACAGGCGCAGGCGCCGGTGGTGGTGGTGGTGGAGGCGGCTCCGGTGCGGGCGGTGGCGGCGGCGCCGGTGGCGGCGGAGGGGGTGGAGGCTCGGGCGCCGGCGGTGGTGGCGCTGGCGGCGGTGGCGGTGGCGGCTCGGGCGCCGGTGGTGGCGGCGGCGGCGGTGGTGGTGCCGGTGGAGGGGGCGCCGGTGGCGGTGGTGCCACGGGCACCGGTGCCCCGGCCGCCTGCAGGACGCCGGCAAATCCGGCCGGCGTGAACAGCGTGGCAAAGCTGCCGGTCGGCGCAATGGCGCCCGGCAGGATGTTGAACGTGCCCGCGTTGGGTGGGGTGGGGCCGTAAGCCACGATGGACAGCACCCCGCCCAGCGCGGTGGTCCCCGCCACGTTCAACTGGTCGTATTCAGTGCCCGGGTTGGTGCCGCCAACTTCGATCTCCAGCGTTCCGCTCGCGGTCTGCGTGAAATTGGAGCCAAAGGACAGCAGCCCGGGTGAATTGCCGGGGCCAATCGTGCCGGAATTGATCAGCATGCCGGGGGTGGCCCCCTCGCCCTGGGTCAAGGACAGGAAACCATTGCCCTGGATGATGGCGCCGGGCTGGTTGGTGAGCACGGTTTCGGCGCGCTCGATGCTCAGAGTGCCATTGACCACCATGAGCCCGTAGTTGTCGGTCAGTGAATTCGCATAGACCGTCGAGCCCGCCGCCATCTTCAGGATCCCCTGGTTGGCGGCCAATCCGGACAGGCTGAGCTGGCCATCGTCGACCTGCACCAGGCCGGCGTTGTGGGAGAAAAAGTAGATTTCCTGGTAGCTGGTATTGCCGGCCGGCTTGATGACGGTCCCGTAATTCTCGAAGCCCCCACTGACATTGATCGGGTAGGAGTCACCGGCCAGCAGTTTCATCACGCCGCTGGCCTGGTTGGTGACCAGCGCCGTGCCGCCCAGGCTGCCTCCGGACGCGCCGCCGATCTCGACCAGACCGGAATTGTCCCAGCGCGCGCCATCGAGCCAGAGGGACTCCTCGATGCGCACCGCGCTGGCAGGCGCCGCGCCAATGGTGAACACGCCGCCCGTGCCGTGGCCGGGCGCCGGCGCCGCCGGTGGCCCGGGTGACGCCACGGCCGTGGGGCTGCATTCGCTGCAGGTCTCGCCGGGGTAGCCACCGCCGGCATAGAGCACGCCACCCAGGTTCAAATGGCCGCCCGTCGCCATCACGCTGACATTGCCCCCGTTGCCGCCTGCACTGTCGGCCGACGCGTCGGAATTTTTGCCGCCACCGTCGCCGCCATAGGCATGCACGTTCACACTGGACAGCCAGATATCGCCGCCCACCCCGGTCAGCGTGACGTTGCCGCCATTGCCCCCGCGACGGCTGGCGCCGGCCTGGACCGTATCGCCATAGCCGCCGGAACCGCCGCTGCTGTAGAGGTTGCCCAGGTAACTGGAGTTGCCAAAGCTCAGGTTGATCGCGCCGCCGTTGCCGCCATCGCCGCCGGCCCCTGTGTTGCTGTCGCCGCCCCAGCCGCCCGTGGTAAACACGCTGTTGCTGATGTTCAGGGCGCCACTGGTCTGCAGGGTCACATTGCCCCCCTGGCCGCCCTTGCCGCCGGGGCCGCTGCCCTCGTCGTAGCCGCCACCACCGCCACCCGCGTCAATCATGGTCACCGAAATCGCTCCGGCCCCCGACCCGATGCTCACTGCGCCGCCCGCGCCGCCCATCCCATTGCCGTAGCCCCCGTTGGCGCCGTAGGTGCTGATGTAGTTGATGGCGACGGACCCGCCTTCGGTGGACACGTTCACTGCCCCGCCGTTGAAGCCGTTGCTGGTGGATTCGTCCGAGCCCTGGCCGCTGGTGTCGATGCTGGCCAGGCTGATGGTGCCCGTGCCGCGCGCGCGCAGGGTCACGGTGCCGCTGTTCGAGGTGTAGGAGCCGGTGCAGATCAGCCCCGACCCCAGGATGCTGCCGCTGCCAACCGAGGAGCCGTCGTTGGCGCTGATCGAGACACCGCCGCCATCGCTGGCCGACAGCTGCGTGCCGGAACCCAGGTCGACGTTGCCGCCGGCCTTGATGTCGATGCCGCCCGCGCCGGCCGAAATGTAGTTGGACGACATGGCCACGTTCTGCAGCGCACTCGCCAGAACCGACATGCCGCTGGCACTGCCATTGCTGGTGAAGACGAGATCACCGGCCGCCTGGAGCTTCACCTCGGCAGAAGGCGCGCTCAGCGCGGCATCCACCGTGAGGTTGCCGCCGGAATGCACGGCCATGGCCCCGTCACTGGTCACGCCACTGACCACCTCGCCGGACAGCGGGTCGTAAATCGAGCCCACGGTCAGCGGGCCTGCGCTCTTGAAGCTGAAGCCGCCGCCATAGGCATACCCCGCGAGGGTGTTCACCAGGTTGCCGGTGCTGTTCATCACGACATTGCCGGCCTCGGCCCGGACCGTGAGCTGGTCCACGGTGATGACGCTTCCCGGGTCCTGGACGATGGCGCCACCATAGGCGCGCAGCACCAGACCCCCGTTGGGCGTGCCAAGGCTGCCCGAGGTGGCCGTGATGTTGGCGTTGATGGCAATGCCGTTGTCTGCTTCGAGCGACAGGATGTTCCCGGACGACCAGGCCACCGGATCGGCCACGGTGATCAGGCCCCCACCGGCACCCACGCTGGGGCTGGTCGCGGTGCTGATGCGCACATTGCCCGAGCCCAGCTGGGCCTGCAGGTCGCTCACGGTGAGCACGGCGTCGGCCGTGCCCGCGCTGAAATCGTAGGTGCCGGGGGGCGACGAAGGAACCGCCGGGTCCGTCGTGCCGGGGCCGCTGTTCTGGATGGTGATGTTGGCGGGATCGAGCAGCAAGGTCCCGGCGCTCCCGTGCGGTGCCCGCAGGTCGGTCCGGCCGGTGTAGCCGAGGTACTGCTTGCCAGAGACCTCGGCAAACCCGCCATTGCCGCCCGCATCGCCACCGCGCGCGAAAATCCGGCCCGCCATCCGCGTGGCCTCGTCGGACCAGACAATGACGCGCCCGCCATCGCCGGACTGGCCGGCATCGGCGCGGATGGAAACATCGCCGCCCACAAAGGTCCGGCTCGCATTGGGAACCGCTGCATTGGCACCCCGGTAGTCGCCGCCGATGCGGACCTGCCCGCCGCCCTGCGCGCCCGAGACATCGACCGACGCCGCGCCGAACAAGGCCACGCGGTCGCCAAGCACATCCACGGCGCCGCCACGGGCCCCCGAGGTGGCGACCACCTTGCCATCGACCAGCGCATCGCCTGCGGCCTTGAGGACGACCTTGCCGCCTTCGACCACCGCGGAGCTGGCCTGGATGACGCCGCTGTGGCGCAACTGGCCCGCGAAGATGGCCACGGAGTCGCCCTTGAGCGTGCCCAGGTTGAGCGCGCGGTCGTCCGGCGCCTGCAGCTCCAGGTGAATGCCTTCGAGGCCGCGGCCGGTCAGCTCCACCTTTTTGCCCGCGGCCAGGAGGGTGTCGCCGCCAACAGACTGAACCACCGCGCCACTGCCCACCTCGACCTGCGGCGCGATCAGCACCACGTCGCCACCGCGCGCCACCACCTGGCCCTGAACCGACAGCGCGCCCGCACCCTGGGCGTCACCAAAGCGCAGCCGGCCCGCCACGGCATCGGCGTCGCTCATGCGCAAGGTTGACGCGGTGAAGCCTGCCGTGTCCACCACGGCGCCCGCGCCGACGGCGATGCCAGCCGGATTGACCAGCACCAGTTTGCCGTTGGAGCCCAGCGTGCCGAAGATGGCGGAAGGGTTGTTGCCCAGCACCCGGTTGATCGAGGTGCTGGCCGCGTCGGGCTGGGCAAAATAGGTGGTGCTGCCACCGGGGATGTTGAAGCTCTGCCAGTTGATGGCCGAATGCGAGGTGCCGGCGCCGTTCTGCGTGGTCACCGTGAGCACCGCGCCATTCTGGCTGAGCACGGCACTGCCATGGATCGCTTGCGCGCCCACGGGCTGGGCACGCGCTGGCAGGCTCGCCGCGAAGCAGGCGGCCAGCGCCAGCACGAGGCCCAGGGGCCGGTGGCCGTCCACGGCGGGACTGGGCGCCGCACGCCGGCGCGACACCGGGCTTGGGGATCGGGCAGTCAGGGACATGATGCGTTCCCTTTCTTGGTCTGACGTCGGGTCACGGGAGCAGGGCTGTGTACAGGCGGACTACCCTGCATTTTGCCCCAGCCTCAGGTCGACCGGCACTGCCCGTCGGCAATGATGGGGTCTTTGGGTCGCTTCTCACCCTCTTCCTGTGACTTCTCTTCCTGAATCAACAGCTTCACGAAGCGCGTGATCTGGTTGTCCTGCTCGCTCAGCGCATCCAGCACCGCCTGCCGCGTGTCTGAATTGCGCAGCAGCGCCACGACCCGGTCAACCGGGCTGGCCGCCGGTGCAGGCGGCGGCGGACTCGGCGGCGCCGGTGGAGTGGGTGCCGGCGGCGGGGGAGGAGGGGGGGGCACGGGCTGCGGCGCCGGCGCAGGGGGTGGCGACGGCGGCGGTGCAGGCTGAGGCGCCGGTGCGGGGGGCGGCGGAGAGGGTGGCGTGGGCGCCGGTGGCGGCGCGGGCACCGGACTGGGCGCGGGGACTGGCGTGGTGGCCACGAGCCGAAGCGCGGAGCTCGGACTCGAGGCGATGGCGCTCGTGAAACCGGCCGCCGAAGGCAGCGTGCCACTGACCGACCCGGGCGACGCGCGGACCAGGTCGAAGGCATCACCCGCCACGAAGGCCGGTGACAGCGGGTTGACCATCACGCTGGCGCCGCTGGCCAGCGTCACATTGCCGCTGACCATGACCACGTCGTAGGTGCTGGTGTTGGTCACGTCGGCATACAGCACCGCCGTGCCCTGCTGGTTCAGGTCGCCCACGATGGACAGCGTGCCGATGGCGCCCAGCCCACCGGGCTTGAGCGCATTCTGGTTGTCCAGCGCGCCTGTGCCCACGTTCAGTGCGCCCGAGCCCGACACGATGCCGGTGTTGGTCAGGCTGGTGTTGGAGGTGTCGAGCGTGGCGCCAGGCGCAATGTCGATCGTGCCCGAATTGCTGGTGAACATGCCGCTGCTGAACTGCAGCGTGCCGCTGCCCGCCCGCACGGTGCCAGTGGGCGAATTGGTCAGGCTGACATTGTTGAGCAGGCTGGTGCCGGTGCCCGCGCTCTTGCGGAAGATGCCATCGTTGGCAATCGTGCCCACACCGCCAAAGCCACCATCCACCTGAATGTCCACGATGCCGCTGGCCGCATTGGAGATGGACGCCCCCACCCCCATGGTGACCTGCGCCGATCCGGACAGCGCCAGCGTGCCCGAGTTGCTGATCTGGCGCGACAGGTTCACCGGCCCGGAGATATTGGCCATCGCGCCGGCTGGCAGCACCAGTTGGCCCGGCCCGGTCAGCGATCCCGAGAGCCAGTCGAAACTGGTCGCCACCGTCAGGTTGTCGCCGCTGAGGGTGCCCCCCGCCAGCGCCACCTTGGATGCGCTGCGGTTGCCGCTCACGTCCAGCGTGCCGCCCAGCACCTTGACGATGGCGGAGCCGGTCACATCCGTGGCCAGCGTCGTGGTGCCCGAATTCTGCCGCGCGTAGCCACCACCGGCGGTGATGGCGGTCGCGCCCCCGCCATTGAGGCTCATGCCGCCGGCCGAGGCAAACAGCACGTCGCGCCCCGCGTCCAGCGTGATCACGCCGGCGCCCGCGTTCAGGCTGGCCCCCAGCGAGACATCGCTGCTGCCCCCGAACGCCTTGAGCGTGATGCCCTGACCGCTCAGGGAGGCCGGCGCCGCCGTGCTGAGGCTGCCACCACTGGTGCGGATGTCGATGGCGCCCGTGCCGGCGGTGATGGCGCCGCCCACCGCGAGGCCCAGGCTGCTGTCCACCACCGTGATTCCACCCGAGGGTGAGGCCAGCGTGCCGATGCTGCCGAAGGCGTTGCCCGAATTGCCCAGCGTGATGGCGCCCGCCGAGGTCGCCGCCGTGAGAACGCCGGCGTCGATGCTGGTGCCGGCCTGCTGGCTGATCGCCCCGCTCATGCCGTTCAGGCTCAGCGCCGTGGGCGCAGTGAGGTTGCCCAGGGTGACGGCATTCGCATTGGTCATCGACACCGAGCCCGTCGTGGTGACAGCGCCCGCGCCCAGCGCCAGCGCCGCGCCCATGCCGTCGAACGCGACGACATTCCCCGAGACGGTCTTGCCCGAGGCCAGCGTGACACCGGGCGCCGTGAACGACAGGACGCCACCGGGCGACGAGACGTTTTCGTTGAGGCTGAGCGCGCCGCCGGCCTGCAGGGTGAGCGTTCCGCCCGAGGTTCCGGTGATGCCGGAAATGATGTCCACACTGCCCACGGTCAGGGCACCGGCGTTGTTGAATACGAAGCTGCCTCCGCTGCCGTATTTGCCGGCCAGCGTGCCCACGTTGTTGGCATCGCTGAGGTCAACGCTGCCCATGCTGTCCACATTGAGCTTGCTGGTGGAGATGGTCTCGGTGCTTGCGTGTCCGATGTTGCCGTCATTGATCAGGCTCACCTGGGAGACCGACGGCAGGTTGATGTTGGTGGTCAGCTGGATGCCACCGGTGTAGCCGGAACCGCCGATCTTCAGGATGCCGGCGGTCACGGTGTTGAGTTCGGCATCGGACAGTTCCAGCCGGCCGGCGGCCACGTCGGTGGCCGAACCCAGGTCGATCACCGTGCCGTTGTTCCAGGGCTTGAGCGTGACGTTGGCGCTGCCGGCATTGGTCGCGGCCGACAGCAGCATGCGGTCCGAGGTGTAGTTCACGTCGACATTGCCGGTCGTGACGGGCGCGTTGATTTCCAGGATGCCCTGCGTGGACACCAGGGTGACGCTGCCGCCGCCGACCCCCTGCGAGATGCCGTCCCCCGCGCCGATGGCGGCCACCGTGACCCCGTTGACGCGCGTGCTCTGCACGTTGATGCTGCCCGCGCCCGAGTTGTGCAATTGCACCCGCGCCGCATTGACCGTCATGGCGCCGCTGCCGCCATCCCCCATGCCGCTGCCCGTGGACACCTTGAGGTCGTTGGCAAAAATCGTCTTGCCCGATTGCACGCCCAGCATGCTCCCGGCCATCAGCGTGACGTTGCCGGCCGTGCCGGCGCCCGTGGGGCCGGCGTCGATGTTGCCGCCGCCCAGGGTCATGAAGCCCGCGCTGTTCAGGGTGATTGCGCCGCCGTTGCCCGGTGCCGGCGGCTTGGTCACGATCTCGCGCACCACCATGTTGCCGCCCGCGCCCCCGGCCGTCAGCGCGACCGCGCCGCCACCGCTCTTGATGCCGCCGATGTTGATCTGTCCGTTGACGGTGCTGAACACCACGTCGCCGCCATTGATCTGGAAGCGGTCGTTCACGTCGGCGGTGCCGATGATGTCGCGCCCGGCGTTGATGGCAAACGTGCTGCCACCGGTCACCAGGCTCATGTTGAGCAGGTCGTCCGCGAGATTGCCCAGGATCACGTCGCGCGTGGCGCTCAGGGTCACGTTGCCCGACAGTCCTTCCAGGGTCTGCTCGGAAATGGTCACGTTCGATGTGGTGTCGGGCTCGCCCGCGCCAATCACGTTGTCGGCCAGCAGCCCGTCGTCGGTGCCGCCGGTGCCGTTGACGATGGTGATGTCCAGCGGGTCCAGCAGCAGGCTGCCCGCCCGGCCGTGCGGCGCCGAGGTGTCCACGGTGGCACGGAAAACGAGCTGGCCCTTGCCCGAGGTTTCCACCCGGCCGCCGTTGCCGCCCTGGGCGCCACCGCGGGCCTGGATATGGCTGCCCACGCGCGTGACGTCGTCCGACCACAGCACCACGGTCCCGCCATCGCCATGGTCCGTGGCGTCCGCGCGGAGGGTGCTGCCCGTCTCGGCCGTGGTCTGGCTCGCATTGGCCACGCGCGCATCCTGGCCCTGCCAGCCCCCGCCGATCAGCACCTCGCCGCCCCCGTGGGCGCCGCTGGCGTCGATCACCGCGCCGCTCCTGAGCATCACCTTGCTGGCGCTGGCCTGCACCTGCCCGCCCAGCGCGCCCTTGCTGGCCACGATCTGGCCGCTGATCTCGGCCTCCTGGCGGCCCTTGAGGATGACCTTGCCGCCCTCGGCGCTGACCGCGTTCGCGCTGATGTAGCCGCTGTGCTTCAGGGTGCCGGCGAACACGCCCACGGCGTCGCCCTTGAGGGTGCCCAGGTTCAGGGCCTGGTCTTCGGGGGCCTGCAACTCAAGCCGGATGCCTTCCAGCCCGCGCCCGGTGAGCTCGGCCTTCTGCCCGGCGGCCAGCACGGTGGCGCCGTTGGGCGATTCGACCAGGGCCTGGATGCCGGTGTTCACGCGCGGGGCGATCAGCACGATGTCGCCGCTGCGCGCCAGGATGCGGCCGTTGACGCTGAGCTCGCCGTTGGCGATGCCGTCGCCGCCAAAGACCAGTTGCCCGGCCAGCGCGTGGGCATCGCTCAGGCGCAGGGTGGAGGCGGTGAAGCCGGCGGTGTCCACGATGGCGCCGGCGCCCACGGCAATGCCCGCGGGGTTGACCAGCACCAGCTTGCCGTTGGAGCTGAGGGTGCCGAAGATGGCGCTGGGGTTGTTGCCCAGCACGCGGTTGATGCTGGTGCTGTCGGCGCCGGGCTGCAGGAAGCGGGTGGTGCTGCCCGCGGGGATGTTGAAGCTTTGCCAGTCCAGCGCGCTGTGGCTGGTGCCCGCGCCGTTGTGGGTGGTGATCAGGGTCTGGTGGCCCTGGGTGACCACGCTGGCGCTGCCGTGGATGGCTTGCAGGCCCACGGGCTGGGCCTGGGCCGCGCCGATGAAGGCCCCGGCAATCGCCAGCGCCGCCCCTGCCGGCCTGAAGCCCGCGACGGCGGGGCTGCTCGCGGTCGGGCGGGCCTCTCGCCCCGCCACCGGGCCCGCTGATCGGGCACTGGCCGGTGCATGGACAGGGTGAGCTGGTTGGCGCAAGGTGTTCTCCGCAAAACGCTTCGGGCTGGGACGTTTACACCTCAGGACCCGACACAGGCTCCGAGGCGAAAATGCTTACTTTCGAAGGTAGCACAGGGTTACACCCCCGACAACCGCGCAGCCCCCCTGAACGGGGGGCCGGGAAGACGCAAATGCGCTTATGCGTCAAATATCACAAAACAATTCCACACTCGGCGCCGACCCGTTTTTCAGGCGCCACGCAACAGTTCCCTGGCCAGGCACAGGTCCGCCCAGGCCTTGGCCTTGTCGGGCAGGTTGCGCAGGAGGTAGGCGGGGTGGTAGGTCACGACCAGGGGCACGCCCTGGTACTGGTGGGCGCGGCCACGCAGCCTGCCGATGGGTTCGGTGGTCTGCAGCAGCGACTGCACGGCAAAGCGGCCCATCGCCAGGATGATCCGCGGCTGCAGCAGCTCGACCTGACGCTGCAGGAAGGGCTGGCACTGGGCCACCTCGGCCGGGTCGGGGTTGCGGTTGCCCGGTGGCCGGCACTTGAGCACATTGGCAATGAACACCTTGTCCTGCCGGTCCAGCCCCAGGGCCTTGAGCATGTTGTCCAGCAGCTTGCCGGCCTGCCCGACAAAGGGTTCGCCCTGCAGATCCTCGTTTTCGCCCGGGGCCTCACCCACGATCAGCCAGTCGGCCCGCTCGTCGCCGGTGCCGAAGACCGTGTTGCGCCGGCCTTCACACAGGCCGCAGGCCTGGCAGCCAGCCACCGCCTCGCGCAGGGCCGCCCAGTCCATGGACGCGATGCCCTCGGGTCGGGGCAGGCGCGCCAGCGGTGCGGCCCGCGCCACGACGGGCGCAGGCACGACGACCCGGGGCGGTGCCCCCGCGGTCGAGGTGGCCGCAGGCGCCGCCAGACTCGGGCGCGCCGGAGCCGGCGCGGCATCTGGCAAGGCGGCGCTGGCCACGGCTTCGGTTTCGGCACCCAAGGGCGCCCAGGTCCGGACGCCCATTTCGGCCAGCATGGCGCGCTGGCGATCATCGAGCTCAAGACTCATAGCCGCAAGCTCATGACCACGGCATCTTCGCGCCGGCCCTGCGACGCGGGGTAATAGCCCTTGCGTTCGCCGACCCGGCGGTAGCCATGGTGCTCGTAGATGCGCAGGGCGCGCAGGTTGCTGACACGCACCTCCAGCCACAGCCACTGGGCCCCCTGGCCGCGCGACCAGATGGCCAGCGCATCCAGCATCACGCGGCCCCAGCCCTGTGCCTGGTGGGGTGGCGCGACGGTGATGTTGAGCAGGTGTACTTCGTCCACGCCCTTCATGGCCACGAAATAGCCCAGCAGGGCCCCGTCGGCCACCAGCACCTGGGCCTGGTAGCCCGAACGCAGCGAGTCGCTGAAGTTGCCGCGTGACCAGGGTTGCGGGTAGGCCGCCTGTTCGATGCGCACGACGTCGTCGAGCCACGCCTCGGTCAGCGGCTCGAACTGGGCTTCAAGGGTCTTGAATACAGCGCTCATGCAAGGGGTGAGGGCGCGGCGGCGGCAGCCCGCTCGTCCGCGCGTTCCTGGGTGGTTTTGGCGACTTTATCGCGAATGTAGCGGGGCAGGGCCTGACCCGGGGGCACGGCCTGACCGGCGGCCAGCAGCGCCGGCGCCAGCCGCAGCAGCGCCGAGGCCGTGGGCAGCACCTCGATGCGCGGCGCGCCCGCCGGCAGCCGTGGGCCATAGGCCACAAACGCGTTGCCCGCGAGCACCTGGCCCGCGGCCACCCGGACCTGCTCGGGGCGCGAGAGGCGGAAGTCGCCGCCCTGCTGCCAGCGCCCGGCGCTGAATTCGTAGCCGGCTGAATAGACCTCGTCCATGCGTGCGTCAAGCAGCGCCTGGATGCTGTGGGCGCCGCTGTGGTGGCGGGCCTCCTCGGCCACCGCGAGCAGCGTGTCCACCGGCAGCACGGGCACGCCGGCGCCATAGGCCAGCCCCTGGGCCACGGAACAGGCGGTGCGCAGCCCCGTGAACGAACCCGGCCCGCAGCCAAACACCACGGCGTCCAGGTCGCGCAGGGACAGGCCGGCCTGCGCCAGCAGCGCCAGGGCCTGCGGAATCAGCGTGGCCGAGGCCTGGGCACCGCCCGGGCCGGCATGGGTCCACGCCATGGCCTGGCCATCCACCGTGCGGCCCACGGCGAGCGACAGGGTTTCGGTGCTGGTGTCAAAGGCAAGCAGCTTCATGGTGAGATTTTCAAGGCAAATCAGCCTGTAGTCCTGGCCCCTCGGGCACTGTCAGCTATCAAATCAGTAGCAACCACGGGCCGCGCGGCACGCACGCCGAACAGGATGCCCGCCGTGACCAGCCCCAGCCCGGCGAGCAGGTTCCAGTACAGCGGCTCGCCCAGGAAAGCCACCGCGCCCAGCGCGGAAAGCCCCGGCACCAGCGCCGTGATCATGGTGGAGCGGACCGGGCCGAAGTGCCGGATCATGGTGGTAAAGGTAATGCCCGAGATCACTACCGAGCCCACGCCCTGGAACACCACCTGGAACAGCAGCTCGCTCCAGGGCGCCTCGCCCAGCCGGCTTGCCACGCTGCCGGTGGCCGCCAGCAGTGCGTAGGCCGGCACATAGGCCAGGAAGGCAAAGACGGTGATGGCAATGGTGGCCTGCACCGCGCCCAGGCCATGGCGGCGCGCCAGCACGCCGTAGACCGACCAGCACAGCGCGGCGCTCATGAACAGCAGGTCACCCTTCCAGACGTCGCCGCCCTCGAACGCGTGCAGCAGGCTGGCGCCCCCCACCAGCAGGTCGCCCGCGACGATCAGGCCCAGGCCGGCCGCGCGCAGCGGCGTGATGCGGTCGTGCAGGATCAGCGCCGCCAGCAGCGTGGTCCACAGCGGCAGGCTGCCGGGCATCAGGACCGAGGCATGGGCCGCGGGGGCGTAGAAGAAGCCGGCGTAGGCCAGCAGCGCATACAGCAGGCCGCCAAACAGGCCCATCAGCGCGGTGAGCCTGAACGGCAACGGGGACAAGCCCAGCCAGCCCGGCAGCTTGCCGCTGCGCACCAGCCACCAGCCCCAGGGCAGCAGCACGACGCTGGCGCCCAGGATGCGTGCAAAGGCAAGGTCGAACGGCCCCAGCGTGCGCTGGGCCGAGGCCCGCGCAATGACGATGAAGGAAGTCCAGATGGTGACGGTGATGACCGCGGCGGCCAGGCCCACCGCTCTGGGGGACAGGCCCGGAATGGAACGCATCGCCCGATTATCGAGGGGCCGGATAATCGCCGCATGCGACTGACCCATTGCCTTGCCGCGGCGCTGGCCATCCTGGCCACCGCGCCCGTGCAGGCCAAAGGCCTGCCGCCCGGTGTGGAGGCCGCGCTGGCCCGCGCCAAAATTCCCGCCGACGCCGTGACCCTGCTGGTGGCTGACGCCGACGGCAAGGCCCCGCCACGGCTGAGTCACCGCACCGAGGTGGCATTCAACCCCGCCTCGGTCATGAAACTGGTGACCACCTACGCGGCGCTGGACCAATTGGGCCCCGCCTTTGCCTGGCACACGCCGGTCTATGTGGATGGCCCGGTGCGCGACGGCGTGCTCACGGGCAACCTGTATGTGCGCGGCCAGGGCGACCCCACGCTGGTGGTGGAGCGGCTGTGGCTGTTGCTGCGCCGCGTCCAGGGTCTGGGCATCCGGCAGATTGCGGGTGACATCGTGCTGGACCACGGCGCGTTTGACGTGGCACCACAGGACCCGGGTCGCTTTGACGGCGAGCCGCTGCGCCCGTACAACGCCGCCCCCGACGCACTGCTGCTCAACTACAAGTCGGTGGTCATGACCTTTGTGCCCGACCGCGGCAACGCCAGCGCCGCCGTCCACGTCGAGCCACCGCTGTCGGGCGTGCAGTTCCCGCCGAGCGTGGCCACGGCGCCGGGCGAGTGCGCGGACTGGCGCGGCGCACTCAAAGCCGACTTTGCCAACCCGTCGCGCGTGCGGTTCGCGGGCGCCTACCCGGCCGCCTGCGGCGAGCGGGTCTGGCCCCTGGCCTTTGCCGACCCGGCCAGCTACGCGGCCCGCGCGGTGGCCGGCCTGTGGACCCAGCTGGGCGGCACGCTGACCGGCCAGGTCCGTGATGGCCGCGTGCCGGTCGGCTTGGCGCCGGCTTTTGAGGCGGTCTCGCCGCCGCTGGCCGAGGTGGTGCGCGACATCAACAAATACAGCAACAACGTGATGGCCCAGCAGCTGTACCTCACGCTGAGCCTGCAGCAAAAGGGGCTGGGCACGCTGGCCGGCTCGCAGGAGGTGCTGGCGCAGTGGTGGCGCGAGCGCCTGGGCGGGGCCGAACCGCCGGTGATGGACAACGGCTCCGGGCTCTCGCGCGATGCGCGGATCACGGCCCGCTCGCTGGGGCGCCTGCTGCAGCGGGCCTGGGCCTCGCCGCTGATGCCCGAGCTGGTCTCGTCGCTGCCCATCAGCGGGGTCGACGGGACCCTGCGGCGCAGCAAAAGCGCAGCCACGGCCCACCTGAAGACCGGCAGCCTGCGCGACGTGGCCGGCGTGGCCGGCTATGTGCTGGGGGCCAGTGGCAAGCGCCACGTGCTGGTGGCGCTGGTCAACCACCCCAATGCGGCGCAGGCACGGCCCGTGTTCGATGCGCTGGTGGACTGGGCTGCCAGCGATCTTTGACCCACCGGCGCCGAGCGCGCGCCGTCACAGCCGGCAAGCCTCCACGGCGCGCTGCGTCACCTTGGAGACTGCGAGGCGCGGCGGCCTCGCGTTTACCCGGTGCATCCCCCGGCGGGGCCCTCCTAGCATTCGGAAAAAAGGACACCCGTCTTTTTTCACCCAAGGAGACAAGCATGAAAAAGATTCACGCCCTGACCGCGGTCGCGGCAGCCAGCCTGTTGGTCGCCTGCGGCGGCAGCAGCGACGACGAGCGCGGCGCGCTCAAGGAAACGCCCGCCACCATGGCCTCGCTGACCGCGGCGCAGATTGACGCCGGCACCGCGAGCAGCGGCCTGCAGGCCCTGAGCGGCAAGGCCAAATGCGATGTGAAGGTGGTGCAGCTCAACTACGCCACCGTTGGCGCGGTCGGCGAAACCACCAACGCCTCGGCCGCGCTGCTGGTGCCTGGCGGCGCCTGCGCCGGGCCGTTCCCGCTCGTGGCGTACGCCAAGGGCACCGACGTGCAAAAGCCGCGCACGCTGGCCAACCCGGCCGATGGCGAAACCGCGCTGCTCGCGGCCATGTACGCGGCCCAGGGCTATGCGGTGGTGGCCACCGACTACCTGGGCTTCGCCAAATCGAGCTATGCCTATCACCCTTACCTGCATGCCGACTCGGAAGCCACCTCGGTGATCGACTCCATCCGCGCCGCGCGCGCGGCCGCCGTGATCCAGGGCTTCAGCCTGTCGGGCAAGGTCATGCTCACGGGCTACTCGCAGGGTGGCCACTCGTCCATGGCGGCCCACCGCGCGATCGAGCGCGACATCCCCAACGAGATCAACGTGGTCGCTGGCGCCCACCTGGCGGGGCCGTACAACCTGTCGGGGTCGCTCAAGGTGCCGACCGCCATTGCCGGTGTGCAGTTTTTCGTGCCCTATCTCGTGACGGCCTGGCAGAAGGTCTATGGCGGCATCTACAGCAACGTGACGCAGGCCTTCAAGCTGCCGTATTCGAACTACATCGAAACCCTGCTGCCCAGCCCGACCCTGACCTACACCACCCTGGTCACCACGGGCGCGCTGCCCGGCGCCAACGGCGAAACCCCGACCCAGGCCCGTGACGCGGTGTTCCAGTCCGCCTTCATCACCGACAGCCAGACCAGCAACACCAACGCGCTGTACCTGGCGGCCAAGAAGAACGACCTGCTCGGCTGGAATCCGAAGGCACGCACCCTGCTGTGCGGCGGCGCCGGTGACCCGACCGTTCCCCCCGCCGTGCACATGGCCGTGGCCCAGGCCGACTTCAGCAGCCGCAACCTGACCAACGTGACCTCGGTGGATGTGGACGCCCTGGTGCAGGCCACCTATGGCCCGGGCGGCAAGGCCCCGACGGACCCGGCCTCGGCGGCGTTCGCCACCTACTACGGCAGCTACCATGGCACCTACGAGCCGCCGTTCTGCCACCTGCAGGCCCGCACGGTGTTCGATTCGGTCAAGTAAGGCCCGCAGCCCTTCCCCGGGGCGGCCCGCCCAAGGAAAAAGCGCCCCGAGGGGCGCTTTTTTGATGGCCTGAAGCGGGCCTCAGAACATCATGCCGACGCCGAAGCTGATCACGCTGGGGTTGAGCTTGGTGTCGATGGTCTGCCCCGTGGACAGGGTGGTCGTGGTCTTGAGGAAGGTCTTGGCATAAGACACATCGGCAAACCACTTGTCGTTGATGCGGAAGGTCGCGCCCAGGCCGGGCGTGAGCGCAAACTTGGACTTCACGTCCAACTGCGTGCTGCCGCCCGGCGGGTTGGCCGGGTTCAGGCCGTTCAGCGTGGCGCTGCCGCGCTCGCCATAGAAGTAGGCGTAGGTCGCGCCCAGCATCACGTAGGGCCGCACCTTGGCCGCGGCCTCGCCAAAGCGGTACTGGAAGAACAGCGTCATGGGCAAGGCCCGGGTCTCGCCGATCTGGCCCGCGCCGGCAATCGCGCCAGCGCCGTACAGCTTGTGCTTGAAGGCCGGCGCCAGCGGCAGCTCCAGCGACATGTTGTCAGTGAGGCTGTAGGTGATCGCGATGCTGGGCTGGGTGTTGCTGCCCACATCGGTCTGGGTGCCGGCCGGCGACGGGGCCGACAGGTTGCCGCTGGACACATGGGGCGAGATGCGGGTGGCGCCGGCGCGCACCATCCAGGTCCCGGCCGACTGGGCGAAGGCGCTGGTGCCGAGCAAGCTGGCAATGGCCGCAACCATCAGGGTCTTTTTCATGGGGTTTCTCCTTGCGTGTTGCGTGGGATCAGAGCCAGCCGGCACGGGCCAGCGCACGGTTCACCGAGGCGGCGAGCAGCTGGTGGCCGTAGGGCGTGGGGTGGAAGCTGTCCGAGAACGCGTAGGTGTTGAACCAGTTGGTTCCGCTCACGCCGGTGGGCGGCGCAGCGTTGAGGGCGTTGGAGGTGCAGGTCTGGAAGGTGTAGGTGGGCAGGCCGCTCGAATCCACGCCCGTGGCGGGACAGGCCGGCGTCTTGGCATTGGCCAGGCCGTAGGAGGCGGGATTCTTCACCTCGTCGGTGAAGTCGGTATAGAAGTCCACCAGCGCGACGCGGCTGTCGGCACCGATATTGGCCTTGAGCTTGGCGTTGAAGGCGCTGATCCATTGCTGGATCGCGCCCTGCAGCTGGGCCGCCGCGGTGGCGCCGGCGGTGCCGCCGCCGGAGGCCGCCGCCACGCCGGTCAGCACCGCCTGGAAGCGTGGCGTGAGCGTGATGTCAGGCATGTTCAGCACGGCCACGCGGTTGGCGCCCTTGTCCAGGCTGTTGGCCTTGATGCTGGCGTAGAAGGTGTCGGCCAGCTTCTGCATGTAGGCGCCCGCGGCAATGGCGGCGCCATTGGGCTGGGTCAGCGCGCCGCCAATGGTGGCGGCATCCAGCTGCTGGGCCAAGAAGGCCTGGTAGGCGGCCACGCCGGCCGCGCCGGAGGCCGCGCCCAGGTAGGCGCCCACCAGGTCGGCGGCGTCATTGCCGCCGCCATCGATCAGCAGCAGCTCGCCTTCCACATAGTTGCCGGCCGCGGCGCGGGTCGCCAGCTGCGTGCCCACGGTTTGCGGATTGGTCGCGCCACCCTGGGCAGCCGGCGTGACGATGCGCCCGCCGCCGATGGCGTAGTTGGTGCAGCCGGCCGTGGGGTTGGCCACAAAGGTGGTGCCGTTGTACAGGAAGAAATTGCACTGCGCGCTGCCGTTCACGCCGATGGTGTTGGCCACAAGCTGCGGCCAGATCGGGAAGCCCTTGGGATTGCTGGAATCCTGGACGGTGAACTTGAAGCCGAAGGTGCCCACGTCGGCCAGGCTGTCGCCCATGACGTAGACCTTGCTGATGGACGCCTTGGGAGCGATTTCGCCCCCACCGCCGCACGCGGCGACCAAGAGGGCCGCACCCATGGCGGCCCAGGTTCTTCTGGACAGTTTCATTGTTTCTCCTGATGGCTGGATGAATGACAAAAAAAGAACGACCGTTCTTTTTTGTATCCAGATATTACGCCGGCAAGCGCGGCTTGCCCACAGGGGTTTCACCCGAGGGACAGGGTCAGGAGGAGGTCAGCGGGAATCCCGCCGGCCCGGGGCGGCCGGCGGGTCGGGGCATTGGCCTACCAGCGCGCGCGCACGCGGTTGTAGGCGTATTCACCAAACAGCTGGTGGGCCCGGGGGGTGGGGTAGATGCCGTCGGCAAAGGTGTAGAGCCCGTAGTTCAGGCCGGTGCCGATGGTGCCTGCATTGCACAGCGCCGAATTGACCTTGCCGTTGCCGGTGCCGATGCCCGGCCCCGGGTCGACCGAGGTGCAGACCACCGTGGTGGCATCGTTCAGGCTGTAGTTGGCCGGGGTCGAGGTCACCAGGTTGTAATGGAACGCCGCGTCCACATAGAGCACGTTGGCGCCCAGGTCGACGATGGACACCAGCAGTTCCTCATTGAAGCGGCTGCTGGCCTCCAGCGCCAGGTCACCCTGGCCGATCGCGGCCGCCCAGGGGGAGCGGCCCAGGTTGTAGGTGCCCGCCACCACCACGTACTTGCCACCGGCCTGCACCAGACGGCGCACCTGCGCGCCCAGATCACGGCCGGCCTGCTTGACGTTGGCGATCATCTGCGCCCCGGTCTGGGTGCCCGCGGTGACGGCGGCCATCTGGGCGACGATGTCGCTGATACCACCGTTGATGACGACCACGTCATTGGCACCCAGGGTGTTGGATGCCAGGAAGCTGTCCACCTGCTCGGTCACCGTCAGCGTGGCGGTGTTGCCCGCGGCATCGGGCTTGGCCGTGATGCGCGCGTTGCCCCGGGCATACGACAGGCCACCGGCCGAGGCGGTGGTCAGCGTCTGGCCATACAGCGATGCCATGTAGGCCGTCCAGACATTGACGGTGCCGTCGTTCACGGTGTAGCGCGAGCCGTTCTGGCCCAGGTCACTGAATCCATCACCGAAAGTGATGAAGCGCGCCGGACTCAGCGCCGATTCGATGCTGCTCGACCCGCAGGAGGCCAGCAGGCCCGCCGAGGCACACGCCAGTGCCAGCACGGCACGGCGCAACCAGTTTCTTGCCATTGAAATCTCCAAAGTACTGCGGGGTAGTTTAACGACAGAGGGTAAACAGCCGGGGCCGGGCTCAATGGCCGCCGGGCGGCCCCAAGGCCATTGCGGCCCCCTCGGGGGGCGGCGACCCACGCCCCAGTGGAGGAGCATGGGGGCCCGTCAGGCGGCGGCCGCGCGCTGCAGCCGGTCGCGCACGCCTTCCCAGTCGGGTGTGTCAGGGGGTGTTTCGACCCAGATCAGCGAGACGCCCGCCGCGTCGAATTCGCGCAGCGTGGCAAACAGCTGCTGCGCGGTGGCCACGGCATCGTCGGGCATGCGCCGGCGCAGCACCTGGCTGGAGGGGGTCCGCACGATGATCCGTGAATACACGGCGATCCGGGCCGCGTCGGCGCCCAGCAGGTCCAGCGCCGTCTGCAGCGCCCGGGCGTCCATGAGGCGCACCCGCGCCTGCGGGGCGTAGTGGGCTTCCAGCGTGCCCGGCGCGCGCGGCGCCTGCGGGGCGGCCTCTTCGGCCAGCCACTCGGCCTGGGAGCGCAGCCGCTGGCCGCACACGGCCTCGATCCGGGCCCGGGTCAGCACCCCGGGGCGCAGCAGCACGGGCACGCCGCGCGTGCAGTCCACGATGGTGGACTCGATGCCCACCTCGCAGGCCCCGCCGTCGAGCACGGGCACCGCGTCGCCAAACTCCGACTGCACGTGGCTGGCGGCGGTGGGGCTGACGCGGCCAAAGCGGTTGGCGCTGGGGCCGGCCAGGCCCCGCACCGCGGGCTGCGTGCCAGCGCAGGCGCGCAGCAGCGCCAGCGCCACGGGATGCGAGGGGCAGCGCAGCCCGATCGAGTCCTGCCCGCCCGCGGCCGCCGTGGCCACGCCGGCGCGGCGCGGCAGGATCAGCGTCAACGGGCCGGGCCAGAAGGCCTGGATCAGGGCCTGCGCAAAGCCGGGCACCGCCGAGGCAAAGTGCGTGACAGCAGCGGCGTCGGCCACATGAACGATCAGCGGGTGGTCGCTGGGCCGGCCCTTGGCGGCAAAGATGCCGGCCACGGCGGCGTCGTTGCCGGCGTCGGCGCCCAGGCCATAGACGGTTTCGGTCGGGAAGGCCACCAGGGCGCCGCGCGCCAGCAGCTGGGCCGCCTGGTCGACGTCGTGGGCGCTGCGGCCGTCCAGCAGCATCTAGAACGCCTCGATGCCCAGCAAGGCGGCGGCCTGCAGCGCCACGCGGCGCACGGCAGCGGCGTCGGGGCCGGTCACGTTGAGGTGGCCCATCTTGCGGCCACGCCGGGCCTCGGTCTTGCCGTACAGGTGCAGGTGGGTGCCGGGCAGCGCCAGCACCTGGGCCCAGGGCGGCGTGAGCGGCACCGTGGCCCCGGGCGCGAACCACAAATCACCGAGCAGGTTGAGCATGATGGCCGGGCTGTGCTGGCGCGGCGCCACCAGCGGCAGGCCGGTCATGGCGCGCACCTGCAGATCGAACTGCGACACATCGCAGGCATCCATGCTGTAGTGGCCGCTGTTGTGCGGGCGCGGCGCCATCTCGTTGACCACCAGCGACCCATCGGCCAGCACGAAGAACTCGACGCACAGCACACCCACGTAGGCCAGCCCGTTTGCTATGGATTCCGTAGCAGATACTGCCCGCGCCATCTGGACTCCAGGCATGTTTGACGCATGAACCTCGGTCACGGCGAGGATGCCGTCGCGGTGCAGGTTGAGCTGGGGCGGCAGGTGAACCATTTGCCCGCCCTGCCCGCGCGCCACGATCACCGAGATCTCGGCGGCCAGCGGCAGCATCTTTTCAAGCACGCAGGGCACCTCGCCCAGCTGCTGCCAGGCGGCGGCCAGTGCCTCGCGCGTGGCCACGCGGACCTGGCCCTTGCCGTCGTACCCCAGGCGGGCCGTCTTGAGAATCCCGGGCAGCAGGTCGTCGGCCACGGCCGCCAGTTGCGTGGCGGTCTCGATCACGGCCCAGGGCGCGCAGGCCACACCGCAGCGCGTGAAATGCGCTTTTTCAAGCGCCCGGTCCTGCGCGATGGCCACGGCATCGCCACCCGGCGCCACGGGCCGTGTGGCGGCCAGGGTGCGCAGGGCCTGAGCGGGCACGTTCTCGAATTCGGTGGTGATGGCGGCGCTGAGCTGCGCCAACCGGGCCAGCCCGGCCGCGTCTTCGTAGCCGGCCTGGATGTGGTGGTGGCTGACCCGCCCCGCCGGGCTGTCCGGGTCCGGGTCGAGCACGGCCGTGAAGTAGCCCATCTGCTGGGCCGCGTGGGCAAACATGCGCCCGAGCTGGCCACCCCCCATCACGCCCAGCGTGGCGCCCGGAAGAATCGTGCTCATGAGGATTTGGGCGTGGCGTCCACGGGCGGCAGCGTCATGGCGCGGGCGGCCTCGGTCTGCCTGGCGCGAAAGGCCTCCAGCCGGGTGCGCAACGCGGCGTCATGGCTGGCCAGCAGCGCCACCGCGAACAGCGCCGCGTTGGCGGCTCCGGCCGCGCCAATGGCAAAGGTGGCCACCGGAATGCCCTTGGGCATCTGCACGATGCTGTGCAGCGAATCCACGCCCTGCAGGTGGCGGCTGGCCACCGGCACGCCCAGCACCGGCACCACCGTCTTGGCCGCCAGCATGCCCGGCAGGTGGGCCGCGCCACCCGCCCCGGCGATGATGGCCTGCAGCCCGCGCGTGGCCGCGGACTCGGCGTAGGCGAACATGTCATCGGGCATGCGATGGGCCGAAACCACCCGGGCTTCATGGGCGATACCGAATTCCTGGAGAATCTGGACTGCGTGTTGCAGGGTGTCCCAGTCTGAACTGGACCCCATGACGACACCGATGAGGGGGGTCATTGGCTGGCTCCTAAAGATTGAATTTTACTTTTTGGCCCCGAGCTGCCCGCCATGATCGACGTCACCATTGAAAATTTCGAAGCCGAGGTCATCGCCGCCTCCATGCAAACCCCCGTGCTGGTGGACTTCTGGGCCCCCTGGTGCGGCCCCTGCAAGGTCATTGGCCCAATGCTCGAAAAGCTCGAGATCGAGTACGGCGGGCGCTTCAAGCTCGTGAAGATCGACTCCGACCAGGAGCAGCAGCTGGCCGGCGCCTTTGGCATCAAGAGCATCCCCACCTGCATCCTGCTCAAGGGCGGCCAGCCCGTGGACGGCTTCATGGGCGCCGT
Organism: Ramlibacter sp.; assembly: GCA_019635435.1. Classification (NCBI taxonomy): domain Bacteria; kingdom Pseudomonadati; phylum Pseudomonadota; class Betaproteobacteria; order Burkholderiales; family Comamonadaceae; genus Ramlibacter; species Ramlibacter sp. The sequence continues at coordinate 712,293 of JAHBZM010000001.1, read as the reverse complement.
GCCCGAAGGCCAGCTCAAGGCCTTCCTGGACAAGCACGTGCCAGCCGCCGAGGCTCTGGAAGCCGAGGCCGCGGAGGCTGAAGCGCTGGACGCGCTGGCCGCCGGCAACACCGACGCCGCGCTGGAGATGCTGCAGCACGCCGTGGCCACCGACCCGTCCAACGACGACGCGCGCTTTGACTACGTCAAGCTGCTGCTGCAGCTGGGCCGCAGCGACGACGCCAAGGTCGCGTTCGCGCCGGTGATTGCCAAGGTCGCCCTCGAGCGCCGGTTCGAAGCCCTGCAGCACTGGATGGATGCTATGGATTCCGTAGCACCTGATGCCGATCTGGCAAGGACTACAGCCGCATTTGACGGAAAAATCGGGGCCAACAAGCGCGATTTTGACGCCCGCTTCGGCAAGGCCCAGGCCCTGATGGCCGGCCAGCAGTGGACCGACGCCATGGACGAGCTGCTGGAGATCCTGATGCGCGACAAGACCTGGCAGAACGAACTGGCCCGCAAGGTGTTTGTGTCCATCCTGGAGCTGATGACCCCGCCCAAGCCCAAGGCGGCCGCTGCGGCCGACACCAAGACCGCCAGCGGCATCGAGCTGGCCGGCAAGTCGGCCGCGCCGCTGGACCCGCAGGCCGAGCTGGTGTCGCGCTACCGGCGCCGGCTCAGCATGACGCTGAACTGAACCGCAGGGCCGCCGGCTCAGGCGGTCAGGCGCTCCATGGCCTCGCGGTACTTGGCCGCCGTTTTCTCCACCACCTCGCGCGGCAGGCGCGGCGCGGGCGGCGTCTTGTCCCAGGGCTTGCCATTGACGCGGGCCTGCTCCAGCCAGTCGCGCAAAAACTGCTTGTCGTAGCTGGGCGGGTTGGTGCCGGCGTCCAGGCTCTGCTGGTACGTCTCGGCGGGCCAGTAGCGCGACGAGTCGGGCGTGAGCACCTCGTCCATCAGCACCAGGGTGCCGCCCTGGTCCAGGCCGAACTCGAACTTGGTGTCGGCAATGATGATGCCCTTGGTGGCCGCGAACTCGCTGGCGGCCTTGTAGATCGCGATGCTGATGTCGCGGATGCGGCCCGCCAGCTCGGCGCCGACGATCTCCACCGTTTTCTCGAAGGTGATGTTCTCGTCATGCTCGCCGGCCTCGGCCTTGGCCGCGGGCGTGTAAATGGGCTCAGGCAGCTTGCTGGCGTTCTTCAGGCCCGCCGGCAGTGGCACGCCGCACACGGCCTGCCCTTGCTGGTACTCCTTCCAGCCGCTGCCGGCCAGGTAGCCGCGCACCACGGCCTCCACCGGGATCGGCTTGAGCCGCTTGACCAGCATGGCCCGGCCCTTGATCTGGGCGGCCTCGGCCGGCGACACCACGCCCAGCGGGTCCTCGCCCGTGAGGTGATGCGGGCACACATTGAGCCCGCGCGGGCCCAGGCGCTCGAACCAGAACAGCGCCATCTGCGTCAGCAGCTCGCCCTTGCCGGGGATCGGTTCGCCCATGATCACGTCGAACGCGCTGATGCGGTCGCTCGCCACCATGAGGATGCGGTCGTCGCCCACGGCATAGTTGTCGCGCACCTTGCCGCGGGCCAGCAGGGGCAGGGAGGTGAGGGCGGAGGTGTGCAGTGCAGAAGTCATGGGGGTCAGAAAGCAAAAAGGCCCGTTGAACAGTCAACGGGCCATGAACCATTCGGGCCGATTATCTCAGGCTCAGTGCACCACCTGGGCCAGCTCGCCACGCGCGTATTTGGCGGCGACCACCTGCAGGCTGTCGCCCTTGATCTTGCCGGCCTGGCCTTCGCAGCCAAACTCGATGTAGCGTGCCTTGCAGATGGCCTTGGCGGCCTCGCGCGCGGGCTTGAGCCACTCGCGGGCATCGAACTTTTCGGGGTTTTCGGCCAGGAACTTGCGCACCGCGCCGGTCATGGCCAGGCGGATGTCGGTGTCGATGTTGATCTTGCGCACGCCGAACTTGATGGCGTGCTGGATCTCTTCCACCGGCACGCCATAGGTTTCCTTCATGTTGCCGCCGTACTGGCGGATGATGGCCAGCAGTTCCTGCGGCACGCTGCTGGAGCCATGCATCACCAGGTGGGTGTTGGGAATGCGGCGGTGGATTTCCTTGATGCGGTCGATCGCCAGGATGTCGCCCGTGGGCTTGCGCGTGAACTTGTAGGCGCCGTGGCTGGTGCCAATGGCAATGGCCAGCGCGTCGAGCTGGGTGCGCTTGACGAAGTCGGCCGCCTGCTCCGGGTCGGTCAGCAGCTGCTCGCGGGTCATGGTGGCGTCGGTGCCGTGGCCGTCTTCCTTGTCGCCCTTCATGGTCTCCAGGCTGCCCAGGCAACCCAGCTCGCCCTCGACCGTGACGCCCGTGGCATGGGCCATGTCCACCACCTTGCGGGTCACCTCGACGTTGTAGTCGTAGCTGGCAATGGTCTTGCCGTCGGCCTCCAGGCTGCCGTCCATCATGACCGAGCTGAAGCCCAGGTTGATCGCGCCCTGGCACACATCGGGGTTTTGCCCGTGGTCCTGGTGCATCACCAGCGGAATCGTGGGGTACTGCTCGATGGCGGCCTGGATCAGGTGCTTGATGAAGGCCTCGCCCGCGTACTTGCGCGCGCCGGCGCTGGCCTGCAGGATCACGGGCGCGCCGGTTTCCTTGGCCGCCTCCATGACGGCCTGGACCTGTTCCAGGTTGTTGACGTTGAACGCTGGAATGCCGTAGCCGTTGGCGGCGGCGTGATCCAGCAGCTCGCGCATTGAGACGAGTGCCATGGTGAGTTTCCCGGGGAAGTTGCTGTAACTGGTTGGTAACCAGCGGCAATTTTACTTGCTTGCACGCATCTCGCGGGCAAATGCCCACTCGCCGGTGTTCATTCCACCGGCAGCTTCAGAAAGCCCAGCACCTGGGCGCGCACCGGCGCCAGGAAGCGCAGGGGCTTGCCCATGGCCCCGATGATGCTGGCGTGGCTCAGCTTGTCGAATACCTTCACGGTCACGTCCGCGCCCGCCGCCACGAGCCTCTGCCCCAAACCCACCGTGTTGCGCTGGGGATCCACCAGTGAGTCCCTGGCGCCCGCCAGCAACAGGGTGCGTGGCGCCTTGTTGCCTGCATGGAACACCGGCTGCGACGTGACGGGCGTGCGAGGCCAGTTGAAGGCCCGCTGGGTGTCCGGGTTGACGATGGGAAGGAAATCGTAGGGGCCGGCAATGCCGATAAAGCCTTTCAGCCGCTCCCGCCGCGCGCCCAGCCAGCGCGGATCCAGCGCAAGCATGGCCGCGTTGTAGGCGCCGGCGCTGTGGCCCATGACGTAGATGTTGTCGGGGTCGCCGCCCAGTTGCGGAATGTTGTCAAACACCCAGGCCATGGCACGGGCGTTGTCCTCCAGAAATTCCGGGTAGTGCACGGCCGGAACCAGCCGGTAGTCAGGAATGACAACCACGGCCCCACCAGAAGCGAGCGCTTCGCCCACAAAGCGATAGTCGCCGCGGTCGCCCGAACGCCAGTTGCCGCCATAGAAAAAGACCACCAGCGGCGGCATCCTGCCCGGCACCGGATTCAGGGGCTGGTACAGGTCGAGGCGGTCTCGCGCTCCGGGGCCGAAGGCGATGGCCTCGCGGCCCCGGTAGGTTTTTTCGGGCACCAGGGCGTTGATGACATCGGTCGCCGAGCAACCCGTGAGCAGCGCCCCCATCGCGGCAAACAGGCCCGTTCGTCGGGCCATGCCGGCGCTCCCTGGTGAAAGTTTCAAAGGCCTCATGTTCACATCCATACGGCGCGGGCTTGCTTGCGGATTCAGCGGCGCGCGGAACCAAGGCCTGAAAGACCGCGGGCGATCACCGGGCCCGCGGCTGGGCCATGATCACGCCGCCACGCAGATCTTGAGCATGTTGGTGCCGCCGGGTGCGCCCATGGGCTCGCCGCAGGTGATGGCATAGATGTCGCCGCTGGACACAATGCCGCGCTTCTTGAGGTGCGCCTCGGCCTCGGCCAGCGCGGTGTCGCGCTCCACGCTCTGGTCCATCAGCAGCGGGCGCACATTGCGGTACAGCGCCATCTTGCGCTGGGTCACCAGCTTGGGCGTGAGCGCGTAGATGGGGATGTGGATGCGGTGGCGGCTCATCCACAGCGCGGTGGAGCCCGAGTCGGTGAGCGCCACGATGGCCTTGCAGCCCAGGTGGTGCGCGGTGAACAGCGCGCCCATGGCGATGGACTGGTCAATGCGGCTGAAGGTCATGCCGGTGAAGTCGGCGTCAAGCTTGACGTCTTCGGCCTTCTCGGCTTCCGAGCAGATGTTGGCCATCTCGACGATGGTTTCCAGCGGGTACTTGCCGGCCGCGGTTTCGGCGCTGAGCATCACGGCGTCGGTGCCGTCAAGCACGGCGTTGGCCACATCGCTGACCTCGGCGCGCGTGGGCACCGGGTTGGTGATCATGCTTTCCATCATCTGGGTGGCGGTGATCACCACTTTGTCGTACTCGCGGGCCAGGCGGATCATGCGTTTTTGCAGCGCGGGCACCGTGGCGTTGCCAACCTCCACGGCCAGGTCGCCGCGCGCCACCATGATGCCGTCGCTGGCCTTGAGAATGGCTTCCAGGTGCGGTATGGCCTCGGCCCGCTCGATCTTGGCGATCAGCCCCGGCTTGTGGCGGAATTCGGCGCCCGCCACATTGCACAGCTGGCGCGCCATTTCCATGTCGGTGGCGTTCTTGGGGAAGCTCACGGCCACGTAGTCGGCCTGGAAGCTCATCGCGGTGCGGATGTCTTCCATGTCCTTGGCGGTCAGGGCCGGGGCCGTCAGGCCGCCACCCTTCTTGTTGATGCCCTTGTTGTTGGACAGCTCGCCGCCCAGCTTGACGGTGGTGTGCACCTGCTCGCCGCGCACGGCGTCCACCGTCAGCACGATCAGGCCGTCATTGAGCAGCAGCAGGTCGCCGGCCTTCACATCACGCGGCAGCTCCTTGTAGTCCAGGCCCACGCCCTGCAGGTCGCCGGGCTCGGTGCGCGAGGCATCGAGCACAAACTTCATGCCCGGTTCGAGCATGACCTTGCCATCGGCGAACTTGCCCACGCGGATCTTGGGGCCCTGCAGGTCAGCCATGATGGCCACCTCGCGGCCCGCGCGCTGGGCCGCTGCCCGCACCAGGGTGGCGCGATCGATATGGTCCTGGGCCTTGCCGTGGCTGAAATTCAGGCGCACCACATTGACCCCGGCGCGGATCATCTGCTCCAGCAAGGCAGGGTCGCTGGAGGCCGGACCGAGGGTGGCCACGATCTTGGTGGAACGGCGGGGGGTGGTTTTGTCTCTGGGCATGGCAGCTCGGCGCTTGTAATTAAGTTCCCATTCTCACATGAAACCGGTTACCGATTGGTTACCAAATCCATGCGGCTTGGGTGCTACATCGTCGGCGCCCCAGCGGGTGCGTGCTGCGGCGTGCCTCGCCGCGAACGTTACCCAGATACAGGCCCGGAAGCCGGGCCGGACGGGATTTCGTCATTTTCAGCTCAAATAATGAAAATTAGACGCAATAGTCTCGCAGTTGCGTCGGGATGAATTCGGCAATTACATTTGTTCAATTGCAAATGCGTTACAATGGCTGGTCCCTCACAACAGTCCGAGGAGACAGCCCATGTGTGGAATTGCCGGAGAAATCCGCTTCGACACCCAGGAAGCCGACGCGTCTGCCGTCGGCCGAATGGCCGAAACCCTGCGCCCGCGCGGCCCCGATGCCGGGGGCGCCTTTCAGCAAAGCCGCGTGGCCCTGGCCCACCGCCGGCTCAAGATCATCGACCTGAGCGAACGCGCCCAGCAGCCCATGGTGGCCGCCGATCTGGGCCTGACGCTGGTGTTCAACGGCTGCATCTACAACTACCGCGAACTGCGCGCCGAGCTGGAGCAGGCCGGCGCACGATTTTTTTCCGACGGCGACACCGAGGTGCTGCTGCGCGCCTACCGCCACTGGGGACCCGACTGCGTATCGCGCCTGCACGGGATGTTTGCGTTCGCGATCTGGGAGCGCGACACCGGCCGCGTGGTCATGGCGCGCGACCGGTTTGGCATCAAGCCGCTGTACCTGAGCGAATCGGCCGATGGAAAGCGCCTGCGCTTTGCCTCCAGCCTGCCGGCCTTGCTGGCCGCGGGCGACGTGGACACCCGCATTGACCCGATCGCGCTGGAACACTACCTGATGTGGCACGCGGTGGTGCCGCCGCCGCACACGCTGCTGCGCGGCGTGCGCAAGCTGCCGCCGGCCACGATTGCCGTGTTCGAGCCCGACGGCCGGCGCACCGACACCTGCTACTGGAACCCGCCCTTCACCACCGACCCGGCCCTGGCCCGCGCGCCCTACGAGGAGCGCGAGCGCCTGGTCCAGGCCGCGCTGGAAAAGGCCGTGGCGCGCCGCATGGTGGCGGACGTGCCGGTGGGCGTCCTGCTCTCGGGCGGCGTGGATTCGAGCCTGATCGTGGCGCTGCTGGCCCAGGCGGGCCAGCAGGACCTGAACACCTTCTCGATCGGCTTTGAGGCCGCCAACGGCGAACAGGGCGACGAGTTCAGGTATTCGGACCTGATCGCCCGGGAGTTCAGCACCCGCCACCACAAGATCCAGATCGATGGCGCGACCATGCTGTCACACCTGCCGGACACCATCCAGGCCATGCCCGAGCCCATGGTGAGCTACGACAACATCGGCTTCTACCTGCTGTCGCGCGAGGTATCGAAGCATGTCAAGGTCGTGCAAAGCGGCCAGGGCGCCGACGAGGTGTTTGCCGGCTACCACTGGTATCCGCCGCTGGCCCAGTCCCAGGACGCGGTGGCCGACTACGCCCGGGTTTTCTTTGACCGCGACCCGCAGGACTACCTGCGCACGGTGACTGACGGCGTGGCCGTTCCCGGCGCCAGCCTGGGTTTCATCACGCGCCACTTTGACCGCCCCGGCGCCGCCACCCCGCTGGACAAGGCGCTGCGGCTGGATGCCACGGTGATGCTGGTGGACGACCCGGTCAAGCGCGTGGACGCCATGACCATGGCCTGGGGCCTGGAGGCACGCGTGCCCTTCCTGGACCACGAACTGGTGGAACTGGCGGGCCGCCTGCCCGAGCAGGACAAGCTGTCCGACGGTGGCAAGGGCATTCTCAAGGCCATTGCGCGGCGCATGCTGCCGCGCGAGGTGATCGACCGGCCCAAGGGCTACTTCCCGGTGCCCGCGCTCAAGTATCTGTCGGGGCCCACGCTGGACTGGGTCAAGACCGCGCTGCACAGCCCGGCGGCCCGGGCCCGGGGCCTGTTCCGCGAAGACTATGTGGACGCCCTGCTCGCGGCGCCCGACCAGCACATCACGCCGCTGCGCGGCTCCAAGCTGTGGCAGATCGCGCTGCTGGAGCTGTGGCTGCAGTCGCACGGCCTCTGACGGGAGATTGCCATGACAAACACCGGAGAACGCAACCCGCTGGACCCCCGGCAGATGATGTCGCTGCGCCACTGGGAAGACCCCTCGGGCCACCCCGACCTGCTGGCCATGGACAGCGAAGCCATTGTGGACTGCGGCTGGGGCCGGCTGATCTTTGGCCAGACCTTTGCCGACCCGCGCGCACTGGCGTCGGTGGTGCGCAACGAGCGGCCCAACAAGCGTGACATCGCCCTGTACCTGCGCGACCCGCATGTGGTGGTGGCGCTTGCGCCGCAGGACCTGTTCATCGACCCGTCGCACACCTACCGGCTGGCCCTGGCCAGCCCCGAGGCGCCCGACGCCCCCAACCCGGAGGGCTGGGTGATCCGGCCGGCCCGGGCCCGCGACGCCGAGGCCGTGCGGCGCATCTACCAGACCCGCCGAATGGTGCCCCCGCCCAAATCGTTTTTTGCCACGCTGGCCCAGCGCGACGAGATCGAGGTGCTGGTGGCGCAGGACGCGGGCAGCGACACGATCCTGGGCGTGGTGACCGGGGTGGACCATGTGCGCGCCTTCAATGACACTGACGGCGGCTCAAGCCTGTGGGCGCTCGCGGTGGACCCGCAGGGCAGCCACCCGGGCATCGGCGAGGGCCTGACGCGCGCGCTGGCGGCGCTGTTCCGTGATCGGGGCCGCAGCTTCCTGGACCTGTCGGTGCTGCACGACAACCCCCAGGCCATCGCGCTGTACGAAAAGCTGGGCTTTGTGCGCGTGCCGGTCTACTGCGTGAAGAACAAGAACCCGATCAACGAGCCGCTGTTCCTGGGGCCCGACCCGGCGGCCGACCTCAACATCTATGCCGGCATCATCGTGCGCGAGGCGCGCCGTCGCGGCATCAGCATCGAGGTGCTGGATGCCGAGCATGGCTACTTCCGCCTGAGCCTGGGCGGCCGCTCGATCACCTGCCGCGAATCGCTGTCGGAGATGACCTCGGCCATTGCGATGAGCCGCTGTGACGACAAACGGCTGACCCTGCGGGTGCTGGCCCACGCCGGCATCCACGTGCCGGCCCAGATCGACGCCGACGACCTGGACGCGGTGGCCGCCTTTCTTCAGCGCTACCAGCGGGTCGTGGTGAAGCCCGCGCGTGGCGAGCAGGGCCACGGCGTGCGCGTGGACCTGACCCGATTTGATGAAGTGAGCACCGCCATCGACGCGGCACGCCACTATTGCGACCATGTGATCGTCGAGCAGATGATGCCCGGCAGCGACCTGCGCATCGTCGTGATCGACCACCAGGTGGTGGCCGCCGCCTCGCGCCGGCCGGCCACGGTGACCGGCGACGGCGTCACGGCCCTGCGCACCCTGATCGACAAGCAAAGCCGCCGCCGGCAGCTGGCCACCGCGGGCGAAAGCCGCATCCCGGTGGACGACGAGACCCTGCGCTGCCTCGCCTCCCAGGGCCACGACCTGGACACCGTGCTGGCCGCGGGCGAGCAGATCGAGGTGCGCAAGACCGCCAACCTGCACACCGGCGGAACCATCCATGACATGACCGGGGCCCTGCACCCCACGCTGCGCGAGGCCGCCGAACGCGCCTCGATGGCGCTGGAGATCCCGCTGGTCGGGTTCGACTTCATGGTGACGGCACCCGACCAGCCCGACTACGTGGTGATTGAAGCCAACGAACGGCCAGGCCTCGCCAATCATGAACCCCAGCCCACGGCGGAGCGCTTCATCGACATGCTGTTTCCGCAGACGCGCAGCACCGGGCGCGAACTCACAGAAAGGCCACCCCATGAAGCCTGACCGCAACTACCTGCAGGATGTCCTCAACCGGCTCCTGAACACGCCCAGCCCCTCGGGCATGACCGACGCCATCGTGCGGCTGCTGTGCACCGAGCTTGAGGACCTGCGCATCGCCTACGAACTCACGCGGCGCGGCGCGATCCGCGCCCGCATCCAGGGGCGCGAGCGCACCCCGGCGCGCGCCATCGTGTCGCACCTGGACACGCTGGGCGCGATGGTCAAGGGCTACAAGCGCAACGGCCGGCTGCAGGTCGTGCCCATTGGGTTCTGGTCGTCGCGCTTTGCCGAGGGCGCGCGCGTGACCGTCTACTCCGACAACGGCGTGATGCACCGCGGCACCATCCTGCCCAACAAGGCGTCGGGCCACACCTTCAACAAGGAAATCGACACCCAGCCCGTGAGCTGGGACAACGTGGAGCTGCGGCTGGATGCCCGCACCACCAATGAGGCCGAGACCCGCGCGCTGGGCATCCACGTGGGCGACACCATTGCCGTGCCCTCCAACCCCGAGTTCGGCCCCGAAGGCTTCATCAACGCACGCCACCTCGATGACAAGGCCGGCGTAGCCGCGGTGTTGACCGCGCTGCGCGCGATCCGCGAGTCGGGCCGCAAGCTGCCCGTGGACTGCTTTCCTCTGTTCACCATTTCGGAGGAAGTCGGCGTGGGTGCCTCGCATGTGCTGCACGGCGACGTGGCCGAGCTGATCTCGATTGACAACGGCACGGTGGCCGAAGGCCAGTATTCCAGCGAATACGGCGTGACCATCTCGATGCAGGACTCCAGCGGCCCGTTCGACTGGCACCTGACGCGGCGCCTGCTGGAGCTGTGCGCGAGCAAGGGCATCGAGCACACGCGCGACGTGTTCCGCTTCTACCGCAGCGACGCCGCAGCCGCGCTGGAGGCGGGCAACGACATCCGCACGGCGCTGGTCTGCTTTGGCCTGGACGCCTCGCACGGCCACGAGCGGGTGCACATGGATTCACTGGACGCGCTGTCGCGCCTGCTGATTGCCTACATGACCAGCCCGCCCCTGTTCCAGCGCGACGCCACACCCCTGGGGCCGCTGGATGACTTCCCGCCGGCCGAAGTCCAGACCCCTGACTGGCAGGACCACCTGCCTGACACCCCCAGCGAGTAAGCATGTACCGAGAACTGATTGCCCACAACACCCCCGAGGACTGGGCCTTTGCCCTGGTGGCCGCGGTCGCGGTCATCGCGCTGTTCCTCACGGTCCGCAAGATCGCGCTGTTCCGGCTGGAGCGGTTGGCCAAGAGCACGGTCAACCTGTTCGACGACTTCATCGTGGAACTGCTGTCGGTCACCCGCATCCTGCTGGCCGCCGCCATCGGCTTGTATGCGGGAGTTCACTTCCTGGAGCTGCCCGCCGCGCTGCAGAAGTTCAGTGACCGGACCTTCATTGGCCTGCTGCTGCTGCAGTGCGGCTTCTGGGCCAATTGCGGCCTGAGGTTCTGGCTCAGCAAGAAGTTCTCCAACGGCCTGCCCGAGGAAGAAGGGTCGCGCGCCATGACCCGCTCGCTGCTGTCGTTCCTGGGCCGCGTGGCGGTGTGGACGCTGGTGCTGCTGCTGGTGCTGGACAACCTGGGGCTCAATGTGACCGCGCTGGTCGCCAGCCTGGGGATTGGCGGCATCGCCGTCGCGCTGGCCGCGCAGAACATCCTGGGCGACCTGTTCGGCTCGCTGTCCATCGCCATCGACAAGCCCTTCGTGATTGGCGACTTCATCATCGTCGATGACCTCGCGGGCACCGTGGAGCATGTGGGGCTGAAGACCACGCGGGTGCGCAGCCTGGGCGGCGAGCAGCTGATTTTCTCCAACAACGACCTGCTCAAGAGCCGCATCCGCAACTACAAGCGCATGCAGGAGCGGCGGGCCGTGTTCGCAATCGGCGTGACCTACGACACGCCGGCCGAGCAACTGGAGGCGATACCCGGCATCATCCGCCGCGCCATCGAGTCGCAGGAGCAGGCGCGCTTTGACCGCGCGCATTTCAAGAGTTTCGGGGCCTCGTCACTGGACTTCGAGGCGGTCTACAACGTGCTGCAGCCTGGCTACCAGGTCTACATGGATGTGCAGCAGGCGGTGAACCTGCAGCTGGTGCGCGAGTTTGGCCAGCGCGGCATCGAGTTCGCCTTCCCGACGCAGACACTGCATGTGCAGGGCGGCCTGCAACTGGCCCGTCCCGCGCCGGCGAATGCCGCCGCGGGCGAGTCACCGCCGGCCTGAGCCTCAGCCCGCGGCGCGTTTTTCCAGAATCTCGAAGGCGGGCAGGGTCTTGCCCTCCAGCACTTCCAGAAAAGCCCCGCCGCCGGTGGAGATGTAGCCCACCTGCTGCTCGATGCCGTACTTGGCAATGGCGGCCAGTGTGTCGCCACCGCCCGCGATGCTGAACGCGGCTGACTGGGCAATGGCGCGCGCGATGGTCTCGGTGCCCTGCGCGAAGGCGTCGAACTCAAACACCCCGACCGGCCCGTTCCAGACGATGGTGCCGGCCGCCGCAAGCTGGGTGGCGAGCCGGGCAGCGGTCTTCGGCCCGATGTCGAGGATGAGGTCGTCGTCCGCCACATCGCTGGCGGACTTCACCGTGGCCGGGGCGTCGGCGGCGAAGGTCTTGGCCGTCACCACGTCGGTCGGGATGGGCACCTCGGCGCCGCGGGCCTTCATGGCCTCGATCACGGCGCGGGCGTCGGCCAGCAGGTCGGGCTCGGCCAGCGACTTGCCGATCTTCAGGCCCGCCGCCAGCATGAAGGTGTTGGCAATGCCGCCGCCCACGATGAGCTGGTCGACCTTGGCCGCGAGCGCCTGCAGGATGGTGAGCTTGGAAGACACCTTGGAGCCGCCCACAATGGCCACCAGCGGCCGTTTGGGGCTGGCCAGCGCCTGGCTGATGGCGTCGATTTCAGCCGCCAGCAAGGGGCCGGCACAGGCAATGGGCGCGTACTGGGCAATGCCGTAGGTGGAGGCTTCGGCGCGGTGGGCAGTGCCAAACGCGTCGTGCACGAAGATGTCGCACAGCGCGGCCATCTTCTTGGCGAGTTCGGGGTTGTTCTTTTTCTCGCCACGGTTGACGCGGCAGTTTTCCAGCAGCACCACGTCGCCCGGAGCCACGCTGACGCCATCCACCCAGCCGGCCACCAGCGGCACCTCGCGCCCCAGCAGCTCACCCAGCCGGCGCGCCACGGGCGCAAGGGAGTCGGCGGGTTTGAATTCGCCTTCAACGGGACGGCCCAGGTGCGAGGTGACCATGACGGCGGCACCCGCGTCCAGCGCCATGCGGATGCAGGGCACCGAGGCGCGGATGCGCGTGTCCTCAGTGATGCGGCCATCGGCGTCCTGGGGCACGTTGAGGTCGGCCCGGATGAAAACCCGTTGCCCCCGGGCTTCGCCACGGGCACAGAGATCGGAAAAGCGCAGAACGTTCATGGCGTGCAGTTCAATCAATGGACAGAACCCACGATTCTAGAAGGCAGGCCTGGCGGGGAGTTACCAACCCAGAACGATGTGCAGCGGCAGGTAAACGGCCATGCCGGCCACGATGGTGACCAGCACGTCGCGGCGCCAGAAGTAGGCGGCCGCGCCGGCGGCGGCCGAGAACAGGCGCGCGTCCTGCCAGGTGGCCACCAGGTGGCCCTGGGTCATCACCACCTCGGGCACCACCACGGCCGACAGCGCCGCGATGGGCGCGTACTGCAGGCCACGCTGGGCCCAGCGCGGCAGCGCCCAGTCCTTGCTGGAGATGAAAAAGAAGCTGCGCGCCAGCACGGTCACGCAGGCCAGGCCCAGGATCACGGCGAGCGTCCACAGGTCGGTCATGAGGCGGCTTCCTGCGCGCCGGGCGGCTGGGGTCGCTCCAGCGTCAGGCACAGGATCACGGCGACGCCGATGGCCACCACGATGTTGAGCTTCAGCGGCAGGGTCCAGGCAGCGACCGCGGCCGCACCCGCCACGGCGGCCGACACCATGCGCAGCCGCGTGCTGGCCAGCGAACAGAGGATGCCCACCAGGCACAGGATGCCGGCAAAGCCCAGGCCCCAGTGGGTGGGGATGAAGTTGGCCAGCGCAATCCCGACCACGCTGGCACCCACCCAGCTGGCCCAGTTGATGAAGCAGTTGCCGGCCAGGTAGGACTCCTGCGCCAGCCGCGCGGCCGGCTCGGCCGCCGGCTGGGGATAGCGCCGCGTGAACAGCACATAGCTCAGGTCGGCGGTGAGGTAGCCGTGCGTCAGGCGCTGCCACAGCGGCAGGTGCATGAGGTAGGGGCGCAGGTGCAGGCTGAACACCACAAAGCGCAGGTTCACGCAAAAACCGGTCGCCAGGATCACCCACAGCGGCGCGCCCGCGACGATCAGCGGGATCGAGGCCAGCTGCGAACTGCCAGCGAACACCAGCAGCGCCATCAGCAGGGACTCGAACACGCTCATGCCGGACTTGACCATGGCCACGCCGGTCATCAGGCCCCAGGCGGCGATGCCCGGCGCCTGGGGCCACATGTCGCGCGCGCCCTCGCGGAACGCGGGGTGGGTGTAATGGGTCCGCAGGAAGAACACGTCAGGAAAACGCCATGCCGGGCTTGAGATCAAAGCCGCGCAAAAAATCGGCCACGGCCAGCCGCTTGCCGCCCGCGCGCTGCAGCTCGGTCAGGCGCAGCACGCCAGCGCCGCAGGCGACCTCGATGCCATCAGGGGTTGCAGACAAAATTGTGCCAGAGTCCACGCCAGCCGGGCACTCTTTGCTCTCAATTTGGGAGCAAAACAGCTTGAAGGTCTCACCCTCCAGCTCGGTGAAGGCGCCAGGGAACGGGTTGAAGGCACGAACCCGCCGGTCAATCACGGCGGCCGGCTGCGACCAGTCGACCCGGGCCTGGGCCTTCTCGACCTTGTGTGCATAGGTCACGCCCTGATCAGGCTGCTTCACGGGAGTGAATCCGCCGCAGGCGGCCATCTCCAGCGCTTCCACCACCAGGCGGCCGCCCAGCGTGGCGAGCTTGTCGTGCAGGGAACCCGTGGTCTCATCGGGTGCCAGCGCGAGCTTTTCCACCAGCAGCATGTCGCCGGTGTCCAGCCCCGCGTCCATCTGCATGATGGTGATGCCGGTTTGCGCATCGCCCGCCTCGACGGCGCGGTGGATCGGCGCGGCGCCGCGCCAGCGCGGCAAGAGCGAGGCGTGGATGTTCAGGCAACCCAGCGGCGGGGTGTCCAGCACCCACTGCGGCAGGATCAGGCCATAGGCCGCCACCACCATCACGTCGGCCCGCGCGGCTTCAATCGCCGCTTTGGCCGCGGCGGCGTCTTCGGGGTATTTGCCGTCCAGCCGCAGGCTGCGCGGCTGGGCCAGGGAAATGTGCTGTTGCTGCGCCAGTTGCTTGACCGGCGAGGCCTGCAGCTTCAGGCCGCGGCCGGCGGGGCGGTCGGGCTGGGTCAGCACCAGCGGCACCTGGAAGCCGGCCGCCAGCAGCCGCTGCAGCGCCTCGCGCGCAAACTCGGGCGTGCCCGCGAAGATGACGCGCATCAGCCCCTACTCCCGGTCCGGTGCATTGACGAATTCCATTCCCTGCTGGGTGCGCTGGACCACGTCACGCGGGTCAAGGTAGACCCAGAAAAACATGTCGCTGCCATCGCTCCAGCGGTAGGTCAGGATGTCGCCGCGCCAGTTGCCAATGTGGTCAACGCGGGCCGACGGGCCGAACTCGCGCTCGACATCGGCGCGGCGCCACTGGCCTTCCACAATGCGGGCAAAGTCAGCCGGCGTGAGCACCTGGCGCGAAGCCACGACCTTGCCCGCGGCGTCCAGGTCCACCATGTAGGCGGCCTGCCCTGCGGGCTGCAGCGAGTACTGCAGGCGTTCGCCCGTGGCCAGGGGCACACTGCGCGTGGGCGCCCCGAGCCGGGCCAGCACGGCCTCGCGGGAGGTTCCGGGCGCCACGCCGTAGCCGGTCACGGGCGTAACGGCGCAGCCGCAGGCCAGCCAGGCCGCGCCCAGCAGGGCCGGCGCCAGGCGCCGCCGCGGCAAAGTCATCAGGAACGACAACATGGCGCTGCCCGGCGCGTCAGGCGCGCTCTGCCTCGCGCCGCGCCTTGAGCATCTTGTTCTTGATGCGGTTGCGCTTGAGCGGTGACAGGTACTCCACAAACACCTTGCCCAGCAGGTGGTCCATCTCATGCTGGATGCAGACCGCCAGCAGGCCCTCGGCCTCCAGCGTGCGCGACACGCCCTGGCCATCCAGCGCGGTGACCTTGATGGCCGAGGCACGCGCCACGCCGTCATAGATGCCGGGCACCGAGAGACAGCCCTCGTCGTTGATCTGCTTGTCGGGGCTGGCCCAGATGATGTCGGGGTTGATCAGCACCAGGGGCTCGTTGCGCCCTTCCGACACATCGATCACGATCAGGCGTTCATGCACGTCGATCTGCGTGGCCGCCAGGCCGATGCCGTTGGCGTCGTACATGGTGTCCAGCATGTCGGCGATCAGCGCCTTGATGCGGTCGTCCACCGCCTGCACGGGCTTGGCCACCGTGTGCAGCCTGGGGTCTGGGTAACAAAGAATGGGAAGAAGGGCCATGAAATCTCGCGGTCAATGTCGCTATTTTCGCTACTTTTGGCTTTCCTGGCATCGGCAAAAGGCTATAAACGTTGCCCAATCAAGGGCTTGAGCGCAAAATCGCCAGTGATTTATGAAGACTTCTGACCGACCCGCGCCTGAACAAGGCGGGCCGGTTCCCCGGGGGCATGGAATGCAGCAAGACAGGAAAAAACAGATGATGGCGCAAACCTCGGGGGCAGGATCTGCCCTGCGGCGTCTGGGCGGCTGGGCCGTGCTGGGCGCCCTGGCGGCGATCACCCCGGCCCAGGCCCAGAATTTCCCGATCACGCCCGGCCAGAAAGCCACGGCCCAGCAAGTGGCCCAGGCCGGCGTCCCGCTGAGCGAGCTGGCCGCCAACGCCCCCGACAGCTACACGGTCAAGTCCGGCGACACGCTGTGGGCCATCTCGGGCCTGTTCCTCAAAAGCCCCTGGCGCTGGCCCGAGCTGTGGGGCATGAACCTGCAGGAAATCCGCAACCCCCACCTCATCTTCCCGGGCCAACAGCTGTTCCTGGACAAGGCCAACGGGCTGGCCCGCCTGCGCATGGGGCAGGCCGGCAGCGGCTCGACCGACGGCGTGCCCCCCACCGAAACGGTGCGGGTGTCGCCGCGCACCCGCTACGAAACCCTGGCCGACAGCGCCATCCCGACCCTGCAGACCCACCTGATCGAGCCCTTCCTGGCGGAGCCGGTGATCGTCAACGAGGGCGTGCTGGAAGCCGCGCCGCGGATCGTTGCAACGCAGGAAGGCCGCGTGCTCCTGAGCCGCGGCGATCGCGCCTATGCCCGGGGCAACGCCGAGACCCCGATGATGCTGGGCAAGGGCAAGGCCAATGATTTCCGCGTGTTCCGCAACGCCACCGCGCTACGCGACCCCGTCACCAAGGCCGTGCTGGGCTACGAGGCCCAATACGTCGGCAAGGCGGTGCTGGTGCGCAGCGAAAGCACCCGCAGCGTGACCGACACGGAAGGCAAGACCCAGAGCACAGCCGTGCCCGCGACGATCGACATCGTGTCGTCCAAGGAAGAAATGCGCACCGGCGACCGGCTGCTGCCCGAGCCGCCGCGCGAGCTGGTGAGCTATGTGCCGCGCGCGCCCGAGAACAAGGTCGAGGGCGCGATCGTGTCGATGTATGGCACGGCCGTGGCCAATGCCGCGCAGAACCAGATCGTCGTGATCAACCGCGGCACCGCCGACGGCATCGAGAGCGGCCATGTGCTGGCAATCCTCAAGGACGGCCAGAGCCTGGTCGACCGGACCCAGCCCGGCAAGCCCACCGCGATCAAGCTGCCCGACGAGCGCAATGGCCTGCTGATGGTGTTCCGCCCCTTCGAGAAGCTGTCCTATGCGCTGATTCTCGAAATCTCCGATGGCGTGAAAATCGGCGACCGCGTCGCCAACCCCCGCTAAAACCCTGCATTCCTGGCTCCCGTGGACCGCGACGAACTCGCAGCCTGGCTGCGGCTGACGCTGACCGACGGGGTCGGCAACGGCAGCGCCCGCAAGCTGCTCGCCGCTTTCGGTCTGCCGGAAAGCATCTTTGACCAGCCCGCGCCGGCGCTGCGCCAGGTGGTCAGTGCGGCCCAGGCCCAGGCGCTTCAGGCCGAGCCGGAGGGCCTGACCGCCCTGCTGGACACCACGCTGGACTGGCTGCGCTCGAGCGAGGACGGCGTGCGCCGCCGCATCGCCGTGCTCGGCAGCCCCGAGTACCCCGAGCCCCTGCTGGCCCTGGAAGACCCACCGCTGGTGCTCTACCTGATGGGCGTGGACCTGGCGCCCCAGGCCGTGGCCCAGGGCATCGCCGTGGTGGGCAGCCGCAACCCCACGCCCCAGGGCGAGACCAATGCACGCCAGTTTGCCCAGGCGCTGGCCGGATCCGGCCTCACCGTGGTGTCGGGCCTCGCGCTCGGGGTGGACGGCGCCGCCCACCAGGGCGCGCTGGACGGCGCGACACCCGGCCAGCTTGCCACCATCGCCGTGGTGGGCACGGGACTGGACCGCGTCTACCCCAAGCGGCACCTGGCGCTGGCCCGGGCCATTGCGCGCCAGGGGCTGCTGCTCAGCGAGTACCCGCTGGGAACACCCCCTCTGGCGCCCAATTTTCCCAAGCGCAACCGCCTGATCTCGGGCCTGAGCCGGGGCACCCTGGTGGTGGAGGCCGCGCTGCAGTCGGGATCGCTGATCACGGCGCGGCAGGCGCTGGAGCAGGGCAAGGACGTGTTTGCCATTCCCGGCTCCATCCATTCCCCCCAGTCCCGCGGCTGCCACTCGCTGATCAAGCAGGGGGCCAAGCTGGTGGAATCGGCACAGGACATCCTGGAAGAACTGGGACCCGGCTTTGCTCCTGCTTTGATAGCAGACAGTGGCCGGCTGGCGGGGACCAGCAGCCCCAATGACCCGGAATCCCCGCTGCTGCTGGCGCTGGGCTTCGACCCTGTCAGCATCGATGCCCTGGTGGCCCGCACCGGCACAGACGCCGCCACCCTGCAGGCCCAGCTGCTGGAACTGGAACTTGACGGGGTGGTCGCGCGGCTGCCCGGCGGCCTGTTCCAGCGCATGGCCTCGGTCTGATCCCCGGGCCCCGGGCCGGGCCCGGCGGTTTCTGTGCTAGATTGGGGCCATGTTTGAAGTGCTGGTGTTCGTCTACGAAAACTACTGGCGAGGCGATGCGTGTCCCGAGCCGGAACAACTGGGACGCAAGCTGAGCGCGGTCGGGTTCGACGCCGATGAAATCCAGCAGGCCCTGACCTGGCTCAATGGCCTTCACATTGCCGCCCAGGGCACGCAGCTGCAGCCCCCCGCGACCGATGACCCCCTCGGCTACGGGCAATCGCCCGACAGCATGCGCATCTACTCCGTCGCGGAGCAGGACCACCTGGGTGCCGAGGCCCTGAGTTTTGTGACTTTTCTGGAAAGCGCCGGGGTGCTGCCCGCGCCCATGCGCGAAATCGTCATTGACCGTGCCATGGCCGCCCCGGGTGACCCGATCTCGCTGGACGACCTCAAGATCATCATCCTGATGGTTTACTGGAGTTTCGGCGAGGAGCCCGACGCGCTGGTTCTCGACGAACTCTGCGACGACACCGAGCTGCGCATCGCCCACTGAGCGCGGCTGCCACCCGGCTTTACACGGGAACCCCCTCAAACGAGGGATAGGTTTCCGCCTGAAAGCTGCCTAACCTAGGCCCAACGTCTTTGTTGTACTTTGGAGCCTGACATGACCTCTTCTTCCCGCCAACGCTTGGTTGTCCTTTTCTCCTGCGTCGCTGCCATGGGCCTGTCGGCCTGCGGCGGCAGCAGTGACAGCACGGTCGCCGCCACGCCCACGCCGTCGCCTTCTCCCTCCCCGTCGCCCTCGCCCGCGCCGGCCGCCACCGTGGTATCGGGTGCTGCGGTCAAGGGGCCGGTCGCCAATGCCACGGTCACCATCAAGAACGCCACGACGGGCGCCACGCTGGCAACCGGCGGCACCAGCGCAGACGGGACCTACAGCCTCAGCGTGCCGGCGGCATCGGGTGACGTCATCATCGAGATCACCGGCGGCAGCTATGTGGACGAGGCGACGGGTCTCACCACCTCCCTCACCACGCCGCTGCGCAACGTGGTCACCGTCAACGGGGGCACCGTGCAGGGCTATGTCACGCCGCTGACCACGCTGGCCTACACCTACGCTTTCGGCAACGTCACCACCGGGGTCACGGCCAGCGCCTACGGCGTCAAGGCGACCAGCATCGCCGCCCAGTTCCAGGTGCCCAACCTCAACACGCTGCCGGTGGTGACCGGCTCGACCAACACCTACGGCCAGGTGTTGCGCGGCCTGTCCCAATACCTGGCGACCAATGCCATCACGCTGCAGACCTTCACCAGCACCACGTTCACCGCGCAGCAGTGGACCAGCTTCACCTCCCTGTTCAACGCGGCCTACAAGACCTCCAATCCCGCCGGCACGCTCACCTTCAACTTTGACGGTTCGGGCCTGGCGGTGGGCGGCACGGGCGCGGGCGGAGGCTCGGGAACCTGCGGCGTGGCAGTCAGCGGAACCGTGGCGGCGGGCGGCATCAGCGTGCCTCTGAACCTCAACTTCTGCATTTCGGGCATCGCGGCAGGGTCCTGCACCAGTGGCAACGCAAGCCTGAGCCAGGCCATTGCGGGCCAGGGTGGCATCGCCGGCGCGGCAAACCTGCAGTACACCTACTCGCCCACCTGTGCCGCCGGCGCAACCACGGTGACTCTGCAATAAGCAAGCCCGAAGGCCTCTGGCCAACAAAAAAAGCCGCAGGACCTGCGGCTTTTTTTTGCTTCGCGTTCCGAATTCAGCTGAGCAGGCGCTCCGGGTTGGCATCGAGCTTGGCCAGCGCGTCGCGGGTGGCGCGCACGGTCAGGCCCTCTTCCTCGGCCGGCACCAGCAGGCCGGCCTGCAGGTAGGCCGCGAGCCGCCGCGCCTGGATGAGGAAGCTGCGCCCGTCGGTCGAGGCAAACAGGTGCAACTGCTTGCGGTCGCTGCACCAGGCGTACTGCACCTGGTTGGTCTTGCCGTTGTGGTCCA
The DNA here is from genome assembly GCA_019635435.1 of Ramlibacter sp. Lineage (NCBI taxonomy): Bacteria > Pseudomonadati > Pseudomonadota > Betaproteobacteria > Burkholderiales > Comamonadaceae > Ramlibacter > Ramlibacter sp. Next base: position 691,971 of record JAHBZM010000001.1, on the reverse strand, counting down.
GCGTGAACCAGGTTCCGGTCTGCAGCTCCTGGGCCCAGCCCAGCATGGCGGCGCTGGGCTTGGAGCCGCCGTCGGCCACCACCTCGATGGTCGACGCATCGATGCCCAGCATCAACTCGATGCTCTCCGCATCCAGCGGCAAATCCCCTGACTGGTCGTCGGTGACGAAGTCCTCGAGGTTCGCGAGCCGCTTGGCCATGGCTTCGATGCGCGCCTGCGGGATCGCCTCGGTCTTGGACAGGAAGGCATCGGCCAGCGTGTCGCCGATGATCTTGATGTGGGCTTCCTGAGCGGACCCCTGCACGCCCAGCAGGGTCATGCCCTGGCGCAGGCGCTGCAGCAGCTTGGGCAGGTCCTGGATCACGCGCGCGCGGTCATTGCGGTTGGGCTTGGCGCTCGCGGCCCAGACCAGGTCGGAGGCCGATTTCTTGAGCGCGATCGTGTCTTCATGCTGGGGGCCGCTCTTGACCGCGGCCACCGCCAGCACCTCGGCCCAGACCTTGAACAGGAACTCGCGGATTTCCTCGCGCACCGGGATGTCGTTGAGCATGTTGCGCATCTCGATGGTGTACTGCACCGCCATCGTTTCCTTCTGCTCAACCTGCTGGGCCACGCTCACCAGCCGCTGCGTTGCCTCTTTCCCCGTGAGGAATTTGGAAAGGAATTTCTGGAACTCGTCATAGACGAGCTGAAAGACGCGGCGGCCGGTCTCGGGGTATTGCTCGATCACCTGGACCACGCGCTTGATCTCGGTCTCCAGCGCACTGCCACCAATGGCGCTGGCGTCAAAGCCCATGACGCAGGAGCCCATCCGGTCGATCAGCTGCCGGGCCGGGTGCTGCAGGGTGCCGAAGAACTCGGGCTCCGACAGCGCGACGCGCAGCACGGGCATCTGAAGCCGCGCAAACCAGACCCGCACCGCGGGCGGAATCCGTTCCTCGGCCAGGATGCTCTGGAACATCAGGGCCACAATTTCGATGGTCGCCTTCTCGGTCGAGGTGGCGGCCTTTTTCTTGAGCTCGCCGGTGCGCTGGCGCAGTGCGGTGGCGACCTGTTCAACGCCCACGTCATCGTAGACCATCACCTCATGGACGGTCCCGTCGGCCACCTGGGTCGCGGCTTCGTGGCTCATGGCCTCGGCCAGCGCCGGCGATGGCCGCGTCGCGTGGCCGGCATCGAAGCCCGCGACGCGCTCGGTCAGCAACCGCTTGAGCTGTCCCACCACGCCCGAGGCCCGCATGCGGGCTCGCGCCAGCGGGGTGCTGGCGGTCAGCATGCGGGTTTCATCGGCGGGGCCCTGCCTGCTTTGCGCGTAGGCGCTGGCGCCATAGCCGCCCGCGGAACCATTCCCGCCACCGCCAGCGAAAGCACCGGCGCTTCCACCCGATCCGCCCCCCTGGGCCCCGGCGCCCGAAGCGCCCGCGCCCTCCCGGCCAGAACCCATCGCGCCACCGCCACCATAGCCGGAGTAGCCGCCGCCCGAGGCTCCGGGATGGCCCGGCGCACCAACGTTGCCGCCCCCTGGGCCGCCATTGGCGCCTGACCCGCCACCCGCTCCACCGCCATAGCCGCCACCGGGCCCGGTGCCGGAGAACCCGGTGGTGCCTGCCCCGGTATCTCCGGGTTGCCCCTGTCCGGCCGCGGGGCGCTGGGACGCAGGCGCATTGGCACGCTTGACCCGTGCGGCCAGCTCGATATCCGGGAGAACGCCTTTGTCGACGAGGAATTCGTTGGTCAGCCGGTAAGCCTCGACCAGGCGCTCGACCATGTGTTTCTGGATCTCGTCCTTGGCCAGGCCCCAGGTGTCGCGCGACAGCCCGGCCGAACTCCACTGCTCCACGAGCAGTTGGGAGATCACTTCGGGGCGCAGCACATCGTGGGACGCGAGGTCGTCGCCGCCCTCGAGGTGCTGGATCCGCAGGCGCAGGTCATTGAGTTCCCAGGACACCTTGTCCAGCACCGACAGCGCGAGCCGCGACGCCAGGATCTTCTTCTCGACCACCTCGTCGCCAATCAGTTCGAGATTGGCCGCTTCCAGACGAACGCGCGCCGTGGCGGTGGGCGGGATCAGCGCGCGGCGCCAGGCCTTGGGCGCCCCCTCGATCCAGGCCTTGCACAGGCGGTCAAAATCCAGCATCGCATCCCTGCGGTCCTGCATTTCACGCGTGCTGGCACTTTGGTCAACCGACTCGATCAGCCGCGCCCGGATGGCTTCCGACATCGGCCCCATGACCGGTTCCGCGTAGGCAATGAACCGCTCCCGCGCCTGACGCGCAACTGCCGAATTGGCAAGAGAGGGCGGTGTGGCGGCCAAGAACTTTTCCTTCAGACCGTCGCACCTGCATTCGGATCGTTGGGGTCGCCTTCTTTCCTGACGGGCGCCTTGACCATGTCCTCGCGCTTGATGCCCAGCCACATGGCGATGGCGGCGGCCACGAACACCGAGGAATAGATGCCAAAGCAGATGCCAATGGTGAGCGCCAGGGCGAAATAGAACAGCGTGGGACCGCCAAACAGCAGCATTGACAACACCATGATCTGGGTGGAACCGTGGGTGATGATGGTACGGCTGATGGTGGAAGTGATGGCGTTGTCAATCACCTGGACCGTGTCCATCTTCCGGTAACGGCGGAAGTTTTCACGAATCCGGTCAAAAATGACAACAGACTCGTTGACCGAGTATCCCAGCACCGCCAGAACCGCGGCCAGCACGGCCAGCGAAAACTCCCACTGGAAGAATGCAAAAAAGCCCAGGATGATCACCACGTCGTGCAGGTTGGCGATGATGGCCGCCACGGCGAACTTCCACTCGAAGCGGAACGCCAGGTAGATCATGATGCCGACCACCACCATGCCCAGGGCCTTGAGGCCATCGGTGGCGAGTTCATCGCCCACCTGCGGGCCGACGAATTCGGTGCGGCGCAGCGTGACACCGGGGTCGGCGGCCTTGAGCGCGGCGATGACTTTGTCGCTCTGTTGCGCGGAACTCACGCCTTTTTGTGCCGGCAGCCGGATCATCACGTCACGGGCCGTCCCGAAGTTCTGGACCTGGACATCGGTGTACCCCAGTCCGGCGACCGTGCCGCGCACCTTTTCAATCTCGGCCGACTGCGCGTAGTTGACCTCCATGACCGTGCCGCCCGTGAACTCCACGGAGAGGTTCAGCCCGCGCGTGACCAGAAAGAAAACCGCGGCGGCAAAGGTCACGAAGGAGATCACGTTGAAGATCAACGCGTTCTTCATGAACGGAATGTCGCGGCGTATTTTGAAGAATTCCATTGTTTTTCTCCCCTCACTCGGCCTTGGTTATAGCGCCATTGGCCGAAGGCCGCCAGACAGTCCCGATGGACACGGTCTTGAGCTTCTTTTGCCGCCCGTACCAGAAGTTGACCAGCCCGCGCGAAAAGAAGACCGCCGAGAACATCGAGGTCAGGATGCCGATGCAGTGAACCACCGCAAAGCCGCGCACCGGCCCCGAGCCAAACGCCAGCAGGGCCAGGCCGGCGATCAGGGTGGTGATGTTGGAGTCGAGAATGGTCGCCCAGGCGCGGTCGTAGCCGGAATTGATGGCCGCCTGAGGCGAAGCGCCATTGCGCAGTTCCTCGCGCACCCGCTCATTGATCAGCACGTTGGAGTCAATGGCCATGCCCAGGGCGAGCGCCATGGCCGCCATGCCAGGCAAGGTCAGGGTGGCCTGCAGCATGGACAGCACGGCCACCAGCAACAGCAGGTTGACGGCCAGCGCCACCCCCGAGAACAGCCCGAAGAGCATGTAATAGACCGCCATGAAGGCGACGATCACGGCAAAGCCCCAGGCCACGCTGTGAAAGCCCTTGGCGATGTTCTCGGCCCCCAGGCTGGGGCCGATGGTGCGCTCCTCGATGATTTCCATCGGGGCCGCCAGCGAGCCCGCCCGCAACAGCAGGGCCAGGTCATTGGCTTCGTTCACGCTCATCGAGCCGGAAATCTGGAAGCGGTTGCCAAGTTCGCTCTGGATCACGGGCGCTGTCAGCACCTCGCCCTTGCCTTTTTCGAACAACAGGATCGCCATGCGCTTCTTGAGGTTCTCGCGGCTGGTGTCGCGCATGATGCGCCCGCCCTTGGCGTCCACCGTCAGGTCCACCTTGGGCTGCTGGCTCTGCGAGTCAAAGCCGGGTTGCGCGTCGGTCAGGCTGTCACCGCTGAGGATGACCTGCTTCTTGACGATCACGGCGCGGCCGTCGCGCTCCAGGTAACGCTCGGAGCCGAAAGGCACCGGTGCCGTGCCCTGTTCTGCCGCGCGGGCCTCGGAGCTTTCATCCACCAGGCGCATTTCCAGGGTGGCGGTGCGCCCCAGGATGTCCTTGGCCTTGGCGGTGTCCTGCACGCCCGGCAACTGCACCACGATGCGGTCCAGGCCTTGCTGCTGGATCACCGGCTCGGCCACGCCCAGCTCATTGATCCGGTTGTGCAGGGTCACCATGTTCTGCTTGAGGGCCTGCTCCTGGACACGCCGGGCCGCCTCGGGCCGGATGGTGGAGGTCAGCTTGTACTCGGTGCCATCGGGCGCATCGACGGACTGGAGGTCGGGGAACTGGTCGGCCAGCAGGCGCTTGGCGGCTTCCAGGGTCTGTGCGTCCCGGAACCGGATTTCGATGGCCTGCCCATTGCGCGCGATGCCGCCGTGCCGCACATTCTTCTCGCGCAACCCGAACCGGATGTCGCCCGCAAAGGCTTCCGCCTTCTTGGTCAGCGCAGCCTGCATGTCGACCTGGAGCATGAAATGAACGCCGCCGCGCAGGTCCAGCCCCAGGTACATCGGCGAGGCATGCAGAGCCGACAGCCAGGCCGGTGACCTAGACAGCAGGTTCAGCGCCACCACATAGCCGGGATCGGCGGGGTCCGGGATCAGGGCTTTCTGGATCGCGTCCTTGGCCTTGAGCTGGACGTCGGTGGAGTTGAACCGCACCTTGATCGAGTTGCCGTCATACGTCAGCGCATCGGGAACAATGCCTGCGGCCTTGAGGGCTTCCTCGACCCGGGTCTGGGTCGTGCTGTCCACCTTGATGAACGACTTGCCGGCGGACACTTGCACGGCAGGCGCCTCGCCAAAGAAATTGGGCAGGGTGTAAATGGCCCCCACCAGCATCGCGATCACGATGATCGCGTACTTCCAGACCGGATAACGGTTCATCTGTTTTAACCTGGTGTGCGCGCGTTCAGGCCGCGCGTCTTGTCTTACTTGATCGTGCCCTTGGGCAGCACCTGGACAACGGCGCTGCGCTGCAGCTGGACCACCACACCGGAAGCCACTTCAATGCTCAGATAGCCTTCGCTGAGCTGGGTCACCTTGCCCAGCATGCCCCCTGCCGTGGCCACCTCGTCGCCCTTGGCCAGCGCTTCGATCATGGCGCGGTGTTCCTTCTGGCGCTTCATCTGGGGGCGGATCATCACAAAGTAAAGCACCACAAACATCAGCACCAGCGGCAACATGCTGGTGAGTGACGACATCATGTCGCCGCCACCGGCGGCGGGGGCTGTCTGGGCAAAGGCGGAAGAAATGAACACGGCGACTCCAACGGGTGATCAACACAAAAAGCCCGCAAACACGCCAGCGCACCAAGGCGCGGACGGACGGGAGAGCCGCTGATTGTATTCGGCCCGGCAGCAGTAAAAAGATGTAACCAGGCCCTTGTCAGGGGGGATTTCAGGCTGCTTGCCGCGCCAGTTCGGGGTCAGCCCACTGCTGCATGAGCCCCGCCCATTTCTGGCGCACCGCCACCAGGTTGCGCTCCTTGACGTGGCCAAACCCCTTGATCTGCTCGGGCAGGCGGGCAATCTCCAGTGCCAGCCCATGATTTCCAGCGTCCAGCCCCGCGAGAACCTGCTCCACGCTGTCACGGTAGTCACTGATCAGCGCCCTTTCGGTGCGGCGCTCCTCGGTCCGGCCAAAGATGTCGAACGCGGTGCCCCGCAAGCCCTTGAGCGCAGCCAGTACCCGGAACGCGGTCAGCATGGCCGGACCAAACTTCTGCTTCTGCAGCTCACCCTTCGCATTCTTCTTCGCGATGATCGGGGGCGCCAGGTGGTAGTTGAGCTTGAAGTCGCCTTCAAACATGCCGTTGACGCGCTCCAGGAAGGCCTTGTCGGTGTGCAGGCGCGCCACTTCGTACTCGTCCTTGTAGGCCATGAGCTTGAACAGGGAGCGCGCCACCGCCTCGGTCAGCGTGGTCTTGCCCAGCGGGGCCTCCGCCAGCTGCACCTTGTCGACAAATGCGCGGTAGGTCGCTGCATAGTCCGCGTTCTGGTAATCAGTCAGGAACTCGACCCGGCGCGTCACCAGATGCGCCACGGTTTCGCGCTTCTTGAATTCGATCACCTGGGCCGGCGCCATCTGCTTTTCCACGGCCGCCCAGTCATGGGCCGCCTGCCGGCCCCAGGCAAACGCCACCTTGTTCTGCTCGACCGCGACGGCGTTGAGCTCGATGGCGCGCATCAGTGATTCGTGGCCCAGGGGGATCCAGCCCTTCTGCCAGGCATAGCCCAGCATCATCGGGTTCGTGAAGATGCTGTCGCCCATCAGGCGGGTGGCGGCGGCATCGGCGTCGAACACGGCGACGCCCTGCGCCCCCACGGCGCGCGCCACATCGGCCACGCAGGCCTGCGCCGGGTTCTGCCAGCCGGCATCCTTCACAAAGGCCGCCGTGGGCGTGCTGTGCGAGTTGAGCGCGACATGGGTGCGGCCCTCGCGCATGCGCATCACGGTTTCCTTGCCGGCCGTGACGATGGGATCGCAGCCAATGATCAGGTCGGCCCCCGCCATGCTCACGCGCGTGGTGCGGATGTCGTCGGCATGGTTGCCAATCAGCACATGGCTCCAGGTGGCGCCGCCCTTCTGGGCCAGGCCACCGGCGTCCTGCGTGACGATGCCCTTGCCTTCGATGTGCCCCGCCACGCCAAGCAGCTGGCCGATGGTGATGACGCCCGTGCCGCCCACGCCGGCGACCACGATGCCGTAGGCGCCGTGAATGGCGGGCAGGCTGGGCTCGGGCAGCTGGCCCATGGCAAACGGCGACGCCATCTGGCCCTTGGCCTTCTTCTTGAGCTGGCCACCCTCCACCGTCACAAAGCTCGGGCAGAAGCCGTTGAGGCAGCTCATGTCCTTGTTGCAGGTGCTCTGGTTGATGGTGCGCTTGCGGCCAAACTCCGTCTCCAGCGGTTCCACGCTGAGGCAGTTGGACTGCACGCCGCAGTCCCCGCAGCCTTCGCAGACCAGCTCGTTGATGACCACGCGCTTGGCCGGGTCCACCATGCTGCCGCGCTTGCGGCGGCGGCGCTTCTCGGTGGCGCAGGTCTGGTCATAGATGATGACGGTCGTGCCCTTGATTTCACGGAACTCACGCTGGATCTCGTCCAGCCGGTCGCGGTGCTCGATGGCAATGCCCGCGGGCAGCCCCGTCACGCCCTCGTACTTTTCGGGCTCGTCGGTCACGATGGTGATCCTGACCGTGCCCTCGGCGCGCATGCTCTGGGCAATCTGGACCACGGAATGCCCTTCAGGCCGTTCGCCCACCTGCTGGCCACCCGTCATGGCCACGGCGTCGTTGTAGAGGATCTTGTAGGTGATGTTGACGCCCGCCGCGATGCTCTGGCGCACCGCCAGCAGGCCGCTGTGGAAGTAGGTGCCGTCGCCCAGGTTGGCGAAGATGTGCTGGTCGGTGGTGAACGGCTGCTGCCCCACCCAGGGCACGCCCTCGCCGCCCATCTGGGTGAAGCCCACGGTGCTGCGGTCCATCCAGGTGGCCATGAAGTGGCAGCCGATGCCGGCCATTGCGCGCGAGCCTTCAGGCACCTTGGTGCTGGTGTTGTGCGGGCAGCCCGAGCAGAACCAGGGCTGGCGGTCGGCCCCTTTCACCCCGTTCAGCTCCACCACCTGCATGGCGCGTTCCTTGGCCTCCAGGATGGCCAGCTGGGCGTCGATGCGCGCCGTCATGTCGCCATCCACGCCCATCTTCTTGATGCGCTGGGCAATGGCACGCGCGATCAGCGCGGGCGACAGGTCGGCGTTGGCGCGCAGCAGCTTGTTTTCGTTGGGGTTGGGCATGGACCATTCGCCGCCTGAGTAATCGCCCTCGACCTCGTTGAACTTGCCCAGGACGTTGGGGCGCACATCGGCGCGCCAGTTGTACAGCTCTTCCTTGACCTGGTACTCGATGACCTGGCGCTTTTCCTCGATCACCAGGATTTCGCGCAGGCCGGTGGCGAATTCGCGCGTGCCCTGGGCCTCCAGCGGCCAGACCACGCCGACCTTGTGCAGGCGGATGCCCAGCTGGCGGCAGCTGTCGTCGTCCAGCCCCAGGTCCAGCAGGGCCTGGCGGGTGTCGTTGTAGGCCTTGCCGCTGGCGATCAGGCCAAGCCGGTCGTTCGGGCCTTCGATCACGTTGTAGTTCAGGCGGTTGGCGCGGATGTAGGCCAGCGCGGCATACCATTTGTAGTCGAACAGGCGGGCCTCCTGCTCCAGCGCGTGGTCGGGCCAGCGGATGTGCACGCCGCCCGGCGGCATCTGGAAGTCGGTGGGGATCTTGATCTCCACGCGCTCGGGGTCGATCATGGCGGTGGCGCTGGACTCCACGATTTCCTGGATCGTCTTCATGCCGGCCCACACGCCCGAGAAGCGGCTCATGGCAAAGGCGTGGATGCCGAGGTCAAGAATTTCCTGCACCGTGGCCGGGAAAAACACCGGCAGGCCACAGGCCTTGAAGATGTGGTCGCTCTGGTGCGCGGCGGTCGAGCTCTTGGAGACATGGTCGTCTCCGGCCACGGCAATCACGCCGCCGTATTCCGTGGTGCCCGCCATGTTGGCGTGCTTGAACACGTCCGAGCAGCGGTCCACCCCCGGGCCCTTGCCGTACCAGATGCCGAACACGCCGTCGAACCTGTTGGTGCCCGCGGGCGAGAAGCCCAGTTGCTGGGTGCCCCATAGCGCCGTGGCCGCCAGCTCCTCGTTGACCCCGGGCTGGAACACGATGTTCTGCGCCTTGAGGTATTTGCTGGCTTTCCACAACGCCTGGTCATAGCCGCCCAGCGGCGAACCGCGGTAGCCGCTGATGAAGCCTGCGGTGTTCTTGCCCTGCTGCGCGTCGCGCAGGCGCTGCAGCATGGGCAGCTTGACCAGGGCCTGCACCCCGCTCATGAAGGCCCGCCCGTAATCGAGGGCGTATTTGTCGTCGAGGGTGACGGTTTCCAGCGCTTTGCGGATGTGTTCGGGCAGCGGGGCATTCATGTTCGTGGGTCTCCTGTGGCCTGGGGGTTTGCCTCGTGGGCAATGGCATGGGCAGCCCCCGGGTAGGGCGCCGCCTCTAACTGAATGCAAAGTGTATGCCGAGTGCTCAGATAAGTCTTTGCGTTCTATGCCCAAATAACCTTAATATGAGAAAGAATCTTGCTGATTTTTGCCAATTATGGAAACACTAGACAAGTTTGACATCGCCATCCTGACCGAGTTGCAGGCCGACGCCCGCCTGACCAACGCCGAGCTGGCCCAGCGGGTGGGCCTGTCGGCGGCACCGTGCTGGCGGCGGGTGCGGGCTCTGGAAGAAAGTGGCTTCATCAAGGGCTACCGCGCCGAGATCGACCGCCACCGGATCGGCCTGGGCGTGCTGGCCTTTGTGCGGCTGGACGCCAACCGCAACACGGCGGAGCTGACCCGCGAGATGGAGGAGGCCATCCAGAAGATTCCCGAGGTGGTGTCGTGCCACTACATCAGCGGCGCGGGCACCTTCGAGCTGCAGGTCGTGAGCCGCGACCTGGACTCGTTCTCGCAGTTCGCGCGCACGGTGCTGCTGAACCTGCCCAATGTGAAGGACCTGCACACCAGCTTTTCGCTGGGCGAGGTCAAGGCCAGCAGCAGCCTGCCGCTGGGGCAGCTGTCGCGAACCACCCCGTAGAAAGCAAAAAGCCCGGCCTCCGCGGGAGGCCGGGCAACCGGCTGGACCGGATGGGTTTTGTCGTTATCAGGTCTTCGACAGCTTGGGCGCCGTGGCGTCCGCCGTGATGTAGCCGACCGCCGCGCCGAAGCGGTCCTTGTAGTTGGCCCGGATCAGGGGATCCAGCGTGGGCTTGACGATGTCATGCAGCGGCGACTCCCAGTCACCCGGGTGCTGGAAGTTGCTCATGACGTAGGTCCAGCCATTGACTTCGTCCACCGCGTGCAGGCCGGTGCTTTCCGCGCCCGCGGGGCACGACAGGATGCGCGCCAGCTCCTTGGTGTCCACGTTGTAGGCCCACAGGAAGTTGTTGACGTGCATGCCGCTGTCCTCGCCGATGAACAGCGTGCGCAGCTTCTCGGAGTACTTGAGGTTGTCGGGGTTGGCAATCTTGGCGGCGTTGGCCAGGTTGCCCAGGGCATCCGCCGTAGCCAGATCCTCACCCACCAGCGCGGCGGGCGCGGCCATGTCCACGGGCACCCACTCGCTGTCGATGGCTGCGCCGCTGGTGTCTTTCTGCGCACCCTTGAGGTTGAGCGCGTAGACCGCGCCCGACTGGATGGCCTTGTCCACGGCAATGTCCTTCGACGCCGCATTGCCCTTGACCATGGAGTCGCGGATCGCGGACATGGCGGCGTACATCACCTTGTCCTTGGCATTCACGGTGGTGCCTTCGTTCTTGGTCAGGCCCATGCTGCCGCCCATGAAGGCCGCGTAGCGGTGGGTTTCCAGGAACGCCGCGGCCTTCTCCATGCCAGGCTTGATCCTGATCCAGTTGAAGGTCTTGTTGAAGTTGATCTTGGTGTAGGTCGCATCGGCCGGATCGCTGGTCTTGATGTCCATGATGTCCGAGGACTTGATCCCCCCATCGATCAGGGCCTTGACCTCGGCGCTGGTGGCGCTGCCCAGCTTGATCCAGGTCAGCGTGGCGGCGCCGGCGCTGGCGCTGCTGGTCTGCGTCCACTTGGCCACGTACAGCGTGCCAGCCGACAGGTCGGCGGCCTTGCTGGCAATGAACATGAACAGGCCGCCGTTGGTGGCATCGTCGCCCATCATCACGGTGCGCTGGTCGGGCATGACCTGCACCAGCTCGTGGGAAATGCGGCCCATGCCGTAGTGCTTCTTGATGGAGCCCGTGCCGTCGGGGTTGACCGTCACTTCGGGCATGTGGCCGTAGTGGTAGGGGTTGGCCCGGGCGGCGTCGCCATACAGCGCCTTGCTGAAACCCTGCAGCTGGGTGTTGGTGGCCAGCGAGGCATCGGGCTCGTACTCTTCGCTGGACAGGTGCGTGTTCCAGGGCGACAGGCTGGCGCCGCAGGTGATCCACAGGCCGTTGACCGACGAGGTGTCCACGTTGTGGTACTTGACCAGGGACAGCTTGCCCGTGGCGGGGTCCTGGTCCAGCGTGAGCACGGCGATGGGGGACGGCAGCTGGCCATAGGCCGACACGCCGGCCTGGTCGCGCGTGGTGTATTCGAACTGCACCACGGCAAACACCGTGTTGCCCTTGACGCCCGAGACGGTGGGCTTGTCCAGCTTGAGCAGCGACATGCCATCGGGCGCGTCCGAGAAGAACTGGCGCTCCTTGCCCGCCACCGACTTGTCGATGATGGGCTGGTTGTTGATGTCGTAGTAGCCGCCCGCCAGCACCTTGCCGCCCTTGCCGTCGGCCACCATGTCGCCGGTGACGAAGAAGGGCTGGTAGGCCAGCTTGTAGGTCTGCGAGGTCGCGTCATTGAAGCTGACGGTCAGGCTCGAGGCCACGCTGGTGGTGGCCATGGCGGCCGGGTTGGCCAGCGTGGGCGCGGCCATGGACGAGAAGCTGGCGGACTTGTAGCTGGTGTCCGAGCTGCCGCCACAGGCGGTCAGCGATGCCACCGACAGCAGGCTGCCCGTGGTCAGGGGCAGCATGGGCACACCGGCGAACATTTTCAGGATGTCGCGGCGGGAGTTTTGAACGGGTTGGGACATGTCGTAGGGTTCCATGGTTATGGGCTCGCCATGGCCAGGCCAGGCGGAGCCGGAGTTCACTGCTTCGCACGGGCCTTGCGGCCTGTGCGACGAGCGCGATCCTACGAACGGTGTGTGACAGTTTCTTGAAGGCCCGCGGCTGCGGGGCGCGTCAGTCGCGCGCGCAGCGCGCCGCCAGCGGCAGCAGCGGGTAGCGCACGATGGCCTCGCGGCCACTGGTGCCCAGGCCAAATTCGGCGCGCATGTGGGTGTTGCTGTAGACGGTCTGACCCGGCGCGAGGCCACCAGCGTCACGGTACAGCACCTCGCGGCCCCGCACGCCATCGAGCACGGCCGAGTCATCGATGAACCTCACGGTGAACTCGATGCCATGCTCGCAGTGGTAGCGCGGCGCGGGCGGCGCCGTGGCCGGGCCGGCGCAGCCGGTCAGCCAGGCGGCGGCGACCAGCCCCAGGCTCATCCGCAGCGGGGGCAGGTGCTTCATTTGGGCCACAGCACCCACAGCTTGAGCGGCTGCTTGAGCCGCCCGGCAAGTTCACCGGCCTCGGGGCCCCAGCCCGCGAAGTAGTCGGCCCGCACGGCGCCGGTGATGGCGCTGCCCGTGTCCTGCGCCAGCACGAGGCGCTGCAGGTTCACCACCGGACCGCTGGATGCCAGCCAGACCGGTGTGCCATAGGGAATGCTCTCGCGGTCCACCGCGATGGAGCGGCCCGGCGTGAGCGCCACCCCCTGGGCCCCGCGCGGGCCAAAGGCGGCCTCGAACTCGGCCAGCGGCTCCTCGCGGAAGAACACCGTGCGCGGGTTGCTCCAGAGCATCTCGTTCACGCGCTGCGGGTTCTGCAGCGTCCAGGCCTTGATGCCCGGCCATGAGGCGTCGCGGATCGCGCCCTGCTGCAGCAGCCAGCCGCCCACGCTGCGGTAAGGCTGCTCGTTGCTCGCCGCAAAGGCCAGGCGGACCAGCCGCTGGGTGCCGTCGGCCTCGGTGATGCGCAACCGGCCCGAGCCCTGGATCTGCAGCACCAGCGCGTCCAGCGGATCGGCCAGCCAGGCGATCTCGCGCCCGCGCAGCGCGGCCCGGGCTTCGGGCAGCGTGTCGATTTCCTGGCGCGTGTACCAGGGCCGGCGCGTCGCCAGGCCGGCGGGCGGGCGGTACAGCGGCACGGTGTGGCCAGCGTCGGGCAGGCGGGTGGCCTCCAGCAGGGGCTCGTAGTAGCCAGTGAGCAGGCCGTCGCTGGTGCCCGACAGCGGGGCCACGCGGTAGGGCTGCAGGTGCGCCATCATCCAGGCCCGCTGGTCGTCGGCGCTGCCGATGCTGAGCTGGCGGATCTGCCCGCACAGCGGGGCAAAGGTCGGGCCGGGGCGCTCACAGCTTTTGAGCCAGGCGTTCCAGGCTTCGTGCAGCGCGTCGTCGGCAAAGCCGGGCAGTTCGGCCCAGCGCACGGGCGTCCAGCGGCTGCGGCCCTGTTGCAGGGGCGGCGGCAGGGGCGAGGTGTCGTCGGCCGGCAAGGCCGTTGGCGGCGCAGCAGACGTTGCCGGTGGGGGCGCCTCGGCGGGCAACGGCGGCGCGCTGCCGCAGGCGGCCAGCGTTCCTACAATCAGCAGCGTTGCAACAAGCCTGGAGAAACCGGTCATGGGTCTGATTTTGCTTGAAGCCCTGCTGGCCATGGTGGTGCTGGTCGCGATTGTGTGGTGGACCATGTTCTCGGGCCGCGACAAAGGCGAGCTGCCGCAGGCCGCTCCACCCGATTCTCCAGAGGATTCAGAGCCAAAATAGGCTGGAGTCCAGGACTGGCGGCCACTGTGCGCTATGTATTTCGTAGCAAATTGGCCAGCTCAACCGCCGACTTGACTTCCATCTTGTCGAACACGCGCGAGCGGTGGACCTCGACCGTGCGCACGCTGATGTCCAGCTGGTCGGCGATCAGTTTGTTGGGCAGGCCCTCCACCACCAGCCGCATCACGTCGCGCTCGCGGTCGGTCAACTCGCCCAGCCGCGACTGGATCTGCCGGCTTTGCCGCTGCTCGGCCAGCACCCGGGCCGACTGCTGGATGGCCTGCTCGATGCGGTCCACCAGCGCGTTGTCGGAGAACGGCTTTTCGCAGAAGTCGAAGGCGCCGCGCTTCACGGCCTCGACCGCGGTGGGCACGTCGGCATGGCCGGTCAGGAAGATCACGGGCATGACCGCGGCCAGGCCGCGTTCGATCAGGGCCTCGAACAGCGCCAGCCCGCTGATGCCGGGCATGCGCACGTCCAGCAGCAGGCAGCAGGGCTCGCGCGGCACAAAGCCGCTGTGCAGCAGGCGCTCGAAGTCCTCGCCCCCCGCGAACGATTCGCTGGGCAGGTGCCGCGAACGCAGCAGCCAGGCCAGCGCGTCGCGCACGCTGGCGTCGTCATCGACGATGTAAACAGTGGCATTCAGGACAGGCTGCATCAGGAGGTGCTGGTTGGGGCGCCCGGATCCACGGGCAGGGTGAACCGGAAAATCGTACCCTGCGGATGGTTGGGTTCGAATGCGAGGAATCCCCCATGCTGCTCCACCACGGTACGGCACAGGCTCAGGCCCAGGCCCATGCCCTCGGCCTTGGTGGTGAAGAACGGGGTGAACAGCTGCTGCCCCACTTCCTCCGAGATGCCCGGCCCCTGGTCGGCCACCGAGAACTCGAGCCAGCCCTTGGCCGCCGCGCCCGCCGCCCCGGTACGACGCACCTGGATGATGAGCTGGCGCTGCGGCACCGCGGCCTCGTCCATGGCCTGCATGGCATTGCGCGCAAGGTTGAGCAGCACCTGCTCCACCATGGTCCGGTCGCACAGCACCCGGGGCAGGTCGGGCGCGAGCCGGGTTTCCACCCACACGCCGAGCTTGCGCGCCTGCAGGCTGACCAGCGGCATGATCGCGTCCAGCAGCTCCTGCGGAACGATGGGCTCACGGGCCTGGTCGCGCCGGCGCACGAAGTCGTGCACGCTGCGGATGACCTTGCCCGCGCGCTCGGCCTGCCCGGCAATGCGGTGCATGGCCATTTCGAGGTCCGCCACGGCGTGCGGCCCATGGCGCAGCAGGTTCAGCGAGCCGCTGGCATAGCTGGCAATGGCGGCCAGCGGCTGGTTGAGCTCGTGGCTGAGCAGCGAGGCCATCTCGCCCACGGTGGCCAGCCGCGCCGTGGCCTGCAGGCGGTCCTGGCTGGCGCGCGACAGTTCCTCGACGCGGCGCTGCTCGCTGATGTCCAGGAATGCGCTCATCCAGCCGGTCTGCACGCCGCTGGCGTTGATCAGCGGCGCCTCGATGATCAGCACCGGGAAACGGGTGCCGTCCTTGCGCATGAAGACCGACTCGAAGCCCTCGCGCGGCGGCGCGTTCTCGCCGGCGCGCCGGGTCGATTGCCGCAGGAAATAGCCGTGTGCCAGCTCCGGCGGCCAGTAGGGCGCCGGGGTCGCATGACCCAGCAGTTCCTCGGGCGGGAAGCCCACCATCTGGCAGAACGCCGGGTTCACGTAGGTGATGCGCCCCTGCAGGTCGCGCGCGCGCAGCCCGGTGACCAGCGAGTCCTCCATGGCCTTGCGAAAGGCCAGTGCCTCCGCAAGATCGTGTTCGGCGCGCAGGCGCCGGCGCATGTCCTTGCCCAGCAGCACCAGCACCGACACCAGCGCGATCGACATGGCCGACACCAGCGCGGTCAGCACATTGGGAAACAGGTCGGGTGCGGCGCGCCAGGCGTCGATGCGCAGCACCAGCGTGTTGCCCGGCAGGTCCACCAGCTGCTGCGCCGTAAAGATGCGGCTGCCCCGCCGCGCCGAGCCGTGCAGCGCCAGCCGGGTGCCATCGGCCTCGGTGAAGGAGACCTCCTGGCTGCGCGTGAGCTGGCGGCTGATCAGGTCGGTCAGGATGGTCTGCAATGCGTAGGTGGCCACGATGTAGCCGGTGAGCTCACCGGCCACCACCTGCGGCATGCACAGCTCCATGACCTCCACGCCCAGCCCGTCCAGCTGGGGCACGAAGTAGCTGGTGGCATAGGCCGGCCCGCTCACGCGCCGCGCATGGGTGCAGGCCAGCGCCACGTCGGCCAGCGCATTCTGGCGGCCCAGCTTGGCAAAGACGGCCGGACGGTAGGGCGTGTCGGCCGCCAGCAGGGTGGCCAGCCGGGCATCGCGCCATTCGACGCGGACCCACTCGCGGTGCTCGCGCAGCAGGCTCGCGGCTTCGGCCTGCCAGCGCGCCGGCTCGCCCACGGCCGCGTGCAGCGCCTGCAGCGTCTGGGCGTTGCGCGACATGGCGTTGCGGATGTCGCTCACCGCGTCGGCCGTGTCACGCTCCAGCTTGGACTGCACCTGGCTGGCCTCATAGCGGCCCGCCAGCCAGACCAGCGTGATCAGCATCGCCACCACCAGCACCACCATCAGGCCCCACAGCGACCAGCGCAGCCGCACCGGGAGGCGGCGCGGGCCCGCCGCGCCGGCGGGGATCGCGGGCACCGCGCTCACAGCACCCGGTGCTCCAGCGCCGGCAGCTGCAGGCGCACCTGCGCCAGCCGGTCGCCGTCGAGCACGCCGGCCACCACGCCCGCGCCCTCGGGCCGCTGGTCGATCACCACGCCCCAGGGATCGACCAGCATCGAATGGCCCCAGGTGCGCCGCCCGTTCTCGTGGCTGCCGCCCTGGGCCGGCGCCAGCACATAGGCCAGATTCTCGATGGCCCGCGCCCGCAGCAGCAGCTCCCAGTGGGCCTGCCCGGTGACATGGGTGAAGGCACTGGGCACCAGCAGCAGGTCGGCCCGCAGGGCCCGGTACAGCTCGGGAAAGCGCAGGTCGTAGCAGACCGACAGGCCCACGCGCCAGGTCTTGCCGTCGCGCGAGGGCAGCTCGAAGCTGACGGGATCGGCGCCGCTCTCGATCACGCGCGACTCGTCGTACTGCTCGCGCCCGTTGCTGAACTTGAAGAGATGGATCTTGTCGTAGCGGGCCACGCACTGGCCGGCCGGCGAAAACACCAGGTTGGTGTTGCGCACATGGGTCTCGCTGACGGTGGCCAGGGGCAGCGTGCCGCCCACGATCCACAGCCCCAGCTCACGCGCGGCGGTGGCCAGGAACTGCTGCACGGTGCCATCGCCCCAGGTTTCGCGCGCGGCCAGCTTGTCGCTGTCCCGGTGGCCCATGAGGCAGAAGTACTCGGGCAGGACGGCCAGCTCGGCGCCATCGCGGGCGGCCTGCGCCAGCAGGACGCGCGCGGTGTGCAGGTTGGCCTCCAGCGAAACGCCCGAGACCATCTGGATGGCGGCTGCCTTCATCACTTTCTCCTTGGATTCACTGTGTGGCGCCGGGTCGCGCCGCATCGGTTGCCTCGGCCTTGCCCTCGGTCAGCGCCTTGCGGTCCACCCGCGTGACACGCGGGTCGGCCCAGGTGCCGTCAATGTGGAACTCCTGCGTCGCGGCCCGGATCAGCGGGTTGCGCAACACCATCTGCGCCAGGAAGGTCCCCAGGCCCACGACCGGGTTGATCACCGTCGCCACCAGCGACGCCGTCCCCGCGTTGATCTCGGGCACCACCACCACCTTGAGGTCCTGCGTCTCCCGGGCTATGTCGGCGCGGCCATCCATGAGCACGGCGGCGTTCACGCCCTTCATCTGCAGGTTGTTGGTCGCGGCGATGCCTTGCTGAATGGTGACGTCGCCGCGCACAAAGTCAAATGCAAAGCCCTCGCTGAACACATCACGGAAATCCAGCGTCAGGCGCCGCGGCAGCGACTGCAGGCTCAACACCCCCAGCAGCTTGGCCAACCCCGGTTCGGCCTTGAGGAACTGGCCGCCTTCCACATTGACATTGAACGCCCCGCTCAGCGAAGGATAGTCCATGGTCAGCGGCGAGCCCAGCCAGGCCACCTGTCCCTCCATGCGGCCCTTGCCGCGCCGGATCACGTCCTTCATGCCGAAGCGGGTCAGCAATTGCCCGGAGTCGGTAATGTCCAGCCGGAAATTCATCACCGTGCGCCGGACTTCGCCCGGCACGCGGGCCGGACGCGGGCCGCCCGGCGCCGTCGGCTGCGCATTCAGCGCCGCCCAGTTGCCGGTGGCGCTGAAATGCGCCTCGGCCATGGCCAGGTTGAGCTTGTTGAGCCGCCACTCACGCACCCCGCCTTCGCGCGCCACCACGCTGCCGCCGCGGTTGACGGCGTCGATCTCGGCCCGCCCGAGCTTCTTGCCGCGCAACTCGAGTTCGTCCACCACCACATCCAGCGCGGGAATGTTGGCTGGCTGCTCGTCAAGCAGCTGCTCGACTTCGCGCGCCGCCGACGCGGCGATGCTCAGCCGCGCCAGCCGGGCATAGACCCGGCCGGCCCCGGCCCCTGAAGGCTGGCGGTATTCGAGGTAGCCATTGAGTTCGTCTGCGTCCGCATTGGCACGCCAGACCAGCCCGTCGCGCGAGCCACCGACCACCACGTTGTGCAGGGTGCGCCCGTCAAACGCCAGCGCTTCGGCGCGAACCGCGAGCACGGTGGGCAGGTAATCCAGCGCGGCCCGGTTCGCCGTGCCGCCCGTTTCGGCCGGGGCCGACAGACTGGCGCCCGAGGCACCGGACAGCACCTTGTCCCAGGCATCGACATCGACGGTGCCCAGGTGGATGTTGGCCATCACGCCCTGTTCGGGCAGCGGGGCCGATTCACCCGCGGCCAGCCCCACCCCGATGGCGCCGCGCCGCACACGGGCCACCGGCTCAGACAGGTCGCGCACATAGGTCAGGGAGGCCACCCGCCCCAGCCCCACCGAGATCTGGTCGGCCAGCCGCGCGCCGGGCGCCAGCGATTCCGCCAGCAGCGCGCTGTCGTAACGCAAGGGCATCAGGGCCTCGGCGCTCTTGTTCATGGGTGGCGGCAGGGTCAGCGCCAGGCCCTGCAGGCTGCTGGCAATCGACAGTTCCGGCACGCCGCGGCGAAAGCCGAGCGCCGCAGTGTAGGTCGCGCTGCCTTGCATGCTTTGCGCCAGCCGCGACACAAAGCCCAGTTCGGTCGCCTGGCGCAGGCCTTCGGCCGTGACCGTGCCCTGGGCCCGGAACTGCACACCGCCCCGCTCGGCGGGACTGGCACCGGCCCGGCTGCCACCTTCCAGCCGCATCTCGCCGCCCAGGGTGCGCGCCTGCGCGCCCGCGAGCGAGAAGCCGCTTTCGCTGAACAGGACGCTGCCGCGCGCCCGCCCCAGCACCGGGCTGTCGGGCGTGATCTGCAGGTCATTGCCCGCCAGCGTGAGGCTGCCCTGAACGCGCGAGCGGTCGATGGTGTTCACCGGCAGGGTCAGGTGCAGCCGCACCTCGGCATTGCCATTGGCCACCGTCTGGTCCAGCGCATGCCCCATCAAGGCCGAGAGCGGCGAGGCATTGACCACCGACAGGGCTTCACTCAAGGGGCCGCGCACCTCGGCGCTGACCACCACCGTGGTCGAATGGGCCAGGTCGGGGATGAGCGCCTGCGCGTTCGTCACCTGCAACCCCGGCCCGCCCGAGAGCCGGCCGCTGGCGCCCTTGACCTGCATGGTGTTGCCGTCAAAAACCAGTTCACCAGACAACTGCGTCAGCGCGGGCCAGGGTGCCGCGCCACGCGGAGCAATGGCACGCGGCACGAAGGCGAACTCGGTGTTCTTCACGTTGGCGCTGATGTGGAACTCGCCCAGCTTGGGGTCCTTGAACGGCAGGTGGAGCAGGTCACCGCGCACGCGAAACTTCACCCCACTGGCGCTGCCCTGGACCACGGCCTCGCGCACATAGCGGCGTGCCGGCTGGGCGATGACCAGCGGCAGGTAGCGGTGCACCCGGGCGCCATCGGCGCGGCTCAGCGTGCCCTGTAGGTCGAGCACGCCCGGGAACCGCGAGTGGTTGGCAGACCGCGCGGGGTCGCTGGTCTGCCAGCTCAGCCGGGCCTGGCCGTCCAGATCGGCGTTGCTGAACTTCAGGTTGTCCAGTGACAACGACAGCTGGCGGTCCTTGATCTGCCAGCGCGCGTCGGCCGACAGTTCATCCAGGGGCAGGGTCGGCTCTTCAAACACCCCGGGCAGGTCCAGCGCGCCCTTGCTCATGCGCAGGCGGGCCGTGCCGCCGGCCTGCGTGAAATCAAAGTCCAGCGCCGCGCCGCGGATGCCCGGACTGCCGGCCGGCGCATGCGTGAGCGTGGAGCCCGCTGGCAGGCTGGCCGCGCGCGAGGCGATCTCCAGCCCCACCACGCGGCCCTTGGCCTGGTAGCTCTGCAGCGCGTCGGGCGGCCCCTGCCACCGGCCCTGGATCGTTTCCACCATGCCGCGCGGCGCGTAGGCAGTCAGCGCGGCATGGGTCACGGTGCCCAGCGGCAACCGGCTGGCCACCTGGCCCAGCGCGGCCAGGTCCAGCCGGTCGGCGCGCAGTTCACCCCGCGCCGGCTGGCCGCCGGTGGCCCCGGTCCATGTCACCGCCACGTTGCCGCCCGGCCAGACCAGGCCTTCGCGGGTCCTGAACCGCAGGTCCTGGGTGGAGAAGTCAAACCCGCCGGCCAGCCTCCGGCCGCCAACGCGCCCCGACAGGTAGGCCAGCGACAGGGGCTGCAAGCCGGGCCCCAATGTGCCGCTGACATCGGTCAGCGCCAGGTCGGCCACGCCACCGGCCAGCTCGCCCTTGCGGACATCGGCCCACAGGCGCACCGCGCCCCGGCCCTCGGTGAGGTCCAGCCCCAGGCCTGGGTAACCGCGCAACTGCGAGACATCGACCTGCGCGAAATCGGCATGAACCTGACCGTCCCACTGCGTCCACTGGCCGGCACGCGCCGACCACAGTGGCTGGCGAAAAACACCGCGCAGCGTGAAGCGCTGCCCCCAGTCGGCGGGCGGCGTGGCGTCCAGCCGCAGCGCGTGACGCCGGGCGCTGTTGCGGGCCACGAAATCCACCGCGGCCAGGGCCAGCGGTGCCTTGCCGCGCAGCTCGTCGGTCCAGCGCACCGTGCCCTGGTGAATCACGAATTCGGTCTGGCTGAAGAACCAGTCGGCGGCCCGCCCGTCGCTGCCGCCACGGGAAAAATCCAGCCCCGCCACAAAGACCCGGCCGTCGGCGGCGCGGCGCACGTCCAGCTCGGGCCGGTCGATGTAAAGCTGCTCGAAACCCAGGTTCCAGAGCGAGCGCGGTGACAGCGCCGCCACCACCCGCGGCAGGCGCAGCGCCTCGCGGCCCTGCGGGTCCAGCAGCACCACGTTGGCCAGCTCGAAGGAGGGGACCAGCCCTTCGGTGCGGGCGGTGATTTCCCCGATGCGAACGGGTATCCCCAACACCCGGGTGGCCTCGATTTCAAGGTCCGGGCGGAACTCCCCGATTCGCGGCACAATCCAGCCATGCAGCGCGCCCCAGGCGAGCGCAAACACCAGCCAGACCGCCAGCAACAACCACAAAAACCAGCGCGCAACGGCGGCATAAGTCTTCAGCAGACGCGAAGGGGACGGCGCGGAGTCGTTCATTGAACAGGTGGATGTGTCAGGAATTAT
The DNA here is from genome assembly GCA_019635435.1 of Ramlibacter sp. NCBI lineage: Bacteria > Pseudomonadati > Pseudomonadota > Betaproteobacteria > Burkholderiales > Comamonadaceae > Ramlibacter > Ramlibacter sp. The sequence continues at coordinate 670,554 of JAHBZM010000001.1, read as the reverse complement.
GACCGGCAGCGGTTCGTTGGGTTCGATGCACAAGAGTGAAGTTTTGTTAAACGGCCAGCCCGTGGACGGGACCGGCCAGGCCGGGGGCGAAGCCGCGTCGCTGTCGTCGCATTCGCGCTTCGTGCAGCGCCTGCGCCGGCGCTATGCCGCCGAACTGGCGCTGTTGCCGCAGGGCGCTCCGGTGCATGCCAGCATCGCCGCCACCTATGAAGCGCTGAAGCGCCAGACCCCCGATGCCGGCACCGCCTTGCGCGTCCTGCGCCAGCTCGTGATGGAACGGCTGGTGCGGCTGGACTGCGACGGCCAGGCGCCGCTGGCCACCATCACGCGCGCCGTGACCGAGCTGGCCGAATTCGCCCTGGACATCGCCTGCACCGAGGCGCGCAGCGAACTGGACGCGCGCCATGGCGCGCCGCTCGCGCCCGACGGGCGGCCCGCGCAACTGTGGGTCGTGGGCATGGGCAAGCTCGGCGCGCGCGAGCTCAATGTGTCCAGCGACATCGACCTGATCTATGTCTACGACCATGATGGCGAGACCGCCGGCGATGCCGAAGGCCACCAGCGCATTTCCAACCACGAGTACTTCAGCAAGGCCGTCCGGATCATCTACGGCCTGATCGGCGACACCACCGAGCATGGCTTCGTGTTCCGCGTGGACCTGGCGCTGCGGCCCAACGGCAACTCGGGTCCGGCCGCCGTGTCGCTGGGGGCGCTGGAAGAATACTTCCAGGTCCAGGGCCGCGAATGGGAGCGTTTTGCCTGGCTCAAGAGCCGCGTGATCGCGCCGCGGGCCTGCGTTGAAAGCGGCTCGGCCCAGGAGCTGCGCGGCGCCGTTCTGCCCTTTGTGTTCCGCCGCTACCTGGACTACAACGTGTTTGACTCGCTGCGCGTGCTGCACCGGCAGATCCGCGAACATGCGGCCAAGCGCAGCGCCGGGCGGCCCGAGCGGGCCAATGACGTGAAGCTCTCGCGCGGGGGCATCCGCGAGATCGAGTTCACCGTGCAACTGCTGCAGGTGGTGCGCGGCGGCCAGTTCCCCGAGCTGCGGACCCGGCCGACACTCGCGGCGCTGCAGCGGGTGGCCCGGGCCGGGCTCATGCCACAGGCCACGGCCGACGCCATGGCCCGCGCCTACGAGTTCCTGCGCCGCGTCGAGCACCGCATCCAGTACCTTGACGACCAGCAGACCCATGTGCTGGCCACCCGTGACGACGACCTCGCCTGGATCGCCCAGACCATGGGCTTCGCCAACTGCTGCCCCTTCCTGAGCGAGCTGGACACCCACCGCGAACTGGTGGCCCAGGAGTTCGACAAGCTGCTGGGCGGCGGTGCCAGGGAGTGCAAGGGCAACTGCTCGGGCCCCAAATCCGGGCGCGCCCCGGCGCCCGACCTGGACGAGCTGCTGGCCCAGTTGCCCGAGGCCCTGGGTGAACGGCTGGCCCAGTGGCGGGGCCACCCGCGGGTGCTGGCCCTGCGCGATGACGCGCGCGACCGCCTCGCCCGCCTGATTCAGCGCACGGCCACCTGGCTGCGCGAGGGCCGGGTCACGGCCGAAGCCGCTGTGCGGCTGGCCGACTGGATCGAGCCCCTGCTGCGCCGCGAAAGCTATCTGGCGCTGCTGCTGGAGCGGCCCGCCGTGCACGAACGCCTGCTGCGCCTGCTGGGCGCCGCCCGCTGGCCGGCGCGCTACCTGCTGCAGCACCCCGGCGTGATCGACGAACTCGCCAGCGACGAGATGCTGCAGCAGCGCTTCGTGGCGGACGACTTCGAACGCGAGATGGAGCAGCGCCGCCGCTCGCTCGAGATCACCGGCGAGGACGACGACGAAGCCCTGCTCAACCTGCTGCGGCGGGCCCATCACGCCGAGGTGTTCCGCACGCTGGCGCGGGACATCGAGGGGCGGCTCACGGTCGAGCAGGTGGCCGACGACCTGAGCGCGCTGGCCGACGCCCTGCTGCGGGTGACGGCGCGCTGGTGCTGGCAGCGTCTGAAGGGGCGGCACCGCGAGGAGCCCTGCTTCGCCATCATTGGCTACGGCAAGCTGGGCGGCAAGGAGCTGGGCTACGGCAGCGACCTGGACATCGTGTTCGTCTACGAGGACGACGACGAACGCGCGCCCGAGGTCTACGCCGCCTTTGTGCGCAAGCTGATCAACTGGCTCAGCGTCAAGACCGCCGAGGGCGACCTGTTCGAGATCGATACCGCGCTGCGCCCCAATGGCAACTCCGGCCTGCTGGTGACCCGTTTCGAGGCCTATGCCCGCTACCAGCAGCAGCGCGGCAGCAACACCGCCTGGACCTGGGAGCACCAGGCCATGACACGCGCCCGGTTCGTGCTGGGCATGGGCGACACGCCCGGCCCACAGGCACTCGCGGCGCGCTTTGCCGCCGTGCGCGACGCCGTCATCACCGCGCCGCGCGACATCCCCGCGCTGCGCGACGAGATCATCGGCATGCGGGACAAGGTGCGCGCGGCCCACCCGATCCGCGGCGGCCGCTTTGACGTCAAGCACAGCACGGGCGGCATGGTCGATGTGGAGTTCGCGGTCCAGTTCCTGGTGCTGTCCCAGTCGGCCAGCCACCCGGGCCTGCGGCCCAACCTGGGCAACATCACGCTGCTGCGGCTGGCCGAAGGCGCGGGCCTGCTGCCCGCCGGCGTGGGTGAAGACGCCGCGCGCGCCTACCGCGAACTGCGGCGGGTCCAGCACCAGGCCCGGCTCAACGAAACCCCGACCCAGGTGGACCCCCCCGCCCTGCAGGCCGAGCGCGATGCCGTGCTGGCCCTCTGGGACCACGTTTTCGGCCGCTGAGCCCCCGCTGCAGGTCAGGCGCTGGTCATCTTCCGGGTGCACAATCGCGCCCGCGCCTTTACAAATCGTTTACATTTTCGGGCGCAGTCTTTGGGGATTCCTTTGTCAGACATTCTTGAGCGCCTCAAGCAGCTCATCCACGAGCAGCACCAGCTGGACACTTCGGGCATCACACCGGAAACCGGGTTGGCCGACATCGGCCTGGACTCCCTGGCCGTGGCTGAACTCCTGTTTTCGATCGAGGAAACCTTCGGGGTTGATCTTGGCGACGTGGCCCCTGATGCAGTGCCCGCCACGGTCGGCGAGCTGGTGGCCCTGATCTCGCAGCACACGCCCGCGTCGTGAGCGATACCAGCGTCTGGATCACCGGCGTCGGGGTCGTCGGGCCGCAGGGCCACGGCTGGCAGGCCCTGTGCGCGTCACTGCTGGACCCGGTTGCCTGCTTTTCGCCGCTCCCGGCCGAATGGCTGCGCCACCCGGGCGCCCCGGACGCCTTCATGGCCCCCCTTCACCCGCAGGCCGAACAGGCGGTGCAGGCGCACCAGTCGCTGAGCACCGACCGCGCCTGCGCGCTTGCGCTGTGCGCGTCGGCCGAGGCCTGGGCCCAGGCCGCACCGCAGGTGGATCCCCGGCGCGCGGGGGTGTACTGGGGCACGGGCATGGGCGGGCTGCACACCACCGAGGCCAGCTACCAGCGGCTGCTGGTCGAGCACGCCGCGCTGCGGCCAATGACGGTGGTGCGCATCATGGCCAATTCCTCGGCGGCCCAGCTCGCGATCAAATACGGCCTGAAGGGGCCCAACATGACCTACAGCGTGGCCTGCGCTTCGTCCGCGACGGCGCTGGGCGAGGCGCTGCTGGCCATCCGCGCGGGCCGGATCGACCTCGCGCTGGTCGGCGGCAGCGAGGCCATGCTGGCACCCGGGGTGCTGGCGGCCTGGGGTGCGCTGCGCGTGCTCAGCACCCGGAAGACCGTGAATGATCCGGCGCTGGCCTGCCGGCCATTCTCCAGCGAGCGCAGCGGCCTGACGATCGGCGAGGGCGCCGCGGCGTTTGTGCTGGAGAGCGCGCGCCATGCGCGCGCGCGCGGCGCACGCCCCCTGGGTGAGCTGGCTGGCTATGGCACCAGTTGCGACGCGGCCTCGCTGGTTCAGCCCCAGACCGACGGCCAGATCGAGGCCATCCGCCAGGCCCTGGACGACGCGGGGGTGCTGCCCGGCGACATCGGCGCCGTCAATGCCCATGCGACCGGCACCGATGCCGGCGATGTGGCCGAGGCGCAAGCCCTGGCCGCCGCGCTGGGTCCGGCCCGCCCCCCGGTCAGCGCCACCAAGTCCCAGCACGGCCACCTGCTGGGCGCCGCCGGCGCACTGGAGGCCGCCATCAGCCTGGCCAGCCTGCAGCTGCAACTGGTGCCCGCCACCCTGGGCGCGCTGCCGCTGGACCCGCGCTGCGCGGACCTCGACGTGAGCGACCAGCCCCGTGCCCTGCCGCTTGCGCATGTGCTGTCCAACTCCTTTGCCTTCGGGGGCTCGAATGTGTCGCTGGTATTGCGGCAGACCCCAGTTTCCGGAAAGCCCTGAACCATGCGACTCCTGTTGACCGGTGGCACCGGCTTTGTCGGCGGCGCCGTGATGGCCGAGCTGGCGCAGCGCGGCCTGCTGCGCCAGACCGTGTTCATGGTGCGCGCCGCCAGCGCCGAAGAGGGCTGCGCCCGCCTGCGCGAAACCCTGATCCGCTTTGGCGGCACGCCAGCCGATGCGCTGAGCATCACCGCGCAGCAGGTGCTTTGCGCGGACCTGCTGGGCATTGACGCGGTGGCCGGCTCCCCCCTGCTGGCCGGCCTGACCCACGTGATCCACTGCGCGGCGCTGGCCACGTTCTCCAACAACCCCCGGATCTGGGCCAGCAATGTGGACGGCACGATGGCCCTGGCGCGCGCCGTGCTGGCCCAATCGCGCCTGACCCGCTGGGTCCAGGTCGGCACGGCCATGTGCTGCGGCCCGGACATGACCTCCCCGGTCAGCGAGTCCTGGGAGGCCGGCGTGCGCGACGAAGCGCATCTGGTGCCCTACACCCGGTCCAAGGTCGCGGCGGAACATGCCTTGCGGGCGCTGCCGGGCCTGCCCCTGGTGGTGGCGCGGCCCTCCATCGTGGTCGGGCACAGCCGTCTGGGCTGCGCGCCCTCTCCGAGCATCTTCTGGGTGTTCCGCATGGCGTTCGCGCTCGAGCGTTTCACCTGCGCCCCCGACGAGCGCATCGACATCATCCCGGCCGACTGGTGCGCGCAGGCGCTGGTCGCGCTGACCCTGAAGGACCAGCTGGCCACCGACCTGTACCACCTGTCGGCGGGCCTGGCATCGAGCAACCTGTTCACCGGGATCGATGCCGCCTATGCCGCAGCCGCCGGCACGCCGCCCGTGGCGCCGCGCTACCAGCAGGTGGCGGTGGACGACCTGCGCAGCCTGGTGCCGCTGTTCGAGCAGCGGCTGGGGCGGGTCAACCGCCTGCTGATCCTGCGCGCACTGACCCTGTACGGCGCCTTTGCCGAGCTCAACTACGTGTTCGACAACAGCCGGCTGCTGGCCGAAGGCATGGCCCCGCCGCCGCCGCTGGCCAGCTACATCGGCGAGTGCGTTCGCACCAGCGAAGGCATCCCCATGACGCAGCAGATGGCGCACGACTTCAAATAGCCGGGCGGTTGCCGCCTGACACATTAACTTAATCAAATGATTGATTTAATGTGCTGTAATGGCGCCCATGCCCGCCTCCGCGCTCGACCACCCCCACCGTGCCCGCCTGCCCCGCAGTGACGGCCTGGCGGCGCGCGCGCGCCTGCTGCGAGCGGCGCTGGGCCTGTTCTCGCAGAAAGGCTTCACCAAGACCTCGACCCGCGAGATCGCGCTGGCCGCCGGGGTCAACATCGCGGCCATCAGCTACTACTTTGGCGACAAGGCGGGCCTGTACCGCGTGGTGTTCACCGAGCCCATGGGCAACCCGGCGGATGACATCGCCCTGTTCAACCAGCCGCACTTCAGCCTGCGTGAATCGCTGCAAGGCTACTTCCAGAGCTTCCTGGAGCCCATGAACCAGGGCGACCTGGTCCAGCAGTGCATGCGCCTGCATTTGCGCGAAATGCTGGAGCCCACGGGCCTGTCGGGCGACCTGGACGAGGGCATCAAGGCCTCGCACGCGGCCCTGGTGGCCGTGCTGTGCCGCCACCTGGGCCTGGCGCGGGCCGACGACGAAGTGCACCGCCTGGCCTTCGCGGTCTCCGCGCTGGCCCTGCAGCTGTTCATTGGCCGCCACCTGATCGAGGCGATCCGGCCCCGGCTGCTGTCAGCGCCGCGTGCGGTCGACCAGGCCGCCCAACGCCTGGCCGATTTTGCCGAGGCCATGGTGGCGCACGAGGCCCTTCGCCGCTCGCAAACCCCCTCACCCTCCCGGGCCAAAAGCCCTCTTCAACCCTCCCCGATCCAGGGAAGACCTTCATGACCCCCATGCGAAAAACCTGCGCCTGGCTGGCGCCCCTGCTGCTGGCGGCCTGCGCCAGCCCCACCGCGCCGCCACCGCCCGGCGCGGCCGCCGTGCCCGCGCAGTGGCAGGCCCCGCTGCCGCACCATGGCGACCTGGCCGACCTGGGCCACTGGTGGCAGAAGCTGGGTGACCCGGTGCTGGTGGAACTGGTCGAGGCCGCGCAACAGGCCAGCCCGAGCCTGGCCTCGGCACGTTCCCGCGTGGAGCAGGCCCGCGCGGCCCGCGCCACCGCCCGCGCGGCGCTGGGGCCGACGCTGGACGCCTCGGCCAGCGCCAGCCGGGGCAATGCCGACGACCCCGGCCGCTCGCCCGTGACCTTGACCCAGGTGGGCGCGCAGGCGGGCTGGGAGATCGACCTGTTTGGCGCCAACCGGCAGGCCGCCCAGGCGGCGGACGCGCGGCTGGAAGGCGCCAGCGCACTGTGGCATGACGCGCGCGTGTCGGTGGCCGCCGAAGTGGCCAACCAGTATTTCAGCCGGCGCGCCTGCGAAAGGCTGCTGGCCGTGTCGCAATCTGACAGCGGCTCGCGCCAGCAGACCGCGCGGTTGTCCGAGCTCTCGGCCAACGCCGGCTTCACGGCCCCGGGCACGGCGGCGCTGGCCCGCGCCAGCGCCGCCGAGGCCCGGGCCCGCCTGACGCAGCAGCAGGCCGCCTGCGACCTTGACCTCAAGGCCCTGGTCGCCCTGACCGCCATGGCCGAGCCCGATTTGAGGCAAAAACTGGCTGGAGTCCAGGCCAGCCGGCCACAGGACGCTCTCTTTTCCATAGCAAGCCTGCCGGCGCAGGTGGTGGCCCAGCGGCCCGACGTGTTCAACGCCGAGCGCGAGGTCATGGCCGCGGCCGCCGAGCTGGGCCAGGCCCGGGCGCTGCGCCTGCCCCGGCTGAGCCTGAACGGTTCGATCTCGGCTGGCGCGGTGCGCGTGGGCGGCAACAGCACCGACTTCCAGACCTGGTCGCTCGGGCCGCTGAGCCTGAACCTGCCGCTGTTTGACGGCGGGCGCCGGCGCGCCAATGTGGACGCGGCCCAGGCCCGCTACGAGGAGGCGGTGGCGCTGTACACCGCCCGGGTGCGCCAGGCCGTGCGCGAGGTCGAGGAGGCCCTGGTCACCCTGCAAAGCACGGCCGACCGCAGCAGCGACGCGGCCGTGGCCACCGAAGGCTACCGGGCCTCGTTCAACGCCACCGAATCGCGCTACCAGGCCGGCCTGGCCAGCCTGGTTGAACTCGAGGATGCGCGCCGCACCGCGCTGGCCGCCGAAACCGCCCTGGTGACCCTGCAGCGCGAGCGCGCCATGGCCTGGACCGCGCTGTACCGCGCCGCCGGCGGCGGCTGGACGCCCGACGCGCCAGCGCCCACCCCCGTTGCCTCTGCCCGCCCCTGAATCACGGACCTGACATCATGAAAAAATTCCAGATCAACCCGGCCGCCGCAGCCGCGATGGCCCTGGTGCTCGCCGGCGCCGGTGGCGTGGCGCTGCTGACCTCGCGCAGCCAGGCCGCCGAAGACAAACCCGCCGCCACGGCCAAGCCCGCGCTCACCGTGACCACGGTGCAGCCGCTGCAGGCCCGCCTGCCCGTCAAGCTGGCCGCCAACGGCAACATCACGGCCTGGCAGGAAGCCAGCGTGGGCGCCGAGGCCAATGGCCTGCGCCTGACTGAAGTGCGCGTCAACGTGGGTGACCGGGTCAAGCGCGGCCAGGTGCTGGCGGTGTTTTCAGCCAGCACGGTGAACGCCGAAGCGGCACAGGCCAAAGCCAGCGTGCTCGAAGCCGAGGCCAATGCGGCCGAGGCGGCCGGCAACGCCCAGCGCGCGCGCAGCCTGGAGGCCACGGGCGCGCTCAGCGCCTCGCAGATCAACCAGTACCTGACCGCCGAGCAGACCGCCAGGGCCCGGGCCGAGGCGGCGCGGGCGCTGTACCAGGCGCAGCAGGTCCGGCTGAGCCAGACCCAGGTGCTGGCGCCCGACGACGGCGTGATCTCGGTGCGCACCGCCACCGTGGGTGCGGTGGTGGGCGCCGGCACGGAGCTGTTCCGCATGATCCGCCAGGGCCGCCTGGAGTGGCGTGCCGAGGTCACCTCACTGGAGCTGGGCCGCATCACCACCGGCACGCAGGCGCTGGTCACGGCGGCCAGCGGCGCGCGGCTGGAAGGCCGGGTGCGCATGATCGCGCCCACCGTGGACCCGCAAACCCGCGCGGCGCTGGTCTACGTGGACCTCAAGCCCCTGCCCGGCAACGCGGGCGCGGCCAGGGCCGGCATGTTCGCGCGTGGCGAATTTGACCTCGGCTCCACCCCGACCCTCACCGTGCCGCAGTCGGCACTGGTGGTGCGCGACGGCTTCAGCTATGTCTACCGCGTGGGCGACGACCAGCGCGTGGCCCGGCTCAAGGTGCAGACCGGCCGGCTGGCCGGCGAGCGCGTGGAGGTCACCGAAGGCCTGGCCCCGGGCACGCGCCTGGTCGCCAGCGGCGCGGGCTTCCTCAACGACGGGGATCTGGTCCGCGTTGTGGATTCCGCGGCAAAACAGGCGCCAGCGCAAGCCCGGCCAGCACCTTCTGCTACCAAATAAAGAGCAGCCATGATCAACGTCTCCTCCTGGTCGATCAAGAACCCGATCCCCGCGGTCATGCTGTTCGTGCTGCTGAGCTTTGGCGGCCTGCTGTCCTTCAATGCCATGAAGGTCCAGAACTTCCCCGACATCGACCTGCCCACGATCACGGTCACGGCCTCGCTGCCGGGCGCCGCGCCCGGCCAGCTTGAAAACGACGTGGCCCGCAAGCTCGAGAACGCCGTGGCCACGCTGCAGGGCCTCAAGCACATCTACACCAAGGTTCAGGACGGCGTGGTCACGCTGACCGTGGAGTTCCGCCTCGAGAAGCCGGTGCAGGAGGCCGTGGACGATGTGCGCTCGGCGGTGCAGCGCGTGCGCGCCGACCTGCCGGCCGACCTGCGCGACCCCATCGTGCAGAAAATGGACCTGGCGGGCCAGCCAGTGCTGGCCTTCACCATCCGCTCGTCCCAGATGGACGACGAGGCGCTGAGCTGGTTTGTGGACAACGACGTGTCGCGCAAGCTGCTGGCGGTGCGCGGCGTGGGCGCCGTCAACCGCGTGGGCGGCGTGACGCGCGAGATCCGCGTGGCGCTGGACGCCCAGAAGCTGCAGGCGCTGGGCGCCACGGCGGCTGACATCTCGCGCCAGCTGCGCCAGGTGCAGACCGAAAGCGCCGGCGGCCGCACCGACCTGGGCGGCAGCGAGCAGCCGGTGCGCACGCTGGCCACCGTGAAGACCGCGCAGGAGATCGGCGCGCTCGACATCGCGCTGTCCAACGGCCGCTCGATCAAGCTGGACGACGTGGCCACCGTGAGCGACACCGTGGCCGAGCCGCGCGCCGCGGCCCTGCTCAACGGCAAGCCCGTGGTCGGCTTCGAGGTGGCGCGCAGCCGCGGCGAGAGCGAGGTGACCGTGGGCGCCGCCGTGCAGAAAGCGCTGGAAGAACTCAAGCTGCAGCACCCCGATGTGGAGCTGACCCAGGCCTTCGACTTCGTGACCCCGGTGCAGGAGGAATACGACGGCTCGCTGCACCTGCTGTACGAGGGCGCCATTCTCGCGGTGCTGGTGGTCTGGCTGTTCCTGCGCGACTGGCGCGCGACCTTTGTGTCGGCCGTGGCGCTGCCGATGTCGGTGATCCCGGCCTTCATCGGCATGCACCTGCTGGGCTTCTCGGTCAACGTGGTGACGCTGCTGGCGCTGTCGCTGGTGATCGGCATCCTGGTGGACGACGCGATCGTGGAAGTGGAAAACATCGTGCGCCACCTGCGCATGGGCAAGACGCCCTACCAGGCGGCCATGGAAGCGGCCGACGAGATCGGGCTGGCGGTGATCGCCACCACCTTCACGCTGATCGCGGTGTTTCTGCCCACGGCGTTCATGAGCGGCGTGGCCGGCAAGTTCTTCAAGCAGTTTGGCTGGACCGCCTCGCTCGCGGTGTTTGCCTCGCTGGTGGTGGCGCGCGTGCTCACGCCCATGATGGCGGCGTATCTCCTCAAACCCATCGTCACCGCGCACCAGGACCCGGGCTGGATGCGCGTCTACCTGCGCGCCGTGACCTGGTGCATGAAGCACCGCGTGGCCACCATGGTGATGTCCACCCTGTTCTTCTTCGGTTCGATTGCGCTGATCCCGCTGCTGCCCACGGGCTTCATCCCACCCGATGACAACTCCCAGACGCAGGTGTACCTGGAGCTGCCGCCTGGCTCCACGCTGGCGCAGACCCTGGCCAGCGCCGAGCAGGCGCGCCAGATGATCGCCCGGGTGGACCATGTGAAAAGCGTCTACACCACCATCGGCGCCGGCAGCGCGGGCGGCGACCCGTTCGCCATGACGGGCGCGGCCGAAGTCCGCAAGGCCACGCTGACCATCCTGCTGGCCGAGCGCACCGCAAGGCCGCGCAAGCAGGGCATCGAGAACCAGATCCGCGCGGCGCTGGAGCCCCTGCCCGGCGTGCGCAGCAAAGTGGGCCTGGGCGGGTCGGGTGAAAAGTACATCCTGGTGCTCACCGGCGAAGACCCGCAGGCCCTGCAGGCCGCGGCCATCGCGGTGGAGAAAGACCTGCGCACCATTCCCGGCCTGGGCCAGGTGGCCTCCACCGCCAGCCTGATCCGGCCCGAGATTGCCGTGCGCCCCGACTTTGCCCGCGCCGCCGACCAGGGCGTGACGAGTGCCGCCATGGGCGAGACATTGCGCATTGCCACCCAAGGCGACTACGACGTGTCGCTGGCCAAGCTCAACCTCTCGCAACGCCAGGTGCCCATCGTGGTCAAGCTGGCCGAGGACGCGCGCCAGGACCTGGGCGTGCTGGAACGGCTGGCCGTGCCCGGCACGCGCGGCCCGGTGATGCTGGGCCAGGTCGCCACGCTGGAGCTGACCGGCGGCCCGGCCGTGATCGACCGCTACGACCGCTCGCGCAACATCAATTTTGAAATCGAGCTGTCGGGCCTGCCGCTGGGCGACGTGGCGGCCACGGTGCAGAAACTGCCCTCGGTGGTCAACCTGCCGGCCGGCGTGCGTGTGGTCGAGATTGGCGACGCCGAGGTCATGGGCGAATTGTTTGCCAGCTTCGGGCTGGCCATGCTGACCGGGGTGCTGTGCATCTACATCGTGCTGGTGCTGCTGTTCAAGGACTTCCTGCACCCGGTCACCATCCTGTGCGCGCTGCCACTGGCGCTGGGCGGTGCCTTTGTGGGTTTGCTGATTGCGCAGAAGAGCTTTTCCATGCCCTCGCTGATCGGGCTGATCATGCTCATGGGCATCGCGACCAAGAACTCCATCCTGCTGGTGGAGTACGCCATCGTGGCGCGGCGCGACCACAACATGAGCCGCTGGGCCGCGCTGCTGGACGCCTGCCACAAGCGGGCCCGGCCCATCATCATGACCACCATTGCCATGGGCGCGGGCATGCTGCCCATTGCCATTGGCTTCGGCCAGGCCGATCCGAGCTTCCGCTCACCCATGTCGGTGGCGGTGATCGGTGGCCTGATCACCTCCACGGTGCTGAGCCTGCTGGTGGTGCCCGTGGTGTTCACCTGGCTCGACGACCTGGAACACTGGATCAAGCGCATGGCCGGCAAGCTGCGGCGCAAGCCCCGGCCAGGCACGCCACCGGCAACGCCCGTGGCGTCGCCGGAGGGTGGCTCGCCGCATTGAGCGCGGCAGGCCGGGCAGCCCCGCTCAGGCGGGCGCCAGTGCCTTCTTCGCCACCGGCAGCCGCATGGCCACGCCCAGGCGGTTCCAGGCGTTGATCTGCGCGATGCTGAAGGTGAGCTCGGCAATCTCCTTGTCGCTGAAGTGCGGGCGCAACGCGTCGAAGTGCTCCTGCGGGGCATGGCCTTCGTGCAGCAGGGTCACGCTCTCGGCCCACTGCAGCGCGGCACGCTCGCGCTCGGTGTAGAAGCCCACTTCGCGCCAGGCCGGCAGACTGTTCAGGCGCTGCAGGTCCTCGCCGCTGGCCAGCAGCTCGCGCGCATGCATGTCCAGGCAGTAGGCACAGTGGTTGAGCTGCGAGACGCGCACATGCAGCAGGGCCTGCAGGGCCGTGCCCAGGCTGGATTTGTGCAACACGCCGCTGACGCCGAGCATGGCCTTGAAGGCATCGGGCGCGAGGGTGGTGTGGGGGAGGCGGGGCTGTTCCATGGTGTTTCCTTGTGAAATGGTTGATGAAGTCGGGCTTCATCCACAAGACGTGCCGCTCAGCGGTTTTGTGACGGCGCTTGCTGAAAATGCGCCATCGCGCGCGCGAGCTTGTCGGGGTTGCGCTGGGCATGGATGGACACGATGCGCTCTCCGTTGGTCTCGAACGACTGGATCGATTCCAGCTCGCCGTCGATGAACCGCATCAGGCCGGGCACGCCGTTGACGTCCACCACCTCCATGCGCATCACGGGCGCGTGGCGCCGCGCCACCGCAAAGTACAGCTGGGCCAGCCGCTGGGCGCCGCGCAACACCTGGGTAAAGGCCTTGACCTTGCCGCCGCCATCGCTGACCAGTTCGGCGTCTTCCGCCAGCAGGTCACGCATGCTGGCCAGATCCCCCCGGCCGGCCGCGTCTGCAAAGGCCCGCAGCAGCCTCAGATGGGTTTCGCGGCTCACCGAGAAACGCGGGCGCTGCTCCTTCAGGCGCTCACCGGCGCGGTGCACCAGTTGCCGGCAGGCGGTCTCGCTCTTGCCCAGGGCCTGCGCGAGCTCGGCGTAGTCGGCGTCGAACACCTGGCGCAGCAGGAAGGCGGCGCGCTCTTCGGGCGCCAGCCGCTCCAGCACCATGAGGAACGCCACCGACACGTCGTCGGCCTGCTCGAGCATCTGCTGGGGCGAGTCGGGTGACACCTCCACCAGCGGCTCGGGCAGCCAGAAGCCCTGGTAATGCTCGCGCTCGGTGCGCGCGGCGCGCAGGCGGTCGATCGACAGCCGGGTCACCACGGTGACCAGCCAGGCCTCGGCACTGCGCAGGCTTTCGGTGTCGGATTCATTCCAGCGCAGCCAGGCGTCCTGCAGCACGTCCTCGGCGTCGGTGGCCGAGCCCAGCATGCGCCAGGCGATGCCCATCAGGCGCTTGCGGTGGGACTGGAAAAGGGCGGTACGCTGGTCCATGACGACTAGACGTGCCAGCCCGCCGGTCTGTGACAGACCGCCCTAGGACCGGATGCGCTGCACCAGCGCCGTGGTCGAGTAGCCGGCCACGAACGGGATGGCCTGCGCCCGGCCGCCATAGGCCTGAACCACCCGGGTTTCGGGCAGCGTGGCCATGTCGTAGTCACCGCCCTTGACCAGCACCTGGGGCCGGAGTTCGGTGATCAGTTCCAGCGGTGTGTCCTCGTCAAACCAGGTGACCAGGCTCACGGATTCGAGCGCGGCGAGCATGGTTGCCCGGTCCAGCTCGTTGTTGAGGGGCCGCTCGGGGCCCTTGCCCAGCCGGCGCGCCGAGGCATCGGTGTTCAGGGCCACCACCAGGCTGCCGCCCAGGGCCCGCGCCTGCGCGAGGTACGTGGCATGTCCGCGGTGCAGCACATCAAACACGCCGTTGGTGAACACCACGGGTTGGGGCAGGGCCTGCACGCGGGCGACGGCGTCTTCACGCCGGGTGATCTTGTTGAGGAACTGCAGGCCTTCGACGGGCTCAGGCCGGGCGGAGAACACTGTCAAGCTGAAACGGGGAAGGCGCTCAGGCCGCGGCCGGCGCCGGGCCGGCGCCGCTGCTGGCCAGCAGGGCGGTCACTTCCTTGCGGTAGCGGTTGAGTTCCTGCACGCTCTTGAAGCTGCGGTCCATGAGCAGGCTCATGTTGTGCAGGATGCGCTCCACCACCTTGGTTTCCCAGACGGCGTCAAAGTTGATCTGCTTGTCCAGCCACTGCTCCAGCCATTCGGGGTTGGGCAGGCGGCTCTGGATGGTGTCGCGCGGGAACAGCGCCTTGTTGACGTGCAGGTTGGTCGGGTGCAGGGCCTGCGCGGTGCGCCGGGCGCTGGCCATGAGCACGCCGACCTTGCTGAAGGCGGCCTTGGCCTCGTTGCCAAAGTTGTTGATGGCGCGCTTCATGTAGCGCAGGTAGGCCCCGCCGTGGCGGGCCTCGTCCTGGCTCAGCGTGGTGTAGATGTGCTTGATCACCGGCTCGCTGTGCCACTCGGCGGCGCGGCGGTACCAGTGGTTCAGGCGGATTTCGCCGCAAAAGTGCAGCATCAGCGTCTCCAGCGCGGGGGCCGGCTCGAACTCGAAGCGCACTTCGTGCAGTTCCTTCTCGGTGGGCGCGAGATCCGGACGGAAGCGCTTGAGGTATTCCATGAGCACCAGAGAGTGCTTCTGCTCCTCGAAGAACCAGATCGACATGAAGGCCGAGAAGTCGCTGTCGTCCTTGTTGTCGCGCAGGAACATCTCGGTGGCGGGCAGGGCCGACCACTCGGTGATGGCGTTCATCTTGATGGTCTGGGCCTGCTCGTCGGTGAGCTTGGCAGCGTCAAACGACTGCCAGGGAATGTCCTTGTCCATGTCCCAGCGGACGGACTCCAGTTGCTTGAACAGTTCGGGGTAGAGCATGGCGTTCTTTCGTTACTGCCCGTATTTTAAGCGGGGTATATGAAAAAGCCCTTACAAATCATCGAGATAGCCCCAGAAATACGCGCGATGCGGCGGCCCGGATTCACGCGCCCGGCCACCACTCGGCCACCGCTCGGCCCGCGGCCCTTGAATCCTGATGGCCACGGGCCGCGTACCCCCTCCAAGGAGAAGCCATGATCAAAGCCCTGTCCATTGCCGCGTGCCTCGCCACGCTGGTGCCGCTGCCGGCCCCCGCCGCGGCGCCCCCCGCCTGCCCGCCCCTGCTGCAGCACACGATGGCGCGGCTTCAGGACGAGAAGCCCCAGCCGCTGTGCCAGTACGCCGGGCAGGTGCTGCTGGTCGTGAACACCGCGAGCTTTTGCGGCTTCACGCCGCAGTACCAGGGCCTGGAGGCCCTCGATGCGCGCTACGCCAGCCGCGGCTTCCATGTGCTGGGCTTTCCGTCGAACGACTTTTCGCAGGAAACCGGCGACAACCGCCAGATCGCCGATTTTTGCGAAAGCACTTTCGGCGTGAAGTTTCCGATGTTCACCAAAACCCCGGTGACCGGCGTGGCGGCCCATCCCTTTTACCGGGCCCTGGCGACGCAGGCGGGCCAGGCGCCGCAATGGAATTTCCACAAATACCTGGTGGGCCGGGACGGCAAGGTCGTGGCCAGCTACCCGAGCGCGGTGACCCCCGACAGCCCTGCACTGCTGCGGGAGATCGAAAAACAATTGCTTGCCAAATAAATACCGACCAGTCACAATACGACTAACAAGTTTTTATTTTCAGTCCCCAGCCCGCCATGTTCACAAAAATTTACCTTCGCCAAGCCCCCTGTTTTGGGAACTGTGGCGCGGGCATGCGACTCCATCAGCGGGAAAGGCAGGGACTTTCCTCTATTCAGTTATTGCTGCGAAGCCTCCCGGGTGCAGTTGGCCCGGTTGAAATCCTGGAACGCTTCTTCTCCTCCTCCCTCCCTCCCTCCTTCGTTTCAGGGCGCTTCGCGGCATTTTTATTACGGGCCACCGGCCGATGGGACCTCGCGTGAAGGTCGCCATCGTCGGTTCGGGCATCTCGGGGCTCGCGGTCGCGCACACGCTGCGAGGCCGCGCCGACATCACCCTGTTCGAGGCGGGCGCCTACTTCGGCGGCCACACGCACACGGTCGACATCACCCTGCCCACGCCGCAGGGGCCGGTCACCCACGGGGTGGACACGGGTTTCCTGGTCTTCAACGAGCGCACCTACCCCAACCTGATCAACCTGCTGGGCGAACTGGGCGTGGCCACGGCCCCGTCTGACATGTCGTTTTCAGTGCAGGTGCCGGGCGCCACGGCCCAGGGGGCGCTGGAGTGGAGCGGCGCCAGCCTGAGCACCGTCTTTGCCCAGCGGGGCAACCTGCTGAACTGGCGCTTCCTGAAAATGCTGCGCGACCTGCTGCGCTTCAATGCGCTGGCCACCCGGCTGGCCGAAGCCGGCAAGGAGGCCGAGCTGCGCCAGCCGCTGGGCGAGTTCCTGCGCGCCCACCGCTTCAGCAACGAGTTCCGCGACTGGTATTTCCTGCCGATGATTGGCTGCATCTGGAGCTGCCCGACCGACCAGATGCTGCAGTTCCCGGTCAGCACCATGATCCGGTTCTGCCACAACCACGGCCTGATCCAGGTGACCGACCGGCCCCAGTGGTGGACGGTGCAGGGCGGGGCGCGCCACTATGTGGACCAGATCGTGGCCCATGTGGCCGACCGGCGGCTGAACACCCCGGTGCAGATGATCGAGCGGGGCGCCGACGGCGTGCGCGTCATCACTGACGGCCGGGCCGAGCACTTTGACCGGGTGGTGCTGGCCACCCATTCCGACCAGGCGCTGGCGCTGCTGCGCCACCCGAGCGAGCGCGAGCGCGAGCTGCTGGGCGCCATCCGCTACCACCCCAACCGCGCGGTGCTGCACACCGACGCCTCGGTGCTGCCGCAAAACCGCGCGGCCTGGGCCGCCTGGAACTATGAACGCGCCGCCGGCCACGACCGCGAATCGGCCCAGGTCTGCCTGCATTACCTGATCAACCGGCTGCAGCCGCTGCCCTGGGACCAGCCGGTGGTGGTGTCGCTCAATCCGGTGCGCGAACTGGACCCGGCCAGGGTGCTGGGCGAGTTCGAGTACGCCCACCCGGTGTTCGACCTGGCCGCGCTCAAGGCCCAAGAAGCGATGCATGAACTGCAGGGCCAGCACAACACCTGGTTCTGCGGCGCCTGGATGGGCTACGGTTTCCACGAAGACGGGCTCAAGGCCGGGCTGGGCGTGGCCCGCCAGCTGCTGGTGGAGACCGAGCGCGTGGCGGCACTGGCGGCCGAAGCGGGGTTGCCCGCATGACGCCGGCCGCGACCGCCCTGATCGGCTTTGGCGAGGTGCGCCACGCGCGGCTGCGGCCAGCCCGCCATGCCTTCGCCTACCCGACCTTTTTCCTGATGCTGCCGCTGCGCAGCCTGCACCGCGACGGAGCGGGCGCGCTGGCCCACAACCGGCGCGGCGCCCTGAGCTTCCATGACCGTGACCACGGCGACGGGCGCGACAACGCCGTGCAGTGGCTCGACGAACTGCTGGCTGCCCAGGGCATCACCGACGCCACGGGCGAGGTCTGGCTGCACTGCTACCCGCGCGTGCTGGGCTACACCTTCAAGCCCGTGAGCTTCTGGTACTGCCACCGCCACCCCGACGACGATGGGGGCTCGCTGCGCGCCATCGTGGTGGAGGTCAACAACACCTTTGGCGAACGTCACTGCTACCTGCTGGACGCGCCGCACTACGGCGCCGAACTCACGGCCAGCAAGGTGTTTCATGTCTCGCCGTTCTGCCAGGTCGAGGGAGGTTACCGCTTCCGCTTCATGCGCACGGACAGCGGCACGCCGCGCACCGTGGTGCGCATCGACTATGACGATGCCACCGGCCCGCTGCTGCAAACCAGCGTGAGCGGCGAGCTGCGCCCCCTGACGGCGCACAGCGTCCGGCACGCGCTGTGGAACTACCCCGCCATGACCCTGGGCGTGATCGCCCGCATCCACTGGCAGGCCGCCCGGCTGTGGTTCAAGCGTGTGCGCTTCATCCGCAAGCCGGCCGCGCCTGATGTTTTTGTGTCCCGCTGAACCGAGCCTTCCGCCATGAACACCACCACCGCCACCTCCCTGTCGATCCCGCAAGATGCGCCAGCCGCCGCCCGCACTGCGCTGCGGCTCATGCAGCGGCTGTCGCAGGGCACGCTCACCGTGAAGCTGCCCGACGGTTCGACCCAGTGCTTTGGCAATGGCGAACTGCCGCACGCCGCCATCACGCTGAAGAACTGGAACGCCTGCAGCGCCTCGCTCAAGTCCGGCGACATCGGCTTTGCCGAGAGCTACATCGCTGGCGACTGGACCACCCCCAGCCTCACCGAACTGCTCAAGGTTTTCATCAGCAACCGCAAGAACGTGGAAGACGTGATCTACGGCAGCTGGGCGGGGCGGCTGCTGTACCGTGCCAAGCACCTGCTGAACCGCAACACCAAGGCCAACAGCCAGAAGAACATCCACGCCCACTACGACCTGGGCAACGCGTTCTACGAGCTGTGGCTGGACGACACCATGAATTACTCGTCGGCCTGGTTCGAGGGCGACCCCTCGCGCCCCATGCGCGAGGCCCAGCACGCCAAGGTGCGCCGCGCGCTGCGCATGGCCAACGTGCAGGCCGGCGACCGGGTGCTGGAGATCGGCTGCGGCTGGGGCGCGCTGGCCGAAATGGCGGCCGTGGATTTCCAGGCCTCGGTCACCGGCGTGACGCTGTCCACCGAGCAGCTGGCCTTTGCGCGGCAACGCATGGCTCGCGCCGGGCCGGCCCCCGCCGCTGAACTGCGGCTGCAGGACTACCGCGACATTGCCGATGCGCCGTTTGACGCGATCTGCTCGATCGAAATGGTGGAGGCCGTGGGCCGCGAGTACTGGCCCACCTATTTCCAGAGCGTGAGCCGTCTGCTCAAGCCCGGGGGCCGGGCCTGCGTGCAAAGCATCGTGATCGACGACGCGCTGTTCGACCGCTACATCGCCTCGACCGACTTCATCCAGCAGTACATCTTTCCGGGGGGCTGCCTGCCCTGCCCGCGAGAGTTCAAGGCCCAGGCCCGCGCAGCGGGTCTGACCGTGATCGACGAGTTTGCGTTTGGCGCCGACTATGCCGAAACGCTGCGGCGCTGGCGCGACAGCTTCCTGGCGGCGCGCAGCCGCGTCCTCCAACTGGGTTTTGATGAAAGGTTCATCCGCATATGGGAGTTCTATCTCGCCTACTGCGAGGCGGCCTTCGCCAAGTCGAACATCGACGTGGTGCAGTACACGCTACAAAAACAGTAGCGCTCTGTGGCCTGCTGGTCTGGACTACAGGCACTTTTGAGGCCAAAGCCCAGCCCGCGGCCCTGCCGTCAGCCCAGCTGGCGGGCAGCGCCCGGCTCACGGTGTTCGGCTTTGGCATCTACAACGCCCGCCTCTGGGTGGCGCCCGGGTTCAGTGCGGCCCACTACGCGGACCATGCGTTCAGCCTGGAGCTGGCCTACCTGCGCAGCTTTGACGGCGCCGCCATTGCGCAGCGTTCGCTCAAGGAAATGCAGCGCGTGGCCGGGTTCACCCCCGAGCAGGGCAAGGCCTGGCTGGCCGAGATGACACGGCTGTTTCCCAACGTCAGGGAAGGCGACCGCCTGACCGGCATCTACCAGCCCGGCGCCGGCGTGCGCTTTCTCTTCAACGGCCAGCCGCTGGGCGAGGTGCGCGACCCGGCTTTTGCCAGCACCTTCATGGGCATCTGGCTGTCGCCGCAGACCTCGGAGCCCGCCATGCGCAGCCAGTTGCTGGCCGGAGCCAGCCCGTGACAGCACGCGCCTTCTCCGCGCGCGACGGCCTGGCCTATGGCCTGCTCGGTCTGCCGCTGGCGTTTGTGGCGTTGCCGCTGTATGTGATCCTGCCCAACCACTATGCGCGCGAGTTTGGCGTGCCCCTGGCCACGCTGGGCGCGGTGCTGCTGGGCGCGCGCCTGCTGGACGCCCTGATCGACCCGCTGATCGGCCGCGTCACCGACCGGCTGTTCTCCCATTCCACCCGGGCCGTGCTGGCGCTGGGCGCCATGGCCGCGGTGGCGCTGGCCGCCGGATTTGCGCTGCTGTTCTTCCCGCCCGCGCGCGAACCGCAGGCCCTGCTGCTGTGGGCCAGCCTGATCCTGGTCCTGACCTATGCGGCCTACAGCGTGCTGAGCGTGGCGCACCAGTCCTGGGGCGCGATGCTGGGCGGCGACGAGCTGCAGCGCAGCCGCATCGTCTCGTGGCGCGAGGGGCTGGGGCTGGTGGGCGTGCTGCTGGCCTCGGTGCTGCCCGCGCTGCTGGGGCTGGCCACCACCGCCGTCGCATTCGCCGTGCTGCTGCTGCTGGGCTGGCTGGCCTGGACCCGGGCCCGCCCGCCCGTGCCCCGGCCCGACGCGTCTTCCGCCAGCCTGTGGCTGCCGTTTTCCAGGCCCGCGTTCCGCCGCCTGCTCGCGGTGTTTGTGCTCAACGGCATCGCCAGCGCCGTGCCGGCCACGCTCGTGCTGTTCTTTGTGCAGGACCGCTTGCAGGCGCCGCGCGAGGTGGAGCCGGCCTTTTTGGGCAGCTACTTTCTCTGCGCGGCGCTGTCCATGCCGCTGTGGCTGCGCGCCGTGCGCCGCTTGGGCCTGGCGCGCTGCTGGCTGGCGGGCATGGCCCTGGCCATGGCGGTGTTCATCTGGGCCACGCAACTGGGCGCCGGCGACACCATGCCCTTCCTGGTGGTGTGCGCGCTGTCGGGCGTGGCGCTGGGCACCGACCTGGCGCTGCCCGGCGCCCTGCTGGCCGGCGTGATTGCCGACGCGGGCGACCGCGGCCAGGCCGAAGGCGCCTACTTTGGCTGGTGGAACTTTGCCACCAAGCTCAACCTGGCACTGGCCGCCGGGCTGGCGCTGCCGCTGCTGGGCCTGTTTGGCTACACGCCCGGCAGCCGCAGCGAGGGCGCGCTGCAGGTGCTGGTGCTGGCCTATTGCCTGCTGCCCTGCGCGCTGAAACTGCTGGCCGCCGGCACGCTGTACCTCACCCTGATTCGCCCTGGAGCCATCCCCTCATGAAACGACGTCTGCTGATCGCCGCGGCCGGTGCCGCCGCGCTGGCCGCCACCGGCTGCGCCGGGCCCCAGGTCAACGACTACGCCGCTGAAAAGCCGGTGCTGGACCTTCGCCAGTACTTCAACGGCACGATCGATGCGTGGGGCGTGTTCACCGACCGCTCGGGCAAGGTCGTCAAGCGCTTCACCGTGGTCATGGCCTGCAGCTGGCAGGGCGACCAGGGGGTGCTGGACGAGGACTTCAGCTATTCCGACGGCAGCCGGCAGCGCCGCGTCTGGCGGCTGACCCGGCTGGCCAACGGCCGCTATACCGGCCGCGCCGACGACGTGGTGGGCGAGGCCCGGGGTGAGTCCGCCGGCAACGCCTTCCGCTGGCAGTACACGCTCGCGCTGCCGGTCAACGGCACCACCTACGAGGTGCAGTTTGACGACTGGATGTACCTCATGACCGACCGCGTCCTGCTCAACAAGGCTGTGATGAGCAAGTTCGGGGTCCAGCTCGGGGAAGTGACGCTGTCCTTCAACAAAAGATGATCAAAACCGCCTTTAGTCCACACCAGACAGCCATGTCCAGCTATGAAAACCATAGCAAACGGCGCTGGTTCGCACCCCTGAATCCGCCGCAGCCCCCCTGGCAGGGGCGCTCGGTCTGGCTGGTGGGTGCCTCCACCGGCATCGGCCGCGCCACCGCGTCGGCCCTGCATGCCCAGGGCGCGCGCGTGTACCTGTCAGCGCGCGGCGCCGAGTCGCTCAACAGCTTTGTGGCGGCCCACCCCGGGTCCGTCGCCCTGCCGCTGGACGCCCGCGACCACGGCGCCGTGCGGGCCGCGGCGCACACGATTTTTGCGACCGGTCCGCTGGACTGCGTGGTGTACTGCGCGGGCTACTACCGCGAACAGCGCGCCACCGAGTTCGACCTGGCCGAGATGCTCAAGCACGAACAGATCAACTACGTGGGCGCGCTCAACGTGCTGGACGCGGTGCTGCCGCATTTTGTGCAGCGCCGGGCCGGGCACATCAGCCTGGTCAGCAGCGTGGCCGGCTACCGCGGCCTGCCCAAGAGCCTGGCCTACGGGCCCACCAAGGCAGCACTGATCAATCTGGGCGAGACCCTGTATGTGGACCTGCGCGATATAGGGGTTGGCGTGAGCATCATCAGCCCCGGCTTTGTGGAGACGCCACTGACCGCGCAGAACCAGTTCCGC
Organism: Ramlibacter sp.; assembly: GCA_019635435.1. NCBI lineage: Bacteria > Pseudomonadati > Pseudomonadota > Betaproteobacteria > Burkholderiales > Comamonadaceae > Ramlibacter > Ramlibacter sp. Next base: position 648,282 of record JAHBZM010000001.1, on the reverse strand, counting down.
ATGCCCGCGCTGATCACGCCCGAGCAGGCGGCGCAGGAGATACTCGCGGGATGGCGGCGCGGCCGCTTTGAAATCCACTTTCCCAAACGATTCACGCGCTGGATGAAAACCCTGCAGCTGTTGCCCCACCGGCTGTACTTCGCGCTGATCCGCCGCTTCACCGGCCTATGAGGGACGCCGTTGCCCGCATCGAGGCCTTCTTCACGGCACTGACACCCGCCGACGTGGCGCGCATGGGCGACTTCTACACGCCCGACGCGAGCTTCAAGGACCCGTTCAACGAGGTCCGCGGCCTGGCCGGGATCCAGCAGGTCTTCAGCCACATGTATGTGGCGCTGGACCGCCCGCGCTTTGTCATCACCGCGCGCGTGGTGGACGGCCACCAGTGCTTTCTGGTGTGGGAGTTCAGGTTCTTTTTCCGCCGCTTCCGCCGGGGCGTGGAGCAGGTGGTGCGCGGCGGCTCGCACCTGGTGCTGGCGCCGGATGGCCGCATCAGCGCCCACCGCGACTACTGGGACGCGGCGGAAGAGCTCTATGAAAAGCTGCCGGCGGTGGGGAGCCTGATGCGCTGGCTCAGGCGCCGCGCGGCCAGTTAGGCCGGCAGGCTGTCAGCGAAGCTGGGGCGCTGCATGAGCTTTTCATGCAACTTGGCCAGACTGGGATGGGCGGTGCGCCAGTCAATCTCGGGGAACCGGAAATCCAGGTACCCCAGCGCACAGCCGACGGCGATGTCGGCCAGGCTCAGATGGATGCCAGCGCAGTAGGGCTTGTCGCCCAGACCCTTGCTCATGGCCGCCAGGCTGGTGTGAACCTTGGCCACCTGCCGGTCGATCCAGCTGGTGCTGCGCTGGGCCTTGGTGCGCCCGGGCCAGGTGGCTTCGAGGCGGGCCAGGATGAGCGCGTCCAGCACGCCGTCGGCCAGTGCTTCCCAGGTCTTGACCTCGGCACGCTCGCGGCCCATGGCCGGAATCAGCTTGCCCACGGGCGAGAGGGTGTCGAGGTACTCGACGATCACGCGGGAATCAAACAGCGCCTCGCCGCCTTCCATCACCAGGCAGGGCACCTTGCCCAGCGGATTGGACTGGCCAATGGTGGTGTCGGCCGCCCACACGTCCTCGGCGACGAATTGGTAGTCCAGCTTTTTCTCGGCCATGACGATGCGCACTTTGCGCACGTAAGGGCTGGTAACGGCACCGATCAACTTCATGGTGGCTCTCTGACTGTTCGAGTTATCTTAGACGGCCAATTTTAGGTGAAGGGCACCGCGGGCCTGTGGTGCCACGGAGACAACCGGCCGGCGGGGAGGCCCAAATGCCCAGACCTACAATCGCGGATATGACTTTTTCCACGATTTCGGCACTTTCGCCGCTGGACGGCCGCTATGCCGCCAAACTCGCCCAGTTGCGGCCCCTGATGAGCGAGCAGGGCTACATGCACCGGCGCGTGCAGGTCGAGGTCGTCTGGTTCATTGCGCTCAGCGACGCCGGATTCACCCAGTTCAAGCCCCTGAGCCCCGGAGCCCGCACTTACCTGCTCGGCCTGACCAAGAACTTCAGCGAGGCCGATGCCGCCGCCATCAAGGACATCGAAAAGACCACCAACCACGACGTGAAGGCCGTGGAGTACTGGATCAAGTCCAAGTTCGAGGCCCGCCCCGAACTCAAGGCCGCCAGCGAGTTCGTCCATTTCGCCTGCACCAGCGAGGACATCAACAACACCAGCCATGCCCTGCAGCTCAAGGCCGGGCGCGACCTCGTGATCCTGCCGGCGCTGGACGCGGTGATCGGCAAGCTGCGCGAGATGGCCCATGCCCATGCGGCGGTGTCCATGCTCAGCCGCACCCACGGCCAGACGGCCAGCCCCACCACGGTGGGCAAGGAAATCGCCAACGTGGTCATGCGGCTGGCGGCGGCGCGCGAGCGCATCGCCGGCGTGAGCATCATGGGCAAGATGAATGGCGCCGTGGGCAACTACAACGCCCACCTGTCGGCCTGGCCCGACTTTGACTGGGAGGCCTTCAGCCGCAAGGTGATCGAGACGCCCGAGCCGCTGGGCCTGGGCCTGACCTTCCAGCCCTACAGCATCCAGATCGAGCCGCACGACTACATGGCCGAGCTGTTCGACGCCGTGGCGCGCACCAACACCATCCTGGTGGATTTCTCGCGCGACGTCTGGGGCTATGTGAGCCTGGGCTATTTCAAGCAGCGCCTGAAGGCCGGCGAGATCGGCTCGTCGACCATGCCGCACAAGGTCAACCCGATCGACTTCGAAAACGCCGAGGGCAACCTGGGCCTGGCCAACGCGCTGCTGCGCCACCTGAGCGAGAAGCTGCCCATCAGCCGCTGGCAGCGCGACCTGACCGACTCCACCGTGCTGCGCAACATGGGGGTGGCGCTGGGTTACGCGGCGCTGGCCTACCAGTCATTGCTGACCGGCCTGAACAAGCTGGAGCTCAACGAAGAAGCGCTGGCTGACGACCTTGACGCCGCCTGGGAAGTGCTGGCCGAGCCGATCCAGACCGTGATGCGCCGCTACGGCGTGCAGGGCGCCTACGAGAAGCTCAAGGAAGTCACGCGCGGCAAGACCGTGCGGGCCGAAGACCTGCACGGGCTGATCCGCTCGCTGGAGATTCCCCAGGAAGAAAAAGACCGGCTGCTGGCCATGACCCCGGCCAGCTACACCGGCAAGGCGGCCGAGCTGGCCCGCCGCGTCTGAAATGGCCCCCACGGTCGTGCACTGCGTGTCGCTCCCTGCCCCCCGAGGGGGCCGCGTTCCGCCTTGGGGCGGCCCGGCGGCGAAAACGGCCCCCACGGTCGTGCACTGCGTGTCGCTCCCTGCCCCCCGAGGGGGCCGCGTTCCGCCTTGGGGCGGCCCGGCGGCGAAACCTCACTGATCGAACCCATTGGCTCTCAAATCCACCATCTTCAAGGCGAACCTGCAGGTCGCCGACATTGACCACGGCTACTACGCGGACCACACACTGACGCTGGCGCGCCACCCGAGCGAGACCGACGAGCGCATGATGATCCGGCTGGCTGCGCTGGCCATCAATGCCCACCAGCTGCAAACCGTGTGCAACGGCGACGGCACGCTGGGCTTTGGCGCGGGCCTGTCCGACCCGGACGACCCGGATGTGTTTCTACGCGACTTTACGGGGCAGACCCGGCTGTGGATCGAGGTGGGGCAACCCGAGGACAAGCCCGTGATCAAGGCCTGCGGCAAGGCCGACCAGGTGATGGTGTACTGCTTCAACCACGCCGCCGAAATCTGGTGGCGCGGCATCCAGAACAAGCTCACGCGGCCGCAGAACCTGAGCGTGTGGCGGGTGCCCACGGTGGCTTCGCAGGCGCTGGCTGCGCTGGCCCAGCGCAGCATGCAGCTGCAGGCCACGCTGCAGGAAGGGGCGCTGATGCTGGGCGATGGCGCCCGCAGCATCGACATCGAGCCGCTGCGCTGGAAGTAGGCCGGCGGGCCGCGCCGTCAGGGCATGGCGCGCCCGCAGTTCCAGCACTGCTCGAAGCCGCCCTCCACGATTTCGCCGCAGGCGCAGGCCCAGCGGCGCTGCGGCAGGTTCTGCAACGCGTGCAACAGGGCTCGGGCCGCTTCTTCCTGCTCCTCATGGTTGAGCCAGATTTCTGGCAGGCACTGGTCGGGCGGCAGATCGCCCGCGGCACTGCTGAGGAAGTAGCGCTGCAGCGATGCGGCGATGCCGGCTTCACGCAAGGTGTCGACCCAAAGTGTGGCGATCGCGATATTGGGAGCCTGGGTCAGCCGCAGCATGAGGTGTCAGTCGGCCGGCGTTGATGGCGGCGCTGGCGGCAGATCCCGCGACTCCACGGCACGCTCGGCGTACCGGTTGAAGCGCCAGGCCTCGCTTTGCTGGGTGATGCGGCGCCAGACCTGGCGTTTTTCAGCGGGACTCATCTCGGGCCAGCGCTGCACTTCTTCGAAGGTGCGTCCGCAACCCTTGCAGTCGGCATCGCCCTGGCTGGTGGAGCAGATCGCGATGCAGGGCGTGTCGGGCGTCGTGTCATACCAGGCCCGCCAGGCGGCCAGGGCCTCGGGCGGAAAGCCGGTCTCGTCGGCCTCGTCCTCATGGTAGTAAATCATCAGCGCATACACCTCGGCCAGCGCGCGCAGTTCGGGTGCGAGCGTGATGCCATCGGGCGAGGGTTTTTTCCCGCGCCAGAAATTGATGGCGGCTTCAATGTCGGTGATGTGGATTCCGGCCATGGGTGTGTGCAGGGGGAGGGGCATGATAGCGCGTGCCTCGGTTGCGGTGTGCGAAGCCCGCTGGCCGGTGGCCGGCGATGGGCCTTGCGAAATTTCGCTATCTTTTAAATAGCACAAAGTGGCCGCCAGGCAAGGACTACAGCCTCTTTTTCTTTAAATCGCGAAAAGAATTCGTGGGGTCATTGGCTTGCCAGCCGCGAAGCGTACTGCTTTAATACACCCACGAAGGGGAGTAGCTCCCCACTCTCGCTGCACAGGGAGGTGCCCCAGGGCATCGCGGCAAGGGTGATCAACAAAGTCGTCAATACGAAGTACACCTTCCGGCTTGTTGGGCACATATCCGCATGACACCATGCCGAGCAAGACCTTCGACACGGAACCTGAGCCAGGTTCGGTCGAAGCGTGATTGTGATCCACCATCACATCTCCACTGACTGAACGGGTTCCGGTTGTTGATCGGTCCTACCCGGAGTTTTGTCATGGAGTTTCTTTCAGCCCCCTGGTGGTCAGCCCTGCTGGCCATCGTCCTCATCGACCTCGTGCTGGCAGGCGACAACGCGATCGTGATCGCGCTGGCCGCGCGCGGCCTGCCACAGCACCTGCAGAAAAAAGCCATCGTCTGGGGGACGGTGGGCGCCATCGTGGTCCGCTCGGCCATGACCGTGGGCGTGGTCTGGCTGCTCAAGATCCCGGGCCTGATGCTGGTGGGCGGGCTCGCACTGCTGTGGATCGCCTACAAGCTCATCGCCAACCAGGACGGCGACAACGGGCACGGCGGCCCGGTGGTCACCACGTTCTGGGGCGCCATGAAGACCATCGTGGTCGCCGATGCGATCATGGGCATCGACAACGTGCTGGGCGTCGCGGGCGCGGCGCACGGCGCGTTCGACCTCGTGATCATCGGCCTGCTGGTGAGCATCCCCATCGTGGTGTTCGGCAGCACGCTGGTGCTTCGCCTGGTGGAGCGCTTCCCCGCGATCATCTACATCGGCGCGTCGGTGCTCGCCTTCACGGCCGGCAAGATGATCGTCAATGAAAACCTGCTGGCTGCCGTTTTCAAGGGGCCCGAGGCCGCGCACCAGTTCGCGTACTGGTCGGTCTGCGCGCTGGCCATCGTCGGCGTGCTGGCCGCCGGCTGGCTCAGAAACCGCCGGGCCCAACAGGAACCGGGCCACGCGGCCTGACCCTTCCCACTCATTTCACCAGGAGACCCTCATGGAAAAAATCATCGTGTACGTGGACGACGCGGCCCATGCGCAGCAGCAACTGGCCCCCATGCGCGGCAGCGCGCCGCAGGGCGGTCAGGCCACAGCCACCCACTGGGTGTTGGTGGCCTGCGCCCCGCGCATGACCCGGCGCATCAGCAAGTGGGTCAGCCACAGCGCGCGCGAGAACTGGCGCACCAAATGGGCCGACAAGCTGTTTGGAGAACTGGTGCCAGGCTTGCAAGGCCATGGGGATGTCGTGACCCAGGTGCTGGCCAAGGGCCCCCTGCCCGAACTCACGGACCGGCTCAAGGCGGAACACGGCACCCTGCGGGTGCTGGACGCGCGGCGTCCGCGCTTTGGCCAGGACCTGCCACCCGTCACGGCAGACCAGCCCGCCGCTCACGACGGCCGCTGGACCCTGCCCGGCGCGGCGCTCGGCATGGGCGCGATACTGGTGCTGGCGGCGGATTGAGACCGTGGCGGGGCCCGACCGCGCGGGATGACGGTTCGGCGCGCCGGTGCTATGCTCCGCGGCCATGAAACTGATTGTCAAATGGCTGCTCAGTGCCGCCTCGTTGTTGCTGGTGGCCTATGTCTATGCCGGCGTCGAGGTGAAGAGTTTCACCGCGGCGCTGATTGCCGCCTTTGTGATCGGCCTGTTCAACACCGTGGTCCGGCCCGTGCTCGTGGTGTTGACGTTGCCGGTCACGCTGGTCACGCTGGGGCTGTTCCTGTTCGTGATCAACGCGCTGATGTTCTGGGCCGCGGCCGCGGTGCTCGACGGCTTTCACGTGCAGGGCTTCGCGGCCGCGCTGCTGGGCTCGCTGATCTATTCGGTGCTGGGCATCGTGATCGAGTCAGCGCTCGAGCGCCTGTTCCCGAAGCAGTGACTCCACCTGCCGCGTCCGGGTGTCGATGATCGATGCCTCGATGTGGTCCTCGCCCAGCGTCCCCGTGCGCGCCTTCTGGCGCACCAGCTCCTGGGCGGCCTTGAAACGGTCCATGGCCGCCGCGTAGTCCAGGTGCGCGACCTGGGCCTCGGCTTCGGCGCGAATGGCCCGCACCGGTTGCCCCTGGGCCGCGTAAGCGCCGGCCAGCAATTGCCAGGCCGTGGCATCGCGCGGGTGCAGCGCGGTCCAGGTCTGCAGCGCCGATGTGGCCCGCTCGGGGTGCCCGCCGCGCGTCTCGGCCTGAGCCCGCAGCAGCAGGTCGGGCCGCCCCGCCGAGACGGCCGGCAACAGGGCGGCGGCGCCAGCCGCATCGCCCGCGTCCAGCGCGATCTCGGCCACCAGCAAGCGCGCCAGACGGGAAGCCGCCACGTCCTGTTTCACAAGGTCCTGCAGCTGAAGCGCGAACCGGCGCGCCGCCGCCGCATCCCGCAGCTTCAGGCTGGCCAGTGCGGCGGCATACAGGCTGCCAGCCTGCCTGGCCGGACTCAGCGAAGGCCAGCCCGGAACCTGGGCTTCGGTGGCCAGCGCACGCAAGCCATCGACCCCCGGGCTCGACAGCACACGGGCCCGAGCCACCACCATGGCGTGTTGCAGCGTGGGGGGCGTCGGCGTGACGCTGCGCCCGGCCAACTGCTGGCGCGCCTGCATGTCGGCCATGCGCTCGGTGGTCATGGGGTGGGTGCGCAGGTACGGGAAGGAGCCGTTTTCGTTGAGCCGGGAGGCTTGCTGGAGCTTGTCAAACATGGTCACGAAGCCCAGCGGCTCGAAGCCGGCTTGCGTCATCACGCCATAGCCGATGCGGTCGGCCTCGCGCTCCATGTCGCGCGAGAAGTTCAGCTGGTTCTGGATCGCCAGTGCCTGGCCGCCCGCGATGACGGCGTTGCCGGCGTCGGGGTTCTTGCTGGCCGCGATGGCGCCCAGGATCATCGCGCCTATCACCCAGGGCGTCTGCCGGTTCTGCTGGGTCATCAGGCGCGAGATATGGCGCTGGGTCACGTGGCTGAGCTCATGCGCGAGCACCGACGCGAGCTCGTCACGGTTGGCCACCACCGCGACCAGACCCAGCTGCAGGCCCAGGTAGCCGCCGGGCAACGCGAACGCGTTGATGGTCCGGTCCTTGCCCAGCAGGATCTGCCAGGCAAAGCGCTCGTCCAGCTCGGGTGTGACCTCGCCGCGCAGCCGCGCGGCGGCGAGCAAAGGCTCCCAGATGGCCTGCACATACTCAGCCAGGACCGGGTCATCGATGTAATCCGGGTCCCGGTACAACTCCCTGGCGATCTTCTCTCCAAGCCGCCGCTCGGCCCCCGTGGAGAGTTCACTGCCGTCGCCGAGGGTGGGGAGCTGGGCCGAGGCAGGCGCCGGGATTCCCGCAAAGATCGCTCCCAAAACAAGAGCAAGCTGTGCAAGACAGGCGCGGGCTGTGGACTTTTTTGAGGTGTACCGCGGTTTCAAAATGAATCCAGTGGCATGAAGGCCACCACGTCGGCCGTGACGGGGTCGACGAAGGCGGTCCAGAAAGCCTTTCTGCCGGTCATGGGTACGAAGGCCGTCGAGCCGGGGCGCCGGCCAGCCGCCTGGAGCACCGCGTCGATCTCGGCGGCCCGGGCAGGGAAGCGGCTCTCAAGCAAAGTCACAGGCTTGGCAGTCGCAAGCACCGAGGCCTTGGCAGATGCATAGTCTTGCCAAAGATCGGGGCGCGCGCCCAACGCAACACCCTGCAGTGCAGCGAGTGTTGTGTCCAGCTTCTCCTTGTCGTTGCGGAACGGGCGAACGGCCAGCAGCGTGGGGCCCGTCAACGGCAAGGCCCTGATGCCGGGCGGGGTCTTGCCGAGTTCCTCTTCCGGGATGTCCACCGCGTGCACGACCCGGAAACGGTCGATCTCGAAGACCAGGTGCACGGGCCGTGCCAATGCCACAGTCCAAAGCCCATAGCCCAGGCCCGCCAGCTGGATCAGGCCGACGATCGCCAGATCCCGCGTCAACTCGGCCTTGGGCTTGCGCCGATTGAAAATTGCCAGCGTGATCAGTGGCCCAAGGATGACGTCAACCGTGACCACAATGAAGAACAGCTCACGACCACCGGAAATTTCCCGGTAGGGGTAGGGGAACCAGATGCCAAAAACCAGCAGCGCGGCCAATGCCGCAATGGTCAGGCTGATGCAAAGATGAATGCCGGCGGCGCGGAATCGGTCTTTCCAGTGAATCATGATCGTATGATGCGTCAGCAGGATGAAGAGCCTGTAAACGGTTTTTACCACCACTTTTCCGAAACATGAATTCCCTGACGCACTTCGACGCACAAGGCCAGGCCCACATGGTCGACGTGGGCGGCAAAATGCCGAGTCACCGGGTGGCCGTGGCGGGTGGCCGCATTGAAATGCGGGAGGCCACGCTCGCATTGATCCAGTCAGGTACTGCGAGCAAGGGCGACGTGCTGGGAATTGCCAGGATTGCCGGCATCCAGGCGGCCAAGAAGACCAGCGACCTGATTCCCCTCTGCCATCCTCTGTCCCTGACACGCGTCGCACTGACGTTTGAAGCGGATGAGGAGAAGCCCGCCATCAACTGCACGGGTACTGTCGAAACCGTCGGCCCCACGGGCGTGGAGATGGAGGCCCTGACGGCCGTCCAGATCGCCTTGCTGACGATCTACGACATGTGCAAGGCCGTGGACCGGGGCATGACCATCACCGGCGTGAAGTTGCTGGAGAAACACGGCGGGAAATCGGGCAGCTTTACGGCGCCCTAATCCCGGGAAGCGGCGAAGGGCTTGAGTCCGCGTAACGGCGCGTCCAGCTGGCGTACTCCCTGGGGAACGCCGCACGGAATCGCATCATGTGCGCAAGGGCCTCGTCGTCTCGCCTCTGCAGGACCAGGCTTTCGACCAGGATCTCGATCACGCGAGGCTCCGGCGAAAAGTGGAGCAGGTCGAGCGCCAGGCTGCCCAGATGCTCCGCATTGGCGCGCGTTAACGGTGTGGTGGTGAGCTCGGCAAACCGCACCTGACTGCCAAAGAGCAACGAGTCACCAATCTTTTCCAGGGTGTTATCGCGGAAAGCGGCTGATCGCTGCGCCTGTGGCAGGTAGATCTGGCACACGCGGTAGTAGTCCCATGACGCATACGCGACCCCCGCCAGAACAACACCCGCGATGCCCAGCCGCAATGTCGCCGGCATTTGCCAGGGAATTCCGGAGGGTACACGCGCAGACACACGCCAGAGGATGACCATGGCCAGGCCAACAGCCATCTGGAATGGCCCGTACCACAGCGGATACTCGACCAGACTGTGAAACAGGATGAGTGCCAGAACCGCCCACGCCATCTGGCGCATGGGATCCGTTTCCCGCCACGGCGCGCCACGCCAGAGGAGCCAGATGAATGCGCAGCACGCTGCGGCGGCCACCGGGATGCCGAGCTCCACGGCCAGATGCAACGGCAGGTTATGCGCATTGTCGAGAATCTCGCAGAATCGGGGGCCTTGATAGAGGGTGTAGTAATGCGCATAGTCCAGCTCGCCCCAGCCCCATCCCAACCATGGCTTCTCACCAATGAGGTGAAGCACGTTGGACCAGAGAATCATGCGGCTCGAACAACCTGTGCTGGCGGACAACCGCCACCAGACGTGGGCGGCATCGGCATCCGACAACGTCCTCAGAAGCAGCGGAAGCCCAAGGCTGGCCACCACATAGAACCCCCATGCAACAGCGCAAAGGCGCAATGGCTTGGCCGATCGCCACCAGGACAGGCTTAAGAACGTCACGAGCGCCAACTGCAACAAGCCTGTACGAGAGACCGTTGAGGCATTGGCAATCGCCAACACAAGGACAGCGCCGTACAGGCGCCAGCCCGCAAGTCCCTTCGAGGCCCGCCACAACGCGGCGACCAGGCCAATCATCGTCAGCGTGGCCAGCTGATTCCGTTGACGGAGATTGCCAAATGCCAGTCCAGGCTCTGACGCATTCACCAAAGGTGTGAAGTAGTGCGCCCACCCAAAGTACTGCAACAGTGCAATTGCGCTGCTGATCACGGCGGCTGAAAGCCAGGCCGTGGCGATGAGATCACGCCAGCAAGCCCCTGCGAGACTTCCCTGCCCCGGTCTTGCCAGGGCACCAAGCAGCGCGGCGCAGCCGACGCTGACCAGCCACGGAACGACGCCGGGTGAAGGGCCCGGTGCAACGGCGATGAGCCATGGCAACGCCATCAACCCGACGAACGCAAACCTGCCGAAAGCGGCAGATGCGTCACCCGAGCGATTCCCGTTGCTGGGCTGGCGTACCGCTTGGAGTGACACTGGTCGCACGTGTCCTCAGGGCAAGGCCAGGGAACGCAACTCCGGGTAGCGCTCCAGGGACAGTTGCTTGATGTTGTCTTTGATCTGCCCGTAGAGCTTGTCCCCTCGCTGCGACCTCATGACTTTCAGTTGCCGGATGGCTTCGGTCTTGTCGCCATTCAGTGCGAGCGCCAGGGCATACCGGTATTGCGTGGCGCTCCATGGATATCTGAGGGCGAGGTCTCTGAGCCTTTGGATCTCACTGGGTGGCATGCCATTCCGGATTTCGATTCGGGATCCGCTGAGAAGTGCGCCGAGTTGTGTCAGCAAAACGAGGCGCGGCTCGTGATGGCTTGGCGGGGTCGTTCCAATCTTCAGAGCCTCAAACCGGACGATGCGGAAGTCCTCCTCCGCCTCCATGTACTCGACGGCAGTCGCCAGCATGAGCGCACTCAACAGCAACGAAATAGCCAGCGCCACTTTGACATCGAAATTGAAAACGGCCGGGGCACCGGCCGCGCCCTCCAGCACGCCAATTAGCAAGAAGACCGGCACCAGGAAATAGGCATAGGCATACGGATACTCCAGTAGGGAGTGAAGCACCATAGGCAATGCCACCGCAAGGCAGAACCAAGGCGTTGCGCTGGACGCTTCCCGCACCCTGCGATTCAGCCACCAGCACCCCATCGTCACCATACCGATCGCCATAGGCAAACCGAACCACAAGGTGGCATCAAGAATGAAATTGTGGCTGTAGCTATAGGGCTCGCTAACTGTGTACGCGTCCGCTACTGCGTTGTGCGCCCTGGAAACACCCATGGCACCCCAACCTGTCCATGGATGTTGCCATGCGGCCTCAAGCAGTTGAGGCCAAATCTGGAATCTCAGACTTCCGGCTGTAAATCGGTTAGCAATGCTCCCGTCCACAATCTGCAAAAACTCTAGCAGTCGTGGCCAGGCAAAGAACATCCCTGCAAACACTGCTGCACAAGCCGGCCCTGCGAGCACGGGAATGTGCGGAGCAACGGCTTTCCGCTTGATTTGCCACCAGACAAGCAACATCAACATGGATAAAGCACCTGCACGGGATTCGGTCAGCGCCAGCCCTGCCGCGAGAACCATAAACATGAGAGCCGAGGTGAGATGCGAGAGCTTTTCCGTGGCATACAGAAACAACATGCTTGCCATGCCCATGACCAGCAAGGTCGCCAATTGATTGGCCTGCCCGAGGTTGCCCCCTGGGCGACGCAAATCCGGCATCCTGACAATCCAGCCTGCGCTCTCCCATAACTCAAAAACCTGAGCGAACGCGATGACTGCAGACAGCAACGCACCTGCTGCCAAAGTCCACGCCAGCAAATTCTGGAGCGTGACATCTTCGGCGCCCGGACGATGCGACTTTGCAAGATTGGAACCCGCATTGAAACCAATCGTCAAACAGGTGATGCAGAGGGCGATGTAAACGGTGACAACGAGGGCATCTCCCCAGAAAGGGACGATGCCCAACTGCGCTTGAAACTGAACAACGCCGATCAGCGCAACAAGCGGCATCACAAAAGCGGGAATACCTACTGTGAAACTCTTGCGGCGACGCAGCACGACCGCCAACCCGGTCAGGGCAGACAGATATACGGCGACAAAAGCCGCCGCCTCCAGATGCCAACTGACCCAAGGTGGAAAATGCTCCGTGGCAAGCCAACTCACCAGCAAGAGGCTCGGCCCGCCCACAAGCGCAACCAGGGCGCCCAACGAAAAACGCCCCCAAGGGGGCGTTTCCATCACGGGCAAAAAAGCCCGAATCATCAGCTACCGCGGCAGGAACCCGGCAAGACCTTGGCAGGAACCGTCGTCACGGCGGAACCGCCGTTCAGGACTGCGCGGTTGCCACAAATCCACTGCGACAGCGGAGCGGAAGCCGTGATGGCCCCATTACCGGCGGCGGTCGGCACCAAGCTTACCGTCGCATCGTCAATGGCGGTGTCACCAAAACCAGTGGCAGTTACGATGATGCCGCCATTGGCATCAGTATCGACCTTCTTCACATATTTGGACGTGGCAGTGGAGCTCTCGCAGCCCCATTGCCCAGCAGCAGGCAAACTGGTCGCGCTGTTGGTCTGGAACACTTCGGTGATCGACGTGCGGCAAGCCGACGACGCCAGAATCACTTCAGACATCTTGGCGCGCTTGGTGTAGTCCTGGTAAGCAGGCAGGGCCACGGCGGCCAGAATACCGATGATCGCAACCACGATCATCAATTCGATCAGGGTAAAACCCTTTTGCATGGAACGCTTCATTTAAAAACTCCTCAGTGAAAAAAGTTGGGCCAAGGGAAAGAGCAGCTTCTGTGCCAAGACTTCAGCGTGTTGAAACAGGCAACAGCCCGCCGTTTTGCGCCACAGACGTCAATACGTGAAACAAGTTCTGCCATTCCTCGCAGAAAACTGACATTTTTGTGCAGTCACTTGATGCAGACCGACCGCACCTGCTTGAGGTCCGTGATTCCCATCATGATCTTCTCCATGCCGTCCATCTTCAGTGTGCGCATACCACTTTCGACTGCAGCGACAAAAATCTCTGCCACCCGGGCGCGCTCCTGGATCAGTTTCTTGATCGGGTCATCGGCGATCAGCAACTCGTGAAGTCCGATCCGGCCTTTGTAGCCGGATTTGCCGCATTTGTCGCAGCCCACGGGACGATAGAACTGGATTTTTCCACCCTCGCCATAGATTTTGACCCAGCTCTCGTAGAGTTTTCTGGCCTCGCCTGCGTAATCAGCTTTCCAAGCGGGTGTATGGCGCAGGTCTTCAGCGTATTCGGCCACAAAAGTCTTGATCTCCTCGCCATCGGGGGAGTAGCCCTCGCGGCAATCACACAGGCGCTTGGCCAGCCGCTGGGCCAGGATGCCCAGCAGGGCATCGGCAAAATTGAAGGGGTCCATGCCCATGTCCAGCAAGCGGGTGATCGACTCCGGCGCCGAGTTGGTGTGCAAGGTCGAGAAAACCAGGTGCCCCGTGAGCGAGGCCTCAACGCCCATGGACACTGTTTCCTTGTCGCGTGATTCGCCCACCATGATGATGTCCGGATCCGCCCGCAGGAAGGCGCGCATCACGAGCGCGAAGTCAATGCCGGCCTTTTTGTTGACCTGCACCTGCCGCAGCCCTTTTTGCGTGATTTCAACGGGGTCTTCAGCGGTCCATATCTTGGTGTCGGGCGTATTGAGGAATTTGAGAATCGAATGCAGTGTGGTGGTCTTGCCTGAGCCCGTGGGCCCGCACACATAGAACAAGCCGTAGGGCTTGCTGACTGTCTTTTCGACCCGGTCCCGGTTGTGGGGCGTCAAGCCGAGTTTTTCGAGCGGAATCGGCTCGCCCGCGGCCAATATGCGCATGACGATGTCTTCCACGCCGCCGGCTGACGGGATGGTGGCCACGCGCAATTCAATGTCGAGCGGACCAAATTTCTTGAACTTGATCTTGCCGTCCTGCGGTTTGCGCTTTTCCGAGATGTCCAGATCGCACATGATTTTCAGCCGGGTGATCATGGCCTGGCGAAAATGCGCGGGAACTTCAATATAGGGTTGCAAGCTGCCGTCAATGCGCAACCGGATCCCTGTCTTGGCCTTTCCCGGGAGCGGCTCAATATGGATGTCGGAGGCCTTCATGTTGTAGGCATCCACAATGACCTTGTTCACAAACTTGACGAGCTCGTTGTCTGCTGCGGCGGACTCCAGCGAAGAGTCATCGCCGCCGTCGTCATCGGCCGGGGCGCTCAGATCGGCCAACAGCTCGTCAATGCTGCCGCCTTCGACTCCCGCACCGTAGAGCTGGCTCAGGGTCTCCTCGAATTCCGTCTGCGTGGTCACCCGGTAGGCAAACTTGGTCATGCGCTGGAAAACCTGGGGCACGATGCGGGAACCCCGCACAGCCTCGGGGTCCATGCACATGACCACCAACCCCTCTGGTGTTTCCTCCACCGGAATCCAGCCCTGCTCCATCAGGAAGTCGCGCTTCAACGGCCCGTGCAGCATCTCGGAGCGGATACGCCCGCTGTTGAAGCCCTCATACGGGACTCCGAAGAATTTTGCAAGGGACGGGCCGATCTGAGCCGGGCGAATCTGGAACTGCGCCATCAGCATGTGTTCAACCGGCTTGGCTTCTTCGCGGGCGTTCTGGATGCATTGCTGCAACTCGTCGGCCGTCAGCACCCCATCCGCGACCAGTCCGTCGTATTTGGTGGCTTTGCGACGAGTTCCCTCTTCGGCCTTCTGCATTCGCTGGCGGATCGCCGTGGCCAGGGTCTTGCACAGCTGCGACGCGCCTTCGACCTCGAGCTCGCCAAAGGGTTCGTCGCTCTTGTTGTTGATGACCTGCAGGACGCCGTGCAGGTTGTCGCCATCGAGAATGGGCACCACCAGCATCTGTTTGGTGCGGTAGCCGGAGCGCTTGTCGACTTCCTTCAGAAAGCTCAACGTGGGATGAATGCGCTTGAGTGCCTCATCGTCATAGACATCGGCGATGTTCACCGGCTGCTTGGCGTAGGCAACGTAGCCCGCAATGCTTTGCGCGCTGATCGGCAATTTGAGGTCACGACTCGCGTTCAAGCCTGTCTTGACCTTGGAAACAATCGCGGTGCGATCGTCGTTGACCGCATAAAGCGTCAAACGGTCGGCATTGAGCAGTTTGCAGATGTCCTGGCTCGCCTCCAGCATGATCTGGTCAATGTTTTCCGTCTCGTGGATGCGCGTGGTGACCTGCTGCAGCTGACGGAAAAACAGCGCTTCAAACGAGACTCCCCGCTTTTCAGGCGGCAGCATCTGTGAGTCGAAGAAAGCCTGCTCAACATCTTTCTCTCCTCCTGGTGGCTTCAGCACGGCACTCATAGCTCGAACTCCTGTCCCGCGCGCAGCCAGCGGATGTCATGCGTGACATTGGGTCCAAAAGGCTGGGTTTGATCGAAGCGCTGGATTTCCGCCATGATCAGCTCCGTCTCGGCCGGCTTGGTGTGGGTGATGTAGATCGGGAAATGTTTTCCCTTGTCGATGCAATCCAGTTCCTCAGCCAAGGCATGCGGCGACAGATGGAGACTGCGTCGCGCCAAATCCTTTTCCCTGTTGCTGAAGGCGGTTTCAATAATGAGCGCCGCCACGTTCATCTGGTTGATCCTGCGCCAGAACGCGGGGTTGCGCTCGGTGTCGCCAGTGAATACCCAGCAACCGCGCCCGGAGGTAACCGCATAGCCCACGGCAGGCACCGTATGCACCGCAGGCAATACCTCGATGCGTTTGCCCGTGATGTCCAGGGTCTGGCCGACCTGGATCTCGTGAAAGCTGATGAAGGGTGCCTGCGGCGTGGGGATGCGGCTGAAATCCGGCCAGATCACATTGTTGAAGACATGGGCCTTGAGTGCCGCAATGGTGCCAGGCAGCGCATGGATCTGGACTGGTGACGTCCGTTGCGCCGCAATGGCGTCCACCATCAGCGGCAACGCCGCCACGTGATCCAGATGGGAGTGCGTCAACAGCACGTGGTTGATGCGCTTCATCTCGTCCAGCGCCAGATCGCCCACGCCGGTGCCGGCGTCGACCAGGACGTCATCGTCAATCAGAAAAGACGTGGTTCGGCAGTCCTTGGCTATCGCGCCGGAACAACCCAACACCCGCACTTTCATCAGGCCTCCTACTTCGTCTCGAAATTCGTCGCGCCATCCCATTCGGGGTCGAACGGTAGCAACCTCATCGAGGCTACACGCTGCGCGTACAGCTCGTAAAGGTATTTTTTGGCGTTCATCCGTTGCAGGTTCAACAACTGGACATCAGCCTGATCCCAATCCTGGGACCGATAGGCCTTGAGCACGGTGGCCCACGTCTTGAGCTCGTCAGTATGGGCCTTCTCCACACGGTCCGCTGGCGCCAGCGGCCAGAATATCGCGACGGCCTGCTCCTTCCCCTTGACTCTCACCCGGTCAAGCTCCTGCCAGGCGAAATCCGGTGCCAGTTTGCGGGTGGCTTCACTCACCACGATATCGACACCATAGGTCTTGGACAGGCCCTCCAGACGGGAGCCGAGATTCACGGAATCGCCGATCACGGTGTAGCTGCGCCGGATATCCGAACCCATGTCCCCGACACACATGGGGCCGGTGTTCAGGCCAATCCCGATCCCGATCTCGGGTATACCCTTGGCCCGATGCTCCTCGTTGAGCTTTCGTACGGCATTGGCCATCTCCATGGCCGTCTTGACGGCCAGATGTGCGTGGCTCGGCGTGTCCACGGGTGCCCCCCAGAACGCCATGACGCAGTCCCCCATGTACTTGTCGATCGTTCCGCGATTCGCGCGTATCAGGTCGGTCAGGCGGCTGAACACACCGTTCAGCAACTCCTGCAACTGCGTGGGTTCCATTTGTTCCGACATCTTGGTAAAGCCCCGCATGTCGCAGAACATCACCGTCAACTCCTTGCTGGCGGCCTTCATGCTGTAGCTGTCGGGGTCCTTCACCATTTCATCCACCAGCTCGGGGGGCACATAGGTGCCGAACAGGTTGGCCAATTCCCGCTTGGACCGGCTCTCCACAAAATAACCGTAGCTCATGTTCAAGGCAAATGCCGTCAGTGCCATGACCAGCGCAGAAGCCAGCGGAAGCACCAGCCCATAGCCGAGGTAAAGCCAGAAATTCAGCCCCACCAGCACCGCAATGACCGTCACGCTCGCAGCAACGGCCCGGGTCGCAGACAACAGGGGCAAGGCGAACGCCAGCGTCAAGCCGGAGAGCACCAGCACCACGACCTCAAATCCCATCGCATAGTCAGGCTTGACGAATATCTTGCCGTCCAGAAGCCCGGAAATCACATTGGCGTGCGTTTCCACCCCCGGATAGGTCTCCCCGACCGGTGTCACCCGCAAATCCAGCAGGCCGGGCGCCGTCGTGCCCAACAGCACGATCTTGTCCTTGAGCGCCGCAGCGGGAAGTCGCTTGGACAGCAAATCAGCTGCGGAAATGTATTTGAAAGACCCCCCGTTCACCCCACCCGGCCCGCGAAACGGCACCAGCGTCGCCACCCGGTCATCCACAGGCACGGCCAGCGCCTTGCCCCCTTGCTTGAGCAGAATGCTCTCGAGCCCCTGGTAGTTGCGGGCAATGAAACGGTCTTGCGGAAACCCGGGTTCAACCGATGGAAGCCCCACCAGCATCCGGAACATGGCCATGGAGAGCGACTCGTAATACTGGCCCTTGTATTCCGCAATCAGCGGGATGGACCGCACCACGCCATCGGTTTCAGTGATGGAATTGAAGAAGCCCCCCATGGGCGCGGCCTGTGCGATCTGGTCGATGTTGGACCCGTAACCGCTCCAGCTGGTGAATTTGATGGGCCGACCCTGCATTGCGTCCTTGTCCATCACCGGCGCGGGCAACCTCCCGGAGGTCCGCCCATCGCGGTCGCTGGTGAAGTAGTAGCCCATGACCACCGGCCGTTTTTCCAGCGATCTGGCAAACGCGGCGTCATAGTCCAGCGCCCCCTGGAGCTGGCCCAGGCGGTCGGCGAATCCGGGCTGATCCTTGAACTCGTTCTGCGCAAGCTGGCGCAGTCGCTTCAGCCCGGAACTCTCATCGGCCTCCGCAAACACCACATCGAAGCCGAGGAGGGCAATCTTCTGCCGGTCAAACAGGTCATCAACCAGCTCGGCCAGCTTGTTGCGGCCCCAGGGCCACCGCCCCACTTCTGCAAGGCTTTTTTCGTCGATGTCGACAATGACAATCCGGTCGTCGACGGTCTTGGGCATCGTCGCGCGCAAGCGGGCGTCGTAAATGATGTCGTCGAGGCGCTGCAATACACCGATCCGCATGACGCCGCTGGCATGCAGCAAGGCGAAGACCAGCGGAATCAGCGTGACGGCGATCCGGGACCAATGCTTGGAGAGCAATTCCATGAGGCCCCGAACTCTCCGTTAATTCGTTTCGCGCGGAAACCGGCCTCAGGCCTGGACAAACTGCATTTGCGTTCCGGCCAATTCCAGCAAATCCCCGTTTTTGAGCAGCACAGGCTCGCCACCAATCGGCGCGCCGTTCAGCGTCGGCTTGTTGGCGCCTTCCACATGGGCAACCACGAAGCCATTTTGCCGCTTGGTAATCGCCGCCACAGCCACACCGGGTTTGCCGATGGTCGTCACCACCTTGACCAAGGGGACTTCGCGGCCGGCAGCCGCCCCCGACAGGACCTTGATGTTGCCATTGGGCCCCCCACCGTCTGCCACGGCCGCTGCGGGCGCGGATGCAGCCGCGGCCGGCGCGGGCACGGCCAGACCGGCGCCACCGCTCTTGATGATCATGGTCTTTTCGAATCCGGCGCTCGCCGCTTCGTTGACATACTTGATCTTGTACTTGCCGATCTCCACAGTGTCGCCGTTCTGCAACAGCTGCTTCTTCACGGCCTTGCCGTTGACGTACGTCCCGTTGGTGCTGTTGAGGTCTTCGAGGTAGACCTCATTGCCCATCATCTGAAGTACGGCGTGCTCGCCACTGACCGCAAGGTTATCGATCACGATGTCGTTGTACGGCCGCCGACCCAACGTCGTGCGGTCTTTCGTCAACTGAACTTCCTTGATGACAACACCGTCGATCGAAACGATCATTTTCGGCATGGTCGACTCCTGTTTTTAAAACTTGTTTCGGAAAATTAGTACCAAAGACTATTTTCCCAGCAATCTGGAAATCAAGCCGCGCTTTTTGGCCCCACTTTGCGCCTGAGCCAACAAGACCGAGATATTGTCACGGCCCCCGTTGGCATTGGCTAGCTCAATCAGTTGGCCCACCTTCTGGTCCAACGGCGCCTCGGTGGCCAGGATTTGGGCGATGCCGTCGTTATCCACCATATCCGACAATCCATCCGAGCACATCAGGTAGACATCGCCAGGCTCCACGCGGTGTTCGTTGACCTCCAGCAGGACGGCGTCCTCCACACCCAGGGCCCGGGTCACCAGATTCTTGTTGGTCGAGGTGGCGGCCTGTTCGGGCGTGATCAAGCCGGCATCCATCTGCTCCTGCAACAAGGAGTGGTCCTTGGTGATCTGGACAAATTCATCGCCACGCAGACGATAGCAGCGCGAGTCACCGATGTGGCCCAGCATCAGGCGTGAATCCTGGAAAACGCCCAGCACCAGCGTGGTACCCATCCCACTGTACTGGGGGTTGGAGTTGGCGGCATTGAAAATGGAGCGATTGGCATTGTCGACACAGATCTCCATGGCGCGGCGAACTTCCTTGGAGTTCGCATGGCGGCCTGCCTGGGACAACCAGCGGCCCAATTCCGACTTGATGAATGCCGTGGCCATTCCGCTGGCGATTTCGCCTGCGTTGTAACCACCCATGCCATCGGCCAGCACTCCCAGACGGGTCGGCTCGTCAAACGTGACGGAGTCTTCATTGTTCTCGCGAGCGAGACCCGGGTCCGTGCGCGTGCAAAACTCGTAATTCATAGGTGCCTGAGGCTTAGGTCTCCGGATCGGTGGTACCACCGGCCCCTGGTTTCGGGCTCGCAGCGTCTGCCCTGCTGATGACAGCGGTCTTGGCAAAAGGGTCGGCGGCACCGGCGTCCATTTTCTGGGTCGCATCATAGCCGGGTGACGGGCTGGCTGTAACGCTGCCCGCAACGACCGTGGCATCAAAATCACCGCCGGTCTTCGCCGCAAGCACCTGGGTCTTGTCGGCCTGGGCATCGCCAGGCGTCGGTTCCGGGGCCTTGAAAGCCACGGTTTTTTCGGCACCCGCAGCGGCGGACGCGCCGTCCTGCGGGGCGCCCGCCGGTGCCGGCATGGCAGCGGCGACCGCTCCGCCCATCACGCCGCGCAGGTCCGCCGCAAACTGGTCACCATCCTGATAGCGCGCCTCGGGGCGCTTGGCGACCGACAGCGCCACGATTTGCGCCAGACGCTCCGGCAGATCCTTGCGGATGATCCGGATGTCCGGTGCTTCCTCGTTGGCAATCTTGTACATCAGCTCGGCCATCGAATCGCCACGGAACGGCAACACCCCGGCGAGCATCTGGAACAGCATCACCCCCAGGGAATACAGGTCCGAGCGGCCGTCAACCTTCTTGCCCGCAATCTGCTCCGGCGACATGAAGCTCGGGGTGCCGAGGACCAGACCCGTCTTGGTCTTGCTCGAGTCGGTGATCCGGGCAATGCCGAAGTCCGTGACCTTGACCGTGTCGCTCTCCAGCTCGTACATGATGTTGGCTGGCTTGATGTCCCGGTGCACCACGTTCTGCTTGTGCGCGTAGGCCAGAGCCTCGGCCACCCGGGCCACGATGGACAGCACCTTGGGCACCGGCAGCAGATGGCCGTCCCGGCAGAAATCCACCAGGTCCTTGCCCTTGAGGAACTCCATGGCGATGTAGGCCAGGTCATGTTCTTCGCCCGCGTCGAAGATGGTGACGATGTTCTGGTGCTGCAGACGCCCGGCGGTTTCCGCCTCGCGGAAGAAGCGCTCGCGCGCATCGGTGAGTTCTTCGCCTTCGAATTCCTGGCTCAGCGCCATGGTCTTGATGGCCACCACGCGCCCGATCTTGGGGTCCTTGCCGAGGTAAACCACACCCATGGCACCCTTGCCGAGTTCCTTCTCCACCTGGTAGCGCCCGAGCATGGGCTTTTCGACCGCGCCACCGTCCAGCAGCATGGTGCCCCCCGGATGGGCGCCGCCGCCCCCCAGGATCACGGTCTCGGAGAGGTTCTTGGCCCGGTTGAGCTTGGACTGAAGATCCTTGTAGTCCTTGTTCCAGGCCGCCATGTGCTCGTAAACCGCCTGCGCCTTGTTGAACTGGCGCTTGCGCTCGAAGTCCAGCGCCAGGTTGTACATGTTGTCCATGACCGCGTCGCTCATCGGCACGCGGCGGAAGCGGTCAAAGGCCATGTCGAGCTGACCCTGCCCCTGCAGCGCCAGGCCCATCATGCGGTTGGTTTCGGCCGACTCCTCGTCCGACTTGAGCTTGCCGGCCTCGGTCATGAGGAAACGCTTGGTGGTCAGCGCCAGATGCCCAATCACCAGCAGCGTGGCCGGGAACACCAGCTTCAACCAGAGGGAGGATCCCGCCAGCAGGCCAAACTCGGCGCCCATCAGGGTCACAAAGACCACCGCGGTGACGATGGCGGCCTTGCCAGCCGACAGCCGGGGCAGCGCGGCGATCAGGTAGGCCGCCACCAGCAGGAACACGGCAAAAGCCGCCCAGACGCCCCAGCCCGGCTGCACAATGAAATGCTCGCCAAGGATGCTGGACGTGATGTGGGCAATGACCTCGGCAGGGCTCATGCCGGTGGCCGCGGGCGTGGTGAACAGGCTGCCCACGCCATTGGCGGTGGCGCCAATGACCACGATCTTGTCGGCGTACTTGGATGCCGGGATCTTGCCGCTGATCACGTCATAGAACGAATCCACGGCGAACGCGGGTTTGCCGTCCCGCGCCTTGTAGAACTGGGGCAGCATGCGCGCGGACTCGTCGGTCTTGACCCGCAGCTTGCCGATCTGCACCGACTCGCCCACGTTCAGCTTGATGTCGGAAGGCCCCAGGTTCAGACTCTGCGCGGCCGCCAGCAGGGCCATGGAAGGCACGGCCTTGCCGTAGTAGTTGACCAGCAGGGGCTCTTCGCGGATGGCCCCGTCCACGTCGTTGATCTGGTTCAGGTGCCCGATGCCTGACGCCGCGTTCCCGATGATCTCGATCGGTTGCTGGCCCTTGATGGCGGGCACCGAGAATCCGCTGTTCTCATCGACCGCGCTCTTCAGCGCGTAAGGCGGCAGCGGCCGGTCGGGCCGGCCCTGAGGCTCCCCGAGAAAGAAGACCGACGGCACCAGGACGTTGCCGGCCTTGCTCATGCTGGTGGCCAGCTTGGCGTCCGTATCCAGCGCCTGCTCGGCCTCGGCAATCACCTTGCCCAATTGCTCCACCACGCCACCTGCGCCGGCCGCAGGGTCGGCGGCCGGCCCCAGCGCCTCTTTCATCTTGCGGATGAAAACCAGTCCCCGGTCGGTCTGCGGCTCGAAGAAAAAGGCCGTGTGGACGATGGTCTTGGCCTTGGCGGCGGCAAGCATGTCGATCAACTGGGCATGCACGTCGCGCGGCCAGGGCCAGCGCCCGATGTTGGCAATACTCTGGTCATCGATGGCGATGACGGCAATCCGGTCCGAGGGCTGGCGTGAGGTGCTGGTGCTGGCCACGTCGTAGAAGCGGCGCTCCAGGGTGCCAATGAAATCCGTGGCCTGGTGGAGGACAACCACCGCCATCACGACCAGAACGCCGACAAACCAGTCCGTGCGCCAGAACTGACTGCGTTTTGCCGATGAAGATTTGCTCACATCCCGCCCCTTTTCAGTTCGCAGATCACGCCGTCCCTTTTTATGGCGACCTGTCTCCCCGGACCTCAGAGGCCGGAGGCGGAACACCTCGAGTGTCGAAGGTAACAGACGGACCTGTGCCGGACAAGGCACTTTGTCACGGGGGTACTACGTTTTGTTGCAAATATGCGGCATTCAGCGCCCTCCGGACGCCTTCTGCGCGGGCCCCAGCGGCTATGCCTTTTTGCCGCGTTGCTGGAGCGCCTTGCCGATCACGATGACCAGGGCCGCCCCCATGGCAGCGCCTGCATAGTGCACCCAGGGGTTGCCCGCAACGAGGTCCTTGAGCACGTTGTCGCTCACGATGGTTTCGCCGCCCACCCAGCCGATCAGGGCCGCGCCCAGCATGACAATGATCGGGAAGCGCTCCATGAGCTTGATCATCAGCGTGCTGCCAAAGACCACCAGCGGGATGCTGATGGCCAGCCCCAGGATCAGCAACACCATGCTGCCCTTGGCGGCCGCGGCCACCGCGATCACGTTGTCAAGGCTCATGACCAGGTCGGCAATCAGGATGGTGCGAACCGCCGCGAACAGGTTGCCATGCTCCCTGGCATCGCCCTCATCGCCTTCTTCGTCACCCAGCAGCTGCACCCCAATCCACAGCAGCAGCAGGCCACCAACGATCTGCAGATAGGACAGCGCGAGCAGCTTGGCCGCCACCACCGTCAGGATGATCCGCAGCACCACGGCGGCACCGGAGCCGAAGAAGATCGCCTTGCGCTGCTGGTGCGGCGGCAGCGAGCGGGCCGCCAGCGCAATCACCACCGCGTTGTCACCCGACAGGATGATGTTGATCCAGATGATCTTGACGAGGCCGATCCAGAATTCCGCGCCCTGCAGCATGTCCATGGGTTGCTCCGGTGTTATGAATGAAGAGAGCGCCCCCGAACATCCGTTCCGGGGCGCTCTCTCTTTTTATGGAGCCACAGTTTAGTGGGCGCCAGCCGCCCACGCCGTTCGTAGTTCTGCTTACAGCAGGGCCTTGAGCAGCTTGGCCATCTCGGACGGGTTGCGCGTGACCTTGAAGCCGCACTCCTCCATCACCGCCAGCTTGGCGTCGGCCGTGTCGGCGCCGCCGGAAATCAGCGCGCCGGCATGGCCCATGCGCTTGCCCGGAGGGGCCGTCACACCGGCGATGAAACCGACGATGGGCTTTTTCATGTTGGCCTTGCACCAGCGGGCGGCGTCCGCCTCGTCCGGGCCGCCGATTTCGCCGATCATGATCACGGCGTCGGTGTCGGGGTCGTCGTTGAAGGCCTTCATCACGTCGATGTGCTTCAGGCCGTTGATCGGGTCGCCGCCGATGCCCACGGCGCTGGACTGGCCCAGGCCGATTTCGGTGAGCTGGGCCACGGCTTCGTAGGTCAGCGTGCCGGAGCGGCTGACCACGCCGATGCGGCCCTTGCGGTGAATGTGGCCGGGCATGATGCCGATCTTGATTTCATCGGGCGTGATCAGGCCGGGGCAGTTCGGGCCCAGCAGCAGGGTCTTCTTGCCGCCGGCGGCTTCCTTGGCCTTCATCCTGTTGCGCACTTCCAGCATGTCGCGCACGGGGATGCCCTCGGTGATGCAGATCGCCAGGTCCAGGTCGGCTTCGACAGCTTCCCAGATAGCGGCGGCGGCGCCGGCGGGCGGCACGTAGATCACGCTCACGGTGGCACCGGTCTGGCTTGCCGCTTCCTTGACGGACGCGTAGATCGGGATGTTGAAGATCGACTCGCCGGCCTTCTTGGGGTTCACACCGGCCACGAAGCAGTTCTTGCCGTTGGCGTATTCCTGGCACTTTTCCGTGTGGAACTGGCCGGTCTTGCCGGTGATGCCCTGGGTGATGACTTTGGTGTCTTTGTTGATGTAGATCGACATGGCGGTGTTCCTTAGGCGTTCTTGACGGCAGCAACCACTTTTTCAGCCGCTTCGGCCATGGTGTCGGCGCTGATGATGGGCAGGCCGGACTCGGCCAGCATCTTCTTGCCCAGCTCTTCGTTGGTGCCCTTCATGCGCACCACCAGCGGCACGTTGAGGTTGGTGGCCTTGCAGGCCGTGATCACGCCGGTGGCGATGGTGTCGCACTTCATGATGCCGCCGAAGATGTTGACCATGATGGCCTTGACCTTGGGGTTCTTGAGCATGATCTTGAAGGCTTCGGTCACCTTCTCGGGGGTGGCGCCGCCGCCCACGTCCAGGAAGTTGGCCGGCTCGGCGCCGTACAGCTTGATGGTATCCATGGTGGCCATGGCCAGGCCCGCGCCGTTGACCAGGCAGCCGATGTTGCCGTCCAGGCTGATGTAGGCCAGGTCGAACTTGCTGGCCTCGATCTCGGCCGCGTCTTCCTCGTCGAGGTCGCGCAGCGCGACGATGTCGGGGTGGCGGAACAGCGCGTTGCTGTCAAAGTTGAACTTGGCGTCCAGCGCCATCAGCTGGTTTTTGCTGTCGCGGTTCAGCGGGTTGATTTCCACCAGCGACGCGTCGGTGTCCATGTAGCACTTGTAGAGCTTCTGGAAGATGTCCACGGCCTGCGCCGTGGATTCGGCCGGCAGGCCGATGCCGTTGGCGATCTTCTGACCCTGGGCTTCGGTCAGGCCCACCAGCGGGTCGATGAACTCGGTGATGATCTTCTCGGGCGTGCTGTGCGCCACCTCCTCGATGTCCATGCCGCCTTCGCTGGACGCGATGAAGGCCAGCTTCTGCGTGGCGCGGTCGGTCACGATGGAGACGTAATACTCTTTCTGGATGTCGGCGCCGTCTTCGATGTAGAGGCGGCGGACTTTCTGGCCTTCGGGGCCGGTCTGGTGCGTCTTGAGCTGCATGCCCAGGATGTCGCCGGCGAGCTTCTTGACGTCGTCAATGCTCTTGGCCACCTTGACGCCGCCGCCCTTGCCGCGGCCGCCCGCGTGGATCTGGGCCTTGACCACCCACACCGGGCCGCCGAGTTTCTGGGCAGCCTCGACCGCCTCCTGCACCGTGAAAGCCGGAATGCCGCGGGGAACGGGCACCCCAAAATTGCGCAAGATGTCCTTGCCTTGGTACTCGTGAATCTTCATGAGGTCTCTCTCAGGAATGGATGGTTTGGTGCCCGAAAAGAGGGCCTGGGGCCTGCGAAGCAGGCGCTGCACGGAGCAGCCATCAACTGTATCATGCTGCAATGCACCAAACCTGAGCGTGGCCGAAGGCCGCGCCAGACCTTCTGACAGGACAGAAAAATGCCCAAGGTCTTCATCGACGGCGAGGCCGGCACCACCGGCCTGCAGATTCGCGAGCGGCTCGAAAAGATGCCGGCCATCGAACTGGTCAGCATCGCGCCCGACAAGCGCAAGGACCCGGCCGCCAAGCGCGACCTGATGGCGGGCGTGGACCTGGTCATCCTGTGCCTGCATGACGACGCGGCGCGCGAATCGGCGGCCATGGTGGCCGCCCTGCCGGGCCGCCAGCCCAAGCTCATCGATGCGTCCACGGCCCACCGCACGGCGCCCAACTGGGTGTTCGGCTTTCCTGAACTGGCGGCCGGCCAGCGCGACGCCGTGGCCGCGGCGCCGCGGGTGAGCAACCCGGGCTGCTATTCCACGGGCGCCATCGCGCTGATCCGCCCGCTGGTCGATGCCGGGCTGATCCCCAAGGACTTCCCGTTGTCGCTGCCAGCGGTCAGCGGTTACTCCGGCGGCGGACGCACCATGATCGAGGCCCACGAGAAGGGCGAGGCCCCGGCCTATGAAACCTATGCGCTGGGCCTGACCCACAAGCATCTGCCTGAAATCGTCAAGTACACCGGCCTGACCCGGCGGCCGATCTTCATTCCCGCCGTGGGCAGCTTCAGGCAGGGCATGCTGGTGCAACTGCCCCTGCACCTGGACCTGCTGCCCGGCCAGCCCAAGGCCGCCGCGCTGCGCGATGCGCTGGCCGCGCACTACGCGGGCAGCGAATGGGTGAGCGTGGAACCCGCCACCGACAACGGCAAGATCGAGCCCGAGGCACTCAACGACACCAACAAGATGGAACTGCGGGTGTTCGCCAACGAGGACTTCCGCCAGGCGGTTCTGGTGGCGCGGCTGGACAACCTGGGCAAGGGTGCCAGCGGCGCCGCGGTGCAAAACCTCAGGCTGATGCTGGGGCTGTGACGGCAGCGCCTTCCATTTGCTACATTTTCAGTAGCAAAGAGTGGCCGCCCCGCCTGGACTACAGGCCATTTTGATCTGAAAAACCGGACGGAACACCGCACTCATCGGGTTCGGCGCCGCCCGAGACCACGCGGTGAATGACTTCGGCGCTGAAGCCGCGCGACGCCAGAAACCGCATCTGCTTGCCCCGCTGCGCGGCGTCACGCGCAGGTTCGCCAAACTTCTTGTGCCAGACGCCGGCGGCGCGGGCCAGTTCGGTGCCGCGCAAATCGTCCAGCGCCTGCTGAACCAGTTCGGGCGCCAGCCCCTTGCCCTGCAGCTCGTGGCGGATGCGCGCGGCGCCGACCCGGGCAGCCCGCCGGTTGACCACCGACTCGACCACGCGCTGCTCGCTGATGAAGCCCTTGGCCTGCAGTTCGTCGAGCGCCCGGGCCAGCTGGCCGGGCGTTTCCTCAAAGGCGGCCAGCTTGCGTTCGAGCTCGGCGCGCGAGTGTTCACGGGCACTGAGCAGGCGCAGGGCGCGGCCCTTGAGCGAGACCTGGAACGACAGCGGCCCGCCCGACGCCATGCGGCTTACTCCGCGGCGCCGGCAACTTCGGCCGCCAGCAGCGGGATGCCCAGCGACTCGCGCACCTTGTTCTCGATCTCGACGGCCAGCGTCGGGTTTTCGCGCAGGAACTCGCGCGAGTTGTCGCGGCCCTGGCCGATTTTCTCGCCGCCGTAGGCATACCAGGCGCCCGACTTCTCGATGATGCGGGCGTTCACCCCCATGTCGATGATCTCGCCCAGCCGGCTGATGCCCTCGCCGAACAGGATGTCGAACTCGGCCGTCTTGAACGGCGGCGCCACCTTGTTCTTGACCACCTTGACCTTGGTCTCGTTGCCAATGGCTTCCTCGCCCTTCTTGATGGTGCCGGTGCGGCGGATGTCCAGGCGCACCGAGGCGTAGAACTTCAGCGCATTGCCGCCGGTGGTGGTTTCGGGCGAGCCGAACATCACGCCGATCTTCATGCGGATCTGGTTGATGAAGATCACCATGCAGTTGGTCTTCTTGATGGTGGCGGTGAGCTTGCGCAGCGCCTGGCTCATCAGGCGGGCCTGCAGGCCGGGCAGCGAGTCGCCCATTTCGCCCTCGATTTCAGCCTTGGGCGTGAGCGCGGCCACCGAGTCGATCACGATCAGGTCCACCGCGCCGGAGCGCACCAGGCTGTCCACGATCTCCAGCGCCTGCTCGCCGGTGTCGGGCTGGCTGATCAGCAGGTCGGGCAGGTTCACGCCCAGCTTCTGGGCGTATTGCACGTCCAGCGCGTGCTCGGCATCGACAAAGGCGCAGGTGCCGCCCTGCTTCTGCATTTCGGCGATGACCTGCAGGGTCAGCGTGGTCTTGCCCGAGGACTCCGGGCCGTAGATCTCGACCACCCGGCCGCGCGGCAGGCCGCCCACGCCCAGCGCCACGTCCAGCCCCAGCGAGCCCGTGGACACCACCTGGATGTCTTCAATGGCCTCGCCCTCGCCCAGACGCATGATGGTGCCCTTGCCGAACTGCTTTTCGATCTGGGCCAGCGCGGCCTGCAAGGCCTTGGCTTTTTCGCTGTCGGGTGCGTTGATGCGTGTGCCTTTGACTTGAGCGTCCATGAAAATCTCCTTGTGAATCAACAGGTTGAGTGGCCTCATCCAGTGTTTTTATTCACAGGCTGGATGCTTGACCAGTACTCTAACGCAGCCAGTCGCCAGAAGTAAACTGGATTTTTGGTCAGTTTGCCTTACCATTTCCGAATGACCGATGCCGCCGCCCCCGCGCTGCCCGACGACCGCTGGCGCCAGACCCATCTGGGCCGGCTGCTGGGCCATGCCATGCGCCGCTTCGACACGCGGGTGCTGGCCCTGATGGCCCGCGATGTGGAGGTGCCACTGGCCCTGTCCAACCTGGCCGCGCGCGACCAGGTCAGCGCGGCCCATGTCCACATCACGCGCCACCTCGCGCTCGAGGGCTCGCGGCTGACCGAGCTGGCGCAGCAGGCCGGCATGAGCAAGCAGGCCATGGGCGACCTGGTGGACCAGTGCGAGGCCTGGGGCCTGGTGACCCGCGAGGCCGACCCGCAGGATGCGCGGGCGCGCAAGGTCTGCTTCACGCCCACCGGGCTGGCCTGGCTGGCCGCGTTCCGGCGCGCGGTGGCCGCGGCCGAGGCCGAGTTCCGGGCCGAGATCGGCGCCGAGGTCGCCGCGGTGGCGATGATCGGGCTGGAAGCCTATGCGGGTCCCGCCGCCTGAGGCCGCCAGCGCCCTCCCGGGGGCATCAGGGCCTGGTAAGGCGGGCAGGCCTAGAATTTCAGCACCCCGCGGCCCCGGCCCGGCCGGCCGGGCCCACGACAACAGGAGACAGCCATGCGGATACTGATTGCCGAAGACGACCAGGTACTGGCCGACGGCCTGCTGCGCACGCTGCGCGCCTCGGGCGCGGCGGTGGACCACGTGGCCAGCGGCACCGAGGCTGACGCGGCGCTCATGACCAACAACGAGTTCGACCTGCTGATCCTCGACCTGGGGCTGCCCCGGCTGCACGGGCTGGAGGTGCTGCGCAAGCTGCGCAGCCGCGGCTCCGCGCTGCCGGTGCTGATCCTCACGGCGGCCGACAGCGTGGAAGAGCGCGTCAAGGGCCTGGACTACGGCGCCGACGACTACATGGCCAAGCCCTTCAGCCTGCAGGAGCTGGAAGCGCGCGTGCGGGCCCTGGCCCGGCGCGGCATGGGCACCCCCAGCAGCACCATCAAGCACGGCCCGCTGATCTACGACCAGGCCGGCCGCGTGGCCACCATCGACGGCAAGATGGTCGAGCTGTCGGCGCGCGAGCTGGGCCTGCTGGAAGTGCTGCTGCAGCGCGCCGGGCGCCTGGTCAGCAAGGACCAGCTGGTCGAGCGGCTGTGCGAGTGGGGCGAGGAGGTGAGCAACAACGCCATCGAGGTCTACATCCACCGCCTGCGCAAGAAAATCGAGAAGGGGCCGATCCGCATCGCCACCGTGCGCGGGCTCGGGTATTGCCTTGAGAAAATCCCCGGATGAAGGCCGCAAACGCTATGCATTTCATAGCGAATGATGGCCGCCAGTCCTGGACTCCAGCCTGATTTGACTCCAAACCGCGGCTGCGCAGCATGAAAATCTTCCAGCGTGAGCAGCGTTCGCTGTTTGGCGAGATCCTGGACTGGATGCTCACGCCGCTGATGCTGCTGCTGCCCGTGGCGCTGGCGCTGACCTGGCTGGTGGCGCAGAACATCGCCGGCAAGCCCTTTGACCGGGCGCTGGAGTACAACGTGCGGGTGCTGGCCCAGCTGATCGGCGTGCAGGGCGAGCGCGTGCAGTTCAACCTGCCGCAGCCCGCGCGCGAGATCCTGCGGGCCGACGACTCCGACCTGATCTACTACCAGGTGCTCGGGCCGCGCGGCGAGCTGCTCAGCGGCGAGCGCGAATTCCCGGCGCCCCCGCGCTACGAATCCCCGCCGCCGCTGGACCCGCAGCTGCGCGACGTGCACCTGCGCGACGCCGAGCTGCGCGGGCTGGACGTGCGGGTGGCCTACCTCTGGGTCCACCTGGACCTGCCGGGCGACCCCATGGCCCTGGTGCAGGTGGCCGAGACCCGCGAGAAGCGCTCGGTGCTGGCCACCGAAATCATCAAGGGCGTGCTGCTGCCGCAACTGGTGCTGCTGCCGCTGGCGGTGCTGCTGGTCTGGCTGGCGCTGGTGCGCGGCATCAAGCCGCTGTCGCAGCTGGAGGAGCGCATCCGCGCGCGCAAGCCCGACGACCTGAGCCCGCTGGACGACCACGCCGTGCCGCTGGAGGTCGCTCCGCTGGTGTCGTCGGTGAACGACCTGCTGACCCGGCTCAAGGACTCGATCGCCACGCAAAAGCGCTTCCTGGCCGACGCCGCGCACCAGCTCAAGACGCCGCTGGCGGGGCTGCGCATGCAGGCCGACCTGGCGCAGCGCGAGGGCGGCAGCGCCGACGAGCTCAAGCAGTCGCTGCAGCAGATCGGCCGCTCCAGCATCCGCGCCACCCACACGGTCAACCAGCTGCTGGCGCTGGCGCGCGCCGAAAGCAGCGGCGCCACGATCGCGCGCGAGCCCTGCGACCTGGCCCAGATCACCATCGACGCGGTGCATGACTCGCTGCCGCGCGCGCTGGAGGGGCACATCGACCTGGGCTACGACGGCGCCCAGCCCGGCGCGCCCGGGGTCACCATTGGCGGCAACCCGACCCTGCTCAAGGAAATGATCCGCAACCTGCTGGACAACGCCATCAACTACACGCCGTCCAGCCCCGAAGCGGCGGGCGTCATCACCGCGCGGGTGCTGGCCGACCCGTTCGGCCATGTGCTGATCCTGCAGGTCGAGGACTCGGGCCCCGGCATCCCCGAGGCCGAGCGCGAGCTGGTGTTCCAGCCCTTTTACCGCGCGCTGGGCACCAATGTGGACGGCTCGGGCCTGGGCCTGCCCATCGTGCTGGAGATCGCGCGCCAGCACGGGGCGTCGATCACGCTGGAAGACGCGCACCCGGGCCAGCCGTCGCCCGGCACCCTGATCAGCCTGCGCTTCGTGACCGAGCCTCAGGCCGCCGGCGGCACATAAAGGTTCAGCTGCAGGCGCTCGCGCGCCATGGCGCGCTGCGCCGCCGGCTGCTGCGCCACATGCTGCACATGGCGCCACAGCGCCGGGAGGCTGGCGGGGTCGATGCCGGCCATGCCACCCCAGCGCGTGAGGGTGAGCGCGTAGGCGTCCAGCGGGCCGAAATGCTCGCCGCCCAGCCAGGGCTTGCCCGCGGCCACGGCGGCGGCCACCAGCGCGTCCAGCTCGCCCAGCATGCCGCGGAACAGGTGGGTGTTCCAGGCCTTGAGGTCGGCATGCAGTTCTGGCTTGTCGGTGAACTTGTGCGGCATGAAGATGTGGGTGAACGTGGGGTGCACGGTGTTGTTCATCCAGGCCAGGGTTTCGAGCACGCGGGCCCGCGCCAGCGGCTCGTGGGGCAGGAAGTTGTGCTGCGGAAAGCGGTCGTTCAGGTAGCTCACCACGGCCACGATCTGCGTGATGACCTCGGCCCCGTCCACCAGCACCGGCACCTGGCTGCGCGGGTTCAGCGCCTTGTATTCAGGGCTGTAGTTCTCGCCCTTGTGGATCTTGACCATCACGGGCTCAAAGGGCTCGCCCGTGGCTTCGAGCAGGGTGTGCGGCACAAAGGAACAGGCGCCAGGGGCAAAGTACAGCTTGAGGCTCATGGGTCGGGTCTCCTTCAGGTCAGTGGGCCGCTGCGCGCGGCGGAATCAGCGGCAGGATCAGCGGCGAAATCAGCGACGAATCAGCGACAGGTGCGCAGCGGCTTGCCGCCCAGCGCCGCGCGAATCTCGTCCAGCCGCGGTCGCAGGGTGTCGTCGACCACGGGCAGGCGCAGCAGCTGGCCGCGCACCTCGGGGCGCTCCTGCAGCACGCGGGCCGTGCGCACACCGCGCTGCGACAGCGCGTTGAGCTGCTGCTGCGCGGCCGCCTGGGTGGTGAAGCCGCCCAGCGACAGGCCCGGCTCCAGGCTGCTGCTGGACAGGTTCTCGAATGACACGCCCAGCTGGCGCAGCTCGGACTTCTTCTTGTTCACGGCGTCGGGCGTGAGGTACTTGCCCATGTAGATGATCCAGCGCGCGGGCTCCACGGCACTCTCCAGCGACCAGCTCCCGGCCGGCAGGGCCGGCTCCAGCGCCTGGCGCACGGCCGCGGCCTGCGTCTCGTCAAACAGGCCGGCCTGCAGGCATTCCGGGGGGCGCACCGCGCCGGGGGCGGCCGTCTCGACGCGCCGGGCTTCGTCGGCACCGAGCAGGCGCACGGCCTCGGGGCGGATCTGCTGGCCAAGCCGCTGTGGCTCGGACTGCTGCACCGGCGCCGCGCCCCAGGACTGCAGCAGGCCCTGCGCCCAGGCAAAGTACACGCCGTTGGCCAGCAGCAGGAGCAGCGCCACCAGCCGCAGCATGACTCAGGCCCCCGCCGCGCCAACGGGGCGCACGCTGACTTCGGAGCTGGTGATCTGCTGCATGCCCGCGGAAGTATGCACCAGCAGGGCACCATCCTCGCCCACGCCGTGGGCGGTGCCGGTGGTGCCGTCGCTCAGCGTGACGGCCAGGTCGCGCAGCGCATCGCGGGCCTGGAAACGGGCCTGGAACGGGGCAAAGCCATCGCTCTCGAACGCTTGCAGCGCCTGCACCAGCGGCAGCAGCACGCGCTGCAGGGCCTGGGGCGCGTCCACGCCGGGCAGCAGCTCCCGCAGCCAGGCCGGCGCGGTGGACAGGCCCTGGGCGGCGCGCGGCAACAGGTTGATGCCCACGCCCACCACGGCGTAGCGCGGCGCGGCACTGCCGCTGCCAGCCCCCGCGGTTTCGATCAGGATGCCGGCCAGCTTGCGGCCGTGCAGCCACAGGTCGTTGGGCCACTTGATCCGCACCTGCGGGTCCAGGCTTTCGGCCAGGCTGGTGCCCACCGCCAGCGACAGGCCGGCCCAGTCGCGCGGCGCCAGCGGCAGGCCCAGCGAGAAGGTCAGCGCCGCCAGCGCGGGCGCACTGCCCGGGGCCGGCGCGTCCGGGCCATCGCTGAGCCAGGCCCGCCCCAGCCGGCCGCGCCCCGCGGTCTGCCGCTCGGCCACCAGCAGCACGGGCTCGGTCTGGCCGGCGCGGGCCCGGCGCATCAGCTCGGAATTGGTGGAATCAACCTCGGGAAGCACCTCGACCGTGAAACCCGGCCACAGCGGCGCCACGGCCTCCCAGAGGGCCTCGGCCTGCCAGCGCACGGGGTCGGGTGCGGCCATGGGTTCAGAGCGCGCCGTGGCCGGCCTGGGTGCTCTTCTTTTTCTTCTTCTTGTCTTTCTTGCCCTTGTGGGCCTTCTTGTCTTTCTTGTCCTTCTTGCTCTTCTTTTCCTTGCCCGCCAGCAGGGTGCCGCGGCAGCTGGCCGCGCCGCACCAGCACGGGTATTCGGCCTTGAGCTCGGGCGTGAGCGGCTCGTCAATGATCAGGCCGTAGTCGTAGTTGAGCTCCTCGCCCGCCGGGATGTTGCGCAGCGCCTTGATGAAGACCCGGCCGTCCTGCTCGTCGGCCTCGCAGTTCGGGTCGCACGAGTGGTTGATCCAGCGCGAGGAGTTGCCGCCGAACTTGGCGTCGATCACATGCTTCTCGTCGATGTGGAAATAGAACGTGTGGTTCGGGTCCTTGGGGTCGTGCGGGTGGCGGCGCAGCGCCTCCTTCCAGGAGATGACCTCGCCCACATACTCAATGAGGGTTTCACCCTCGGCCAGGTCCTGCACGGCGAACACGCCCTTGCCATGAACGCCGGAGCGGCGGGTCTGGAGGCGCCGCAGGGGGCTGGAATCGGCTTTTGCAGGCATGGGGGAAACTCTGGTAAGTTGAATATGCACACGTGCGCGCGTACGCGTACGCGCGAGGAAACCCGAGATTCTAAAGATATGAACCCTTTCACCACGAAGCCCCCTGCGGCCACTGACCTGGGCCGCCGCACCGTTCTTGCAGCAGCAGGCCTCTCGGCGCTGGGCCTGGCGCAGGCCCAGGGCAACAGCAGCACGGCGCCGGGCGATGCCCGCGCACCGGGGCTGCCGCGCGTGGGCGACGCCATGGGGTTGACCGATGTGGCCCTGCTGGACGGCAGCACATTCCGGGCCAGCGTGGCCGAGGGCCAGGTGCTCGTGGTCTACTGGTGGGCCAGCTGGTGCCCGTTCTGCGCGGTGCAGAGCCCCCATGTCGAGAAGCTGTGGCGCAAGGAGCGCGGGCGTGGATTGCAGGTGCTGGCGCTGTCGATTGACCGCCAGCCCGAAGCCGCTGCCGCCTACCTGCGGCAAAAGGGTTACACCTTCCCGGCTGGCATGTTGACCCCACAAGTCGCTACAGTGCTGCCCAAGCCCAAGGGGCTGCCCGTGGTCGTGGTGCGTGGGCGCAGCGGCAAGGTGGTGTTTGCGGAAAGCGGGGAAATGTTCCCCGAGGATGTAGAAGGATTGGCGAAGTTCCTATGACGAAGACTCTGGTGATTGCAGAAAAGCCCTCGGTGGCGCAGGACATCGTCCGCGCGCTCACGCCGGTGGCCGGCAAGTTCGAGAAGCACGACGAGTTTTTTGAAAGCGAAACCTACGTCGTGACCAGCGCGGTCGGCCACCTGGTCGAGATCCAGGCGCCCGAAGAATTTGACGTGAAGCGCGGCAAGTGGAGCTTTGCCCACCTGCCGGTGATCCCTCCGTACTTCGACCTCAAGCCCGTGGACAAGACCAAGACCCGGCTGAACGCCGTGGTCAAGCAGGCCAAGCGCAAGGACGTGACGGCCCTGGTCAATGCCTGCGACGCGGGCCGCGAGGGCGAGCTGATCTTCCGCCTGATCGAGCAGTATGCGGGCAGCACCAAGGCCGGCAAGACCGTGCCGCTGGGCAAGCCGGTCAAGCGGCTGTGGCTGCAGTCGATGACGCCGCAGGCCATCCGCGAGGGCTTTGAGAGCCTGCGCAGCGAGAAGCAGATGCAGGGCCTGGCCGACGCGGCGCGCAGCCGCTCCGAGGCCGACTGGCTGGTGGGCATCAACGGCACGCGCGCCATGACGGCGTTCAACTCGCGCGACGGCGGCTTCTTTCTGACCACCGTGGGCCGGGTGCAGACGCCCACGCTGGCCGTGGTGGTGGAGCGCGAGGAGCAGATCCGCAAGTTCATCAGCCGCGACTACTGGGAAATCCACGCGACCTTCCTGGCCGAGGCCGGCGAGTACCACGCCAAGTGGATCGACCCCAAATGGAAGAAGAACCCCGACGACGCCGAGCAGAAGGCCGACCGCGTCTGGTCACAGAAAGAGGCACAGGCCATTGCCGACGCCGTGCGCGGCAAGGCCGCCACGGTTACCGAGGAAAGCAAGCCCACCTCGCAGGCCTCGCCCGCGCTGTTCGACCTGACCAGCCTGCAGCGCGAGGCCAATGGCCGCTTCGGCTTCTCGGCCAAGACCACGCTGGCGCTGGCGCAAAGCCTGTACGAGCGCCACAAGGCCCTGACCTACCCGCGGACCGACTCGCGCGCCCTGCCCGAGGACTACCTGCCGGTGGTGAAAGAGACCTTCGGCATGCTGGCCGACAGCGGCATGAAGCACCTGGCGCCGCATGCGCGCACCGCGCTGGACAACAACTACATCAAGCCCAGCAAGCGGATTTTTGACAACGCCAAGGTCAGCGACCACTTTGCCATCATCCCCACGCTGCAGGCGCCCAGCGGCCTGAGCGATGCCGAGCAGAAGCTCTATGACCTGGTGGTGCGCCGCTTCATGGCGGTGTTTTTCCCCAGCGCCGAGTACCAGGTCACCACCCGCATCTCGCAGGCGGTGGGCCACAGCTTCAAGACCGAGGGCAAGGTGCTGGTCAAGCCCGGCTGGCTCGCCATCTACGGCAAGGAAGTGCTCGACGAGGACGACGAGAACAGCAAGATCCTGGTGGCCGTGAAGCCCGGCGAGATGGTGCGCGCCGAGGTGGTGGAGCCCAAGGGCCTGAAGACCCGGCCGCCCGCGCGCTACTCCGAAGCCACGCTGCTGGGCGCCATGGAAGGCGCGGGCAAGCTGGTGGAAGACGACGAACTGCGCGAGGCCATGCAGGAAAAAGGCCTGGGCACGCCCGCCACGCGCGCCGCCATCATCGAAGGCCTGATCAGCGAGAAATACATGCTGCGCGAAGGCCGGGAGCTGATCCCCACGGCCAAGTCGTTCCAGCTCATGACGCTGCTGCGCGGCCTGGGCGTGGAGGAGCTGTCCAAGCCCGAACTGACCGGCGACTGGGAGTACAAGCTGGCGCAGATGGAGCACGGCCGGCTCAGCCGCGACGAGTTCATGCGCGAGATTGGCGAGATGACCAAGCGCATCGTCATGAAGGCCAAGGAGTACGACCGCGACACCGTGCCCGGCGACTACGCCACGCTGGCCACGCCCTGCCCCAACTGCGGCGGCATCGTCAAGGAAAACTACCGGCGCTACACCTGCACCGGCAAAAGCGGCACCGGCGAGGACGCCTGCGGCTTTTCGTTCGGCAAGTCGCCCGCGGGCCGCACCTTCGAGCCGGCCGAGGTGGAGCAGTTCCTGCGCGACAAGAAGATCGGCCCGCTCGACGGCTTCCGCTCCAAGGCGGGCTGGCCATTCACGGCCGAGATGGCGCTCAAGTACAGCGACGAAGACAAGAACTGGAAGCTCGAGTTCGACTTTGGTGACGAGACCGACCCGGCCGAGACCGGCGAAGTGATCGACTTTTCCGCGCAGCAGCCGCTGGGCGCCTGCCCCAAATGCAGCGCCCGCGTGTTGGAATTTGGCAAGAACTACGTCTGCGAGAAGTCCGTGCCCACGGCCGCGCAGGCCACGCCCAGCTGCGACTTCAAGACCGGACAGATCATCCTGCAGCAACCCGTGGAGCGCGCGCAGATGGAAAAGCTGCTGGCCACGGGCAAGACCGACCTGCTGGACAAGTTCGTGAGCATGCGCACGCGGCGCGCCTTCAAGGCCTTCCTGATCTGGAACAAGGAAGAGGGCAAGGTCACTTTCGAGTTCGAGCCGCGCACCAGCAAGTTCCCGCCGCGCAAGACCGCCGCGGGCAAGACGCCGGCGGCCAAGGCCGCGCCCGCCGCAAAAAAGGCTGCGGCAAAGAAAGCACCCGCTGCGAAGAAAGCGGCCGCCCCCAAGGCGCCGCGCAAGCCTGCTGCCGGGCTCAAGCCCAGCGCCGCGCTGGCCGCGGTGATTGGCGACGAACCGGTGGCCCGCCCGCAGGTGGTCAAGAAGCTGTGGGACTACATCAAGGCCAACGGCCTGCAGGACGCCAAGGACAAGCGCTCCATCAACGCCGATGCCAGGCTGCTGCCGGTGTTTGGCAAGCCGCAGGTCACGATGTTCGAGCTGGCGGGGATTGTGGGCAAGCATCTGAGCTGAGTTCCTCCTGGTGGGTTGGCGCTCGCGCTTCGCGGCAGGGGCTGGGCGACGGCGGCTCACACTGGGGCGGTGGGCGCTGTGCGCCCACTTCGCTGCGATGCTCGTCGCAGGGTCGCACCGCAGAACTCGCTGCGTGCGCTTTGCGCACTCCGCTCAAACAGCTGCGGTGAGTCAGATGACGAAGCAGGCTGCGCCCGCCGACCCCGCGCCTGCGCTTCTCGCCGCCCCAGAGATCGCCTCCGCCGCCCAACCCCTGCCGCGAAGCGGGGTTCTGGTGCGCGCATCCGATTGCTACTGTTTTTGTAGCGCATGATGGCCGCCAGTCCTGGACTCCAGCCACTTTTGACCTGAAATCGTGCCCCGATCACCGGTCACGGCATGGCGCAAGGCTCCTCCGGCGGATTGCGCACCGCCCACAAGGTAAATATTGCCCTTGCCCCAGAGGCCGCCAGCGCACTACGCTTGCGCGCTGGCAGCTCCTCCGGGCTGCAAAGGAAAGGCAACCCATGGTTTCGAACCTCGCAACCCCTGGCGTGTATGTGCAGGAATTGCCGGGCAGCCCCGGCATCACGGGCGTGTCCACCTCGGTGGCGGCCTTCGTGGGCGTCACGGCATCGGGCCCGGTGCAGACCCCCGTGCTGGTCAGCAGCTGGAACGAATACCAGCAGCACTTTGGCGGCCTGGCCTGGAACGCCATGGTCTCGTGGGCCGTGTATGGTTTTTTTGCGGAGGGTGGCGGCCCCTGCCATGTGGTGCAGGCTGCTGATCTGGCCAAGGCCACGGCGGCCCGGCTGTGCACCGGGCCGCTGACCCTGAGCGCCGCCACGCCGGGTGCCTGGGGCAATGCACTGCACGTGCGCGTGAGCAACACACCTTTGCCGGCTGGCAGCGGGGCCAACCCCACCACGCCGCTCTTTGACCTGAGCGTGCTGCTGGACCCGGCCCTGCTGGCGCCACCGGGCGGGCCCGTTGCCAGGCTGCTGGCCTTTGTGCAGGCCAACACGCTGGCCTCGGTGGAGATTGACGGCAAGCGCTGGGTGGTGCTGGAGCAGTTCAGCCGCTTCACCGCCAGCAGCCTGCTCAACGGCGAGCTGGCCAGCCGCGTGAACGGCCAGTCGATCTTTGT
This sequence comes from Ramlibacter sp., assembly GCA_019635435.1. Lineage (NCBI taxonomy): Bacteria > Pseudomonadati > Pseudomonadota > Betaproteobacteria > Burkholderiales > Comamonadaceae > Ramlibacter > Ramlibacter sp. The sequence continues at coordinate 609,039 of JAHBZM010000001.1, read as the reverse complement.
GCGCGTGGCCGTGGCCCCGCTGACCGAGCCGCAGCGGCCCGCCAACACCGGCGCCCTGGCTCTGGCCGGCGGCAGCGAGCCGCGGCTGGACCTGTCCAGCGCGCTGACGGCGCTGGACAGCGTGCCGGACATCAGCCTGCTGGCGCTGCCCGACACCGTGAGCGCCACCGGGCCCGACGGCGAGGTCTCTGTGGCCGTGCAGGCCACGCAGATCCAGACCGGCCTGCAGTACTGCGAAACACGCACCAGCCTGTTCATGGTGGCCGACCCACCCGCGGGGCTGGACGTGCCGGGCGTGCTGTCCTTCAAAACCGGCACGGGCGAGGCACCCGGCGGCAACCCGCAGGCCCTGAACAGCGCTTATGGCGCCCTGTACTACCCCTGGGTGTTTGTGTTCCACGCCCCCTCGGCCACCCAGGTGCCCATGCCGCCCTCGGGGCCGGTGCTGGGGCGCTATGTCTACACCGACCAGTCGGCCGGCGTGTTCAAGGCCCCCGCGGGCGTGACCGACGGCGCGCTGCCATCGGTCACCCAGCTCGCCACCCCGCTGACCGACAGCGAGCAGGGCCAGCTGAACCCGCAAGGCATCAATGGCCTGCGCAACCTCATCAACTACGGCAACGTGATCTGGGGCGCGCGGACCCTGTCCGTGGACCCGCAATGGACTTATGTGAGCGTGCGCCGGCTGGTGATCTATGTGGAACAGAGCCTGCGGCAAGGGCTGCAGTGGGTGACGTTTGCGCCCGACGCCAACCCGACATGGGCCGCGGTAACCGCACAGGTCAGCCAGTTCCTCACGGGCCTGTGGCAGACCGGCGGCCTGTTTGGGGCCACCGCGGCCGAAGCCTTCTTTGTGACTTGCGATGCAAGCAACAACCCGTCCGAGGCGCAGATGCAGGGCATGCTGTACGTTACCTTGGGACTGGCGGTGACCCACCCGGCCGAGTTCATCATCCTTCAGGTTTCGCAACCCGTCGCGCAGGCGGGCAGCTAGGCGCGCGGGGATTTACAGGCCAAGGCAGAATCCACCCCATGCCCACCTCCGCCACCCTTGAACGCTTCATTGCCCGCGTGGAGCAGAACGCCCATGTGGAAGCCATCCAGGAGTTCTATACCGAGAACGCCTCGATGCAGGAAAACATGGCGCCGCCCCGCGTGGGCCGCAGCGCGCTGGTGGCCCATGAGGCCGCCGCGCTCGCGCGCGCCAGCGCGGTGCATTCCACCTGCGTGCGACCAGCCTTTTTGAATGGCGACCATGTGGTGATCCGCTGGATCTTCGAGTTCACCTGGAAAGACGGCAGCACCGGCCGCATCGAGGAACTGGCCTGGCAGCGCTGGGAGGGCGAGCGCATTGCACAGGAGCAGTTTTTCTACGACCCCAAGCAGTTTGTGCCCAGGCCTGCGGCCGCGGGACCCAGCCCGGGCGGCAAGGCAGACGCCGCTTAGCGCGGGCGGTTCGTCTTCCGCTGCTACCCCCGCGCAGCATCAGGCGCGACCACGGCACCCCACTCTGCCGGACCCGCCAGGAGTTGCTCCAGCCGCTCGATACGGTGCCGGTGCGGCGTGGTGATGGCATAAAAATTTTCCTGCAGCCGGGTTGATCGCCCCACGGTGACCAGCACGCCGGTGCGCAGTTCGTCCTGCACAACCACCTCCGGCAGCACGGTGAGCCAGCCGCTGTCGCGCGCCACCAGGCGCAGCATGGCCATGTCATCGACCTCGGCGCGCAGCCTGGGCTTGACGCCCGCGGTCACGCACAGCGCGTCGAACTGCGCCCGCAGCGCATGCCGCTGGCCGGGCAACGCCAGCTCCAGGCCATCCAGATCCTCTGGCAAGCGAAGCGTGCGGTCGCGCCAGATTGCGCCCGGGCCAACCAGCGAGATCGCCTGGCTGCCGAGGAAGCGGCAGTGCAGGGGCCGGTCCGGCGCGGCGGGCACGGCGTCGTTGGCCAGCACCACGTCCAGCTGGTGCTGCATGAGGCGGTGCAGCAGGTCCTCCAGCAACCCGGATTCCAGCGACAGCGTGACCGAGGGGTCGGCCAGCAGGGGGCGGATCCAGTTTTCCTGGTAGTTGCGAGACAGCGTGGCGACGCTGCCCACCCGCAGGCGGACCATGCCGTCGCTGTAGCCCTGAAGCCGGCCCAGCAGCTCCTGCCCGAGTCCGAAGATGTTTTCGGCATACGACAACGCGAGCCGGCCGGTGTCGGTGAGCACAAGGCGCCGCCCCCTGCGCTCAAAAAGCGCATCGCCCAGACGGTCCTCGAGCTGGCGAATCTGGCTGGACAGGGCCGATTGCGACACGTGCAGCTCGTCGGCCACGCGGGTCAGGTGCCCCACCTTCGCCACGCGCCAGAAGTAGAAGAGGTGGTGAAAGTTGAGCTGCTCGACGTCCATTCAATCTATTTTATGGATTGTTTGGTTCTTATCAATGTATTTTACAGAACCGACAGCGCCCCGCATCATCCCGCCGTCGTGATCTGAATTGCTGATGATGCCGCCCACCACTCTCTTCCCCACCCTGCCCGCGCTCCTCGCCTTGATGCCTGTCGCACTGATGCTGCTGGCGATGTGGCCGGCGCGCGGCCCTGACGGCGCCGCGGCCTGGCGGCGTTTCCGCCTCCTGGCGCCGGCCGCGCTCGGGGTGACGGCAGGAACGCTTGCCCTTCAGATCCTCGGCGTCCCCTCGTTGCTGCCACAGGGCCTGAGCGTTTCGCTGACCGGCGCATGGGTGGCGGTGCTGGTGCAACTGCTCGGCACCGTGATCGGCAGCTTTTCGTCGCGCTACCTTCAGGGCGAGCCGGGCCAGCGGCTTTATGTGAGTGCCCTTGGCGGTGTCCTGGCCGCGGTGCACCTGCTGCTCCTGGCCAACCACTGGGTGGTACTGATCGCGGCTTGGGCGGCGGTGGGCATGGCGCTGCAGCGCCTGCTGTGCTTTTACCCGGACCGGCCGTTCGCGCTGCTTGCAGCGCACAAGAAGAGGCTGGCCGACCGCCTGGCCGATCTGCTGCTGGTTGTCGCGGCGGCACTGGCCTGGAACGAGGTTGGCTCGGGCGCGTTCGGCGAGCTGTGGCACCACCTCGAGGCCGGTGCGCCGTCGCTGGCATTTCAAGCCAGCGCGGTCTGCCTAGCGCTGGCGGTAGTGCTTCGCACGGCGCTGCTGCCGGTGCATGGCTGGCTGATGCAGGTGATGGAGGCGCCGACCCCGGTGTCGGCGCTGCTGCATGCCGGGGTGGTGAACCTCGGTGGCTTTGTGCTGATTCGCTTTGCGCCCCTGCTCGAGGCGGTGCCGACCGCGCGCTGGTTGCTTTTGGGGATGGGCCTGGCCACCGCCATGCTGACCGGGCTTGTGATGCTGACGCGGGTGAGCATCAAGGTTCGGCTGGCCTGGTCGACCGCCGCGCAGATGGGCTTCATGGTGATGGAGTGCGCGCTTGGCCTGTACACGCTGGCATTGATGCACCTGATCGGCCATTCGCTCTACAAGGCCCATGCCTTTCTTGCCGCCTCCGGCGCTGTGCAGGAGGCCCGCCTGCGCATGATGCGTTTGCCAACGGCACCCTCGGCGACCAGCCTGGTGCTAGCGCCGCTCGCGGCCGCGGCGGTCCTCAGCGTGCTGGCGGGCGTTGCCGGGGTGGCGCCCTGGCCGGTGTGGTGGAGTGGCGTGCTGGCGCTGGCCTGGGCGCCGCTGCTGTGGTGGCCCGCAGCCGCGTCATCCGCCGCCCCGGGCACCGCCCGCCATGTGATGGCCGGCGCCGGCATGGTGGCTTCACTGGCGCTGGCTACCAGCCTGGGCCATGCCCTGCCCTTCGGCGTGCACGACGCACCAGACCACGCGGCAGGCCTGGTCGCGCTGACGGGGATGGCGCTGCTCTATGCCTGCCTCGCACTGCTGCAGGTGCTCCCACATGCGCTGGCCACCTGGCGGCGCTGGAGCTATGCCGGGTTCTACGTGGACGAGCTTGTGACCCGCACGGCTCTGCGCCTCTGGCCAGCGCGCTGGACACCCAGGACCACCCCCTAACCCCATCACCAGGAAGCGCCCCCATGGACACCCTGCTTACGCCCCCAGCCCCGCCCGCAGTGGCCTTGCCCTGTGCCCAACCCGCGCCGGGTCAGCCGCAACCCGTTGCCGAAGAAATCAACAGCCTGATCGAGCGCGCATGTGCCCAGGCCTGCCGGGCCATCGCACCGGCCTGGCCGCTGGACCGCGCCATTGCCGTCAATCCGCACTGGGAGCGCGTAGATCGCCCGGTGCGTGAGGTGGCCGCCCGCATGGCCGTGCTCGCGGATGTGCGCGTCTTTGCGCCCCGCGACATGGCGCGTGAGGCATGGCGTGCGGGGCGCATCGCCGAGGCGGACCTCACCGCGGCGCTTGACCGGCTCCCGGAGGCGCGCGCCGTGGGGCTCGGCACAAAGCAGGCCGTCGCCGCGCTGGACGAGACACCTGCGCTACGCCGGCTGCCGCTGCTGATCGACGTGCTGGACGACGACCCCGAGGGCCGGCACCGGCTGTCGTGGCGGCAGGCCATCACGCACCAGGTGAGCCAGGTCTGCGCCGCCTACTTCGACACTCACCAGGCCGACTGGCAGCCCGATCGCGACGCTGGCCTCTATGCCTTCTGGCGCGAGACGCTGACCCACGACCATGCCATCGGCGTGCTGATGGGCCTGCCCGACATCTCGCGTGGCCTGGCCGCGTTGCCGGCCACACGCGTCGATGCCGAGCGCTGGGTGCTGCAGCGGCTCGGCCTGCCCGAGGAATCCTGGGCGGACTACCTGGAAGCGGTGCTGCTGACGGTCAATGGCTGGGCGTCCTGGTGCGCCTACCTGGGCTGGGAGGCCCGCCTGGCCGGAGGGGAGGACTCGCACCTGCGAGACCTGCTGGCCATCCGGCTGGCGTGGGGCGCCATCCTGCTCGAATGCCGTGACGACGCCGCAGCGCGGCGCGCCTTTGCAGCGCTGCAGGTCGAGTGGGAGCGCGCCCCGGAGTTGCTGGAGCAAGCCGGCCAGACGCTGCTGGTGGATGAAGCCTGGCAGCTCGCCCTGGAGATGGGCTACCAGCGAGAGCTCGCACAGCGCCTTGCCACGGTGGGTGCGCCGCATTCCAGAGTCGGGGCAAGCGCCGTCCGTGTCCCCGAGGTGCAGGCCGCGTTCTGCATCGACGTGCGCAGCGAGCCGCTGCGCCGCGCGATTGAAAGGATCTGGCCGGCCGTGCAGACCATTGGCTTTGCCGGTTTCTTCGGCCTGCCGGTTGCCTACACGCCGCTGGCGACCAACGCGCGCCGTCCGCAGCTGCCCGGCCTGTTGGCGCCGACGGCCGAGGTGACCGAACGCATCGCAGAGGGGGAGGGCGATTTTGGCGCGCCAGGCGATGCGCTCCAGTTGGCGGCACGCCAGCAGCGGCTGCGCGCCTTTGCCCGGGTGGATCAGTGGGGCGCCGGAAGCAGGTGGCCCAACGCCGCCTTCTCGTTCGTCGAAGCCGCCGGGGCTGGCTATCTCGGCAAGCTCGCGCAGTGGGTCCGCCCGTCCATCGCCCCGCGGCGCTCGGTCGATGCCGCCGGCCTGTCGGCACGCTACCGGCCAGTGTGCCGACCGTTGCTGGCAGGGCTGGATACCCAGGCAAAAGTTGATCTGGCCCAGCGCGTGCTGCACGCAATGGGCCTGGAACGCGGCTTCGCGCCCCTGGTGCTGCTGGTCGGCCATGGCAGCCAGAGCGCAAACAACGCACAGGCCGCTGCACTGGACTGCGGTGCTTGCTGCGGGCAGACCGGCGAGGTCAACGCCCGCGTGCTGGCACGGCTGCTCAACGAGCCGGCGGTGCGCGAAGGCCTGAACGGGCGCGGGATCGTGGTGCCCCAGTCCACAGCCTTCGTGGCCGCGTTGCACAACACCACCACCGACGAGATTGAAGGCTTCGATCTTGACCTGCTCGACGCCCAGTCAGGCGAGCGGTGGAAGCGCCTTCAGCTTGAGCTGGCGCATGCCAGCGACCAGGTGCGGCGCGAGCGTGCCGGCTCGCTGGGGCTTGACCCGCGCGCGCCGCACGAGGCCCTGCTTGACCAGTATCGCCGCCGTGCCAACGATGGCGCGCAGACGAGGCCCGAATGGGGCCTTGCCAGAAATGCGGCCTTCATCATGGCCCCGCGGGACCGCAGCCGCGGTGCGCGACTGGGCGGGCGTGTCTTTCTTCACGACTACAGCGCCGGGAACGACCCCGACGGCAGCGTGCTTGAACTCCTCATGACCGCTCCGATGCTTGTCACGCACTGGATCAACTGGCAGTACCACGCGTCCACCTGCGACCCGGTGCGCCTGGGAAGCGGCAACAAGCTTTTGCACAACGTGGTGGGCGGTCGCATCGGCGTGTTCGAGGGCAACGGCGGCGACCTGCGCATCGGGTTGGGGCGCCAATCCCTGCACGACGGCCTGCGCTGGGTGCACGAGCCCCTGCGGCTGACGGTTGTGATCGACGCGCCAGCCGCCAGCATCGAGCGCGTGATCGCTGGCCACAGGGTGGTGCGCCAACTCGTCGACAACGGCTGGCTGCACCTGTGGCGCTTTGAGGGCGACGGTTTCGCGCGATACGACGGTGGCGGCTGGCGACCCACCGAGACCTGAACTGGGTGGCTTTGGGCTCGGGTTGGGAGGCGGGCTTTGGCCCGCAGCAGACATGGCGCGCCTGAATCCGGCTTCGCCTCAGGCGGCTTCTTCCATGACCTGAAGCGGCTGCGTCGAGAGGAACTGGGCCGCGTTGGTGAGCGTCAGTCCGCGCTCCTGGGCGCATAGCCGCAGCAGTTCGCGGTACAGGAGAATGAGCGCCTGCGCCGCTTCGCTGAGTTGCGCAACCTCCCACTTTCGTGAGCCCATGTCCTGCATTCCTGGCGGTGCCAGCATCAGAACGTTGCCCCACCGCAGATCCGGCGGCCAGTGCCCGTGGCGCACGGCGCGGCAAGTCGGGGCGAGCTCATGGAGCCGCACCATCCAGCGCATGAAGTCATCGCGCAGCGCCTTGTCGGTCAGGCCGTCGGCCAGGGCCAGCAATTGCGCAAGGCGCTCCTCGGCAGTCGCTTGCGTCGGTGCACGACCCTCGGCGCGCGCAATGCCATCAAGGTAGAGCTGCACCGCCAGTTCGACACTGGAGGCCCCTATCAGAATCTCGCCCAGAAGCGCAGCCACGTTGCATGGCTGCGAACCCTCGAGGTCCTTCGGATAGGTCATGATGGCTGCGCCGTGGATTTGATGAATTGAATATAGACGCCCGTTGCCGCATGCCACAAGCGTCGTGCGGCAGTTGTTCCGTGAAGTCCGCACGGTTGCGCGCAGGAGTTACGCCGGGCGTTGAAGAGGTAGGGGTCAGATCGAGGCCGAGGCTGGCCCGGACGCTTCTGACTGGAAGCCGGGGTCACACCGGCAGATCAAAATTTCTGCAGAGTCGATCCGCCAGCGCGGCGACGTCATTGCGGAAGTGATCGAAGTGGATCGCATGCATGCCGCATGCAGCAGCGGCGGCAACGTTTTTCTCATCGTTGTCGATAAAGACAGTTTTGGCAGCCAGCACCCCCGCGGTCGCCAAGGCGCGGTCGAAAAGCTCACCGGACGCTTTCGAGCATCCGTGCGCAGCCGAGACGATGATTGGGTCGAACAATTCATCGAGCCGCTGCACAGCTATCAGGCGATGCATCCGGTCCAGCTTGTTGTCGGTGATGATTGCGACGCGACACGCCGCCTTCAGTCGCTCGGCAAGTTCGAACATCAAGCGATTCACGGGCGTGCTGTCAAAAGCATCGGTGAGGGCTTGCGGCGGCAAAGCTTTCCCGACGGCAGAACAAATTTCAGGCCACACATCCTCATGAGTCATTTGGCCCAGCGTCAGCGCGCGATTGTGGCGGGCGAACGCAGACTGCACCCGCTCCAGCGGTACCCCTGTGCGAGCACTTAGATAGCGGCATGTCGTCGCCGACCCTGTCGCGTCGGTGGTCAGGACACCGTCGTAGTCGAAGAAGACGCAGTCAATATCCACTCGCACATCCTAATGACGTCTGCTTCCGACTCACAGGAGTCGTTCACGGCTTAATGAACCCGCAGCACCTCGAACTGCTGCCGGGCTAGAGCGACCTGTATCGACACCTCATCGCCCTCGCATTTGCCCAGCATGGCCCTGCCCAAAGGGGCTTCGCTGCTGATGACCTGAACGAGCTGAGTGCCGCTGACCAACTTCATGCTGCCCCCGTCCGGGCCGAGAAAGAGGTGTTGCTGTTTGTCGTCGGGATCGACCAGGCAGATCAGCGCGCCGAGCTGAATGCCTTTGCTGACGTCGTAGGGAGGCGGGCGGAATTGGCGCCAATGGGCCAGCGCCTGACGGATGGCTTCGGCGCGCCGAACTTGGCCGGTGGCCAGGTAGGCGGCTTCGAGTCCCAACGTGTCGTATTTGTTTTCGGCGATGTTTTCTTCATGGGTCGCCGTTTCATGAGCAGCCCGCACTGCCTGTTCGGCTTGCAACAGGTCGTCGGCGAGCCGATTCAGCACCTGCTGTTGCAGCAAGAATTTATCCATGACGAAAGGGGGGCATGTCAACCAAGCGGGGGGCGGGCCTTGATTATGAAGGGCTCCACCAGCCGTCGGCCCTGCAGAGCGCAGGTGACAGGAGCGAACTGGACCGGCGGCTATGATCCCGGCTCCAATCAACGGGCATCACGGAGCACCATGGATTTCGACGACGTCATACTCGGCCGCCGCAGCATCCGTGGCTACAAGCCGGATCCGGTTCCACGTGCGCTGATCGAGGAAATCATCGGGCTCGCCATGCGTGCGCCGTCGTCGATGAACACACAACCCTGGAACTTCTATGTCGTCACGGGCGAGCCGCTAGCACGCATCCGCAAAGGCAACACGGAGCGGATGGCGGCCGGAGTGCCTCAATCGCGGGAATTCCGAACGGGTGAGCCTTTTGCGAACCAGCATCGTGAGCGGCAGATCGGTGTGGCCAAGCAACTGTTCGCTGCCATGGGGATCGCGCGGGAAGACCAGCGTATGCGCCAGGACTGGGTGATGCGCGGTTTTCGCCAGTTCGATGCGCCGGTCTGCATCATCGTCACCTACGACCGTGCGCTCGATGGGAGCGACGACACACCCTTTGATTGCGGTGCGGTGGCCACGGCGCTCGTCAACGCCGCTTGGTCGCGAGGCCTGGGCTGCGTGATCAACAGCCAGGGCATCATGCAGTCACCGGTGGTGCGAGAACACGCTGGCATTGCCGATGACCAGATCATCATGAAGAGCATCGCGCTCGGATGGCCCGACGAAAGCTTCCCCGCCAATGCGGTGGTTTCCGAACGCAAGAGCGTTGCGCAAGCGGCCGTCTTTGTCGGGTTCAACGGTTAGCGCGCGGCTGCTTCTGGCCGGAAGCAGCCCTCCAGCGTAGGGTCAGGCGGCATCGCCGTCGAGCGCCTCGGCGATGAAGGTGAGGTCGTCATGCTGGAGCGGCCCGTACTGGCGACCTTCTTCTGTCCAGAAGCGTGAGAAGTTGCCTTGTTCAACATATGGCAGCGCGTGCTCTACCAGTGCGGCGAGCAGGGCGCTCGGCGCGGCCTCGACCCCAAGCTTCTTTGCCAAGCTAGCTTCGGCGGCCATCGATAGTGGAGCGTCGGCGGTCGGCCGGAACTCGATGAGGTTGTGGCGAGGCCGGTACGGGAAATCCGTTTGATACGTCGCTAGGACCACGGCAGCCATGTCATCACACCATCGCGGATAGACGACGTAGCCGTGTACCGGCTGGCGGATGATCTCTCCCAGCAGCGACCTTATCGAGGTGGCACCATTCACCTCGATGTTGGCTCTCGTCGCGCGTGCGCCGACAAGGAATGGAATCGTCAGGCCATACCGCCCGCGTGCGAGCCAACCGCTGACCAATCTGTGCCAGTCGGGGAGGTTGGTGTTCATGCCGCCTAACCTAATTTAGACCGCACTGCGAAAAGCGTTATCCCGCAACCGCGGGATAACCTGGGACAGTGAACCGCAGCTAAGCGCCTGTTGCGGTTGGGATTTTGGCGACCCGGCGGCCAAGGCTGGTCCGATAACTGGCGACCTCAAACCCCGAAAAAGCCAAGCGTGTCCGGCTGCGGGATAACTCTGCGCGATAACCTGGCCATTCTGGTCTGTTGCTGTCATCGATCCTCCTCCATGCGGCTTGCAGGCTTGCAAAGCCGGCCATGTGCCGCCCCACAGTGCCCTGTCGCCTCAGGCGCCTCGCCAGCTCGATCAACTACGAGAGAGCGCGCGCACTGTTTGCACTATAGCCTCAACACCGCGATCCGCACCCACGCGAGCTGCTCCTTCTGCCCCGAGCAAACGCGCTTCGATACAATCGCGCCCGACACGCCTACGGCCCTTGGGCCGCAGACGCGTCATCCGCTGGGGGTGTTGGCGCTGCCGCAAGGCGCGCTGGCTGAGAGAGTCCCTTTGAACCTGATTGAGGTAATCCTCGCGCAGGGAAGCACGTTGCGGGGTCTGCCGACCTTCTTTCTCGCGCCGGCAAGGGATGCCCCGAATGTTCGCCGACCTGTCATCTGCATGAGTTGCACATGGCACATCCATTGTTTTCACGTTTTCGTTGTATCGGGCATTCGCTTGTTTCGCTGTCGCTTCTGGCTGGCGGGGCGGTCTGGGCGCAGCAGGCGCCTCCAGCCACCACCACCCAGGCTGCGGGCCGGCACATGATTGCCGAGATCCAGGTCATCCCGCGGCCGGCCGGCACGGCGGATGATCGCTACAAGCATGTTGACGCCGCCATCGCCGTCATCCAGGCCTCCGGCCTGCACTACGAGGTGCACGGCATGGGGACGGTCATCGAAGGCCCGCCCGAGCGGATCTGGCCGCTGCTGCAGGCCGTCCACCAGGCCACGCTCGACGCCGGCGCCGAGCGCACCTTGAGCATCATCAAGATCTCGGGCTCGGCCGGGCCCGGCGGGCCGCGCATCGACGAGCTGGTTCAGAAGTTCCGGAAGTGAGATAGGCCGGGGCGGCGCCGCAAAGGCGCGCTCGATCACGAAGCTGGTGTGGGTTTCGGGGGGTTGGCCACGTCAGCTCTTCCTGGTTTTCTTGCCGGCCAGGTACGCGTCCAGCCGGTCAAATTGCGCGTTGAGCCGAGTCTTGTGCGCGGCCACCCATTTCTCCATGGCGGCAAAGGCGCCCGGCGCCACGCGGTAGGTGCGCACCCGCCCGGCCTTGTCGGATTCGACCAGCCCGCCACTTTCCAGCACCGCAAGATGCTTGACCACGGACGACATTGCAATGCCCAGCGGCTGGCCCAGTTCGGTCACCGACGTGGGGCCCGCGCTCAACCGTTCCAGCATGTGTCTGCGGTTTGCGTCCGAGAGGGCAAAGAACATCCGGTCCAGTTGCGCGGGGTCGGGCATGCGGCTCATCTCAAGCCGCCGCTGGCTGCAGGAAGCGAGCCGCAATCGCCTCGCTGAAGGGGTAGAAGTGAAAGTACGGCCGCGCCTCGGCCAGCGTGCGCGCCACCGAGTCGCGCTGCAGCAGGCGCTCGAAGTAGGCCGCCAGGCGGCCGTGGCTGGCCGGGAACGGCAGCAGCGTCGCCGCATAAAACAGCGCGGGCGCGGCGGTGCAGTCGGCCATGCTGAAGTGTTCGCCCGCCGCCCAGGGCCGGTGGGCCAGGCGCTGCTCCAGCAGGCCATAAGCCATGGCCAGTGTCTCGCGTGCCCTGGCCACCGTGATGGCGTCGCGGTCGGCCTCGGCGCGCAGCCGGTCGGCCACGATGGCCTGCATGGGCACCATCACATACAGGTCGAGCAAGCGGTCCATCAGGCGGACTTCAAGCGCCGCCGGCGGGTCGGCGGGCAGCAACTGCTGGCCCGCGGGGGCGTGGTGCTGCGTCAGGTACTCGATGATGATGCTGGTTTCAGGCACCACCCGCTCGCCGTCCAGCAGCAGCGGCATCTTGCCGGTGGGCCAGAGCGCCAAGAAGTGGCTGCGCTGCTCTTCATTGCCCAGGTCAAGAAAACGCGGCTCAAACGGCGTCTTGAGCTCGTACAGGGCAATCAGCACCTTGTGGCATGACGAAGACAGCGGATGGAAGTAAAGACTCAAGGCCAAGGAGCACCCCAAATAGTTTCTTATTTGGCTAAGTGTACGCAATACTTTCCGTGTTGTCTAAGCATTTGCCCGAATGCATAATGCCCAAAAAACACTGCGCAGCAGATCGGCATTCACGACTGGGAGGACGTGAGGCGCGCGACCTGCCCCTTCTTCGCCTGATCGATCCAGCCCGGAACCACCGGCATGCCGCGAGGCAGGGCGGCCCGCCGGCATCTGGCCCATCCACAGCCAACCGCAAGGGAGCCTGAGATGAAGACACAAGCGCGCGTTGCCGCTTCAGCGCTGAACCGGGAGATCATCGACAACCGCGATGACCGGCTCAGCATCCATACCCATGACATCCGCCTGACCCAGGCGCACCTGCCGTACCAGCCCGCGGCCGGCAAACGGCTGCCGTCAGAGAAGCACTTTGCGGTGTACGCCGACCGGATCATTCTGGCCGGCATGCTGCAGAACCCGGGCCGCAACATCGAGCTGAACGCGCGCGAGATTGTTGTGGAAAAACCCGCCACGCTCGACGCCGCGGGCGCCTGGGCCGACAAGGACTTTGCCCCCGGCCAGGCACCCATCCAGCAAGACGCCAACCCGGGCGCGGCGGGCACCGACGGCGCCAACGGCACCGATGGCGGCCAGGGTGGCGCCATCGTCATCAATGCACTGCGCGTGGTGAACCAGGCCACCAGCGCCCAGGCGCTGTCGGCCACCACGGTGGCGGCCATTGGCGCCCAGGTCTTTGCCGGCCACCCGCCCAAGGTCAAGGACAGCCGCCCGCTGGCGCCGTTCGAGATCGGCCGAATGAGGATGTACGGCAACGACGAGATGTCGATCCTGCTCATGGATCCGCGCATCGAGGGCCTGGCCCGCATCACGATGGAATCGGCGCACCTTGAAGGCAGCGGGCCACAGGTGGGCATGCGCCTTGATGTGCCGGCACTGACCCTCACTGGCACGACGCAGTGGTCAGGCAGCCAGCGCCTGACGAGCAGCGTGTTCAGCTGCAAGATCGATGCAACGGCCACGTTGGGCGCCGACGGCAGGATCAGCGCGCTGCAGGCCGGGCTGACATTGCTGGCCGACCCGCCGATCCGCCTCTCCGTGCCCTTCGCCGATTCCGTCCTCCCAGCCGCCATGCTGGACAAGCTGCGTGACGAGATTGCCGCGCACCTGCGGGCCAGCACCATCGAGCCGCTGTTGACCGCGTTCGGCCGCGGCTTGCGCACCGCCACCCTGACCCTGCTGGCCGGTGGCGGGCAGGGCGGCCGCGGGCAGGACGGGCACCCCGGCCTACGCGGCGAGTCGGGCCCCGACGGCGCCAAGTCGTCCAAGGCAGCCGTCAGCGACGGCCACAATATCGGCTTCCCTCAGGAAGCGTTTGGCAAGAACGGCCTGCAGGGCGGCCGTGCGGGTTCACCGGGGCTGTCTGGCAACGGTGGCCAGGGCGGGCAGGTCGTGCTCAACGTCATGGAGCCCGTCACGCTGACCCTGGTCTATGGCGTGGATGGCGGAGGCGGCGGCGCCCTGGCCGTCCCTGGCGGGCGCGGTCCGGGCGGCCACGGCGGCAAAGGCGCCCTCTGCAGTGTTTATGACCGCAAGACCGGGCGCCCGCTGGACGACATGCATGCGCCCAATGGCCGGGACGGTCCGCTGGGTCCCGAGGCCACGGGCCATGGCCGCAAGGGCCAGCCCGGTGCGGCCGGGGCGCCGCTGCAGATCAACGGGAAGCCGTTTGCCGCCGGCAGCGTGCCTGCGCTGACTTTCACCCCACTGGCGCAAGCCATGAGCCTGAGCCAGCTGCTGATCACCCAGAACGCGACGGACCTGGACTTTCTCAACGCCAGGAACGAGGCCGACCTGAACGCGGTGGCCGACGGCTATGCCTGGCTCATCCACATCAACCAGCCGTTCACCGACACCAAGGCCGTGATCGACGCCGCGCGCGTGCCATTGCTTGAACAGAAGGTGCGCGTGGGCATCCACAACAGCGCCATCGTGTCGTTGATGCGGCTGCAGCAGGGTCTGGACTACTACGGCCACAGCTACAACTGGGCGCCCATCCTGAACCTGAACAACCTGGTCACCCGCACGGGGCAGATCATCCAGCTGGGCAAGGTGGTGGAGGACCAGTACAACCGCTACCTCGACAAGGGCAGCACCGACAAGCAGCGCATGCAGGCGTTTCGCAATGCCAAGCAGGAGATCGACCGCAAGCTGGGCGACTTTCTGGCCGAGATCGACAAGCTCAGGCCGCAGATCGACAACTTCCAGACCGAGGTGGACGAGTATTCAGAAGACCTGCGCCGCCAGCGCACCCTGCTGCTCGAAGGGCAGCTCAAGTTCACGGACGAGTTGGTCAAGTATTTGCAGGAGAAGAACGGCTCGGGGTTTGACGACTTCCTGGACATGCTGGGCACGGTGATCGGCTGCGTGGGCGGCGTGGTGGGTGGGGCCGGCGGCGTCAAGACCGCGATCGATGCCGTGAAGAAGGCCGAGGAGTTCAGCAAGAAGGTCAAGGGCGTGGTCGAGATCTTCAAGAAGGCCAAGGCCACCATCGACAGCATCAGCAAGGCCTATTCCACAGTCAAGAAGTACATCGACAAGAACAACCCCAACGCGGCCAAGATTCTGGTGGACGCGGACGAGTTCAACGCCATGCTCAAGGAATACCTGGGCAAGTTTGACGCCGCCGGCGAGCTGCGCCTGGCCATGGACTACTACCTTGAGCTGGCGCAGGCGCGCAACATGGCCGCCTACAACTACAGCACCCTGGTGGCCCAGCTGCTGAGCGTGCAGGCCCAGCACGACCAGCTGTACGACAGCATCCAGCACATCAATGCCGAGATTGCCGCGAACCAGGACAACGTGCTGCCCGTGTACACCGCCTACCTCAAGGACGCGTATGAAGACGTGCAGCGCACCCTGCTGCGCAACATCTACCAGGAGAACCGCGCCTACCGCTACTGGGCCCTGAGGGACCGGCAGCTGGAGACCAACGACCTGAACATTGCCACGCAGGCCGCAGCGCATGAGCGGCTGGTGGCCGACATTGAAAGCTTCCGCGAGAACACCGAGGCCTTCTCGGACTTCAAGCAGAAGCTCACGGTGAACGCCGAGCGCTACCCCAACGAGTTTGCGGCCATGCTCAAGTCAAAGTCGCTGAACTTCACGCTGGATATCCGCGGCGAGCCGGATTTCCGCAACATGCGCTACATCATTGCGCGCTCATTCAAGATCGAGTTCCCCGACATTGCGGGCGACAGCAATGTGCTGTTTCTCAACCTCATCCACAGCGGCCAGGCCATCCTGAACAGCGACACCAACCTGGCCAAGCCTGGCGCGCTGCACTCCTTCAGCCACCGCCCCCGCACCCGCCTTTACAAGATCGACTACCGCGACCGCGACAACACCGCCGGCGGCAACCTCGGCGAGGGCGACCAGGGTTACATCGGCCTGAGCCCGTTCGCGCAGTGGCGCATCGACTTTGACCTGGAAGGCAACGACTGGCTGGACCTGAAGGCCATCAAGACGGTGTTGCTGACCTTTGAAGGAAGGACACTGGGGCCGGGGCGGAAGCTGGTGTGAGGGCGATCGCCCCGGCGATCGATGCCCCGTTACTCCGCCGTGATGTTGGCGGCCTTGATCACCTGTGCCCACTTGCGGGTCTCGCTCTTGATGAAGGCACTGAAATCTGCGGCCGAACCGCCGCGCAACTGCAGACCCACCGCATCGGCCTTCTTGCGCACCTCCGGGTCGGCAATGGCGGCGTTGGTCTCGGTGTTCAGCCGCTTGATGATGTCGGCGGGCGTTCCGGCGGGCGCCATCAACCCGTACCAGCCATACCCGACGACGCTGGAATAGCCCTGCTCCCGGATGGTCAGGGCCTTGGGATAAAGCGGCGTCCGCTCCTCGGTGGCAACCGCGAGCACCCGCAGCTTGTTCGCTTCGATGTGGGGGATGGCGGTGGAAATGGCCGTCAGTGTTGCGTCAATGCGGCCAGCCAGAAGCTCGACGTAGGCTGGCGCATCGCCACGGAACTGGACCACGACGCCCTTGGTCTTTGTTGCCCGCAGCAGCATTTCTGCGGTGAGGTGAGGCGCCGAGCCCACCCCCGGTGAGCCAAACGTCAGGCCGTCGGGCTTGCTCTTGCCGTACTTGATGAACTCGGCAAGTGTCTTGTACGGCGCGTCTGCGTTGACGATGAGGAACAGCGGCGCAATGGCCGTGCTCACGATCGGCGCAAAGTCCTTGTTGACGTCGTACGGAAGCTTGGCATAAAGCGCCTCCCCGATCGCAATCGGCGCTGCCGCATGCAGGATGGTGTACCCGTCCGGGGGAGCGTGAGTAAGGAACTCG
This sequence comes from Ramlibacter sp., assembly GCA_019635435.1. Lineage (NCBI taxonomy): Bacteria > Pseudomonadati > Pseudomonadota > Betaproteobacteria > Burkholderiales > Comamonadaceae > Ramlibacter > Ramlibacter sp. Next base: position 592,576 of record JAHBZM010000001.1, on the reverse strand, counting down.
TTCGCTATCCGTGTTCCGGCCCCCGCCTTGTTGTCAACGACGATGCTTTGCCCGAGTTTGCCCGACAGGTAGTCACCCAGCAGGCGCGTGAGGATGTCGTTGGAGCCGCCCGCGCCATAGGGTGACACCAGGCGGATCGGCCGTGAAGGCCACGCCTGCGCGAAGGACGGAAGCCCCAGCGTGGATGCGAGTGCGGTGGCGGATGCACCGAGAAGGCGTCTGCGATTCAAAGTCATGATTGTCTCCTGTGGTTGCCTGGGGTTCTGTTAAACGCGCCGCAGCGGCGGGTAGGCGTAGCGGTTATCGAGGTGGTCGGCTTCCGGCTGGTACAGCCGCAAGACGACGTAGAACAGTTCGTCCGGCGGCGCCGGCAACCAGTTGACGCCGGGCCCGGGGTCCGTGGCCTGAAGGCGGATCGCAAGACTGCCATCGGCATCGTGCTGCAGCCCGGGCGTGCGGTCGCCAATGGAGTAGCGGTTGATGGGGTTGGCCACGAAAAGGCAGTCACTGCGGCGGTACATGGTGAGCGACCAGAATGCACCGACCCTGGGGCCGGCGCCGGCCGGAAAGCGCAACTCATAAGCGTTGGCCGCGTGCAGGGGATCGCCCGCAACGTCCACCTCCGCGGTCGGGTACATCGCCTCTTCAATGCCGAGCGCGCCGATGAAGTTTCGCGCCACCCTGGCCCGCTTCAGGTAGTCAGCCCCCCAGCTCGTGCGAACCGCCAGGGGCAACGCCCATCCGCCGCCAAGGTCATGCGGCTGTTCACGCTCGCGCAGGCCGCTGAACACCGGTGGCAACGCGGCCGCAACTTCTTCAGCCGGGAAAGGCCACTGCAGCGACTCGCCAGCGGGCGCCGGATTGCGCGACAGCGCCTGATTGACAACCGACAGGTAGCGCCCGGCAGCGGGCAGGCCCACGTCGCGCCCGTCCATGCGCGCATCCACCCGCATGGCCGCATCGCTGCCATCCAGCCGCGAGATTTTCATCTGCGACTGCAGCTGGCGCACCAGGTCCCCATCGGCTTCGTCATCTTCAACCAGGAGCCGGCCAATGATCCACACATCCACGCCCGGCGCCGCAATCACCTGGCTGACGCCAGCAGGAACCGCGCCTTGCCAGTCTGGCCCATGGATGAGAGTGCGCTGCCGGCGGTTGCCGGTGACCCTTTGGCCGATGTAGGCGAACGGATTGGTCCATGCATCAAGCAGGCCAAGCGTCCAGTAGCGATCACCCATGTCGGGCGTGTCAATCAGGACCGGACCCCCTGACAGGTCAAGCCAGACATTGCTGTAGGCGGTGTCGTTGTTCGGGCTGACGACTTCCCGATCGTCCGGGCCGAGCCGGCGGTGGCGATGCGTGAACTGGTTCACCCAGCGCCAGGACGACTCGCGGTCGCCGGACGCGAAGCCCTGAACAGGGTGCCGCCTCGAAGTGGTTGCCGCGCGCATGCGCATCATCTCGAAAAGCGGCAACGTCTGGATGACGGCGCCGTGGACAGCGCTTGCGGCTTGCGGAGGCTGAAGAATTGACGTATTGCTCATGTCTTCAGGCCACCGTGCCTTCACGCCGGAGATCACGGATCTCGTCTTCGCCATAACCCGCCTCGGCAAGCACGGCATCCGTATCTTCGCCACACAGTGGTGCGGCGGGTGGCGTGGCGCGTGGCGCGTTGCCCAGCCGGTAAGGCAGCCCCAGCGCACGGTAATGGGTCCCGTCGGCTGCCTGCGCTTCGACCAGGATGTCGCTCTCGCAAATATCGGGGCTTTCGAGCACCTGCCTGTAGGTTCGGACCGCTCCCGCCACGATCTGCCGCTGCCCCAGCAGCGTCACGCATTCCTCACTGCTCATTCCGGAGAAACACTCGCGCAACACCGCCTTGAGTGCGGCGCGGTTCTCGACCCGGCGCGCATTGGTACAGAAGCGCGCATCCGCAACCAGCTCTTCCCGCCCCATCACGCGGCACAGGCGCTCCCAATGATCGTCGGCATAGGCGGACAGCACGATGTGACCATCGCGGGTGGCAATGACCTCCGCCGCCGGCGCGTTGTTTGGCTGACCGTCTCCCATGCGCGTGGGCTCCGGCGCGCCGCCCAGGTATTCGCACCAGGTGGCGGCTTGCAGATGCATGGCCACTTCGAGCAGCGACGTCTCCAGAAACTCGCCCACGCCGGTCTTTTCACGGCCATACAGCGCGGCGAGCACGGCCTGGGCGCCGAGTTGCGCCGCAGCCGCATCAATGATCGGCACGCCCACCTTCTGGGGCGGGCGGTCGGGCTCGCCGGTCACCGACATCAAGCCGCTTTCCGCCTGGGCGGCAATGTCGTAACCGGGTCGGTCGCGTGAGGGGCCTAGGCTTCCAAAGCCGGCAATGGAGAGATAGATCAACCGGGGGAACCGCTCGCGAACGATGCCGGGGCCAAGGCCCAGCTTGTCGACCACGCCCGGGCGCAAGTTCTGTATGAGGACATCACTGCGGGCGATCAGACGCCACGCGACCTGCTGCCCGGCCTCACTCTTGAGATCCAGGGCGATGGACTGCTTGCCGCGGTTGTAGGCGCGGATCATGGATTCACCGTACCGGCCAATGTGGCGGGCCTGGTCACCCGCGATCGGCTCGACCTTGATCACGCTGGCACCGAGGTCCGCCAGCGCCATGGCCGCGCCCGGGCCCGCGATGTACTGGCCGAAGTCGAGCACGCGAACCCCTTTGAGCGGCAAGGCCGGCGGTCGCGCTTCGGGGGCTTTGGGTGTGTTCATGGAGGCTGATGCTAGCCCCCGGGGCCATTCATGAAAAATCAAATATCCTGATTCATTGATCACGTTCCGTGATCGCCTGGATGCACGTCACCAGAAGCGGCGTGGACGTCGCAAAGGGGAACCTAGCTGCGCAGGTTTCCATCGGGCGAGTAGACGCCCAGCGTCACCAGCTTCATGCCCACGTAGGGCGCGCGGCTTGGAAAGCTCACGCTCAACTCGTCCATGCGGAAGTTCCTGGTGCTGGCCAGCGCGTCGCGGAGCTTTTCACGCGTCGGGTCCCGCCCCGCCCGGCGAAGCGCCTGACAAAGGACCTGCGTGTTCCACCAGCTCTCAAGAGCGGAACTGGCCTGGCTGTCCTGCTTGGCCGCTTGCATGGACGCCCAGAATCGCCGCACGATGGCGAACTGGGTGGCCCTGAAAGGCGGGAACACCAGCGTCGACGCCAGGCCCGTGGTGTTCTTGCCCAACCGCTTCCCGTCATTGAAAGTCAGTGACAGCCCGACCAGCGGCAACCCGGCTGCCTGCTGGCGGACCGCCAGCACGAAGTCGGTGGTCGCCCCCCCCGTGGTGGCCAGAATCACCGCGCCCGCCTTGCTCTTCAGAACCTGATTCGCGCACTCCTGTGCATTCTTGCCGTCGCGCGCCAGCGCGATCTCGGCGACGGCACGTGTGCTGGCCTTGGCAAATGCCGTCTTCGTGTAGCCCAGGATTTCCTTGCCAAAGGCATTGTCGAGATAGACCACCGCCAGATCGTGCATGCCCATGAACGCGAGCTGGTTCACCATGTATTCCACCTCGTTGTAATAACTCGGGCGGATGTGAAAGGTAAAGCGCTGCTCTGCATTGCGCAGCGAATCTGCTCCCGTGATGGGGCCCACCAATGGCATGCCTGCGCGCTCGACCAGCGGATTGATGGCCTGGTTGGCACCGGTGCCCACAATGGACACCAGCGCGAACGCGGTGCCGTCTTCAATCATGGGCGTCAGATTTTCGACCGAACGCTTGGGGTCGTAGCCATCGTCCTTGTAAAGAAAGCGGACCTGCCGGCCATTGATGCCCCCGGCGCTGTTGATCTCATGAAGCGCCGCCTGGATCCCCGCAACGTGTCCGGCTCCTCCGGCAGCGGTGGCGCCGCTGAGCCCCAGCGAAGAGCCTATCGTGACGGTGTCCGATGTCAGCCCCTTTGCCATGGCGCCTGCCGAAGAGAGCCACACGGGCACGCCAACCGCGGCTGTTCTTGCGATCGTCTTGAGAGCCTGTCGACGTGCATTCATGCGATAACCTCAAAGAATGAAACCTGCGGGTGCAGTACCTCCGTGTGCCACACGCTCCCTGCTTGTGGCTCAGGGTGGCCGGATAATAGGTTTCAACCATCGCGCATGAATACTCAATAATTCCGATCCCATGATTACTCGCAGTGATTGCCTCCAGCTGTTTTGCATGGCGCCACTTCACAGCAAAAGTCTGAGAGACATGGCATGAGCGGCAACGTTGACTACATGTTGCGAAGGCTTCGGCTAAGGCACATTGAATTGCTGGTGGCACTGGCCGAAACGCACACCACGCGCGGCGCCGCCGACCGGCTGCACCTGAGCCAACCCGCGATCAGCAAGATGCTCAATGAAGTGGAAGAAGCCCTGGGAACGCGGCTCTTTGAGCGCAGCCATCAGGGCGTGCAGGCCAACGCGTTCGGCGTGTCCGCGGTCCACCGGGCGCGCGTGATCCTGAGCGAACTGTCCCGGGCGCAGGACGAGATTGACGCACTGCGCGCCGGCGCCACCGCGGTGTTGCGGGTGGGAGCCCCTTCGGTGACCGCCATCGTTCCGGCGGCCGTCGTCCAGCTGCGCGCGCGCATGCCGGCAGCGGCCGTGCAGATCGTCGAGGGACGCGTGAGCGAACTGATCCAGCGCCTGCTCGACGGGGAGCTGGACTGCGTGTTTGGTGCCGTCACGCCGCAGCTTCTTTCAAGCGGCCTCTTGCCGCTGCTGCAGTCCGAGCTTCTGCTTGAAGACGAGCTTTGCGTGCTGGCCGAAGCCTCCAACGCGAATGTGCGCCGCCGCGGGTTGCGCTGGGGCGATTTGCGCGCCTCGCAATGGGTCGCCCCGCCCAAGGAAACCCTGGTGCGGGAGGCGTTCATGACCGCCTTTCTCAACGACGGCGTGGACCCGCCCGAGCCTGTGATCGAAGTGGTCTCTTCCGTCACCTTCAGCCAGCTGCTTCGCCTGGACCCGTCGCTCCTGTGCGCCGTCCGCTTCGAACACGCCCGCGACGAGGTCGCGCGAGGCAATGTCCGCCGCGTGCCTGTTTCACCCAGGATTCCGTTGCCGTCGCTGGGGCTTTTCACACGGCGTGGAACCATCGAACAACCCGCCGTGCTCCAGGAGTTCGGGCGCGCCATCCGAAAGATCGCTGCTAGCTCTGGCCCCAAGGCTTCAGCGCGGGGCGGTTGAAAGTTGTTTGCCGCGCACTTTCGGATGGATCGGTAGTCGCACTGCCGCAGCACATGGTCGCTTTCGGCCAGAAGCAGCCATCCATCCTCGTTGCTGATCTCTGCGCACACCATTAACGTAGCTACTGCCGAGACTCGGCCGATTCCGCCGCCCATTGGATGGCGTCCGCACCCGCCGGGATCTGAAGCGGGGCCGAGGGATCCGTTGCCGCGCGCCAGACGGCCTCCACGACGTCCGATGCCCGTGTACCGGGCCCCGCCATCGCTTGCATGCGGGAGATGGCGGTGCGCATGAAGTCGCCGTAGACCGGGTCATCAAGGCCCTGCAGTCGCGTCGCGGCGTTCGCCCTGAACTGCGTTTCGCCTGACGACCCAGGCAGGACAAGGTGTACGCGAATGTTGAAGGGAGCCACCTCGACGGCAAGCGATTCGGTCAGGGCGTTCACGGCGGCTTTTGCCGCGCGGTACATGCCGACGAGCGGCAACGGCTTATAGGTGACGCTGGAGGTTACGTTCACGATGACGCCTGCGTCGCGCTGCCGCATGCCAGGCAAAACTGCCTGCGTGACGGCGATCGTGCCGAAAGTGTTGGTTCCGAAAAGCGCGTGGACGGTCTCAGCAGAAGTGAGCTCAAAGGGCGCAGGTGCGCCGAAGCCAGCGTTGTTCACCAGCACGTCGATGGGCCCGGCGGCGGCCACAACTGAAGCAATGCTCACGCGGTCAGTCACATCCAGGCGAAGAACGCGCAGGTGCGGCCCTGGCGGTAGCACGTCGTCGCGGGGAGTGCGCATCGTCGCGACGACGTTCCAGTCGCGCTCCAGGAAATGGCGGGCAGTCGCCAGGCCGAAGCCAGATGAGCAGCCGGTAATCAGGACGGTTTTCATGTGTGTTCCTTGTGGTGAAGGCTTGAGGCTAAGGGCGCGCCTTCGGACTGGCTACACTGGAACGTCCGTATCTCTTTAGCGAACGTCCAAGGATGGTCGATCCTCTTGCCGAGGTGGTGGCTCTGCTCCGCCCCACTGCCCGCTTCTCGAAGCACGTCTCCGGCGCTGGCTCATGGCGCATCCGGCGCTCCGATGCAGGGCAGCCCTTTTTATTGCGCGGTCCTAGAAGGCCGCTGCAGCATCGCGCTGGACGACCAGCCGGCCGTGCTACTGCGGGCCGGCGACTTCGTGTTGGTTCCCGCCGCGCACACGGTAGGCATGGCCAGTGCCGATGCGCCTCCGGACCATATCCTGTCGACACCTGTGGCACTCGGTGAGGGGAGATTCCGCATTGGCGCGCCAGACGGCCGGCCAGATCTGCACATCCTGGCCGGACATTGCACCTTCCAGTCGCCCGACGCCCACCTTCTCGTTTCGCTGCTGCCTCTCCTGATCCACGTGCGCGACGTGCCGCGCCTCGCCACGCTGGTGCAGTTGCTGAGCGACGAGTCGCGTGAGCGCCGGCCCGCGCGCGACATCATGCTGGAGCGCCTCCTCGAGGTGCTGCTGATTGAAGTCCTGCGGTCGCCGGGCGAGCAGGCTACAGTCTCGCCAGGGCTGGCGCATGGCCTGGCTGATCCGCGACTGTCGGTTGCGATTCGCGCCCTTCATGCGGACCCGACACGGCCCTGGACCGCAGCGGCCATGGCCAAGAAAGCGGCGCTCTCCCGGTCGACGTTCTTCGCGCGCTTCCAAAGCAAGGTAGGCATGCCGCCGATGGAATACCTGCTGGCGTGGAGGATGGCCCTCGCAAAGGACCTCCTTCGGCGCCGCGAGGGCGCCATCTCGGAGATCGCCGCGCGTGTGGGCTACGGTTCGGCCAGCACTTTCAGCGTGGCGTTCACCCGGCACGTCGGGCGGTCGCCGACGCAGTTTGCGCGTGAGAACGCGGGTGCCTTCCCAGCGTGAGAGGCCCTGCGATGCTGGAGGTGACGATGGTGTGAGTTGGAGGTCTGCTTTGGGTCGGAAGCAGCCTTAGGGCATGGTTAGGAGCCAATGGAGAGAGGTTTTTGCTCAATGCGATCGCTGACGTGCTTATAGGGGTCCAAGCAGTTCCTTTAGTGGCAATTCACTCAGCCTGTAACATCCAGGAAAGAGACAACGTTTCGGGTTAACACATGCCACCACCAGCTGCAGCGGCCATTTCGGTTCGGGACACTCTGGATCTGCTGGATAGCTCCTTCCCCGCTTTCGCTGAAGGCGTTGCGAACGGTCGATATGCTTTCTGGCTGGGCTCCGGCATCTCGCTTGGTGTTGTTCCAGGCCTCTGGGGAGTCGTCGAAGCCGTCATCGAGTTCTTGCGTGCCAAAAGGGACCCGGCGGACGCGGCTTGCAAATTCAATCGCGCATTGGGAGAGGCTTTGCAGCTCGCAGGTCTCAATGCCGCTCAAGTGGCAGCGCTGGACTTGACCATTCCCTTAGATGCCTGGTCGAAGCCGGTCAGCGAGCCAATCGTTTCGGCATTGCTTAAAAATTACGGAAGGCTTCTCGCCATTCGCGTCGGAACCGAGCCCTTCGACTATCTGGTGTGGAACGTCGTCAAGGTACCCGAGACTTACGCCGCGGTCGCCCTTCAGCCCGATGTCGAACATCTGTGCCTCGCGGCTCTCAGCCTTGAAGGTATTGCGACCGACATGGTGTCGGCTAACTGGGACCCGCTGGTGGAGCGCGCCGTCACCATGCTGACCAATGGGAACGGCGCTCTCAACCCGACGGTGGTGGCCAAGCCCGATGAAGTGCAGTTGCCTCGCAACCGCGCGCGCATCATCAAGTTCCATGGATGCGCCGCGAAGGCTGCTGCCAACGAAGCCGACTACCGGCCGTGGCTGGTTGCCAGGCATGCCCAAATCAACGGCTGGTGCGGCAATCCACTCAACCTGCCTTTCATGACCGCGCTCGTCGCGCTGATCAATGAGAAGCCGACTTTCATGCTGGGCTTGTCCGCCCAAGACGGCAACATCCAGCACGTGTTCCAGACGGCCGCAAAGCAGATCGCGTGGGATATCAAGGCCACCCCTCCCGGTTATGTGTTCTCCGAGAACGAGCTTGGCCTGGACCAAAAGTCCTTGCTAGAGAACGTCTACGGCAACCAAATTACTCCAGCCAACTACGACGCGATCTGCGATGCCGCCAGGATTCAGGCTTTCGCCAAGCCCCTGCTGACGGCCCTGTTGCTGGACGTCCTCTCGAGGAAGCTGGTCGCCCTTATCGGCCTGATGCCCGGACCGCTGCCAGGTCACGAGCGCCAGCCGCTGATCGATGGGATCAAACGTCTGCGGAATGATTTGGCCTCAGCTGCCGCAACATCGGTGCCGTTCATCGTTGGCCTGCTGGAACGATGGGCACGTGCATCGCAGCTGCTGCGTGCCGGCGAGGTCGCGCAGCCCGACGTCAAGTACATGCCCATCTCCGCCGATGCTATTCCTGGAATGGCAGGAAACCAAGACCATGCCGCCTTGGGCTTGCGCGAAGCTGCGGTCGCACTCGGCCTGCTGGGTGCCGGCGTCGCTCGCGGCGACTGGACCTTGGAGTCCGAACCGGCCGCGACTGGTGCAGGCGTTGTGGCCGTCACGAGCACGCTACCAGGCGCGACTCGGACAAAGGTGTATCTCACCGCGAACGCATATTTTGCGATGCTGTTGGTGGGGCAAGGAGAACTTGATGAGGCGGAGGCGCCAATCCTGATCCAGGCCAAGCCTCTGACGCCCTCGATGTCCAGGTCACCGCGTGGGTCTTTTGGTCGCACTGGCGTGCCGCCCACACGCGAGATCAGCATCGCGTCCATGATGAACGTGTGTGTCACCTTCGATGAGCTCTACGCCGATTTCAGAAGGGAGCTAGCCATATGATCGATTCGACCCCCGTAGGCCGTGTCGCATCAGCGCTGGTCGATGCTGGTTACGTTCGTCTTCCCGATGTGCTCGTCATCGGCGGCATGAAGCTCGACTTCTCAGCTGCGTTTGTCCACCAGAAGAGCACAACCGAACTGGTATTGGTTGCCGACACGGCAGGAGCAGACGACGCGCTTCTCATCCGAAAGATGAATGGCGTGGCCCGGGCGTTGGACGTCAGCAGATCCCGCCGATCGCTGACTTTGGTCCTCGCCGGCCCCAGGCCGAAGCCGGCGACGCTGGAGGCTGTGGGCAGGGTCTGCAGGGTGCTGCCGCTGGGCAGTGCGACAGGCGCCGACGCCGACGTGGTCGTTCGCAATTGGCTGGCCGTGTTGTTACCACTCACCCTGCCGCAGGCCGACGGGGCGGCGATCAATCCGCTGACGCGGATCGGTACCCTTGCCGCGAGTCTTGACGAGCCACTACGGCGCCTCGTTGACGTGGCTTCTCAAGGCGAGTCTGCGGTCAAGCAGAGATTGCACCAGCTCATCGATGACGCGTCGAGCGCACCTGGGGGACAGAGCCCATGAGTTTCCGCATCAATTCGTTAACGGTGCGTGACTTCCGCAGCATCCGCGGTGAGGTCACCCTGCCGATGAACGCTCCGATCATCTTGGTCCATGGCAAGAACGGCGCGGGCAAAACCAGCTTGCTGTCCGGCATGGAGTTGGCGCTGACCGGCGAGCTTGCATCGCTTGACCGCATTGACTCCAATCTACGAAAGCACTTGGTCAATAAGGGTCGCGATCAAGCCTTCGTCTCGGCTTCCGTCTGCTCTGCGGATGGCGGGATGCTGACTGGCGAGTTCCGTGTCGATGGCATGGGCCCTAAGGGCCATGCCGTCCTAGATAGAAGCCTGGCCAGGCATTTTTCGGAGCGTTGCTACCTCGCGCAGGCGACGCTTGGCCGTCTGCTGGAGATTTACCAGCCCAAAGATGTCGCGGCAGCTGCGTCACCGCTGACACGCTTTGTCAAGGAGCTGCTCGGCTTGGACGCGCTCGACGCACTCATCAACGGCCTGCACGATGCGGGCGACGTACGGCGGCTCAGGGGCGGAGCCAACATGTATTGGGAGGTCCGGGACCGTCTCCCTATGGTCCAGAAGGAAGTCGACCGACTGGCGAGTGAGGTTTCCAGGGCCAAAGACCAAGCAAAGGAGTTGTTCAATAGCGCGCAAGCACTCTTCAAATCGTACTGGCCCGCTCAGGCGGAGCAGCCGGTCGCGGGCTGGCGCGACTTTCTGGCGCAACAGTCCTACGAAGCGGAACTGAAACGTGCTGTGCAATTCAGGATCGAAATTTCCGCCCAAGCCGATCAACTAATGCGCGCTCAAGGAATAGCTGCGAACACAGGTCCGATGTCGAACGCCGAGGCGGATGCCAGTGACGCAGAGGAGGCACTACAGGCATGGTTGAGCACCGTTGGGCAGGAACTGTCAAACGCCTTCCAGAGGCTTGCCGCCTATTTCCCGGATTTGCCGTCGCCACTGGCCAGTCGACCGGAATACGCGCGCGTCATGGCCAGAACGGCTGTCATTGCAGAGACGAAGCGCTGCGAGCTCGCTCTCTCCCAGGACGCGGCAGCGAGGCTAAAGGCCAACAACGCAGAAGCCGACCGAAAGCGCCAGCAGGATCGCCTAGCGCTTCTCGATGAACAAATCAGTCAGCATTCGGAGAAGGCCGGACAGTTGGCCCAGGCGCTCGCCTCGCTATTGCCCCATGTCCATTCCAACGATTGCCCGGTGTGCAATCGCAACTTCTCGGAGGTTTCCACTACCCCTCTGGTCGGGCACCTCGCTACTAACATCTCATCGTTCACCGAAGCGGCGGGCAGGCTGGCTGCCTTGTCAAAAGAACGCTCCGATACGATTGCAGCGATTTCGATGCGGGAACGGGAATTGGCTGACGAGGTGGCTCGGCTGCTGACGGACCCGTCCAAGCAAGAACTTGAGCGCCGCCTCAAAGACCTGAGCGACCTGTTGGCCACGCTCGAGGCCTTGGCTTCAGCGTCCATCAGGGGCGAGGCCCTGTTCAAGACCGCCTCCAGCGCGGGACAAGGACTGGCTTCGCTGAGAGCCAACGATCAGTTCACCGTGTCCATGCGCAGCGTTGCCGACAAGCTCGCGGTTCAGATGGCCGTGGAACCGATCGGTGTAAACGAATCGTTGAATGCCGCATTCGATCGCTTCCTCGCGAATGTGGTGAACAAAGAAAGAGAACTTTCTGAAAGAAACTCGGCGCGGCAACGTGCTGAGGACGCCTTGCGCGAGTATGACGTGAGACTTGGTGCTATCCAAGAAATTGAAAGCCTTCGCTTGGCTCTGGGAGCCGAAATTAATGAGCTCAACCAACGCAAGACGGCCGGCGACCGCGCGATCGACCAGGCCAGGGAACTCACCAAGATCGCACAGGCCGAGCGAACGGCCATCGTGAGGCGGGTCTTCAACGACTCGCTCAACACGGCCTGGAAGGATTTATTCGTGCGCCTCGCGCCGGATGAACCCTTCGTTCCGGCCTTTGCGCTGCCGGAGTCAACGAAGGGCGCCGTCGAGGCGACACTGGAGACCCTGCACCGCGATGGTGGAAAAGGCGGCAACCCGCGAGCCATGCTGAGTGCGGGCAACCTCAACACGGCGGCCCTGACGCTGTTCTTGGCGCTGCACCTCTCAGCCAAGTCACGCTTGCCGTGGCTGATCATCGACGACCCTGTGCAAAGCATGGATGAGGTTCACATCTCGCAATTCGCAGCGCTGCTGCGCACACTTGCCAAGCAGCACGACAGGCAGATCATCATCGCAGTTCACGAAAAGCCCTTGTTCGACTACTTGACGCTGGAGTTGAGCCCGTCATTCCAGAGTGACACGTTGATTACCATCGAATTGGGGAGATCGGCCAATGGCGACTCATTGGCGACCACGAGAGTCATCCCGTGGGAGCCCGACACCGCGTTAGCGGCTTAAAGTCGTGAGCAGGTGAATAGCGCAACCAGGGGCTCTGCGGCCGAAAAAAGTGTTTGCATCCGCGAAGGGGCTGTCTAGCCTTCGCCATCAGTCTGCAGCAGACTCTCACAGCTTTGGCCTGAAACTGAGCGGATGTCCGCTCTCGGCTAGAAGCGGACTCCCTCGGCTGACACTCAGTCACGCGAAGCGCATGGCTTTGATTCAAAGCGGGAACGTCTTGCCTTTGGCGAATCAACGCCGCACCACCACCTACCCCAACGAGTCGCTGAAACAGATGATGTATGGCAAGCGCGCCGCGCCCAACTGCACATCAGGCAACGCAGGAATGTTGAACTGCGAACCGCTGCCGCCATAGGTGTAGCCCAGCACGGCAAACAGCTCGGGATATTGCTGCGCCTCCAGCGCACGGCCGTCACAGTGCATCCAGCCCCAGGCTTCCAGGGGCGTAACGAATGGGGTTTGCCCCGCCCCTGGCGTGCCAGCGAAGGTGATGACAGAGCCCACCGGCAATCGGCTGGGGCGGGCATTGAGGCCGACGGGCCTCGGAAAAGGCGGCATGCCGTTGGTGGTGTTCATGGTGCGGATTGTGGCGAGGTGTTAAGCAGCCGCCACCGGCAACCCCCGCAGCTCCCGCATCGGCGACGCAAAAATCACCCAGGCCTGCACGCCAAACCCCAGCAGCGCCAGCACCAGGCAGGCCGCCTCGCCCCAGTGGGCGCCCACCAGCCCGCCCAGCGCCGCGCCCACAGGCCGCGCGCCGGCATTCACGGTGAGAAAGATCGCGCCCACGCGGCCCAGCATGGCGTTGGGCGTCACGGTCTGGCGCAGCGTGGTGGAGGTGATGGTCCACACAATCGGCCCCACGCCAAAGAAGAAGAACGACAGGCCCGCGAGCCAGCCGCTGGGCACCAGCAGCGTGGCCACCATGGTGGCCGCCGCCAGCACCGACACGGCCGGCCCCAGCTGGATGGCACGGCCAAACGGCATGGCGCGCACGATGCGGCCGGCCAGCAGCGCGCCCACCACCATGCCCGAACCGTAGCCCGCCAGCGTCACGCCCACGGCCCCGGCCGACAGGCCCAGCGCGCGCATGGCATAGGGCACATAGGCCGCCTGCAGCACAAACCACGAGATGTTCCAGGCCACGGCCGTGAGGATGATGGGGCGCAGCAGCGCGTGGCCCCAGACCATGGCGGCGCCGTCTTTCAGGTCACGCAGCGGATGGCGCGGCGGCTGCTCCGGGCGCGCGGGTTCGGCCACACCCCACACGCAGGCCACGGCGGCAGCCGACAGCATGGCCGCCAGCGTGAAGGTGGCCGTGCCCCCGGCCCACGACACCAGTGCACCGGCCAGCGCGGGCCCACCCGCGTAGGCCATGCTGCGCGCCAGCTCCAGCCGGCCGTTGGCACGGGCCAATGACGCGCGCGGCACCAGCGCCGGCACCAGGGCCGGGGCCGCCACGCTGAAGCCCACCGTGCCAATGGCACCCAGAAAGCCCAGCGTGGCCAGCAGGCCAAACGACAGGTTCCCGGTGGCCACGGCGATCAGCAGGCCCACCAGCGTGAGCGCCCGCAGGCCCTCGGCCAGCACGATCAGGCGCCGGCGCGAGGTGCGGTCAGCCAGCAGCCCAAAGGGGATGGACAGCAGCAGGAAGGGCAGTGTCTGCGCCACACCCAGCGCGCCGATCTCGCCCGCGCCCGCGCCCAGGGCCAGCACCGCCACGATGGGCACGGCCGCCAGGCTCAGCTGCTCGGCCGACTGCGCCGCCAGGTTGGACCAGGCCAGGCGGACAAAGGGGCGGGGGAGGGCATCGGCGTCGGTGGCCGCGGGCGTGGGGGTGGGTGTCATGGCAGCGTTGGGTTGGAGCGCCATGGTAGCCAGCGGCGGCAAAACCTGCTGGCCGCTTCCGGACCTGCGTCTGGCCGGGGCGCCGCGTGCGCGCCCAGGGGCATTTACCGCCCCATGCCCCCCTGCCGCGCCAGATGCACCTGGTGCAGCGTGATCTTGCGCACCTCGGCCTGGCTGGTTTCGATGTGGGCGCGCAGCAGCATGGCGGCCTGGTCGCCGCGCTTGCGCTGGATGGCCTTGAGGATCTTGCCGTGCTCGTCGTAGGTGGCGTCAATGCGCGCGGGCTTGGTGAAGTCCAGCCGGCGGATGATGCGGATGCGTTCGGTCACGTCCCGGTGCACGCGGGCCATCTCGGCGTTGCCGGCGGCGGCCACCAGGCTGCAGTGAAAGGCCTCGTCCCACTGGCCCACCTGCACGCCGTCGGTGCTGCGCTCGGCCACGGGCACCAGCCAGATGCTGATGAGCTGGTCCAGCAGGGCGCGGTCCACGCGCTCGCCATCGGCGCACAGGCGCTGGGCGGCCGTGGTCTCCAGCACCATGCGCAGGTCATACAGCTGTTCAAACTGGTCAAAGTCAAACGGCAGCACGCGCCAGCCACTGCGGAACAGCACCTCCACATAGCCCTCTTGCTGCAGGCGGAACAGCGCCTGGCGCACCGGCGTGCGCGAGACGCCCAGGCGCTCGCTCAGCTCGTTCTCGGTGAAGCGGTCGCCCGGCACGAGGTTGAACTCGGCCACGTCGCGCTTGAGCTGCTGGTAGACCTCGTCGGCGCGCGAGCGGTGGGGGGCGCTGTCGGTGGCAGCGGCGGGGCGGCGGGTGGCGGTGTGCACGCTGGAAACTCTATCAGCCCTGGGCCACCAGCGGGGCCGTGGCCCCCAGCGCCCGCAGCAGCGCGGTGCTGGGCGCGGTCCAGCCGACGATGGCGCCCTGCGCGCGCATCATCTCCACGGCGCTGGCCTTGAAGGCGGGGAAGTAGCTCTCGGTGCAGTCCTCCAGCAGCAGGCAGTCGTAGCCGCGGTCATTGGCCTCGCGCATGCTGGTCTGCACGCAGACCTCGGTGGTCACGCCCATGAACAGCAGGTGGGTGATGTGCTGCTCCTGCAGCAGGGCCTGCAGCGGCGTGGCGTAAAAGGCGCCCTTGCCGGGCTTGTCGATCACCACCTCGCCGGGCACGGGCGCCAGCTCGGCAATGATCTGGTTGCCCGGCTCGCCGGCCACCAGGATGCGGCCCATGGGCCCCGCGTCGCCAATGCGCAGGCTGGGGTTGCCGCGGTCGCGCTTGGCCGGCGGGCAGTCCGACAGGTCGGGCCGGTGCGCCTCGCGCGTGTGCACCACCAGGCCGCCGGCGCGGCGCCAGGCGGCCAGCACGGCCTGGCAGGCCGGCACGATGGCCGACAGCAGCGCCACGTTGTTGCCCAGCGTCTCGCCAAAGCCGCCGGGCTCGATGAAGTCGCGCTGCATGTCGATGATGACCAGCGCCGTGTGCGCCAGGTCAAACGGGTAGTCAAACGGCTGGGCATCAATGTGCATGGTGGCCTCCGCCCATGTGGGCGCCTATCACGTGGCGTTCGGCGCCTGCCGCCGCGGTCTCGTGGACGATGCGGCCCTCGCTCATGACCACGATGCGGTCGGCCAGCTCCAGCAGCTCGTCCAGGTCTTCGCTGATCAGCAGCACGGCGCCGCCGCGCGCGCGCACCTGCCGGATGCGGGTGTGGATTTCCTTGACGGCCGCAAAGTCCAGCCCGAACACCGGGTTGGCGGCGATCAGCACGTTGATGTCGCCGGCCAGCTCGCGCGCCAGCACCGCGCGCTGCACATTGCCGCCCGACAGGCTGCGGATGGGCGCGCCCTCGCCCTGGGTCTTGATGCCGTATTCGATGATCCAGGTGCGCGCGCGGGTGCGCCAGGCGCCAAAGTGCAGCCAGCCACCCGAGCGCGCCGGGCTGGCCAGCGGGGGCTGGTCAAAGTCGCGCAGGGCCATGTTCTCGGCCACGCTCAGGTCGCCCACGCAGGCGTTGCGCAGCGGCTCCTCGGGCAGGCTGCGCAGTTTGAGGCGGCGGTTTTCTTCGCGCCGCGCGGCATAGGGTTCGCCCATCACGCGCACCTCGCCGGCCAGTCGCGGGCGCTGGCCCACCAGTGCCTCCACCAGCTCGCGCTGGCCGTTGCCCGAGACGCCGGCCACGCCCAATATCTCGCCGGGCGCCACCTGCAGGCTCAGGTCGTGCACCGCGAGCGTGCCGCGGTCGCCCTGCACGCGCAGGCCGCTCACGGTCATCGACGGGGCCGGGCCTTGCGCCTCGTTTGCTCCGTTATTGATAGCAGATAGTGGCCGCCCCTGCTGGACTCCAGCCCCATTTGATTCAGAAACAGGCTCCAGGCTGCTGGCCAGGTCGGATTCGGCGTCGGCCATCTCGGGCGCGGCGGCCACGGCCTCGCCAATCATGGCGTGAGCCAGCAGGCCGGGGTTGGTGGCCCAGACCTCGCAGTGGTGCACGGCCTTGCCCCGGCGCAGCACGGTCACGTTGTCGGCATAGGCCATGACCTCGCGGAACTTGTGCGTGATGATGAGCACGGTGCAGCGCCCGCTGCGCGCGAACTCGCGCACATGGCCCAGCACCTCGTCGGCCTCCTGCGGCGTGAGCACCGAGGTGGGTTCGTCCAGGATCAGCAGGCGCGGGCGCAGGTACAGCTGCTTGAGCAGCTCCAGCTTCTGCTTCTCGCCCGCGGCCAGCCCGGCGGGCGTGGCGTCCAGGTCGAGCTTGAAGGGCGTGGTGGCCAGAAAGGCCTCCAGCCCCGCGCGCTCGGTCTTCCAGTTGATCACGGCCGGCGTCTTGCCGCCGGCCAGCAAGAGGTTTTCGGCCACGGTCATGCCGGGCGCCAGCGTGAAGTGCTGGTACACCATGCCAATGCCCAGCGCGCGCGCCACCACGGGGTTGGCAATGGCCTGCTCACGCCCGTCGATCAGGATGCTGCCGGCCGTGGGCCGCTGGAAGCCCGCCACGCACTTGACCAGCGTGCTCTTGCCCGCGCCGTTCTCGCCCAGCAGCGCATGCACCGTGCCGGGCGCGACCTTCATGCTCACCTGGTCCAGCGCGGTGAAGCTGCCAAAGCGCATGCTCATCTGGTAGGTGTCCAGCGCGAGGGCGCCGGTGCCCTGGGGCAGGCCGCCGATGGTCGTGCTCATCGCTCAGCCCGAACGGGGGTTGCGAGGGCCTCCAGCACGGCGCCCGAGGTGGCGTGCGCGCCAAACACCCCGCCCTGCATGGTGATCATCTTCAGGGCCGCCGCGTGGTTGCCCGCGTCGGTGGCCGCGGTGCAGTCCGACAGCAGCAGGCATTCAAAACCGCGGTCGTTGGCATCACGCATGGTGGTGTGCACGCACACATCGGTGGTGATGCCGGTGAGGATGAGGTTGCGGATGCCGCGCTGGTGCAGCACCATCTCCAGGTCGGTCGCATAGAACGAGCCTTTGCCCGGCTTGTCGATCACCACCTCGCCGGGCAGGGGCGCCAGCTCGGGGATGATCTCCCAGCCCGGCTCGCCGCGCACCAGGATGCGCCCGCAGGGCCCCACGTCGCCAATGCCCACGCCGTCGGTGCCGATCTGCCGCGAGCGCCAGCGCTTGTTGGCGGGCAGGTCGCTCAGGTCGGGCCGGTGGCCTTCGCGCGTGTGCATCACGGCGTAGCCGGCGCCACGCATGGCGGCCATCAGCGTCTTCAGCGGCGCAATGGGCGCGCGCGTGAGCGAGATGTCGTAGCCCATCTTGTCCACATAGCCGCCTTCGCCGCAGAAGTCGGTCTGCATGTCGATCACGATCAGCGCGGTGTTGCCCGGCTGCAGGTCGCCGTTCCACGGCCAGGCGTAGGGGTTGGCTTGGATGAAGCGTTGCGGGGTCATGTCTCGGGGCCCTTGTAAGTGCGGGTGGGTGGCTCGAAGCCGCAGCTCGTGCCGTCGGTCACGGCCACCTCCCAGGGCAGGCGGTAGCTGCCGGCGGCCATGTCGCGCATGTAGGTGTAGGGGCAGTCTTGCGCGCCGCCCTTCACCGCCACATAGCCGCGGTGGTAGAGCTGGTAGATGTTGTTCTCCACGCCCCAGCCCGTGCGCGCCTCGCGCACCAGGTCGGGCCGCAGCTCGGCGGTGATGATCTCGTCCACCCGGCCGCCGCCCTGGACCATCACGGTGCCGTCAAAGTGGCAGAACATGCCCTCGCCCATGGAGTCGAAGGTGCCGTCGCTGCCGCACAGGCAAACGCTGGCGGTGTAGGCCAGGTTGCAGAAGGCGTTGGCCTGGTTGGTGATCTGCCAGGCGTGGCGGATGGGCGCGGTGTAGCCGGCCGTGCGCAGGATGATGTCGGCCCCCTTGTAGGCCGCCTCGCGCGCCATCTCGGGGAACATCCCGTCGTGGCAGATGATGAGCGAGAGCTTGCTGCCATGGGGGCCGTCACAGACCGGCACGCCCAGGTTGCCGGGCTCCCAGGGCTCCACCGGCACCCAGGGGTGCAGCTTGCGGTAATACAGCTGCACGGTGCCCGCGTCGTCAATGATCAGCCCGCTGTTGTAAGGGTTGCCGCCGGGGTTGGCCTCCATGATCGAGAAGCAGCCCCAGATGCGGTTGTCGATGCAGGCCTGCTTGAAGGCGGCCACCTCGGGGCCGTCGAGCGTGCACATGATGGCGGGGTGGGTGTCCATGCTCAGGCCATGCAGGGCGTACTCGGGGAACACCACCAGGTCCATGGTGGTCTGGTTGCGCCGGGCCTTGGCCACCAGCGCGCAGATGCGCTGCGTCTGCGCGGCCAGGTCGGCCGGCGTCTTGACGTTGGGCAACTGCAGCTGCACCAGGCCCACCACCACGCCGTGGGCTGATTTGTTGAGTCCGCCGAGTCCGCTCATGGTGGGCCTTTGAAGGGTTACCGGGTGGAAGACAGCTCACCCGGGCTGCCGGCCACCACGCTGCCGGGCTTGCAGGTGAACACCAGGATCAGCAGGGTGAGCGCGTACGGAACGGTGTTGAACAGGTGGTAGCCCCAGCTCACCCCCACCGATTGCAATGCCGGGCCAATCGCCCCCGCGCCGCCAAACAGCGCCGCCGCGCCAATGCAGCGCAACGGGCTCCAGCGCGCAAAGATCACCAGCGCCACGGCAATCAGGCCCTGGCCGCTGGAGATGCCTTCGTTCCAGCTGCCGGGGTAGAACAGCGTGAGCGAGGCCCCGCCCAGCCCCGCAATGGCGCCGCCCGCGGCCGTGGCCGCGATGCGGATGCCCGACACCGAGTAACCCAGCGCGCGCGCCGCATGGGCCGAGTCGCCGGCCATGCGCACCAGCAGCCCGGCACGGGTGCGGGCAAAGCCCCACCACAGCGCCGCCGCCAGCAGCAGGCCCACGGGCAGCAGCGCGTTGATGCGCAGCGCCGAGCGCAGGGCCGGGGAACTGCTCCACTCGCCCAACGCGATGGTGGGAATCTGCGGCGCCTGCGGCTGGATCAGGCCCTTGCCAAAGTAAAACGCCAGGCCCGTGCCCAGCAGCATCAGCGCGATGCCGGTGGCCACGTCGTTCACGCGCGGCAGCGAGCACAGCACGCCATGCAGCGCAGCCAGCAGTGCCCCCGCCGCGGCCCCGGCCAGCACGCCCAGCCAGGGCGAGCCCGTGAGGTAGGCCCCGCCAAAAGCCGACATGGCCGAGAGCACCAGCACCCCCTCGAGCCCCAGGTTGATGCGGCCCGACTTTTCAGTGAGGCATTCACCCAGGCTCACAAACAGGAACGGCACGCCCACGCGCAAGGCGCCGCCGACGATGCCGGCCACAAGAGCGATCCATTGGTCGGCGGTCATGTTGTGAGCCTCGTGGTGGGTCGGGTGCCCGCGGCAAAGGCGTGTGCGCCCGGGCTGGGGCGCTTCACTCGCGCGGTCACCGCGTTGCGGTGACTCCCCTGCGCTACTCGGCGCGCCAGAGGCGCACCCCAGCCCGGGCGCACACGCCTTTGCTGAGACGATGCAGGCACGCCGACAGTTGGCACGCCCACTCCCCGCTTCGCGGCAGGCTGTGCCCGGCGGAGGCGATCTCTGGGGCGGCGAGAAGCGCAGGCGCAGGGTCGGCGGGCGCAGCCCGCTTCGTTGACTGACTCACCGCAGCTGTTTGAGCGCAGCGCGCAAAGCGCGCGTAGCGAGTTCTGCGGTGCGACCCTGCGGTAAGCATCGCAGCGAAGTGGGCGCACAGCGCCCACCGCCCCAGTGTGAGCCGCCGCCGGGCACAGCCTGCCGCGAAGCGTGAGCGCCAACAAGAGACAGCTCATAGGGCCTTCCCCCCCACAGCATCCGAAGGAGGTTCAACAGGCCCCGCACTGCGGAAAAACCGCGCGCCCAAGGCCTTCCAGTCCACATCACGCAAAGCCTCGCTCGCCAGGATCAACACAAAGGCAATGCCCTGCAGCACCAGCACCGACGCGTCGGGCAGGCCCAGGCGCCGCTGCAGCAGGCTGCCGGCCGCGCCAAAGCCGCCGAACAAGATGGCCACCGGAATCACCGCCAGCGGGTTGTGCCGCGCAATGAAGGCCACGAGGATGCCGGCGTAGCCGTAACCGGCAATGAGGGAGGCATTGGCGTTGGTGTGCACGGCCGCCACCTCCACCGCGCCGGCCAGGCCGGCGCAGGCGCCGCCGATGGCGCAGGCCGCAAGAATCAGGCGCGAGGCCGGCAGGCCCACCAGCTGCGCGGTGCGCGGGTTGCCGCCCACCACGCGCACGGCAAAGCCCGACGCCGTGCGGCGCAGCCAGATGCCCAGGCCCAGGCAGGCCAGCACCCCCAGCACAAAGCCCCAGTGCACGTCCGAGCCCCCCATGCCGCCAATGCGCAGCCCCTCGGCCAGCGAATGGGTGGAGGGCTTGTTGAGGCTGGCCGGGTCGCGCAGCGAGCCCTCGACCCAGTGCTTGAACAGGCCAATGGCCACATACGCCAGCAGCAGGCTGCTGATGGTTTCATTGATGCCGCGAAACTGGCGCAGCCAGCCCGCCAGCATGATCCACAGCGCACCGGCCACGGCGCCCGCCAGGCACACCAGCACCGTGCCCGCGAGGTTGGCCGGCAGCGGCACCGCGTAGGGCAGCGCCGCGCAGGCCAGGCCGCCGAGCACCAGCGCGCCCTCGCCACCGATGATGACCAGGCCGGCGCGCGCCGGGATGGCCACGCACAGCGCGGTTAGCATCAGCGGCGCGGCGCGCTGCAGCGTGTTCTGCCATGAGAACCAGTCACCAAAGGCGCCCTTGAACAGCAGCACCCAGACCTCGACCGGGCTGACACCCCCGAGCCAGACGAACACGCCAAACAGCCCGAGTGCCGCCGTGATGGCAAACACCGGCAGGGCCATGTCGTTGAGCGTGTCGCGCATGAGGGCGTCCTCAGATCGAGCCGTTCACGCCCTCGACCAGGTAGTTCATGCCCTCGAGCTTGAGGTCGGTCTGCTTGAGCGAGGTGCCGGCCGCGATGACCACATTGCCCTTGTTGTCCTTGAGCGGGCCCTTGAAGATGTCGAAGCTGCCCGCAACCATCTTGGCCTTGGTGGCGTCAGCCGACTTCTTGGCCGCGTCGGGCACCATGGCGCCGTAGGCCGACATCTTCACAAAGCCTTCCTTGAGACCGCCGCGCACGAAGTTGGGGTGCGGCTTGCCGCTGCGGGCGGCGTCGATGAAGGTGGTGTAGGCCGTGAGCCAGTTCCACTCGGCGCCGGTCAGGTAGGCATTGGGTGCGAGCTTGGCCTGGCTCGCGTGGTAGCCGCAGACCATCTTGCCGCGCTTGGCCGCCGTTTCGACCACCACCTTGGGGCCGTCCACGTGCATGGTGAACACGTCGCAGCCCTGGTCGGCCAGGCTGTTGGTGGCTTCGGCCTCCTTCACGGCCATGGACCAGTCGCCCGTGAAGATCACGCTGCAGGTGATGCCGGGCTTGACCGAGCGCGCGCCCATGGTGAAGGCATTGATGTTGCGCAGCACCTGCGGAATCGGCTTGGCCGCCACAAAGGCAATCTTGTTGCTCTTGGTCATGTGGCCCGCGATCACGCCGTTGAGGTACTGGCACTCATCGATGTAGCCGAAGAAGCTGGCCGTGTTCTTGGGGTGCTTGCCCTCGGTCCACATGCCGCCGCAATGCGAGAAGCGCACGTCCGGGTACTTGGCGGCCACGGCCAGCATGTGGGGGTCGAAGTAGCCGAACGAGGTGGGGAACAGCAGCGTGGCGCCGTCCTGCGCGATCATGCCGGTCATGGTTTTCTGCACGGCCGCGGTCTCGGGCACGTTTTCTTCCTCGACCACCTTGATGCCGGGCATCTTCTTGAGTTCGGCCGCGGCCTGGGCGTGGGCCTGGTTGTAGCCAAAGTCATCACGCGGGCCGACGTAGATCACGCCCACGGTCATGGGCTTTTGCGCGTGGGCAAGGCGGCTCAGGCCCCCCAGCGTGCCGGCGGCGCCCAGCGCAGCCAGTGACTTGAGGGAATCGCGGCGATTGAAGGTCTTGATGCTCATGGGGCTCTCCGTCAGGTGAGGTGGTTGGGAACTAGCAGGATTCATGCAAGCGGCGGTGGCGGCGTGAGCAGGCTCACGTGCGCGGCCACCACGCGCCAGCCCGCGGGCGTGCGCAGCCAGGTCTGGCTCTGGCGGCCGGTCTTGTCGCTGCCCTTGCGGCGGAACTCGGTGTTGGCGGTGGCAAAGTCACGGCCATAGGTGGTGATGACCGTGTTCATGAGCTCGCGCGCCAGGCCTTGGGCCGGGCGCGCGGCGCGGAAGGCGCGGATGGCGTCGTAGCCGTAAAGGTTCTCGGTGGCGCCGTAGCGCAGCGTGAGCGGGTGGTCGTGAAACAGTTCGTCGAGCACGGCCACGTCGTTGCTGACCAGGGCCTGCTCGTAGCGCGCGAACACGGCCGTGACTTCGGCCAGCACATCGGGCAGGTTGATGGCGACGGCGGGGGTCATGGGGAAACGTCCTTCAGCATCGCCAGACCCGACTGCTGCAGCACCAGCGCGGCACGCAGCGCGAGGTCTTCGCGCCAGGGCGCGGCAATCACCTGCACGCCCAGCGGCAGACCGTCGCTGCCGGAGGGCCACAGCGGCGCGGCCACCACGGGGCAGCCCGCGAACGAGATGGGCTGCGTGAGCAGGCCCATGGACGGGCGGCAGGGCTGCTGCTGGCCGTTGATGTTGAGCCACTCGGTGCCAATGACCGGCGCGCACACCGGCGTGGCCGGCGCGAGCAGCACGTCCCAGTGCTGGAACAGCGCGTTGACCTTGTCGCGGTACAGGCGGCGAAAGCGCTGGGCCCGCAGGTACCAGGCGGCGGGCTGCAGGGCGCCGGCCATGAAGCGGTCCACCGACAGCGGCTCGAAGTCCTCGGGCCGGGTGCGCAGGTCGTCCAGGTGGAGCGCGCCGCCCTCGCTGGCGCTGATGATGAAGGCCGCGGCGCGCGCCTGCGCCGGGTCGGGCCACTCGACGATCTCGATCACGTCCAGCGCGCGGGCCGCGGCCTTGACCACCTCGCGCGCCGGCGCGGTGGCGTTGTCATGAAAGTAGCCGCCCAGCAGGCCGATGCGCAGGCCGGGCAGGCCCGCCATGCCCTGGCCCAGCAGGGGCGTCACGGGCTCGATCTGCTGCGCATGGCAGCCCGGGTCCAGCGGGTCGGGCGACTGCAGTGCGTCGTAGGCCAGCGCCAGTCCTTCGAGCGAGTCGGCAAAGGGCCCCAGGTGATCAATGCTGTACACGAACGGGTAGCTGCCGCGCCGCGACAGCCGGCCAAAGGTGGGCTTGAGCCCCCAGACACCGCACAGCGACGAGGGCACGCGGATGGAACCATTGGTGTCCGAACCCAGCGTGAGCGGCACCTGGCCAGCCGCCACGGCGGCGCCCGAGCCGCCCGACGAGCCGCCCGCGATGCGGCTCAGGTCATGCGGGTTGTGGCAGGGGCCATAGTGGGAGTTCTCGGTGGTGAAGCCATAGGCGTACTCGTCCATGTTGAGCGAGCCCACCAGCACCGCGCCGGCGGCTTTCATGCGCTGCACCAGAAAGGCGTCGGCCGCCGCCGCGGGGTGGCCGCGGTTGATCTTCGAGCCGGCCAGCGTGGTCTCGCCCTCGATGTCAAACAGGTTCTTGACCGCATAGGGCACGCCGGCCAGCGGCGGCAGCGGCTCGCCGCGCGCGCGCCTGGCGTCCACGGCCGCCGCCTCGGCACGGGCCCGGGTGTAGCTTTTGCCCGTGAAGGCGTTGACGCGCGCGTCCGTCGCCTCGATGCGCGCGATGCTGGCTTCCAGCGCCTGGGCGGCGCTGAGTTCGCCGCTGGCAATGGCGCGGGCCAGTTCATGGCTGCGGGGCATGGGCTGGTTTGCTCCTGTTTTCATAGCACGTCAGGGCCGCCCGTCCTGGACTCCAGGCACTTTTGGCTTGTAAATCTCGGCCAGCTCGTCGTCCGGGGCCAGCGGCGCCTGTTCCAGCAGCGCGGCCAGTGCCGCGGTGCGCTGCAGGTGGCCTGCGACGCGCCGCGCCCGCTGCGCGTCCATGGGCACGCCCAGCGCGGCGGCGCTGGCCTGCACATAGCTCAGGGCCTGGGTGTCGTTCACCGGCGCACCTCGCGCTGGAAGATCTCCAGGCTGAGCTTCTTGGTGGCAATGAAGCCGGGCTCGGAGAGCGTGTCCACCGTGCGCGGGCGGGCGTCAGCGTAGGGCAGGATTTCGGCCACCTTGGTGGGCCGCTTGGTCAGCAGCAGCACCTGGTCGGCCAGGTACACGGCTTCTTCCAGGTCGTGCGAGACCAGCAGCATGGTGGTGCCGGTTTTCATGAACACCTCCTGCAGCTTCTCGCGGATGAACAGCGTCATCTCGAAGTCCAGCGCCGAGAACGGCTCGTCCAGGAACAGCACCTCGGGGTTGTTGGCCAGCGCCCGCATGATGGACGCCGTCTGCTGCTGGCCGCCCGACAGCTCGTAGGGGTAGCGATTGAGGTCGAACTTGACGTCGAACGAGGCCACCAGCTCGGCCATGCGCCGGTCGACCTCGGCCTTGCTCTTGCCCTCGAGCTTGAGCGGGTAGGCGATGTTGTCGATGGTGCGCATCCACGGGAACATGGCCTCGCGGTAGTTCTGGAACACGTAGCCGATCTTGGTGTCCTTCAGGCTCTTGCCATCGAACAGGATCTCGCCCTTGTCGATCGGGATCAGGCCCGCGATCATGTTGATCAGCGTGCTCTTGCCGCAGCCGTTGGGGCCGAACACCGAGACGATCTGGTGCTTGGGAATGTCCAGGTCGAAGTTCTCGTACAGCGGCCAGCCCGCGAAGTACTTGGTCAGGCCGCGGATGGTGATGTGGGTGCCGGCCGGGCCGGGCACGAAGGGCGCCACCGGCACATCGGCCACCACGGGGGCGTTGAGGACTTCAGTCATCGGCCGCTCCAGTGCACAATTTTTCTCTCAAGCAGGAGGAACAGGATGTTGAGCGCGTAGCCCAGCACGCCCGCCGCGAGGATGGAGGCGTACATGTCCTTGACGTTCATGACCTGCTGCGAGTTGATGATGCGGTTGCCCAGGCCGCTGTCGGCGCCGATGAACATCTCGGCCACGATCACGATCACCAGCGCCATGGACACGGCCGAACGCAGGCCCACAAAGCTGGGCTGCAGGCTCTCCCAGACCAGCACGTCCTTGAACACCTGCCAGCGCGAGGCGCCCATCACGCGCGCCGCCATCACCCGCTGCTTGCGCGCGTTGATCACGCCGTAGGCGCTGTTGAACACCACGATGAGCAGCGCGCCAAACGCGGCAATGGCCACCTTGTTGATGTCGGACACGCCAAAGATCATCAGGAACAGCGGAATCAGCGCCGACGATGGCGTGGAGCGGAAGAAGTCGATCAAAAACTCCACGCTGCGGTAGGCCTTCTCGGCGCTGCCCAGCACCACGCCCAGCGGCACGCCGACCACGGCGGCAATCAAAAAGGCCTCGACCGTGCGCCAGACGGTGACCAGGAAGTCCTTGAGCAGTGGCCCGCCGGCCAGGCCCTGCACCAGGGCGGTGACGGTGTCGGCCGGCGAGGGCAGCAGGATGGGCTTGATGAAACCCAGCCGCACGGCCAGGTCCCACACAATGAACAGCAGCACCGGCCCGATGAAGGGCAGCGCGCGGTCCAGCGCCGGTTTGCCGGGCGGGGGCACCGAGGTGGGCCCCGCCTGGGGGGGGCGCCAGGGTGTGGCGACCGCCGAGGTGGTGGGCTCGCTCATGCTCAGCCCTTGTAGAGCATGGAGTCCACCATGAGGCGCTTGGAGAACACGCCCTTTTCGGTGAACAGGTCAAAGAACTTCTGGAAATGCGCCACGTCGGCCGGGGTGAACTCGTTGTACATGGTGTAGGCGGCCAGTGGCACTTCGCTGGTGAGCGCGCCTTCGATGGCGGTGTAACCCTTGAGGTACTGGCGTGCCTCGGTGGACTTGCTGCGCACGTAGGCCACGCCCTTGCCGTAGGCGGTGATGAACTTCTTGGCTTCTTCAGGGTGCTGCTTGATGAAGCTGGAGGTGAGCGAGGCCGAGCCGCCAAACCAGGGCGCCATCGGGTCGCCCAGCACATAGCGCGCGATCACGCCGGCTTCCAGCGTGCGGGTGCTGCCGTTCAGGCGCCCGATGGTGCCCGTGGGCTCCAGCGTGTAGGCGCCATCGACCTGGCCCGCCGCCAGCGCGGCCACATGCTGGCCAATCGGCAGCTCCACCACGGTGGCGCCGGTGGCACCGCCGCGCTCGAGCACGGTCTTGGCCAGCGTCACGTTCTGGATGCCGGGGCCGCTGGCAATGCGCTTGCCCTTGAGGTCGGCCATGACCTTGGCGGTGCTGGCCACGGGCACGATGACTTCATCGAGCACGTTCTTGGCGTTGCTGGGGTTGGAGCAGAAGATCTTGTAGGTGCCGGGCTGCGCGATTTCGCCCACGGCAATGTTGGCCGAGCCGGTGCCGTTGGCGCTGCCGTCGCAGCGGTCGGAGAGCATGGCTTCCATGATCTGCTGGGCGCCCGCGAACTTCAGCACTTCCACGTTCAGGCCGGCTTCCTTGAAGTAGCCCAGTTCCACGGCCGAGTAGAACGGCAGGCCGGCCGCGATGGGCCAGTAGCCAATGCGGATCTTGGGGCCGGACTGGGCGCGCACGATGGCCGGTGCGCCCAGGATGCCCAGCGCCGCGGTGGCGGCACCTGCTTGCAACAGTTGGCGGCGTGAGGCGGTGGCCAGGCGCGGCTTGGAGGTGTTGGCTTGGGTCATGGAATTCTCCTGAGGGTGGTGAAAGTGAGTCGGATGGATGAAGGGTTCAGCGCTGGAGCGACGCGATGTAGGCGCGCCAGCCGCCAAGGTGGGTGATGTCCTGCGCGCCCTGGGTGGCCAGCGACTCGCAGACAAAGCCCTGCACGCTGGAGCCGTCGGCCAGCGTGAGCGTGCCAATGCCCAGCGGCGCGGGAACGAGCGCCACGAACGAGCCGTAACGGGCCGCGGGCATCTGCCAGATTTCCACGGCAATGCGGCCCCCCGTGCCTTCGGGCACACGCAGCAGGCCGGGCTTGGGCGGCACGGTGCCGGGCAGGGCAAAGAAGCGGTAGTCGGGCGCGGTTTCGGTGGCGCGCACCAGCGTGGCGCCGCGTTCGGTGAGCTGGCTGTTGAGCGGCATGCCCGCCAGGTGGGCGCCCACCACGGCGACCTGCACCATGGGCTCGGCCCGCAGCCCGGCGATGGGCTGCGGCGCGGGCAGTGGCTGGCCGGTGGCCCCCTGCGTGAGGCCGGTGGCATGGTGGTAGCGCTGGCCCAGCCCGGCCAGCTGCCAGTCGCTCCCGCAGGGGCCGATGAAGGTGATGCCAAACGGCAGGCCGTCGGGCCGGATCGCGCTGGGCACCGAAATGGCCGCGTAGTCCAGCAGGTTCACGAAGTTGGTGTAGGCGCCCAGGTTGCGGTTGAGGGCCACCGGGTCGGCCTGCATGGCCGCAATGGTGTAGTGCGTGGGGGCGGTGGGCACCAGCAGCACGTCCATCGCGTTCCACAGGGCCGCGGCCTGCTGGCCGAGCGCGCGCAGCTGCGTCTGGGCCTCGTACAGGTCGGCGGCGCTGTAGGCACGGCCGCTGGCAATGATGCTGCGCACGGGCTCCATGACCTCGGCTTCGTGGGCGTCAAAGAAGGCGCGGATCGCGGTGTAGCGCTCGGCCACCAAGGCGCTTTCATAGAGCAGGCGCGCCGCCTCGGCCAGCGGGGTGAAGTCCACGGGTACGGGCTGTGCACCAAGCTGGCGCAGCCGCGTGACGGCTTCGCCAAAGGCGGCTTCGGCCGCCGCGTCGCCACAGAAGTCCAGCACCGACGGAATGCCAACGCGCAGCGCGGACGGGAACGGCGCCCCTGCCAGCTGCAGCGGGCGTGAATACGGGTCTTGCGCGTCGTAGCCCAGGGCTGCCTC
Organism: Ramlibacter sp.; assembly: GCA_019635435.1. Classification (NCBI taxonomy): domain Bacteria; kingdom Pseudomonadati; phylum Pseudomonadota; class Betaproteobacteria; order Burkholderiales; family Comamonadaceae; genus Ramlibacter; species Ramlibacter sp. Next base: position 564,251 of record JAHBZM010000001.1, on the reverse strand, counting down.
CAGCGCCTTCACGGCCACCGCCACGGTGCGCGCGAAGATGGACACACAGTCCACCCCCTGCGCGGCCGGCACCACGCCGCGCGCGCTGATGAGCCCACGCGAGGGCTTGATGCCCACGATGTTGTTCAGGCCGGCCGGCACGCGGCCCGAACCGGCCGTGTCCGTGCCCAGTGAAAAGTCCACCTGCCCCGTGGCGACCACGTAGGCCGAGCCCGAACTGGAACCGCCAGACACATAGGCGGGGTTGAAGGCGTTGGGCACCGCACCGTAAGGCGAGCGCGTGCCATTGAGCCCGCAGGCAAACTGGTCGAGGTTGGTCTTGCCGGCCAGCGCCGCACCCGCGCCGAGCAGGCGCTGCACCACGGTGGCGTGTTGGGCGGGGTCGTAGCTGAAGGCCGGGCAGGCCGCGGTGGTGGGCAGGCCGGCGGCGTCGATGTTGTCCTTGGCCGCAAACACCAGGCCCGCGAGCGGCCCGTTTGCGGCGCCCTTCAGGGGCGGATCGGCCCGTGAAATCCAGGCCTGCGGCGCCAAGCCCGTGGCGGGCTGCACCGGGCTGGGCGTTTCACTGGCAGAGATTCCGGCTTGCACCATCTTTGAGCATCCAATCTTGTATCCAAGATGAGATGCAAGGGGCGTGCCAAGCGTTGCCTGGGCGGCGCTAGCTCACAGGGTGGACAAGGTCTGGCGCGTGGCGCCAGACCGCCTCACAGATTGTCTGAAGCGCGGCAAAGACCTGCCGGAGCCAGCGCTACGGCTTCAGGCGTCGCAGCCTCGCTGATTGTGCCGACCCGAAACCGGCAAACGCTCCCCTCCTGCCAGAACACCGCCTCGTAGTCCCGCCCTTCAGCCGGCACAAAAGTCCGGCGCACAAAGCACTGATAGCTGCCATTGCCCTGACTCAGGTAGTCCAGCACAAGGGGCCGGCCTGCGGGCACATACAGTTCTGTTGAGGCAAAGTGGCTTTGTGCAACCAGCGTCTGGGCCGCGCTTTGCGGCATGCCTAGCTTGCGATTGTTCATGTTGGCGAACCCTTTGGTAGGGCTGGCCATGACGCCGGCCCCTTCCAGGCGCCAATCCACACAGGCGCTGTTGGGCACGGCGCGCACCATGCCGTCAGACAGTACACGGATGCGCGCACGCGCGCCTTGGGCCGGTTCCTGGTAAGGCGTGGAGAACGACTTGATCGTCTGGATGTTGCCGCAGGCACAGAGCGTTGCGGCCAGCGAAGCCAGAGACAGCAGGCGCATGAACCTCATTGGGCACCTCCTTCTTTCCTCAGCACGGCAAGCGGAATGGTGCGCCCATAGGGGTCACCAAGGTCATAGCGGATCAAATAGCCTTGCGCAACGGTCATGGGTTCGTATGCAGGGATCAGTGAACCTGACTTCTCAACCACGGGCCTTGTCACGCGTGAAACCGAGAAAAAAGGCTTTCTGTTCGAGTACAAGCTGCTGCCGAAGCAGGCAAGGTACATGTCCTGGGAGAAACTATTGACGACATCGCCAGCACAGTCATTTGCCTGCAGTTCGACCGCCAATTCCGCCCCGCCCTGGCGCCACAGGCGCAAAGTGGGAACACCCGCGAGCAACACAACAGCTGCAGCATCCACTCCTGCGCTGTTGATGCGCGAGTCCACCACGCGATACATCCCCAGGAATGCGGATATTGCGACATTGGCCTCTCGCGCCCGCTTGCCATCCTGCAGATCTACGCGCTTGGCAAAGGCGGTTTTTGGCGCACCGGTGTTTGGGCCCGCGCATCCTCCCATCAGGGCAGCGGTCACCAGCAGGCCAGTGATTTGGGTGAAGTTCAATCGATCCTCCTTCGTTCGTGGAATTCGCCATTTCGGCTCTGGATCGTCATGTCGGGGCCTTGTGACCCGCACACAACGAAGATGCGAATACTAAACGTTTCACATCCCAGCTTTTTGAGAGCTCGGTTGTGCTCGGTTGTAAAGGGGCCGTCGTTCCCTCAGCCTCCTGCCAACCCCCCCCGGTACCGCCCCGGATTCACCCCCACGGCCTTGCGCATCATCCGCCGCAGCGCCGTCGCGTCCTGGTAACCCACGGCCTCGGCCACCTGGTCCACCGTCATGCGGCTGCCCTCCAGCAGCGCGCGGGCGCGGCGCAGGCGCACGCTTTGCACCAGCGCGAGCGTGCCCTTGCCGGTGGCGCGGCGCACATGGCGCGCCAGCGTGCGCTCGGACATGCACAGCTCGCTGGCCAGCACGCTCACCGCGGGCGGGGCCGGCAGCGCGGCCTCCACCCGCTGCGCCAGCCGCGCCACCAGCGCGCTGCCGCTGGCCATGAGCTCGGGCACGATGAAAGGCGCCTGGGCCTGGCGCGCGTCGAGCAGCAGGATGCGGCCCAGCGACGCCACCAGCGCAGCGCCACAGCGCTCGCGCAGCAGATGCAGCATCAGGTCGGTCTGGGCCATGGCGGCGCCGGCCGTGACCACGGGCCCATCGGCGCAGACCATGCGGTCAGCGTCCACCTGGCAGGCCGGTTCCAGCTGTTGCAGCAGCGGCGCCAGCCACCAGGTGGTGGTGGCGCGCCGGCCCGCCAGCAGGCCGGCCGCCTGCAACAGGAACACCGCCGAGCACGACGCCGCCACCGCCCCGCCCTGGCGGGCGTGGCGCGCCAGCGCGGCCACCACGCCAGTGGCATCGGCTTGCGCCAGGCGCGCGTTCAGCAGCGCGGGCGTGTTTGTGGCCAGGCCGGGCAGCACCCAGGTGGAGCGGTCGCCGCGAGCGCGTTGCGGCAGCTTGAGCGTGGGCACGGCCATGCCGCCTTGCAATGCCACGGGGCCGCCGACCAGCGAGCCCACCCGCCAACGCGGCGCGGCCACGCCCGCGCGCGCGGCCAGCGCGCTGGCCGCGGCCAGCATGTCCAGCGTGACGGCCACGCTGCTGGCGTAGGCCCCTTCCAGCACCACCACGGTGAAATCATGCATGTCTGATTAAGCCCTGAAACTGTCAAAAACGACACTGCCATTCTGGCGGGGCTGGCGTTCCAATACAAGCCAGAACCCTTGATGACCACCCCCATGACCCCCGACACCCTGCGCGACGACCCGCTGGACGACTTTTCCCACCGCAGCATCACGCTGGACGGCGCGACCAAGGTCGTGCACGTGGCCGGCAGCGGCCCGGCGGTGATCGTGATGACCGAGATGCCCGGCATCAGCCCCCATGTGGCGCGCTTTGCGCGCTGGGTGCGCGACGCGGGCTTCAGCGTGTACATGCCCTCGCTGTTCGGTCGTGACGGCGCGGTGCCCGGCGTGGAAGAAGGCATTGCGGTGTTCAAACGGGCCTGCGTGAGCGCGGAGTTCCGCGCCATGGCCGCCAATGAATCGAGCCCGGTCACGCAGTGGCTGCGGGCCCTGGCGCGCCTGGCCCATGGCGAATGCGGCGGCCCGGGCGTGGGCGCCATCGGCATGTGCTTCACCGGCAACTTTGCGCTGTCGATGACGCTGGAGCCCGCGCTGCTGGCGCCGGTGATGTGCCAGCCTTCATTGCCCATGAACGACCCGGCCGGCATGGCCATGGACCCGGCCGAGCTGAGCGCCGTGCGCGAGCGCCTGGAGCGCGACGACCTGACGGTCATGGCCTACCGCTTTGAAGGCGACAGGCACTGCCGGGCCCAGCGCTTCGCGGCGTTCAGCCAGGCGCTGGGCCCGCGCTTTGTGGCCCGCGTGCTGCCCGACAGCGCCGCCAACCCGGTCACGCCGCCATTCTTTGACCAGGTGGTGGCCAGCCCGCACAGCGTGGTCACGGCGCACCTGATTGACGAGGCCGGCCAGCCCACGCGGGCAGCGCGCGACGAGATCCTGGCGTTCTTTGCCCAACGGCTCCAGGACACCCCCGGTTACTGTACGTAAATACAGTCTTTGGGTATGATTCCCCACGACAAAAACAGGGGAATCTTGATGCAGCTTTCACAGACACCGCGCCCTGGCACCCCGCGGGCGCCCGCCACCTTCCACCCCACCCGGCTGCCGGGCCAGCGCATCTGGCCCTTTCCGGCCGCCGCCGCGCACCACCCTCAGCGCGCCGACCTGATGGCCCAGGCCCGCCGCGTGATTGCCACCAGTGCACGCGCCTACCTGGAGGCCGGCGCGCACTGACGCGGCCCGCGCCGGGGTGCCAGGGTGCCGGGGCGCTCAGTCCCCCAGGTCCACGGTGGCGGCCAGCGGCACGCCGGCCGGCGCCTCATAGCCCGTCACCACCCAGGCGCGGGACGGGTGCCCCGCAGCGTCCTGCAGCCGCGCGGTCACAAACGCCACCGAGGGCCGGTCCAGCGCCGCAAACGGGTCGTCCAGCAGCGTGACTGCCGCGCCGCAGGCAAAGGCCGCGGCCAGCCAGACCTTGCGGCGGCTGCCAGTGGACAGCATGAACAGGCGCTTGTCCATGTGCGGCGCCAGTGACAGGCCTTCGATCAGGTCATCCAGTGCATCGTGCTGAAACCCGGGATGCCGCTGCGCCATCCGGGCCAGGCAGTCGCCGGGCGTGAGTTCGTCGCAGCCGTCGGCGCGCGGGTCCACCCAGAACACCTGCTGGCGCCACGCCTCGGGGTGGTCGGCCAGCCGCAGGCCGTTGAGGGTGATGTCACCCCGCTGCGGCGGCAGCACGCCCGCCAGCAGGCGCAGCAGCGTGGACTTGCCGGCGCCGTCACCCCCACAGACCAGCGTCATGCCGGGCGTGAGGCGCACAGACCAGTCGGTGAACAGCGGGCGCTGCGGGTAGCCCTGCGGGTAGCCAAAACTCAGATGCTCAACGGCAAGGACGGCGGGCGGTGGGCTCATGCCGGGTATCTTGCACCAGCGCGCGGCCGGCGCAGTGGCACACTGCAGGCAGCCCTCCACCCGCCAGGAACCCCCATGCCCCCACGCCTGCCACTGCAAAGCACCGACATTCGCGGCGCGGCGCGCCTGGCCACCGACGCCACCCTGGGCCTGACCGACCTGGTGGAGGCCATGCACGAGCGGATCGCGCGGGCGCCGGGCCTGGGCGCAGCCTCGGCGAGCCAGCGCACCAGCGGCATCACCGGGCTGGTCTACAAGACGGTGCGCGGCGTGACCCGCGTGGCCGGTGGCAGCATTGACGCGCTGCTGGGCCTGCTGACCCCGGCGCTGGCACCGGTGCTCGATGCGGGCGACTCGGGGCCGGAGCGCGAGGCCATCGTGGCCGCGCTCAACGGCGTGCTGGGCGACTACCTGGTGAGCACCGGCAACCCGCTGGCCACGCCCATGACGCTGCGCCGCGAGGGCCAGGCGCTGGAACTGAAGCGCGCCGCGCTGGCCGCGCAACTGCCGCGCGCCAACGGCCGGCTGCTGGTGCTGGTGCACGGCCTGTGCATGAACGACCGGCAGTGGCTGCGCGAGGGCCACGACCATGGCGCGGCGCTGGCGCGCGACCTGGGCTTCACGCCGCTGTACCTGCACTACAACACGGGCCTGCACATCTCGCTGAACGGCCGCGCGCTGGCCACGCAGCTGGAGCAACTGCTCGAGCAGTGGCCGCACGCGGTGCAGCGGCTGGCGCTGGTGGGCCACAGCATGGGCGGGCTGGTGCTGCGCAGCGCCTGGCACTATGGCGCGCAGGCCGGCCACCGCTGGCCGGCGCAGGTCGATGACATGGTGTTTCTGGGCTCGCCGCACCACGGCGCGCCGCTGGAGCGCGCCGGCAACTGGGTCGACATCGTGCTGGGCGCGGCGCCCTATGCCGCGCCATTTGCGCGGCTGGGCAAGGTGCGCAGCGCGGGCATCACCGACCTGCGCCACGGCAACCTGGTGGACGAGGACTGGGTGGGCCGCGACCGCTTCGAGCGCGGCCCCGACCGGCGCCAGCACCTGCCGCTGCCCCCCGGCGTGCGTTGCTACACCGCGGCTGCCAGCGTGGGCGAGGAGCGGCGCGACCTGAAGGACCGCCTGCTCGGTGATGGCCTGGTGCCGCTGGATAGCGCCCTGGGCCGCCACGCCGATGCGGCGCGCACGCTGGACTTTCCGGCCAGCCACCAGTGGGTGGGCTACGGCATCAACCACCTGAAACTGCTCAACCGGCCCGAGGTGTACGCGCCGCTGCGGCGCTGGCTCGGCGAAAACCGCTGAAACCCGCGGGTTTCAAGCCAAAAAGGGCTGGAGTCCAGGCGGGGCGGCCACTGTGCGCTATCAAAAGCGGAGCATTTCCCAGCCCGAACCGCTGGCGATGGCGGCCAGCCGGGGGTCGGCATTGACGGTCACGGGCCGCGTCACGGCCTGCAGCAGCGGCAGGTCGTTGATGGAGTCGCTGTAGGCGATGCTGCTGAATCCGGCCAGCGCATGGCCGCGCGCGGCCAGCCACTCGTGCAGCCGCGTGACCTTGCCCTCGCGCATGTTCAGCGTGCCGCGGGTGCGGCCCGTGAACACGCCGGCGCCGTCCAGCTCGGTCTCGGTGGCCAGCAGGTGCTCGATGCCCAGGTACAGCGCGGTGAGCTCGGTGATGAAGCGGTTGGTGGCCGTGGTCATGACCACGAGGTCGCCATCGTCCAGGTGCCGGTTGACCAGGTCCTGCGCCGCCGCGGGAATGCGCGGCACGATCTCGTCGGCCAGGAACGCCTGGCGCAGCGGCTCCCACTGCTGCGGCGTGCGCCCGGCCAGCGTGCCCACATAAAAGTCGGCAAAGGCCTGGGCATCGACCGTGCCGGCCTGGTAGCGGGCTTCCATGTCGGCGTTGCGGGGCGCGAACTCGGCGCGGTCCAGCACGCGCTGGCGCATGAGGAAGTCGCACCACAGCACGTCGCTGTCGCCCGCCAGCAGGGTGTGGTCCAGGTCGAACAGGGCGAGCTTCATGGGCCTGGCGGCGCCTCAGGGCTTGCGCAGGTGCCAGGCCTTGGGCCGGGTGAAGGTCTGGATGCCGTAGCTGGACAGCGTGAGGCCCACGCCCGAATCGCCCACGCCGCTCCAGGGCAGGCGCGGGCTGACGCGGTCGCAGCAGTTCCAGTAGACGCTGCCGGCGTTGACCCGGGCCAGCAGGCGGCGCGCCCGGCCTTCGTCGGGCGTGTAGACCCCGGCGGTGAGGCCGTAGCGGGTGTCGTTCATCAGCGCCACGGCCGCGTCATCGCCCGCGACTTTCTGGATGCCGATAAGGGGGCCAAAGCTCTCGTCGCGCATCAGCGCCATCTCGTGGTTGACGTGGCTGAACACCGTGGGCTCGAACCAGTGGCCGGGGCCGGCGCCGCGCTTGCCACCAGTCAGCAGGGTGGCTCCCCTGGCCTTGGCGTCGGCCACCTGGGCGTCGAGCACATCGAGCTGCGGCGCGCGCGTGATGGCGCCCACATAGGTGTCGGGGTTCATGGGGTCGCCGGTCTTGAAGCCCTTGACGGTCTCGACGAAGGCCGCCACGAAGGCGTCGTGGATTTTCTCGTGCACATAGATGCGCTCCACCGAGCAGCAGCTCTGGCCGGTGTTGTACATGGCGCCATCGGCCAGCGACTGGGCCGCCGCGACCGGGTCGGCATCGTCGCAGACATAGGTCGGGTCCTTGCCGCCCAGCTCGAGCTGCAGCTTGATGAAGCGCCCGCCCACGGCCTGCGCAATGCGCTGGCCCGTGGCCACCGAGCCGGTGAAGAAAACACCGTCCACCGGCTGGGCCAGCAGCGCGGCGCCCACCTCGCCCGCGCCCACCAGGCAGGCCATGACCTCGGGCGGCACGCCGGCCTCATGCAGCAGGCGCGTGATCGCCAGGCCGGTCATGGCCGCGTATTCCGATGGCTTGTAGAGCACCGCATTGCCCGTGAGCAGCGCGGGCAGGATCACGTTGCAGCCCACGAACCAGGGGTAGTTCCAGGCCGAGATGTTGGCCACCACGCCCAACGGGATGTGCTGGATCTGCTCCTGCAGGCTGGCGTCGCTGGCCACGGTTTCGGTGGCGACCACGGCCGCCACCTCCTGCAGGAAGAAGTCGATGCGGCCCAGCAGGCCATTGAGCTCGTTGCGCGACATGGCAATGGGCTTGCCGGTCTCGCGCGTCATGGTCTCGGCCAGGCCATCGAGCTCCCGCACAATGCCTTCGCGGAAACGGGCAATGCACTCCTCGCGTTGCGCCAGCGGCGTGGCCGCCCAGGCGGGCTGGGCGGCGCGGGCCTGCGCGGCCCGCGCCGCGACCGAGGCCGCGTCGTCGGCTGGCAGCGTTGTGACCAGCGCGCCCGTGGCGGGGTTGTGAACGGCCAGCGTGCTCATGCCGCGGCCCGGTGTTTCTTGGCGGCCGTGGCGGCGCCCAGAAAGTCGTCCAGCAGGGCCTGGTCGTTGATGGTGTTGGAGCTGGCCTGGTGGAACTCGGGGTGCCACTGCACGGCGGCGATGTAGCTCTTGTTCGGATCCTTGCGGCGGATCGCCTCGACCAGCTTGTCGTCGGCGCTGTAGGCCTCGGCCTCGAACTCGCTGGCCAGGTCCTTCACGGCCTGGTGGTGGATGCTGTTCACGCGCACGCGCTCCACGCCCGGGTACAGCGACGACAGCCGGGTGCCGGGCTTGATGTCCACGCTGTGGTAATTGTTGTCGTAGGTCTGCGCGTCGCGGTGGCGGAAGGCATTGGGGATCTGCGTCTCGATGTCCTGGTACAGCGTGCCGCCATAAGCCACGTTGAGCAGCTGCAGGCCGCGGCACACGCCGAACACCGGCTTGCCCTGGGCCTCGAACGCGGCGACGATGGATTTGTCGTAGTCGTCGCGGATGCGGTCACCCTGCCAGCGCTCGTCCAGCGGCTCCTCGCCATAGTTGCCGGGCCACACGTCCACGCCGCCGTGCAGCACCACGCCGTCAAGCCAGCTCGCGTAGTGCTCGTAGGTGACGTCGCCACGCTGCGTGCTGCCGGTGGGGCAGGGCACCATGACCACCATGGCGCCCGACGACATGAGCCAGTGCGCGATGGACTGCTCGACATATTGCAGGGTCTTGCCGGTGAACAGCGAACGCTGCGGGTCGGCGTGGGAGAAGCAGGCGGACAGTCCGATTTTCAGGCGATTGGCAGGCATGGCAGTCTCGTGGTGGCCCCCTCACAGGGCGGCTTCAAAAAGTTTCTGGAAGTCAGCGGCCGTGCAGGGCCGCGGGTTGGTCTGGTGGCAGATGTCGGCGGTGGCGATCTCCACCAGCCGGGGCAGGTGATCCGGCGTCACGCCATGGTCCTTCAGGCGGCCGGCGATGCCCACCCGGTGCTTGAGCTCGATCAGCCAGGGCACAAAGGCCTTGCCGCCACCGGGCACGCCGCACACATGGGCGAGTTCTTCAAACTTGGCCTGGGCCGCTTCGTGGTTCCAGGCCAGCACGGTGTCGATCATCAGCGCATTGGCCAGGCCGTGGTGCAGGTCGCACACGGCGCCCAGCGCATGCGCGCACGAGTGCACCGCGCCCAGGTCTTTCTGGAAGGCAATGGCGCCCATCATCGAGGCCATCATCATGTCGCTGCGCGCCTGCAGGTTGCCAGGCTCCTTCACGGCGGTGAGCAGCGCCGCCGCGGCGATGCGCGTGCCCTCCAGCGCGATGCCGTCGCACAGCGGGTGGTAGGCCGGCGACAGGTAGCTCTCGATGTTGTGGGTGAGCGCGTCCATGCCCGTGGCGGCCGTCACGTGCGGCGGCAGGCCCAGTGTGAGCTCGGGGTCGGCAAACACACAGCGGGCCAGGATCTTGGGACTGAACACCACGCGCTTGAGGTGGGTGTCGTTCTCGCTCACGACCGACGAGCGGCCCACCTCCGAGCCCGTGCCCGAGGTGGTGGGCAGGGCCACGAAGTAGGGCAGCGCATGGATGATGGGGCGCACCTGCGGGTGGTCCCAGACGTATTCAAGAATGTCGCCCTCGTGCGTGGCCGACAGGCCCACGAGCTTGGACACGTCCAGCGCAGCGCCGCCGCCAAAGCCGATCACGCAGTCGGCGTGGTGCGCCTTGAAGGCCGCGGCGCCGTCCATGACCTGGCTGCAGGTGGGGTTGCCATGCACGCCGCTGAACACGGTCACGTCCAGGCCCTCGAGGTGGGTGCGGAACTCGGCCAGCACCGGCAGCGCGGCCAGGGCCTTGTCGGTCACGATCAGCGGGCGCTTGAGGCCCTGCTTCTTGAGGTGGTCGGCCACCAGCTTGCGCGCGCCAGCGCCAAACTGGATGGGGGTGGGGAAGGAGAAGCTGTGAATGCTCATGGCGGAAAGTGGCCTGCTCTGTGGTCAGATGATTTCAAAATAGCGCTTCAGTTCCCAGTCGGTCACCCCGTCGAGCCACTGGCGCCACTCCCACTCACGGGTGGCGGCAAAGTGGTCGACAAAGGTGTCTCCGAGCATATCGCGGGCAATCTGGCTGCGGCTGAACTGGCGCGTGGTCTCGATCAGTGTGCGCGGAGCGCGCGGCACGTCCTCGGCGCCCTGGTTGGTGCCGGTGATGGGCGGCGCGGTGAGCTTGAGCCCTTTTTCCACGCCATACAGGCCCGCGGCAATGAGCGCCGCGTGCGCCAGGTAGGGGTTGACGTCGGCGCCGGGGCAGCGGGTTTCGAGCCGCGTGGCCTTGGGGCTGCCCGCGATCACGCGGAAGCTGGCGGTGCGGTTGTCAATGCCCCAGGTGGGTTTGACGGGCGCCCAGAAGCCGTCCACCAGGCGCTTGTAGCTGTTGATGGTGGGCCACATCATCGGGCCGAACTCCATGAGGCAGGCCACCTGGCCGGCCAGGTAGCTTTCAAACAGCTTGCTCATGCGGCGCTTGTTCTTGCCGTCGTAGAACAGGTTGGTCTTGCCGTCGGACAGGCTCTGGTGGATGTGGCCCGAGCAGCCCGGGTACTGCTGGCTCCACTTGGCCATGAAGCTGGGCATGATGCCAAAGCGCTTGCCGATCTCGCGCGCGCCGGTCTTGAAGAGGATGGCGCGGTCGGCCTGCTCCAGCGCTTCGCTGAAGCCGATGGCGGCTTCGTAGACGCCCGGACCGGTTTCGGTGTGAAGGCCTTCGATGGGCACGCGAAACGCCAGCATCTCGTCCATCAGCGCGTTGAAGAAGCCGCCGTTGTCGGCCATGCGCAGCAGCGAATAGCCAAACATGCCCTGGGTGATGGGCTCGGGGCTCACGCCCTTCTTGGCGGCCCAGCTTTGCGGGGACTCACGGAAGTTGAACCACTCGAACTCCATGCCGGTCATGACCTGGAACCCCAGCTTCCCGGCGCGGCGCAGCACGCGCTTGAGGGTCTGGCGCGGGCACACCGGGTAGGGGCTGCCATCGGCCGAGACGAAGTCGCCCAGGAAGAACGGAACCTGGTTGTCCCAGGGCACGTTGCGCCCGGTGTTGAGGTCGATGCGCGCCAGCGCATCCGGAAAGCCATGCTGCCAACCGGTGACGGTGGTGTTGTCGTAGCAGTTGTCGCCGCTGTCCCAGCCAAACACCACGTCGCAGAAGCCGAAGCCGCCGCCGGGCGCGGGCTCGGCCGCGCCAAGGAACTTGTCCTTGTGCAGGTACTTGCCGCGCAGGATGCCGTCGATGTCGCTCACGGCGACCTTGACCTTGGAGACGCCGGGCTTCTGCACGGCAGCCAGCGCGGGATGGACTTTGGCCATGGTCTTCCTCTCTCTGTTCAGTGACTCAGATCGCGGGCTCACCCGAGGGCAGGCCGAGGTCCTGCAGCGCGAGTTCCACCGCATGCACGGCCTGCTCCATTTCACCGGGGCCGATCGCACCGATACAGCCTACGCGAAATGTCTCCACCTGTGTGAGCTTGCCGGGGTACAGCAGGAAGCCATGGGCCCGTGCCGCCGCATAAAACGCCTTGAACTCGTAGCGCGGGTCGCCCGGCGCATGGAAGGTGACGATGATGGGCGCCTGGATGGCCGGGTCCAGGAAAGGCATGAAGCCCAGGCGCGCCATGCCATCGATCAGCGTGCGGTAGTTGGCCTGGTAGCGCGCCAGGCGCGCGGGCTGGCCGCCCTCGGCCTCGAACTGCGCGATGGCCTCGGCCAGCGCCACCACCACATGGGTGGGCGGCGTGAAGCGCCACTGGCCGGTCTTTTCCATGTACACATGCTGGTCATGCAGGTCCATGGCGAGCGACTGGCTGCGCCCGGCGCAGCCCTCCAGCACCTCCTTGCGGATGAACACAAAGCCCATGCCGGGCACCCCCTCCAGGCACTTGCCGCTGGCGGCCACCAGCGCGTCAAAGCGGACCTTGCGCGCATCGATTTCAATGGCGCCAAAGGAGCTCATGGCGTCCACGATCAGGCCGCGGCCATGGGCCGCGCACACATCGGCCACCGCCTGCAGCGGGTTCAGCACGCCGGCACCGGTTTCGCAGTGGATCATGACCACATGGGTGATGCCGGGGTCGGCTTTGAGGTGCTCGTCCAGCACGGCCGGGGACACCTGCTCGTGATCGGCAAAGTCCACCACCGTGCAGCGCCGGCCCATGAGGCTGGTGAGCCGCGCGGCGCGTTTGCAGTAGGCGCCGTTGTCCAGCACCAGCACATGGCCATCGCGCGGGACCAGCGTGGCCACGGCCGCCTCCACGCTGAAGGTGCCGCTGCCCTGCAGGGGCACGACCACGTGCGACGCCTGGCCATGCACGATGGCCAGCAGGCTTTGGCGCACGCGCGCCGTCACGGCGTTGAAATCGGCGTCCCACGAGCCCCAGTCGCGCAGCATGGCGAGCTTGGTGCGCAGCGTGGTGGTCAGCGGGCCGGGGGTCAAAAGAATCTTGTCTCTGTCCATGGTGTCTCGTTGTCAGGTAAGGTTTCGCCGCCGGGCCGCCCCAAGGCGAAATGCGGCCACCTCGGGGGGCAGGAAGCTGCACGCAGTGAGCGACCGTGGGGGCATCATTTCTTCCAGGCCTGCGTGCGGCGGTTGACCCACCAGGCCAGGCCCATGAACAGCAGCGTGGCGAGGGTGGAGGCCAGCCCGATCAGCACGGCCATGGCGGCCGCGGCGCCCATCTCGCCGGCCTCATCGAGGTTGAGGATGGCAATGGACGCGACCTTGGTCTCGGGGGAATAGAGAAACACCACGGCCGAGATGGTGGTCATGGCGTTGATGAAGAAGTAGCGTGCAATGTCCACCAGCGCCGGGGTGCAGATGGGCAGGGTCACGCGCCAGAAGGTCTTGAAGAATGGCACCTTGAGCGAGGCGCTCACGGCCTCGAACTCGCCGTCGAGCGATTTGAGCGCGGTGACGGCCGTGAGGTGGCCCGTGGTGTAGAAGTGCACGATGGTGCACAGCGTGAGCAGGGTCAGCGTGTGGTACAGGCCGCCCAGCGGATTGTGGGGCGCGTTGAAAAAGAAGATGTAGCCGAGGCCCAGCACCAGCCCCGGCACGGCCATGGGCAGCATGGCCAGCAGCCGCACCAGGCCGCGCAGAGCGTCCATGCCCTTGGTTTTTTCAAGCAGGTAGGCGCCGCAGAACACCAGGGTCGTGCCGAACACCGCCGTGCCGGCCGCCATCTTGAGGCTGTTGACAAAGCCCTCGCCCACCTCCGCATCGACCAGGCCCAGGGTGTAGTGGCGCAGGCTGGGCGTGAGGTTGTAGGGCCAGAAGCTGGCAAACGAAGCAAACACGGCCATGCTCAGCATGGCCAGCACCAGGAAGGCAATGGCGCAGCAGTACAGCGTCATCACGATGTCGTAGCCGCGCGAGGGTTTGGGCCGGTAGGGTATGGCACGCGCCGTCAGCATGGCGGTCTGGCGCCGGCTCACGTAGCTGTCCACGCCAAACGTGAGCACGGCGGGCGCGAGCAGCAGGATGGCCACCACCGCGCCCCGCGCGAAGTCCTGCTGGCCAATCACGAGCTTGAAGACATCGGTGGCCAGCACGTTGAAATTGCCGCCAATCACCTTGGGAATGCCGAAGTCGGTCATGACCAGCGTGAACGAGACCAGCGCCGCCGAGATCAGGCCGTATTTGGCGCCGGGCAGGGTGATGGTGAAGAACTTGCGCGCGGCGCGGGTGCCCATGGCGTCGGCGGCCTCGTACAGGCGCGCGTCGGAGAGGCTGAGCGCCGTGACCAGAATCATCAGAGCATGCGGGAACACCGCAAAGCACTCGGCCAGCACGATGCCCGGGGCGCCGTAAATCTGGGCAATGCCCAGCTCCTGCATCCAGTCCTTCAACACGCCCTGGTTGCCAAACCAGTAGATCAGCGAGATGGCCGAGAGCAGCGACGGCGCCAGCAGCGGAATGAGCGTGATGCCGCGAAACAGCGACTTGAACGGCATGCAGGAACGCGCCAGGGCATAGGCAAAGCCAAACGCCAGGGGAACCGTGATGGCCGTAACCAGCACCGAGACCCAGATGCTGTTCCACAGGCTGCCCAGCAGCGCCGGCGTCTGGGCGTAGGCAATGAAGTTGGTCAGTCCGGCAAACTCGCCCTGCTTGCCCTGGACCGCCTGCTGCAGGATGGCCAGCAGGGGAAAGGCCAGGAAGGCCACGAGCGCCAGCGCCACCAGCGCCAGCGCGCCATGGGCGCAGCGGTCGGTCCAGTGGGTTCGCTGCTTCAGGGGCGCGGCCGGGGTCGAATGCAGCACCGCGGACATGTCAGAACACCTTGATGCGCTCGGGCAGCAGCTTGAGCTGCAGGGTGGAGCCGATCTGAAGCGAACGCTCCGACAGGAAGTTCAGCGACAGGTAGACCGTGAGCGTATGGGGCTGGAAGGCCTCGGCCGCGACATGCACATGGCAGTACGAGCCCAGGAACTCGATCTCCTCGATGCGGGCGTCAAACACATGGGCGTCGCCCGGTGCGATGGGCCGCGCCAGAACGTCCTCGGGGCGCAGGTAGATGCGGGCCTCACGGTCGGCGCCGTCACAGGGAAAGCGCATGTCGCCCACCTGCAGTTCGCCGGCGGCCACCCGGGCCGGCAGCACATTGACCTTGCCCACGAAGTCGGCCACGAAGGGCGAGGCCGGCTCGCGGTAGATCTCATAGGGCGTGCCCACCTGCTCGATCACGCCATGGTTCATCACGACGATGCGGTCGGCCACGCTCAGCGCCTCTTCCTGGTCGTGCGTGACCATGATGGTGGTCACGCCCAGGGTCTGCTGCAGCGCCCGGATTTCAGCGCGCAGGCGCACCCGCTCCAGCGCATCAAGCGCCGACAGCGGCTCGTCAAGCAGCAACAGGGACGGGGCGGTGGCCAGTGCCCGCGCCAGCGCAATGCGCTGCTGCTGGCCACCCGACAGCTGGCTGGGAAACTTGCCCTCGCTGCCTGGCAGGCCCACGAGCTTGACGAGATCGCTCACGCGCTGGCGGATCTCGGCGCGCGGCGTCTTGCGGTTGACCAGCCCATAGGCCACGTTGTCGGCCACGCTGAGATTGGGAAACAGCGCGTAGCTCTGGAACACGATGCCATAGTCGCGCTGCGCCGGCGGCAGGCGGGAGATGTCGCGCCCGGCCTGCCAGACATCCCCCGAGGTCTGGACCTCGAGACCGGCAATGATGCGCAGCAAGGTGGTCTTGCCGCAGCCCGAGGGGCCCAGAAAGCAGACAAACTCGCCCTTGCCAATGCCCAGGTTGATCTCGTGCAGGGCCGTGAAGCTGCCGAACGTCTTGCGGATGTTTCGCAGCTCAAGAAACAGGTCTTGGGTCATGGGGGGCGAAGCCGGGAAATCCTGGGAGCTGACTGCGGCACCGGCTCGGGGCCGGGCCGCGGTGTGGCCGTTCTGGGTTGAAGTGGCGGCCCGCAGGCCGCCTCGGGCCAGATTACTTCTTCTTCTCGGATTTGCCGTCGTAGCGCCTGGTCCACTCGGCCAGCACGCGCTCGCGATTGGCTGCCGTGGTGGCGAAGTCCATCTTGACGAGGCGGGCTTCGTAGTCCTTGGGCACATTGGCCAGCGGCGAGGCGACGCCGGGTTGCGCGGTGATGGCGAAGTTCTTGCCGTACAGCAGCATGGCGTCCTTGCTCGAGGCCCAGTCAGCGAGCTTCTTGGCGGCAGCCAGGTTCTTGGTGCCCTTGTGGATGGCAAACGCTTCAAGGTCCCAGCCCAGGCCTTCCTTGGGGAACACGAGGTCAATGGGCGCGCCCTTGGCCTTGTTGCTGTTGGCACGGTACTCGAACGAGATGCCGATCATGAATTCGCCGGAGCCTGCCATGTTGCAGGGCTTGGAACCCGAGTGGGTGTACTGGGCAATGTTCTCGTGCAGTGCGTCCATGTACTTCCAGCCGCCGCCCTTGCCGTTGTCGTCACCCCAGAGCGTGAGCCAGGCCGACACGTCGAAGAAGCCCGTGCCCGACGAAGCCGGGTTGGGCATGACGATCTGGCCCTTGTAGATGGGCTTGGTCAGGTCTTTCCAGGTTTCGGGCTTGGGAACGCCCTTCTTCTTGGCCTCGACCGTGTTGAAGCAGACGGTGGCGCCCCACACGTCCATGCCAAACCAGGCGGGCGGGTTCTTCTTGTCGCGGTACTGGCTCATCAGCGCGTCAAGGTTCAGCGGCGCGTAGGGCTCGAGCATGCCGTTCTTGTCGAGCAGCGCCAGGCTGGAGGCGGCCACGCCCATCACGGCGTCGGCCTGGGGGTTGGCCTTCTCGGCCAGCAGCTTGGCCGTGATCACGCCGGTGGAGTCGCGCACCCACTTGATCTCGATGTCGGGGTTGACCTTGTTGAAGCCTTCCTGGTAGGCCTTGAGCTGGTCGGTTTCCAGCGCGGTGTAGACCAGCAGCTGGGTCTTCTGCGCGGAGGTCGCCGCCGCGAATGCGAGCAGCCCGGCCAGGGCAACGGGCTTGAAGATTCTGGACAAACGCATGAAAACTCCTCTGTGTCAAAAAGTTGCAATGCTGTGACCCGACAATGACGGCGCGATGACATCCCGCGATTCCACTCCCCCGATGTCCCGCGCCGCCCCGTGGATTTCATTTAACTTCGGCCCTTTCACCTTGTCAATTGTTTTTTGCAGATTGTTGACAATCTGGGGAATGCTGCTCTAATACGGCGCATGAACGCGGTGATGCACCCCACCATTGCGCTGCTGCAGAGCAGCTCGCTCACCAACGTGGTGCAGCAGGAAATCGAACGGGCCATCCTGGTCGGCGAGTACGCGCCCGGCAGCAAGCTCATCGAGGCGGCGCTGGCCGAGAAGCTGGGCGTTTCGCGCGGCCCGGTACGCGAGGCCTTCCGCATGCTCGAGGAAGCCGGGCTGGTGCGCAATGAAAAGAACCGCGGCGTCTACGTGCGCGACATCCCGATCGACGAGGCGGTCGAGATCTTCGACCTGCGCGCCGCCATGGATGAACTGGTGGGCCGCCAGCTGGCCAGGAACATCACGCCGGTGCAGCTCAAGGAAATGAAGGGCCTGGTCGACCAGATGGAGAAGGCGGTCAAGACCTCCGACACCTACAACTACCACCTGCTCAACCTCCGGTTCCACGACCGGCTGGTGGAAATGGCCGGCAACCGCAAGCTCACGGCCATCTACCGCAAGCTCATCAAGGAACTCTCGCTGTTCCGTCGCCTGAACCTGGCCGATGGCTGGCTGATGCCGATTTCGGCCAGCGAGCACCGCCAGATCGTCAAGGCCATTGCCAGCGGTGACGCCGACGCGGCCGGGCGCGCCATGTTCGACCACGTGATCGAGAGCAAGGAGCGCACCATCGACAACGACCTGCGCCGCCAGGCCCGCCTGCAGGCGCAGGCCACCCCCACCAAATCAGGAAAGTCCAGCCGTGCTGAACGTTAACCACCGAAGCTACAAGCTGCCCACGCTGCCCACCGTGGTGGCGTGCGTGGACGGCTGCGAACCCGACTACCTGGCCCAGGCCGTGGCGGGTGGCCACATGCCCTGGCTCAAGCGGACGCTGGCCGGCGGTGCCGGCCTGATTGCCGATTGCGTGGTGCCCAGCTTCACCAACCCGAACAACCTGTCCATCGTGACGGGCGTGCCGCCTAGCGTTCACGGCATCTGCGGCAACTACCTCTATGACACCGCCACCAACACCGAGGTCATGATGAATGACCCCAAGTGGCTGCGCGCGCCCACCCTGCTCGCGGCGCTGGCGGATGCGGGCAAGACGGTCGCCGTGGTCACGGCCAAGGACAAGCTGCGCAAGCTGCTGGGCCACCAGATGAAGGGCATCTGCTTTTCCTCCGAAAAGTCTGATCAGGTCACGGTCGAGGAGAACGGCATTGCCGACGTGCTGGGCCTGGTGGGCCGGCCCGTTCCCGACGTGTACAGCGCGCAGCTGTCGGAGTTCGTGTTTGCCGCGGGCGTCAAGCTCATGAAACGCCAGCGGCCCGACGTGATGTACCTGTCCACCACCGACTACATCCAGCACAAGCATGCGCCAGGCACCGCGGGCGCCAATGCCTTCTACGCCATGATGGACAGCTACCTGGGCCAGCTGGACGCCATGGGCTGCGTGATTGCGCTCACCGCCGACCACGGCATGAACGCCAAGGTGGGCATGGATGGCCGGCCCGATGTGATCTACCTGCAGGACTGGTTTGACGAACGCCTGGGCGCCGGCGTGGCGCGCGTGATCCTGCCCATCACCGACCCGTATGTGGTGCACCACGGCGCGCTGGGATCGTTCGCCACCATCTACCTGCCGCCCGACGCCGATGTGCGAACCCTGTGCGGGCAGCTCCAGCAGATCCACGACATGGAGAGCGTGCTCACCCGTGACGCGGCGGCGCGGCGCTTCGAGCTGCCGGCCGACCGCATCGGCGACATCGTCTGCGTGTCGGGCCGCTTCACCGTGATCGGCACCTCGGCCTCGCGCCACGACCTCTCGGGCCTGGACGCGCCGCTGCGCTCGCACGGCGGCATCAGCGAGCAGCGCGTGCCGCTGATCCTCAACCGCAAGCTGCCGGGGCTGGACGCCACGCGGCGGCTGCGCAACTTTGACGCGTTCGACCTCGCGCTCAACTACGCGCAATAGGGGCGGCCCATGATCGAGCAGTACATCCGCGACCACGCCCTGGACGCGATGCGCCTGGCCGGCCGCAAGGTCGGCGCGGGGCGCGAGCGCCACATCGCCGTCTTCAACCCCTACACCGGCGGGCAGATCGGCACCGTGCCCAAGGCCACGCTGGACGAGGTGCGCCAGACCTTTGCCACCGCCCACGCCTGCCGGCCGGTGCTCACGCGCTTCGAGCGCGCGGCCATTCTGAACAAGGCGGCGGCCCTGATCGGCCAGCGGATGGATGAAGTGGCCCACCTGATCACGGCCGAGGCAGGCCTGTGCCTCAAGGACGCCCGGTATGAAGCGGGCCGGGTCAGTGACGTGCTGCTGTTCGGTGCCAATGAGGTGCTCAAGGACGACGGCCAGATCTTCAGCTGCGACCTCACGCCCCACGGCAAGAAGCGCCGTGTCTACACCCAGCGCTCGCCGCTGCTGGGCGTGATCACGGCCATTACGCCCTTCAACCACCCCATGAACCAGGTGGCCCACAAGGTGGTGCCCAGCATTGCCACCAACAACCGCATGGTGCTCAAGCCCTCGGAGAAGGTGCCGTTCTCGGCCATCCTGTTTGCCGACATTCTTTATGAGGCCGGGCTGCCGCCGGAAATGCTCAGCGTGGTCACCGGCGATCCGCGCGAGATCGCCGACGAGCTGATCACCAACGAGCATGTGGACCTGGTCACCTTCACGGGCGGCGTGGCCATTGGCAAGTACATCGCTGGCAAGGCCGGCTACCGCCGCATGGTGCTGGAGCTGGGCGGCAACGACCCCATCATCGTGATGGAAGACGCCGACCTGGACGAAGCCTCCACGCTGGCCGTGCAGGGCAGCTACAAGAATTCGGGCCAGCGCTGCACCGCCGTCAAGCGCCTGCTGGTGCATGAAGCCGTGGCCCCGCGCTTTGTGGAGCTGGTGGTGGACAAGACCCGGGCCTGGAAACATGGCGACCCGATGGATCCGGGCAACGACATGGGGACCGTGATTGACGAAGCGGCCGCGAGCCTGTTCGAGGCCCGCGTCAGCGAGGCCGTGGCCCAGGGCGCGAAGCTGCTCGCGGGCAACCAGCGCCGGGGTGCGCTGTACGCGCCCACGGTGCTGGACAATGTGGACCCGCGCATGGCCGTGGCGCTCGAGGAAACCTTTGGCCCTGTGTCGCCCGTCATCCGCTTCAGGGACATTGACGACGCCATCCGCATTTCCAACGGCACGGCCTACGGCCTCTCCAGCTCGGTGTGCACCAACCGGCTGGACTACATCACGCGCTTCGTCAGCGAGCTGCAGGTCGGCACGGTGAATGTGCGCGAGGTGCCGGGCTACCGGCTCGAGCTGACGCCGTTTGGCGGCATCAAGGATTCGGGCCTGGGCTACAAGGAAGGCGTGCAGGAAGCCATGAAGAGTTTCACCAACCTCAAGACCTATTCGCTGCCATGGCTCTGACGCTGACGGATCTGGAGCGCCTGTTTGATGAACGCGGCACCGAGCAGTACACGGGCGAGCCGGTGACCCAGCTCGAACACGCGCTGCAGTGCGCGATGCTGGCGGAGCGCGATGGCGCCGACGATGAACTCGTGACCGCCGCCCTGCTGCACGACCTGGGCCATCTGCTGCACAACCTGGGCGCCACGCCCACGCTGCAGGGGGTGGACGACGTTCACCAGTACCGCGCGCTGCCGGTCCTGCGCAGCCTGTTTGGCGATGGCGTGGTCGACCCCATCAAGCTGCACGTGGACGCCAAGCGCTACCTCTGCGCCACCCGGCCAGATTATTTCGCGGCCCTGTCCGACGACTCCAAGCGCTCGCTGGCGCTGCAGGGCGGCATCTATTCCCCGGGGCAGGCCGAGAATTTCATCCGGATGCCGGGCGCACCGGCCGCGGTGCGCCTGCGCGTCTGGGACGACCTGGCCAAGGTGGGCGGGCTGACGACCCCTTCACTGGCGCATTTCCTGGGCCGCGCCCAACGCTGCGCGATCCCCGCATGAGCCTGACCTGGGGCGTGGTGGCGGCGGTGCTGACCGGCGCCCTGCTCCACGCCAGCTGGAACGCCCTGGTCAAGTCCAGCACCGACAAGGCGCTGGACACGGCGGTGATCCACCTGCTGGGCTCATTCATGGCGGTGCCACTGGTGCTGCTGTCTGGCTGGCCGCCGGCGGCAGCCTGGCCCTTCATTGCCGCCTCGACGGTGATCCACATCGGCTACTACACCGCGCTCACCGGTGCCTACAAGCACGGCGACCTCGGGCTGACCTATCCGCTGATGCGGGGCACGGCGCCGCTGCTGGTGGCCCTGTCGGCGTCCGTGACACTGGGCGAGACCCTGAGCCCCCTGGCCTGGGCCGGGGTGCTGGGCATCTGCTGCGGCGTGCTCGCGCTCGGCCTGAGCCGCCATGCCCTGCAGACCCCCAAGGCCGTGGGTTTTGCGCTGGCCAATGCGGTGGTCATCGCGGTCTACACCGTGGTCGACGCACTGGGCGTGCGCGCCACCGTGGCGGCGGGCGGGCAGTCCTGGCAGTACGTGATCGCGCTGTTTGTGCTGGACGGCTGGCCGTTTGCCCTGCTGGTCCTGCACCGCCGCGGCATGGCCGTGGCCTGGCCCTATGCCCGGGCCCGCGCGCCGGTGGCTGCGGGCGCGGCCATGGCGTCGTTCGGCTCCTATGGCATCGCCCTGTGGGCGATGACCCAGGCCCCGGTGGCCACCGTGGCGGCGCTGCGCGAAACCTCGGTGCTGTTTGCCTCGCTGCTGGGCACCTGGCTGCTCAAGGAGGCCTTCACGCCGCGGCGTGCCCTGGGCACCGGCGTCATAGTGGCGGGCGTGATGGCCCTGAGGCTCGGATAAGGCCATGGCACTTCCCTCGCAGGCACAGATCATCATCGTGGGCGGTGGCATTGTGGGCTGCTCGGTGGCCTACCACCTGGCACGGCTGGGCCGCACCGACGTGCTGTTGCTCGAACAGGGCAAGCTGACCAGCGGCACCACCTGGCACGCTGCGGGCCTGGTGGGGCAGATGCGCCCCAACCGCAGCATGACGGCCATGAGCCGCTATGGCATCGAGCTGTATGCGGCGCTGGAGCACGAGACCGGCCTGGCCACGGGCTGGAAGCAGTGCGGCAGCGTGAACGTGGCACGCACGCCCGAGCGCATGAAGGTGCTGCGCAAGCAGGTGGCGCTGGCCCACAGCTTTGGCGTGGAATGCCACGAGATCTCGCCGGCCGAGGCCGGCGACAAGTACCCCATCATGCGCATTGACGACCTGGCCGGCGCCATCTGGCTGCCCGGCGACGGCAAGGCCAACCCGGCCGATCTGTGCATGTCGCTGGCCAGGGGCGCGCGCCACCGCGGCGTGAAGATGGTGGAAGGCGTGGAGGTCACCGGCGTGATCACCGAAGGCGGGCACGCCGTGGGCGTGCGCACCGCCCAGGGCGAGGTGCGCTGCGAGACGCTGGTCAACTGCGCCGGCCAGTGGGCGCGCCAGTTTGGCGCGCTGGCGGGCGTGAATGTGCCGCTGTATTCGGCCGAGCATTTCTACATCGTGACCGGAAGGATTCCCGGTGTGCACCCCATGCTGCCGGTGATGCGCGACCCCGACGGCTACATCTACTACAAGGAAGAAGTCGGCGGCCTGGTCATGGGCGGCTTTGAGCCCCGGGCCAAGCCCTGGAAGATGGACCCGATCCCCAGCACCTTCCAGTTCGAGCTGCTGGGCGAGGACTGGGACCAGTTCGAGATCCTCATGACCAACGCCATGCATCGAACCCCGTGCCTGGAGACGGCCGAGATCAAGATGCTGCTCAACGGGCCCGAGAGTTTCACGCCCGACGGCAACTTCATCCTGGGCGAAGCGCCCGAGCTGCGCAATTACTTTGTCTGCGCCGGCTTCAACTCCGCCGGCATTGCCAACAGCGGCGGCGCGGGCCGGCTGATGGCCGAGTGGATCGTGGGCGGCGAGCCCAGCATGGATTTGTGGGAAGTGGACATCCGCCGCTTTGGCCGCTTCACTGGCAACCGCCGTGCCCTGTCCGAGCGCACGGGCGAGACCCTGGGCCTGCACTACGCCATGCGCTGGCCAAGGCAGGAGCTGCAAACCGCGCGGCCGCTGCGCACTTCGCCGCTGTATGACCTGCTGCTGGACAAGGGGGCCGAGTTCGGCAGCAAGAACGGCTGGGAGCGCGCCAACTACTTCAAGCCCGCGGGCGCGGCACGCCCCGACGACACGCTGGACACGCCCGGCTGGCTGCCCTGGATGGCAGCCGAGCAAAAGGCCACGCGCGAAACCGTGGCCCTCTATGACCAGACCTCGTTCAGCAAGCTGTTGCTGCAGGGCCGCGATGCACTCGCGCTGCTGCAGCGGCTGTGCGCCAATGAGATGGATGTGCCCGTGGGCAAGATGGTCTACACGCCCATGCTCAATGCGCGCGGCGGCATTGAAAGCGACCTGACGGTGATGCGCCAGGCGCCAGACCGCTTTCTCATCGTCACCGGCTCGGCCCAGACCGTGCGCGACTTTGACTGGATCAGCCGCCATCTCCAGCCCGACGACCATGCGGTGCTGACCGACGTGTCGGCGCTGTACAGCGTGCTGTCCGTCATGGGGCCCAAGGCCCGTGCGCTGATGGCACGGGTGAGCCCCGACGACCTCTCGCCCGAAGGCCTGAAGTTCTCCGGGACCCGGGAAATCGACCTGGGCCATGCCCGCGTGCGCGCCGCGCGCATGAGCTATGTGGGCGGCCCGGGCTTCGAGTTGTACGTGCCCATTGAAATGGCGCGCCATGTGTACCTGGCGCTGCAGGCGGCCGGGCAGGACCTGGGGCTCAGGGATGCCGGTTACTACGCGCTGGATGCACTGCGCATCGAGCAGGGCCGCCGCGCCTGGGGCGCCGAGCTGGGCCCCGACGAAACGCCGTGGGAGGCCGGCCTGGCCTTCAGCGTCAAGCTGGACAAGCCAGCCGACTTCATCGGCAAGGCCGCGCTGCTGGCCAGCCAGGGCCAGCCCCTGCGCAAGAAGCTCGTGACCCTGGTTTTTGAAGACGCCGCGGCCTTTGCCTGGGGTGGCGAGCCGATCCGGCTCGGGGATGACACCGTGGGCGAGATCTCATCCGTGGGCTGGAGCCCGCTGGCCGGCGCCTGCGTGGCCCTGGGCTATGTGCGAGGCGCCGGGGCCAACCAGCCCCACAACGGCACGCCGGCCCAGGTCGGCCTCTGGGGCCAGCCCGTGGCCGTGCGCCTGTTCGACCGCTGGCCGGTGCCGCCAGCCCCCTGAATCCGGGGCGCCCACGTCTCACGGCAAAATCGCGGGATGAAAATCGAAAAAGACACCGTCGTCACCCTGCGCTTCAAGGTTGCAGATGCCCTGGGCAAGCCCATCGAGGAGAGCAAGGAGCCCATGGCCTACCTGCATGGTGGCTATGACAACACCCTGCCCAAAATCGAGGCCGCGCTCGACGGTCAGGAGGCCGGCTACCAGGTCACGCTGGCGCTGCAGCCCGAAGACGCCTTTGGCCTGCGCGACGAAAAGCTGGCGCGCACCATCCCCAAGAGCGAGTTCCCGCCGGGCGTCAAGGTGGGCGGCCAGCTCGAAGGGCGCAATGACGAGGGCGCCGAACAGATCTACACCGTCATGAAGATCAAGGGCGACACGGTCTACCTCGACGGCAACCACCCGCTGGCCGGCAAGGCGCTGCGCTTCAGCCTCAAGGTGATCAGCGTGCGCGCGGCCACCGCGGAAGAAATTGCCCACCGCCACGTGCACGGCGCGCACGGCCACCACCACTGAAATCCGGAGCCCGCTTCATGAAGTTCAAGATGGCCCCGAACTCGCTGTTCGCCATCCTGCTGCGCTCGCCCTGGTGGATCAGCTTCCTGATCGCGCTGGGCCTGGCGCTGGCCGCCCGCGCCCTGCTGCCCGAGAACTACTGGGTGTTTGGCGCCATGGGGGCGTTCCCGTTCGTGGGCATTGGCACCGTGGCCTTCTGGCGCCAGATGCGCGCGCCCAGCCGCCAGCGCGTGGAGGCCCTGCAGGGCGCGCTGGCCGGCATGGCCTGGCGTGACTTTGCGCAGGCGCTGGAAGCCGCCTTCACGCGCGACGGCTATGCCGTGGCGCGCCTGGACGGCGCCGCCGATCTGGCGCTGACGCGCAACGGCAGCGTCACCCTGGTATCGGCCAAGCGCTGGAAGGCCGCGCGGCATGGCGAAGAGGCCCTGCAGGCCCTGCAGGCGGCCGTCACGGCGCGCGAGGCCAGCGGCTGCATCTACATCGCCATGGGCGTGCTGAGCGACCAGGCTCAGCGCCTCGTCAAGCAGCACGGGGTGCAACTGATGCAGGGGCCGGAGCTGGCACTGCTGCTGCGCGATCTGCCCGTGCCCGCCAAATGAAAAACGCGCCCAGGGGGCGCGTTCTCGTTTCGGGCGGTGCCGAGGCTTACTTGGACACCACGCGCGCCATCTCCAGGCACTTGTTCGAGTAGCCCCACTCGTTGTCGTACCAGCTCACGAGCTTGACGAAGGTCTTGTCCAGTGCAATGCCGGCGTCGGCATCGAAGATGCTGGTGCGGGTATCGCCCCGGAAATCGGTGGCCACCACCTTGTCTTCGGTGTAGCCCAGGATGCCCTTGAGCGCGCCTTCGCTCTGCGCCTTCATCTCGGCCTTGATCTCGTCGTAGCTGGCTTCCTTGACCAGCTCCACGGTCAGGTCAACCACCGACACGTCGCTGGTCGGCACCCGGAAGCTCATGCCCGTGAGCTTCTTGTTCAGCTCGGGGATCACCACGCCCACGGCCTTGGCCGCGCCAGTGCTGGAGGGGATGATGTTTTCCAGGATGCCGCGGCCGCCGCGCCAGTCCTTGTTGCTGGGGCCATCCACGGTCTTCTGCGTGGCGGTGGCGGCGTGCACCGTGGTCATCAGGCCGCGCTTGATGCCCCACTTGTCGTTCAGCACCTTGGCCAGCGGGGCCAGGCAGTTGGTGGTGCACGAGGCGTTGGAGATGATGGCCTCGCCCTTGTACGTCTTGTCGTTCACGCCGAACACGAACATCGGCGTGTCGTCCTTGGACGGGGCCGAGAGAATCACCTTCTTCGCGCCGGCATCGATGTGCTTCTGCCCGGTTTCCTTGGTCAGGAACAGGCCGGTGGACTCGATCACCACGTCGGCGCCGACTTCGTTCCACTTGAGGTTGGCCGGATCACGCTCCTGCGTGAGGCGGATCATCTTGCCGTTGACGACCAGGGTGTTGCCCTCGACAGAAACCTCGCCCTTGAAGCGGCCGTGCACGCTGTCGTACTGCAGCATGTAGGCGAGGTAGTCGGGCTCGAGCAGGTCGTTGATCGCCACGATCTCGATGTCGGGGAAGTTCTGCACCGCGCTGCGCAGCACGTTGCGGCCGATGCGGCCGAAGCCGTTGATGCCTACCTTGATCGTCATGATGTGAATCTCCTGAAGTACAAATCAGATCCGTTCAGCCAGAGCCCGAACGGCATTAACTTTTGCGCAGGGCAGCACGCACCGTGTCCGCCACGTTCTCGGGCGTGAAGCCGAAGTGCTTGAACAGCACCGGCGCCGGGGCCGACTCGCCATAGGTGTCGATGCCCACCACCGCGGCGCAGCCGTATTTCCACCAGCCATCGGTCACGCCCATTTCCACCGCGATGCGCGGCACGCCGGCGGGCAGCACCGAGGCCTTGTAGGCCACGGTCTGGCGGTCAAAGGCCGTGGTCGAGGGCATGGACACCACGCTCACGGCCACCTTCTGCGCGGCCAGCAGCTCCTGCGCCTTGAGCGCGAGCTGCACCTCGGAACCCGTGGCAATGATCACCGCCTGCGCCTTTTTCTTCAGGCCCAGGTCCGACGGCTCGGACAGCACATAGGCGCCGCGGCTGATCTCGCCCAGGTCGCGCTTGGGCGCATAGGGCAGGTTCTGGCGGCTCAGCAACAGCGCCGTGGGGCGGTCGGCGTTTTGCAGCGCCACGGCCCAGGCCACGGCCGTTTCGGCCGTGTCGCAGGGGCGCCAGACGTCCAGGTTGGGAATCAGGCGCAGGCTGGCCGCGTGCTCGATGCTCTGGTGCGTGGGGCCGTCTTCGCCCAGGCCGATGGAGTCGTGCGTGAAGACATGGATCACGCGCTTTTTCATGAGCGCAGCCATGCGGATGGCATTGCGGCTGTAGTCGCTGAAGGTCAGGAAGGTGCCACCATAGGGGATGTAGCCGCCATGCAGCGCAATGCCGTTCATGACCGCGGCCATGCCGAACTCGCGCACGCCGTAGTTGATGTGGCGGCCGATGCGCCCGTCTTCGCTGCGGGTGACGTCGCCCGACAGGTCCACCCGCAGCGGCGGCGTGGCCTTGGTGTTGGTCAGGTTGGAGCCGGTCAGGTCGGCGCTGCCGCCAATCATCTCGGGCAGCGCGGCGGTGAAGGCTTCCAGCGCCAGCTGGCTGGCCTTGCGCGAGGCCACGGTCTCGGCCTTGGCATGCGCGCCCACGGCGGCGTCCACCGCCACCTGGGCGAAGTTTTTCGGCAGCTCGCCCTTCATGCGGCGCATGAATTCTTTCGCCAGATCGGGGTGGGCGGCCTTGTAGGCGGCGAATGCCGCGTCCCACGCGGCTTCGGTCTTCTGGCCCTGGGCCTTGGCGTCCCAGTCGGCGTACACGCTGGCGGGCACCTCGAACGGCGCATGGTTCCAGCCCAGCGCTTCGCGCGTGAGCTTGATTTCTTCAGCACCCAGCGGCTCGCCGTGGGCCTTGGCGGTGTTGGCGCGATTGGGGCTGCCCTTGCCGATGTGGGTCTTGCAGACGATCAGCGTGGGCGCGTCGGCCTTGTTTTTGGCGTCGGCGATGGCGCGGTCCACGGCGTCCACATCGTGGCCGTCAATCGGGCCGATCACGTTCCAGCCGTAAGCCGCAAAGCGCACGGGGGTGTTGTCGATGAACCAGGGCTGGACCTGGCCGTCGATGGAAATGCCGTTGTCGTCGTACAGCGCGATCAGCTTGTTGAGCTTCCAGGCGCCGGCCAGCGCCGCGGCTTCATGGCTGATGCCTTCCATCAGGCACCCGTCACCCATGAACACATAGGTGTGGTGGTCCACGATGGCGTGGCCGTCGCGGTTGAATTCGGCGGCCAGCAGCTTCTCGGCCAGCGCCATGCCCACGGCATTGGTGATGCCCTGGCCCAGCGGGCCGGTGGTGGTTTCCACGCCGGGCGTGACGCCCACTTCGGGGTGGCCGGCGGTCTTGCTGTGCAGCTGGCGGAAGTTCCTGAGCTCACCGATGGGCAGCTTGTAGCCCGTGAGGTGCAGCAGCGCGTAGATCAGCATCGAGCCATGGCCGTTGGACAGCACGAAGCGGTCGCGGTCGGGCCAATGCGGGTTTTGCGGGTTGTGGCGCAGGTGGCGGCCCCACAGGGCCACGGCCATGTCGGCCATGCCCATGGGCGCGCCGGGGTGCCCCGAGTTGGCTTGTTGCACGGCATCCATGGCGAGCGCGCGAATCGCGTTTGCCATCTGTTGGGTATTGGCCATCGGGGAGAGCTCCGGGGGGAAAGATCGGGGGAAACCCGGGATTTTACCGGCTGCCTGCGCCGCGCCGGGTTTGTCCGGGTTTAGTACCGGCGCATCGTCTACAGTGGCACCGATGCAAGGCCTTCACCTGACCGCCGACCTGTACCAGTGCCGCTGCGAAGCCGCCTGGCTGACCGACGCCGCGCGCCTGGGCGCCTGGTGCGTGCAGGCCGTGGAACAGGCCGGGCTGCAACCTGTGAACCAGCTGTTCCACACCTTTCCGGCCACGCCACGCGGGCCGGGCGGCATCACGGCCACGGTGCTGCTGGCCGAGTCGCACCTGTGCGTGCACACCTGGCCCGAGGAGCGCGCGGTGACGCTGGACGTATACGTGTGCAACTTTGGCGCTGACCATTCCGCCAAGGCGCGGGCCCTGATGGACGCGCTGGTGGGCCGCTTTGCGCCCGAATGGACCGAGCAGCGCTCGCTGGACCGCGGAGACGCGGCTTGAGCGCCGCACCCGCCGCCCAGGCCATGGTGCTGGCCGCCGGCCGGGGCGAGCGCATGCGCCCGCTCACCGACACCTGCCCCAAGCCCTTGCTGGTGGTGCGCGGCAAACCGCTGATGCTGTGGCCCATGCAGGCACTGTCCCGCGGCGGCTTTGGCCGCCAGTTGGTCAACACCGCCTGGCTGGGCGAGCAGATTGAGCATCAAATTGGCCTGGAGTCCAATAAGGGCGGCCACAGTGCGCTACAAAAACAGGAGCAATTCACGGTCGCTTACTCGCACGAAGGCCGCGACTTTGGCGGCGCGCTGGAAACCGCGGGCGGCATCGTGCGGGCGCTGCCTCAGCTCGCCGACGGTTTCTGGGTGGTGGCCGGCGACGTGTTTGCCCCGGATTTCCGCTTCACCCGGGAGGCGCTTGACCGTTTCATGGCCAGCGGCAAGCTCGGCCACCTCTGGCTGGTGCCCAACCCGGCGCACAACCCGCGCGGCGACTTTGGCATCAGCCCCGAAGGCCTGGCGCTGAACCAGGCCCGCCAGACCTACACCTTCTCCACCATCGCCCTGTACCGGCGCGCGCTGTTCGCGCCGCCGTACTGCGACATCCCGCCCGGCAACCCGCAAGGCCTCAAAGCCCCGCTGGCCCCACTGTTGCGCGCCGCGATGGACAATCAGCAGATCACCGCCGAGCTGTACACCGGTCCGTGGACCGATGTGGGCACGCCGGAACGCCTGGCCCAACTGAACACGCCATGAACACATCCCTTTACGCCGCCCGCCGTGCCCGTGTTGCCGCCCAGCTGGGCGCCGACGGCATCGCCATCATCCCCACCGCTCTGGAGCGTCCGCGCAACCGCGACAGCGACTTCCTGTTCCGCCACGACAGTTACTTTTACTACCTGAGCGGCTTCACCGAACCCAACGCCTGGCTGGTGATCACCGGCGACGGCCACAGCACCCTGTTCTGCCAGCCGAAAGACCTGGAACGCGAGATCTGGGACGGCTTCCGGCTGGGCCCCGACGCCGCGCCCGCCGCGCTGGGCGTGGACGCCGCGCTGGCTGTGGGCGAACTCGACGCGCAGCTGCCCCGCCTGCTGGAGAACCGCGATGCCGTCTGGTACCCGTTTGCCATCCACGAGGGGCTGGAGTCGCGCGTGGGCGGCTGGCTCAACCAGGTGCGCGCGCGCGTGCGCTACGGCGCGCTGTGCCCCGAGCAGCAGCGTGACCTGTGCGGCGTGCTCGACGAGCTGCGGCTGGTCAAGGACGCGCACGAGCAGGACGTGATGCGCCGCGCCGCGCAGATCAGCGCGCGTGCCCACATCCGCGCCATGCAGCTGAGCGCCCGCATGCTGCGCGAAGGAAAGGATGTGCGCGAATACCACCTGGACGCCGAGCTGCTGCACGAGTTCCGCCTGGGTGGCTCGCAGTACCCGGCCTATGGCTCCATCGTGGCGGCCGGCGCCAACGCCTGCGTGCTGCACTACCGCGCCGACGCCGCGCCGGTGCGCGACGGCGAACTGGTGCTGATCGACGCGGGCTGCGAGCTGGACGGTTACGCCAGCGACATCACGCGCACCTTCCCGGCCAACGGCCGGTTCAGCGGGCCGCAGCGCGCGCTGTACGACCTGGTGCTGGCCTCGCAGGACGCCGCCGTGGCGGCCACGAAAGCCGGCGCGCGCTTCAACGACCCGCATGACGCCACCGTCAAGGTGCTGGCCCAGGGCATGCTCGACGTGGGCTTGCTGGACAAGAACAAGGTGGGCACGGTAGACGACGTGATCGACAGCCGCGCCTACTTCCAGTTCTACATGCACCGCACCGGCCACTGGCTGGGCATGGACGTGCACGACTGCGGCAGCTATGTGGAGCCCACGCAGGTGGGCGAGGTGAGCGAGCGACGCGACCCGCTGTCCAACGAGATCATCAAGAACCGCCCCAGCCGCGTGCTGCACCCCGGCATGGTGCTGACCATCGAGCCCGGCCTGTACGTGCGGCCGGCCGAAGGGGTGCCCGAGCCGTTCCACAACATCGGCATCCGCATCGAGGACGACGCCATCGTGACCGCCACCGGCTGCGAACTGATCAGCCGCGGCGTGCCGGTGAAGGCCGATGAGATTGAGGCGTTGATGCGGGGGTGAGGTCCACGGCTATCGAAAGCTGTTGAACCAAATTTCGCCGCCCTGCCGCCAGACCGCCAGGCCATCGCCATTGAGGGCGCTGCCAATAAACGGCGCCTCTGGATCGGCCAACGATGCATTGTTGATCTGGACGGGGGAGATCCAACTGCGCGTTGAGGCCACATAGCGTGCGACTCGCCAAGCAAAGGCCGGCGGGGTTATCGCATAGTCAGTTTTGCTCCAGAGCACCAACGCGTTGCCATATTGATCAAGTGTGACGTTGCCGGCCGTAACGTTTTTATTCGCCAGGGAAACCGCGTCATCCAGTCTCTTGGGCAAACTCCATTTGCGCGGCGTGCCCTGGAAGACGCTGACCCATATTCCCGAAATGATGCCTTGGTCGTCGTAACCTCCCCACATGGCAACGGCGTCGCCGGCCTCGTTGACGGCGATTCTGGGGGAATCTACCGCAACGATGGTGCCTTGAACATCAATGGTTTCAGGCAGGCTCCATTGCCTTGTTTGCGCTGAGTACTGGCTGACCCACAGTTGTCGCGGATTGGAAATACGACCCATAGCGATCGCGTTGCCTTGCCCATCGAAAGCGATTTCAGCTTCGCTGCTGTCGGGCGCAAAACCGCTGACTTTTACAGGGTTCTCCCAACTTTTTTGCGTCGTGTCGTAGCGGCTCACCCATGCGTTCGCGACACCCCGCTCCACCTCTTGAGTCCATTTCGCGAACAAGTTACCCTGGCCATCGGTCAAGAGCTTGAATCCGTCAATTCTGCGCGGGCCAGTCGGTACGTCAACAGGCTCGCCCCACTGTGCTGTGCTGGCGGTATAGCGAGCGACCCGAACGGTGTACGCAAGATCATCGGCCCTCCCTTCCCGGACGGACCATGCAATCCAGGCATTTCCCCCGGCGTCGACTGTTGCTTGCCCGAACTCGAGCCAGCCGTCAACGTTGAACGGTATCGGTGCAGCCCAACGGTCAGCTGCGGCATCAAAGCGATTGACCCAAAAAGTGCTGGGCGACGGGTTAGGCGAATAGCCATGCAATGCCCCGGACACAACAGTGACATTGCCATGACTGTCGCCCCCCTGTGCCAGCGTATAGATGCTCGTATAGGTCGCGGTGGTCCATGACAACGTAGAGTCATCAATGACCTTGGCAAGCCCCCAAAGCCGGGTGTTGGCGGCATAGTGACTGGCCCACAGACGGTATCGATAGTTGCCCCCTGGCGCGGTGATGTCAGTCTTCATCCAGACAGCCTGCGCGTCGCCGTTCGGCCCCAACGTCACTGTCGGGGCGGCGGCCCCTGCAACCGGAATGGCAATTTGTCTGGCAGTCTGCCAATCCCTGTCCAGGGTTGTGAAAGCGCTGGACGCGCCCATAAATCGCGCCCCATCGGTCCCCACAATCGTGTTGCTAAGCACCAACTCATATCGCGTCAGCTTGGCCAGCGGTTGGTTTGGGGCCACTCTCAGAACGGTCGCACCGCCTGTACCTGTCGGCGAGGACAGGCTTGCCGTGGCAGTGATGACGCCCTGTGGACTTCGCAGTACAACCGATGCATTGGTGATGCTCGATGCCTGCACGGGGCGCGAAAATGCAACCTCGACGGTCGGAGTAATACTGACGCCCATGGCTTCTTCGGCTGGGGTTGCGCTAGTGACGACGAGCGCCACGGGCTCCGCCACTACGTTGGAACTCGAACCACCGCCACAGGCGACTAGGCCAAGCGACCCCACCACCGTGAGCCAAAGACGGCCCATCATCCACATTGATTTCATTCAAACTCCCCAGGAATGCATCCGATCTTCGAGCATAGGGATAGATGTGCTCGCGCTACTTGAACCGGTTTTGCCTTAGCGTGTCCTGGGTGGTGTCCTTCACCTCCCAGATCACAAGGGCATCGCCGTAGCCATCGACATCAATCTGCGGCGCATTTGCCGTCACCCCCGGACTGCCCCCAGTCCCCACGATTTCAGGGTCGGCCCACGTGTTGGCGTTCGCGCGATACCTGCTGGCCCGGACAACGGAGCTACTAGGGGAACCACGCGGCGATTCACGCCATGCGGCTATGGCATTGCCTGCTTTGTCTATTGCAATCCGCGAGAACTGCGGAAACGTCGTGCCAAGAGTGGCGAGTTTCTTGGCCCCGTCCCAACGGCCACTGGCAACCATGTAACGATTGACCCAGAGATCAACACGGTTTTCCGCCGCGCTGGACAGCGCCCAAACCACCAGAGCATTGCCGGCGTCGTCGACGCCCAGTTGCGAGACGATTAGGCCGAGAGGCACGGAGCTGTCCATAGGCACCGCTGTGGCGGTGCCCCACCTTGATGTGGTGGCATCAAACTGGTTGGTCCACAAGACCCCCTCCTGATTCAGAGTTTCTGACCAGATAGCTCGGGCATTTCCGTTGGCATCAAAGCCGACACGAGGAAAATCAGCTACTGAGAGCGATGGCCGGTTGATTGCCGTGGGCGTTCCCCATTGTCCAGTCGACGCGCTAAAGGCTCGAGCCGTCACCACGCGGTCCAATGGCAACGAACCCAGTCCGACCCAAATGGCATGTACATTGCCGCCCAAGTCCATCGCAGCAACAAACCTGCTGGTTTGGCCGGTCGCTGTACCTACTTTGACCGACTGCTCCCAATGATTGGTGGCGGCTGAATAGCGGGCTGACCATAGGGCAACCGTCTGGGATTCGGGTTGTTCCCAAAGCACCATCGCATTCCCATTACCATCTACCAGGCATTCCAGTGGGCCATCGTTTAGCCACGGAACGACCGGCTGAATCGGCGTCGGGACGCGCCACAAACCCGTACCGGCGTTGTACGAATTTGACCAGAGATAGCTCGTACCGGGTGCGCTGTCCAGACCTGCGATCCACACTGTCAATGCATTCCCTGCCTTGTCCATGCCGACCCTGAGCCCCTGGATCGTGGTGGCGTTTCCAGCGACTTGAGCCGGTATCGACCATGCACCCACAGACTTGTCAAAAATGCTCGCCCACGCCGTGGCAGCTTGGCCCTGTTCTTGCCATACGGCTAACGCTTTTCCACTGGCATTCATTGCCAGGACGGGATTCGTGCCGGTAGGTGTCACCGTAGCCAGGGGCTGCGCTGTTTGCCAAGTGCCGTCGGCCGTGGTGAAACTGTTGGTACTGCCCGGAAATTTGGCCCCGCTGACGCCTGTGATTTCGCTGCTCAACGTGAGGTCATAGCGGGATAGCTTGGCGAGCGGCTGATTGGGTGTGAGGCGAAGCACCGAAGCGCCCGTTCCCACAGTCGGCACAGTCAGGCTGATGGTGCTGGAAATCAAGCCCCCCGGCCCTCGCAAAACTGCAGAGTCCCCGGTCAGGCTCGTGGGTTGAATGGCCTCCGCAAACAAAATGTCGACAGCGGCGGTCGTGCTCACGCCCGTAGCATTCGCCCCCGGACTGATGCTGGCAATAGCCAGCGGTGGGGGACTGGACGAGCCGCCCCCGCAACCGACTAAAACATACATCGACAGCACGACCGAAAGCGGGCGCACTTTCACAAGCCACGGTTCCATGGGGTTTCCCTGAGATTTTTTAAATGCTTCATCTTAGGTGCAATCTACTCGCGGACACCTGCGTGTCGCAACTAGTTACAGGCTACGGTTCGGGCAAGGCCTGATGAAGTTGAGTATGTGCTTCCATGACGCGCACCAAATTGCACAGCTCGTCGAAAAATTGACCCCCGATATCGCGCACTGTATGTATTCTCGTGGTCGGGTCACATCAAGCCTCCGCAAACCCCAGCACCTTCTCGACCCAGCGCGGCCGCAGCACGGTGTGCAGCTGCATGTGGCCGGCGACGATGGAGGCAATCAGGCGCGGGCCGCCCTGGGCAGCGTCGCAGCCATCCAGCAGCAGGGCAAGGTCGGCCATGCGCACGGCGCGGCGCAGGTGGTCCACGCAGCGCGGGTAGCGCTCCAGCACCTTGTGCGAGGGCACGGCGTGGCCGCCCTCGCGCAGCCGCTGGCTCACGCGCTCGAGCAGGCGGCGCGGCTCGTCCACGCACAGGGCGTACAGCACCACTTCATAGCCCAGCGAGCGGGCCTGCGTGATGAGCGCCAGGCGCGAGGGGTGGGACATCGCGGTCTCGGTCACAAACGAGTGGCTCGCACGCAGCAACGCCTGGCACTCGGCATCGGCCCAGGCCCGGGCGGCCTGCGCGCGCGCCTGGGGGCTGGGCAGGTGCTGCAGCTGCGCCGCTTCGTGGATCTGGGCATTGACGAAGGGCAGCGCGGGGTGGCGCGGCGCGATCAGGCAGTCGTACAGCGTGGACTTGCCGGCGCCATTGGGCCCGGCGATCAGGTGCAGAACCGGCATGCGCCGTTCAGGCTGCCTTGGGTGCCTTGGCGCGCCGGCCCTTGTTGGCCGCCACGGCCTGTTGCGCGCGGTCGGCCAGCGCGCCCGACTTGGCCAGTGCCAGCACGTGGTTGTGCAGGTCGTCGGTCTCGGGCGAGAGGCCGGGTGTCACGGTGTAGGGGGCACGCTCCTGGCGCGCGATCAGCGCATGGCTGTCATGCGTGGTCAGGCCCGCATGCTCCAGCGCCTTGCCCAGCGTGGCCCAGTACTCGACCTGGCTGGCGACCGAGCGCCGCATGGTCTGCGCGGCCTCACGGGCCTGGTTGACCAGCGCGGCCGGCAACTTGACGGAAACGAACGACGGGGCGTCGGGCATGGCATCCTCCTTTTTGGCGCATTGTGCGCCACAGGGCGCCAACTTGTCAAAGCCCGCCGGCCAGGTGCCCGCGCGTGAACGCCTCTTCAAACACCGAGTAGCCCGACCAGTCGGCGTGGGCAAAGCGCAAGCGGGCCGTGGCCGGCGTGATTTGCTCATGTTTTGATAGCGCCCGATGGCCGCCGGTATTGGACTCCCGCCTGATTTGGCTCATCAAACCCGGCGTGGGGATGGCCATGGCATGGCCATAGCGGGTGACCGTCATTCGCGTGGCCAGACTGGCCAGGTCCGGGTGCGGCACGGCCAGCTCGGCCAGCATGTCGTCGCGCCATGCCGTCCAGGGCCGCGCCAGCAGCTGCTGGCGCGCACCGGGCCCATCGCCCAGCGCGCGGTACCAGGTCAGCACCGTGGGGCCGGGGCGCGGGTCCAGCCGCTGGTGGGTGGCATCCACGTAGCCCAGGCTGGCACTGCCGTAGAGCACGTTGTCCCAGCTCGGGGCGGCGCCGGGGCGGTCGTGCAGCGGGGCGCGCAGGTGCAGGTTGGCCACCAGCCAGGGCGCGTAGCGCAGCCGCGCGGCCAGCGCCTGAAGCACCGCCGGCGGGTTCTGCACCACGCGCGCCGCCACAAAGGCCGGCAGCGCCACGACGCAGTGCCGCGCCTGCCAGCGCTCCAGCGTCTGGGTGCGGTGGTCCCACGCGTCCACCTCCACAGCGTGGCGCGCTTCGGCGATCCGCACCACGCTGCGGCCCGCCCGCAGGCGCTCGCCCAGCGGCAACGCCAGACGGCGGGTCAGCCAGGCGTTGCCCTCGGGCCAGGTGAGCACGGCCTCGCGGTCCGCGTCGCCGTCCCCGGGCGCCTGGAAGCCGTGGCGGCTCGCAAAGTAATGCACCCCGGCCCAGGCGGACACGGTGGCCAGGCCCGCACCGTAGTCATCGCGGCAGCAGTAGTCCAGGTACCAGAGCAGCTGCGGGTCGTCCAGCCCCTGCTGCGCCAGCCATTGCGCCATGCTCAGCGCGTCCAGTGCCGTGTGCGCGGGCCCGAAGGGCGAGCGCAGTGCCGGCATGCTGAAGCGCGCCTCGCGCTGCAGCGATGCCACCTTTTGCGAAAAGCGGCGGTACTGCGCCAGCGTGGGCGCACCCACGCCCTGCAGGGGCAACAGCCCTTCCTGCCAATGGCCGTTGAAGAACAGCCGCTCCTGCGGGCTGTGGCACAGGTGGCGCTCGTCGTACTGCCAGCGGCCCGCCACGCGGTGGCGCAAACCCAGTTCCTCGAGCAGGTCCTGGACTTCGCGGGCGTCCTCACCGGGCACGGGCAGGTAGTGGGCGCCCATGGGGCAGGGCAGGCCACCGAGCTCGGCGCCGCGGCTGTTGCCGCCCGCGCGGTCTTCCAGCTCCAGCAGCGCGAAGTCATCCACGCCGCGCAGCCTCAGGGCCCGGGCCGCGGCCAGGCCCGCGACGCCGCCGCCGGCAATCAGCACGCCGGTGCGCCGGGTCACGGCCGGCGCGGGCCAGCTGCGGCGTTCGCGCAGCATGTGGCCACGCTCCACCGACACACCGGCAAAGCCGCCCTCCAGCGGCGCCGGCGGCGGCTCGCAGCCCAGCAGCGGCGCCGCCGCACCGGCCAGCACCGCGCGCCGCGTGAGCGACAGGGGCGTCACTCGTGGACCTTGCCCCATTCGCGCTCGTAGGTGGTCACCAGCACCTGGTTCGACAGGCGGTTCACGCCCGCAGGCACGCGGGACATGTCCTGCGGAAAGTCAAACAGCAGCGGCAAGGTGTGCGGCGACAGGAACCGCAGCCCCGCGGGCAGGGCCTGCGGCAGGCGGTAGGGCCGGCGGCTCGCGATCACATAGCCCCACTCGCCAAAGCTGGGCACATGGGCGTGGTAGGGCGCGGTACGCAGGCCCACCGACTCCAGCGTCTGCACCACGGTCCAGAAGCTCTGGCGCGCCACCAGCGGCGAGGTGGTCTGCACCACGGCGTAGCCACTGGCCGACAGGCGCTGGTCCAGCAGCGCATAAAACGAGTTGGTGTACAGCTTGCCGATGGAGAAATTGGTCGGGTCCGGAAAGTCGACCACGATCACGTCAAAAGTCTCGGTGGTCTGGCCCAGCCAGGTGAAGGCATCGGTGTTGAGGATGTGCACCTTGGGCGACGACAGCGACCCCCCGTTGAGCCGGGTCAGTGCCTCGTGCTGGCTGAAGAGCTGCGTCATCTGCGGGTCCAGCTCGACCAGTGTGACGCTCTCGACCGAGGGGTATTTGAGAATCTCGCGCACGGCCATGCCGTCGCCGCCGCCCAGCACGGCCACCTTGCGCGGCGCGCCGTGCGCCGCCATCACCGGGTGCACCAGGGCCTCGTGGTAGCGGTATTCGTCGCGCTCGGCAAACTGCAGGTTGCCATTGAGGAACAGCCGGTGGCCGCTGCGGCCTTCACCCGGCGAACGGGTGACCACGATGCGCTGGTACGGCGAGGTGGCGCTGAAGACAATGCGGTCCTGGTAGAAGCGGTCCTCGGCCAGGCTGGAGACCTCGTCGGCGCCGGCAAAGCCCGCGATCAGCGCCCCCAGCACCAGCGCGCAGGCCAGCCCGTGCGCGCGCAGCCGCCGCAGCTCATGGCGGAACAGCCAGAGCGCCCACACCGCCACGGCCGCGTTCATCAAACCAAACAGCAACCCGGTGCGGATCAGCCCCAGCCGCGGCACCAGCAGCAGCGGAAAAGCCACCGACACCGCAAGCGCGCCGAGGTAGTCAAACGTCAGCACCTGTGACACCAGGTCGCGCAGCGCCACGTTACGCCGCAGGATGCGCATGACCAGCGGGATCTCCAGCCCCACCAGCGTGCCCACCAGCAGCACCAGCGCATACAGCAGGAAGCGGAACGCCCCGGGCGCATAGGCGTTGGCCAGGAACAGCACCGCGGGCAGCGTGCCGCCGACCAACGCCACCATGAGCTCGATGCGCAGGAAATGCGCGGGCAGCTGGCGCTCGAAAAAGCGCGACAGGTAGGAGCCCACGCCCATCGCGAACAAATAGGTGCCGATGATGGTGGAAAACTGCAGGACCGAGTCGCCCAGCACATAGGACGCGAGGGCACCGGCGGCCAGCTCGTAGACCAGGCCGCAGGCGGCCACCACGAACACGCTGGCCAGCAGCGCCACCTCGACCGGCCGGGGCGAAGAGGCTGGGCCGGTGGCGGGCACCGGTTGAAACGCCATCAGCCGTGGATCGCGGCGGCCACGATGATCGAGATGCCCAGCCCCATGGCCGCCACCACCACGCCCAGCGCGATGTTCTGCTTCTCGACCAGTTCTTCCCACAGGTTGTAGGGCGTGAGCTTGTCCAGCACCAGAAAGCTCAGCCAGAACACCACCACGCCAATCAGCGCGTAAAGGATGGAGCCGAAGACGGCCCCGGTTTTCAGCCATTCAAGACCCATGATGACCTCCAGAAATGAACTTCATTTGTGACTCCCCCCGCTTGAGAACCCGCCGAACGAGCCGCCGCTGCTGCGCCAGCTGCTGCCCGAACTGCTGCAGTTCTCGCGCTGCGGATCGCAGGACATGCAGGCCCGCAGCAGCACCAGGAACAGCAGGATCACGATGAACATGACCACCACCGTACCGCAACCCACGCCCGAGGTGCTGGTGGGCCCGGCATCGGCGCGCGCCAGGTCCGCCTTGCGGCCCTCGAGCTTGAAGGCCTTGGCGACCGCGTCGCTCTCCATCTTGCTGCCCACCGACCAGGTGATCTCGGTGGGCGTCTGCTCCATGGACAGCAGGCCGCGGCCCTTGGCAAAGTCGCGGTTGAAGGTCTTCTGGCCCCGCGACACCGGCCAGTAGAACTCGCCGGCCACGTAGGTGGTCTCGGCCTGGTAGCTGTATTGCAGTGCGTAGGTGGTGCCCAGGTAGCTGGCGCTCTTGGCGCCCGGCGACAGCACCGGCGCGCCGGTGGTCGGCTTGACCATGCTCCAGCCTTCCTCGGTATCCACCAGGAAGCTGAAGCCGCGCTTGGGGTGGTACAGCAGGTATTCGTCCCAGCCAAAGTGCTCGGCATCTTCCTCCTGCGGGTCGTGGCCCAACCGGTGCTGGAAGCCCACGACCTGCCAGTGCACGCCCTGAAGCGAGCCCACCGAGCCCAGTGCAATGAGCGGCTGCACCGGCTCGTCCTGCTGCGCATGCCGCAGTTCGGCGCCCGTGCCCGACGCGAGGTCGATCAGGCTGTGGCACGAGTTGCAGGTGATGCTCCTGCTGTTGGCCAACGCGACCGAGACCGGCGCCCCGCAGTGGGGGCAGGCAAACTCGCGGCCCCGTTCTGCCTTGACGAATTCGTCGCGCAGGCCGCTGAGCTGGAGCGACTCCAGCAGCACGGTGCGGCCCCGCGACACCGCCGGCGGCTGGGTCCCGTAATCAAAGCTGAGCACCTCGCCGTCGGCGCTGCGCAACTCCACCATGGCAAAAGGCCGGCCCAGCTCGGGCAGGCGCGGCAGCTCGCCCTCGGCGGCAATGAGGGTTACCTGGTCATTGAGCGCCACGCTGAAGGGCTTGCCACCAAAAGCCGTGGTGGCCCCCACGCGGAAGCGGTCGGCCGAGGGCACATCGCGCAGCAGCGAAGCGGGCAGCGAGAACACATAGGCGCCGTTGTCCTCGCCCAGCAGGCCGGTGCTGCCGTCGTCGAACAGCGCGTTCCACTCGGTCCAGGTGCCGGTGGGCGCGCGGTACTGCAGGCGGCCCACCAGGGTGAATTTACGCGGCCGGTCCTGCAGCGTGATGCTGCCACTGGCCTGCAGCTGCAACGGGCTGTGGTCGTCGAACAGCTCGGCCATCTTGCCCAGCCGCGACAGCACTTCGCCGCTGCGCACCACCGTGCTGCGGCAATAGGCGCAGACCGCATGGGTGGACTGGGCGCTGCGGAACTCCACCGGGGCGCCACAGCCCGGGCAGGGCGCGCGGTAGCTGCGAAGAGGGCTTGGATCAGCCACGAGGCCGCGGCGTCAGGTCAGACGAGCTTCTTGAGCAGCTCGGCCTTCTTGGCGTCGAACTCTTCCTGCGTGAGGATGCCCTTGGTCTTGAGCTCGCCCAGCTTTTCCAGCGTGGCCATGATGTCATCGGGCCTGACGGCGGCAACGCCCGGCTGTGCAGCGGCTGCCTGGCTCTGGTTAAGCCCCTGCGAAAGGTTTTGCGCCAGCACCTGGCCCAGCGCCACCCCGGCGCCCAGGCCCATGGCGTCGCCGGCCACCCCGCCACCGCCGCCGGCACCTTCGGCAAACTTGGGAATGGCCTGCGCCGTCTGGTACTGCATGAACTTGCCCATGTCGTTGCCGACCATGCCCATGCCGATCTTCTGGTCCAGGATTTTCTGCAGTTCCTCGGGCAGCGACACGTTCTGCACCGTCATGCCTTCGAGCTTGAGGCCGATCGCCGCGAACGCCGGCGTGAGCTCGGCCGACAGGGCCTTGGCAAACTCGATCTGGTTGGCCGCGAGGTCGAGGAAGGGAATGCCGCTTTGCGCAATCCCGTCCGACAGGTGCTGCAGCACCAGGCCGCGCAGCTGGCCGTCCAGGTCGGCCACTTCATAGCGCTCGCGCGTGCCCGAGATTTCGGTGTGGAACAGCTTGGGGTCGGCCACTCGGAAGCTGTAGTTGCCAAAGGCGCGCAGGCGGATGGCGCCGAAGTCCTTGTCGCGGATGGTCACGGGCTGGGGCGTGCCCCACTTCTGGTCCACCTGCTGGCGCGTGCTGAAGAAATACACGTCGCTCTTGAACGGGGACTCGAACAGCTTGTCCCAGTTCTTGAGGTAGGTCAGCACCGGGATGGTCTGGGTGGTGAGCTTGTACATGCCGGGGCCGAACACGTCGGCCACCTTGCCCTCGTTGACAAACACCGCCATCTGCGACTCGCGCACGGTCAGCGAGGCGCCGTACTGGATCTCCATGTCGCGCATCGGGAAGCGCCAGGCCAGCGTGCCATCGCCCTCCTCCGTCCACTGGATGATGTCGATGAACTGTTTCTTGATGAAATCCATCAGCGCCATGGCGTCCTCCTGTGGTCAAAAAGGTCGGCTGATGATACCCGTGCGCCGGGTCAACATGCCGGGAGTTGGGTCCGGCGCCGATCTTTGCCAAAAAGTCAAAAGCGCCCCACCCTTTACGCAGAATCCCGTACTAGGGTTTTCCCGCGCCCACGTCTACAATCGCGTTCCCTTACAAAAGCTGACGGCACGCCGATCCCGGGCGTAAGCTGTTGGTCCCAGGAGACCTGACAACATGCCCGCGACCCCCCCGGTGAACCCCGAAGACAAACGCTCTGAACTGCGCCGCGCCGCGCTCGAATACCACGAGTTCCCGACCCCCGGCAAGATCGCCATTGCGCCCACCAAGCAGCTGGTCAACCAGCACGACCTGGCCCTGGCCTACTCGCCCGGCGTCGCCGCGCCCTGCGAGGAGATCGTCAAGGACCCGGCCAACGCCTTCAAGTACACCAGCCGGGGCAACCTGGTGGCGGTGATCACCAATGGCACGGCGGTGCTGGGCCTGGGCGACATCGGCCCGCTGGCGTCCAAGCCGGTCATGGAAGGCAAGGGCGTGCTGTTCAAGAAGTTCGCCGGCGTGGACGTGTTCGACATCGAGATCAACGAGAAAGACCCGGCCCGGCTGGTCGAGGTGATTGCCGCGCTCGAGCCCACCTTCGGCGCCATCAATCTGGAAGACATCAAGGCCCCCGACTGCTTCTACGTCGAGCGCGAACTGCGCAAGCGCATGAAGATCCCCGTGTTCCATGACGACCAGCACGGCACCGCCATCACGGTGGCGGCCGCCATGGTCAATGGCCTCAAGGTGGTGGGCAAGGACATCACGCAGGTCAAGCTCGTGACCTCGGGCGCCGGCGCGGCGGCCCTGGCCTGCCTGAACCTGCTGCTCAAGGTGGGCCTGCGGCGCGAGAACGTCTATGTCACCGACCTGGCCGGCGTGGTGTACGAGGGCCGCACCGAGCTGATGGACGAGGACAAGATCCTGTTCGCGCAGAAAACCCCGGCGCGCACGCTGAGCGAAGTCATCGAAGGCGCGGACGTGTTCCTCGGCCTGTCGGCGGGCGGCGTGCTCAAGCCCGCGATGGTGGCGAAGATGGCGCCCCGTCCCGTGATCTTTGCCCTGGCCAACCCCAACCCCGAAATTTCCCCCGAGGATGCGCACGAGGTGCGCAATGACGTGGTCATGGCCACGGGCCGCACGGACTACCCCAACCAGGTCAACAACGTCCTGTGCTTCCCCTACATTTTCCGCGGCGCGCTCGACTGCGGCGCCACCACGATCACCGACGAGATGGAAATCGCGGCCGTGCACGCGATTGCCGAACTGGCGCAGGCCGAGCAGAGCGAAGTGGTGGCCGCCGCCTACCAGGGCCAGCAACTGGCGTTCGGGCCCGAGTACCTGATCCCCAAGCCGTTTGACCCCCGTCTCATGATGAAGATCGCGCCGGCGGTGGCCAAGGCCGCGGCCGACAGCGGCGTGGCCTCCCGCCCGATCGCCGACATGGACGCCTACCGCGAACGGCTGCAGAGCTTTGTCTACGCCTCGGGCACCACCATGAAGCCCATCTTCATGGCCGCCAAGGCGGCTGGCAAGAAGCGCGTGGCCTACGCCGAAGGCGAGGAAGAGCGTGTGCTGCGGGCCGCGCAGATTGTGGTGGACGAATGCCTGGCGCGCCCGACGCTGATTGGCCGGCCCGCCATCATTGCCCAGCGTGTCGAGAAGTTCGGCCTGCGCCTGCGCGAGGGCCAGGACTACGACGTGGTCAACGTCGAGCAGGACCACCGCTACCGCGACTTCTGGCAGACCTACCACCGCATGACCGAGCGCAAGGGCGTGACCGCCCAGATGGCCAAGATCGAGATGCGCCGCCGCCTCACGCTGATTGGCGCCATGCTGCTGCACAAGGGCGACGTGGACGGCATGATCTGCGGCACCTGGGGCACCACCGCGATGCACCTGCACTACATTGACCAGGTGATCGGCAAGCGCGCGGGCGGCAGCCCCAGCACGCCGCAAGACGTGCAGATCTACGCCTGCATGAACGGCCTGATGCTGCCCGGCCGCCAGGTGTTCCTGGTCGACACCCATGTCAACTACGACCCCACCCCGGCCGAGCTGGCCGAAATCACCGTGATGGCGGCCGAGGAAATGATGCGCTTCGGCCTCAAGCCCAAGGCCGCGCTGCTGAGCCATTCCAACTTCGGCAGCAGCAACCAGCCCAGCGCCATCAAGATGCGCCGCACCCTGGAGCTGCTGCGCCAGGAGGCGCCCTGGCTCGACGTGGACGGTGAAATGCACGGCGATGTGGCGCTGGACGGCGCCGCCCGGCAGGCCATCATGCCGCACAGCACCCTGTCAGGGGACGCCAACCTGCTGGTGCTCCCGAACATCGATGCAGCCAATATTTCTTACAACCTGCTCAAGACGGCGGCCGGCGGCAACATTGCCGTGGGCCCGGTCCTGCTGGGCGCCGCCAAACCGGTGCATGTGCTCACACCGAGCACCACGGTGCGTCGCATCGTCAATATGACGGCTTTGACCGTGGCCGACGCCAACGCTGCTCGGTGAGCCGGATTTAGATAGCTGGTACTAACTTATTTTTGTCAATTGCCGGTAAAGACCCCTCAGCGGCTGCTCAAAATTTGGGCAGCCGCTTGCGCTTTCAGGGCAGATCGGTCACACTACCGCTCTTGAATTTCCGGGTTTACCCGGGGTTTGATCGGCGTCCCCAGAACAACAGGTTTCCACAAGGTTCCGCCCATGGCGCGTCGTTTCGCCGCTGTCAAGTTTGCACTCACTAGCTTTTTACTGGCCACGGTTTTCACCGTCCCCAGTGTGGTGCATGCCAAGGGCCCGCGAACTGACGGACTCGCCAACAGCAGCTCAGCCACGGTCAGCCTGGCCGAGTTGCCGCGGCAGGGCCGGGAAACTTTTGAACAGATCCGCCAGGGCGGACCGTTCTCGTACGGCAAGGATGGCACGGTGTTCGGCAACCGCGAGCGCA
Source organism: Ramlibacter sp. (assembly GCA_019635435.1). Taxonomy (NCBI): domain Bacteria; kingdom Pseudomonadati; phylum Pseudomonadota; class Betaproteobacteria; order Burkholderiales; family Comamonadaceae; genus Ramlibacter; species Ramlibacter sp. The sequence continues at coordinate 519,517 of JAHBZM010000001.1, read as the reverse complement.
AGCTTCCGGGCCAGCCGCGGGGTTACTACCGCGAGTACACCGTCAAAACGCCAGGTTCGCGCGACCGGGGAGCCCGGCGCATTGTGTGCGGCGGTCCGCCCCGGACGCCGGACGCGTGTTATTACACCGCCGACCATTACGCGAGCTTTCGCAGGATTGTGGAGTAGCCAATGAAGCGGGATTTGTTTTTGACTATGGAAAGAGAAGCGGAGATGGATACACCACTTCGTACCGTAAGGACCAACATCGTGCAGTCGATCCGCGCCTTCAGGGTGCAGGACCTGCAGGAAGCCGCGCAGGCGCTCGGCCAGCATTTCCTCTATGCCAACCTGGCCACGGCCCAGAGCAAGCAGGACGTGCTGGACCTGATCGCCCAGCAGTTCACCTTCCCGTCGCACTTCGGCAAGAACTTCGACGCGCTGTATGACTGCATGACCGACCCGCTGCACAAGTCGGGCCCGCAGCCGGGCTTCATCGTGGTGCTGGAGCAGATTCCGGCCAACGCCAAGTTCGACAAGGAAGCACGCGAGCAGCTGCTCGACATCTTCCGTGACACCGCGGATTACTGGGCGGACCGGAAGATACCCTTCCGATGCTTCTATTCTTTTCTGTAGCCCGTTCTGCGCAAAACAGCCAAGCAGAACGGGCGAATGAGGCTCAGAAAACCGAAGGCCAGGCCAGCGCCCCCTCCGGCATCGAACTGATCACCGAGAACGGCGAGAAGATGCCCACCGACAAGCTGGTGGACGTGTCGCCGCTGGCGCTGCGCATGAGCAGCCCTTTCAACGCCGGGTACTGGCTCGCCGCCGCCTGAACCTGGCTCGCGCCAGGCCCGACCGGGGGCGGTGCCACGGCACCCCTCTGGAATTGAGAACCCGTCCTTGCGACGGGTTTTTTATGGGGCGAGCGACTGGGCCAGCGCCACGTATTCGGCGACCGGCACTTCCTCGGCACGCCGGTGCAGGTCGAAGGTGCCAGCAAAATTCTTCTGCTCCAGCCACCGGCCCAGCGAATGCCGCAGCAGCTTGCGCCGCTGGCTGAAGGCCACCTGCACCAGCTCGCTGAGCAGCTTGACGTCCACCGCCGGCGGGTCGGCCAGCGGCACCATGCGCACCACGGCACTGTCAACGCGCGGCGGCGGATCAAACGACTCGGGCGGCACGAACAGCACGTTGTCCATCGCGTAGCGCCACTGCAGCATCACGCTCAGGCGGCTGTAGTCGCTGGTGGCGGGCGAAGCGACCATGCGGTCGATCACTTCCTTTTGCAGCATGAAGTGCTGGTCCTCGACCACGGCCACATGGCCCAGCAGGTGGAACAGGATGGGGGTGGAGATGTTGTAGGGCAGGTTGCCGGCGACCCGGATCTTCGGCGCGCCCAGGTTGGCGGCCACCTGCGCAAAGTCCACCTTGAGCACATCGGATTCAATGACGTCGAGCTGGCCATGCAGGCGCAGCCGCAACGCGAGGTCCCGGTCCAGCTCGATCACGGTCAGCCGCCCGGCCCGCTCCACCAGCGGCTGGGTCAGCGCGGCCAGCCCCGGGCCGATCTCCACCAGCGCCTGCCCCGGCTGCGGCGCGATGGCGCGCACGATGGCGTCGATGATCCCCGCGTCGGTCAGGAAATGCTGGCCGAACCGCTTGCGCGCCACGTGCTTCATGGGCTCGGCACCTCAAACGCAGCGGGCAAGCGTGGGGGCATGTTTTCCCGCCGGGCCGCCCCAAGGGACAATGCGGCCCCCTCGGGGGGCAGCGCGCCACACGCAGTGGGCAAGCGTGGGGGCGCCATCAAGTTCACAAGGGCGGTTCGCGCAGTTCGACGTAGGCGCGCCCGCGCACCTCCTGCGCCCAGTTGGCATAGGCCTCGTCGAGCTTCTTTTCGCGCACCAGGTTGCGCGCGATCTCGCGTTGCTCGCGCTGGCTCAGCGTGGTCTGGCGGCGCTCCAGCAGCTGGATCAGGTGCACGCCAAAGCGCGAGACGATGGGCTGGGAGATCTGCCCGGGCTTGAGGTCGGCCAGGGCGTCCTCGAACTCGGGCACGAACAGCCCGGGGTTGGCCCAGCCCAGGTCGCCGCCGTTGCGGGCACTGGCATCCTGCGAATTCTCGCGCGCCAGCTGGGCAAAGTCGGCCGTGCCGGCCTCGATGCGCTTGCGGAAATCCGCCAGCCGTTCACGCGCGGCCGACTCGCTGAGCTGCGCGCTGGGCCGCAGCAGGATGTGCCGCGCGTGGTTCTGGGTGACGTGCACGCCGGGCATGCCGGCCTGACGTTTTTCGACCACCTTGAGGATGTGGAAGCCCGCGCCCGAGCGCACCACGTCGCTCACGCCCCCTTCGGGCAGCGGCTGGGCCGCGTTGACAAAAATCTGCGGATAGCGGTCGGCCGGCCGCAGGCCCATCTGCCCGTCCGAGGTCGCGGCGCCCGGCGCGTCGGAAAACTCGCGGGCCAGCTTGCCAAAGTCTTCGCCGGCGCGGGCCCGCGCCTGCACGCCCGCGGCACGCGCCTGCAAGGCCGCCACCTGGGCCGGCGTGGCGTTCTCGGGCACGGCCACCAGCACCTGGGCCAGGTTCAGCTCCATGGTGGCAAGGTCGTCACTGCCCTTCTGTTCCTGGATGAACTGGTCCACCTCCAGATCGGTCACCTTCACGCGCGGCTCCACTTCGCGGTCGCGCAGGCGCGTGAGCAGCAGCTGGTTGCGCAGCTCGTCGCGGAACTGGCTGACCGGAATGCCATCGGCCGCCAGGCGGCGGTGCAGCTCGGGCACGGTGATCTGGTTCTGCCGCGCGACGTTGTCCTCGGCCTGGTCCACCGAGACCTCGTCCACCTTGACCCCGGTCTCGCGGGCCAGTTGCAGCTGCGCCTTTTCGCTGATCATCCGCTCCAGCACCTGGCGTGCGAGCACGTTGCGCGGCGGCAGGGCGCCGCCTTGCTGCGCCAGCTGCTGCTCGATGCGGACCAGGCGCGACCGCACCTCGTTGTTGGTGATCGGCTCGCTGTTGACCACTGCCACGATGTAGTCCGCCAGGCGCGGTCCCGCCGCCGGCTGGGCCGCGGCCGGCGGGCGGCTGGCGCCGATCTGCGGCGACACGCGCAGGCCCTGGGCCCCGGCGGCCGGGACGGTCAGGGCGGCAACAAGGGCCAGCGTCAGTGCGGATGCGCGTTGTTTCATGGAAGCTCACTCGTAATTGCTGTAACGGCTGGGGGCCGTGGTCTGCTCGCGCAGGTACTGGTAGCGGGGGATATTGTCCTTCAGCGTCTGCAGCGCATTGGAACCCAGCCGGGTGAAGCCAATGAATTCCAGCTGGAACAGGATGCGCTTGTTGGCTGACGAGGTGCTGCTTTGCAGCCGTTCCACCACGATGCGGCCCAGCCAGCACCCTGCATCGTACTCAAAACCGATCACCGAATCGACCAGCTTGCGGTCCTGCAGGCTGTAATTGAGCCGGCCCACGCTGTACCAGCGGCCCTCGCCGCCGGTGACATTGCCGATCGGCCACTGCCAGCCCATGTCGATCTGCTCGCTCAGGCCGCGCTGCAGGCGGTAGGCCGCGCTGATCACACGGTAGCTGCCGGGGTTGTATCGCCCGCCCAGGGTCGAGCGGATCGAGCGCCGGGTCTTGGGGTTGTACTGCACGGTGGACTCGAAGCTCCACTTCGGGTCCCAGTTGACCGAGGCGCCCAGCAGCACGTCCGACAGCCGCTCACTGACCGGCGTTCCGCCCGGCAGCGTGACCCTCTGGTCCTTGAAGCGAAGGCGCTGGGCGATGCCAAAGCGCGCCGCCTCGGCGCCGGTGGCCGGGTCGAGCAGGCGCGTGGTCGCGCCCAGGGTCAGCAGGTTGTTGTCGGAGATGCGGTCGTTGCCGCCAAAGGCGTTCTCGGTGTAGATGGTCGCGAAGTTGAAGTCGTTGGCGGCCGAGTCGTAGTTGGGCAGCAGGCTCTGGTCACGGAACGGTGTGTACACGTAGAACGCCCGCGGCTCCAGCGTCTGGCGGAAGCTGCGCCCGAAATAGCTGGCATCACGCTCGAACACCAGGCCGCTGTCCAGGCTGAAGGTGGGCAGCACGCGGCTGGCCGAGGTGGCGCCGTTGGTCAGCGGCGCGTCGAACTGGTAGTTCGTGGAGTGCAGCTGCAGCTTCGGGATGGCAAACCAGCCCGGGGCCTGCCAGGGCCGGCTGATCTGGGCCAGTGCGTAGCTGCGCTTGGCATTGGGCTGCCCGGTGAGGGTGCGCTCGGCCTTGAACTGCGTGTAGTCCACCTCGGTGGACACATCCAGCCCCCCGGCCAGGTTGGTGCGCGCATAGCGGCCCGTGAGCTGCGGCAGCCGGTCGTAAGGCGGGACGATGGGCGAGGCCACGTCCTGCAGCGTCTGCCACTTGAGCGTGCGCGCCGCCAGCGAGAAGTTGCCGCGCGACCAGTACAGGTTGGCGTCATTGGCCAGCAGGCGCTGCGTGAGCGAGGTGGTGCCGCGCGAGAAGTCGCGCCAGTAGTTGTCGTCGCTGACGCGGTTGAGGTTGAGGTTGATGCCCAGCGTGCCGATGCCCGTCAGCCCGGTGCGCACCACGCCGTCATGCTGCAGCGCATAGCCCCAGCGGTCACGCGCGCGCAGGCTGTCGTTGGGCATGAAGTTGGCGCGCAGCTTGCCGCTGTAGTCCTGCTCGAGGTAGCGGAACTCGCCGCCCAGGTCCACGCCGCGCTTGGTCATAAGCGCCGGGAAAAACGTGGCATCGCGGTTGGGCGCGATGTTCCAGTAGTACGGCAGCGTGAGCTCCACGCCGTTGAGGTTGTCCAGCCCGATGGTGGGCGGCAGCAGCCCGGACTTGCGCTTGTCCGACAGCGGAAAGCTCAGCGACGGGATCGGCAGGATGGGCACGCCCAGAAACCGCAGCGAGGCGCCCGTGGCCTGGCCGGTCTCTTCCTCGTTGTCGATGCGGATGCTGGCCGCGCGCAGCACCCAGTCGGGCATCCAGCTCGGGCCCGGGCGGCGCTGGCAGGTGGTGTAAGTGGCGTTGCGGATGATCGCGCGCTTGTCATCCAGGAAGTCCACGCGCTCGGCTTCGCCATAGGCGTCGTTGCGCAGGAAGCGGTAGTGGGGCTCGGTGAAGAAGCCCTCGAACGCGTCCACCTTGAGTTCGAGCAGCGGCCCCTCGAAGGTGTTGCCGGCCCGGTTGATGTGCACATTGCCGCGCGCCTTGGCCAGGTCGTCGGGCTGGTAGTACTCGAGCCGGTCGGCGCGGATGGACAGGTCGCCGCGCCGCAGTTCGGCGTTGCCTTCGACCAGGGTGTCCAGGTCGGGGCTGCCCGAGAGCCGGTCGCCCGTCACATAGGTGGGCAGGCCCTTGCGCTCGGTTTCCGGAATGGTCTCGCGCAGCAGCGGGCTGGACTTGAGCTGCATGCCGCTCTCGCCCGCCGTCGCCTGGGCGCGGGCCAGCGGGTGGTGCATCAGGGCACAAGCCACGAGGGCCACAGGCGTCAAGGCAAAACGGGAGCAGGAGGGCATTTGTAGAATGGATTATCCATGAGCGCCCCTTTGACACCTCCCCTCGCCGCCCCCCTGAACCCCACCGCCGTCCATTGGGATGACCCTGCGCGCGAGGCGGCCTTTGGCCCCTGGCTGCAGGGCCTGGCCGCGGTGCACGGACTGCACCCCGCGAGCCTGCGCCCGGCCTCGGCCGACGCGAGTTTCCGGCGCTACCTGCGGGTGGATGCGCACGGGCAGGGCAGCTTCATCATCATGGACGCCCCGCCCGAGCGGGAAGACAGCGCCCCCTTCGTCAAGGTGGCCGGCCTGATGGCGCAGGCCGGCCTGCATGTGCCGCGCGTGCTGGCCTGGGACGAGGCCCTGGGCTTCATGCTGCTGGACGACCTGGGCACGCAGACCCTGATCGACGTGGTGGACCGTGACAACCCGCCCGCCAACCTGCCGCTGTACCAGCGCGCCGTGGACGCCCTGGTGGCCTGGCAGCAGGCCTCGCGCCCCGGCGTGCTGCCGCCCTACGACGCCGCGCTGCTGGCGCGCGAGCTGGCGCTGTTCCCGGACTGGTACCTCGAGAAGCACAAGGGCCTGACCCTCTCGCCGCGCCAGCGCGAGACGCTGGACAGCCAGTTCAGCCTGATCATCGAACGCAACCTGGCCGTGCCCGCGGTCTACGTCCACCGCGACTTCATGCCGCGCAACCTCATGATCCCGGGGGGCGCCGATGAGCCCCGACTGGGCGTGCTGGACTTCCAGGACGCGGTGTATGGCCCCATCACCTACGACATCGCCTGCCTGATGCGCGACGCCTTCCTGAGCTGGGAGGAAGACTTTGTGCTCGACGTCACGGTGCGCTACTGGCAGCAGGCGCGCAAGGCCGGGCTGCTGGGCGCGGCCAGCCCCTCGGGCTGGGGCGAGGACTTTGGCGAGTTCTACCGCGCCGTGGAGTGGATGGGCCTGCAGCGCCACCTCAAGGTCGCGGGCATCTTTGCGCGGCTCACGCTGCGCGACGGCAAGCCGCGCTACCTGGCCGACACGCCGCGCTTCATCGGCTACATCCGCGCCACCGCCAGCCGCTACCGCGAACTCACGCCCCTGCTGCGGCTGATCGACGAGGTCGAGGGCACGCAGGCGGCCACGGGCTTCGCTTTTGGCCGCGTTTAGAGTCAAAGAGGCCTGGAGTCCACTACTGGCGGCCACCACACGCTAGTAAATTCATAGCAAATCACCCCATGCCGCGCTTTCACTGCCCGCTGCCCCTGACCCCCGGCGCCCCGCTGGACCTGCCCGCGGGCGCCGCGCGCCATGTGCAGGTGCTGCGCCTGCAACCGGGCGGCACGGTCACGCTGTTCAACGGCGAGGGCGGCGAGTTTGAAGCCACCATCGAGCACATGGGCCGCAGCGACGTGCGGGTGCGGGTGGGCGCGCACAGCGCCGTGGAGCGCGAGGCCGCGCGCGCCGTGCACCTGGCCGTGGGCCTGATGGCCAGCGAGCGCATGGACTGGCTGGTCGAAAAGGCCACCGAACTGGGCGTGGCCAGCGTGCAGCCGCTGCTGGCGCAGCGCAGCGTGCTGCGCCTGAGCGGCGAACGCGCCGAGAAAAAACGCGCGCACTGGCAGGCCGTGGCCGTGGCCGCCTGCGAGCAGTGCGGGCGCAACCGCGTGCCCGTGCTGCACCCGGTGCGCAGCGCCGACGAGTGGCTGGCACAGGGCCTGGATGCGCAGGCCGGCCGCTTCTTCGTGCTCTCGCTCGCGGCGGACGCACAGCCACTGCAAGCCACCGAAGACGCGGGCGCGCGCGGCATCACCTTGCTGTCGGGCCCTGAAGGCGGCCTGAGCCCGGCCGAAGAAGCCCAGGCCCGCCAGACCGGCTTCCAGCCCCTGACGCTGGGCCCGCGCGTGCTGCGCGCCGAGACCGCGCCGCTGGCCGCGCTCAGCCGCCTGACCTGACTCAGCCGCCTGGCCTGGGCGCGCCGCCCTTCCAGGCCCGGCCCGCGATGTCGGCCGGGTCATTGCAGGGCCACAGCAGGGTCACGCCACCATCGGACGGCAGCAACTGCGACAGCGGACGGCACTGGCCGGCCACGCACCAGTCGTAGTCGGCCGTGTAGGGCGAGCGCGTGAGGCGCAGCACCTGCAGGGGCGGCGTGGTCGGCACATAGTCGTACCAGCCGTTGTGCAGCACGGCGCCCGCCGGCGGCTCCATGCCGGCGCCCGAGCCATGGACCCGCGCGCCCACCGCGCGCAGCAGCGGCGCCGACGCGGGCGCTCCGCCGGTCACGGCGTAGTCTTCTTCCCAGCGGATTTTCTCGATGGAGTGGGTCCAGGCCAGCGTGAAGCGCTGCACCGGCACAAACACCGGGGCCGGTGGCCTGACCGCAGGCGCGGCCGGCCCGCCCGTGGCGGCCGCCAGCGCCAGGCACACGCCAGCCAGCATCGCGCTCAGGCCCCGCCCGCCGGCAGGGCGCCGCGGGCCGTGCGGGCACGCCACAGGTGCCAGGCCAGCAGCGCGGCCGCGCCGGCCAGGCCCGCCTCGTCGGTCCAGGGCAGGGCCACCACCAGCAGGCTGGCCGCCACGATGGCCCAGCAGCGCTCAAACCAGTTCAGCGGCGCGGCCATGTAGCCAATGGCCCCCATGCCCCACAGGCCAATGGCCACCAGCGCCTTGAACACCACCCAGACCGTGGCCAGCCAGGTGCCACCCTGCAGCATCAGCGCCGGGCTGTAGACCGCCATGTAGGGCACGATGAAGCCCGCAATGGCCACGCGCAGCGCCTGCATGCCGATCTTCAGCCCGGTCTCCTTGGCAATCGGCGCGGCCGCGAAGGCGGCCAGCGCCACGGGCGGCGTCAGGTCGGCCATGATGCCGAAGTAGAAGACGAACATGTGCGAGACGATCAGCGGCACACCCAGCTTGAGCAGGATGGGCGCCGCCAGCGAACTCGTGATGATGTAGTTGGGGATGGTGGGGATGCCCATGCCCAGGATCAGGCAGGTGACCATGGTCAGGAACAGCGCCAGGAACAGGCTCTTCTCGCCCAGCGAGATGATCTGGCCGCCGATCTCGGTGGCCACGCCGGTCAGGTTGATGATGCCGATGATCACCCCCACCAGCGCGCAGGCAATGGCCACGGGCAGGGCATGGCGCGCGCCATCCACCAATGCCGTGACGGCCAGCTTGCGGGCGTCGGCGCCGGTGCGGCGGATGAAGGTCAGCGCCACCAGCAAGGCCACCACCACGAAGAAGGTGCCCACGCCAAACTGGTAGAAACCGGCGCAGGCAAAGCCCAGCAGCACCCAGAACAGCACGCGCAGCGCCGTGGCCTGCACACCGGTGATGGCGGCCGCGCCAAAGATCAGCACCACCGTGAGGCCCAGGCCCACGGTGCCCGAGAACAGCGGCGTGTAGCCCGAGAACAGCAGCGCCACCAGGCCCAGCAATGGCAGCAGCAGATGCCACTGGCGCCGGATGGCGGCCCACGGGTCGGGGCACTCTTCCTTGGGCAGGCCGGTCAGGCCCTTGTGACCCGCTTCCAGGTGCACCATCCAGAAGGCGGTGATGAAGTACAGGATGGCCGGGATCAGCGCCGCCTTGCAGATCTCGATGTAAGGCACGTTGATGGTCTCGGACATGATGAACGCAACCGCGCCCATCACCGGCGGCATGATCTGCCCGCCCATGCTCGAGGTGGCCTCGACCCCGCCCGCGAAGGCACTGGAGTAGCCAAAGCGCTTCATCAGCGGAATGGTGAACTGCCCGGTGGTGACCACGTTGGCCACGCCCGAGCCGTTGATGGTGCCCATCAGGCCCGAGCTGACCACGGCCACCTTGGCCGGTCCGCCGCGCGTGTGGCCCACCGTGCCCATGGCGAAGTCGGTGAACAGGCTGATCATGCCGGCCTGCTCGAGAAACGCGCCAAACAGGATGAACAAAAAGATGTAGCTGGACGACACATAGGTCGGCGTGCCGTAGATGCCCTCGGTGCCGAACGACAGCGCGCTGACGATCTGGTCCACGCCAAAGCCGCGATGCGCCAGGCCCCCTGGCAGGTACTGGCCAAACAGGCCGTAGCCCAGGAACAGCAGGCAGATGAACGGCAGGGCCCAGCCCATCATGCGGCGCGCGGCCTCGAACACCAGCACCAGCGTGATCACGCCCACCACCCAGTCCCAGCGCGTGAGGTCGCCCGCGCGCTGCGTGAGGTCGGCCTCGAACACCCAGTGGTAGAAGCTCAGCACGAAGCCCGTGATGCCCATGGCCCAGGCCAGCGGGCGGAAGCCGCGCGTGCCGTCGCCCAGCCAGCCCGGCCTGATGGCAAACACCATGAGCAGCACGAAGCCCACGTGCACGGCGCGCACCACCTGGCTCGAGATCGGGCTGAAAGCGGCGGTGTAGATCTGGAACGACGAGAACGCCAGGGCGATCCAGAAGATGATGCCGCGCAGGCGGTCATCATGCGGCTCGGTGAGCTCGTGGGTGGCAGACGTGGTCATGGCGGGCTACCTGTGAATGAAAAAAGGGGAGAAGAGGCGAAAAAAAGGCCCGAGCAGGTCGGGCCGTCGACCGGAGGCCGGCCGCTTACTTCATCACGCCGACTTCCTTGTAGTAGCGCGCCGCGCCCGGGTGCACCGGCACCGGCATGCCCTTGACGGCGTTCTCGCGCTTGATCACCTTGGCCGCGTTGTGGGCCGCGTACAGGGTGTCGATGTGTTCATACATCTGCTTGGCCATCTGGTAGGCCAGTTCGTCGGACACGCCCGAATGGGTCACCAGGAAGTTGGGAATGGCGGCGGTGGCCACGTCGGCGGTCTGGCCGGCGTAGGTGTTGGCCGGGATCACGGCGGCCTGGTAGGCCTCGTCGCCGATCTTGGCGATCACGTCGGCGGGCACCGGCACCACCACGATCTTGACCGAGGTGGCCAGATCGCGGATCGAGGCCACACCCAGGCCGGCGGACTGCAGCGTGGCGTCGAGCTGGCGGTTCTTGATGAGCTCGACCGACTCGCCAAACGGCAGGTACTCGACCTTGGCCAGATCCGCATAGGTCAGGCCCGCGGCCTTGAACACGGCGCGTGCATTGAGTTCGGTGCCCGACTTGGCGGCACCGACCGAGATGCGCTTGCCCTTCAGGTCAGCCAGCGTCTTGATGCCCGAGTCGGCATTGGCCACGATCTGGATGTAGTTGCTGTAGGTGGCCGACAGGCCGCGCAGCTTGTCCAGCTTCTTGGGGAAGCCCGCTTCGGCGTCGCCCTGCCAGGCGTTGGAGACCGAGTCGGCCAGCGCCAGCGCCAGCTCGCCGCGGCCGGCCTGCAGCAGGTTGAGGTTTTCGGCCGAGGCCTTGGTCACCTGGGCCGTGGCCTTGGCGCCGGGAATGGCCTTGGCATAGATCTGGGACAGCGCCACGCCCATCGGGTAGTACACGCCGCTTTGGCCGCCGGTGAGGATGTTGATGAACTGCGCCTGCTGCGCTACGGCGGCGCCACTCACCACGGCGGCCCCAAGGGACAGGGCCAGTACAACGCGTCGGGTAATTTTCATGGGGTCTCCTGAGTGCAGTAAGAAAGAACGACAATTTAACCCCGTCCCCCATCCCTTGCGTCAGTAATTACCACAGCCCATGCCCTGCGCAGGGCAAACGCCGATGCCCGCCTTCAACAAGAACCTGAGCCTGCTGGCCCTGTGCCAGGGCCTCTTCCTGACCAACAACGTCACCTTCATTGCCATCAACGGACTGGTCGGGCTGGCGCTGGCGCCACTGGGCTGGATGGCCACGCTGCCGGTCATGGGCTATGTGGTCGGCGGCGCGCTGTCCACCGGCCTGGTCGCGCGCACGCAGTCACGCTACGGGCGCAAGGCCTCGTTCCAGCTCGGGCTGGTGGTGGCCCTGCTGTCGGCGCTGCTGTGCGCCTACGCGGCCTTCACGCGCAACTTCTGGCTGCTGTGCGCGGCCACCGTGGTGGCCGGCTACTACAACGCCAACGCCAGCCTGTACCGCTTTGCCGCGGCCGAGCTCGCGGGCCAGACCGCGCAGGAAAAGGCGGTGTCGCTGGTGATGGCTGGCGGCCTGATCGGCGCGGTGATCGGCCCCAACCTCGCGGCGCGCACGCGCAGCCTGTTCGAGGTGCCCTTTGCCGGCGCCTACATTGCGCTGGCCGGCGTGGCGCTGCTGGCCATGGTCGCGCTCGCGTTCATCAGGTTCCCGCCGACGCCACCGAGAAAGACCAGCCAGAGCGGCCGCCCGCTGCGTGAAATCATGGCGCAGCCGGTGTTCATCGTGGCCGCCATCGGGGGCTCGCTGGGCTTTGGCGTGATGAACCTGCTGATGGCCGCAACGCCGATTGCCATGCAGCAGTGCAGCTTGCCGTTCTCCGACGCGGCCCTGGTGCTGGAGTGGCATGTGATCGGCATGTTCGCGCCGGGCTTCTTCACCGGCCACCTGATCCGGCGCTTTGGCGTGCTGCCCATCATGGGCACGGGCGTGGTGCTGAACCTGGCCTGCATCCTGGTGGCGCTGTCGGGCGTGGACCTGCACCAGTTCCTCGTGGCGCTGTTCCTGCTGGGCGTGGGCTGGAACTTCCTGTTCACGGGCAGCACCACGCTGTCCCTTTCCGCCTACACGCCCGAGGAAAAAGACCGCGCACAGGGCGCCCTGAACTTTTTCATGTTCGCCACCCTCGCGCTGAGCTCGTTTGCCTCGGGCGTGCTGGTCACCACCCAGGGCTGGACCCTGCTCAACTACGGCTCGCTGTTCCCGGTGGCGCTGACCGGCAGTGCCCTGCTGTGGCTTGCGCTCGTCACGCGCCGCGCCCAGAATCCAGCCAACACCTGAAAGGACACGGTCATGGGATTGCTTGATTCGGTATTGGGCTCGGTGATGGGCGGGAACACGCAGGGCGCCGGCGCGCAGGGGGGGCTGGGCAGCCTGATCCACCTGGTCACCAGCAACCCGCAGCTGCTGCAGGCCATCACCGGCATGCTGGCCAACGACGGCGCGCAGGGCGGCCTGCCAGGCCTGGTCGAGAAGTTCCAGCAGGCCGGCCTGGGCAACGTGGTGGCCTCGTGGATTGGCAGCGGGCAGAACCAGCCCATTGGCGGCGACCAGCTCACCCAGGTGCTGGGCAGCGGCACCATCGGCGACATCGCCGCCCGGCTCGGCATGGGCCAGGGCGAAACCGCCGACCAGCTCGCCAACCTGTTGCCCGGCCTGGTGGACCAGCTCACGCCGCATGGCACGGCGCCGGCCAACGGCCTGGGCGACACCGGCGACCTGATGGGCATGCTGGGCGGCCTGTTGCGCCAATAAAAGCCGGCAACGCCCACCGGCCACCATGAATGGCCCGCGGCGCGCGCGAGGGCGTGCCGCCCTCGCGGCGGCCCTTGTTCTGCTTTTGTTTGCTCCTGATTTGATAGCTGAAAGTACTCACCACGCCTGTGCTAGAGTGACTTTGCTGTCTCCCCAGGGCGTTTGACCAAAACGCCTGCCTCGCCCGGGTCCCTCAGGCCCGCGTCATTCATCCCGTGTTGCAGGTTGTCTTGGGCAGTCGTGTGACGATTGCCCGAGGATTTGCCGTGCGCACCGCTTCTTCATTTTTTGCTCCGCTGTCCGTCGCCCTGTTCATGAGCCTGTCCGCCTGTGGTGGCGGTGGGGGCGGCGGTGATGCCGCCAATGGCGCAGGCGGCAATGGCGCCCCCGTGAGCTTCAACGTCGGCGGCACCCTGGCCGGCCTGGCCGCGGGCAAAACCGTGGTGCTGGCCCACAAGGACGCCAGCGGCGCCACCGCGCAAAGCAGGAGCCTGAACGCCAACGGCGCCTACAGCGTCAGCCTGCCGGCCGGCACCGCCTACCAGCTCGTGGTGCTGGTACAGCCTTCGGGCCAGACCTGCAGCGTGTCCAACGGCACCGGCACCGCCAGCGCGGACGTGAACAACGTCAGCGTCAACTGCCTGGACAACGTGGCGGCGCCCGAAGCCCGCGTGGTCAGCGGCACCGTGGCCGGCCTGGCCGCGGGCCAGACCCTGGTGCTGCAGCTCAGCGCCAATGGCCAGGTGCAGGAGACGAGCGTGCATGCCGATGGCAGCTTCCAGTTCCCCGAGGCCCTGACCGGCACTTTTGCCATCACGGTCAAGACGCCGCCCGCGGGCCAGGGCTGCAGCGTGGCCCACAGCCAGGGCACGGCCGGTGACGGCGTGGCCATCAGCGTCAGCTGCACCGCGGCGAGCCAGAGCTTTCGGGTGGGCGGCCAGTTGAGCGGCAACATCGGCGTGGTGGCGCTGCGCAACACGGCCAATGGCGACGCCCTCGTGCTGTCCGCCAACGGGGTGTTCCAGTTCCCGCAGCCGGTGCCGCAGGGCAGTGCCTACAACGTGGTTCGCGTCAACGCCGGGGGCGTTCAGACCTGCAGTGTGGGCAATGGGTCAGGCACGGCCAGTGCCCACGTGAGCAACATCAGCATCCGCTGCGCGGCCGTGGTCCCGGTATCGCCGCCGCTGGCGGTCCCTTCGGTGCCGGCGGGCCTGACCATGACCTACGACGTCAAGCGCTTCGACCTGGCCTGGGGCACGGTGACGGCGCCCTTTGGCGGGGGCACGGTCAGCTACCAGCTGTTTGAAGACCCCGACGGGGCCGGCCCTACGGCGTCGGTGCAGATCGGCGGCACGCTGACCGGCGCCACCTACACCCAGGGGGTCAGCGGCCTGCTGCACACGCGGCTGAACGCCCAGTACCGCGTGCAGGCCTGCAACACCACAGGGTGCAGCGCGCTGTCCAGCGCCATCACGCCCCACATCACGCAGGCCGTGGGCTACTTCAAGGGCAGCAACACGCAGGCCAGTGACCTGTTCGGCTCCTCAGTGGCCCTGTCAGCCGACGGCAGCACGCTGGCCGTGGGAGCCTATTGGGAAAGCAGCAACGCCACCGGCATCGACGGCGACCAGAGCAACAATGCCGCCCCGTCCTTCGGCGCGGTCTATGTCTTCATCCGCAGCGGCACCACCTGGAGCCAGCAGGCCTATGTGAAGGCGTCCAATTCGGGCGCCGGGGACCGTTTTGGGCTGGCCCTGGCCCTGTCAGCCGACGGCAACACGCTGGCCGTGGCGGCGGTCAGGGAGGACAGCGCCGCGACAGGCATCGACGGCAACCAGGCCAGCAACGGCGCCACCGATGCCGGGGCGGTGTATGTCTTTGCCCGCAGCGGCGCCACCTGGACCCAGCAGGCCTACGTGAAAGCGTCCAATGCCGAAGCGCAAGACTGGTTCGGGCTTTCGCTCGCCCTGTCCGGCGACGGCAACACACTGGCGGTGGGGGCTTCGCAGGAAAGCAGCAACGCCACGGCCATCGGTGGCAACCAGGCGGACAACAGTGCCTTTTATGCCGGGGCCGTTTATGTTTTCAGCCGCAGCGGCGTCACCTGGACCCAGCAGGCCTATGTCAAGGCGTCCAACACGGCGTCACTGGACCAGTTCGGAACTTCCGTTGCGCTGGGCAGCGACGGCAACACGCTGGCCGTGGGGGCACCGGGTGAGGACAGCAATGCGACGGGCATTGATGGCAACGAGGCGAACGACAGCACGAGCCGGTCGGGGGCGGTCTACGTCTTTGCCCGCAGCGGCGCCACCTGGACCCAGCAGGCCTATGTGAAGGCGTCCAATCCAGGGGTGAGCGACCTGTTTGGTACATCGGTCTCGCTGGCCGGCGATGGCAACACCCTGGCCGTCGGCGCCGAGCAGGAGGCGAGCAACGCCACCGGCGTCAACGGCGACCAGGCGAACAACAGCCTGAGCAACGCGGGGGCGGTCTATGTCTTTGCCCGCGGCGGCGTCACCTGGAGCCAGCAGGCCTATGTGAAGGCCTCCAATACCGGTGCAGGAGACAAGTTCGGGTCTTTGCTCACCCTGTCAGCCGATGGCAGCGCGCTGGCCGTGGGCGCGAATGCCGAAGCCAGCAATGCCACAGGTCTTGACGGCGACCAGGCGAACAACAGTGCCACCTCTGCCGGGGCCGTTTATGTTTTCAGCCGCAGCGGCGCCACCTGGAGCCAGCAGGCCTATGTGAAGGCCTCCAATGCGCAAGCCCTGGATTATTTCGGGTCATCGGTCTCGCTGGCCGGCGACGGCAACACGCTGGCCGTGGGCGCGTGGCAGGAGGACGGCAATGCCACCGGCATCGGCGGCAACCAGGGCGACAACAGCGGTTCCTCCGCAGGCGCCGCGTATGTCTATTGAAGGCTCGATCTGCTCCTGATTTGATAGCTGAAAGTGGCCGCCCGGCAAGGACTACAGGCACTTTTGGCATCAAACCGGCGGGAAGCGGGCATCCAGCCAGGCCTGCAGCATGCTGAACACCGGCTGCGCGTCCAGTTCGTTGAACAGCTCGTGGTACAGGCCGTCAAAGCAGTGCGAGCTCACCACCTCTGTCGGCGCCGCGGCGGCAAAGGCCCGGCTGCCGGCCGGGTTGACCAGCCGGTCGGCGCCCGCGTACATCAGCAGCGTGGGCACGGTCCATTGCGCGGCATGGGCCACGGTGTCGGGCCCGCCGTCGGCAATGAAGCGGGCCAGCCGGCCCGAGATGCGGTCGTGCACCAGCGGGTCGGCCCGGTAGGCCGCCACCACCGCCGGGTCGTGCGAGATGCCGCTCACGTCCAGCCCGTTGCCCAGCGTGAGGTTGGGCGCCACCTTGGGCACCACCGCCAGCAGCACTTTCTGCACCACGTTGAGCCCCGGGTCCAGCACGGGTGACGACAGGATGAGGCCGTCCACCGCGCGCCGCCTCTGGGCCACAAAGCGGCCCGCCACCAGCCCGCCCATGCTGTGGCCCAGCAGGATCAGCGGCACGCCCTCGGCCACCCGCAGGCGGGTGCTGTCCACCACGTCGGCCAGGTCTTCGAGCAGGCGGTCGTCGCTGGGCAGCCCGCCACGCACGCCACCGGACTCGCCGTGGCCATACTGGTCGTAGCCGCGCACCGCAAAGCCCCAGGCATTGAGGCGCCGCGCCACATGGTCATAGCGCCCGGCATGCTCGCCCAGGCCGTGCACCAGCACGATGGCGCCGCGCAACGCCTGGTCTTCGTCCAGCGGCCACTCCTGCAGCGCCAGGTTGTCGCCATCACTGGCGGTGAAGGTGGACAGCGTGGACTCGTTCATGCGCCCGCCTGCGCGGGTTCACCCCCCGTGGCCGGCAGGCTGGCCATGACCTGCGCCACGGCGGCCGTGAGCTTCTTGGCGTAGGGCACATGCAGGAACTCGTTGGGGCCGTGGGCGTTGCTGCGCGGGCCGAGCACACCGCACACCATCATCTGCGCCTTCGGGAAACCCTGGCTCAGCATGTTCATGAGCGGAATGGTGCCGCCCTGGCCGATGTAGCCGCAGGGCGCGCCAAAGTGCGCCTGGCTGGCCGCGTTCAGCGCCTGCTCGAACCAGGGCGCCGTGCCCGGCGCGTTCCAGCCCGTGGCGCCACCGCCGCTTTCAAAAGTGACGCGCGCCTGGTAGGGCGCGTTGTCTTCCAGCAGGGCCTTGAGGTCCTGCACGGCCTGCGCCGCGTCCACCAGCGGGGGCAGGCGCAGGCTGAGCTTGAAGGCGGTGTAGGGCCGCAGCACATTGCCCGCGTCCTTGAGCGCGGGAAAGCCCTCGGCGCCGGTCACGCTGAGCGTGGGTGTCCAGGTGCGGTTGAGCAGGGCCTGCACCGGGTCGGTGGTAGTGGGCAGCGCGAACGCGGTGGAGCCGCCGCAGTCGTAATGCGCCCAGGGGAAGCGCTTGTAGACCTCGTCGCCCAGAATCGCCGCCGTGGCCTGGGCCTGGGCCAGCCGCTCGGTGGGCACCTCGCAATGGAAACTGGCGGGCAGCAGGCGGCCCGTGGCGCTGTCTTCGAGCCGGTCCAGCACCTGGCGCATGATGCGAAAGCTGCTGGGCACCAGGCCGCTGGCGTCGCCCGAGTGCACGCCCTCGGTCAGCACCTCGACCTTGAGCGTGCCGCTGGCCATGCCGCGCAGGCTGGTGGTGAGCCACAGCTGGTCGTAGTTGCCGGCGCCGCTGTCCAGGCAGATCACCAGCGCCACGTCACCCAGCCGAGGCCGCAGCGCATCCACGTAGGGCAGCAGGTCGTAGCTGCCCGACTCCTCGCAGGTTTCCACCAGGCCCACGATGCGCGGGTGCGCCACCTTCTGCGCCTTGAGCGCCTGCACCGCGGCAATGCTGGCGTACACCGCGTAGCCATCGTCGGCGCCACCGCGGCCGTAGAGCTTGCCGTCTTCGTATTTGGGCGTCCACGGGCCCAGGTCGTTGCGCCAGCCCGTGAACTCGGGCTGCTTGTCGAGGTGGCCGTACATCAGCACCGTCTGGCTGGACTGCGGCGCGGTGGCCGCGACTTCAAAGAACAGCACCGGCGTGCGGCCCGGCAGGCGCACGATCTCCAGCGTCAGGCCCTCCACCTTCTGCGCCTCGACCCACTGCGCGGCATTGCGCATCACGGTCTCGATGTGGCCATGGGCCGCCCAGTCCTTGTCAAAGCCGGGCGACTTGGCCGGGATCTGGATGTAGTCGGTGAGCTGCCGCACGATGTCGCTGTCCCACTGGCGGGTCGCGTGCGACAGGGCGGCGGCGGCGTCCAGCGCGGCGGCGGGCATTTCCTTGTGGAGGGGGGCGTTCATGGGGAAGTCTCCAGAATCTGTCAGCAGGACAAGCCGCCACTTTACGCCGCCCCCGCCGGGCGCGCTAGAGTGCGCAATCACGCAGGAGACTGGCCATGGCGAATGCAGGAACCATCCGCGCGGGCATCGGGGGCTGGACCTACGAGCCCTGGCGCGACAACTTCTACCCCCAGGGGCTGGCCCACAGCCGCGAGCTGGCGTACGCCAGCCGCCAGCTCACGGCCATCGAGGTCAACGGCACCTACTACAGCACCTTCAAGCCCGCGACCTTCGCCAAGTGGCGCGACGAAACCCCTGACGGTTTCGTGTTCAGCCTCAAGGCCAACCGCTTTGCCACGAACCGCAAGCTGCTGGCCGAAGCGGGGCCGTCGATCGAGCGCTTCATCGACAGCGGGGTGAGTGAACTGGGCGCCAAGCTGGGCCCCATCGTCTGGCAGTTCATGCCCACCAAGCAGTTTGACCCGGCGGACTTCGAGGCCTTCTTGAAGCTGCTGCCGCGCAAGGCCGATGGCGTTGCGCTGCGCCACGCGCTGGACGTCCGGCATGCCAGCTTCATGACGCCCGCCTTTCTGGCGCTGGCACGCCAATACCAGTGCGCAACCGTGTTCACCGACAGCGACGACTACCCGAGCTTTGCCGACCTGACCGGCGAGTTTGTCTACGCCCGGCTGATGCGCACCGAATCACGCTACAAGACCGGCTACCCGCCCAAGGCCCTGGCCCGCTGGGCCGAGGCGGCGACGACCTGGGCGAAGGGCGCCGAGCCCGACGACGTGCCACGCGTGGCGGTGGCCGGCAAAAAATCGGGGCCGCGCGACGTGTTCATGTTCTTCATCAGCGGCGCCAAGGAGAAGGCACCGGCCGCCGCGATGGCGCTGATCGCACAGGTTTGAGCCGGCCGGGGCTGCTGCCCTCGGGACAGCAGCCTCGGCGACGCGCCGTCAGCCCGCCCGCGCCAGCGTCAGCCTGAAGCTCACGCCGCCCGCCTCGTTCACGGCCTCGATGGTGCCGCCCATCTTGGCCAGGTAGGTCTTGGCCACGAACAGGCCCTGGCCGCGCTGGCCCGGCGCGGCGGCCCCATCGGCCTCGCCGCCCGACACCCCGTAGTCAAAGATGCGCGCCAGCAGCGCGGCGTCAATCGGCGGGCCAAGGTTGTGCACGCTCACGCTGGCGTTGCCGGCGTGGACCTGCAGCGTCAGCGTGGTCACGGTGCCGGGCGTGCGGTGGCGGTCGGCATTGCGCAGCAGGTGGGTCACCACGTCTTCCAGCGCAAATTCGTCGGCGCGCACCTTCACCGGCTCGCCGCCCGCGTAGTGCACGCCGGCCAGCCCCGCAAAGTGCGCGTTGCCGGCCACATGGGTCAGGAACTCGTGCAGGTCCAGCACGCCCGCATGCAGCGTGGCGGCCTGCAGCGCCTCGCTGGGCGAAGCCTGGCTGTACAGCACCTTGACCGCCTGCTGCATGCGCTGCACATAGCGGTGGCTGGCGTCGTCGGCCCGCGGGTGCAGCACCATGAGCGATTGCAGCGGCGACATGATCTCGTGCCCCACCGCGTGCCACATGTCGCGCTCCTGCTGGGTGCGGATGTGCTCGCGCTTCAGGTCGTCCTGCACGCGCTGCAGCAGGTCGGCCAGCGCGCCGGCCAGAATGCCCAGCTCGTCGCGCCCGCGCAGGTCCGACACGTCCAGCGCGCCGAGGCGCTGCTCCACCTGCGCGGCGTTCACGTTGTACGACACCGCGGCCGCGCGCCGCGTGAGCACGGTCACGCGGCGCAGCAGGCCCAGCTCGATCAGCAGCCAGGCCAGCGCGATCGCGGCCAGCATGGCGCCCACATACCAGCTCATGCGCGTGGCCACCACGCTCAGCGTGCGCTCGATGCTGCGCACATTGCCGTGCAGCGTGAGCTCGTAGTTGCCCGCGGCCGTGGCAATCACCTCGCGCCCCGTCAGCGCGGGCGTGGCCACGGCCTGCACGGGCAGGAAGCTGATGAGCTGGGTCAGCCAGGGCAGGCTGCGCTCCGCGGCCTCGCCCGCGGCACCTGCCTTTTCCTGGCCGCGCACGGTGACCACATGCCCGGTGCCGGCGCCCTGGCGGCCGGCCTTGCGGATCGCCAGCGACTCGCCCGGCAGCAGGGCCTGCGCGAGGTCGTTGAGCGCCAGCGGCGAGGTGGCGCCCGCGGCGTTGCTGTCAAACAGCGGGGCCTGGCCACCGGGTGCGAGCATCTGCATGTGCACCAGGGTCTGCTGCAGATCGGCCGGCGGCCAGACCGGGCGGGTCTTGCCAAACAGCGCCAGCCGGTAGGCCTCCACCGGCAGCCGGATCGAGAAGAAGGTGCGGCGCGCGCAGCTGCCGGGCTCGCCGTCGGGATCGGCGCAACGGCTGCCCTGCCAGACCCAGCCGCGGAAGTCGCGCAGCGGGCGGGCCAGCAGGCGCAGCGTGTCGCCCTCGTCCACGAACCCCGTGAGGCGGCCCCGCAGCACCGGGCCCTCGGCCTCGCCGCGCACTTCGACCGGCGCCACCCAGCGCAGCGTCTCGCCGCCCTGGGTCAGGCTCACGCGGGCGCGGTGCACCTCGGTCAGGTCCAGCGTGCCACGCTCGCGCGCCACCAGCGCGGGCGCGCGGAAGTTGCCCACCAGGTAGATGAAACCCCCGGCATACGGGTTGTTGCCAATGGCCACGCAGATCGCGCTGCCGTCGGGGTACTGCACGCTGCAGCCCGCGGTCTCCACGGCCTGCTGGGCCTTGAAGGGGTCGTCAAAATCGATCGCCGCATAGGGCAGCAGAAGGGGCCGCAGCGGCACGGCCTGGGGCACATGGCCGGGGTTCAGCAGCGCGAGCTGGCCGGCCGGGTGGCGCAGGCGCGCCGCGATCTCGGCCTGCGTCTTGCGAAAGCCGCGCTCGTAGTTGCGGTAGCTGCGCTCCTTCTCGTCCTGCAGCAGCACCACGGCCAGCGCCAGCGTGGCCAAGGCCAGCAGCAGGAACACGCCGCGCACCAGCAGGCGCCTTCGGAACGCGGCCAGGCCAAGGCGGGGGACTTCCAGAACCGGCAGCTTCATGCGGGGCCTTGGTGCGGGCGGGCCATTCAGGCCGGGCGCCTGGGCGCCGGCGGACGCGCCACCCAGCGAAAGCCGCGCATGGGTACGTTCTCGATGCCGTCAAAGGCGGTGTCGATCTCGCGGAAGGCATCGCGGATGGTGCTCACATGCTTGCGCACGTTGTCGCGGTTGCGCCCGCTCTTGACCACCTCGAACAGGTCCTCGTAGCTGACCACCTCGCCCGCGCGCTGGTGCAGCGTGGCCAGGATGCGCTGGGCCGTGAGCGGCAGGTTGATGCGCTCGCCGCGCCAGGTCGGGGTGCGCTGCCACAGCGGATCGAGCGACAGCTCGCTGGCCGCGAGGTCGGCCTCGCCGGTGCGCGCCGCGCGGGCCACCCGCAGGATGTCCAGGAAGGTGTCGATGAAGTCGGCCTCCTCGAAGGTGGTCTTCTGCAGGTAGTCCCAGGCGTCCAGCGCCTTCATGATGCTGCGGTAGATAGCGGCCGGCATGGCGCTGACCACCAGCACCGGCGTGCCCTGGTGCCGCTTGTTGATGGCGTTGATCAGCGCCACGCCGGCATGCCGTTCGCGGCCCAGCTCGATGTCAAGCACCACCACGTCGTAGCGCTCGCGCGCCAGCGCGGCCTCGGCCTCGTCGCGGCTGAACCACTGGTCGATCCGCGCGTCCGGGCGGGCCGCGCGGATCCAGCCCGCGAGCTGGTTGCTGGTGGGCAGGTCGTCTTCAATCACCGCGACTGTGGTCATGCCGGCAATTATGGGTGCCGGCCCGCGCCGGGGCCTGTGAGTGTTTCTTCCGGGGCCGGAGGATTCGGGCCCCGCGCGTGACCGCTCGCGCCCCGCCCGCGCCTTGTTGCCTCCGCGGCCGGTGCGAAGAATGGGACTCCAGAGAAAGCGGCCTGTACGGCGCCTCTCCCCCGGTTCAGACCCCCTTTTTCTGGAGAATCCTCATGCCGCAACGCCTCGATGCCTTGACCCGCTCCCTGCGCGCCCTGCTGCCCCGCAGCCATGCCGCCCGCCATCTCATCCGCCACCTGATTGGCTGGCTCGGCGTGGTGGCCGCCAGCTCGGTGCTGGTGGGCCTGATCCTGACCCCCGCGCACGCGGTGCGCGCCGCCAGCCTTCCCGGCGCGCAGGGCCTGATGCTGCGCCCCGGCGAGTGGCGCCAGCAGGCCGGCAGCTACCTGCTGCCCACGGCACTGCGCATCGCCCCCGAGCACTGGCCCACCGACGGCTGGGTCCGCGTCACGCACAAGCCCGGCCACCTGGACGTGCGCGCGGTTGCCGCGCCGCCCCAGGGCCTGCCGGACTTCCTGCTCAGCATTGCGCTGCAGCTGGAAGACCCGCAGGGCCAGGACGGCCTGGCCGGCTACCCCGAGGCCGAAGCCGAGGCGGTGGACACCCGCTACCTGCGGGTGCCCGGGACCCGGCTGCTGCCAGGCCGGCGGCCCACGGTGGCGTTCCCGCAGGGCGTGTTGCGCCCGCGGCTGGACCATGCCTACGCCCTGAGGCTGGGTGACACGCCCTTCACGCTCACGGTGCACGACGGCCTGCGCAACCGCGCCGGCGTGCCCTATGGCGAGGGCGCGAAGTACGTGGTGCGCCGCGGCGGGCAGACCTACACCTGGCTGCTCGGCCAGTCCGGCCGGGACTCGGTGGTCGAGGCCGTGGCCGACCTGGACGGCGACGGCAAGCCCGACTTCATCGTCCGCGTCGGGGGCCGCAACGGCGACGACGAATACCTGCTGCTGTCCAGCCACGCCCGCCCTGGCGCCAACGTGCCCACCGCCGAACTGGGGTCTGTTAACGCTATTTCTACAAGATGCGTTGCGAGTCAAAAAGGTCATGCGCAAGGCGCGAAATGCAGCCGGACTCCATGTCCGGCAAGGCTTCGCAACGCGGCGCATGGCCTTTTTGATCCGCAACCCGGAGGGAAGGTGGTTAAAAAAGCGCCACTCGTCGTTGCACTCCTAGGCAAGGCATCAGCCTTGCCGTCGTCGCGCGCCTAGATTGGCGCTTTTTTAACCGCCTTCGCACTTGTAGAAATAGCGTTAACAGGCCCCAGGCTCGCAGGGCTGCTGAACCCCTTCTTCCTTTTCAACCGACTCCAAGGACTCCCCATGAACTTCCGCCGCCTCATCGTCACCTTTCACGCCCTGCGCCGCAGGCTCGGCCAGCGCCTGGCACCGGCCTGGCGCGCCCCTGAAGCTGGCGACCCCGCGCCCTTCAGTGCCCAGGGCACCCTGCACCTGCTGGCGCGCCTGCGCAACGGCCTGCTGGCCGCCGCCGTGCTGGCCGGCGCGGCCGCCCTGCTCTACCAGTTTCCGCCCGTGCGCACCGTGCCCCCGGGCGAGGTGGGCGTGCGCACCAACCTGCTGACCGGCAGCGTGAGCCAGTGGCGCGACGGCAGCGTGCTGGTGCTGCCGGGCGTGCACGCGCTGCGCACCTTCAACCTGCGCGACCAGTTCTGGCGGCCGGCCGAAGTGGCGCGTGCCAGCGGGCCCTCGCCGCTGCAGTCGCTCGAGGGCCTGTCGTTTGGCGTGGACCTCGCGGTGCGCTACGCGCTGGACCCGGCCAGCCTCGCGGGCATTGCGCGCAGCCTGCCCGACGACGTCACCGCCGAGGTGGTCGAGCCCGCGGTGCAGGGCGTGATCTACAAGGTGTTTGCGCGCTACACCGTGCGCGAGGCGTTTTCGAGCAAGCGCGCCGAGATCCAGAAGGCGATCGAGGACGAGCTGCGCCCGCGCCTGGCCAGCGACGGCCTGCTGCTGCGCGCGGTGCAGATCGGCAAGGTGGACCTGCCCGCCGACTACCGCCGCGGCATGGACGCCCTGCTGGCCGAGGAGCTGGAAACCCAGAAGATGCGCTACACGCTGGAGCTCAAGGACAAGCGCGTGAAAGAGACCGAGCTGGAGGCCAACGCCGACAAGGTGCGGCGCGAGGTGCGGGCCGAGGCCGCCGCGCGTGAACAGGTCATTGCGGCCCGGGCCCAGGAAGAGGCGATGAAGCACGTGCTGCCGTTCAAGCAGCGCCAGGTCGAGCAGCGCCGGCTCGAGGCCGAGGCCGAGAAGCAGGCCCGCGTGAAGGCCGCCGAGGGCAGCGCCGAGGCCCGGCGCATCGAGGCGCGCGGCGAGGCCGATGCGCGCCAGCGGCTGGCCGAGGCCGAGGCCTGGCGCCTGGAGCGCGTGGGCAAGGTCAATGCCGAGCAGATGGCGCGCGAGGGCCAGGTGATCACCCAGCACCCGCTGCTGATCCAGAAAGCCCTGGCCGACAAGCTCTCGGACAAGGTGCAGGTCATCGTGGCCCAGCCCTCGGCGGGCGGCAGCTTCCTGGCCGACACCCTGCTGGGCGGCCCGCGCGGCGCCCGCGGCGCACACGGCAGGGAGTAAGCCATGCTCGCCGCCGCCCTTGCCACGCTGGTGGCCAGCGCCTCGCTGGGCACCGCCATCATCACCACCGACAACGCCGCGCTGCGCGCGGCCCCGCGCGACGGCGCCCAGCAGCAGGCCCTGCTGCACCAGGGCGAAATGGTCGAGGTCCGCGGCCAGCGGCTGGACTACCTGCAGGTGTACGACCACCAGCGCGAACGCGCCGGCTATGTGCACGCCAGCCTGGTGCAGCGCACGGCGCTGGCGCCGGCCGAGGCGCCCGCGCTGCTCACGCTGCTGCGCTTCGTGCGGGACCAGCCGGGGCGCGAAGCGCTGGGCCTGGGCCTGGCAGCGGCCTGGCTGCAGGCCGCGCCGGCCGCACAGGTGCAGGGCGCCGACGGCATGGAGGCGCTGGATGCGCTGGGCACGGCGGCCGACCGGCTGGCCCGGCGCGCCACCTCGGGCCGCTACAGCGGCGCCGGGCCAGGGGCGTTCCCCGGCAAGGCCGCCGATACCGCGCTGGCCGCGCAGCTGGACGTGGCGGGGCGCTACGGCGTGCGCTTTGTGAGCTACGAGCACGACGGGCAGATGCAGGTCTGCTACGACGGCGACGTGTTCCTGCGCCTGCTGGGCATGCCGTCCAGCCCCGGCCAGCGCGCACGCGCCGCGCTGGGCCTGACCCGCCCCGAATGCGTGGACCCGGCGCTGCAGCCGCTGGCGCGGGCGCAGCTGGCCGAATGGCGGGCCGAGCTGCTGGACCGCGTGGACACCGCTGCGCTGCCGGGCTGGCTCGCCAATCAGGTGCAGATGCGCCGCGCCGGCGCGTGGAGCGAGCTGGCCTGGCACCGCGCGCGCCAGGGCCATGACGGCGCGGGTGCCATGCAGCGGGCGCTGGATGCGCTGGCCGCCGTGCAGCCGGGCGAACTGCGCGACGCCGACCGCGCCGACTACAACACCGCGGCCATGCAGACCAATGCCTCGCGCTGGGCGGCGGCGCCGGCACCGGTGGCGCCCGCAGCGGGCAAGCGGCCCTGGCTGGTGACCCAGCCCGGCGAACCCGGCCAGACCTGCGTGCTGCTGCTGGACGCGCGCCATGACGCGAGCCGGCCACTGGCCCGCCGCTGCACCTACAGCACGGTGTGGCTGGCCTCGGCCACGCTCAACCGCGAGGGCAACGCCCTGGCCCTGGCGGTGCAGCCCCTGGCGGGCTGGCGCGAACTCTGGCTGTTTCACCGCAGCGGCGAAGGCGCCCAGGCGGCGTGGGCGCTGGACGTGCTGCCGCCCGCGGCCACCGCGCCCGGCACCGGCTATGCCGAGTTCGCGGGCTGGGTGCCCGGCGGGCGCCAGCTGCTGGTGGCGCGCGAGGCCCGCGGCGAGGGCCGCTACCGCCGCAGCTTCGAGGTCATCAGCCTGGACTCGCTGGCCACCGTGCGCCGGGCCACCGAACCCGGGGCGCTCGGGCCGTTCCTGCGCTGGCAGGACCCGGCCTGGAAGCGCGACACCGTGAGCCTGCGCTGAGGCCGGCGCGCCGCGCCAGCGCGCTACCATGCGGGCAACCCCATGGCCCCGCTCAAATTCCTGGTCTGCGCCCTGTTCTATGGCGACTTTCCCGCGCTGGCGCAGCGCTGCGCGCTCACGCTGCGGGCGCTGCGCGACACCGGCGCGGTGGACATCCGCATCGGCCTGAATGAAGTGTCGGCCCGCTCGCTGGCGCTGATCGAGGCCGCGCTGCCCGGTGTGGACCAGCTGCGCGCCGACCCGCAGATCTACAAGTACCCGATGATGCGGCGCCTGGTGCACGGCTACACCGGCGATGCCACCCACCTGATGTGGTTCGACGACGACTCCTGCCTCGTGCCCGGCCTGGACGTGCCCGCCTGGCTGGCGGCCGTGGCCCGGCACGCGCGCGTGGCCCAGGGCACCCTGGGCGCGGCCTACCTGCGCGAGCAGTCCGCCGCCGAGCACGACTGGATCCGCGCCCAGCCCTGGTACCGCGGGCGGCCGCTGCCCGCCGCCACGCGCTTCAACACGGGCGGCTGGTTTGTGGCGCCGCTGGCGTTGCTGCGCCGCTTTGACTGGCCGCCGCCCGACCTGCGCCACAACGGCGGCGACGTGGCGCTGGGCGCGCTGCTGTACCAGCAAGGGCTGGAGGTGATGGATGGCCGCGGTGGCGTGGCCATCAATGCCGACGAGTCGCTGGCCGAATCATCGGCCGCGCGCCGGGGCTTCAGCGAGCCCGCGCTGGGCCTGGCCGACAGCAGCGGCCATGCCGCGCCCGGCGGCCAGGGCCCGGTGGTGGGCGTGGTGGGCCTGGGCCATGTGGGCCGGGCCCTGGCCGCGGCCCTGCAGCCGCGCCTGCACGTGCTGCGCAGCGACCCCGCGCTGCCCGGCAGCGCCACGCCGGCGCAGCTGGCCCAGGCCTGCGGCGTGATCCTGGTCTGCGTGCCCACACCGGCCGGACCGTCGGGCACGGCCGACACCAGCATCGTCGAGGCCGTGGTGGGCGAGATCGCCCAGGCGTCGGCCGGCCGCGCGAGCCCGCCCGTGGTGGTGATCCGCAGCACGGTGCCGCCGGGCACCACGCAGACCTTGGCCCAAAAACACCCGGGCCTGCCACTGGTGGCCAGCCCGGAGTTCCTGCGCCAGCACGCCGCGGCAGCCGATCTGGCGGCCGCCGCGCGCATCCTCGTGGGCCTGCCCACGCCGCCGCCGCCAGCCGCCGCGCTGCAGGTGCTGGCGCCGGTCTGGCAGGCGCTCTCGCCGCGGGCCACGGTGGTCACCACCGACGCCGCCACGGCCGAGCTGGCCAAGTACGCCACCAATGCCTTTCTGGCGCTCAAGGTGACCTACGCCAACCAGCTGGCCGATGCCTGCGCCGCGCTGGGCCTGGACTATGCCGCGCTGGCCGAAGCGCTGGCGCTGGACCCGCGCGTGGGCGCCTCGCACCTGGCGGTGCCGGGCCACGACGGCCAGCGCGGCTTTGGCGGGCCCTGCCTGCCCAAGGACCTGAGCGCGCTGCTGGCGCTGGCCGGCCCGTCGCTGCCGCTGCTGGAGGCCGCGGCGCGCTGGAACCAGGGCCGGCGCGGGCCCTGAGCGCGCGTCACACCCGGCGCGCCGCCAGCCCCGCGGCCGCGCGGCGCAGCGCATCGCCCACCGCGGCGGCGCGGATGGGCTTGCTCAGGTAGTCGTCCATGCCGGCGGCCAGGCAGTCGTCGCGGTCGCCTTCCATGGCGTTGGCGGTCATGGCCGTGATCCATGGGCGGCCGGTGGGCGGGTACTGCGCGCACAGCTGGCGGCTGGCCTCCAGCCCGTCCATGCCCGGCATCTGCACGTCCATCAGCACCACGTCAAACGGCGCGCCCTGCTGGTGCGCCACCGCCACCGCGTCCAGCGCGGCCTGGCCGTTGTCCACGATCTGGATGTCGTAACCCAGGCCGCCGAGGATCAGCGCGGCCACCCGCTGGTTGACCAGGTT
Organism: Ramlibacter sp.; assembly: GCA_019635435.1. Taxonomy (NCBI): domain Bacteria; kingdom Pseudomonadati; phylum Pseudomonadota; class Betaproteobacteria; order Burkholderiales; family Comamonadaceae; genus Ramlibacter; species Ramlibacter sp. The sequence goes on along the minus strand of JAHBZM010000001.1, from coordinate 491,510 downwards.
GTCCTCGGCCAGCAGCAGGCGCAGCGGCACCTGCTGGGCCAGCCGGGGCTCGCCCGCGTCCGCCGGTGCTGGCGAGCCGGCCGGGCCCGCGGGCAGGGCCGCGGCCGGCCGCTCGAACAGCGCGGTCAGCGCGTCGAACAGCACCTGCGACTTGGTGGGCTTCATCAGGGTCTGCGCCACGCCCAGGCCGGCCAGCTGCTGGCCGGCATCGCCCAGCGAGGTCAGCACCAGCAGCGGCAGCCGGGCCGGCGGGAAGCGCTTGCGCAGCTCGGCCGCCAGCGCATAGCCGTCCATGCCCGGCATCTGCACATCGATCAGCGCGGCGTCAAACGTGTCGCCGGCGTCCAGCCAGTCCAGCGCCTGGCGCCCCGAGGAGGCCGCGCGTGGCAGCATGCCCCAGCGGCTGGTCTGCAGCGTGAGGATCTGGCGGTTGGTGGCGTTGTCGTCCACCAGCAAAACGCGGCGCCCGCTGAGGCTGACCGCCTTGCGGTTGACGTAGGCGCTGGGCCCCGAGGGCACGGCGTGGCAGGGGATGTCGAACTGGAAGTCGGAGCCCTGGCCCTCGACCGAATCCACCCAGATGTGCCCCCCCATCAGCGCGATCAGGCGCCGGCAGATGGCCAGGCCCAGGCCGGTGCCGCCGTACTGGCGCGTGGTGGAGGTGTCGACCTGGCTGAACACCTGGAACAGGCGGTTGAGCCGGTCCGCCGGAATGCCAATGCCCGTGTCGCGCACCGAGCCGTGCAGCAGGGCCGAGCCGTCGGCGGCCTCGCGCCGCGACAGCGTGACCACCACCTCGCCGCTCTTGGTGAACTTGACGGCGTTGTTCACCAGGTTGATCAGCACCTGGCGCAGCCGCGTCATGTCGCCGTAGATCGCGCGCGGCACGCCGTCCTCGATCCAGTACAGCAGGTCCAGGCCCTTGGCCACGGCCGGGCCGCTGGTGAGGTCCAGCGCGCTTTCCACGCACTCGGTGAGGTTGACCGGCACGCTCTCGAGCTCCAGGTGGCCCGACTCGATCTTGGAGAAGTCCAGGATGTCGTTGATCAGCGCCAGCAGCGCGTCGCCGCTGGTGCGGATGGTCTCGGCAAACTCGCGCTGGGTGCCGGTCAGCGGCGTGTCCAGCAGCAGGTCGCTCATGCCGATCACGGCATTCATGGGCGTGCGGATCTCGTGGCTCATGTTGGCCAGGAAGTCGGCCTTGGCGCGGTTGCCCGCCTCGGCCGCCTCCTTGGCCGAGATCAGCGCGGCCTCGGCCTCCTTGCGCGCCGTGATGTCGCGCGCAATGCCCAGCAGGCCGATGCACTGGCCCGACTCGTCGCGCATGGCCACCTTGACCAGTTCCACATACTGCAGCCGGCCGTCGGCCAGGCTGGTGAGCTGTTCCTCATAGACCAGCGGCTGGTCGCTGGCCATGGCCCGCTCGTCGGTGCGGCGCTGGTGTTCCGCCACCTCGTCGCCAAACAGCTCGCGCGCGGTCCGGCCGACCACGTCTTCCTCGCGCAGGCCGTAGTTGCGCCAGTGCGCGGGGTTGGACAGCTGGTACACGCCCCGCGCGTCCTTGAGCCAGACGCGGTCAGGGATGTTGCCGACCAGCGCGCGCAGCTGCGCCTCCTTGCGCGCCAGCGCCTCCTGGGCCTGCACGTAGTCGGTCATGTCGGTGAAGGTGCGCACCACGCCGCCATCGGGCAGGGGCCGGGTCCGCACCTCCAGCGTCTTGCCCTCGCGGCTCTTTCGCATGTAGGTCTCGGGCCCCTGGATGGCCGGCAGCTTGTCGCCCACGGCCACATAGCCGCGCGCCACCGCGTCCACAAAGTCAAAGTTCTTGCCGAAGTCGCCGCGGTCGATCTGGAAGCGCACCAGCTCTTCCATGGTGGGCTGCGAGGCCATCAGGCCCTCGGGCAGGTTCAGCAGCTCCTGGTGGCGCCGGTTGGACAGCACCACGCGCCCCGTGGCGTCGATGGTGGCAATGCCCTGGCTCATGCTGTCCAGCGTGATCTGCAGCATGCGGCTTTTCTGCGCCAGGTCCTGCTGGGCGTTGAAGTAGGCCGTGACGTCGGAATAGGTCCGCACGGCCCCGCCCTCGGGCAGGGCGCGGGTCTTGACCTCGAGCACCCGGCCGTCATGGGTCTTGCGGATGTAGCTGCTGGACCCGGTGATGTCGCTGGCCGTCATCACCAGGTCGAATTCGGTGCGCGCGGTCGGTGACTCCAGCAGCTGGTTGCCGTCCCCGAAATCGCCGCGCTCGGCCTGCCAGCGCGTGAGCTCCTGCAGCGTGGGGCGCCGGGCCAGCCATTCGGGCGGCAGGTTGAGCATGTCCAGCGCGCGCTGGGTGTGGAACACCACGCGCCCCTGGGCGTCAAAGCGCATCAGGCCCTGCTCGACGTTCTGCACCGTGACGCGCAGCTCGTCCTCGGCGCGCTTGCGCTCGGTGATGTCCTCGACCGTGCCCTCGTAGTAGAGGATGGCGCCGGCCTCGCTTCGCACCAGGTGCGCGTTCTCGCTGATCCAGAAGACCTCGCCGCTGCCCTCGCGGCGCATTTCCGAGACCAGGTCGCGCACCGCGCCGTCGGCCTCCAGGCGCCGGCGGAATTCCTGGCGCGCCCCCGGGTCCGCATACCAGCCACCGGCATTGACGCGCGACGAGGTCAGCATCTCGGCCTCGTTGGCAAAGCCGAAGATCCGCGCCATGGCCTGGTTGACCCGCAGCTGGCGGCCATCGGGCGCGGTCCGGTAGGCCCCGATGGGCAGCAGCTCGAACAGTGTGGAAAAGTCGTCTCCGGAAGCCATATGGCGCCCACTGTAGTACAGGTGGCGCCACGCCGTGTGTCCACTCACGCGGGGGGCTCGTGCCAGGCCAGCTTGCCCTGCCCAGCTTCGTTCAGTCGCGTCACCAGCGCGGCGGCTTCGTCGTCGGGCAGGCTGAAGGCCAGGGTCACCACGCTGCCATGGCCGGCTTCGTGCAACTGGGCGCCGGCGGCCAGCAGCTCGCGGCGCAGCCAGCCCTCCAGCGCATAGGGCACGCTGCAGGCCAGCGCCACGGTCTTGCGCAGCGGCACTTTCTGCGCATTGAGCAGGGCCTGGGCCACGGCGTCGGTGTAGGCGCGCACCAGCCCGCCCGCGCCCAGCTTGACGCCGCCAAAGTAGCGCACCACGGTGGCCAGCACGCCCTCCAGCGCCTGATGGCGCAGCACCTCGAGCATGGGGCGGCCCGCGGTGCCGCCGGGCTCGCCATCGTCATGGGCGGCCGACTGCCCGCCCGCCAGCAAGGCCCAGCACACATGGGCGGCGCCCGGGTGCTGCGCGCGCAGGCTGGCCACCACGGCCAGCGCGGCGGCGCGGTCGGGCACGGCCTGCACGCAGCCGATGAAGCGGCTTTTCCTGATGAGCAGGTCGCTGTGGACCGGTGCGGCGAGCGAAAACGGCATCAGGCAGCCCGTTTCAGAGTCAAAAGTGGCTGGAATCCAGGAGGGGCGGCCACTGTGCGCTATGAAAACAGGAGCAAATCGAGAGGGTCAGCCCTTGCGCCCAGGCAGCCAGCCCAGGCCCGCCGACGTGCCGCCCGGCTGCGCGCCGCGCGCGGGCCGGTACTCGCAACCCACCCAGCCCTGCCAGCCGCAGGCGGCCGCCACCTCGTCGATCACGTCGAACAGGTAGGGGTAGTTGACCTCGCCCAGGTCGGGCTCGTGGCGCTGCGGCACACCGGCGATCTGGAAATGACCGACGCGGCCCGTGGGCAGGTACTGGCGGATCTTCATGGCCACATCACCCTCGACGATCTGGCAGTGGTACAGGTCGAACTGCACCTTGACGTTGGGCTCGTCAATCTCGGCCAGCAGCGCATGCGCGTCGTCCTGGCGGTTGAGGAAGAAGCCCGGAATATCGCGCGTGTTGATGGGCTCGATCAGCACGTCCACGCCCTGGGCCGCGGCCAGCCGCGCCGCGCGTTTCAGGTTGGCCACATAGGTGGCGCGCAGCGCCTCGCGCGTGCGGTGGCCCGGCACCAGGCCGGCCATCACATGCAGGCGCGGGCAGCCCAGCGCGGCGGCATAGCGCAGCGCCAGGGCGATGCCTTCGGCAAACTCCGGCTCGCGGTCGGGCTGGCAGGCAATGCCCTTGTCGCCCGACGCCCAGGCGCGGTCAATGGACGTGCGGTCGGTGCCGCCGGGCGGCGCGTTGAACAGCACCTGCTGCAGGCCGTGGGCCTTGAGGCGCGCGGCCAGCTCGGCGGGCTCGTAGGCGTACGGGAACAGGTATTCGACGGCCTTGAAGCCGTCGCGCGCGGCCGCCTCGAACCGGTCCAGAAAGTCCAGCTCGGGGTAGAGCATGCTGAGGTTGGCGGCGAACTGCGGCATGGGAGGCGCTCAAAGTTGTATGACAACTTTGAGTATCGCACAGCGCCCCCTGCAAAGGTTGCGGGCCGCCTACCGGGCGGCGACCGCGTCGCCGCGCGCATCCTTGAGGATGGCCGCCACGTCGCCGCCATAGACCTTTTCGGCACGGGCATAGACGCTGGACATGGCTTTGCGAAAGGCCGCCACATCGGGCCGGATGATTTTGGCGCCGGTGGCGCGCATGGCTTCCAGATTTCGCTCGTCGGCCTCCTTGACCAGCTTGCGCGACAGGGTGGCGGCTTCGCGGGCCGCCCGCAGGAACTGCTCGCGTTCAGCGGCCGACAGCCCGGCCCACAGCTTTTCCGACGCGACAAAGGGCAGCGGGCTGTAGACATGTTGAGTGAGCACGATGTTGGGCGCCACCTCGTTGAAGCGCAGCGCGCGGATGGTGTCGATCGGGTTCTCCTGGCCCTCCACGCGGCCCTGCTGGATGGCGGCGTAGACTTCGGTCACCGGGATCACCACGGGCTCATAGCCGATCGACTCCATGATCCACTTGATCATGTCGTTGGGGAACACGCGCATCTTCTTGCCCACCGCATCGGCGGGCTTGGTCATGGGTGAGCGCGTGGTGAAGCTGCGAAAGCCCGCCTCCCAGGTGGCCAGATGGCGCACCCCCTTGCCGGCCATCTTGTCGAACTGCTTTTGCAGCCAGGGTGATTTGTCGTAGAACGCCCAGCCCTGTTCATAGCTGTCCACCAGGTAGGGCAGCGCGGTCAGGTTCAGCTCGGGCACCAGGCCGGCAAAGCTGCCGGTGGCGCTGGCCGTGAAGTCCAACTTGCCCTCGGCCACGGCCTTGATGCTCTGCGGGTCGTTGCCCAGCTGGCCTGAATGGAACACCAGCACGCGGTACTTGCCGCGGGTGAGTTCTTCCACCCGCCGGGCAAACAGCTCTGACGCCAGGTGGCGGGCGCCCGAAGGGGTGTCGGTGTGGTTGAGCTTGAGGATGCGGGGGTCGCCGGCCGGTTGGGCCACAGCCGGCACGGCCAGGGCGAGCAGGGCGCAGGCGATCCCGCTGCCCAGAAGAATGCGCGTGAGAATGCGTTTGAATGAGTTCATGGCGGTCTCCCGGGGTTACTGGCGGATGCGCCCGTCGGCACCGATGAGCGACAGGTCGACAAAGCGCGAGCCTTCGCGCTGGCCCGGACCAAAGTCCACCATGAAGCCCCCCAGGTCGGCGCGGTGCAGGCTTTCCAGCCCACGGACCAGGTCCTTGCGCTGCGGGTCCCGCCCCGCGCGGCGCAAGCCCTCGCCCACGATGCGCGCGACGATGTAGCCCTCCAGCGAGGCAAAGTTGGCACGCGCCGGGTCAATGCCCAGCGACGCGATGCGGCGCTTGAAATCCATGGCGATCGGCGCCGTGGCCTTGTAGGGATTCGGCACGCCCTGGGCCACTGCCACGCCGGCGGCTGCAGCGCCCAGCTGGGTGACCAGCTGCTCCGCATCCACTGTCGAGGTGGTGAAGATGAAGGCCGGCGAGTTCTTCGCGCGCAGGCCCTTGATCAGCGCGCCGGCCACCGGGGTGTTGGCCACCAGCAGCAGGGCCTGCGGCTCGGCGGCCGCGACCTTCTGCACCGTGGCGTCCACCTGCAGGTCGTTGCGTGCCTGCATGGCCACCACCAGGGGCTTGAGCTTGCGCCTGGCCAGCGCGGCCTCGGCGTCGGCCCAGGCCTCGCGGCCGAAATCAGTGTCTTCGTACACCACGGCAATGCGGCTGGAGCCCATGGTCTGCACCTGGTCCAGGATGCGCTGCACCTCCTCGCGGTAGCTGGCGCGCACGTGGAACAGCGCGCCCTTGCTGCGCAGCGCCGAGCTGCCCGAGCGCACGCCCACCACCGCGATGCCCGCCTTGTCGAGCAGCTCCTTTTCAAGCACCGCATCGATGTTCTCCGCGCCCCACATGCCGATCAGCGCCACCGGGTTGTCCTGGTCGATCAGGTCACCCACCAGGCGCACGGTTTCGGCGCTGCGGTAGCCGTCGTCGCGCGACACCAGCCTGAGCCGGTTGCCGCTGATGCCACCGGCCGCGTTGATCTCGTCAAAGGCGATCATGGCGCCCAGGTTGAAGTCGCGGCCCGACACCGCCAGCGGGCCGCCAAAGGGCGCGACCTGGCCAATCACGATGTCCTTGCCCCAGGCGGCCAGCGCCGCGCCGCCCAGACACGCCGCAAGGACCAGTGGACGAAAGAAGGGATGCCCGTGTTTCATGTGAAATCTCCTGATGGAAAAGGCTCCCTGAAGCCGTTGTGGTCAGGTCACGGGCGTTGAAAGCCCTGGACCTGCTTGGATTCAACCCAGGGCGCGGTGCGCTGGTTGAAGGCCTGGAAATGCGGCGTGGCCAGGTGCGCCTGAAACGCCTCGGGCGAGTCATACACCTCGTACAGGAAGACCCGGTTCGGGTCGTCCAGCGACACGCACACGTCAAACTGCTGGCAGCCGGGCTCGTCTTGCACCGACGCCAGCGCGTTGGCCTGCATGGCGGGCAGGAACGCGGCCATGTGTTCGGGCCGGATCTGGAAGGTCACGGTGATGATGTGCATGGCGGTCTTTCAGGGTTCAGCCCAGCCCGGCCAGCCAGCGCGGCAACCAGGTGGTGAGCCAGGGCACATAGGTGATGATGAGCACCATGCTGAAGGTGGCGGCCATCATCAGCCACAGATGCCGGGTGATTTCGCCGATGGTGGCGTTGGCCAGCTTGGCCGCCACAAACAGCGTGCCCCCCACCGGCGGCGTGTACAGCGCAATGGCAAGGTTGGCCGTCATGATCACGCCCATGTGCACCAGGTCCATCTTGAAGGCCATGGCCAGCGGGATGAACAGCGGCGCCGCCATCAGCAAGGCGGGCAGCGGCTCGATGAAGATGCCCAGCAGCACCAGCGCCACGTTCAGCATCAGCAGGAACACCCACTTCACGTGCGCCACCGAGCTGACCCAGTTGGCCAGCTGCTGGGCCACGCCCTCGGCCGTGATCAGCCAGGCCAGCGCACCCGTGGCGCCAATCACCAGCATCACGGTGGCGCTGGTCATGAAGGCCTTGAGCAGCAGGCCCGGGATCTGGCGCCAGGTCATGTCGCGGTACAAAAACATCGAGATCAGCAGGCCATAGACCACGGCCACGGCCGCCGCCTCGGTCGGCGTGAAATAGCCCGACCAGATGCCGCCCACGATGAAGACGGGCATCAGCAGCGCGGGGCCGGCGCTGTAGGCGGCGCTCAGGATGGCCCGGGGTGACGCGGGCCTGCCCCCCGGGTCCACCCCCGTCTTGCGGCCATGCCACATGCACACCGCCACCAGGGCCAGCGCCGAGATGATGGCCGGAAGCAGCCCCGCCATCGACAGCGTGCGCATCGACACGCCGCTGATGAAGGCATAGACCAGGAACGGGATGGACAGCGGCATCAAGAGGGCCAGCGTGCCCGCCACCGACACCAGCGCCGCCGCGAAGCCGCGCGAATAGCCCTTGGCCAGCATGGCCGGAATGACCAGCGAGCCGATGGCCGCCGTGTCGGCAATGGCAGAACCCGACACACCGCCAAACAGCAGGCAGGACATGACCGTCACCACGCCCAGGCCGCCAGGCAGCCAGCCAAACAGCACGTTGGCAAACTCGACAATGCGCTTGCCCACGCCGCCCTGCGCGAGCAGCTCGCCGGTGAACACAAACAGCGGCACGGCGATCAGGATGAACGGCTCGACGCCGCCAATGAACGAGAGAAAGACGCTTTCCAGCGGGTACTGCATGCCGTAGCCGACGACCACGCCGATGGTGGTGGCTAGCAACGACACCATCAGCGGCACGCCCGCCAGGGCCAGCGCAAAGAAGCTGCCAAAAATCACGAGGGATAGCATGACGACGTCCGGTCAGTGGGGGGTTTCAGTGGGGTAGCGCTGCTCGCGCGGCACCCCGCGCAGGATCAGCACCAGGTCCCAGCCGGTGAAAAGCAGGATCAGCGCGGCGCCGATCGGCAGCGGCATGTACTGCCAGGACATGGGCCACTCCAGCGTGGTCAGCACCGAGCCCCAGCTGCCCTGCACGATGCCCACCCCGTAATACAGCACCACCGCAAAAATCAGCACGGTGAAGGCCTGGACCGCGGCGTCGGCCCAGCGCCTGCCGGCCGGTTCGAGCTTGTCCAGGAACTCGTTGATGCTCATGTGGGCGCCCCTCTGGGCCGCGGCCGCGCCGCCCAGAAAGGTCACCCACACCATCAGGAACTCACCCAGCTCGGTGAGCCACGCCAGGTCCTTCTGCAGCGCATGAAGGACGACGTTGATGAACACCATCACCGCCATGGCGCCCCCGATCAGGATCACCAGGGCATCCACCCCCTTGCCGACCCAGCGGATCAGGGCTGGCGAGGGGGCCACCGGCACGGCGGCCGGCGATTGAGTCGTCTGTTGGTCGAGCATGGTCAAGGTCCTGGGCAACGTCCTTACTTGACGGCCTTGCGGATCGCGGCGGTCTCGGCCAGCACCGCGTCCACGTCGGCGCCGTACTTCTCGCGCGCCTTGGCATAGACCGGCTCCACCGCCTTGCGGAAGGCTTCGATGTCGGGCTTGCGGTTGACCTTGGCGCCCTTGGCGCTCATCTCGGCCAGCAGCTTCTCGTCGTTGTCCTGGATCATCTTGCGCTGGAACGGCGCGACTTCCTGGGCGGCCTTGGTCACGGCCTGCTGGTCCGCGGGCGACAGGCGCTGCCAGGTCTTCTCGGAGATGGCCAGCGGGATCGGGCTGTAGACATGGTTGGTCAGCGTGACGTTGGGCGCCACTTCGTAGAACTTGTTCGACGCAATGGTGTCGATCGGGTTTTCCTGGCCCGACACGGCGCCCTGCTGGATCGCCAGGTAGACCTCGGGCAGCGGCATGATCTGGATGCCAAAGCCCATGGCTTCGAGCTGCCAGCGCATCATTTCATTCGGGAAGGTGCGCAGCTTCTTGCCCTTGGCGTCGTCGGGCCCGTTCAGCGGGTCCTTGGTGGTCATGTTGCGAAAGCCCGCCTCCCAGGTGGCGAGGATGCGAAAGCCCTTGGACGGGCCCTTGTCAAACTGGGTCTTGAGCCACTTGGACTCGTCGTAGAACTTCCAGCCCTGCTCGTAGCTGTTGATGATGAACGGCATCATCGTGAGGTTCAGCGAGGGGATCTGCGCCGCGTAGGTGCCGGTGGCCGTCACGGTGAAGTCAATGCCGCCCAGCGCCAGCTGCTCCACGTTCTTGGGGTCGTTGCCCAGCTGGCTGCAGCAGAACACCTGCACCTTGTAGCGGCCCTGGGTGTATTCCTCCACCTTCTTGGCAAATACCTGGGCGGCCGCATGGCGCGCGCCCTGCTGCTGGTCGGTGTGGCTGAACTTCAGGACGGTCTGGGCCTGCGTGGCCGCGGCCAGCGTCATGGCGGCCACGGCAAGGCCGATCGGGCCGAGGGATTTGCGGGGGATCATGTTGTCTCCTTTTTTGGGAAGGGTGAGAAAGGGGCCGGAGCAAACTCCAGCGGGTCGAAAGCGTGAAGCGCAATGCGCCGCCCGCTGTGGTGGGAGGCATAGACCGCCTCCTGCACGCGCAGGTTCTGCAGGTAGTCCTGCGCACGGTTCTCGGGTTGGCGGCCGGCCGCCAGGCTGTCCAGCACATGGCGCTGCAGCGCCGCGCAGGCACCGCCGCCAAAGCTCAGGGCATTGCCGCGCTCATACAGGTGCTCGGCCTCGTCGCCGTGATGGGGCTTGAACCACAGGCGCGCTTCGCCGTCCAGTCGCAGCACGCCGGCGGCGCCTTCGAGCCACATCTCGCCCATGGTGCGGCGCGGGTTGGCGGCCACATGGTCGTTCAGGCGGTTGCCGTCGAACAGGCCGGCGCTACCGCCTTCAAATTCAAAGGTAATCAGGCCCGCGTCTTCGCCCTGCAGCGCCGGGTTCAGGCGGCGCAGGTGCGCGTACACGGCCTGCACCTCGCCCATGAGGTAGCGGAAGGTGTCGATCAGGTGGATCGCCGTCTCCACCACCAGCAGGCGCGGCATGGTCTGGAAGTAGGGCTGGCGGTCCAGGTAGGCGCGCGCGCCCTGGCCGTCGCCCGGCCGCAGCCGGAAGCTGATGCCATGCAACGCACCGAGCCGGCCGGCGTCGATCAGGCGCCTGGCCTCGCGAAACCAGGGCATGAAGCGGAAGTTTTCATGCACCACCAGCGCAGTGCCCTGGCGGCGAGCCTGGTCCGTCAGCGCCAAGGCCTGCGCATAGCTGGCGCCAAAGGGCTTCTGGCAAATCGCCGGCAGCTTGCGCGCGAGCACGGCGTCCAGCACCGCGCCATGGCTGGCCGGCGGCGTGACCACATCGACCAGGTCGGGCTCAAGGGCATCGAGCATCTGCGCCACGCTGGTGAAGGTGGTGGCCACGCCAAAGCGCTGCGCCAGCGCCGCCGCCCGCGCGGGGTCCGCGTCGCACAAGCCGGCGATCTCCACATCGGCCATGCCCGCCCAGCCCTCGAGATGGAACTGGCTGAAAAAGCCCGCGCCCACCACGGCAATGCGCCGGCGTTGGCCTGGGGCAAGCGCGCGCAGGCTCATCTCAGGCTCCGGCCTTCAGCGCGTCAATGACCGCGCGGGTGATGTCGGCCGTGCCATTGCTGCCGCCAAACTCACGCGGCGTGACCACGCGGTTGGCAAACACATGCTCCACCGCGCGCTCGATCCGCGCCGCGCCGTCGCCCAGGCGGGTGTCGCCCGTGCGTTCGGCCAGCCAGTCGAGCATCATCGCGGCCGACAGCAGCATGGCCGTGGGGTTGGCCTTGCCCTGGCCCGCGATGTCGGGCGCCGTGCCGTGGGCCGGCTGGAACAGGCCATGCCTGTCGCCAATGTCGCCCGACGGCGCCATGCCCATGCCGCCCACCAGCGCGGCGATCAGGTCGGACAGGATGTCGCCAAACATGTTCTCGGTGACCATCACGTCGTAGGTCCAGGGTTTCATCACCAGGTTCAGCGCCATCGCGTCCACATAGGCGCTGTCGGCGGCCACGTCGGGGTAGCGCCTCGCCGAGGCTTCAAACACCTTGCGCCAGAACGCCATGGACGAGAACACATTGGCCTTGTCCACATTGGTGACGCGGCCCGGGCGGCCCTTTTGTTGGGCTCGCCGCTGCGCGAGCTTGAAGGCGAATTCGCAGATCCGCGCGGTGCCGGCACGGGTGATCTTCATGGTGTCGTAGACCTCGGTCTCGATGCCGCCCTCGCTGCGCACATCACCGCGGCCGCGGGCATGGAACAGGCCCTCGGTGCTCTCGCGCACCAGCACAAAGTCGATGTGCTGCGCCTGGGGGTGGCTCAGCGGTGTCGGCAGGCCCTTGAAGGTGCGGATCGGCCGCACGCCGGCATACAGGTCAAAGTGAAAGCGCAGGTCCAGCTGCGGAATGATCTCGGTGCCGTCGGCGCCGCGCACATGGGGCAGGCCCATGGCACCGAACAGGATGGCGTCGGCCTGCTCGCAGACCTTGAGCGTGGACTCGGGCAGGGCCACGCCGCTGTCCAGGTAGTGCTGCGCGCCCGCGGGCAGCTCCTGCAGCGCAAACCGCGCGCCGATGCGCGGCTCCAGCGCGGCCAGCAGCTGCCGGGCGGCTTGCATGACTTCGATGCCGATGCCGTCACCGGGGAGCACGGCAATGTGATAACTGGGTTTCATGGATGGGGGGCGGGTGAAAGGAAAGGGGGGCGGGCAGGCCGCCCACGCTCACATCTGCTGCAGGCGGAAGCGTTCAAAAATGGCCAGCAGCTCGCGGCTGGCGCGCTGGCGGTGTTCGCGGTTGACGGCGGCCGCGCCGGCGGCATCACCCTCGCGCAGCCGGTCCACCAGGGCCATGTGCTCCTTGGTGGAGTTGACCGGCTTGGGCCGCAGGCGCAGCGTGAACATGCGGGCGCGGTGGGCACGGTCCCAGTGGGTGAAAACCGCCTCGGCCAGCAGCTTGTTGCCGGCCATGTTGACCAGCTGCTCATGAAAGCTTTCGTCGGCCGCGGCCCAGGCATCCAGGTCGTCGCGCGCCAGCGCTTTTTCCATGGCCTTGGTGGCGGTAATCAGCGGCTTGAGTTCAGCGTCGCTGGGCTTGCGCGCGGCCAGCATCTCGGCGGCCATGCTTTCCAGCGCGCCGAGGATTTCGTAGATCTCCTTCATGTCGGTGGGCGAGACCGGCAGCACGCGCATGCCGCGGCGCGGAATCACCTCCACCAGGCCTTCGTTGGCAAGCCGGATCAGGGCTTCACGCACCGGCGTGCGGCTCATGCCCAGCTGCAGCGCAATTTCCTGCTCCAGCGCCTGGTAGCCGGGCGCCCACACGTTGTCCAGGATGCGGCGGCGCATGTCCTGGTAGGCCGCGTCCACCAGGGAGGCGCCGTCTTGAAGGGGTGCGTTCTTGCTCATGCGTAGCTCCAGTGAATCGGGGGGTGGCCGGCGACCGGCATGCGGACGGTGGCCAGCCGGTCGCCCAGCAGGCAGCCCAGGTAGCCGGTGCGCAGGTCCGCGCCGCCAAAGGCCAGGCTGGAAATGTTGCGCAGCACACGGCTCTTGACGCCATCCAGATGGGGCCGGCCCATCTGCGACGACTCATAGGCCTGCTCGACCCAGGCCAGGTGGTCGGGCTCGCTGTCTTCGAGCCAGAGGGTCTGCACGCCGTCGGGCGCCACATGGATCACGCGGTTGCTCACGATGCTGGTGACCCAGAAGCCGCCCTCGGCGTCGGCCGTCAGGCCATCGGGGAAGGTGCCGGGGCCAAAGGTGGCCACCACCTCGCGCGCGCCGAGCGAACCGTCGGCCCGGATCGCGCAGCGCGACAGCCGGCGCGCAAAGGTTTCGTTGAAATAGAGCCACTGGCCGCTCACGTCGACCGCGCATTCGTTGGTGTAGCCCAGGCCGTCGGCCACGATGCGCGCGCCCTTGCCGTCAATCATCACGATGAAGCCGTCGGCGCAGCTGCGCCGGTAGCCCAGGGCTCGCGGCTGCTGCCGGGTGCTGACCGTGAGCCAGAAGCGGCCAGCCTCGTCTTCGACCACAAAGTTGCTCGGGGGCAGGTCCATGCCATCCACCTGTTCCAGCCAGGGGCGGGTCTGCCCGTTGCGCTGCAGATGGAACACCCCGCCGCGCTCGGCACCCAGGTGGGCCAGCAGGAAGGCGCCGTCTTTCAGCAGGGCAATGCCGTTGGGCTTGAGGGTTTCGCCATCCATGGGCTGGGCGGCGTAGAAGCTCTGGCGGCCGTCGGCATGGGTGTGCGCCACACCCCCGCGCCAGTCGGCGGTGAAGAGGTCACCGGCGGCGGTGGCCAGCACGCATTCAGGCCGGTTCAGGCCCTGGCCCACCCAGCCCAGCCCGTCCAGCCGGGCGGGGGCCAGGGGTTCGATGAGGGTGTCAGAGAAGGGCATTTTGGCTTTGGCGCATTTGATATCGCATGAGTTAATGTATACGTTGATCAGCAAAATAAAACTCAGGAGTTACCCTGAGCTGCATTTATCGGTGGTCGCGCGGGCTTGCCGGCGGCTACCAGCGCGCGCCAAAGGTCTGGCGCAAGGCCTCGATCTGCGAGGCCTCGAGGGGCGCCGGCCTGGGCTGGCTCAGCACCATCAGCTTCGCAGTTTCTTCAAGCTCTTCGAGCGTGGCCATGGCAGCCGCGGGTGTCTGGTGCCACACATTGGGCCCCAGGCGCGCGAGCATCACGGCGCGCAGCGGCGTGCCCTGCTCGCCGTAGCGCGTGATGGTCTGCACCACCTCGGCTGCGGCCTCGGGCGCGCCGGGGCGGTGGTACGCAATGACCGGCACATGGCCCACCTTCATCACGAAATACGGCGTGATAGGCGGCAGCAGCTCGGCGCCGCAGGGCTGCAAAGTGAGCGCCACGCAGTGCGTGCTGTGGGTGTGGGTCACGCAGCGGGTTTCAGGGTCAAAACGGCTTGCAGCGCTGTAAATACCGACATGCAGCGCTATGGTTTTGCTAGCGGTGGGGCCACTGGTCTGGCGCGCGCTGGCGTCCAGCCGCGCCAGTTGCGCGGGGTCGAGCTGGCCCAGGCAGGCGTCGGTGGGCGTGATCAGGAAACCATCGTCCAGCCGCACGCTGATATTGCCGGCCGTGGCGTGCACATAGCCGCGATCAAACAGGCTCTTGCCGATGCGGCAGATCTCTTCGCGGGCCTGGCTTTCCGTCATGCGGGTCATGGCAGGATTGTGAAGGCTTTGGTGAAGAAGTCGTCGGTGCCAAAGTTGCCGGACTTGAGCGTGATGTGCAGGCCTTCACCCGGCGCTGCATCAGACTGCGCGTGGCACCAGGGCACGCCCGGGTCGATCTGCGGGCCGATTTTCATCTGCGTGATGTTCAGCGCCTGCACACAGGCGCCCGAGGTTTCGCCACCCGCCACCACGAGCTGCCTCACCCCACGCTGCACCAGGCCGCGTGCAATGGCGGCAATGGTGCGCTCGACCATGGCCCCCGCCTCCTCCACCCCGAGCTTGCCCTGCACCTGCTTGACGGCGTTGGAGTCGGCCGACGAATACACCAGCACCGGGCCCGAGGCGATCAGCGGCGCGGCCCAGGCCAATGCCTCGGCCGCCACATCGACACCCGCCGCAATGCGCAACGGGTCCACCGCCAGGGCTGGCCGGCCCGACTGGATAAAGGCCAGCACCTGCCGGTTGGTGGCCAGCGAGCAGCTGCCCGACACCACGGCCTGCAGGCCCTGCGCCGGCGGCAACGCGCTGGCCTGCAACGAGGGAGCAATGCCGAAGTTGCCCGGCAGCCCAATGGCCACGCCCGAGCCCGCCGTGACCAGCGGCAACCCCTTGAGCGCGGGGCCCAGGCGCAGCAGGTCGTCGTTGGAGACCGCATCCACCACGGCCAGGCCCACGCCTTCGGCACGCAGCGCAGCCATGCGCGCGGCAATGGCCGGCCCGCCCTGCGCCACGGCCTTGTGGTCGATCAGCCCCACCTTGCGCCGGCACTGCGACTGCAGCACGCGCACGAGGTTGGGGTCGGTCATGGGCGTGAGCGGGTGGTTCTGCATGCCGCTTTCGTTGAGCAGCACCTCGCCCACAAACAGGTGCCCCTTGAACACCGTGCGGCCGTTGTCAGGGAAGGCCGGCGTGGCGATGGTGAAGTCGGTGCCCAGGGCCTCCATCAGCGCCTCGGCCACCGGGCCGATGTTGCCGCGCGCCGTGCTGTCAAAGGTGGAGCAGTATTTGAAGTAGATCTGCTGCGCACCCTGGGCCTGCAGCCACTGCAAGGCCTCCCGCGACTGGGCGATGGCATCGGCCGGCGCGATGGTGCGCGACTTGAGCGCGATCACCACCGCGTCGGCCCCGGTATCCAGCGCGCCGGTGGGCACGCCAATGGCCTGCACCACGCGCATGCCGCTGCGCACCAGGTTGTTGGCCAGGTCCGTCGCGCCCGTGAAGTCGTCGGCGATGCAGCCTAGAAGTATTTGGACCGCCATCACTTCACCGCGAGCTGGATGGCCTGCGGGTTCTCGCGCATGTAGTCGCGGATCACGGCCTCAAAGTCCGCATCCGACTGCAGGCCCATGCCGCGCGCGCGGTCCCAGGCCAGGTTGCCGGGCCAGGTGCTGACCAGCTTTTCAATGGCGGGGTCGGGCGTCCAGTCCAGCAGCGCGGTGGCGGCCGGGCCGGCCACTTTCTCAAGCGCCTGCGCCATGGCGCCCACGGTGGAGCGGAACGAGGGCAGGTTGATGGCCGTGGGCGGGCCCCATTGCGCGTCGCTGGCCTCGGCCGCGCGCACAAAGCCGGCAATGGTGTTGCCAGGCGAGGCCAGCGCCACGGGCGTTTCGGGCGGCACCGGCACCTGGGCGCGGATGCCCGCCAGCGGCTCGCGCACCATGCCGCTGAAAAAGCCCGACGCCGCGCCGTTGGGCCTGCCCGGGCGCACGCTCACCGTCATGGGCCGCACGCTGCGCCCGGCCACAAAGCCCTTGCGCGTGTAGTCGGCCACCAGCTGCTCGCAGATGAATTTCTGCACGCCGTAACTGCCCTGCGGCGTGGGCAGGGTGTCGTCGGTGATGGGCTCGGGCAACGGGCGGCCCGGCTGCTTGCCAAACACGGCCAGCGAGCTGGCAAACACCAACACGGGCTGGGTCTTGAGTGCACGGCAGGCCTCCAGCAGCTTGTGCGTGGCCTCCAGGTTGCTGCGCATGCCCAGGTCAAAGTCGGCCTCGCACTCGCCGCTGACCGCGGCCGCCAGGTGAAACACCGCGTCGGTGCCCACGGCGGGCACCTGCTTGCCGTCAATCAGGTCCAGCAGGTCGCCGGTGATGAAGGCCACGCGCGCGTCGGCGCGCAAGTCGTCTGGCGGTGCCACGCGGTCGGCCAGCGTGATGCGCTCAATGGCGCGCGCCGGTGCGCCGCGCAGGCTCAGGGTTTTCTGCGCGAGCAGCGTGCGAGCCAGCCGCGCGCCCAGAAAGCCGCTGCCGCCGGTGATGAGAATGTGCATGAATGTCTCCTGGTTTCAGTTTTTGGCGGGCAGTTCAATGCCCGGGAAGATCTTGATCACCGCGCTGTCGTCCTCGCGCGCAAAGCCCGCCGTGGACGCCTGCATGAACATCTGGTGCGCCGTGCTGGACAGCGGCAGCGGGAACTTGCTGGCGCGCGCCATGTCCAGCACCAGGCCCAGGTCTTTCACAAAGATGTCCACCGCCGACAGCGGCGTGTAGTCGCCGGCCAGCACATGGGCCATGCGGTTTTCAAACATCCAGCTGTTGCCCGCGCTGTGGGTGATCACCTCGTACAGCGCGGCCGGGTCCACGCCCTCGCGCAGGCCCAGCGCCATGGCCTCGGCCGCCGCCGCAATGTGCACGCCCGCCAGCAGCTGGTTGATGACCTTGACCTTGCTGCCCGCGCCCGCGCGGTCGCCCAGCTTGTAGACCTTGGAGGCCATGGCGTTGAGCAGGGGCTCGGCCACCGCATAGGCCTCGGGCCGGCCGGCCGTCATCATCGTCATCTCGCCGCTGGCGGCGCGCGCCGCGCCGCCCGAGATGGGCGCGTCCAGGTAGAGGACGCCCAGTGCCGCCAGCCGCGCCTCCAGCGCGACCGACCAGGCCGGGTCCACGGTGGAGCACATCACGAACACGCTGCCAGGCTTCATTGCCGCTGCGCAGCCGTGCTCACCAAACAGCACGGCCTCGGTCTGCGCCGCATTGACCACCACCGAGATCACCACATCGCAGGCGGCGGCCAGTTCGGCGGGCGAAGCGCAGGCCGTGCCGCCGTCCTGCGCAAAAGCCTGCGCCGCCTCGGGCCGGATGTCATGCACATGGGGCGCATGCCCCGCGCGGCGCAGCGAGCGGGCCATGCCCGCGCCCATGGCGCCCAGGCCGATGAGGCCAGCAATCGGAGGAGAATTCATATGGTTATCATACAACTTGGCGCGGCCGCGCCCAAGCGGGGAGCGTCTTACGCGCGTGGTTCAGGCGGTGGCCCGTCCTGGCAGCCGGCGGACTTCGCGCGGCCCCAGGGCTTGCCGGACAGCGTGGCGCTGCCAAGAACCTCGCGCTTGAGCCAGGCCAGCGCCGCGCCGATGCGGCCCAGCGGCACCTTCTCCAGGCTGACCCTGAAGCTGTGGCCCGGCCCCGGGCTGAATGCTGCGCGAGCCTCTGGCCCGAACAACGGAAGCTCAACCGTGAAGCAACCGGGCGCCCCCGCCGCGTGCCCCCGCGCCGCGACCGCGGCCGCGTCGATCGGCGGGCGGTAGGCCAGCTGCACCGTGATCGGCGCCGCCGCATCCAACAGGCCGCCCGCGCGGCGAAACGCCGACGGAGCGCGCCCGAACATGGCCAGAAACGCCTCGTTGAAGCGCCGCACGCTGCCAAAGCCCGCGGCAAAGGCGATCTCGGTCACCGGCAGCGCCGTTTCATGCAACAGCTTCTTGGCGAGCAGGACGCGGCGCGTCTGCTCCACGGCCAGCGGGCTGGCACCCACGTGCTGCGCAAACAGCCGGCGCAGCTGGCGGCCCGTCATGCCCAGGCGCGTGGCCAGCGCCTCCACGTCACCGTCGACCAGCGCGCCCTCGTCGATCAGCCGCAGGCCGCGGTTGACCGAGGCCAGCGAGCCGATCCAGGCAGGGCTGTCTGGCGCCGATTCCGGGCGGCAGCGCAGGCAGGGGCGGTAGCCGGCCTCCTGCGCCAGCACCGCCGAGCGGAAGAAAGAGGTGTTTTCGCGCCGCGGAATGCGCGCCGGGCACACCGGCCGGCAATAGATGCCGGTGGTGCGCACCGCCACAAAGAACAGCCCGTCCAGCGACGCGTCCCGCCGGCTCAGCGCCGCGTACCAGCCGTCCTCTTCGATCCGCGTCACGCCACCAGCGCGCCCGGCGTGTCGGTGCCAAAAAGCATGCCGTAGCCGCCGTGCGTGTCCATGTATTCGCGGATGCGCCGCACCCGCGGCCCCTGCATTTCAAAGATCCAGCAGTAGCGGTTGTCGTAGAGGCGGCCGTTGACGGCCCTGGCCTGCATGCGCTGCTCGAACACCACGGTGTCGCCCTCGGCAACCACCTTGGTGAATTCAAACCGGGCCCCCTCAGGGAACAGGCGGCGGAAGTAATCGACGAGGAACGAGATGATGCCCTCGCGCGTTTCCAGCATCTGCGCCGGCAGGCCCAGCGCGACCTGGGTGGCGTTGTTGGCCGGCGCGCTCCAGGTGCAGTCGTCGGTCAGCACGCTGCGGATCGACTCCGGGTTGCGCGAGGCGAAGGCTTGCCAGACCGAGTTGGCGGCGTCTTTGGGGGTGGGGGTCATGAAGTGCTCCTTGGATGAGATGCACAAATTCTTTCACCGCAACGCGCCCGGCGCTGGCGCAAATCGGACCTGACCACCTGGGGCGGCCGCTAGGTCAGCATCAGCCTTTCGATCTTCTGGTTGGCGCCCCTGAGCTTCTTGAACAGCGCCAGCAGCAGCGCCTTGTCCATGCTGACCATGGCCTGCGTGTCGGCATTGAGCGCTTCGATCATGCTCTTGCTGAACTCGGCCGCGATGATCCTGTCGTCGGCAATGACCGTGGCCGACGTGGTGAGGGTGCCGTCGGTGAAGAAGATGCCTTCGCCAAAGCAGTCGCCCGTTTCAATGGTGCCCACCAGCTTGCCGTTGCGGTACGCGTCGGCCGCGCCGTACAGGATCACATAGAAGGCCTTCATGTCGTCGTCCTGCGAGGTGATGCTCACATCGGAATGAAAGGTCTTGATCTGCGCCATGTCGGAAATGCGCTGCAGCCATTCATCGGGCACGGGCTGGAAGAAGGAGCAGTTGCGCAGGGCCTTGAGGCGGGCCGACGGGTCTTGCGTCAGCAGCCGGGCATAACTGGCGAACTGGTCGTCGATGGTGTCAAACTCGTTCATGCATGCTCCGCGGGGTGGGGGCGCTCAGGCCTTGGGCGGCGGGGGTGCCGGCGGTTCCTCCAGCGACAGATCCATCATTTGCGATGCCGCAGCCGGCGCCGGCGCCGCAGGGGGCATCACCGGTGCCGCCGCGGCGGGCTTGACGGGCTCCCGCGGCTTGACGTGGACGACCAGCGGGCCGGTCGATTCTTCTTCGGGCTCCGGCTCCACCTGCAGCGACAGCCCGCCCGTGGCGGCTTCACCGCCGGGCAGTTCTTCGCGGATGAAGCGCTTGCTGTTGAGCTTCAGGCGCAGCATCAGCTCGCTCTTGGCGTCTGAATTGACCTGCACCTCCTGCAGCGAAATGTCGCCTGCGTCATACAGCTCGTACAGGCATTGGTCGAAGGTCTTCATGCCCAGCTCGACCGACTTCTTCATGATCTCCTTGAGCTGGCCGATTTCGCCCTTGGCGATCGCGTCGCGCGAGGTGGACGTGCTCAGCAGGATCTCGATGGCGGCGGCGCGCCCGCCCGACATCTTGCGCACCAGCCGCTGCGAAATGATGGCGCGCATGTTCAGCGCCAGGTCGTTGCGCACCTGCTCGTGCTTTTCGATCGGGAAGAAATTGACGATGCGCTCAATGGCCTGGTTGGCGCTGTTGGCGTGCAGCGTGGCCATGCACAGGTGGCCCGTCTCGGCAAAGTTGAGCGCGTATTCCATGGTTTCATGGTCGCGGATCTCGCCGATCAAAATCACGTCAGGCGCCTGGCGCAACGTGTCCTTGAGCGCGTCGAACCAGCCCACCGTGTCGATGCCGACCTCGCGGTGCGTGATGATGCAGTTGCCGTGCGGGTGCACGTATTCCACCGGGTCTTCGATGGTGATGATGTGGCCGTGCGTCTCGCGGTTGCGCACGCCCAGCATGGCCGCCAGCGTGGTGGACTTGCCCGAGCCCGTGCCGCCCACCAGCAGGATCAGGCCGCGCTTTTCCTTCACCACATCCTTCAGGATGGGCGGCAGGTTCATCTTGTCGAAATCCGGGATCTCGGTGGTGATGACGCGGATCACCATGCCCGTGCGCTGCTGCTGGGTGAAGATGTTGATGCGGAAGCGGCCCAGGCCCTCCAGCGAAATGGCAAAGTTCTGGCCCTTGGTGTCGATGTAGCCCTGCCACTGCTTTTCAGACGCGATGGCGCGCGCCATCTTGCCCGTCTGCTCCGCCGTGAGCGCCGTTTCGTTCAGCTTGGTCAGCTTGCCGTTGAGCTTGATGGCGGGCGGGAAGCCGGCCGTGAGGAACAGGTCCGACCCCTTCAACTGGACCATGGCGCCGAGCATCTTGTGCACGACGGCCTGGATTTGCTGCTTTTCCTGTTGTTCCATGATTTCTCCTGGGCGGCCCTGCGCGGGAGCTGGCGGGGCTGGGCAGGTTACAAATGTAAGAGAGATTGGGTGGGGGCGGAAGGGGTGGGGCGACAGGTTGACTCATCCACCCAAAAGCGGACAGCGCCCAGCGACTTTCCGCTTGGGTAAGCCGTCTTACCGTCGCAAATGACCGGAGAGACATAAGCAGGAGAAGCCTGCCCCGATGACGTCCGTCAGAGTGCCCCGTTAAACCTCACAGCACTTCCACCCATGCTCTTGACCAGGTACCGATTACTGCTGAAGTCCCATCGTCGATGAAAGCCACATCAGAGGCAAACTCCGCCGAGACAGTCCGTTGAGGTGTAAGTCCCTCTGCAGTAAATACCAGAACCCCAGACCGGTCGACGGTACCAACCAGACGGCCGTCGGCAGACCAACGTGCCCGATATGCGGTTCCGGAAAAGGTAACGTTCGTCGACCAGCGGGCCTCCCCCGAGGCGTCGGAGATGCGTAGTTCGTCGGGGAGAAGCGTTCCATCAGACAAAGCGCGATGACGGCCACGGGTCGCGATCCACGTGCCACACGGAGAGATAGAGGCTGTACCTACCGAATGGAAATGCGGGTCAATCCTCCGAATCGGTTTTCGCAAGGGCCAGTCCCAAAGCGTCATGTAAGGTGGTTCTGGAAAATTCTCCCCATCGCGCGTTTTTGGCTGGTGTGCGAAGAGCCAGAGGCTTCCATCATCTGTCTTCGACACACTCGTGATCATCTCGTTCTCGTAAGTGAACTCTTCGACGACGTCGAGCGTATCGGCTCGCCGGACGCGAATTGCACCATTCCAGGAGCCGTCGACCAAAAAATGGTCGCACGCCGAATAGTGAATTGCCGCCCCCTCATCGTGGCCCTTCGCGTTCAAGCGAGCGATGACCTGTCCATCGGACAGATCCAAGGTAATCATGTCGCCGGATGTATTCTTCACCGCGAGGCGCGCCTCGCCGGTATTGAAGGCTGCATGTGCAGGGTGGGCCAGGGCTCTGGACGAGAAGCGCCTTTCGCGCTGCGCAAGACTCGCGACAACTACATCTCGTCCGAGTGAGGCAACGAATGCTTGCCCCGGTGAAATTGCCAGCTCATAGCAACTTGGGAACTTCAGCGCGCGCTTGGACATGAGGTTTATCGGCGGCGTTGTACGGCAGGCAGCACAGGCCGCGCAGCGGCCTTCTGTTGCTGCTTGTCCGTGACCAACAACTTGTTATCCCTCATTCACTGTACTACCGAGAAGTTGAACTTCGCGTTTGCCGTCTTTGCGGCTTCTGCAAACTTGATGGACGCTTCGAGTTCATCGATCACATCAGACAGCTCGTTCTTCAGAAAGCCAAAGCGAGGACTCTTCTCCTTCACGTACTGGAGCACGCGATCCAAAACTTCGTGGGCTTCTTTCCCGTCGATCCAGACGCCGCTCACCTTCATTACGTCGTTCGTCGACATCGCCCCGGGCGGCAGATCAGACTCGTCATTGTTGAATTTGACATCGGTGAGGTCACAAAAAGACGTCAATGGCCTCAGCTTGAGCTCTTTGCAGATCGCGTCAATGCGCTTGCCGTGCTTGTAAAGAACGTAGTAGTCCTCATTCTCACTGACGACTTCACCGTTCACTAGTTGATTTGCCCAGAGTACTGTGCTCATGATGGTTTGTGGAATAACGAGGTGGCTCTTGATGAGGGATAACGTAGAGGCCAGCGGCCGCCGCAGGCGGTCGGATGGGCCGGAATGTTAGGCATCGGAATCCTCGCGCGCAACAGCTTCCAAGACTTGGATGTGCGGCCAAACTCGTGGATGTTTCCGAACCCATTCCTGACCAAGAAATGCGGAAACGGAATCTGAACCGACAACTGACGAGATTGAGCCGGTCGACGCGGCCTGAAGAAGCGAATGCGACGTGTGCAGTACGTTTTCGCTTTCATGAGCCTCCGATTCGCCAGACTCGGCATGCCATTCGCGCTGGATAGCTGAGATCAGCTTCCCAGCGGCAACCTCTAGCGGAACACGTGTGCGTGGCATTTCCGATGTTTAACGTAATCTAGACCGCACGGTGAGAAGCGTTATCCCGCAAACGCGGGATAACCTGGGACAGC
The DNA here is from genome assembly GCA_019635435.1 of Ramlibacter sp. NCBI lineage: Bacteria > Pseudomonadati > Pseudomonadota > Betaproteobacteria > Burkholderiales > Comamonadaceae > Ramlibacter > Ramlibacter sp. Next base: position 468,295 of record JAHBZM010000001.1, on the reverse strand, counting down.
GGAACGCAGCTAAGCGCCTGTTGCGGTTGGGATTTTGGCGCCTCGACGGCCAAGGCAGGTCCGATAACTGGCGACCTCAAACCCCGCAAAAGCCAGGCTTGCCCGGCTGCGGGATAACTCTGCGCGATAACCTGGCCATTCTGGTCTGTTGATGTCATCGATCCTCCTTTATGCAGGTTGCGGGCCTGCTGCGCTCGCCACAATGACACCCCGCATTGCTCCGTCGTCCCGGGCGCTCCGTCTGCTCAATCAACCATCGGGGCGTGCGCGCTTGTTGCACTATAGCCTCAACACCAGGAGGGGCTATGTCTACCAAGCGCGGTCTTCGTCTGTTGAAGTGGATTTCAGCAACCCGCAATATAGGTTCGCCCGACGTTGAAGCCTATAAAGTCCGCGTGGCGGACGGATACACCAACGGAAACTCAGGCCTTCAACAACTTGCTCACCAACGGCTCCGCCAACCTCTCCCCCTCCTGCGACCAGAACGCCGGGTCGGCGTGCTCGATGCGGCGGATGGCGTTGTGCATGTGGCGGCCGGCGGCCTGGCGGGCCTTGGCGGGGTCGCCGGCCTCGATGGCGGCGGCAATGGCGGCGTGCTCGCCGCGCACCTGGGTGCTGAAGTCTTCGCGGCGCGCCTCGTTGGCGCGCGTCACGCTGATGGCGCCGCGCATGAACTGCGCCAGGTAGTCCAGCGTGCCCATGAGGAAGGGGTTGTGCGCGGCCTCGGCAATGCTGCGGTGAAAGCGCACGTCTTCCTCCACGCCGTCGGCGCCCATGGCCATGGCCTTGTCCAGCGCCTTGACCGCTTTCTGGATGCGCTTGATGTCTGTTGCCGTGCGGCGCTGCGCGGCCAGCATGGCGGCCTCGGCCTCCAGCGCGCGGCGCACCTCCACCATCTGCACCACGGCGCTGCGCGAGTCGGCGTGTTTGGCGTCAAAGTTCAGCGGCGAGAAGGGCTGGCTGGCGTTCACATACACGCCGCTGCCCTGGCGCGAGTCCACCAGCCCCAGCGACTTGAGGCGCGACACGGCCTCGCGCACCACGGTGCGGCTGACCTTGAACTGCTCCACCAGCCGCGCCTCGGGCGGCAGCTTGTCGCCGGGCGCCAGGCCGCCCGCCTTGATCTGCGCCGCAAGCTGCTGCGCCACCTGGTCAGACAGGCGGGCGCCACTGGTCACGGGGGTGAAGGAAGTTGTCATACAAGAAACCGGGTTGCCGCGCCGAGGATAGCGCAGCCGGCAATCAGCGGGATCACGCCCAGCTTGAAGCGGAACAGCGCCACCGTGGCCAGAACCATGAGCAACAGCGCCGGCGCGTCCACTTTCAAGCCAAAAAGGCCTGGAGTCCAGACGGGGCGGCCTACTTGCGCTACAAAAAACAGAGCAAGGCTGGCCATGACGCCCACCACCGCGGCGGTGATGGCGGTCAGCGGCGCGGTGAAGGCCGGCCGGCCGTGGGTGGATTCCACCAGCGGGCCGCCCGCCAGGATGAACACGAACGACGGCAAGAAGGTGAACCACGTGACCACCGTGGCCGCCAGCGCCGCGCCGGCCAGCAGCAGGTCGGGCCCCAGCACCTGGCGGGCCCAGCCGCCCACAAAGCCCACATAGGCCACCACCATGATGAGCGGGCCGGGCGTGGTCTCGCCCAGGGCCAGCCCGTCCATCATCTGCGGGGCGCTGAGCCACTGGAACTGCTCCACCGCGCCCTGGAACACATAGGGCAGCACGGCGTAGGCGCCGCCAAAGGTCATGAGCGCGGCCTTGGTGAAGAACCAGCCCATTTGCGTGAGCGTGTCGTGCGCGCCGCGCGTGGCCACCAGCAGCCCCATGGGCAGCAGCCACAGCGCCGCGCCCACCAGCACCACCGCGGCCAGCCGCGCGCGCGAGAAGTGTGCGTGGGGCGGCGGCGGGGTGTGGTCGTCAATCACCCACGCCTGTTCGCCCTGAGCCTGGCCAGGGGCCTGCGACGTCGCACCATGCCCGCCACCGCCCGCAAACTGCCCGGGCACCCAGCGCGCGCCCAGCCAGCCCGTGAGCGCCGCGCCCAGCACCAGCCAGGGGAAGGGCAGCTTGAACAGCACCAGCCCCACAAAGCTCAGCAGCGCCACGGCCCACAGCAGCGGTGTGCGGCGCGGCGCCTTGAGCGTGCGGCTGCCAATGCGCCAGACCGCGTGCAGCACGATGGCCGCCACGGCGGGCTTGATGCCGTAGAACAGCGCGGCCACCAGCGGCGTGTGGCCCCAGGCCACATAGACCCAGCTCAGCCCCATGAGGATGAGCAGCGAGGGCAGCACAAACAGCGCGCCCGCCGCAATGCCGCCCCAGGTGCGGTGCATGAGCCAGCCCAGGTAGGTGGCCAACTGCTGGGCCTCGGGCCCGGGCAGCAGCATGCAGTAGTTCAGCGCGTGCAGAAAGCGCCGCTCGCTGATCCAGCGGCGCTGCTCCACCAGCTCGCGGTGCATGATGGCGATCTGCCCCGCGGGCCCGCCAAAGCTGATGAAGCCGAGCTTGAGCCAGAAGCGCAGGGCCTGGCCGAGGGGCACGGCGCTCACAGGGCCGGTCACAGAGGCGCTCCGGTCATTGCGGCGGGTTGCCAGCTGTGCGTTTCGGCCACGGCGTCCAGGCACCAGGCGTGCAGCGCGTCGTACAGGGGCATGGCGGCCTCGAGCAGGGCCGTGTCATCGCGGTGCACGCGCGACAGACCCAGCGACAAGGCCAGCAGCCCGGCCGATGAGGGCGCCAGCTGCAGCTGGCCGGTGTCGGCGCCGCGGATGATGGTGGCCAGCCGCGCCAGCGCATCGTCCTGCAGGTCAAACGCCTTGAGCAGCGCGTCAAAGCTGCACCGCTCGCCCTCGTGCGTGATGGGCGCGCCGGGGATGTCATAGGCCACGGCGCCCAGGCGCTCGGCTTCGGCAAAGACCTGCGCCGTGGGCACATAGAAGAACTCGGCGCGCGGGTCAATGAAGCGGCGGATCAGCCAGGGGCAGGCCACGCGGTCGATCTTGGGCCGCTCGCGCGTGACCCAGCGCGAGGGGCGCTCGCCGCTCACCCCCAGATCGGGCCGCTTGAGCAGGGTCAGCGGCGGGCGGGCGCGCCACCGGGCAATGGCGTCGGGCGCGTCCACGCCGTCCTGCCCGCCCTCGATGCCGCCGGCCAGCGCAAAGGCCGGCCAGCCGGCCGCGCGCAGCGTGGCCGCGGCCTCTTCACTGACGTTGTGGCCGTACACGCAATAGACCACCACCTCGCGCGGCGGTTGGGTTTGCGCCAGGCGCGCCACGTCTTCAGGCGCGCAGCGCAGGGCGCCAGCGAGCAGGCGCGGGCTTTCGGCAAAGCGGGCCTCGCGCCGCACATCCAGCAGCAACGGGGCGTCGGCGCGGCCCAGGCGGGCGCGCAGATCCACAGGGGAAACAAGAGGGGAAAAGGGGGGAACGGGTCGTGCAGCGGTGTCCATGGAATGCTCCTGAGCGTTACCAGCGCTTGGACGGGACACCGTCTATCCGTGAGGATTCGGGAGGCTGAATTCCCGATGGGCGGATATTACCTCAGCCGCCTTCAAACATGAACACCGCCGTGCCGGCGCGCGCGTTGGGCAGCCAGCGCACCTCGCGCCCGTCCTGCACGCCAAAGGCGTCGAGCACGCGCAGCTCGTTCTTGTGGGCCAGCACTTCAAAGTCCTTGAAGGTGCCCACGCGGATATTGGGCGTGTCATACCACTGGTAGGGCAGGCGCCGGGTCACGGGCATGCGCCCGCGCAGCACAGCCAGCCGGTTGGGCCAGTGCGCAAAGTTGGGGAAGGCCACAATGCCGCGCTTGCCCACGCGCGCGGTTTCGCGCAGCATGGTTTCGGCGTTGCGCAGGTGCTGCAGCGTGTCGATCTGCAGCACCACGTCAAAGCTGTTGTCGTCAAACATCTGCAACCCCTCGTCGAGGTTGAGCTGGATCACGTTGACGCCGCGCTTGACGCAGGCGGCCACGTTGGCGTCGGCAATTTCCACGCCGTAGCCGCTGCAGCCGCGTTCGCGCTGCAGCAAGTCGAGCAACGCGCCGTCGCCGCAGCCCAGGTCGAGCACGCGCGAGCCGGGCGGCACCAGGGCGGCAATGTGGCGCTGGGTCTGCAGGTCGCTCATGGGCGGCTCCCGGCGGCGGCGGCCACCTTGCCTTCAAAGTACGAGCGCACCACGCCAAGGTAGCGCGCGTCGTCCAGCAGGAAGGCGTCGTGGCCGTGGGGGGCGTCGATCTCGGCGTAGCTCACGTCGCGCCGGTTGTCGAGCAGGGCCTTGACGATCTCGCGGCTGCGCCTGGGCGAGAAGCGCCAGTCGGTGGTGAAGCTCACCAGCAGGAAGCCCGCAGTGGCGCCGGCCAGCGCGCGCGTGAGGTTGCCGTCGTGGGGCAGGGCCGGGTCAAAGTAATCCAGCGCGCGGGTGATCAGCAGGTAGGTGTTGGCGTCAAAGTAGTCGCTGAACTTGTCGCCCTGGTAGCGCAGGTAGCTTTCGATCTGGAACTCGATGTCCTGCGTGGTGTATTTGTAGCCGCCGGCCACCTCTTCACGCAGCTGTCGGCCGAACTTTTCGTTCATCACGTCGTCGCTCAGGTAGGTGATGTGGCCGATCATGCGGGCGATGCGCAGGCCGCGCTTGGGCACCACGCCGTGGCGGTAGAAGTGGCCGCCGTGAAAGTCGGGGTCGGTCACGATGGCGCGGCGCGCCACCTCATTGAAGGCAATGTTCTCGGCCGTGAGGTTGGGCGCGCTGGCCACCACCACGGCGTGGCGCACGCGCTGCGGGTATTGCAGCGTCCAGGCCAGGGCCTGCATGCCGCCCAGGCTGCCGCCCATGACGGCGGCCAGCGTGTTGATGCCCAGCGCGTCGAGCAGGCGCGCCTGCGCATTCACCCAGTCCTCCACGGTGACCACGGGAAAGTCGGCGCCATAGACCTGGCCGGTGTCGGGGTGGGTGGCCATGGGCCCGGTGGAGCCAAAGCACGAGCCCAGGTTGTTGACGCCGATGACGAAGAAGCGGTCGGTGTCCACGGGCTTGCCCGGGCCGATCATGTTGTCCCACCAGCCTTCGGACTTGGGCTGGCCCTCATACACGCCGGCCACATGGTGCGAGGCGTTCAGCGCGTGGCAGACCAGCACGGCGTTGGACTTGTCGGCATTGAGCCGGCCATAGGTTTCATAGGCCAGCGTGTAGCCGCGAATCGACGCGCCGCTTTGCAGCGCCAGCGGCTCGCTGAAATCCATGAACTGGGGCGTGACGATCATCTTTGGCGAAAAGGCAGAAAGACAGGCAAAAACAAAAAACCCGGCGTCGCTAAAAAACGAGGCCGGGTGGGCAGGCTTTCGATCTTTAGCTGAATTTATTGAGCGCCCGCAAGCTGAAGCAAATCGGCGCTGAGCCCGCAGTATATCAACGCCAGCCCACCAGCGCGAGCACGCCCAGCGCCACAAAGATGGCCGCCGAGATGCGGTGCACCAGCGCAATGGGCACGCGCCGCGTGATGCGGTCGCCAAGCCAGACCACGGGCGCGTTGGCCAGCATCATGCCCAGCGTGGTGCCGGCCACCACCCAGAAGTAGGCGTCGTAGCGGGCGGCAAGCATCACGGTAGCGATCTGCGTCTTGTCGCCCATCTCGGCCAGAAAGAAAGCGACCACCGTGGTGCCAAACACGCCGAAGCGAGGCGCCGTGGTGGCTTCGTCTTCATCCAGCTTGTCAGGCACCAGCATCCACGCCGCCATGGCCAGGAACGAGCCGCCCAGCACCCAGCGCAAGACGTCCGGCCCCAGCATGGTGGTGAGCCAGGCGCCGGCCGCGCCCGCCAGCGCGTGGTTGGCCAGCGTGGCCACGAGGATGCCGAGCACGATGGGCCAGGGGCGGCGGAACCGCGCGGCCAGCACCAGGGCGAGCAGCTGGGTTTTGTCGCCCATTTCGGCCAGGGCAACGATGGAGGTGGAGACGAGAAGGGCTTCCATGAAGGACTCCGGCCGGAACGGACACACCGATGACTGCGCGGCATCCCCGGCCAAAACGGAGGCTGCGCAGTCAAAGGTCTCGCCAAGTCCGGACAACCGCTTGCGCCATGGGCCGCAGTAATGCACCCCAAGTCTGTTGACGCAAGCCCCTCTCAGAATTGAAGGGAGGCTACTCCCCAATGACAGCCGCCATTATAAATGTCGCGGCCCTCGCCGCCTGGTTGCACTCTTCTGGCGTATTTCTTGCTTGCTTATGGTGCGTTTTTGCTGAATCCACCCAAAAACGCACCAATCACAAGCAATTTATCCAAAGAGGAGCTTATGGAAGCACTAAAACAGGGCTCGGACGCGCTGTTCATTCTGCTGGGCGGCATCATGGTGCTGGCCATGCATGCCGGCTTTGCCTTTCTTGAACTGGGCACCGTGCGCAAAAAGAACCAGGTGAATGCGCTGGTGAAGATCCTGGTCGACTTTTCGGTGTCGACCGTGGTGTATTTCATGGTGGGCTATGGCGTGGCCTATGGCACGCACTTTTTTGTGGGTGCCGAGCAGCTGGCCGCGAAGAACGGCTACGAGCTGGTCAAGTTCTTCTTCCTGCTGACCTTTGCCGCGGCCATCCCGGCCATCATCTCGGGCGGCATTGCCGAGCGCGCGCGGTTCTGGCCGCAGCTGATCGCCACCGCGGTCATCGTGGGGCTGATCTACCCCTTCTTTGAAGGCATTGTCTGGAACCAGCACTTTGGCGTGCAGGCCTGGATCCTGGCCGCCACGGGCGCCGAGTTCCATGACTTTGCGGGCTCGGTGGTGGTCCACGCCGTGGGCGGCTGGCTGGCGCTGCCGGCGGTGATCCTGCTGGGCGCGCGGGCCAACCGCTACCGCAAGGACGGCGCCATCTCGGCCCACCCGCCGTCCAACATCCCGTTCCTGGCGCTGGGCGCGTGGATTCTCACGGTGGGCTGGTTCGGCTTCAACGTGATGAGCGCGCAGACCATCGACAAGATCTCGGGCCTGGTGGCCGTCAACTCGCTGATGGCCATGGTGGGCGGCACGCTGGCGGCGCTGGCGCTGGGCAAGAACGACCCGGGCTTTGTGCACAACGGCCCGCTGGCCGGCCTGGTCGCGGTGTGCGCGGGCTCCGACCTGATGCACCCGCTGGGCGCGCTGGTGGTGGGCGGCATTGCCGGCGGCATCTTCGTGGTGATGTTCACGCTCACGCAGAACAAATGGAAGATCGACGACGTGCTGGGCGTGTGGCCGCTGCACGGCCTGTGCGGCGCCTGGGGCGGGCTGGCGGCCGGCATCTTTGGCAGCCAGGCGCTGGGCGGGCTGGGTGGCGTGAGCTTTGGCGCGCAGCTGGTGGGCACGCTGATGGGTGTGGGCTGGGCGCTGGCCAGCGGCTTTGCCGTCTATGGCCTGATCAAGACCGTGACCCGCCTGCGCCTGTCGCCCGAGGAGGAATACGACGGCGCCGACCTGTCGATCCACAAGATCGGCGCCACGCCTGACCGCGAGGTCAACTGGTAGGCCGCGCCGCGGCCCGCGCGGCTCAGGCCGCCTGGCGGCCGAGCAGCCGGGGCAGCACCAGCCGCTCCAATGACCAGGCGCCGGGCCCGTAAATGGCGAGCCCCGCGAGCAGCGCGCCCCAGAACACATGCTGCTGCAGGGCCGCCGGCGCGATCTCGGCCAGCGACACCACGGCCACCGCGTTCACCAAGAACAACCCCAGCGCCGCGAAGCGGCCGCCCAGGCCCAGCACCAGCAGCACGGGCAGCACCAGTTCACCGGCGGTGCCCATGAGCGCGGCCAGCTCGGGCGGCAGCAGCGGCACCTGGTATTCATCAGTGAACAGGGCGACGGTGATGTCCCAGTCGCGCAGCTTGGTCAGGCCCGACAGAAAGAAGGCCTGGCCCACATACAGGCGCGCCGCCAGCGCGGCAACGGGCTGCAGGGCGTCCAGCCCCGCGGAGAAGCGGGCCCACAGGGCCAGGGCGCGTTGCAGCAGCGTGGGGGAGGTGGCGGGGTTCATGGGTTTCCTCGGGTGGGATGGGGGTGAACGGGGATCAGACGGCCTGCACCCCGGCCAGCAGGCCGGTGGGCGCGGCGGTGGACAGCCAGGCGGTGATGTCCAGCGCCTGGGCGTGGGCCAGGGCGGGCAGCAGCGGCTCGCCGGCCAGCAGCGCGCTGATCAGCTCGGGCTCGCCGGGCAGGGCCTCGCGCAGCCGGGGCTGCAGGCCCTCGCGCCAGACCAGCGCGGTTTCGGCGGCGCCGTCGCGCAGCCGCTGGCCAGCCTGCGCCAGCGTGGGCTCGCCCGTGCGGTGGGCCTGGACGATGCTCACCACGGGCCAGGCACTGGCCACGCAGGCCACGCCCGCCGACAGCCGCAGCCGCAGGCCGGCCGGGTCATGGGTGGTGAGCAGCGCGAGCGAGGCCAGGTCGGGCACGGTGTCGGCCGCGCTGGCGGCCTGGTGCAGGGCCCATTCCACGCGCGCCACATCGCCCAGGTAGGGCTCGTCGGCCAGTTGCGGCGCGGCGCCCACAAAGGCCGGCAGCGCGCCGCCCCATTGCGCGAGGTCGCCGCCCTGCGGCGGGTGGCTACGCCAGAAGGCGGGCGCCAGCGCGCCAAAGTTGTCTTCGCCCAGCAGCTGGGCCAAAACCGGGAAAGCCGCGTCAAGCACGCGCCCGGCCAGCGCCAGACCGTGGCTGCGGTAGGCCTGCAGCCCGCGTTTCAAGTGATTTGAGGCTGGAGTCCAGGACTGGCGGGCATGTTGCGCTACAGAATGCATAGCAGTTTCAGGGTCGCCCGCCCACAGCGCGCCCAGCAGGGCCTGCTGCTGCGCGGCGAGGCCGGCGCTCATGCCAGCGCCTCGCGCGGTTGGGCCAGCACGCCACGCGCCCGTGCCGCCTCGTCGAGCAGCACGGCCAGCGGGGGGATGCCGGTGTCCCATTCGACCAGCGTGGGCACCGCGCCAAAGCGCGCCAGCGCGTGGCGGTGCAGCTGCCAGACGGCGTCGCAGACGCGGCTGCCGTGGTCGTCGATGACGATGTCGCCAAGTTCGTCGCTGACGCGGCAATGGCCCGCCACATGCAGCTCGCCCACGGCCGCGGCCGGGATGGCGTCGAGCCAGTCGCGGCAGGCCTGCAGCGGGTCTTGCGGGCTGCCCGCAAGCTGCGCATTGAGCGCGTTCACATAGAGGTTGTTCACGTCCACCAGCAGCTGGCAGCCGGTGCGCCGCGTGAGGGCCACCAGAAAGCCGGCCTCGGGCTGGTCGCTGCCGGCCAGATCGATGTAGGCCGAGAGGTTCTCCACCAGCAGCGGGCGCTGCAAGCGGTCCTGCACGCGCTGCACGTTGGCGCTGAGCACCGCGAGGGCTTCGTCATTGAAGGGCAGGGGCAGCAGGTCGGCCGCGTGGACGGGCTGCGCGCCCAGCGTGCCGCGCGCAAAACAGGCGTGGTCGCTCACGCGCACGGGCTCGATGCGCGACACCAGGCGCTGCAGCTGCGCCAGGTGCGCTTCGTCGATGCCCGCGGCCGAGCCCAGCGCCAGGCCGACGCCGTGCAGGCTGATGGGGTAATCGGCGCGCGCCTGTTGCAGCACGGCCAGCGCCGCGCCGCCCTCGCCAAAGAAGTTCTCGGAGTGGACTTCCAGAAAGTCCAGCGCGGGCTGCTGCGCCAGCAGCTGCGCGTAATGCGGGTGCCGCCACCCGATGCCAACGCTCGCCGTGGTGGAGTTCATCGCCGGCGGGTCATCAGGGCATCGGTGGGAGGGCGGCAGGAAAGGCGCGGGCGCGTCAGGCCTTCTTGGCGGCGGCCTTGGCTTCGTCGGCGGTCAGGCCCTTCATGGTCTTGCAGGTGCCCTTGGCCACGTACTTCCACTCGCCCTTGTCGTCGCTCAGCTTGGACTGGCCGGCGCACGAATGGCTGCCCGAGAGGTTGGCGCAGTCGTTTTGCCCGGCCTTGGCGATGCCAAAGCATTTTTCCTTGTCGGCCGCGGCGGCCGGCGTGGCGACCATCAGGGTGGACAGCAGGGACACGGCGGCAGAGGCGATGAGGGCACGTTGGTTCATGAAAAGCTCCTTGGTACAGGGTTGGGGTCTACATGGGTCCGGGGCAGGCTGCCCCGGGGTCAGGTTTTTGGTCTGGCCGCAGCCGGACTTCTTACATACGCAAGCGATGCAGGATCGGACGCACGGGATTTTGCGGGCGGGTGGCCCTCACAGCAATTCGGCAACCTGGTCCCAGGCCTCGGCCGGCATGCGGCCCGCATAGCGCGCCACCACCTTGCCGGTCTTGTCGATCAGCAGCGTGGCGGGCAGCTGCCCGGGCGCGCCCAGGTTGTCGCGGTAGCCCGCCTCGCCGGCCCACAGCTGCACAAAGCGCTGCTTGAGCGGCACGGTGCGCGAGATGATCTGCTCGTAGGCATACAGGTCCTGCACGCGCCGGTCGGTGCTGACCAGCACCAGCTCGAACGGCTTGCCGGCCCAGCCCTGGTAGTTCTGGCGCAGCTCGGGCATCTTGTCGCGGCACACGGCGCAGCCGGTGGACCAGAACATCAGCAGCACCACCTTGCCGCGCTGCGAGCTGAGCGAAAACGGCTTGCCATCCACCGTCTTGCCCTCGACCACCGGATGGGTGACAGGAGCCGCGGCCGACGTGGGCGCTGGCACCGGCGTGGGCGCGGGTGTCTGGGCCTGCGCCGGGGCCCCGGCGAGCAGCGCGGGGGCCAGGAACAGGGGCGATAAAAGGGGCAGGATTCTGGACAGCATGCCGTCTGTCGTATGCGATGATTCCTTCTTACAGCCATGACCATGACCCTGGAAAGCCAACTGGTCGAACACCGGACCTACCTGCTGCGTTTTGCCCGGCTGCAGTTGCGCAACGACAGCTGGGCCGAGGACGCGGTGTCCGAGACCCTGCTTGCCGCGCTGGCCAAGCCGCAGTCGTTCGCCAACCGCTCGCAGCTCAAGACCTGGCTGGTCGGCATCCTCAAGCACAAGGTCATCGACACGCTGCGCCTGCACGCCCGCGAGGTGGCGCTGGTCACTGAAGAGGGCGACGGCAGCGAGGAGCTGGACGCGCTGACCTTCAAGGCCAACGGGCATTTCGCGGCCCGGCCCGCCGACTGGGGCAACCCCGAGCAGGACCTGAATTCACGCCAGTTCTTCGAGGTGCTGGAAGCCTGCGCCGACAAGCTGCCGCCGGCCATGGGGCGGGTCTTCCTGATGCGCGAGTGGCTGGAATTGCCGGTGGCCGACATCTGTAAGGCCTTGCAGCTCACGCCGACCAACCTGTATGTCCAGCTGCACCGCGCCCGGCTGCGCCTGCGCGAATGCCTGGAACTGAACTGGTTTGGCAACCGCCCCGCCCCATGAAGCGCCCGACGATGATCTCCTGCCGCGACGCCGCGGCCCTGATGGTGGCCCGTGAAGACCGGCCGCTGCCGCTGCACAGCCGCGTGTTGCTGCACCTGCACCTGCTGGCCTGCAAGGCCTGCCCGCCCTTCGAGCGGCAGCTGCTGACGCTGCGAAACGCCATGCGGCAATGGCGCAACTACCACGACGAATAGCGGCAAGTTTCGCGTTTCGGCCAATATCGCCGATAATCCCCGAGTACCGTGCCGCAAGGGGCGGTACAAGTTTGCGGTGAATGGTCAGTTTCGCGTCTTTGAATTTATCGGTTTGTTGATTGCGTTTTGCGGACTCCATCGCGTTTTGCGTCTTTTTCCAGGAGTCCCTTTCATGGGCAACAAACTTTACGTGGGCAACCTGCCCTATTCCTTCCGTGACAGCGACATGGAGCAGGCATTCAGCCAGTACGGCACCGTGTCCAGCGCCAAGGTCATGATGGAGCGCGACACCGGCCGCTCCAAGGGTTTCGGCTTTGTCGAAATGGGCAGCGATGCCGAAGCACAAGCCGCCATCAGCGGCATGAACGGCCAGCAAATCGGCGGCCGTGGCCTCGTGGTCAATGAAGCCCGTCCGATGGAAGCCCGTCCTCCCCGCAGCGGTGGCTACGGCGGCGGTGGTGGTGGCGGCGGTTACGGCGGTGGTGGCGGTGGCCGCGGCGGCTACTGATCGCACCCCCCCGCACCGCATCAATTCGGTGCATCAAAAGGGCCCTTTGGGGCCCTTTTTTCATGGCGTGGCGCTTGCCTGTTTTTGCTATATCTGGTTAATAATGCGATCGCGCGTGCTCGCAAAAGCTGGCGCTAGTTTGCGGTGAACCGGTCACTTTCGCGTCTCTCGTGGGTTGAATGCGTTTTCGGGACTCCATCGCTTCGGGTCAATGTTTTTTGAGGAGTCCCTTGATGGGCAACAAACTGTACGTGGGCAATCTGCCTTACTCGGTGCGCGACAGCGATCTTGAACAGGCCTTCGGCCAGTTCGGCGCGGTCACCAGCGCCAAGGTCATGATGGAGCGCGACACCGGCCGTTCCAAGGGCTTCGGTTTTGTCGAGATGGGCAGCGACGCGGAAGCGCAGGCAGCCATCAACGGCATGAACGGCCAGCCCCTGGGTGGCCGCAGCGTCGTCGTCAACGAGGCCCGTCCCATGGAAGCCCGCCCCCCCCGCAGCGGTGGTTACGGCGGTGGTGGTGGCGGCGGCTACGGTGGTGGCGGCGGAGGGGGCTATGGCGGCGGCGGTGGTGGCGGCTATGGCGGTGGTGGTGGCGGCGGCCGTCGTGAAGGCGGCGGTGGTGGCCGCAGCGGCGGCGGTGGTGGCGACGGCGGTTTCCGCAGCCCCTACGGCTCCGGCCCGCGTGGCGGTGGCGGCGGCGGCGGTAGCCGCGGCGGCTACTGACACCTCCCCGAGGCAACAAAAAAGGCTCCTTTCGGAGCCTTTTTGCTGTGGAGTCCTTGCCGGGCGGCCACTGTGCGCTATGAAAACCATAGCGCGGGGCGGTCAAGTCCTTACGCCAGATCCAGGGCCCGCGTCAGGTACAGCGCGCAGAGATCGCGCAGCAGGTCGTCGCGGTTGGCCTCCAGGTGCGTGAGCAGGTCGTTGAAGAGCCAGCCCTGGGTGCCCAGCACGCGCATCAGGCTCAGGTGGCGCGGGGCCAGCAGGCCTTCGGACACCTGCGGGAGCTGACGCAGCACCAGGGGCTGGCCCAGAAAGCTGCGGGGGAGCACCTTGTGGCTGTCAGGCCCAAAGAGCCCGAATTTCCACAACAGGTCGTCCAGCGGCAGCGAGCGGAAGCTGTCGGGCGGGGTGGCGGCACTGGAGGGGCGGGCCACAAAGCGGGCGTCGGGCAGATGGTCCTTGGTCACGCGGGGGCGCACGGCCACGCGCCAGGCCAGGGTGTCCACCACGGCCAGCAGGACGCTGCGCGACAGCCAGTGCGACACCCGCTTCTTCAGGGCACGGCGCTCGCGCCAGATCAGCCCGCCCAGCAGCACGTCCAGCTCGTCGTCCGAGGCCCACTGGGCATCGGGGATCGACAGCGGGGCTTTCTGGGTGATCTGGTCGTGCCACGGCAACTCCCCGCCGTGGGCGAGGGGGTGCAGGAGTTCCTGCAGAATTTCGACCGGTCGGGACTTACTCATCGTCGGGCTCCTGTCCAAGACGTTCCTGGCGCCGCGCGCTGCGGTCGACCATCTGGGCCAGCTCACGCGTGCCCAGATGCCAGACGGCATGGGCGTTGACGTGCTCGCGCACGTCCCGCGCCAGCGAGGTGAACTGCAACGGCGTGACCTGCCCCTGGTAGGCCATGGGATGCGCCGGGTACAGGCGGCTCGCGCCGCGGGCGTTCTGCATCATCAGCACGGGCTTGACGTGGCGCCGGTCGCGCTGCAGCCGGGTCCACAGGGCGTTGACCTCGGCCGCCGGCCCCTCCAGGAACTGCAGGTACAGGCCGCAACCGGCCAGCAGGGTGCCGCTGATCTGGCTGTGCTGGTTTTTGCGGGCCCCGTGTTCGACCAGGCTGCGCAGCTCGGTGACCGGCAAAGCCCGGGTCTTGCGGCTGCAGTACAGCAGCTGCGTCAGGGGCTCTTCGCTGGTATGGGCGTGGGATCTGCGGCGGGTCATGGGGTGGCTCCACCCCATTGTGCGCATTTACTGCAACATTTGAAACACTTTGCTACACATTGCGGCCCTTAGCGCGCCGCATGTCGCAGGCCTGTTGCGCAACGACGATCCCGCTGCGACTTATTCCCCCTGGCGCTGCTTGCGCGGCCGCCCGGCCAGCACCCGGTCAAAAAGGGCGTTGGGCAACAGCCGCAGCAGTTTGGCTACCACGCCCATCTGCCATGGGATGACGCGATAGCTAGTGCCCGCTTCAATGGCCGAAAACGCCTGATCGGCAAAGGCCTGGGGCGACATGAGAAAGGGCATGGCGTAGCGGTTGCCGCGCGTCAGCGGGGTGTCGATGTAGCCCGGGCAGAGGGTGACAACCTTCACGCCGCTGGCGCGCAGTTCGCCGCGCAGGCTTTCGCAGTAGCTGATGGCGGCGGCCTTGCTGGCGCAGTAGGCGCCGTGGCCGGGCAGGCCCCGGATGCCCGCCACGCTGCCGATGCCGACCAGCGCGCCCGAGCCGCGGCGGGCCATGCCGTCCACAAACGGGTGAAAGGTCGCGGCCATGCCGATGTTGTTGGTGGCAAAGGTCTGGGCGATCACCTCGATGTCGGCCCGCACGGCGGTGTCCACCCCGACGCTGATGCCGGCATTGGCGATCACGGCGTCGGGCAGGCCCTGGGCCGCGATGCAGGCCTGGCCGGCGGCGACGGCGCTGGCCACGTCGGCCACATCGGCGCCGTAGACCGCATAGCGCGCCGGGTCCAGGCCCTGCTCGCGGGCCCAGCGCTCGATCTCGCCGGTGCGCCGCGCCGCCAGGGCCAGGCGCCAGCCGGCCTCGTGGAAGCGCCAGGCCAGGGCCTGGCCAATCCCGCTGGAAGCGCCGGTGATGAATACCAGTTTGGACATGCTGTCTTCCTTGGGTGGGCAGGGGTCAGGGGGCGCCGGGCGGCATGAGCACGCCGCGAACCCGCCCGCGCAGCTGCATCACCCGGTCCAGGTTGTCGTAGTCCATGCTGTCGGCGGTGAACCGGTCGCCGCCGCGGATCAGCGTGACGGGCTTGTGCGACTTGATGCGCTCGGTGTCCATGAAGGCGTGCAGGAATTCCCCGCGGAACTCCATGCCCGGCACCGGCTGGCCGGCCGCGTCCCTGGCGGGCTCGCGCACCACCACCGCGTTGCCCATGAGCTGGACTTCGGAGCCGTCGGCGTTGCTGAGCGCCCGGTCGGCGGTGGCCACGGTGAACACGCCCTGGTCGTTGATCGAGCGGATCCGCGGCTGGGTGATTTCCAGCGTATCGGTGTCGGGGAAATGATGGGCCTCGACGCCGAACACCTCGCTCTTGAGGCGCCCCGCGCCGTCAAACGAGCGCACCGAGAAGCTGCGCATGAAGTAGTCCGGCTCATGGCTGGCGGCCTTTTCGGCGGCGGCGGGGCCCAGGATCGGGGTGTTGCGCACCAGCCAGTAGGTGCCCAGCGCCAGCACGCCCATGAGGATGATGGGCAGGTAGATCGAGACCCGGTCCCACAGGCGCAGCCCCATGCGGGCGGCATGGGCCGCGGAGGCGTTCACGCCAGATGGTCCTGCAGCAAGGCCGCGTAGCGGCCGCTGGCCACCAGCAGCAGGTCGCAGAACTCGCGCGCCGCGCCATGCCCGCCCGTGGCGCGCGTGACGTAGGCCGCGCGCGCGCGCACCTCGGCGTGGGCATTGGCTGGCGCCGCCGCCAGCGCGCAGCGCGTGAGGACCGGCAGGTCGGGCCAGTCGTCGCCGATGGCGGCGGCCTGGTGCCACTGCAGGCCCAGCGCCTGCAGGGTCTGCTCGGCGGCGGGACGCTTGTCCTCGGTGCCGAAATGCGCATGCGTCACGCCCAGCGCCTGCAGGCGGCCCCGCAGGGCCTTGGAGTCCCGGCCCGTGATGACCGCCGGCGTGATGCCCGCGCGTTGCAGCAGCTTGATGCCCAGGCCGTCCAGGATGTTGAAGCGCTTGAGTGTTTCGCCGTGGTCGGACATGAACAGCCCGCCGTCGGTGAACACGCCGTCAATGTCGAAGAAGGCCACGCGCACGCCCTGGGCCTGCAGCAGCAGTTCGGGCGCAAACGCCAGCGCGGGTGCGAGGTCGGGGGCCGCGGGCAGATTCATATCACCTTGGCTCGCATCAGGTCGTTGGTGTTGAGGGCGCCGCACAGCTTGCCGGCGGCGTCGGTGACCAGCACGCTGGTGATCCGGTTCAGCTCCATGAGCTCGACCGCCTCCACGGCCAGCGCGTCCTGGCGGATGGTGCGGGGGTTGGAATACATCACTTCGCGGGCCGTGACGGTGCGCAGGTCCACGCCCTTTTCGATCAGGCGGCGCAGGTCGCCGTCGGTGAAGATGCCGAGCACGGCCTGGTTGTCGTCAACCACGGCCGAGGCACCAAGGCCCTTGGCGCTCATTTCGCGCATGAGTTCGCTGAACGAGGCCTGCGGCCCCACGCGCGGCACGGCGTCGCCGCTGCGCATCAGGTCGCTCACATGGGTGAGCAGCTTGCGGCCCAGCGCCCCGCCGGGGTGGGAGCGGGCAAAGTCCTCGGCGCGAAAGCCGCGGGCATCGAGCAGGGCCACCGCGAGCGCGTCACCCAGCGCCATCTGGGCCGTGGTGCTTGCGGTGGGCGCCAGCTGCAGCGGGCAGGCTTCCTTTTCAACGCTGCTGTCCAGCACGATGTCTGCGTGCCGCGCCAGGGTGGAACCGGCATTGCCGGTGATGGCGATGAGTGCCGCGCCCAGGCGCTTGATCACGGGCAGCAGGGTGGTGACCTCGTCCACCTCGCCACTGTTGGAAATGGCCAGCACCAGGTCGATCGGCTTGATCATTCCCAGGTCGCCGTGGCTGGCCTCGGCCGGGTGCACGAACATGGCGGGCGTGCCGGTGGAGGCCAGTGTGGCGGCCACCTTGCGCGCGATGTGGCCGCTCTTGCCGATGCCCATGACCACCACCCGGCCGCGCACCCCGAGCATCCGCTGCACGGCGCGTGCGAAGGCCTCGCCGGTGCGGGCTTTGAGGCCCAGCACCGCGGCGGCCTCGATGTCGAATGTCTCCTGGGCCAGGCGCAGGGCGCGGTCGGCGTCAAATGTCATCCGGGGATTCTATCGACGGGCCGTGTTCCGCGGGATGGCCGTCACGCAACCGGGGTACGCGGCTTGCTAGCATCGGGGGATGACCTCCCTTGAGCTGACGCTGTTGTACCTGCTGGCCGCCGTGCTGGGCGTGGTCACCTGCCGCAAGCTGTTGCTGCCGCCCATGCTGGGCTACCTGGTGGTGGGGGTGGTGATTGGCCCCAACGCGCTGGCGCTGGCGCAGAACTCCGAGAGCATCAAGCACCTGGGCGAGTTTGGCGTGGTGTTCCTGATGTTCGTGATCGGGCTGGAGTTCAACCTGTCGAAGCTGCGCGCCATGCGCGGCCATGTGTTCGGCCTGGGCCTGTTCCAGGTGATGCTGACCATTGTGCTGGCCACCTTTGGCTCGCTGCTGCTGGCCGCGCTGGTGCCCGACCTGTGGCGCATGAGCTGGCAGACCGCGCTGGCGCTGTCGGGCGCGCTGGCCATGAGCAGCACCGCGATCGTGGTGAAGCTGATGGCCGAGCGGCTGGAGCTGGAGTCCGAGCATGGCAAGCGGGTGATGGGTGTGCTGCTGTTCCAGGATCTGGCGGTGGTGCCCCTGCTGGTGCTGATCCCGGCGCTGGGCACGTCGCCCGAGCATCTGCTGTCGGCGCTGGCACTGGCCGCGATCAAGGCCACGGTGCTGATTGCGGTGCTGCTGGTGGGCGGCCAGCGCGTGATGCGCTGGTGGCTGACGCTGGTGGCGCGGCGCAAGAGCGAGGAGCTGTTCGTGCTGAACCTGCTGCTGATCACGCTGGGCCTGGCCTGGCTGACCGAGCTGGCGGGGCTGAGCCTGGCGCTGGGCGCCTTCATCGCGGGCATGCTGATTTCCGAGACTGAATACAAGCACCAGGTGGAAACCGACATCCGGCCCTTCCACGACGTGCTGCTGGGCCTGTTCTTCATCACCATCGGCATGATCCTGGACTGGCGGCTGGTGCTGCAGCGCTGGCCGCTGGTGCTGCTGCTGGTGACCCTGCCGGTGCTGTTCAAGATGGTGATGGTCAGCGTGCTGGCCCGCGGCTTTGGCGCGACCATGGGCACCTCGCTTCGCACCGGGCTGTACCTGGCGCAGGCCGGGGAGTTCGGCTTCGTGCTGCTCACGCTGAGCCAGGAGCACGACCTGGTGCCCCCGGCGCTGCTGAACCCGATCCTGGCGAGCATGGTGCTGTCGATGATCGCCACGCCGTTCATCATCATGTACAGCAACCGCATCGTGATGAAGCTGGTGTCCAGCGAATGGCTGCAGCAGTCGCTGCAGATGACCACCATCGCGCGCAAGTCGATCAACGCCAACAAGCACGTCATCATCTGCGGCTATGGCCGCAGCGGCCAGAACATGGCGCGCATGCTCGAGCGCGAGGGCATTCCCTACATGGCGCTGGACCTGGACCCCGACCGGGTCCGCCAGGCCGCCGCCGCGGGCGACTCCGTGGTCTTTGGCGACGCCGCGCGCCTGCAGGCCCTGATGGCCGCGGGCCTGGCGCGGGCCAGCGCCGTGGTGGTCACCTACATCGACACCGCGGGCGCGCTGCGGGTGCTGGCCAACACGCGCGCGCACGCGCCCCAGGTGCCGGTGATCGTGCGGACCCAGGACGACCATGACCTGGAGAAGCTGCAGGCCGCCGGCGCGACCGAGGTGGTGCCCGAGGCGATCGAGGGCTCGCTGATGCTGGCCAGCCACGCGCTGGCGCTGGTGGGCGTGCCCATGCGCCGCGTGATCCGCATCGTGCAGGACCAGCGCGATGCGCGCTACAACCTGCTGCGCGGCTATTTCCATGGCGCCGATGACGACACCGTGAACGAGCGCGACCAGGAGCGGCTGGGCACCTTCACTCTGCCGCTGGGCGCCCGCTCGATCGGCAAGCCCCTGAGCAACCTGGCGCTGCACGCGCTGGGCGTGCGCACCGTCAGCCTGCGCCGCGGCAACGGCAAGACCACCCCGATCGATGCCGACCCGGTGCTGGCCGAGGGCGACACCCTGGTGCTGTCCGGCAAGCCCGAGGCACTGGCCGTGGCCGACCAGAAGCTGCTGCGCGGCTGACAAGGCCGCCGCGCGGACTGGCGGCACAATAGCCCTTCCCTGCACTCCCGCCCCTGGCCATGCAAGACACCGGTGACGCCTTCGACTTCGGCCCGTACCTGCGGCGGCACATCCGCACCGTGCCCGACTGGCCCGCGCCTGGCGTGCAGTTTCGCGACATCACGCCGCTGCTGCAGGACCCCAAGGTGTTCCGCGTGCTGATCGACGCCTTTGTCCACCGCTACATGGACCGGCGGCCCGATGTGGTGGCCGGGCTGGACGCGCGCGGCTTCATCCTGGGCGCGGTGGTGGCTTATGAACTCAATGTGGGCTTTGTGCCGATCCGCAAGAAGGGCAAGCTGCCCTTCACCACGGTGGCCGAAACCTACGAGCTGGAGTACGGCAGCGCCACGGTGGAGCTGCACACCGATGCGGTGAAGGCCGGCGACCGGGTGCTGCTCATGGACGACCTGATTGCCACCGGCGGCACGATGATGGCCGGCAAGAAGCTGCTGGAAAAGCTGGGCGCCACGGTGATGGAAGGCGCCGCCATTGTGGACCTGCCCGAGCTCGAAGGCTCACAGCGCCTGCGGGCCGCGGGCCTGCCGCTGTACACGCTGGTGGACTTTGCCGGGCACTGATCAGGCGAAATGACCGACCAGGATGGCCTCGCGCATGCGGATGGCCAGCACCGCCGCAAGCCCCTTGACCAGGTCCACCGCGAGCTTGGGCTGCTTGTGCGACAGGGACTCGAACCGGTCCCAGCTCAGCGCCCAGGCCACGCCAGGCTGCGAGGCCGACACCGTGGCGCTGCGCGGCTGGCCCGAAAAGAAGGAGCCTTCGCCCACCACGTTGCCGGGGGTGAGCCTGGCCAGCACGCTGCCCCCCAGCGTCACCAGCAATTCGCCATCGGCCAGGATGAACAGCTCGCGGTCGGTATCGCCTTCGTGCATCAGGGCATCGCCCGGTTTCAGGAACCGGATCGACAGGTAGGGTGCGAGTTTTTTCCACTCTTCAAGCGTCAGCTTGCAGGTCAGGGCATCGTTGGCGTCAAGCGTGGCGATGGCGTCGACCAGTTGCTGGATGTTCATGTCTCCTCCTCGGCGCGCACCGTGCGCCGTTTGACTTCCTGGTGGGGAGTATGCGCCCTGGGGCGCGGCCGGCCTGTCAGGTCAGCGCGCCGTACTGCGTCCCGCTGAGCGCGGGGTTGTCGTCCGGCATTTCGGTGTCTTCGTAGCCCGTGAGCAGGGTGTAGCTTTGCGGCCCATGCTTGCCCGAGCCATCGGTATAGGCCTTGGCGGAGGCGCCCATGGCCGGCGCAGCGGCTGCAGCCGGTGCCAGTGCCGGCGCCGTGCGGGCGGTCACGCCCGCGGCCAGGGCCTTTTTGAAGGCTTCCACCTCGTCGGCCTGGATCGGCTCGAAGCGGGGCGCGGCGGGGGCACGGCTGGGCGCCGTCACCGCCAGCGGCACGGGCTGGGACACCAAAGGCGCCGGCGACGATGGCAGCGCGCCGGGCTGGGAGTCCAGGGCGGCGGGCTCCGAGTCCAGCGGCATCGGCGCCGAAGGCCGGGCGGCGGGCCGCTTGTGCGGCAGGCCCACGGCCACATGCTCGTTGAGGCGCCAATAGACCGCCGTGACCACGATGTCGTGGCGGGCCTTGGCGCTCTGGGCGATCAGGGCCTCGATCTCGGCCAGGCGGCTGGTTTCGTCGCCGTATTCGCGCGCGAGGTCCATCATCACCAGAAACTGGCGGCCCCGGGCATCCAGTGACAGCACCTTGAATTTGTAGCTGGACGACAGCATGCCCGCGCGCACCATGGACTCGCGCACCACGCTGTACAGCAGTTCGCGCCGCGCCATGCGCTCGGACTTGCGGTTGCCGGGCTGGGCGTTGCTCACCGCGTTCCTGGCGGCGGAGCTGTTCTTGGTCGAGGCCACGGGCCGGGTCGCTTCCATGCGCGACAGGCCCGAACTGTCCGGTTGCAGCCCGGCCTTGGCCGCCTTTGGGGGAGGGAATAGCCAGCTGAGGATGGACATGATGGGCTTTCGGCGAATTTGGAAATGACGCCTTGCGGACTTTTGGGCGTCTCTCGCGGGACAGTGTACGGTCGAAACACCCCTGAAACGACGTCTGTCTGCTGGAAAACCCGCGGGTCCGGTGACGATGGTCGCGGGCTTCGTGAAATAGTTGTCAGCGCGGCTCAGGTGACCGCGATGCGCTTGGGCTTGTTGACCAGCCGGCGGCCCAGCAGCGACCCCAGCGCCATGGCCAGCTCCAGCGCGATATTGGGCTGGCGGTTGGTGAGTTCCGCGAAACGGATGGGCGTCAGGCTCCAGATCTTGCAGGGGCCGGCCGCCTGGACGGTGGCATTGCGCGCATGGTGGGTGAAGAAGGCCCCTTCGCCGACCACCGAGCCCGGGGCCACGATGGCCAGCCGCACCCGGCCCTTGTCGTCTTCATAGTGCACGCTCAGCGAGCCGGATTCAAGCAGGTAGATGGTGCGGTCCATCGCCCCCTGCTCGATCAGGACCTGCCCCTGGGCCAGCGCAAAAGGCTGCATGTAGCTGGCCAGCATGTCCCACTGGGTGGGGGCAAGCGAGACCGGGAAGTTGTCGTTGGTCTGGTTTTGCCCGATGGCCTGGATCAGACCTTGCACATCGAACTTGAGAGGGGTGCGCAGTGGGGCATTCATGATCCCGGCGAAGGTACCGTGGCCCCGTGCCGCGCACAAGGGGCTTTAACGCGTGCTTACACCTGATACGCCGGACCGACCTGCCGGCCGGTCAGGCCCACCGCTATTTGCCGATGCAGAAGCTGGAGAAGATCACGCCCAGCAGGTCGTCGGAGGTGAACTCGCCAGTGATCCCGTTGAGCGCGTTCTGGGCCAGCCGCAACTCCTCGGCCAGCAGGTCCAGCGACTGCGCGCGCGCCGCCAGGTGGGCCGCGGCGTCGGCCAGGCGCGCCTCCACCTCGCGCAGCGCCGCCACATGGCGGGCCCGCGCGGTGTACACGCCCTCGGGCGCGGACTGCCAGCCCGCCACCTCCAGCAGGCGCCGGCGCAGCCCGTCCAGCCCCTCCCCGGTGCGCGCGGAGAGCGCCAGGCCGGGCGGGGCGCCTGCCGGCGCCGCGGCCGCGTCGGATTTGTTCCAGACATCGATCAGGGGCACGGTTTCGGGCACTTTTCGGGCCAGAGTCCTTGCCAGGCGGGCATCTTCTGCTACATATTCTGTAGCGCTGGCGCGCGTCAGGTCGTGCAGGAACAGGACCACGTCGGCCGCGCCGATCTGGTCCCAGGCCCGCTCGATGCCGATTTTTTCGACCAGGTCGTCGCTGTCGCGCAGCCCCGCGGTGTCGATCACATGCAGGGGCACCCCCTCGATCTGGATGGTCTGCGTGACCACGTCGCGCGTGGTGCCGGCCACCGGCGTGACGATGGCCAGCTCGGCGCCCGCCAGCGCGTTGAGCAGCGAGCTCTTGCCGGCGTTGGGCTGGCCGGCGATCACCACCTTGATGCCTTCGCGCAGCAGCGCGCCCTGGCGGGCCCGGCGCATGACGCCGGCCAGCGCCTCCTGCAGCCGTTCGAGCTGGCCCACGGCATCGGCCTTCTGCAGGAAATCGATTTCTTCCTCGGGAAAATCCAGCGTGGCTTCCACCAGCATGCGCAGGTGGATCAGCGCATCGCGCAGGGCATGGATCTCGCGCGAGAACTCGCCCGACAGCGACCGGCTCGCGCTGCGCGCCGCGGTTTCGGTGCTGGCGTCGATCAGGTCGGCAATGGCCTCGGCCTGGGCCAGGTCGATCTTGTCGTTGAGGAATGCGCGCTCGGTGAACTCGCCGGGGCTGGCCAGGCGCAGGCCCATGGCCGCGCCGGCCTCCAGGCAGCGCGCCAGCAGCAGCTGCAACACCACCGGCCCGCCGTGCGCCTGCAGTTCCAGCACGTCTTCGCCGGTGAAGGAGTGGGGCGCCGGGAAGTGGATGGCCAGGCCGTGGTCAATGGCGCTGCCGTCAGCGGCGCGAAACGCGAGGTAGTTGGCTTCGCGCGGCCTGAGTGTGCGCCCGCACACTGCCTGGATGACCGGCCCAAGGCCCTGGCCTGACACCCTCACGATGCCAACCGCGCCACGCCCCGGGGCGGTGGCGATGGCGGCGATGGGCAGGTCGTTGCGGCGCATGGAAAGGGGGGCGCCGCAGGCGCTTCGGGGTTAGCTGAACTTCGGCAGGTTGAACTGCGGGGGCACGCCCATGCGGGTGTTGATGATCCACTGCTGGGCGATCGACAGCACGTTGTTGGTGATCCAGTAGAGCACCAGGCCGGCCGGGAAGAAGAAGAACATCACCGAGAAGGCGAGCGGCATGAACCACATCAGCTTGGCCTGCATCGGGTCCGGCGGCGCCGGGTTGAGCGCGGTCTGCAGCAGCGTGGTCAGCGTCATGAGCAGCGGCATGATGAAGAACGGGTCGGGCGCCGACAGGTCATGGATCCACAGCACCCAGGGCGCGTTGCGCATCTCGACGCTGGACAGCAGCACCCAGTACAGCGCAATGAACACCGGAATCTGGACCACGATGGGGAAGCAGCCGCCCATGGGGTTGACCTTTTCCTCGCGGTAGATGCGCATCATCTCCTGCTGCATCTGCTGCGGGTTGTCCTTGAGGCGCTCGCGCATCTCGGTGATCTTGGGGTTGATGGCCTTCATCTTGGCCATGCTGGAGTAGGCCTTGGCGTTGAGCCAGTAGAACGCGATCTTGAGCAGGATCACCAGCGCCACGATTGACCAGCCCCAGTTGCCGATGAAGCCGTGCAGCTTGTCGAGCAGCCAGTACAGCGGTTTGGCCAGGATGGTCAGCCAGCCGTAGTCCTTGACCAGCTCCAGGCCGGGCTCGATGGCTTCCAGGCGCTTTTCTTCCTGCGGGCCGACGAAGAAGCGGGTCTCGATGGTCTTGCGGGTGCCGGGGGCCAGGCTGTCCACCGGGGTGATCATGCCCACGGCGTACAGGTTGGCGTCGATCTTGCGCGCGAACAGGTCGCGCTTCAGGCCGTCGGGCAGGATCCAGGCGCTGGCAAAGTAATGCTGGACCATGGCCACATAGCCATTGGAGGCCTGCTTCTCGAAATCGGCCTTGTCCTTGTCGATGTCCTTGAACTCGACCTTCTGGTACTTCTTGGCTTCGGTGTAGACCGCCGGACCCGTGAAGGTGGAATAGAACGACGACTCGCCGGCCGGCTTGTTGCCGTCGCGCACCAGCTGCACATACAGCTGCGGCGAAACCGTGGCGCTGCCGGTGTTGATGACTTCCTGCCGGACCGCCATGTCGTAGGCGCCACGCTTGAGCGTGTAGGTCTTGACCAGCTTGACGCCGCCCACCTCGGGCGACTCGAACTTCAGCACCAGCTCGCTGGCGCCGTCCTTCAGCTCACGCTCGCCGGTGAAGGTCATCGGCGTCTTGTGGGTGGGGAAACTGCCGCCGATCAGGCCCGACTGGGCCACATACATGCGCCCGGCGGTCTCGTCCATCAGCACGAGGTTCTGGTCCTTGTGGTCCAGGTCCTTGAGCTTGAGGAACTCGCTGCGCACCACGGTGCCGCCTTCGGTGTCGAAGGTCAGGCGCAGCACGTCAGTGGTCACGGTGATGCGTTCGCGCGGAGCCGAGGCCACGTTGGTGGCAGGCACGCCGGTTGTGGCGGGGGTCGCAGGTGTGGCACCGGGCACGGCTGACGCGGTGGCCGGCGTGCTGCCTGTCGGCACGCCCGAGGGCACGCTGGAGGCCGGGGCGGCCGGCGCGGTGGCCTTGGCTTCAGGGCGGGCAAAACCAAAAGTGGCCTGGTGGCCGTTGTGGACCTGCCATTTGTCCCACAGCATCACCATGGCAAAACCAAAAATCACCCACAGGATGGTGCGGCGGATGTCGTTCATGAAGACTTCTTTTGTGAAAGGGGTGAGCACAGGTGGGTGAACAGGCGCGGTTTTTCAACCGGCACCGGGTCATGCCCGCCGGCGCACCAGGGGTTGCAGCGTGCGATGCGCACCACCGTGAGGTAACTGCCGGCCGCTGCGCCATGCTGCTCCAGGGCCTGCAGTGCATAGGCCGAGCAGGTGGGCGTGAAGCGGCACGACGAGCCCAGCCAGGGGCTGAGCAGCAGCCGGTAGGCGCGCACCAGGCCCATGAGCGCGGCCTTGATCATGCCGCGGCCCTTGCAAACAGCTGTTCGAGCTCGCCATGGACCGCGAGCTTGAGCTGCGGCGATGACGCGCTGATGAACTGCTTGCGGTCAAACCCGGCCCGCAGGCGCACCACATGGGCCGCGACGGGGAGGCGGGGCTCGAACGAGGCACTCACGTTGTAGATCTGGCGTTTGATGGCATTGCGGGTCACCGCGCGCTTGGCCCAGCGTTTGGGAACCAGGGCGCCCATCCAGACATCGCGCACAGCAAACAGGGCCTGCGGTCGTTCGGACCCAGGCCCTGTGGAATTATCTGCACCCGTGCCGTTCACCGGCGGGGCCATGGCATCCAGCGCCAGGCGGTGCAGCACGAAATGCGCACTGCGCGACACCGTGGAGCCCGACATGACCGCCTGGAACTGCGCCCGCGTTTTCAGCCGCTGCACGTCAATGCCATGCTGAAGCGCTGCGCGGGACCGGGGCCCTGACCAGTGGCAACGCGGCTCAGACGGCCAGGCGCTTGCGGCCCTTGGCGCGACGAGCGTTGATCACGGCGCGGCCGCCACGGGTCTTCATGCGGACCAGGAAGCCGTGGGTGCGCGCGCGGCGCGTCTTGGAGGGTTGGTAAGTTCTTTTCATGATGATCCGATGTTCATACTCAGGGAAACCCATGATTATCGTGGATTTTCTGAATCGCGGCAAGGCTTTACGTCATTTATGACGTGTGGTGCTGGAAGTCCCGGCGGTTTGGCCGGCTTTGTGGATAACGCCTTGATAAATTACAATCGACAGGCTTTGACAATGAAAAATATCCACAGAGGCGACAGCCAATAATGAGCGAGGGACTCCCCACCGGCCTGGCCTCCGGCGCAGGCAACAGCCTGTGGCAGGCCTGCATCGAGCAACTCGCCCAGGAGCTGCCCGAACAGCAGTTCAACACCTGGATCAAGCCGCTCGTGGCCCAGGTGGCTGAAGACTTCTCCAGGGTCACGGTGTTCGTGGCCAACCGCTTCAAACTGGACTGGGTCCGGGCCCAGTATTCGGGCCGGATCACCAGCCTGCTCGAGAAACTCTACGGCCAGCCCGTGCAGCTTGAGTTAGCGCTTGCACCCCGCGAACCCATTGTCAGGTCTTACTCGGTTGCCGCGTCTGCCGAGATGGGTGCGCCCCCAGAACCCAGCGACATCGGCGAGGACCCCTCCCCCACCGCCTTCAAGAACCGGCTCAACACCGCGCTGACCTTTGACACCCTGGTGGAGGGCACGGCCAACCGCATGGCACGCGCCGCCGCCATGCATGTCTCGGGCACGCCGGGCCAGCTTTACAACCCGCTTTTCATCTACGGCGGGGTCGGTCTGGGCAAGACCCACCTGGTCCATGCGGTGGGCAACAAGCTGCTGGCCGACCGGCCCAACGCCAAAGTTCTCTACATCCACGCTGAACAATTTGTTTCAGATGTGGTTAAGGCCTACCAGCGCAAGACCTTCGATGAGTTCAAGGAGCGCTACCACTCGCTGGACCTGCTGCTGATCGACGATGTGCAGTTCTTCGCCAACAAGGACCGCACCCAGGAGGAGTTCTTCAACGCCTTTGAGGCCCTGCTGGCCAAGAAGAGCCACATCGTGATGACGTCAGACACCTACCCCAAGGGTCTGGCCGACATCCACGAGCGGCTGGTTTCGCGCTTTGACTCAGGCCTCACGGTAGCCATTGAACCGCCCGAGCTTGAGATGCGCGTGGCCATCCTGATCAACAAGGCCCGCGCCGAAGCCGCTGAAATGCCCGAGGAAGTGGCCTTCTTTGTGGCCAAGAACGTGCGCTCCAACGTGCGCGAACTCGAAGGCGCGCTGCGCAAGATCCTGGCCTATTCGCGCTTCAACCAGAAGGACATCTCCATTGCGCTGGCGCGCGAGGCCCTGCGCGACCTGCTGAGCATCCAGAACCGCCAGATCAGCGTCGAGAACATCCAGAAGACGGTGGCCGACTACTACAAGATCAAGGTTGCCGACATGTACAGCAAGAAGCGCCCGGCCAGCATTGCCCGGCCGCGCCAGATTGCCATGTACCTGGCCAAGGAACTCACGCAGAAGAGCCTGCCCGAGATCGGCGAGCTGTTTGGCGGGCGCGACCACACCACCGTGCTGCACGCCGTGCGCAAGATCTCGGGCGAGCGCCAGCAGCTGACCGAACTCAACCAGCAGCTGCACGTGCTCGAACAGACCCTGAAAGGCTGAAAAATGGGCGCTCTAACAACTCTGGGGACAGTTCTGGCACAACCTGCCAGTTATCCACACCCGGGGGTCGCAAACCAAAGTTATTCATTCTGGGCCGACACCACAGAAGCAGGGGTGCCCACAGTGTTCAACACGTCGCAAGTCGTTGATAAAAAAGGCGAAAATAGGGATGTCCACAGCGCCGCGCTGCCCTTACTAGCTACTACTAATTTGAATTAAAGAAATAAAGAGGAGTTCACAGATGATCGTCCTGAAGGCAACACAAGACAAAGTGCTCTCGGTTCTGCAATCGGTCGCGGGCATCGTGGAGCGGCGCCACACGCTGCCCATCCTGGCCAATGTGCTGATCCGCAAGACCGGCAGCGCCGTGCAGCTGACCACCAGCGACCTCGAGATCCAGATCCGCACCACGGCCGAGCTTGACGGCGACGCAGGCAACTTCACCACCACGGTGGGGGCGCGCAAGCTCATCGACATCCTGCGCACCATGCCGGCCGACCAGACGGTCTCGATCGAATCAAGCCAGAGCAAGCTCATCCTCAAGGGCGGCAAGAGCAAGTTCACGCTGCAGACGCTGGCCGCCGAAGACTTCCCGCTGGTGCAGGAAGCCGCGAGCTTTGGCCCCGTGTTCAGCGTGCCGCAAAAGACGCTCAAGGACCTGCTGGACCAGGTGAGCTTTGCCATGGCCGTGCACGACATCCGCTACTACCTCAACGGCATCCTGTTCGTGGCCGAAGGCAAGCAGCTCAGCCTGGTGGCCACCGACGGGCACCGCCTGGCCTTTGCCAGCGCCATGCTCGACGTGGAAGTGCCGCGGCAAGAGGTGATCCTGCCGCGCAAGACCGTGCTTGAAATGCAGCGCCTGCTCAGCGACGCCGAAGGCGCGATCGAGATGCAATTTGCCAGCAACCAGGCCAAGTTCAGCTTTGGCGGCATGGAGTTTGTGACCAAGCTGGTCGAGGGCAAATTCCCCGACTACAACCGCGTCATCCCCAAGAACCACAAGAACAGCATCACGCTGGGCCGCGCGCCGCTGCTGGCCAGCCTGCAGCGCACTGCCATTCTCACCAGCGAAAAGTTCAAGGGCGTGCGCCTGAACATCGAGCCCGGCACGCTGCGCGTGGCCAGCAACAACGCCGAGCAGGAAGAAGCCGTGGACGAGCTGGACATCGACTACGGCGGCGACGCCATCGAGATCGGCTTCAACGTCACCTACCTGATCGACGCGCTGGCCAACATGGGCCAGGAGATGGTCAAGCTCGAGCTGGCCGACTCCAACAGCTCGGCGCTGCTGACCATCCCCGACAACGCGACTTTCAAATACGTGGTGATGCCGATGCGCATTTGACATCGCCGTTCGGGCTGAGCGCGTCGAAGCCCTTCGACAGGCTCAGAAAGAACGGAAAGTGTTCCAACCCGCCACTGTGGCGGGTTTGGTCATTCAAGAGATTGAGAAAACGAAGTTTCACCGCAGGTAAAAAGCCGATATGTCAGACGAAAACAATGTGAACACCGGTGCGGCCGGCGCGACCAGCTCCAACTTCCAGCCCACCATTGACGCCCACCAGGCTGGTGCGAGCGACGGCTATGGTGAGGGTGCGATCCAGATCCTGGAAGGCCTGGAAGCCGTGCGCAAGCGCCCTGGCATGTACATCGGCGACACATCGGACGGCACGGGCCTGCACCACCTGGTGTTCGAGGTGGTCGACAACTCGATTGATGAAGCGCTGGCCGGCCATTGCGACGACATCGTGGTCACCATCCACACCGACAACTCCATCAGCGTGGTCGACAACGGCCGGGGCATCCCCACCGGCGTGAAGATGGACGACAAGCACGAGCCCAAGCGCAGTGCGGCTGAAATTGCGCTGACCGAGCTGCATGCGGGCGGCAAGTTCAACCAGAACAGCTACAAGGTCTCGGGCGGCCTGCACGGCGTGGGCGTGAGCTGCGTGAACGCGCTGAGCAAATGGCTGCGCCTGACGGTGCGGCGCGACGGCAAGGTCCACACCATCGAGTTTGCGCGCGGCTTTGTGCAGAACCGCCTGCTGGAGATGGTGAACGGCGTTGAGGTGTCGCCCATGAAGGTGCTGGACGCCACCGACAAGCGCGGCACCGAAGTGCACTTCTTGCCCGACACCGACATCTTCAAAGAGAACAACGACTTCCACTACGAAATCCTCAGCAAGCGCCTGCGCGAGCTGAGCTTTTTGAACAACGGCGTGCGCATCCGGCTGCACGATGAGCGCAGTGGCAAGGAAGATGACTTTTCAGGCGCGGGTGGTGTTCAGGGCTTTGTGAACTTCATCAACAAGGGCAAGCAGGTGCTGCACCCCAATGTGTTCCATGCCATGGGTGACCGCCAGAGCGACCAGGGCACCAACATCGGCGTTGAAGTGGCCATGCAGTGGAACAGCGGCTACAACGAGCAGGTGCTGTGCTTCACCAACAACATTCCCCAGCGTGACGGCGGCACCCACCTGACCGGCCTGCGCGCCGCCATGACGCGCGTGATCAGCAAATACATCGACACCAACGAGCTGGCCAAGAAGGCCAAGGTGGAAGTGACCGGCGACGACATGCGTGAAGGCCTGTGCTGCGTGCTGAGCGTGAAGGTGCCCGAGCCCAAATTCAGCAGCCAGACCAAGGACAAGCTGGTGAGCAGCGAAGTGCGGGGCCCGGTGGAAGACATTGTGGGCAAGCTGCTGGCCGACTACCTGGAAGAGCGCCCCAACGACGCCAAGATCATCTGCGGCAAGATCGTCGAGGCCGCGCGGGCCCGCGAGGCCGCGCGCAAAGCGCGCGAGATGACGCGTCGCAAGGGCGTGCTGGACGGCATGGGCCTGCCCGGCAAACTGGCCGACTGCCAGGAAAAAGACCCGGCCGAGTGCGAGATCTACATCGTTGAGGGCGACTCCGCCGGCGGCTCGGCCAAGCAGGGCCGCGACCGCAAGTTCCAGGCGATCCTGCCGCTGCGCGGCAAGATTCTGAACGTGGAAAAAGCGCGCTACGAAAAGCTGCTGACCAGCAATGAGATCCTCACGCTCATCACCGCTCTGGGCACCGGCATTGGCAAGGCCACCGGCGTGGGCGGCACGGCGGGCGTGGACGACTTCAACGTGGCCAAGCTGCGCTACCACCGCATCATCATCATGACCGATGCCGACGTGGACGGCGCCCACATCCGCACGCTGCTGCTCACCTTCTTTTACCGCCAGATGCCCGAGCTGGTGGAGCGCGGCCACATCTACATTGCGCAGCCCCCGCTGTACAAGGTCAAGGCCGGCAAGGAAGAGCTCTACCTGCAGGGCGCGGCCGAGCTCGACACCTTCTTGCTGCGCATTGCGCTCAAGGACGCCGCGGTGCAGACCGGCGCCGGTGCCACCATTGCCGGCGACACACTGGCCGAGCTGGCGCGCAAGCACCAGGTGGCCGAGGCCGTGATTGCGCGGCTGGGCAACTTCATGGACGCAGAAGCCCTGCGCGCCATTGCCGACGGCGTGTCGCTCAACCTGGACACCGTGGCCGACGCCGAAGCCTCTGCCGTGGCGCTGCAGGCCAAGCTGCGCGAGATCACCGTGCAGGGCACGCCCGCCGAAGTGGCCGGCGAGTTTGACACCCGCACCGACAAACCCATCCTGCGCATCAGCCGCCGCCACCATGGCAACGTGAAGAGCAGCGTCATCACGCAGGACTTTGTGCACGGCGCCGACTACGCCGCGCTGGCCGAGGCCGCCAACACCTTCCGAGGCCTGCTCAGCGAAGGCGCGCGCGTGACACGCGGCGAGGGCGAGCGCATGAAGGAAGAAAAGGTCTCGGACTTCCGCCAGGCCATGAAGTGGCTGATTGGCGAGGCCGAGCGCGCCACAGCCCGCCAGCGCTACAAGGGCCTGGGCGAAATGAACCCCCAGCAGCTGTGGGAAACCACCATGGACCCGACCGTGCGCCGCCTGCTGCGCGTGCAGATTGAAGACGCCATTGAAGCCGACAAGGTGTTCACCATGCTCATGGGCGACGAGGTGGAGCCGCGGCGGGACTTTATTGAGACGAATGCGCTGCGGGCGGCGAATATTGACGTTTGAGGCACTCAGCGCAGAGGGGACTGCATGGCGGATGCACCGAAAGACGAATTTGTCTTTCGTCCGCGAGCAAGATTGTTGGTGCTTCTTGGTGAGCACCCGATCGGCAGTCCTCTGTTAGCTCAGTGGGAGAGTCTCTTTTTCTTGGGCTACGCATGTTATGTGCCCAAGGATCGTTGGGTTTAGTCGTAGGCACTAGCGTACGAGAAGAATGAACTCGCCGAGTCCAATTAGCCAACTTTGCTGGGATTCAGAGTAGGTCTTCTTCACGGACGGGGGGACTACTAGCTGTACGCGGTGGGCCTGCATCTCGTCGGTTTGCGATTTCGATATCGCGGTCTCGAGGGTGAAGAGGTGCTTTTCAGGAATGCGCTCTGCCTCAGCGAGTATCTGCCGCCACCGATCCTTGCATGTTGATTTCGCCGCGAGCATTCGCAAGGGAGGTGACTTCATTCTTGGGTCGGCGTAGGCCATGGCGCTGGGAAACAGAAAATCTGGGCGCGCATTGCCCTCTGTCTTCGCGCCTCGTTGGTAGAGCGTGCCTGTTGCCTTAAAGATGGCCTCCAGATGATTCTCGAGTGCATGGCCAACGCGCGATTTTCTTCGATTCTGTACCGAGAGAGAAAGGTCAATAAAAGCATCGACAGTCTCAAATGGCTCTTCAAGTTGCACAGAGACGATTGCGCGTTCCAGGCTCCGAAAGAGACGCTCCTCCTGCTTCATCCACTCTTCCAGCGCTTGGTCCGGAGAAGCTAAAGGGTCAGCATGCTTGCCGAGAGTCTCACGAGCAAATGCTGAAAACTCCTTTGTAGGTGGAAACCGCAGGCCGAATTTGTCAACCATTCGGTCCAGCATTTCGTCAGCAGCGTCAACCGCTTCTATGCCAAGAGCGTCCAAGATGCTTCGTGAAGCGATGTCCAAATCACCTGTGCTGATGCTGCTGTCAATTTCCCATTGCTGCTTTGCCTCGTCAATGTCGAATAAGTAACGTACTCGCCGCTCATCTTCGCTACCGGGTCTTGCAATGGCGATTAGTAGCTCACCGGTTGTCAGTGCGCCGACAAGACAGAAGTCACCCTCACGAAGCTGCTCTGTTACTAAGTTGTTTTTGTAGTACAGCCGATATTCGGGTGCCCGATGCGGCTGATTGAGGCGAGCGTCGTAGTAAGTCACATCGTCGCGGCAGGACTCCGGTTGTTCCGTATCGGGATTGAAGAATAAGAAAGTCGCCTTGAAGCGAAGCTTTGCGTTGCCGGGTGTTCCAAGGATCGCCGTGAACTTGTTGGAGCCGATTTCATGCTGGTTAGAGCTTGGGGTGGCATCAACGGCACTGAGATATTTGCTCGCCGTACCTTTGAAGTACGTGCTGAGAGATGTCATGGTGAACCTTTGGCAAGAATTCTTGAGACGCGGTTAACTGCCGGATTTGGCAATGTGTAGCGAGTCTTTTTCAGCTCGCACTCCCAGACTGTAAGAACACGCCAGCCTAGGCGCAAGAGCTCCTTCTTGGTGTTGGCATCCCTCAAAGCGTTGCCTTCAAGCTTGTCGCGCCAGAAGGCTTGGTTGCTCTTGGGCCATTTAAAGTACTCGCAAGTATGGCGATGCCAGAAGCAGCCATGAATGAAAACAACGGTCCGTCGTGAGGGCAGAACGAGATCTGGCTTACCAGGCAATCCCGCCCCACCGAGTCGATACCGGAATCCTTGTGCGTGAAGGGCTTTGCGAAGGAAGAGTTCTGGAGTGGTGTTTGCCCCGCGGATGCCGGACATCATCCGACTGCGCGTGGCTGCGTCTACAACGTCCGTCACTGGGGGCGAATTCCTAAGGCTTTTTGAAAATAGCGCAGACAAACGTCGTAGACTTTATCGCCGTGCATTTCAAACATTTTTTCAACAGCAGCGTCCAATTTCCGACATTCGTCAGCGGTAAACGTGGGGCGACCAGTGACAACATTGACAATGTTCTCCGCCGGTTCATCTGGGTGATAGAGCAGCCCGGCCTTTTGCATCTTGTAGAACCAGCGGTTCATTGCAAAGGCTGAAGCATTCGGCAGGTCTGGGATGCGCGGGGCGGTTTGCATGGTTAGGCTCCGGTGTTCAGGCTGCGAGCAGTTCACGATCCGGTCGAGCTGGTTCGCAAATCATTGGCTGCATGGCTCGCGCGACAGCTTCCATCACGGGAACCACCACCGAGTTGCCAAACTGCTTGTAGGCACGTGTATCTGACACCGGAATCTTGAAGCTGTCCGGAAAGCCCATGAGGCGCGCGCATTCGCGTGGTGTCAGTCGGCGAGGGTTCTTTTTGCTCCCCTGACTAAACAGGATTTCGGAGCCGTCCTTGTAGTAGCGGGCAGATAGCGTACGAGTCACACTCTTGGGCGTCACGAGTCCGAAGCCAAAGCCATTGCCTGCTGCCTGGTGCTTCTGTTTGTAGTTCTGAAGGTAGGTCCAAAGGTTGTCGGTCAGCGTGTACTTCTCCAGCACCTTGCCTTTGGTATGGTCGTAGTACTTTGACATGTCCGACTCAATATTGGGTTCGCCTGTTTTCTTGTGAAGAACTTCGCCCAGAGTGTGCAGGCCCTTGCTCGGCAGGTCCACCATGTCCCAGTCAAAGATGACCGGATCGCGGAAGCCGATGATGATGATGCGCTCGCGATGCTGCGGCACAAAATGCGCCCCGTCGATGACTTTGAAGAATACCTGGTAGCCAAGGTCTTCACGTAAAACGCGCTGTATGACGTCAAACGTGCGACCCTTGTCGTGTGATTGCAGGTTCTTCACGTTCTCCAGCAAGAAGGCACGTGGGCGCTTCTTTTCAATGATTCTCGCTACGTCAAAAAACAAGGTGCCTTGAGTTTCATCTGCGAAGCCATGCGCACGGCCCAGTGCATTTTTCTTGGACACGCCTGCGATGGAGAACGGCTGGCAAGGAAAGCCCCCTAACAATACGTCGTGGTCGGGTACGTCTTCTGCGTCAATCTTTGTAATGTCGCCATTTAGCGGATGGCCACCGGGGAAGTTCTCCATATATGTCTTCTGCGCGTATGAATCCCACTCGCTTGTGAACACGCATTCGCCGCCGATCGCCTCAAACGCAAGTCGGATACCCCCAATGCCGGCAAATAGATCAATAAACCTGAAGTCACCGCGGCGGCCCGGTAATGGGCCGAAATTGAGCAGGCGTTGCAACTCGGCCGCGACGTGAGCGGGAGGTAGCAATTCGCCCGTTTCCCATCGGCGCAGATGTCGGGCGGTTACGCCAAGGTGTCTGGCAACGGTTTCCTGGTTATGTGTTTTTCGCGCAGCAGCCAAGTAGGCGATGGTGGCGGTGTGGTCTTGGGTGGATAGTGGTTTTGTCATACGGCGGGAATAATTTCGGACATTTTGTCCGGTTTTTGTCCCCATGTAAATCCATCCAGTATTTATTTTGCGCTGGCGGGTCCGCATACCGCTACTGCGCCACCCCTCCCCCACCCACCGCGCATACCGAAAATCCCTGATCCCCTGCACCTTCCCTCCGCCAAGCGCCAGCACCACCGCATACCCCGGGCGGCCGGCGCCTTCGTCGGCTTTGGTGTCCACCCATAGCCCAGGCTGCCCTCCACGTTGATGGGCATCTCGCACAAGCCGTCAAAGTCCTTGGCGTTGACGCGCTCGGGGATCCAGAACCGCTGCGTGGAGCCGCCGGCGCAGACCAGGATCGCTCCGGTCAGGTGGTTCGACGGGCGTTGAAGGCGTGGGCACAATGGCGCGATGCTTCACATCGAAGTCCTGCGCCTTGCCCCCGGCGACGACCTGCGCGCCGCGCTGGAGCGTGCCTACGCGGCCCTTGCGCAGGCCCACGGCGTGCAGGCCGGCTGCGTGGTGTCGGCGGTGGGCAGCCTGCAGGGCGCGGTGCTGCGCTACGCGGCGCAGGACGCGGGCACGGCCATCAGCGGGCCGCTGGAGCTGCTGACGCTCTCGGGCACCTTCAGCGCCAACGGGCCGCACCTGCATGCCAGCGTGTCGCGGGCCGACGGCACGGTGCTGGGCGGCCACCTGCTGGCGGGCTGCACGGTGCGCACCACGGCCGAGGTGGTGCTGGCGCTGTTGCCGCAGTGGCAGTTCAGCCGCCAGGTGGATGCAGCCACGGGTTATGCCGAGCTGGTGGCCGCCAGAATGGCCGGTTCTGAATGAAGAAGGGCTGGAGTCCAGACGGGGCGGCCACTGCGCGCTATCAAAAACGGAGCAAATGGCGGGTCAGGCGCCGCCCTCCCAGCCGCACCACCTCCTGCCGCTAGACTCGCGGCATGACCCGCATGGCCGTGATCGACTTTGAAACCACGGGCCTGTCGCCCGCGCAGGGCGACCGGGCCACCGAGGTGGCGATTGTGTTGCTGGAGCGCGGGCAGGTGGTGGACCGCTTCCAGTCGCTGATGAACGCGGGCGTGCGTATCAATTCGTTCATCGAGTCGTACACCGGCATTAGCAACCACATGATTCTCGCCGCGCCGCCCGCGCACGAGGTCATGGCCGATGCCAGCCGCTTTGTGGGCAACGCGCCCATGGTGGCGCACAACGCCGCGTTTGACCGGCGCTTCTGGGCGGCCGAGCTGGCGCGGCTGGGGCAGGTGGCGGCGCAGCCGTTTGCCTGCACGCTGCTGCTGGCGCGCCGGCTCTACCCGCAGGCGCCCAACCACCGGCTGGGCACGCTGGCGGCCTGGCACGCGCTGCCACCGGCCGGCCGCGCGCACCGGGCGCTGGCCGATGCCGAGGTGGCGGCCCAGCTGCTGGCACGCATCCAGGCCGACCTGTGCGCGCAGTTCTCGCTGGCCGACGCGGGCCATGCGCTGCTGATGAAGCTGCAGGCCTGCCAGCGCCAGGCGCTGCCCGCCACGGTGCGGCGGCATGCGGCGCTGGCGTGAGGCCGGGGTGAGCCGCCTGTGCGCGCCAGCTACTGGCAGCGCAGCCGGTATTGCTCGTCGCGGTGCTTCTTGCGCCGCGCGGCCAGATCGTCCTGCTCCCAGGCGCTGAGCGGCTGGCGGGCCCGCGCGTCGATCCACTTGATGGCGTCGTCGTGGTAGGCACAGACCCGTTTCTTCCACTGCTCAGGCGCTTCCGCGGGTGCGGCGGGCGGGGGTGTGCCCTGGGCGATGGCTTCCGGCAGGGGCAGCGCGGCCGGTGAGGCGGGCACGCGGTCCACAACATTGACCGCAGGATTGACGTTGACCGCAACCGCCCTGGCGTTGGACGGGCAGGGCTGGTCGGTGTAGGTGGTCAATCCGTTGACGATGCACTTGGTCACCTGGGCGGGCTGCACGCTGTCGGGCTGTTCTGCGGTGGGCGGTGTGGGCGGCAGCTGGCGGCTTGCCTGGGCCGGGCTCTGGCGCGCCGCAGGCTCGGCGCGCCCGGGGGCCGAGGGTGGCGCCGCAGGCTGGGCAGACGCAGCGGGGGGCGGCGTGCGGGCCTGCTGCTGGCCTTGCTGCCACCAGGTGATGGCCCGGTAACAGGCCAGAGCCATCACGCCCCAGAAAAGAATGATCCAGAGCGTGGAGAGGGCAGAGGGCTCTGGTGCGCTGAAAACGCGCTTGCCTTCCTGCCGCGCGTGCGCGTAGTCCCGGTCTGCAAAACCCATGGCCATCCCCTTTTTTGTGGTCATCTACTTTAGCCTCCGCGCAGGTGTTTTTCACGCTGGTCATGGTGGGGCTGATCAAGCACAATCGTGCGATGAAGATGCAGCGGGTCATCCACAAGCAATCCTTGCATGCGCAAGAGGCGCATGCCATGCGTGACTTGCAGTACTGGCTGTCGCAGCCCGTGCAGGCGCGGTTGGCCGCGGTGGAAGTGTTGCGCAATCAGATGGCGGGGCAGGATGCTGAACGAAGACTTCAAAGAGTTTGCCGCATTACTTCACTCAAACAAGGTTGATTATCTGATCGTGGGTGGGTACGCGCTCGCCGCGTATGGGCATCCTCGGTACACGGGCGACCTCGATTTCTGGGTCGGCACCGACGCAGCCAATGCGCAGCGGTTGCTGGCTGCGCTCGAGGCCTTTGGGTTTGGTGCGCTGGGCGTGGGCCTGGATGACCTCACCCGACCTGAGCGTGTGATTCAACTGGGCTACCCGCCAAGGCGCATTGATCTGCTGACCAGCATCGACGGGGTCGAGTTTGCGGCGTGTTTTGCGCGACGGATGGAAGTCGCGCTGGATGGACTCACGCTGAACTTCATCGGGCTCGATGATTTCAAGAGCAACAAGCGGGCGACGGGGCGGTACAAGGATCTTGCCGACCTTGATGCGCTGGACGGGCCGGCGGAAGACGCTGCGCCACCCTCCTGACACGCCCACGCCCCCCGCGTTGCTAGCCTTGCGGCTTGTTCAACCCACAGGAGCGGCCATGTCCGAGCTTTCCCCCAGTGTGATGTCCCACGTGTCGGTGGGCACCAACGACTACCCGCGCGCCAAGGCGTTTTATGACGCGGTGCTGGCCACGCTGCAGATCCGCTGCGTGATGGATTTCCCGGGCGGGGCGGGCTATGGCCGCGCCTTCCCCGAGTTCTGGGTGCAGACGCCGCACGACGGCGGGCGCGCCAGCCTGGGCAATGGCGTGCATGTGGCGTTTCTGGCCAATTCAATGGCCGAGGTGCAGGCCTTTCACGCCCAGGCGCTGGCGCTGGGCGGCACCGATGACGGCGCGCCGGGCCTGCGGCCGGAGTACGGCGGCGACTACTACGCGGCCTTTGTGCGCGACCTGGACGGCCACAAGATCGAGGCCATGCTGCTGATCCAGCCCGCCTGAGGCCTGTTGGCGGCAGTTCATGGATCAAAAGTGGCTGGAGTCCAGGCGGGGCGGCCACTGTCAGCTATGAAAAGCGTAGCAAACCGGCGCGCATAATCGGCCCATTGAACGGAGGTCACACCATGGGCATGCTGATTCTGGGGCTGGTGATTTTTCTGGGCGTGCACTCGGTGCGCATCGTGGCCGACGACTGGCGCACCCAGGTGATGGCAAAGCGTGGCGAGGGCCTGTGGAAAGGCCTGTATGCGGCGCTGTCGGTGCTGGGCTTTGTGCTGATCTGCTGGGGCTATGGCCTGGCGCGCCAGCAGCCGGTGGTGTTGTGGAGCCCGCCGCGCGCCATGAACCATGTGGCGGCGTTGTTCACGCTGCTGGCGTTTGTGCTGCTGGCCGCCACCTATGTGCCGCGCAACCACCTCAAGGCGCGCGTGCACCACCCGATGGTGGCGGGCGTCAAGCTGTGGGCCTTGGCCCACCTGCTGGCCAATGGCAACCTGGCCGACGTGCTGCTGTTTGGCTCGTTCCTGGTGTGGGCGGTGCTGAGCTTTCGCGCTGCCCGCCAGCGCGACCGCGCCGCCGGCACCACCTATCCGCCCGGCACGGCGCAGGGCACGGTCATCACCGTGGTGGTGGGGGCGGTGGCCTGGGCCGTGTTTGCGTTCTGGGCCCATGGCGCGCTGATCGGGGTGCGGCCGCTGGGCTAGGCTTGTCGCATCCAATGTCGCAAAAAATCCCGCATAACTTCCATAAAACTGTTATGTGACATATAGTTAGCGATGGCTTCCATCTCGCAGGCTTTCGCGCTGTATGACCACCCGGCTCAGATGGAGCCGCTGCTGCCCGGCGGCGGGCCGCTGGGGCCGTTGCTGGAGCAGGCGCATGACCTGCAGCGCGCGGCAGACCGCTTGAGCGGGCTGTGCCAGCCGGGGGCGCTGGCGGGCCTGCGCGACCTGTTGCGGGCCATGAACTCCTATTACTCCAACAAGATTGAGGGGCAGCACACGCTGCCGCGCGAGCTGGAGCAGGCGCTGCGCAACGACTATTCCGCCGATGCCGACAAGGCACGGCGGCAGCGCCTGGCCCTGGCGCACATGGCCACCGAAGCCAGCCTGGAGGCCCGCTGGGGCAACTGGCCGCTCAAGCAGGTGTGGTCCAGCCAGATGGTGCAGGACATTCACCAGGACCTGTTTGCCCGGCTGCCAGAGGCAGACCGGCTGCTGCCCGAGGGCGACGTGCTGGCCCCGGGCGTCTGGCGTGACCGCGAGGTCAGTGTGGGCCGGCACGCCGCCCCGGCGCAGGCGGCGCTGAGCGCCTTTCTTGAGCGCTGGGCCTCTTTTTATGGCGAGGTACGCCGGG
Organism: Ramlibacter sp.; assembly: GCA_019635435.1. Lineage (NCBI taxonomy): Bacteria > Pseudomonadati > Pseudomonadota > Betaproteobacteria > Burkholderiales > Comamonadaceae > Ramlibacter > Ramlibacter sp. The sequence continues at coordinate 428,551 of JAHBZM010000001.1, read as the reverse complement.
GTGAGTTGCAGGTGGTGGCCATGGCGACGGCCCATCACCGGCTGGCGTGGATCCATCCGTTTCGCGACGGCAATGGCCGGGTGGCCCGGCTGCATACCCACCTGGTGCTGGGCAAGCTGGGGCTGACGAACGGGCTGTGGTCGCCGCTGCGGGGCTTTGCCCGCACCCAGGACCGCTATTACGCGCTTCTGGCCGCAGCCGACGAGCCGCGTGCCGGCGACCTGGACGGCCGGGGCAACCTGTCTGAGCGTGCGCTGGCCGAATGGACGGGCTATGTGCTGGGCGCTTGCCAGGACCAGGTGGCGTTCATGACGCAGGCGCTGGACCTGGCGTCGATGAAAGACCGCATGGCGGCCTGTCTGGGCTTCGAGCAAAGCGTGGTGCAGCAGGGTGTGAGGGCCGAGTCGCTGCGGGCACTGCACTACCTTTTTGCGACGCAGGCTGAACTGGAGCGCAGCGACTTCAAGGCCATGCTGGGGCTGGGCGACCGCCTGGCCACCGCGCAGGTGGCGGCGTTGCTCAGGCGCGGGCTGGTGGCCAGCGACTCGCCCTACGGCAAGCTGCGCTTTGCCGTGCCACTGCATGCACTGCGCTTTTATTTCCCGCGCCTGTGGCCCGAAGCCGAGGCCGACGCGGGGAACGGCTAAGCTGCGGCCCCTATGAAACTCCTTTTCAAATCCCTCCTGCTGGTCCTGGCCGGCGCTTTGTTCTTTGCCGTGGTGGGCGTGGTGCTGACCTGGGCGCCCGACAAGCCGGTGAGCGAGCTCACGGCGCGCTGGGCGCAGCCCCCCTCGCGTTTTGTGGCGGTGCAGGGCATGCAGGTGCACCTGCGCGACGAAGGGCCGGGCGCGGGCGCGCCGCAGCCTGCGGGCGACGAGGCCCTGCCCATCGTGCTGCTGCACGGCACCTCGGCCAGCCTGCACACCTGGCAGGGCTGGGCCGAGGCGCTGCGCGGCCAGCGCCGGGTGATCCGGTTTGACCTGCCGGGCTTTGCCCTGACCGGGCCGCAGCCGCAGGCCGACTATTCGATCGACGCCTATGTGCGCTTTGTGATCGGCGTGATGGACCAGCTGGGCGTGCAGCGCTTTGTGCTGGCGGGCAATTCGCTGGGCGGGCAGATCGCCTGGGCCACGGCGGTGGCGCACCCGCAGCGGGTGCAGAAGCTGGTGCTGGTGGATGCGGCGGGCTATGCGTTCGTGCCCAAGTCGGTGCCCATTGGTTTCCAGATCGCGCGCATGCCCGCGCTGCGGCCGCTGATGGAGAACACGCTGCCGCGCGGGCTGATTGAAAGCAGCGTGCGCAATGTCTATGGCGACCCGGCCCGGGTCACGCCCGCGCTGGTGGACCTGTATTACGACATGACGCTGCGCGAGGGCAACCGCCACGCGCTGGGCCAGCGGCTGGCCCAGATGTCGCCCGAGGCCGTGGCGCAGCGCGCGGACCGCATCGCCACCCTCAAGCTGCCCACGCTCATCCTGTGGGGCGGGCAGGACCGCTTGATCCCGCCAGAGAACGCGCAGCGTTTTGCCAAAGACATTGGCGGCAGCCAGCTCGTGGTGTTCGACGACCTGGGCCATGTGCCGCACGAAGAAGACCCGGCACGCACGGTGGCGGCAGTGAAGAAGTTTCTGGGTTTGTAGGCGCGCGGCAGGCCTGGCCCCGTCCATTGCCCCGCCCATGAAGAAAGCCGCCCGAGGGCGGCTTTTTGCTTGCGGACGGGGGGCGGGCGCTGGGCCCGCTGCCGTTTATTGCGCGTTGTTGGCGGGCGTGCCAGCCAGCGTGAGGTTGCTGCTGGTGCGGGCCGCGGCCACGTTGTTGGCCAGGTAGGCGGCGCCGCTGTCTTCGCCGTTCAGGGCGGCGACTTCAGCGCGGTCAGCCACGTACTCGGCGCGCACCTGGGCCGCCGTTTTGGTGGACTGGAAGCCCGCCAGCTGGTTGTACTGGATGGACCAGGGGTTCACGCCGGCCTTCTTGAACTGGCTCAGTTCGGCTTGCACTTCAGCGCGGGTCTTGGTGCTGGTGAAGGGCGTGTTGTCGATGGTGATGTCGTCGGCAAAAGCGTTGCCGGCGGTCACGGCGGCCAGGGCGATGGCGAGGGTAGCGAGGTTGCGGTTCATGATGAGGTTCCTTTCAAAGTTAATAAACATCCCGGGCATGGCGGGCTTCATCGGTCCCGTCTGTCCAGCCTCGGTGAGTCGTTTGCAATTCGTTTGCGGCTCATCGATGGATGAAATGTAGTGCGGGTAAACCCTGAGATAAAGAGGCGTTCCGGTGAAAGCCTGTTTCTGCGACGGAAACAGTCGGAAGTCCAGAGCTGGCGGGCACTGTGTGCTAGCAAAACAATAGCAAAAGCCGGCAACCCTTGAAAAAAGGCGGCCGGCTTTGGGGGGTGCGGCGGGGCCGCACGGGGGTGGTTGGGGCGCTCAGTAGCGCGTGTCGGGCAACTCGATCTTGACTTCAAGCACTTCGAGGTTGTCCTGGCGGTCCATCTGCACCTTGATGTCGTCGGGGTTGATCTTGATGTACTTGCTGATCACGGCCACCAGGTCGCGCTGCAGCGCGGGCAGGTAGTCGGGCTCGGCGGCGTTGCGGCCGCTGCGCTCGTGCGCCAGGATGATCTGCAGCCGCTCCTTGGCGACGCTGGCGGTCTTCTTTTTTTCGCCCAGCAGGAATGAGAAGAATGAAGCCATGCCTTACTTCCCCCCGAACAGGCGCCGCAGCAGGCCCTGCTTCTGCGCGTCCACGAAGCGCAGGGGCTTGTCCTCGCCCAGGAAGCGGTCGATCACGTCCTTGTAGGCCTCGCTCACGTCGGTGCCCTTCAGGTGCACGGCGGGCATGCCCTGGTTGGAGGCGGTGAGCACGCTGTCGCTCTCGGGGATCACGCCAATCAGCTTGATGCGCAGGATGTCCTGGATGTCCTCGAGCGAGAGCATCTGGCCCTGGTCCACGCGGTTGGGGTTGTAGCGGGTGATCAGCAGGTGCTCCTTGATCGGGTCCTTGCCTTCAATCGCGCGTTTGGTCTTGCTGCTGAGCATGCCCAGGATGCGGTCGGAATCGCGCACGCTGGACACCTCGGGGTTGGTCACCACCAAGGCCTCGTCGGCAAAGTGCATGGCCATGAGCGCGCCGGTCTCGATGCCCGCGGGCGAGTCGCAGACGATGTACTCAAAGTCCATGGCGGCCAGGTCGGTCAGCACCTTCTCCACGCCGTCCTTGCTCAGCGCGTCCTTGTCGCGGGTCTGCGAGGCGGCCAGCACGAACAGGTTGTCGCACTGCTTGTCCTTGATCAGGGCCTGGTTGAGGTTGGCCTCGCCCTGGATGACGTTGATGAGGTCGTACACCACGCGCCGCTCGCAGCCCATGATCAGGTCCAGGTTGCGCAGGCCCACGTCGAAGTCGATGACGGCGGTCTTGTGGCCGCGCAGGGCCAGGCCGGAGGCAAAGCTGGCGCTGGTGGTGGTTTTGCCCACGCCGCCCTTGCCGGAGGTCACAACGATGATTTTTGCCATGGGTTTGTCCTTGAATAAACGGGGTGGGGTCAGGCCTTGAGGGCGGCCATGACCAGTTTGCCTTCGGCGCCGCCGTCCAGCCGCACCTGGGTGGGCTTGCCCCACACGTCGGCGGGCAGCGCCACTTCGCTGGTGCGGTAGACACCGGCGATGGAAATGAGTTCGGGCTCCAGGCACAGCGAGAAGATGCGGGCCTCGGTGTTGCCGCGCGCCCCTGCAATGGCCTTGCCGCGCAGCGGGGCGTACACATGGATGTGGCCGTCGGCGATGACTTCGGCCCCGGCGTTGACCATGCTCATGACCACGAGGTCGCGGCCGCGGGCATAGACCTGCTGGCCCGAGCGCAGCGGCTTGTCGATGACCAGGGCCGAGGGGTCGGCCAGCACCGTCGGCGCGGCCGGGGCGGGCGCCGGTGCCGGTGGGCTGGGGGCACCGTTGGCGCTGGGGGCCGCCTCAGCCGCGCTGTCCTTGCGGCGCACCGGGCCGGTGCTGGCGTCGGGCGCGGGGATCAGGCCGGCGGCCTGGGCGGCGTGCATCTGCGCGGGGCTGCCGCCACGCGCGGCCAGCGGCGCGACGCGGAAGTTGCGCAGCAGCGTGACCAGCGCGCGGAAGTCCAGCGTGGCGTCGGCGTGCGCGGCCTGCAGCGGCGTGAGGTCGAGCACCATGGGCTCGTTGTCAAAAAAGTCGGGGATGTCGCCGAACCGGGCGGTGAGTTCCTGCGCCAGCAGGGCCAGATCGGGGGACTTCAACAGCAGCGCCACCAGGGGCAGGTTGGCGCTTTTGATCTCGAACGTGGCAGGCGCACGGCCTGCGAGGGCAACGGTCATTGAGGGTGATGTGGGGGTAGGCAAAAGGCCGCGAATCTTAACAGCCGGGCATGACCGGCCTGTGAGGAGCTGCAACAGCAAATAATGAGCCAGAAATGAGGCTGTGGCGCCGCCCTTGAACCAGGCCGCCGTGCCTTGCATGTGTAAGCTCCCACTTCACCGCCGCTTGCGGCTGCCTGCCATGCCCCTTTACCTGATCTCTGCCCTGCTGCACGCCTATGTGGGCTGGCGCGTGGTGCCCGCGCTGGCGGCCTGGCCGGTGGCGCAGGCGCTGCTGCTGATGACCCTGGTGGCCTCGGCCGTGCTCATGCCCATGGGCCTGGGCGGGCGGCGCGGCGCGCGCGGGCCCTGGGCCGAGCGGCGGGTGCTGGCGGGGCTGCTGTTCATGGGCCTGTTCTCCAGCCTGTTTGTGCTCACGGTGCTGCGAGACGTGTTGCTGCTGCTGGCCGTGATCGTGTTTGCCTGGCGGCCGGCGGCGCTGCCCGTGGGGCCGCTGCGCGAATGGACGGCGGCGGCCGTGCCGCTGCTGGGCCTGCTGGCCACGGGGCTGGGCTTCTGGAACGCGCGGCGCACGGCGGCCGTGGTGCGCGTGGACGTGCCGCTGGCCAACCTGCCGGCCGGCCTGCATGGCTTCACCGTGGCGCAGATCAGCGACATCCATGTGGGCCCGACCATCAAGCACGGCTACCTGAGCGCCATCGTGGCGCGCGTCAACAGCCTGGGCGCTGACATGGTGGCCATCACCGGCGACCTGGTGGACGGCCGGGTGCCCGAGCTGGCGGCGCACGTGGCACCGCTGGCGCAGCTGCGCTCGCGCCACGGCAGCTACTTTGTGACCGGCAACCACGAGTACTACTCGGGCGCGCATGCCTGGATCGACGAGCTGCGCCGCCTGGGCGTGCAGGTGCTGATGAACGAGCATGTGGTGCTGCGCCATGGCCCGCTGGACCGCGCCGTGGACGATGCAGCGCTGCTGGTGGCCGGCGTGGCCGACTACAGCGCCCACCAGTTCGACCCGGCCCACCGCAGCGACCCGCAGGCGGCCCTGCATGGCGCGCCCGATCACGCGCGCGTGCGCCTGCTGCTGGCGCACCAGCCGCGCAGCGCCGCCGCGGCGGCCCGGGCGGGGTTTGACCTGCAGCTGTCGGGCCACACGCATGGCGGGCAGTTCTGGCCCTGGAACCTGTTTGTGCGGCTGCAGCAGCCCTTCACGGCCGGGCTGCACCGGCTGGGCAGCCTGTGGGTCTACACCAGTCGCGGCACCGGCTACTGGGGGCCGCCCAAGCGCTTTGGCGCGCCGTCGGAAATCACGCTGCTGCGCCTGGTGCCCGCGGGCTGAGCCGCCGTCCTACAGCAACTGGCGCGCCCGGCGTGCCTGCGGGGCGCGTCGGCCGCACCACACTGGAAGCTCAAGGACTCACCCCAGGAGGTGTGTGATGACAAGGCTTCAATCAACCCGTTCGATCCGCTGCCCGGGCGTGGCCGCGTTGGCCCTGGCGCTGGCCCCGTCCCTGGGTTTGGCACAAGGCACTGGCGCGGCCATCGCGGCCGAGGGCCGGCCCGCCATGTCCGGTGCGCAGGGTGGCATGGGGACCCAGCCGGGCCTGGCCCAGGGCGGGCTGGGCATGCAGGATGCGCCCAGCCAGGTCACGGTGCCGCTCAAGCGACGCGATCACAAGGACCAGCCACTGGCCACCGTTACCACCAGCCTGCCGGCCGTGACGCCCACCGTGACCCTGGCGCCCATGGACGCGCGCCGCAAGGCCGCCAAACATTGAGCGGGTGCTAGGCGGGTGGCCGGCCCACCGGCGCACGTGACTCCACCGCCAGGTAGGCCAGCGCGGCCAGCAGCAGCGGCCCCCAGTAGTACAGCGCGCGGTAGATCAGCAGCGCGGCCAGCAGTTCGGGTGCCGGGACGTTGTGCGACAGCAGGGCCACAAACACGGCCTCCTGCACGCCCAGGCCCGCGGGCACGCGGGTGGCAATGCCCGCGACCACGCCCACGAGGTAAACGCTGGCCACGGCCGCGAACGGCACGCGCTGGTCCAGCAGCACCCAGATCACGGCGGCAATCAGCAGCCAGTTGAGCGTGGAGATGGCCAGCTGCAAAAGGGCCATGCCCGGCCCGGGCAGACGGATCTCGTGGCCGCGCCAGTGCCAGTGGCGCCGCGGTGAGCCGGCGCAGGCAGCCAGGTAGGCCAGCGCCAGCAGCAGCAGCAGCCCGCCCAGCAGGCGCAAGGCCGCGGCACTCACATGCCAGGCCGGCGGCAGGGCCAGGGGCAGCATGAGGAAGGTGGCGCCGGCCAGCGCGAGGTAGCCAAACCAGTTGGTCCACATGCTCAGCGCCATCACGCGCAGTGTGGTGGCCGTGGGCAGGCCCAGCCGCGTGTACAGCCGCAGCCGCATGGCGCCGCCGCCCACGATGGCGCCAAAGTTCAGGTTGAAGGCATAGCTGATGAAGGTGACCAGCATGGCGGCGCCCGCGTGCAGGCGGTGGCCGGTGTAGCGCCGCCCCAGCAGGTCGAAGCAGCTGTACACCGCATGCCCGGCCGCGGCCACCAGCGCGGCGGCCAGCAGCACAGGGGTTGGCGTGGCCTCGGCGGCGGCCAGCACCGCCAGCCAGTCCACCTTGCCGGCCTGCCAGACCAGCAGGCCAACCACGGCACCGGCAAACAGCAGCAGCGCGCCGCGCGACAGCCAGCGCCAGTGGCTGTGGCCCTGCAGCCGCTGCCACAGCGGCGGGCGCGGCAGGAGGCTGGCGCGGGGCGTGGGGTTCATGGTCGGCGGCGGGTGCGGGTGCGGGCTTCGAGCCAAGGGTACAGGATGGCGGCCAGTGCCAGTGGCACCAGGTAATAGATCGCGCGGTAGGCCATGAGGGCGGCCAGCAGCCGGGTCTCGCCCACCTGCGCGCCCAACAGGGCGATGAACACCGCCTCGAGCACGCCCAGGCCGGCCGGCACATAGGTCACCACGCCGGCAATGGCCGCCAGCAGGTACACCGCGAGCACGGCGGTGAACGGGACCTGGCGCTCCAGCAGCACCCAGATCAGCGTGGCCACCAGCAGCCAGTTGGCGCAGGACATGGCCAGTTGCAGCCAGGCCATGCGCGCGCCGGGCAGGGGCAGCGCCTGCCCGCGCCAGGACCAGGTGCGGCCGGGCCACAGGCTGGCCAGGCCCACATAGCCGGCGGCCAACACGATCAGCACGGCGCCCAGCGCGCGCAGGGCGGCCTGGGGGACCTGCCAGGCCGCGGGCAGCGCGGGCGGGACCACGGCAAACACCAGGCCGGCCAGCAGCAGGTAGCCCAGCCAGTTGGTCAGCAGGCTGACGCCCAGCACGCGCGTGATGGTGCCGCCCTTCAGGCCGAAGCGCGAGTACAGCCGGAAGCGAAAGCCCACGCCCCCGATCAGCGAGCCCAGGTTGAGGTTGAAGGCGTAGCTGGCGAAGGTGATGCCCATCACGGTCAGCGTGGGCAGCTTGTGGCGGGTGTACTGGCGCCCCAGCAGGTCGAAGCAGCTGTACAGCGCGTGGCTGGCGGTGGCCAGCGCCAGCGCGGTCGCCAGCACGCCCACGGGCTTGCGCCAGACCGCGGCGGCCACGCCGGGCCAGTCCACCGTGCGCGCATGGTCCACCAGCAGCCAGCCGATCAGCCCGAAGAAGGCGAGCGTGAGGGCCCGGCGCGCCCAGGGCCACCAGGCGCGGCTGGTCAGGCCGGTCACGGGGGAGTCAAGGGCGGCGGCGCCCGGCTGCACGGGGCTCATGGGCGGGTGCAGTCAGGCAGGGCGTCGGGTGCGCTGGCCGGGGCCAGCTGCGGGGTGTGGGACGGCAGCAACCGGGCCCAGGCGGGGTAGTGGCGCAGCAGGTGGAACACCAGGTAGCTGCGCAGCAGGCGCCAGGCGCCCGGGGCCTTGTCGCTGTCGGCCGTGACCTGCCGGCAGCTGTGGTTCATGAGCAGGCTGAGCCGGCCGGCCAGGTGCTGGTTGAACGCGGGGTCGCGGACGATGACATTGGCCTCCAGGTTGAGCGACAGGCTCATGGGGTCGAGGTTGCTGGAACCCACGGTGGCCCAGGCGTCATCCACCACCGCCACCTTGCCGTGCAGCGGCCGGTCGGTGTATTCGTAGATGCGCACGCCGGCCTTGAGCAGGTGCTGGTAGAGCAGGCTGGCCGCGGTGCGCGCAATGGGCATGTCGGGCTGGCCCTGCAGGATCAGCCGCACATCCACGCCACGGCGCGCGGCGTGGCGCAGCGCCTTGATGAAGCGGTAGCCGGGGAAGAAATAGGCGTTGGCGATCACCACGCGCTGGCGCGCGGTGCGCAGCGCGGCGCGGTAGTGGCGCTCGATGTCGTTGGGGTGCTGGTGGTTGTCGCGCGTGACGAACAGCGCCTGCGCCTGGCCGGCCGGCGGCAGTTCGGCGGCATGGGCACGCAGCCGGGCGCGCCGGCGCCACCACTGGCGCACGCCGCGCTGGCTGCGCTGGCCGGCGGCCAGGGCGCTGTGGCAAAAGCGCTGGATCTGCGCGACCACCGGGCCGCGCACGGCCACGGCGTAGTCCTGCTTGGCCGTGGGGCCGAAGTCGGCCAGGTGGTCGGCCGAGTAGTTGATGCCGCCAACAAAGGCCAGCTCGCCATCGACCACCACGATCTTGCGGTGCATGCGGCGCAGCACGCTGGTGCGCCAGCCCAGCAGCACGGGCGTGGGGTCGAACACGTGCACGCGGGCGCCGGCAGCGGTGAGCTCGTTGACATACTCCGCCGACAGGCCGGCGCTGCCCCAGCCGTCGACCGTGACGTCGACCTGCACGCCGCGCTGCGCGGCCGCGAGCAGCGCGGCCTTGAGTTGCTGGCCGACCTTGTCCTCGAACAGGATGAAGGTTTCGAGCAGCACCTCGCGCTGCGCGCCGGCGATGGCCTCGAACACGGCGGGGAAGAAGGCCTCGCCGTTTTCCAGCAGCTCGAAGCGGTTGCCGTCGGTCCAGGACCGGCGCTCGGCGTTGGGGGCGGCTGCGGTGTTCACAGGTGGATCTCCGCGGCCAGTGGTGCATGGTCCGACAGGTGCGACCACGGCTTGCGCGGCAGCACCACGGGCAGGTGGGCCGTGGCGTTGCGCACGTAGATGCGGTCCAGCGACAGCAGCGGCCAGCGCGCGGGGAAGGTGCGCGCGGCCTCGCCGTAGGCCTGCACAAATACTTCGCGCAGGCCGGCGCCACGCGCCAGGATGTCGTGGGCGCGGCGGCGCCAGTCATTGAAGTCGCCCGCCACGATCAGCGGGGCGTCAGGCGGAATCTCGTTGCGCGCGACCTTGCACAGCAGCTCCAGCTGCTGCACGCGGTGGGATTCCTGCAAACCCAGGTGCACGCAGATCACATGCACGTCCAGATTCCGCTCGGGCAGGTGCAGCGCGCAGTGCAGCAGGCCGCGCCGCTCGGGGCCTAGCACCGAGGCGTCGTGGTTGCGGTAGTGCACGATGGGGAACTTGGACATCACCGCGTTGCCATGGTGGCCGCTGGGGTAGACCACGTTGCGGCCATAGGCGTACTGCGGCCAGATGCTGTCGGCCATGAACTCGTAGTGCGGCTCCTGCGGGAAATGCGCGAACCGGCGCTGATGGCGGATGTGGCTGCCCAGCACTTCCTGCAGGAACACCACATCGGCACCGACCTTGCGCACCGCTTCGCGCAACTCCGGCAGGATGAAGCGGCGGTTGAAGGCGTTGAAGCCCTTGTGGATGTTGACCGTCATGACGGTCAGTGGCGGATGGATGTCGGTGTCGCTCATGAGCCCCGGGGAGAGTCCTGTGGTTGGCAGGACTCTGTTGTACCCGCGGGGCGCGCGCATGGCTGTAGGACGGGGGGCAACCGGCCTGTGCGCCGGTGCTGCGAATCAGCCGCGGGGTTCGATGTTGCGCGCGGTGCCCAGCAGTGTGGCGCACAGGGTCTCGGCGCCGGCGTGGTCCACCGCATAGACCTCGCTGGCGCAGACCGTGAGCAGGCGCCCCGGGTCCACCACGCGGCCACGGGCCCGCAGCGTCACGCCACGGGCCGGGGCCACGAGCTTGAGCGTGGCATCAATGGTGGCGTTGGCCCAGCCGGGCGGCAGCAGCGAGCCGGCCGCGGCCACGGCAGCAAAGTCCGCCGCCGCAAACACGGCCGTGGCCTGCAGCTGACCGGGGCGGAAGGTGAAGCCCGGCGCGATCGGGAACTCGAGCTCCACGTCACCTGGGGCGACGCGGTTGAACTGCAGGTCCAGGGTCTGGGCCATGGGCATGGCCAGCACGTGCTGGCGAAGGGTGTCGAGAGAACTCATGGTCGGCTCCTGGGGGGGTTGGGGGATTGGTGGGCCTGGGTTTTGGCATGGCGGGCCAGGGCTTGGCCCGGGCGCGGGTCTGCTGCTGCTTTTTCTGCTGGGCCTTGAGCCAGGCGATGTGGTCCACCACCCGGGCGCGCTGGGCCTGCAGCGCGGCCACCTGCGCGTCGATGGCCCGCACGCGTTCGCCCATGGCCTGCACCATCTCGTCAAAGCCCAGTCGCCCGGCGCGGTAGGCGGGCAAGCGGGTGGCGATGTCCTTGAGCGCAAACCCGATCTGGCGCGACATGGCGATGAACACCACCTCGCGGCGCATGGACTCGGGGTAGTCGCGGTAGCCGCTGGGCCGGCGCGCGGGCGCGATCAGGCCCAGCCGTTCGTAGTGGCGCAGGGCGTGCACCGTGACGCCGGTGCGGCGGGCGAGTTCGGAGATCTGCATGACGCCACGTTAGCAAGCCTCGCGCTGCACGAAGGTTGCGCGCGCGACTCAGACAGTCGGTCAACGGTTGTTGCATCTGCCGGTCTGGCGCAGCGTCCTACAGCCGGCGGCGTGGCTGTCCGGCAGGGCCGGTGGCCGGGGCCATCTAGTCTTGCGGTGTGGGCTCATCGGGAGCCCCAACGACTTTATAAGGACGACTGAAATGAACAAGTTTTTTGCACCCCTGTTGATGGCCAGCCTGCTGGCGGGCGCGGGCTTTGCCCAGGCCCAGAACACCGGCGCTGCCGCCACCAACACGATGCCGGCCAAGGCTGGCGAGGCCAGCACCCTGACCCAGGGTGTGCCCAACGCGCCCAAGGCCGTGGATGAAAAGACCCGCACGGAAGTGAAGGCCGAAGCCCGTGCCGCCGTCAAGGCCGGCACCACGTCCAAGGGCACGGCCGGCACCACCGATGCCAAGGGCATGCAGGCAGGCATGGAGCCCAAGCCGACCGACGGCAAGTCGCGCGCCGAACTCAAGGCCGAACGCGACATGCAAAAGGCCAAGAAGCGGGCCAACCGCAACCTGGCGGCCATGAGCACGTCGGGCATGTCCACCGGCGTGCCGGCGGGCAACCCGGCGCCGACCACGGGCACGGGCACGCCCAAGTAACCAAGCCCGGCTCGTCCAGGACAAAAAGCGGGACCCCGAGGGGTCCCGCTTGGCGTGGGGCTTGCAGTGCGTGGCTTACTTGGCCTTGATGACCAGGTTCACGATGTCGGCGTACACGCCGGCGATCGCTTCCTTGTCGCCGGCAAAGCTCACCGTCAGGTTGCCCTGGCGGCCGAAGAAGGCGGCGTCACGGCTGGCGACGATTTCCTGGGCGATGGCGCCTTGGCCGTCGTCGTAGGCGGCTTCGTAGACCGTGGGCTTGGCGCCGACCGATTTGCTCAGCAACTGGCCGGCGTTGCTGGAAGTCAGGTGGACCGAATAGCCCGTGCCGGAGTTGCAGTTTTCGGTGACGGTGCCGACCAGCGTGTTCTGTTCGCCATTGATGATGTCCAGCGTGGTGGCCTTGGCCGTGGGCTTGACGTCGATGGTGCAGTTCACGGCCACCGAGCCGCGCAGCTCAAGCTGTGCGGAATCCGAGGCGGCGTGCGCGCCGAATGCGGCAGCGATGGTGGCGAGGGCGATGGTGGTCTTCAATGCGTTCATGGTGAATCTCCAGTAGGTAAAAAAACAAGGTTGAGTGGTTGGTAAAACTCGTATGGCGCTTGGCGGTGTGCTTCTGCGTCAGACGATGAATACGTTGCGAGCCTTGTGCCAAGCTGGATTGATTAAAGAAAATCCTTTTGAATCAATGGGTTAGCTGATTTCTCCCGAGGCGGCCCCCAAGCCGCTGTGGCGCATTGCAACGCCGGATCTTGCAGGTGTTGCATATTGCAAGGCTTGTGGCGACACTGGGGCCATGGTGAAGTCCGCCGTGCCCAAACAGTTTCCGGGATGCCGCGTCCTGATCGTGGAGGACGTGTTGCCGCTGTCCATCCAGTACCGCGCATTGGCCAAGCCGTTGGGTGTGGAAACCATGGTGGCGGCTTCTGCCGCTGAAGCCCGGCGACAAGTGCCTCAGGGCCCCTGGCATGCGGCGCTGGTCGACATCAATCTGCCTGACGGCTCGGGCTTTGATGTGATGGAGGACATCACGCGCCAGTGGCCCGGCTGTGCGGTGGTGGTGATCACCGGGGAAGACTCGGTGGACAACGCGGTGCGCGCGGCCCACGCGGGCGCGATGGATTTCATCGAGAAACCGGTGGAGCCCGACCGCCTGCAGATCACGCTTCGCAACGCGCTGCAGGCGTCGACCCTGGCGTCACAGGTCGAGGCGCTGGCGCCCGTGCAACGCGACCGCTTTCACAGTTTCATCGGGCAGAGCGCGGTGATGCGTTCGGTGTACCGCATGATTGAAACCGTGGCAGCCAGCCGGGCACCGGTATTCATACACGGTGAGTCCGGAACCGGCAAGGAACTGGCCGCCGATGCGATCCACCGCTGCAGTGGCCGGGCCTCCGCTGCCATGGTGGCAGTGAACTGCGCGGCCATTCCCAAGGAGCTGATCGAGAGCGAGATGTTCGGCCACGTGAAGGGCGCTTTCACAGGGGCGGCGACTGACCGCAATGGCGCCTTCATCGAGGCTGATCGGGGCACGTTGTTCCTGGACGAAATTGCCGAGCTCGACATCAATGTGCAGGCCAAGTTGCTGCGCGCGCTGCAGACTGGCGAGGTGCGCCGTGTGGGCGAAACCCGCCAGCGCATGGTGGATGTGCGCATCGTCTGCGCCTCCCACCGCGACCTGTACAAGCAAGTCCAGGCAGGCCTGTTCCGCGAGGACCTGTTCTATCGCTTGTACGTTGTGCCGGTGGACCTGCCGCCGCTGCGCGAGCGCGGTGACGACATCGTGCTGATTGCGCAGGCCATGCTGGCGCGTTATGCCAAGGAGGATGGCAAGAAGTTCATCCGCTTTTCCGAGGCCGCGCAGGCCCGCCTCATGGCCTATGAGTGGCCAGGCAATGTGCGTGAACTGATCAATGTGATCCGGGCCGCGGTGGCCATGAACGATGGCGAGGTGGTGCAGGAAACCATGCTGCCGATCAAGCCGCAGGAGGCGGCCGGCGGCGCGCCACTGCAGTTGCCGCAGATGGCGCTGCGCGCCGCACCGCAAGCCATGGCGCAGATTGCCCCGCCGCCCGCGGCCGGGCCTGCGGTGCGCCCGCTGGCCGTCGTGGAGCGCGAGGCCATTGAACATGCGCTGCAGGCCTTTGGGGGCAACATTACCCAGACAGCCAAGGCGCTATGTGTGAACCCTTCCACGATTTACCGCAAGATGGCGGCATGGTCCGGGGCATCTGGCACGGATGTTGGTATGTAAAAGCATCAGCCTAGACGGCTTCACTTTTGCGGAGACAAACCATGAGACCTTTTTCACGCTTTCTGTTGCGCGGCGCTGCTGCGCTAGCCCTGGCGCTGTCCGGCCTGTGCGCCCACGCCATTTCATTCACGCCCATTGAAATGGACTTCAGTCCGGCGGGCCGCGGAGCCACCCAGGTGTTCCGCCTGGAAAACACGACGCCCGAACCGGCCGCGGTGGAGATCACCGTCAAGGCCCGCGCCATGGCGGCCAATGGGGACGACGTCCTGACCGATGCTGAAGACCAGTTCAATGTGTTTCCTGCCCAGGTGGTGTTGCAGCCCGGGCAGGTCCAGACCGTTCGTGTTCAGTATGTGGGCACGTCGGCCATCGAGCGCGAGCAGGCCTATCGGCTGATTGCCGAGCAGTTGCCCGTGGACGTGGGCCAGGTGGCGCAGAACGGCGGGCGCATGCGCCTGCTGGTGAAGTACGTGGCCTCGGTCTATGTGGTGCCGGGCAATGTGAAAGCCGTGCTCAAAGTGGGAGAGACCCGCCTGGTGGCCGAGGGCGACAAGCGCTGGCTGCAAGTGTCGGTGACCAATGAGGGCGGGACCCGCAAGATCCTCAAGGGCGTCAAGCTCCAAGTGGCCGGCATGACGCTGAGTGGCGACCAGCTCAAGGGCATGGAAGGTGAAAACCTGCTGGCTGGTACGACGCGGGTGTTCCGCGTCGCGGCGCCGGCTGGCCTGGATGCCGTGAGCGCGCCGGCCCGCTTGATCCTTGAGTAGGACGGCGGATGCGGCTGCCTCACGCCGCGCTGTTGGCCTTGCCGGGCGTGGTGGGCATGGGGTGGTCTGTGGGCGACGCCCATGCCCAGGCGCCGGCGGCCAGCGCCGACGCGCAAAAAATATTCGAGCAGGCTTTTGGCAAACGGCGGGCGCGCGCGGCACAGCGCATGGCCCTGCCTACGACGCTCGATGGTCGCGAACTCGGCACGCTGGATGCCGAAGTCACGGCCCAGGGGGTGCGGATGGCCCGCAAGCCGCTGGCGCAGGCGCTGCGACAGGTGCTGCGCCCCGAGGTGCTGGCTCGCGTGCAGGGAGAGGCGCCCGACGGCTGGCTGGACCAGGCGCAGCTCGCAGCCATCGGAATCGAGGCCCGTTACTCCGCGCAGCGCATCGCCATGGATCTTGTGGTCCCTCTGGCCTTGCGGGCTGTGCGCGAATTGCGGCTGGATGCCCACGGCAACCCGGACGATGGTGGCGAGGAAGGCCGGGTGACAGCTGAGCGCTGGAGCCTGCTGGCCAACTGGCGCTGGGCCGCCTCGCAGCAGTCGGGCGACGGCACCGTGCTGCGCCGATCGCGCCTGTTTGCCGATGGCGCGGCCCGCGCGGGCGAGTGGGTTCTGGAGAGCAATGGCTCGGTGGCCACGGATGGCTCGGGCGGTGGGTTTGAGCGCTACGAAACCCGTGTGCTGCGCGACTGGCCGGACTCTGCTGTGCGATTCTCGCTGGGCGACGTGAGCAGCGCGGTTCGGCCGGGGCTGGGCGCGCAGGCCCTCGGCGGGCTGCGGCTGAGCCGCTACTACGGGCTGAACCCTGCGCTCAACAGCCAGTCGCAACCTTCCGAAACCCTGGGCCTGCCGAACGGTGGCAGCGTTGATGTGCAGGTCAATGGCTTTGTGGTGCGGACCCTGCGGCTGGCGCCCGGGATCTACAACCTGCGCGACATTCCCGTGTTCAACGGCGCCAATGATGTGGTGCTTCGCGTGCTGGAGCCCGGTGGCCGGGTGGAGGAGCGGCGGGTGTCGTATTTCTTTGATTCGAGCCTGCTGGCACCAGGGCTGTCGGAATGGGACCTGGCGCTGGGCGTGCCGGTGCAGCTGGGCGCTGGCAGCCGCGCTTACAGCAGCGGTGAGCGCGCACTGTCGGCGTGGTGGCGCCGTGGCTGGACGCCCGCGCTGACGGCCGGTGCAGGCCTGCAATGGCGCAACCGCGCCACGGGTGCAGCCAGGATTCTGCAGGCCGAGGCGACCTGGGCGGTGCCTGCGGGCACGTTGGCCGCTTGGGCCGCCCGTTCGCAGCAGCCCTGGGGTGGCGGGCATGCGGTGTCGCTGCAGTGGCGGGCCAGCACCGCGTCGCGCACGGGCGCCCGTTACGGCGCTTCCGTGGCGGCGCAGGTGCAGCGCACCAGCGCCGGGTTTGCCGCCGTGGACAGTGACCGGCCGTCTGCGTCGAGTACCGAGGCGGGCCTGCGCGCCGGTCTCATCTGGGGCGGCGGCTGGGGTGCGACGGTTTCCTTGGCACGGCGGCATTCGCCGCAGCTGAAAGACCGCAGCAGCAGCGAGACCCTGACGCTGCGCCGGCGCCTGGGTCGCCACTGGTCGGCGGAGTTTGCGGTGTCGCGGGCACGCTCGGGAACAGACCGAGCGCTGACCACCGGGTTTGTGTCGCTGCGTTACAGCGGCGAGACCTCGCCAGCCGGGACGTCGTTGCGCGGCGCATTGGCCTACCAGTCACAGGACCGGCGCACCCAGGCCGATCTTGAAGCCAATGGCGTGACCACACTTGGTGGTGGCGAAGCGCCCTGGCGCGTCAGCGCCACCCGCACCCGGGCCCAAAGCGCCGACGAGACCGCGCTGCGCGGGCAATTGTTCACCGGCCGCGGCGAGCTGACCTGGGCCGCCACGCAGACCCAGCAGGCCACGGGCAACACCACGCTGCAGGAGCTCACGCTCGCATCGGGCCTGGTGGTCAGCCGGGCGGGGCTGCGCCTGGCGGCGCCGGTGGTGGACTCGGCCGCCGTGCTGGTGCCGCGGCGCGGGATGGAAGGCTTGCGCCTGGTGGTGGACCCGCAGCGCGAACGGGCAGCCGCGGCCAGTGACAGCCTGGGCGCGCCCGTGCTGAGCGACCTGATCGCCTACAGCCCGCGCCAACTCCAGCTTGATGCCGAGAACCTGCCGCCGGGGCGCAGCCTGGGGATCGATCGGCCGCTGCTGCTGCCAGCCTACCGCTCGGTCCTGCTGGTGTCGGTGGGCTCGGACGCCAACACCCAGGTTCGCGGCCAACTGCTGGGAGCCCAGCAGCAGACGCTGGCGCTGCAGGCGCTGCGCCTGCAACCGGTGGGCGGCAAGGGCGAAGCGATTGATCTTTTCACCAACCGGCGTGGCGGTTTCATGAGCCCGCCGCTGCGCCCGGGCCGCTACCTCCTGGTGCGCCCGGGCGAGGCCGCGCCACTGGCCCGCGTCGAGATCGGCCCCGAGCAGTCGGGGGTGGTCGATCTCGGGGGCGTCACACTGAAGGAGGTCAAGCCGTGAAGCGCCTGGCCGCGGTGTTGAAGGGCCTGCTGCTGGCGGGCTGCGGCCTGGCGCAGGGGGTCGGCATGGCCTGCACGCTGGTGGCGCCGGGGGGCTGGTCGCTGGGCGCCTACGATCCGGGCGCGGGGCCGGCGATCGCGCAGCCGATGCAGGTGCGGGTGGTTGGCGGCAAGGGATGTCTGGCTTCGCTGCAGGTGGAGTGGCCGGGCGTGGCCGGCGAACTGCCGCTGACCGGCCCCGGCGGCATGCCGCTGCGAGTGTCGTTGAGCACCGATGCGGGCGGAAGTGCGCCCGTGGCCGCTGCGCCGCAGGACGCCGCTGCCGTGGCCCTGGACGGGGGCCGCGAATCGACGGTGTACCTCTGGGCCAGGCCCTATGCGGCCCAGTGGGTCAGTCCAGGGACTTACGTGGCTTCGCTGCGACTGCGGCTGGTGGACGGAACCGGGACGGTGGACGAGCGCGAGGTGCCGGTATCGGTCCAGGTGACGGCGGCTGTTCGCGCGGCGTTTGCGGGCAGCGCCGGCAAGGTGGCGCGGCTGGATTTTGGTGAATTGGCCCAAGGGGCGCAACGCAGCACGCAACTGGATGTCCAGGCCAACACGGGCCATCGCATCACGCTCGAGAGCGCCCATGGCGGTCGGCTGGTCAACCGCCGTTTTGTGCAGTCGGCGGTGGACTACCGGCTGCGGGTGGGTGGGGCTGTCATCAGCCCGAAAGCCTCGGGTGCGGGCATCAGCATCCCGTCAGCCGGTGTGGCGCACCACCGCATCGAGGTCGAGATCGGAACGGTCGAACGGGTCCTGGCGGGCGACTATGCCGATGACCTGCTGATCACCATCACGGCACAATGAGCCTGCCCTACCGTGCCGACCCATGACCCCGCCCCCGTCTGAGGACTCCCTCTCCCGCGCCCTGAGTGAGCTCAGCGCCGAGAAACGGCACAGCGCGCGCCTGCTGGCCAAGCTGGAGCAGCAGCAGCGCGAACTGGCGCGGCTACAGGCCTCGTACAGCCGCGAGTCCAACAGCCGCCTGCTGGCCGAGGAGGCGCTCGATGAAACCGAGGACCGCCTGAGACTGGCTGTGGAGGCGACGCAGCTTGCGCTGTGGGAGTGGGACCTCGATACCAGCCAGGTCTACCTGTCCGATCGCTGGTCCGCCATGCTGGGGAATGTGGCGGCCGAGGCCACCTGGGACATGAAGGCACTCGCGGCGTTGCTGCACCCGGAAGACCTGCCTCAGTTGCGCGAATCGGTGGTGGCAGCACTGTCTGGCCGCCAGGAGCGCTATGTTGCCGAACACCGGGTCAAGGCGCGGCAGGGCTGGATCTGGGTGGAGAGCCGGGGCATGGTGACCGGGCGCGACATGCTGGGCCGCGCCACACGGATGATCGGCACCAACGCCGACATCACCGCCCGCAAGACCGCCGAGGCCGAGATGCAGCGAGCCCAGGCGCTGGCGGAGGCGGCCAACCTGGCCAAGAGCGAATTTCTTGCCAACATGAGCCACGAGGTGCGCACGCCGCTCAATGGCATTCTGGGCCTGACGCAGCTTATGTCGGGCACGGCGTTGACCGATGAGCAGTCGCAGTACCTCAAGCTGGTCGAGAGCTCGGCCCAGGCGCTGCTGGCGCTGCTGAACGACGTGCTCGACTTTTCCAAGATCGAGGCCGGCAAGATGGCCGTGGAGGCCATTCCCTTCCAGCTGCAACCGTGGATCGAGGAAACGGCCGCGCCGCATGTGCTGGCCGGGCAGGACAAGGGCTTGCGTGTGTCGGTGCGCCAGGAGGGCCGGCTGCCTCAGATGCTCGTGGGCGATCCGGGGCGGCTGCGTCAGGTGGTGTCCAACCTGATGTCCAACGCGGTGAAGTTCACCGAACGCGGCGAGGTTGAGCTGGCAGTCCTTGGCCAGGGGGCGCAGGGCGGGCATGTGCGGTTGCGTTTCGAGGTGGCGGACACAGGCATTGGCATCCCGGCCGACAAGCAGGCCTCGATTTTCGAGGCCTTCAGCCAGGCGGACGCCACCATTACCCGCCAGTACGGTGGCACGGGGCTGGGGCTGGCCATCTGTGATCGGCTGGCCCGATTGATGGGCGGCCAGCTCACGGTGGTGAGCCTGCCAGGCAAGGGCAGTGTGTTTGCGCTGGAGCTGGAGTTGGGGGTTGCGATGGACGACACCCTGCCGCAGGCGCGCCAGTCACTGGTGCCGGCCGGGGCCTTTGCGGGCGTGCGCGTTCTGCTGGCCGAGGACCACGCTGTCAATGAGTTGCTCATGCGCCGGATGCTGGCCCAGATGGGGTGCGAGGTGTCGGTGGCTCACAACGGCGCCGAAGCTGTTGCGATGTGGAGGGAAGGCGGCGCGCAGCTGATCCTCATGGATGTGCAGATGCCTGAAGTCAGTGGTCTGGAGGCGACCGGTCAGATCCGGCAACACGAGGTGGCGGCTGGATTGGCGCCCATTCCGATCGTGGCGCTCACGGCTCATGCCATGGCCGGCGACCGCGAGCGCTGTCTGGCGGCCGGGATGGACGGGTATGTGTCCAAGCCGGTGTCGGTGCCGGCGTTGGTGGAGGCCATGGCGGCAGCGCTCAAGGCTCGGGACACCGCCAGGGCTGAGCCAGTGGCCCAGGCTGAGGGCCAGCAGGCTGGCCGCACAATGACATTGGACCCTGACAAGTTGCTGGCTCGGTTGGGCGGTGACCGCGAGGCGCTGCAAGAGATTGCCGTGGCGATGCGGGCCGATCTGGCGCACCGCGTCCGGCACCTCACGCAGGCGCTTGCCGACCGCGACAGCGCGCTCGCGCGCAGTCATGCCCATGCGCTCAAGGGTGCCCTGGCCAGCCTGACGGCGGAGCGAGCCGCCATGCTGGCCAAGGGGCTGGAGACGGCGGCGCGGCAGAACGCCTGGGAGCTGTTTGAACGGGCGTTGCCCCTGTTTTGCACCGAGGCCGGACGGGTCGACGCGGCGCTGGCTGCGCTGGAGCCGCAGGCCTGAGATGGCGACGGCGGGGGTCTTGCCTCAACTGCCGCGCTCTCATGCGCGGCGTTTGCGCGAGATGTACCGTTCGGCCGGCTGGCCCTGCCTGGATGCAATCGAGGTGGACCTGCTGGCCGCTGGCCTGCTGGAACGCGTGCCGTCGCGCGATGCCGATGGTTCGCTGCGCGAGGGACTGCGGGTGACCGACGCGGGCATGGCGCAACTGGCGACATCGCTGGCGCGCAATCGCGCGGCATTTGATGCCCATGAATCGCTGGTGACCCTGGTGGCGCGGCAGATGCAGCGCGCGGGGCGCACCGCGTTCACGGGCCTGAGCCTGCGCGCGCCGGTGGAAAGTTCCGAAGGGCGGCGCTGGGTGGTGGCAAAACCCGATGTGTTTTCGATCCGCCACACCACGGTGGCGGGCTACCTGGTGCCCACGGTGCACGAGGTCAAGGCGCGGCGGGCCGATCTGCTGGGGGAGCTGCGTGACAGCCCGCGCACCCAGGCCAAGCGCGGCGCCTACCTGGCCATGAGCAGCGAGTGCTGGTATGTGCTGGGGCGCGACGCCAGGGGCCGCGAGATTGGCGAGGCCAGCGAGATCCCGCAGGCCTTTGGCGTGATGCAGGCCGTGGCCGGCGCCGCGGGGGCCTGGCGGCTGGAGGTGGTGCGGCCCGCGCCGCGCCGGGCCTTGCCGCACGAGACCGGGCTGCCGTTTGCGGCGTGGCTTGCACTGGCGCGTGCCACGCCGCATCCGCCCGGGGAGGACGACGCGCAGGGCCGGCTGTAGGCCTGTGCGCGGGGCGGGGCTCAGCCCTTGTGGTGGTGGCCGTGCCCGCCGCGGTGGCCGCCGAACTTCAGGGTTTCGGCATCAAACACCTTTTGCTGCTCGGCGGTCAGCGCGCCATAGAAGGTCTTGGTGGCGTCGGCGCGCTTGTCCATGGTGGCCTGGCGCTCGGCCCGCATGGCGCGCATCCTGTCGATGCGTTCTGGCGTGGTGAGCTTGGCGATCTCTTCGCGGCTGGGGCGGGCATGGGGCGTGGCGGGCGGCTGCATGGTGCTGGTCCAGGCCGTCCAGGCGCTTTCCTGGGCCGGGGTGATGGCCAGTTTCTGCTTGAGCGCGGCCTGGCGCTTGGCCATGTGTTCCTTCATTTGGGCCGGGTCGTGCCGGCCCATGCGTTGGTGCATGGCGGGCTTGCCGTCGGGCGCGGCCGGCGCCGGGGTTTGCGCCACGGCGGCGGCGGCAAAGGCGGCCATCAGGCCGGTGAGCAAAAAGCGTTGGGGAGCGAATGACATGGAAACTTCCTTTCAGAGAAGAAAGCCTGTTGCCAGACAGCGGCATCAGGTTGAGGGCCAGTTTCAGCGGCCCATGTATCGCCGCGATAAGTCGGCCGTGATGCTGTGTAAAGTTGGTTGAAGAAGACGCTACCGGGCGTCTGGCTCGAAGTACTGGGGGCTGCGGGCCTGGATCGCGTCGAGGAAGCGCAGCGGGGACTGGATGTGCACCCGCATGGCTTCACTGGCGGCCGGTCCGTCCCCGGCCAGCAGGGCTTCCACGATGGCGCGGTGGTGGTCGATGGCGATCCTGTTGCTGCCCAGCTCGGGAATGGCGAGATGGCGGATGCGGTTCATGCCGGTGCGTGCCAGGCGCAGCGGGTTCCAGGCGTGGGGGTGGCCGGCCAGGGCGAGGATCTGGTGGTGAAACTCCTCGTCGGCGGCCAGGTGGGTGGCGTAGTCCTTTCTGGCGCTGGCACTGGCCTGGCGCTTGATGATGGCCGCCAGGCCGCGGCGTTGCGCCAGCGGAGCACTGGCCGCCAGCTCGGCGGCCCGGCATTCAATGACCTCGCGCACAAAAATGGCGTCGGCGATCCTGGCGCGGCTGAGCAATGACACCAGCGTGCCGCGCTGCGGGATGCTCTGGAGCAGGCCCTCGCCCACCAGCTGGCGAAAGGCTTCGCGCACCGGGGCCCGGCTGACCTGCAGCTCATCGGAAATGGCCTGCTCTGACAGTGCCGTGCCCGGCAGGAAGCTGCAGTCAAGGATGGCCTGGCGCAGGGTGTCATACACCTGGACGCTCACCTGGCCGCGCGCGCCAGCACCTGCCGCGGTCGTGGGCAGGGCGATGCCGGATCGGGGGAAGTCGGGTATTTGCGGTCGCGCTCTGGCCATGATTTTCGAATATACCGGAGCGGTTGCTGCGGGTTAGTGCGTATTTTACTGGAATACTAGAATGTTAATATTTCGCCGGCGCGGCCCCCGGTCCTTCCGCCTCATGGCCGTCTGATCCCCCTACAACCAGGAGACTTCACATGATCACCAAACGAACCCTCGTCCAGGCCCTGCTGGGCTGCGGCGCCGTCAGCCTGGCGGCGCTTCCCGTAGCCGTGCAGGCCCAATCGGACTTCCCCAGCAAGCCGATCAAGCTGGTCTCGCCCTTCCCGGCGGGCGGCACCAGCGATGTGATGGCGCGGTTGATTTCCGAGGAAATGGCCAAGACGCTCAAGCAGCCGGTGCTGGTTGAAAACATCAGCGGTGCCGGCGGCGTGGTGGGCACCGACCGCGCCCTGAAGGCGCCGGCCGATGGCTACACCCTGATCCAGACCGGCGTGGGGCAGAACGCCGTGGCCCATGGCATCAACCCCAAGATGCCGTATGACTCCATGAAGGATTTCATCCACCTGACGCAGGTGCATTCCGGCCCCAATGTGCTGGTGGCTCACCCGTCGGCCCCGTTCAACACCTTTGCCGAGTTCATTGCCTATGGCCGCGCCAACCCAGGCAAGCTCAACTACGGCTACACCCCGGCGGCGTCGGGCCACATGGCCATGGAATTGCTCAAGCAGACCGTTGGCACCTGCACCGGCGCGAAGAAGGAAAACTGCAAGCCGCTGTTCATGGTGGGCATTCCCTACCGCGGCGGCGGCCCGATGATGACGGACCTGCTGGGGGGGCAGATCCCGATCATGTTCATCAACCAGGACACGGCCTTGCAGCATGTGAAGGCCGGCAAACTCAAGGCCCTGGCGGTCAGCAGCCTGCAGCGCAACCCGCTGTACCCGGATGTGCCCACCATTCACGAGTCCGGCTTCCCCGGCTTCAGCGCGCTGTCGTGGTCAGGCCTGTCGGTGGCCAGGGGCACGCCCAAGCCCGTGGTGGACAAGCTGGAGGCCGCGGCCGTGGCCGCCATGCGCGCGCCTGCTGTCAGGGCGCGGATGGAGTCCATTGGCTTTGTGGTGCCCGAACTGGGCAGCGCGGCCTATACCCAGTTCGTGGGCAAGGAGCTGGACCGGTGGGTGCGGGTGATCAAGGTCGCCGGCATCAAGGCGGAATGAACGCATGACCGTGTTGCAAGCCGTTCGCGCCCGTACGGGCGAACCTCTGGGTGAGGCGCTGGCCGCCTCCACCCCTGATCAGATTGACGCCGCCGTACAGGCGGCGGCTGATGCCTTCGCGGGCTGGTCCGCCAGCGACGGTGCGACCCGCGCCGCCTTGCTGCGCGGCCTGGCCAGCGCGCTCGAGGCCGACCGCGAAGCGCTGGTGGCCCTGGCTGACGACGAGACCGCACTGGGCCCGGCGCGCCTGAATGGCGAACTGGACCGCACGGCGTATCAGTTGCGCCGGTTTGCCGACCTGGCCGAGGGCGGCGCGCCCTTTGGGGTGCTGGACGACCCGGCCGTGGCCGGTGCGCCCCCTGCAGGTCACCCAGCCATGGCCCGGCTGCGCGTGCCGCTGGGCCCGGTGGCCATGTTCGCGGCCAGCAACTTCCCGTTCGCGTTCTCGGTGCCTGGTGGCGATACGGCCTCGGCACTGGCGGCCGGCTGTTCGCTGGTGATCAAGGCCCATGCGGGCCACCCGCTCACTTCACTGCGGGTGCACGGTCTGATGCAGCGGGTGCTGGCGGCGCAGGGCTTGCCCGCAGGCCTGATCGGCATGGTGCAGGGCGGTGGCAACGAAGTGGGCGCCCAGCTGATTCGCCACCCCTTGATCGCCGCGGGCGCCTTTACCGGCTCGACCCGTGGCGGTGCAGCGCTGCAGGCGCTGGCCAATGCCCGCCCGCGCCCGGTTCCGTTTTATGGCGAGTTGGGCTCGGTCAACCCGGTGGTGGCCCTGCCCGCCGAGCTGGCCGCGCGTGGCAGCGAGCTGGCCGCCACCCTGGCGGGTTCCATCAGCCTGGGCTGCGGGCAGTTCTGCACCAGCCCCGGCGTGATCGTGCTGCTGGACGACCCGGCCAGCGACGCCTTTGTGCAGCAACTGACCGTGGAGCTGGCCAAACAAGCTCCGCATGCCATGCTCACGGCGGGCATGCGCCGCGCTTTTGATGCCGGCACGGCCGCCGTGTTGGCCGCAGGCGCCACCGCGTTGGTGAGCGACAAGCGCGACGGCCCCGCGCCCCATCCCTTCCTCGCGCAGGTGGATGCGGCCACGTTCATCGCCAATGCCGCGCTGCACGACGAGGTGTTTGGCCCGGCGGCGCTGGTGGTGCGCGCTGGCTCGGTGGCGCGGGCGCTGCAGGTGCTGGCCGCCGTGGGCGGCAGCCTGACCGTGACGCTGTGGGGAGTGGCGCAGGAGACTGCCGACGCGCGGGCCCTGGTGCGTGGCGCCATGGCCATCGCCGGGCGGGTGCTGTTTGCCGGTGTGCCCACGGGCGTGGCGGTGACGGCGGCCCAGCAGCATGGCGGCCCCTGGCCCTCGTCCACCCAGCCCATGAGCACCTCGGTGGGCGACGCGGCGCTGGACCGCTTTCTGCGCCCCGTTGCCTTGCAGGATGCGCCCGCCTGGCTTTTGGCTTACCGTGGCAAACCCTGTTGAAAACCAAGCTTTCCCCATGACCCGAAAACTCCCCCAGAACCTGCGCAGCGCGCGCTGGTTTGCGCCTGATGACTTCCGCTCCTTCGGTCACCGTTCGCGTGCCATGCAGATGGGCTACGACCATGCCGACTGGGCAGGCAGGCCGGTGATCGCCATCCTCAATACCTGGAGCGACATCAACAACTGCCACTCGCACTTCAAGCAGCGCGTGGAGGAAGTCAAGCGCGGCATTCTGCAGGCCGGGGGCTTCCCGATCGAGCTGCCGGCGATCTCGCTGGCCGAGAACTTCGTCAAGCCCACCACCATGCTGTACCGCAACCTGCTGGCCATCGAGGCCGAGGAGTTGCTGCGCAGCCACCCGGTGGACGGCGCGGTGCTGATGGGCGGCTGCGACAAGACCACGCCGGGGCTGGTGATGGGCGCGCTGTCCATGGGCCTGCCCTGCATCTACCTGCCCGCCGGCCCCATGCTGCGCGGCAACTGGAAGGGCAAGACCCTGGGCTCGGGCTCCGACGCCTTCAAGTACTGGGACGAGCGGCGGGCGGGCAACATCAGCCAGACGCAGTGGATGGAGATTGAAGGCGGCATTGCCCGCAGCGCCGGCACCTGCATGGTGATGGGCACGGCCGCCACGATGATGGGCATTGCCGAGGCGCTGGGCCTGACGCTGCCGGGGGCATCGAGCATCCCGGCCGTGGACGCCAACCACCAGCGCATGGCCACGCATTGCGGCCGCCGCATCGTGGACATGGTGTGGGACGACCTGACGCCCGCCAAGGTGCTGAGCCGCAAGAATTTCGAGAACGCCATCACCGTGGCCATGGCCGAGGGCTGTTCGACCAACGCCATCATTCACCTCGTGGCCATGTCGCGCCGCGCCGGCCACCCGGTGACGCTGGACGACTTTGACGCGTTCAGCCGCAAGGTGCCGGTGATCGCCAACATCCGGCCCAGCGGCGACCAGTACCTGATGGAAGATTTTTACTACGCCGGTGGCATGAAGGGGCTGATGAAGACCCTGGCCGACGGCGGCCTGCTTCACCTGGACGCCATGACCGTCACCGGCCAGACCGTGGGCGAGAACCTGCAGGGCGCCGAGGTTTACAACGACGACGTGATCCGCCCGCTGAACAACGCCATCTACAAGGAAGGCGCACTGGCCGTGCTGCGCGGCAACCTGGCGCCCGACGGCTGCGTGATCAAGCCCAGCGCCTGCAGCCCCGGGCTGCTGCACCACACCGGACCGGCCATGGTGTTTGACGACTACCCCAGCCTGAAGCTGGCGATTGACGACCCGGACCTGGACGTCACCAAAGACCATGTGCTGATCCTGCGCAACGCCGGGCCCCAGGGCGGCCCCGGCATGCCCGAGTGGGGCATGGTGCCCATCCCCACCAAGTTGGTGAAGCAGGGCGTGCGCGACATGATGCGCATCAGCGACGCGCGCATGAGCGGCACCAGCTACGGCGCCTGCGTGCTGCATGTGTCGCCCGAGGCCTACGTGGGTGGCCCGCTGGCGCTGGTGCGCAATGGTGACCTGATCACCGTGGACGTGCCCAACCGCCGCATCCACCTGGACATCACCGACGCTGAAATGGCGACGCGCCAGGCTGCCTGGGTGCCCCCGCCCAAGCGCTTCGAACGCGGCTATGGCTATATGTTCAGCCAGCACATCCTGCAGGCCGACAAGGGTTGCGACTTTGACTACCTTGAAACCTCTTTTGGCGCCCCCGTGCCCGAGCCGGTCATTTACTGATCCGTATTTATTCCTGAATCTCCCATGCCACTGAACCCCGACACCCGTGCCAAGCTCATGACCGTGAGCACCGCCACCCTGTGCACCGCGCTGTACAAGCGCGGCCTGCGCAACCAGTTCATCCAGGACGTGCGACCGCTCAACCCCAATCTGCCCAACATGGTGGGCGAGGCCTTCACGCTGCGCTACATCCCGGCGCGCGAGGACCTGAACCCCATCACCGTGTTCCAGGACCGCCACCACCCGCAGCGTGTGGCGGTGGAGCAATGCCCCGCGGGCGCCGTGATGGTGTTTGACAGCCGCAAGGATGCGCGCGCCGCGTCGGCGGGCTCGATCCTGATTTCACGCCTGATGGTCAAGGGCTGCGCGGGGGCTGTGACCGATGGTGGCTTCCGCGATTCGCCCGAGATGGCGGTGATGAACTTCCCCACCTACCACCAGCGCCCCTCTGCGCCCACCAACCTCACGTTGCACCAGGCGCTGGACATCAACGTGCCCATCGGTTGTGGCGACGTGGCCGTGTGGCCAGGTGACGTGGTGGTGGGCGACCGCGAGGGTGTATTTGTCATCCCGGCCCACCTGGCCGACGAGGTGGCCGCAGAGGCGGTGGAGATGACCGCGTTTGAAGACTTTGTGACCGAAGAGGTGCTGGGTGGCCGTAGCATCATCGGCCTGTACCCGGCGACCGACCCGCAGACCAGGGACCAGTTCGCCGCGTGGCGCCAGGCCAAGGGCCGCTGACGCGTTCAAGCGACGTCTTGCTGTTGGCGCCAGGCCCTTGGCGTTTGCCCATGGTGTGCCGCGAAAGCCCGTGACAGGGCCGAGGCACTGCTGTAGCCCAACTGCAACGCCACTTGCTTGAGTGGCTCGCCGCGCGCCAGCCGTTGCCCTGCCAATACCATGCGCCAGCGGGCCAGGTAGTCGGCCGGCGTGGCGCCGACCACGCGGTGAAAGGTGGCGGCAAAGCTGCTGCGCGACATGCCGGCTACGTCGGCCAGACGCGGCAAGTCCCACGGCATGCCCGGCTCGCCATGCATGGCATTGAAAGCGCGGGCCAGCTGGGGGTGGGCCAGCCCGGCCAGCAGGTCCTGGCTGGGAGCGCCGCTGGGGTCGTCCGGTCGGTGGTCAATCAGCCAGCGCAGCAGCTGCACCAGCAGAGCGTCGAACAGGCGGTCGCAAACCAGCTGGCGGCCACAGGCGGGAGCCGCGCTGTCCTCGGGCATGGCCTCGGCAAACAGGGCCTCCACGGTGCGGGCCAGGCCCGGCACGCTGGCCAGCGGCACCAGGCACAGGGGCGGCAGCACGGCGGCCACCGGGTGCGCCGGCCCGGCGTCGAAGCGCACGGTGGCGCACACCATGTGGGTGCTGCGGTCGGTGGGGGTGATGAAGCGGTGGGGCGCGGCGCTCGGGTAGAACAGCAGCGTGGGCTCGCTCAGCCGGGTGCTGCCCAAAGGCGACGAATCGCCGTAATGCGCCACCTGCACCGTGCCGGCGCGCAGTACATGGAGATAGCCCAGGTCCGGCCCGTCATAAAAGGCGGTGGTGCCGCACAGAGGGCCGCTGTGGAACATGCGGGTGCGCACATGGAAGTGCTGCAGCAGGGGCGAAAGACGGTCAGTGGGGGCAGTGGATGCGGACGGCATGGACGAAGTGTAGTTTTCAATGGATTAAAAGTCACTTTTCATCCAATTTGAGGGCGCAAAGTCGGGTCCACGCCAGCAAGGCGTGCGTCTTTAACCCCTAGCCTCCAGGAGCTTTCCATGACCCGTATTTCCCCCGTCACCGTCGCCAACACCCCCGCCGCCTCGGCCCCTTTGCTGGCCGCCGTCAAGTCCAAGCTGGGCATCGTCCCCGGCATGATGGCCACCTGGGCCCACGCGCCTGCCGCCCTCAAGGCCTACCTGGCCATGGCTGAAGCCCTGGGCAGCGGCGAGTTGAGCGCCGGTGAGCGTGAACTGGTGGCCCTGGCCGCCGCCGAAGCCAACCAGTGCGAGTACTGCCTGGCCGCCCACCATGTGCTGGGCAAGGGCGCGGGTTTGAGCGATGCCAGCATTGCCGCCGCCCGTGATGGCCATGGCACCACGCCGCGCGAGCAGGCCATTGCCGCCCTGGCCCGCCAGATCGTGCAGCAGCGCGGCCTGATCAGCGATGCCGAATTTGCCGCGGCGCGTGAGGTGCTGGGCGACGCTGGCGTGCTGGAAGTGATCGGCAGCGTGGCGCTGAACATCTACACGAACTACACCAACCACATTGCACAGACGGCGGTGGACTTCCCCAAGGTCGCGTTGCGCACGCCGTTGAAGCTGGCGGCGTAAGTCGCCGCCCTGGCTCGGCCCGACCCGGCTTGTCCGATCAGGCCAGCCGGCCGTTCTGGAAGTCTTCCACGGCCTGGATCAGCTCGTCACGGGTGTTCATGACGAACGGGCCGTACTGCGCGATGGGCTCGCGCAGCGGCTTGCCGGCAATGAGCAGCGCGCGGGCCGGGCCGCTGGCCGAAAGGGTGACCCCGTCGCCCTCATTGGCCAGGATGGCCATGCGCTGGCGCGCCACGGCGGTGCCGGCCACGTCCACGTCACCGCGGTACACGTAGACAAACGCGTTGTGCCCGGCGGGCAAGGCCTGGCTGAAGCGGCCACCGCCCTCGGGGAAGTGGATGTCCAGGTACAGCGGCTCGGTGTGCTCGCGTTGCATGGCACCCGTCACGCCCGCGGCCTCACCGGCGATCACGCGAACGGTGACCCCTTCGGAGGTGACGACCTCGGGGATCTCGGGGCTCTGGATGTCGCGGTACCAGGGCGCGCACATCTTTTCCTTGCCCGGCAGATTGAGCCAGAGCTGGAAACCCTCCATCACGCCGTCTTTCTGCTCGGGCATTTCGCTGTGGATCACGCCGCGCCCGGCCGTCATCCATTGCACGCCGCCATCGGTGATCAGGCCTTCATGGCCGGCGCTGTCCTTGTGGCGCATGTTGCCGGTGAGCATGTAGCTCACGGTCTCGAAGCCGCGGTGCGGGTGGCTGGGAAAGCCGGCGCCGTAGTCGTCGGGGTTGTCGCTGGCGAAGTTGTCCAGCATCAGGAAAGGGTCCAGCCGCTGCTGCAGGTCTTGCGTGAGCACGCGTGTGAGCTTGACACCCGCGCCGTCGCTGGTGGGCTGGCCGGTGACGAGCCGCTCGGCGCGGCGGGGCTGGGTGACGGGGGTGGACGTGGCGGGGGTCATGACGGTCGCTCCTTCAGCCCCATTAACTGGGGTCGGAGCAACGATTCTCAAGCATCAGGGCCCGGCCTGCAGGCCCAGTGCGGTGAGCTCGGGGGACAGATGTTCCCAGGGGATGTCGAAGCCCGGCGTGGAGCGGGGTGGCGGGGGGGTGTGGCTGCGCAGGGCCCAGCGGGCGCCGGCCAGCACGCTGTCGATCAACGGAGTGGCGATGCCGGGCTGGATGTCTGCGGCCATGCCGGCCAGGCCGGCTCCGCCCAGGATCACGGCCTGCACGTCCATCTGACGCGCCGCGTCCCGGCAGGCGTCGGCCAGAAGCGCGCGAGCGGCGGCCGGGTTGGCCGCCAGTTCGGCACCCGTGGGAATGACGGTGTGGATGCCGGCCAGCTGCGGTGCGTAGCCCAAAGCCTGCGCCAGGCGCTGCAGCATGGGGCCCCAGCGCGCACCGCCGGTCACGATGGCGAAGCGCCCGTGGCGCGCGGCTTCCACAAAGGCGGCCTCTGCCAGGCCCGTCACGGGCACCGGGCTGCTTTCGCGCAGCGCGAGCAAGCCCGGGTCGCCAAAGCAGCCGATCAGCACCGCGTCGGGGTGGGGGCGGTCAGCCGCGGCCAGCGATGTGGCCCAGGCGTCAAGCGCGGCATGGGCGGCCACCGCGTAACTGGCTTCGTCGGCGATGTAGGGCGCGCCAAATCGCGCCGTGACCGTATGCACCTGCACATGCAGCCCGGCCGCCGTTTGAATGTGGGTTTGCAGCAGCGCGCTGACCGAGGTCGAGGTGTTCGGGTTGATGACCAGCAGCTGGCGCATGGGCGCGGTCAGCGGAGGAGCGTGAGGGCCGGCATGCTCAGGCCGCGGCGCCAAACAGGCGGGAGAGGTCGGGCGCCGCATGCTCGGGCGGTGTGAAGCGCAGCTGCGACTCCAGCCGCGTGAGGTGGTCGCGCATGCGCAGGGCCGCCTCGGCCGTGTCACGCAGGCGGATGGCGTCCAGCAGGGCCAGGTGCTCGCGGCAGCCGCAGGCCGTGGCCTCCTCGCGTTCGCGCGCATGCGAGGCACTGTAGGTCATGAGGATCAGCGACGTGCGCGAGGTCAACTCGCGCAGGATGCGCCCCAGCGTCTGGTGGCCCGCGCGCTCGGCGATGAGCAGGTGGAAGTCGCCGGCCAGCCGGATGGCGCGGCGCATGTCGCCGGCCAGGCGCGCGGCCTCTTCCTCGTCGATGCAGTGCTTGAGGCGCGCCATGTCGTCGGCGCTGGCGCGCTCGATGAACAGCGTGACCAGCGTGGGCTCGATCAGGCGGCGCACCTCGAACACCTCGCGCGCTTCCTGCTCGCTGGGCTGGGCAATGGTGGCGCCGCGGTTGGGCGTGAGCGTGACCACCTGCTCATTGGCCAGACGCACCAGCACCGGGCGGATGCGGGTGCGAGACACCCCAAAGGCGGTGGCCAGCTTGTCCTCGACCAGTTTGGTGCCGGGCGGCAGCCGGTGGTCCAGGATGGCGGAGATGACCCGCTCGTAAATGTCGCTGTCGGTCAGCGGCGTGATGCTGTCGGTCATGACTGGCTGCGCCGCTGCCGCTTGCCCAGCCACATCGCCAGGCCCACGGCCAGGCCCATGACCAGAAAGGAGACGATGGTGGTGACGGTGCCCAGCGCATAGATGGCCGGGGTGGTGACGGTGGAGGTCAGGCCCTGCAGCTCCAGCGGCAGGGTGTTGACGTCGCCAATGGCCTGGGAGGTGCGTGCGATCTCATCCCATGACAGGGTGAAGCCGAACATGCCGATGCCG
This sequence comes from Ramlibacter sp., assembly GCA_019635435.1. NCBI lineage: Bacteria > Pseudomonadati > Pseudomonadota > Betaproteobacteria > Burkholderiales > Comamonadaceae > Ramlibacter > Ramlibacter sp. Next base: position 396,735 of record JAHBZM010000001.1, on the reverse strand, counting down.
ACCACCGAGGGCCCGATCAGCGGCAGCACCACGTGGCGGAAGGTCTGCCAGGGCGTGGCGCCAAGGTCGCGCGCGGCTTCCTCGTAGGCCGGGTTGAAGCGGTTGAAGACGGCAAACATGATCAGCAGGCCAAAGGGCAGGGTCCAGGTCAGGTGGGCGCCCAGGGCCGAGGTCATGAGGCCGAGCGCAGTGCCGTAATTCTCCAGCATGCCGGTGGCGCCCAGGGTGTTGAAGAGGGCCTTGAGGCCGGTGTCGATCAGCCGGAACTGCAGACCAATGCCCAGCGACACGATGATGGACGGCATGATCAGGCTGGCGACGGTGACATAGAACAGCGCATTGCCGCCGGCGAGCTTCTTGCGGAACGCCAGGCCCGCGAGCACGGACAGCGCGACCGTGAAGCCCATGACCACCGCTCCCAGCAACAGCGAGCGGCGGAACGCGGCGCCAATGTCCACGGTGCCCAGGCCTTCGGCGAGCTTGTGGAACCAGTGCAGCGAGAGTCCGCGCAGCGGGAAGGTGAGCCCGCCCTCGGGCCCCTGGAAGCTCAACACGAAGATGGTGAGCATGGGCCCGTAAATGAACAGCACAAAGGCCGCGAAGACCAGGGCCAGCGGCCAGAAGCCGGGGGCGCGGGGTTCGGAAGCGCGTGCGGACATCAAAGCTCCTTGCGGATGTCGACCAGGCGCGTGAGGCCCCAGATGATCATGAGCACCACGGCGAGCAGCAGCACGGCGTTGGCCGCGGCCAGCGGGAACTGCAGGTACGAGGTCTGAACCTGGATGATCTTGCCGACCGAGGCAATCTGCTGGCCGCCCATGACGCCGATGGTGACGAAGTCGCCCATGACGATGGTGATGACGAAGATCGAGCCGATGAGAATGCCGGTCTTGCTCAGCGGGATGATGACGTTCCACAGGGTCTGCCAGCCCGAGGCGCCGCTGTCGCTTGCGGCTTCCAGCAGGCTGCGGTCGATGCGCATCATGCTGTTGAAGATGGGCACGATCATGAACATGGTGTACAGGTGCACAAAGGCCAGCACCACCGAGAAATCAGAAAACAGCAGCCACTCCACGGGCTGGCTGGCAATGCCCGAACCCACCAGCCCCTGGTTGATCAGCCCGTTGCGGCCCAGCAGCGGCACCCACGAGATCATGCGGATCACGTTGCTGGTCCAGAAGGGCACGGTGCACAGCACGAACAGCGCGGTCTGCACGCCCGGCGAACGCACGTGAAACGCGAGGAAATAGGCCACGGCAAAGCCGAGCAGCAGCGTGATGCCCCAGACCAGCAGACAGAACTTGAGCGTGGACAGGTAGGTGGACAGGGTGACGCACAGGTCGCCGTTGTCGGTGAGGTGGCTGCAACCTTCAAAGATGTTGAAGTAGTTGCGCAGGGTGAAGCCCGGGATCAGCTCGTACTCGTTGAAGTTCCAGAAGCTCACCATCACCACCAGCGCCAGCGGCACCAGGAAGAACACCGCGAACACCGCCGTGAACGGCGCGGCCTGCCACCAGGCGGACACCGCCCGTTCGGGCTGGGCTTGTCGAAGCCTGGCAGGCACTTCGACAGGCTCAGTGCGAACGGTATGGGTGCTCATGCTCGTCTTTCAATCAGGCAGCCACGAACTCATTCCACTTGCGCACCATGTACTCGTTCTCGTCCATGATGGCGTTCCAGCAGGCGATGCCGCCCATGCGCTGCTCGTAGCTGCCGCCGTCGCGCACGCTGCCGGTCTTGGCGAGCACATCTCCATTGGGGCTCTTGATGTCCTGGCTGGCGGGCTTGCCTTCCATCCAGTAGGCCCATTCGTAGGCCTCCATCCTGGCCTTGGCGGTGTCCAGCACGGCGCTGTAGTAGCCCTGGCGGTTCAGGTAGGCGCCGGCCCAGCCGTCCAGGAACCAGTTGATGAACTCGTAGGCGCCGTCCAGCTTCTTGCCGCTGAGCGTGGCCGGCACGCCGAAACCGGCGGCCCAGGCGCGATAGCCTTCCTTGAGCGGCTGGAAGTTGCAGGCGATGCCCTTGGTGCGCACGGCCGTCACGGCGGGCGACCACATGGACTGGATCACCACTTCGCCCGAGGCCATGAGGTTGACCGACTCGTTGAAGTCCTTCCACAGCGCGCGGAACTGGCCGGCCTTCTTGGCCTCGATCAGGGTCTTGATCGTGAGGTCGATCTCGGCCTTGGTCATGTTGCCCTTGTCGGGATATTTGTAGAGGCCTTTGGCTTCCACCACCATGGCGGCGTCCATGATGCCGATGGACGGGATGTTGAGGATGGCGGCCTTGCCCTTGAACTCGGGGTTGAGCAACTCGGCCCAGGAGTTGATCGGGCGCTTGATCAGGTCGGGGCGGATGCCCAGCGTGTCGGCGTTGTAGACGGTGGGGATCAGCGTCATGAACTGGGTGGGCGTGGCGGAGAACTTCTTGCTCTTCTCGCCCTCAAGGTACATGACCTTCTTGGGCGCGGTGCCCTGGTCACCAACCTTCTTGCCGGCCACCTCGCCCTTGGTGAACAGCGTGGTGATCTTGTCGGCGTTCTTGATCTTTTTGGTGTCGATGCCTTTGAGGTTGGCGGTGGGCACGATCTTCTTGAGCGAGAAGTACTCGGTGTCGATCAGGTCGAAGCTGTTGGGCGCGGTGACGGCGCGCTTGGTCACGTCGTCGGTGGTCACGGCCACGTACTGGATCTTGATGCCGGTGTCCTTCTCGAACTTCTCGGCGATGGCCTTGTCCTGGTTCACGGCCGTGCCCAGGTAGCGCAGGGTGATCTTCTCCTGGCCGATGGCGGGTGCCATGCCCGTGGCGAGGATGCCGGCCATGCCGGTCAGGACGGTGCGGCGCTGCAGGCCGGATTGCGTTTCGGGGGTGTCGTCGGACATGGTGGTTCTCCTTGGTTGAAAAGATTCAGGCGCGCAACGCGTGCGCCGCGTGCCAGGACAGGTGGACGTTCTCGCCCAGTGCGTAGGGGCGCTCGGCGAAACGGGCTTCGGGCAGCATCACCGACACGCCGGTGGGGCCGGTGGCGCTCCTCGCGTCAAGCCCCAGCAGCACGTACGTGCCCTGGTACTCCACGTCGGTGATGGTGGCGCCCATGCCCCCGGCCACGCCCTCGGCGGGCGCCGTGGGATCGGCCGGCGCGATCAGCATGTGGTCGTTGCGAACGGCGATCTTGCCGGCCCCGGTGTCGATCACGTTGTGTCCGCCCATGAAGCGCGCCACGAATTCGGTGGCGGGGGTGTTGTAGACGCTGTGCGGCGGGCCGACCTGTTCGATCAGGCCATGGTTCATGACCACCATGGTGTCGGCCAGGGCCATGGCCTCTTCCTGCGAATGCGTGACATGGATGAAGGTCAGGCCCAGCTCCTTCTGCCAGCGACGCAACTCGGCGCGCATCTGGACGCGCAGAAACGGGTCCAGCGCCGACAGTGGCTCGTCCAGCAGCAGCACGCGCGGCTGGGTGATCAGGGCGCGCGCCAGCGCCACGCGCTGCTGCTGTCCGCCCGACAGTTCGCCGGGTTTGCGCTGTGCGAGATGGCCCATGGCCACGCGCTCAAGCAGCCCGGCGGCTTTCATCTGCCGCTCGGTCTTGCCCATGCCCTTCATCTTGAGGCTGAACGCCACGTTGTCCAGCGCCGACAGGTGCGGGAACAGCGCAAAGCTCTGGAACATCATGGCTGTGCCGCGCGCGGCGGCCGGCAGATGGGTGATGTTGCGGTTTTCCAGCAGCACGTCGCCACTGGTGACCGATTCATGCCCGGCGATCATCCGCAGCGTGGTGCTCTTGCCGCAGCCCGAGGGGCCCAGGAGGCAGCAGTAGCTGCCGCTTTCGATGCGCAGGTCGATCGCGTTGACCGCCGGCGCGCCCTGCGCGTAGCGCTTGGTCAGCGCGACCAGTTCAACGGCGGCGGGCGTGGGGGTGGCGGCATCGTCCATCCACCATGCCAAGCATCAGCTGTGCCAGCTTTGTACGCAATCTGGGGTGACGATTGCGTACAAAATGCACGCTCGCGGTGCGCTGGCCAGCGTTGCCGGACCTCACCTGCCCTGTTGCGGGGCGCCCCCGGCTCAGGAGCTGATAGCGACTCCGGAGAGGCCCGGCACCGAGCGGTCTGGCGCCGTTACGCGGCCGGGGTGGACGAAAGGCGCCGGCCTCGCAGCCGGGCAATGGCTTCGATGCGGGTGCGCACACCCAGGCGACTCAGGATGCCGGTGATGTGCTCCTTGACGGTGCTTTCCGACACGGCCAGCGTGTGCGCAATCCGCTTGTTGGGCAAGCCGCGCAGCACCAGCGCCAGGATTTCCCCCTGCCGCGGCGTGAGGCCCAGCTCCTGGGGCGCGATGGGCCATTCCCGCGGGTGTTGGGGCGGCTGTGTCAATGACGGTTGGGCGGCGGCGTGCCATTGCGCGCCGCCCAGCAGGGCCTGCAGCGCCAGCGCGAAATCCTCGATCGGGGCCTGTTTGTGGACAAAGCCCTGCGCGCCGGCCTCACGCACCTGCTGCTGCAGGGCGGGGTCGTCGTCGCCGCTGTAGGCCAGCCATGGCGTTTGGGGGCACAGCGTCTGGCAGTCGCGCAGGGCGTCCAGGCTGTTGCCGTCAGTCAGCCACACATCGGCCAGCACCAGGGCCGGGCTGCCGTGGGATTGAATGACGCGCCGCCCGGCCAGCCAGCTGGTGGCCACGTGCACCGGCAGCTCGGGGCGCAGGCTGCGCAGGTAGTGCAGCAGCCCCTGCACGACCAGCGGATGGTCTTCCAGAACCAGGATGTAGGCGGCCACCGGGCCCAGCGCGGATGGGGGCAGCGGAAGGTTGGTTGCGTTTGGCGTCATTTGATACAGGGGGCTCCCTGCCTCGGTCGGGTTCCCGTGCCGCGGCGGGCTCACCAGAATTCATCGACTTGCTGTGGGGCCTGGCGAGGCCGTGCAGGCAGCGGTGCCGAGGGCGCCAAGGCAGGCGCCGCGCCGGCGTAACTTTTGTTCATTAGCGTAAGGTAATTATGGTCACGAGAAAATATGGCTTGCGGGTCCCGGGGGCATTGGCTGTGCTGCTCGCGCTCGGCGGGGTGGGTTGTGGCGGTGGCGGCGACGCGGCAGGGGGCGGCGGCGGGCCGTTCAACGTGGGTGGCAGTGTGGCCGGGCTGGCCGCGGGGGGCTCGGTGGTGCTGGTCAACAATGGCGCCGATGCGCTCACGGTGAGCGGCAACGGTGCGTTCACATTCGCAACGCCGAGCGCACGGGACGCGGCCTACGCGGTGACGGTCAAAACCCAGCCTGCGGGCCAGGTGTGCGCCGTGCTGCGGGGCACGGGCAATGTGGTGGCCCATGTGACGGATGTGGCCGTGAATTGCCAGGCCCTGGCGGGCAATGTGGTGACGCTGGGCGGGACCGTGTCGGGCCTGCAGGCCGGCACCACGCTCGTGTTGCAGAACAATGCGGGCAATGACCTGGCCGTCACCAGCAACGGCGGCTTTACCTTCGCCAGTGCGGTGCCTGTGGGCAGCACCTATGCCGTGTCGGTGAAGACGCAACCGGCGGGCCAGGTGTGTACGGTGTCGGCCGGAGTGGGCACCGCCAATGGCACCGTGTCGGGCGTGACCGTGGCGTGCGCCCCGGCGGGCTCGCAGATTCCGCAGGGGGCAGCCGGACTGATCGGCGACTGGCTGCAGGGCTTTTGCGCGCCTTCGGGTGACGGGCGGTCGGGCCGCGTGCTGACTCGCGCCGTCAGCGCAACGAGCTCGAGCGTGACCCACCAGCAGTCCGTGGTGTTCTACAACAACCTGACCTGCAGCGGCACCGGGACGCTGTCCGGCCTGACCACCCTGGGCACGTTCACGGTGGCCCGCACGGGCGCGACGGCCAACACCGTGGCCAACTGGGGCACGTTCGTGGGAATCAATGGCGTGTCCAGTCCCTTTATCTGGGCCCGCAAGGGCAACCTGCTGTGCCTGTTGGGGGATGAAAACCCCTCCGTGTTCCCCGCTGCGAGCGATGTTGAGGCGCATCTGGCCATCGTGCCGGAAACGTTCTGCTACGCCAAACAATGAGTCGCCGACCGGGTGACCCCTGCCCGTGTGGCCGGCCTCCTGACCCGGATCAGGCCTCGCCAGCCAGATCTTCCAGGATGGGGCAATCCGGGCGGTCGTCGCCGTGGCAGCAGTGGATGAGGTGATCCAGGGTGCGCCGCATGGCCTGCAGGGCCTCGATGCGCTGCGCAAGCTCGTCAGCGTGCTTCTGCGCAATGCGCTTGACGCCGCTGCTGCTGCGGCGGCGGTTTTGCCACAGGCTCACCAGCTCGGCGATCTCGTCCATGGAAAAGCCGAGATCGCGCGAGCGCTTGATGAAGCGCAGGGTGTGGACCTCGGCTTCGCTGTACTGGCGGTAGCCACTGTCGGTGCGGCCCACGCGGGGCAGAAGCCCCAGCGATTCGTAGTGCCGCACCATCTTGGCCGACACGCCGGAGAGGCGGGCCGCTTCGCCAATGTTGACAGGCAGGGCAGTGGCGGTGCTCATGCGGTGACGGCGTAGCCTTCATCGGCAATCGCCCTGGCAATGGCGTCGCGCGGCTGGTCGGACTGCACATCGACCTTGCCCCCGGCGCGATCGACCTTCACTTCGGCGGCCGGATCCACGGATTTGACGGCCTGCGTGACCGCGCGTTCGCAGTGGCCGCAGGTCATGCCCTGCACATTGAAAGTCTGGTTCATGGTGAGTTCCTTGGGGTGGATGGAAAGGCTTCATGATCAACCTTGCCATGATGGTAAGGTCAAGCGCCGGTCCTTCAAGGCCCTACTTTGCATACGGTTGATCCAGGTCAAGGCTTGACCTTGCCATCATGGCAAGGTTGATGATCAAACTCATGAACACTTCAACCACCTCCACCCTCGATCTTGGCGTTGGCGGCATGACCTGCGCGTCCTGCGTGGGCCGCGTCGAGCGCGCACTGAAGAAAGTCCCCGGTGTGCAGGACGCCACGGTCAACCTGGCCACCGAGTCGGCGCGCATCACCTATGCGGCGTCGGCGCAGGCCGAGGCCCTGCTGCGCCGTGCCGTGCGCGACGCAGGCTACGAGCCGCGCAACCCCGAGGCCGCCATGGTGCAGGAACTGTCGCCCTGGGCCGGCTTTGGGCCGGTGGCCGTGGGCCTGCTGCTGTCGGCTCCGCTGGTGTTGCCCATGCTGGGCGATCTGCTGGGCCAGCACTGGATGCTGCCGGCATGGGTGCAGTTTGCGCTCGCCACGCCGGTGCAGTTTGTGCTGGGCGCGCGCTTTTACCGGGCGGGCTGGCATGCGCTGAAGGCCCTGACCGGGAACATGGACCTGCTGGTGGCCGTTGGCACCAGCGCGGGCTGGGGCCTGTCGATGTGGCTGTGGCTGACCGCGGCCGCTGGCGCGGTGCCGCACCTGTACTTTGAAGCCTCCGCGGTGGTCGTTACGCTGGTGCTGCTGGGCAAATGGCTGGAAGCCCGGGCCAGGCAGCAAACCACGGCGGCCATCCGCGCGCTGCATTCGCTGCGGCCCGAGATGGCCCACGTGCAGATGCGCGCGGGCGGCGAAGCCGATGTGCCGCTGGCCGAGGTGCTGGTGGATGACAAGCTGGTGGTGCGCCCCGGCGAGCGGGTGCCGGTGGACGGGGTGGTGCTGCAGGGTGAGACGCAGGTCGACGAGTCCATGCTGACCGGCGAGCCTTTGCCCGTGGCGAAGACCGCGCAGGGCCAGTTGACCGGCGGCAGCATCAATGGCGAGGGCCGCATCGTGATGCGGGTGACGGCCGTGGGCCATGAGACCGTGCTGGCGCAGATCATCCGGCTGGTCGAGGACGCGCAGGCGGCCAAGGCGCCCATCCAGCGGCTGGTGGACCAGGTGTCGGCCATCTTCGTGCCCGTGGTGCTGGTGCTGGCGCTGCTCACGCTGGGGGGCTGGCTGCTGACTGGCACCAGCCTGGAGGTCGCGCTGATCCACGCGGTGGCGGTGCTGGTGATTGCCTGCCCCTGCGCGCTGGGGCTGGCCACGCCGGCCGCGATCATGGCGGGCACTGGTGTGGCGGCCACGCACGGCATCCTAATCAAGGACGCGCAGGCGCTGGAGCTGGCCCACAAGGTGGATACCGTGGCCTTTGACAAGACCGGCACGCTGACCATCGGGCAACCCCGGCTGGTCGCCTTCATCGCGGCGCCCGGCACCGATGAAACCACGCAACTCACCGCCGCCGCCAGCCTGCAAAGCGGCAGCGAACACCCGCTGGCCCGCGCCGTGGTGGCCGCGGCCCGCGACCGGGGCCTGGCGGTGCCCGAACCCGACGCGGTGCGCGCCGTGCCGGGCCGTGGCACCGAAGGCGAGGTGCGTGTGGCCAGCTACCTGGTGGGCAGCCTGCGCTGGATGGACGAGCTGCAGGTGGGCCTGGGGGGGCTGCGAGACCAGGCCGACCGCCTGCAGGCTGAAGGCGCGACGCTGTCGGCACTGGTGGAGCGCACCACCGGCGGGCTCACATTGCGCGCGCTGATGGGCTTTGCCGACGAGCCGAAGCCCGGGGCCCGCGAGGCGCTGGCGGCGCTGCGCGCGCGCGGCATCCGCATCGTCATGATCTCGGGCGACAACCGGGGCGCGGCGCTGGCCATGGGGGCCCGGCTGGGCCTGGCCGGAGACGAGGTGATGGCCGATGTGCTGCCCGGTGACAAGGCCGCCAAGGTAGCGGCGCTGCGCGAAGGAGGCCACACCGTGGCCATGGTGGGCGATGGCGTGAATGACGCGCCGGCGCTGGCCTCGGCCGATGTGGGCCTGGCCATGGCCACCGGCACGGATGTGGCCATGCACGCGGCGGGCATCACGCTGATGCGCGGTGACGTGGGCCTGGTGGCCAGCGCGCTGGACATCTCGCACCGCACTGTGCTGAAGATCCGCCAGAACCTGTTCTGGGCCTTTGCCTACAACGTGGCCGGCATTCCCCTCGCGGCCCTGGGCTACCTGAGCCCGGTGGTGGCTGGCGCCGCCATGGCCCTGAGCAGCGTCAGCGTGATGGGCAATGCGCTGCTGCTCAAGCGCTGGCGCGTCAAGCGGACTTGATCTGCGTCAAAGGCCGGGGGCGGCCGGCGTGGGACGCTTGGTTCCATGACGCACACCAGCATCCGCACCATCCTTGACGAGCACCGGGCCGTGGCGGCGGTGCTGCGCTCGCTGCTGCTGATGGTGCAGCGGGGCCCGGGCGACGAGCCCGAGCGCTTCTTTGACGTGCTGCGCGCGATGCTGTTTTACATCGACGAGTTTCCCGAGCGCCTGCACCATCCCAAGGAATCCGACCTGCTGTTCCCCAAGGTGGCGCGCCTTGCCCCGGCGTTGATGCCGGTGATCGAACGGCTGGAGCGGGAGCACATGCGCGGCGAAGGCGCGGTGCGCGACCTGCAGCACCTGCTGCTGGCCTGGGAGCTGCTGGGCGACGGCCGGCGACCGGCGTTCACGGAGGCGGTGGACCGCTACGTGACCTTCTACCTCGAACACATGCGGGTGGAAGAGCAGGAGGTGCTGCCGGTGGCCCAGCGCGTGCTCGGGGCGGATGACTGGGCCGCGCTCGACGCGGCCTTTGCCAGCCACTGCGACCCCCTCACCGGGACCCAGCCGCGCGACCCGGTCTATGACCGCCTGTTCACGCGGATTGTGATGAAAGCGCCGGCGCCGATCGGTGTGGGCGGCGCCTGAGCACTCAGGCCATGGCCGGGTAGTCGGTGTAACCCCTGGCGCCACCCCCGTAAAAGGTGGCCTTGTCAGGCGTGTTCAACGGCGCGCCTTCACGCAGGCGGTGCACCAGATCCGGGTTGGCGATGAAAGGCTTGCCGAAGGCCACCAGGTCGGCGTGGCCGGCCATGGCGTGTTCGGCCAGGGGCTGGTCGTAGCCGTTGTTGACCATCCAGGCGGCCTGGCCGCCGGCGCTGCGATAGGCGTCCTGCAAGGCGGCGTAGTCGAACGGGCGGTCGGGGATTTCGCGCGGGCCACCGGTGGCGCCTTCAATGATGTGGATGTAGGCCAGCTGGAGCGGCGCGAGTTCGCGCACCACGTAGTCAAACAGCGCCTGCGGGTCGTCGTCGACCACGTCATTGGCCGGCGTCACGGGCGACAGCCGCAGGCCGGTGCGCTCGCCGCCGATCTCCGCGGTGATGGCGCGCATGACTTCCAGCAGCAGGCGGGCCCGGTTTTCGATGCTGCCGCCATAGTCGTCGGTGCGCTGGTTGGAACCGGTCTTGAGGAACTGGTCGAGCAGGTAGCCGTTGGCGCCGTGCACCTCCACGCCGTCAAAGCCGGCGGTGGTGACCGCGTGGCGCGCCGCATGGCGGAAGTCCTGCACGATGCCCGGCAGCTCGGCGGCGTCCAGCGCGCGGGGCTCGGACGTTTCCACAAAGCTGCCCACCCCGTCCTTGATCAGGTAGGTTTTGGTCCGGGCCGCGATGGCCGAGGGCGCGACGGGTTTCTGGCCGTCGGGCTGCAGGTCCACATGCGAGACGCGCCCCACGTGCCACAGCTGCACCACGATGCGGCCACCTTCGGCGTGCACGGCGTCGGTCACCTTCTTCCAGCCGTCCAGCTGCTCGGTGCCGTACAGGCCGGGCACGTCGGCGTAGCCCTGGCCCTGGTGGCTGATGGCCGTGGCCTCGGTGATCAGCAGCCCGGCGCTGGCGCGCTGGCTGTAGTACTCGGCCATCAGTGGGGTGGGCACGGCGCCGGGCGCGCGGTTGCGCGTGAGCGGGGCCATGACGATGCGGTTGGGCAGGCGCAGGGCGCCCACTTTCAGGGGGTCAAACAGGGAAGGCATGGGTGTTCTCCGGGAGGTTCAAACCTGGCTTCAGGGTAGCCTCGTTCCAAAGGCCCTGCCACGGGCAGGATGCCGCGTTCTGGAGTAGGCCGGCGCCGCACCGTCGCCTGACCCACAATGGACCCCATGTCCCCAGACGTCCCTGTCGCGTCCACCCCTGCGCCCGATTGCGCAACGCCCAGCCCCACCGAGGGCACCGTGCTGTGGCTGGCGCTTGCGCTGTCGCTGGGCGCCGCCATTTCCCTGGGCATCACCCGGTTTGCCTATGGCCTGCTGCTGCCGCCCATGCGGGCCGACCTGCAATGGTCCTACGCGCTGGCGGGCGCCATGAACACGGCCAATGCGCTGGGCTACCTGCTGGGCGCGCTGGTCACGCCGCGGCTGATGGCCCGGCTGGGGGTGTCGCGCGTGCTGCTGGGCGGCGCGGTGCTGGCCAGCCTGTTCATGGGGCTGAGCGGCTTCTTCACGCAGGCCGCGCCGCTGCTGGCGCAACGCCTGCTGGCCGGCATGGCCAGCGCCTTTGTGTTCATCGCGGGCGGGCTGCTGGCGGCCCGCCTTGGTGCGCTGCAACCGCGGCGCAGCGGCCTGCTGATCGGGCTGTATTACGGCGGCACCGGACTGGGCATCATGGCGTCGGCGCTGTTGGTGCCGGCCATGCTCGGCGCGGCCGCCAGGGTGCCGCACGGCTGGTCCTGGGCCTGGTGGGCGCTGGCCCTGGTGTGCCTGGCCGCGACCGCGGCGCTGGCCTGGCCTGCTCGGCAGCTGCAAGGCCTGGCCGTGCCCGTGGCGGCGGCCGCCGCAGGGGCGCCGCCGGCCTTCCGCTGGCGCCCGTTTGCCCCGGCGCTGGCGGGCTATGGCCTGTTTGGCGTGGGCTACATCGGCTACATGACCTTTGTGATCGCCCTGCTGCGCGAGCAGGGCGCGGGGGCGGCCGCCGTGACGCTGTTCTACGCGCTGCTGGGGCTCGCGGTGCTGGCCTCGTCGCGCATCTGGGCCGGGCTGCTGGACCGCAGCCGGGGCGGCCAGGCGCTGGCCACACTCAATGCGCTGCTGGGAGCTGCCACGCTGCTGCCGGCGCTGACCTCGGTCTGGCCGCTGGTGCTGCTTTCGGGCGCGGTGTTTGGCGCGGTGTTTTTGTCGGTGGTGGCGTCGACCACGGCGCTGGTGCGGCACAACCTGTCGCCGGCCCTGTGGGCGGCGGGCATCAGCGCCTTCACGATCGTGTTTGCGGCCGGCCAGATCGTCGGGCCCACCGTGGTGGGCTGGATCGCCGACGGGCCCGGGGGCCTGGCGCGCGGGCTGGTGTATTCGGCCGTGGCGCTGTGGGCTGGCGCGCTGATGGCGGCGCGCCAGCGGCCGCTGGCTACTTGAGCAGGCCTTCGGCCTTCATGGCTTCCTGCACAGCGGGGCGGGCGCCCACACGTTCGCGGTAGGCCAGCAGGTTGGGGTAGCCCGACAGGTCCACGCCCACGGGCTTGGCCCAGTTGGTCACGGTGAACAGGTAGCCGTCGGCCACGCTGAAAGCCTCACCCATCAGATACTGCTTGCCCGCGAGTTCGCCGTCCACCCACTTGAGGCGGGTGGCCAGGCGCTCCTTGGCGAGCGTCTTGGCCTCCTCGGGCATGGCGGGGTTGAACAGCGGGCTGAAGCCCTTGTGGACCTCGGTGCCGATGAAGGTGAGCCACTCCTGCAGGCGGTAGCGCGGCAGGGTGCCATTGGCGGGGGCCAGGTTTTTGGCGGGGGCCTGGTCGGCGATGTACTGCACGATGGCCGGGCCCTCGCGCAGGCGGGTGCCGTCGTCGAGTTCCAGCAGCGGTACATAACCCAGCGGGTTGATGGTGTAGTAGTCGGTGCCATCGTCGAGCTGGTGGGTTTTGGTGGGGGCCTTGACGGCTTCGAAGGCGATGCCGGCTTCGCGCAGTGCGATGTGCGGCGACAGCGAGCAGGCGCCGGGGGAGTAATAGAGCTTCATGGTGTTTCCTTTGAGGTCGGTTGGCGGCGAGTGCCGTTGGCGCATGCTAGCGGGTGCGGCGAATTCGTGCTCACAATGGCGCATGTCCCGAATCTTCAAAATCTTGCTGGGCCTCGTGGTGGCAGGGCTGCTGACGGCGGGTCTGGCCGGCCTGGCCCTGCAGCGCTGGCTGGCGAGCGCCGATTTCCGGGACCGCGCGCAGGCTGCTGCGCAGCAGGCACTGGGCGTGCCGGTGACGTTTGCCGCCATGTCGGTGACCCTGTGGCCCCTGCCGGCGGTCACGCTGGACGATGTGGCCTTGAAGACCCTGCCGCCGCTGACCCTGGGGCGGGTCCAGGCGCGCCCGGCCTGGGGCCCGCTGCTGGCGGGCCGGCTGGAGGTGGCCACGCTGGTGGTGCGCGACGCGCAGCTGCCCCAGAAGGGGGTTGAGGCCCTGCTCGATGCGCTACAAAAAAGAGAGCGCAAAGTGCCCGCCGCTGCTGGACTCCCGGGCCAAAAGGCTGAAAACTCCGGCGCACTGCCGCGCCGCATGCTGTTGCAGCAGCTGACCTGGATCGACAAGGCCGGCCACCGCAGCACGGTGGATGCCAGGGCCCGCATGGACGACGACGGCCTGCCGGGCGATGTGGATCTTCACGTGGTCCGGGGCCGCCTGGAAGGCTCGCGCGTGAACCTGCGCCGTGCCAATTCGGGCGCGCGCGACTGGGGCCTGGAAATGGCCATCGGGGGTGGCACGGTGCGCGGCTCGGTCACGCTGGCGCAGCTCGAAGGCGGGCCGGACCTGATGCTGAGGGGCAAGCTGGACACCTCGGGCGTGGAGGTTGCAGCGCTGGCCGCGCCGGCGTCCGGGGCGCAGGCGCCCCTGAGCGGCAAGCTCGAGGCCTCCACCACCCTGCAGGCGCGCGCCGCGCGCGCCGGGGACCTGCTGGCGGTGCTGCAGACGCAGACCCGCTTCACGGTCCGCGATGCGGTGCTGCACGGGATTGATCTGGCCAAGGCCGTGAGGACCGTGGGCCTGAGCCGCGGTGGCGTGACCCGGCTGGACACACTGGCCGGACAGGTCACCACGCAGGGCCGGGCCATCCAGTTGACCCAGCTGGTGGCCAGTTCGGGGGCGCTGACCGCCAGTGGCAATGTCTCGGTGTCGCCGCAGCGCGAACTCAGCGGGCGGATTGCCGTGGACCTGGCCGCGCGCGCGGTGGGCCATGCCGTGGGCGTGCCGCTGGTGGTGGGCGGCACGCTGGACGCCCCGGAGGTCACGCTCACGCGCGGGGCGCTGCTGGGCGCGGCGCTGGGTACGGCGGTGCTGCCGGGCGTGGGCACCGGCGCTGGCGCCAAGCTGGGTGACCGGCTGGGGCAGGGCCTCAAGGGCCTGTTGGGCCGTTAGTCCCCGCAGGCAGCCGCGCATGAACAGCGGCTTGTCCTACAGCGCCGTGCGACGGCGGCTGATCAATGCGAACGCGCGGTTTTCCTAGCATGGGAGGCAGTGTCATTGCTGCGGCTTCATGCCGCGAAAGGAGCCTCTCATGCTGAAGTACGCCCTGATTTTTGCCCTGATTTCGCTGATTGCCGCGGCCTTGGGCTTTGGCGGCATTGCCGCCGGCGCCGCGGGCATCGCGAAGATCCTGTTCGGCCTGTTCCTGGTGATTGCCGTGGTCTTCGTGGTCCTGGCCGCGCTGGGCGTGGGCGCCGCCAAGAAGGTGCTGGACTGATGCCGCGCTCCACCGTGGAGGTGGTGCTGGAGTACGACGTACTCGCGCCAGCGCATTTCTGTTTCAACATCGAGGCGGCCCAGCTGCCCGGCCAGACCCTGCTAAGCGAGCGGCTGGCCGTGTCGTCGGGCGTGTCGGTGCATGGCTTCAATGACGCGCTGGAAGGCAACCGGTTCATCCGCTTCGAGGCGCCCGTGGGCCCGCTGATGGTCAACTACCAGGCCGACGTCATGCTGGAGCCCCAGCCGGTGCCCGAGGACCTGGACGAAGGGCCGGTGCACCAGATCCCCGATCCGGTGTTGCGATACCTGATGCCCACACGGTTCTGCGAGTCCGATGCGCTGTCGCGCGCGGCCCAGCAGCTGTTTGGCCACCTGCCGCCGGGCATGGGCCGCATCAGGGCGGTGGAGCAGTGGCTGCACAACTCGATCACCTACCTGCCGGGCAGCACCGGCCCCATGACCACGGCGCGCGACGTGTTCGTGCAGCGCGCCGGCGTGTGCCGGGACTTTGCGCACCTGGGCATCACGCTGTGCCGGGCGCTGAACGTCCCGGCGCGGCTGGTGGTGGGCTATGTCTGGTTTGACGAACCGCCGCAGGACTTCCACGCCATGTTTGAAGCCTGGCTCGGCGGCCGCTGGGTGCTGTTTGACCCCACGGGCATGGCGCAGCCGGAGCGGCTGGTGCGCATCGGCACGGGCAGCGATGCCAAGGACGTGGCCTTCAGCACCATCTATGGCGCGGTGAACATGACGCGCATGGAAATCTTCGTGAACGAGCGCGACCGCGAGACACAGCTGCGCGTGCAGGCCGAACTGCTGGCCGAGGACGCCTGAGCGCCCCGGCCGGCGCGCCTCTGCGGCTCGCTCAGTTCTTGTAGCCCGGGTCCGCGCGCTCGACCTTGCGCAGCAGCGCGGGCCAGGCAATGTTGGCGCCCTGGCCCGCGGTGGCGGTCTTCATGACTTCGCCCATGCCCTTGAGGATGCGCGGGTCCACCTGCACCAGCTCACCACCGGCCTGCGCGTCGATCTGGATGCGGCAGG
Source organism: Ramlibacter sp. (assembly GCA_019635435.1). NCBI lineage: Bacteria > Pseudomonadati > Pseudomonadota > Betaproteobacteria > Burkholderiales > Comamonadaceae > Ramlibacter > Ramlibacter sp. The sequence goes on along the minus strand of JAHBZM010000001.1, from coordinate 381,213 downwards.
TGTTCTCGAAGGTGTACATGCTCAGGAACGCATCGGCAATGGTGCGGCCCACGGTCAGCAGGCCGTGGTTGCGCAGCATCAGGAAATTGGCGTCGCCCAGGTCGGCCGTGAGGCGGGGCTTTTCGTCCTCGCGCAGGGCCACGCCTTCGTAGGCGTGGTAGGCCAGCGAGGCCAGCACAAAGGTGCTCTGCTGGCTGATGGGCAGCACGCCGCCCTTTTGCGCGCTCACGGCCACGCCGGCGCGGCTGTGGGTGTGCAGCACGCAGCCGGCGTCGGGCCGCGCCGCGTGGATGCAGCTGTGGATGTTGAAGCCCGCCGGGTTGACCGGGAAGGGCGAGTCGATCACCTTGTTGCACTGGCCGTCGACCTTGACCAGGCTGGACGCCGTGATTTCGTCAAACATCAGGCCATAGGGGTTGATCAGGAAGTGGTGGTCGGGCCCGCTGACCGACTCGGGCAGCTTGGCGCTGATGTGCGTGAAGACCAGGTCGCTCCAGCCATACAGCGCCACCAGGCGGTAGCAGGCAGCGAGGTCCACGCGCAGCGCCCATTCCTCGGCGCTGACGACTTCCTTGAGTGAGGCGATGTTCATGCGGTCTCCTTGGCGGCCTGGGTGGGTTTGTAGATGGTGTTGACGGGTTGGGCCATCAGCCGGCGCAACATCGGTTCGAATTCGCGCAGCGGCAGGGTCTCGGCCCGGGCGTCGAAGGCCGGGTTGTCGTAGAGCGCGCAGAACTCCTCGGTGCGCGCAAAGTGCGGGTGGCCACGAAACTGCTCGCGCATGTCGCGGTCCATGCCAATGTGATGGAAGAAGTAATGGCCCTGGAAGATGCCGTGGTGCTGCACCATCCAGTGGTTGGCCTCGCTCACGAAAGGCTTGAGCACGGCGGCGGCGATGTCGGGGTGGTTGAACGAACCCAGCGTGTCGCCCATGTCGTGCAGCAGGGCGCAGACCACGTACTCCTCGTCGCGGCCGTCGCGCAGCGCGCGGGTCGCGGTCTGCAGCGAGTGGGTATAGCGGTCCACCGGGAAGCCGCCGTAGTCGCCCTCAAGGATTTTGAGGTGGGCCATCACCCGGTCGGGCAGGCCCCGGCTGAACTGCATGAACTCGCCCGCAATGGCCTGCCAGTCGGCCTGGGTGCTGTCCTGCATGCGGGTGAAGCTGGCACGGGCATGGCCCGGCTGGAGCGTGGTGGGTTGCGTCATGGGGAAGGTTCCTTGTGCCACGGATTCTTGGCTTCTGCTTGACGGTTAACTGTCAAAAATTTAACAATCAAGGGAAGTCCCTTCCACCCGGCTGTCGCCCGCGCGTCAATGAAATCGAGCCCAGAACTGCTGGCCCGCCTGTCGGCCAACCCCTGGTTTGGCGCGCTGCCGCTGCGCGAACGGCGTGCCATGCTGGCCGCCTGCGAGCCGGTGCGGGTGCAGCGCGGCGAGATGCTGTTCCGCCAGGGCGACGCGGTGCCGGCGGGCAGCGGGGCCTTTTACGGGCTGGTGCAGGGGCGCTTCAAGTTTTCCAGCCTGCGCGAGGACGGCAAGGAGGCCATTCTTGCCGTGCTGGAGGCCGGCAACTGGTTTGGCGAAGTCTCGTTGCTGGACCAGCAGCCGCGCACCCATGACGCGACGGCCCTGGTGCCATCAGAGGTGCTGCTGCTGGGCCGCGCGGCATTCGACGGGCTGATGCAGCGCCATGCGTTTGCGCTGGCGGTGTGCCGCATGCTCGCGGCGCGCACCCGCTCGCTGTACGGCATGGTGGAGGACGCGACGCTGCGGTCCACCCGCGCGCGCGTGGCGCGGCGGCTGGTGCTGCTGGCGCGCGGCGATGCCACCCATACCCCCGAAGCACGGCCGGTGGTACCGGTGTCGCAGGAGTCACTGGCGATGATGCTGGGCATGACGCGCCAGACCCTGAGCAAGGAGCTCCAGGCGCTGGTGGCCGCGGGCGCGGTGGCGGCGGGCTATGGCCGGATCGAGATTGTGTCGCTGCCGCTGCTGGAGGCATTGGGCGCGGACGGCGCGCGCGGCTGAAGACCGGCCCGCTGCTCAGGTATTGCGGGTTGCCTGTGGCGCCGGGCGGGTCTGGGTTTCGAGCCGGGTCAGCCAGTGCAGGGCCTGCACCGCGCTCGCGCCACACATTTCGGCCGAGGGCCTGAGCTGGGCACACACCGCAGGCCGTTCGGGCTGGCCAAAGATGCGGCAGCGCAGGGCGTCGTCCAGCTGGACGCAGCGTGCGCCAGCGGGCTTGCCCAGCGGCATGCCGGGGATGGGGCTGGAGATCGAGGGGGCGATGCAGCAGGCACCGCAGCCGGGGCGGCAGTCCATGGGCGGGCGGGTCGCCGGCGCGCTAGGCCGTGTTCAGCCGGCCCGCGGCCCAGATGACCTGGTCGATCACGGCCTGAACGCCCTTGATGTTGCGCTCGTCCTTGAGTTGGCCCTGTTCGTCAAAGGCGTCCCCCGCGCGGCTGAGCGCGAAATTCTGCGGCGCCAGCCAGCAGTGCAGGTTGACCAGCAGCGGCGCCAAGTGGCTTTGCGAACGCAGGCCGCCGAGCGCGCCGGGCGAGGCGCTCAGCACACCGACGACCTTGCCACGGCTGGACTTGAAGCCGTCGCCCCACTCGGGGTGCGATTTGGCCGGGCTGGACACCCAGTCCAGCGTGTTCTTGAGCAGGGCGGGGTAGCTGGCGTTGTACTCGGGCGTGCAGATGATCCAGGCCGGGTGCTCATGCATGAGCTGCTTGAGGCGGATCACATCGGCCGGCGTGCCCTGAGCCTCGAGGTCGGCGTTGTACATGGGGATGTCGAAATCCGCCAGCTCGATGTGCATGACATCGGCGCCGCTGGCCGTGGCCATGGCGGCCGTGACTTTGGCGAGCTTGCGGTTGAAGGACTGCTGGCGGGTGCTGCCTGCGAAGACGAGGATTTTCATGGCCCGATTGCACCACATCGGCGGGCAGGAATCCTGCGAAGTGTCAGCGCTGCGGACGGCCTGCGCGCAAGGCAAGTGCCACCAGGGCCAGCGCAAACGCGCCGAAGCTCACCAGGGTGCGCATCAGGTTGGCGACATTCCATTGATCGCGCACGGTGGCCCAGTCCGGCGGCAGGGCTTGTGGGCTCCAGGCTTCGGTCTGGGCATTGAGCGGCAGATTGACCTGGTGGGTGAACACGATGATGCCCAGCAGGTAGATCGCGGCGGCGGCCGCCAACAGCCCCCACCACGCCTGGCGGCGCTCAGGGCTCGCGGCCAACAGGGCTAGCCCGCACCATACGGGTGGCCCGAAGAAGAAGCTGAAGAACAGCATGTGCCGCACGTTGCGATTGAAGGCCGACTGGACCACCGCGTAGGTGGGGCCGTCCATTTGCAGCATCGCCAGATTCACGTTGGCGCTGTAGGTGGCGAAGAACCCGGCCATCAGTCCCAACCAGAGAATGGCCAGGGTGTGAAGGGGCAGGGCGAGGGTCTGGGCGTATCGGCGCATGGAGGCTCCGGGGAACAGGAAAGCCCCAGTGTGTCCGCCATCGGGCCATCGCGCCTTAACCTTTGATAAGCCCCATGCCGCCGCGCAGGCGTGACAGCGTGACATCGGTGACGCCGAGGTAAGAGGCCAGGTGTTTGAGGGGGATGCGGGCGGCCCAGTCGGGTTGGTGTGCCAGCAGGAGGGCGTAGCGCTCCTGGGCGCTGTGCTGCAAAAAGGCTTGTTCGCGCTGCATCTTGCCGTCGAGCAGGGCGCACACGGTGTGGTGCTCCAGGGCCTGCCATGCGGGGCCGCGCCGCGCTGTTTCGCTGGCGCCATCCAGAGGCAGGGCCCAGACGATGCTGTCTTCCAGAGGTTCCACGTGAAACGCCGCAGGCTGCGCGCGAAGCCAGGGTGTGACCGGCCAAAGCATGGCGCCAGGCAGAAAGAAGTTCTTGTTGGACTCGGTGCCAACGCGGTCGAGGTAGAAAAGGCGCAGTGCACCGGCTTCCACCCACCACAGGTGTTGCCAGATGTCGCCGGCGCGCAGCAGGGGCTCGCCCCGGGTCAGGAGCGAGCGTCGGGCGGTGCGCGCCCAGGCCGCCAGGTCGTCGGCGAGTGGCCCCAGCTTGCTGGCAAGGGCCTCTGCGAGTGGCGTTTGCGTGGAGGGCGGCATCAATGGGAAAATCAGGGGTTGGCCGTATGCCGCGTCGAATGCTGTTGGGGCAGGGATCGCGGGCGATCGGCCTTTGCTTTTTGATTATCGGGCCACTTTTGGCTCTGGAACCCCCATGTTGTACCCTCAGGAATTCGACGTCATCGTGGTCGGTGGCGGCCACGCTGGCACCGAAGCCGCCCTTGCGTCCGCACGCATGGGCTGCAAGACGCTGCTGCTCAGCCACAACATCGAGACGCTGGGGCAGATGAGCTGCAACCCGTCGATTGGCGGCATCGGCAAGGGCCATCTGGTCAAGGAGGTGGATGCACTGGGCGGCGCCATGGGCATTGCCACAGACGAAGGCGGCATCCAGTTCCGCATTCTCAACAGCTCCAAGGGCCCGGCCGTGCGCGCCACGCGGGCGCAGGCCGACCGCATTTTGTACAAGGCGGCCATCCGCCACCGGCTCGAGAACCAGCCCAACCTCACGCTGTTCCAGCAGGCGGTGAACGACCTGATGGTCGAGGGCGACCGCGTGGTGGGGGCCGTCACGCAGGTGGGCATCCGGTTTCGCGGGCGCGCCGTGGTGCTCACGGCCGGCACCTTCCTGGACGGCAAGATCCATGTGGGCCTGAACAACTATGCGGCGGGCCGCGCCGGGGACCCGCCCGCGGTGAGCCTCTCGGCGCGGCTCAAGGAGCTCAAGCTGCCGCAGGGCCGGCTCAAGACCGGCACGCCGCCCCGGCTGGACGGCCGCAGCATTGACTTCAGCCGCTGCACCGAGCAGCCGGGCGACGGCATGCCCGGCGGTGTGGGCGACGCGGTGCCGGTGTTCAGCTTCATGGGCCGGGCCAGCATGCACCCGCGGCAGATGTCGTGCTGGGTGACGCACACCAATGAGCGCACCCACGAGATCATCCGCAGCGGTTTTGACCGCAGCCCCATGTTCACCGGCAAGATCGAGGGCGTGGGCCCGCGTTATTGCCCCAGCGTGGAAGACAAGATCAACCGCTTTGCCGACAAGGAAAGCCACCAGATCTTCCTGGAACCCGAAGGCCTGACCACCAATGAGTACTACCCCAATGGCATCAGCACCAGCCTGCCGTTTGACGTGCAGTACGAGCTGGTGCGCAGCATGGCGGGGCTGGAGAACGCGCACATCCTCCGGCCGGGCTACGCCATCGAATACGACTACTTTGACCCGCGCTCGTTGAAAAGCAGCTTTGAAACGCGGCAGATTGCCGGCCTGTTCTTTGCCGGCCAGATCAACGGCACCACGGGCTATGAAGAGGCGGCGGCCCAGGGGCTGTTCGCGGGTATCAATGCCGCGCTGCAGTGCCGGGGCGAGGCGGCCTGGTTGCCCCGGCGCGACGAGGCCTACCTGGGCGTTCTGGTGGACGACCTGATCACCAAGGGCGTGACCGAGCCTTACCGCATGTTCACGAGCCGGGCCGAGTTCCGCCTGCAGCTGCGTGAGGACAATGCCGACCTGCGCCTGACCGAGGCCGGGCGTCGCCTGGGCCTGGTGGATGACGCCCGCTGGGAGGTGTTCTGCCGCAAGCGCGACGCTGTTTCACGTGAAACCGAACGGCTCAGGGCGACCTGGGTCAATCCGCGCAACCTGCCGGCGGCGGAATCGGAGCGGGTGCTGGGCAAGGCCATCGAGCATGAATACAACCTGGCGGACCTGCTGCGGCGGCCCGATGTGACCTATGCCCAGCTCATGAGCCTGGACGGCGGCCGGTTTGCGGTGGCCGGCGTCTCACGTGAAGCCCTGGGTGAGCTCGCCGAGCCGGTGATCGAGCAGATCGAGATCGCGGCCAAGTACTCGGGCTACATCGACCGCCAGAAAGGGGAGGTGGAGCGCGCCGCCTACTACGAGAACCTGCGGTTGCCCGACGACCTGGACTACCAGCAGGTCACGGCGCTCAGCATCGAGGTGCGGCAAAAGCTCCTGAAGCACCGGCCCGAGACCCTGGGGCTGGCCTCGCGCATCTCGGGTGTCACGCCGGCGGCCATCTCCCTGCTGCTGGTCCACCTCAAGAAAAGCCGCTTCAAGGGCTTTGACAAAACGCCCGAGCCCGACGCTGCCCATGCCGACCTTGCCTGAACTGGAGCCGGGTCTGCGGCGTGGGCTGGACGTGCTGGGCCTCGCTTTGACGGATGCGCAGGTCGCGCAGCTTCTGGACTATCTGGCTCTGATCCAGAAATGGAACAAGGTTTACAACCTGACGGCCGTGCGCGAGCCGGCCGACATGCTCACGCACCACCTGCTGGACAGTCTGGCCATCATCGCGCCGCTGCGCCGGCAGCTTGCCGGCCAGGCGGCGCGGCTGCTCGACGTAGGCTCGGGTGCCGGCCTGCCCGGCGTGGTGATCGCCATCTGCTGCCCCGAGGTGGTTGTGACCTGTGTGGACACGGTGGCCAAGAAGGCGGCCTTCATCCAGCAGGTGGCGGCGGCGCTGAAGTTGCCCAATCTCACGGGCCTGCACGCCCGGGTGGAAAGCCTGACCGGTCCCTTCGACGTGGTCTGCTCCCGGGCCTTTGCCTCGCTGGCGGACTTTGTCGGCTGGTCGGCCGGGACATTGGCGCCCGCCGGGGTCTGGCTCGCCATGAAGGGCAGGCATCCCACAGAGGAGCTGGTGGCGGTCGGGGCCCGTGCCGCGGTGTTTCACGTGGAACCTCTGACCGTGCCCGGGCTGGACGCCGAGCGCTGCATCGTCTGGCTGCGGCCACAGTAGGCGCATCGAACCGGCTCGCGCACGCGCCCCGGGCCCCGGTGTAACGTAAACTCGACCCCTCACGTTCCGGGGGAATTTCCATGTTTGGCATTGCAGACTACGGCGCTTTTGTGGCCGCGATCATCCTGTTTCTGGCGATCCCCGGCCCGGGCAATCTCGCGCTGATCACCTCCACCAGCAAGGGTGGACGGGCCGGCGGCCTGGCGGCAACCCTGGGGGTGATTGCCGGCGACCAGGTGCTGATGTGGCTGGCCGTGGCCGGCGTGTCAGCCCTGTTGGTGGCGTACCCCACGGCCTTTCATGCGGTGCAGTGGCTGGGCGCCGCCTATCTGGCCTGGCTGGGCTTCAAGATGCTCACGGCCAAGCCGGGCGCCAAGCCCATCCTGAACATCCAGCCGCGGCACTACTTCAGGCAGGCCGCGCTGATCACGCTGCTCAACCCCAAGGCGATCGTGTTTTACATGGCCTTCTTCCCGCTGTTCGTGGACCCAGCCCGGCACCAGGGGCTGGTGACTTTTGGCGTGATGGCGGCCACGATTGCCGCGCTCACCTTCGCCTATGGCCTGATCGTGGTGCTGCTGACCTACCACCTGGCCGAGCGCCTGCGGGCCAATCCGGTGATCACGCGTGTGCTGGAAAAAGTGGCGGGCGTGTTCCTGATCGGCTTTGGCGTCAAGCTGGCCATTTCGCGGTAACTCCTTCATGGCCAAAATTTTCTGCATTGCCAACCAGAAGGGTGGCGTTGGCAAGACCACCACCACGGTCAATCTCGCGGCCGGCCTGGCCAAGGTGGGCCAGCGGGTGCTGATGATCGACCTGGATCCCCAGGGCAATGCGACCATGGGCTCGGGCGTGGACAAGCGCAAGCTCGAACTCACGGTGTACGACGTGCTGCTGGAGTCGGCGTCGGTCAGGGAGGCGGCGACTTTTTCCGAGAAGTGCGGCTACCACGTGCTGGGCGCCAACCGCGAACTCGCGGGCGCCGAGGTGGAGCTGGTGGATGTGCAGCGGCGCGAGAAGCGGCTCAAGCAGGCGCTGGCCGAGGTCGACGCTGATTACGACTTCGTGCTGATCGACTGCCCGCCCAGCCTGAGCATGCTCACGCTCAACGGCCTGTGCGCGGCGCATGGCGTGATCGTGCCCATGCAGTGCGAGTACTTCGCGCTGGAAGGCCTGACCGATCTGGTCAACACCATCAAGCAGGTGCACGCCAACCTGAACAAGGACCTGCTCATCATCGGCCTGCTGCGCGTCATGTTCGACCCGCGCATCACGCTGCAGCAGCAGGTCAGCGACCAGCTCAAGGCGCACTTTTCCGACAAGGTGTTCGACACCGTTATCCCGCGCAATGTGCGGCTGGCCGAGGCGCCCAGCTATGGCTTGCCCGGTGTGGTGTTCGACCCGGCGGCCAAGGGCAGCCAGGCCTTCGTGGATTTCGCCAAAGAGATGGTCGAACGCATCCAGAAAATGTGATGGTTGCCGTGTTCATGCATCAAACAGGGCTGGAGTCCAGGCTGGGCGGCCACTGTGCGCTATCAAAACAGTAGCAAATGAAGCCTTCCAACGTTCTCATCCTGCCTGGCTGGCAAAACAGCGGGCCCGCCCACTGGCAAAGCCTGTGGGAGCACAAGCATGGCTACTTCCGCGTGGAACAGCACGACTGGATGAATCCGCTGCGCGGCGACTGGATCGCGCGGCTGGAGGACGTGGTGCTGTCTCGCGACGAGCCGGCGGTGCTGGTGGCGCACAGCATGGGCTGCATCCTGACCGCGGCCTGGGCCGCGATTTCAAAGAACACCCATCGGGTCAGGGGCGCGCTGCTGGTGGCGCCCGCCGATCTGGAGCGCGAGGAGTTGCGCGAGCAACTGCCCGGCTGGTCGCCGATCGAACTGGCGCGGCTGCCGTTCGGCAGCGTGCTGCTGGCCAGCCGCAATGACCCGTATTGCGCGCTCGAGCGCGCCCGCCTGTTTGCCCATTGCTGGGGCTCGCAGTTCATGAACTATGGAGACTGCGGCCACATCAACGGCGACTCGGGCCTGGGCAGCTGGCCCGAGGGCCATGTGCTGCTGCAGGACCTGATGAAAGACTAGAAAGAACCCACCGACATGGTCACCAAAAAACCCAAGGGACTGGGCCGCGGCCTGGAGGCGCTGCTGGGCCCCAAGGTCAGCGAATCGAACGGCGACAGCGTGGCCAGCCATCCCGGCCTGCCGGCATCGCTGCGGCTCGAGGACATGGTGCCCGGCATGTACCAGCCGCGCACCCGCATGGACGAGGGTGCCCTTTACGAGCTGGCCGAGAGCATCAAGGCCCAGGGCATCATGCAGCCCATCCTGGTGCGCAAGCTGGAGGCGGGTGCCAACGAGGGCAAGTACGAAATCATTGCCGGCGAACGCCGCTTCCGCGCGGCCAGGCTGGCGGGCCTGGACAGCGTGCCCGTGCTGGTGCGCGACGTGCCCGACGAGTCGGCCGCGGCCATGTCGCTGATTGAAAACATCCAGCGCGAAGACCTCAACCCGCTCGAAGAAGCCCATGGCCTGCAACGCCTGGTGAAAGAGTTTGGGCTCACTCACGAGCAGGCAGCACAGGCTGTCGGCCGCTCGCGCAGCGCGGCCAGCAACCTGCTGCGCCTGCTCAACCTGACCGATCCGGTGCAGACCATGTTGATGGCCGGCGACATCGACATGGGCCATGCGCGGGCCCTGCTGGCGCTTGAAAAGGCCTCTCAGATCACGGCCGCCAACCAGATCGCGGCGCGCAAGATGTCGGTGCGCGAGGCCGAAAGCCTGGTCAAGAAACTCAGCGCCGAGTTCAACCTGGTGTCGCCCAAGCCCAAGAAGGAAAAGTCGCGCGACCTGCGCCGGGTCGAAGAGGAGCTGTCGGACCTGCTCACGGCCGAAGTCGAGGTGCGCGTCAAAAAGCGCGTCAAGCGCCATGGCCGCACCGAGGAAATGGGCGAGCTGGCGATCCAGTTTGGATCGCTGGAAGAGCTCAACGGATTGATCGAGCGCCTGCGCAAATAGGTCTTGGGGATGCAGATGCGCTGGGCCGCACTGGTTTTCATGGGGGTGCTGGCCGGGCCGGTGCCGGCCCAGGAGCGCACCAATGCATTCAATGACCCGTTCGTCCAGGTCACCTCGGCCATCGCCACCTGTCCGGTGCCAGCCGGTCCGCTGTACACGGCGCAGGAGGCGCGCGACGCCGCGCATGTGCGGTCGCACCACGGCACCAGCTGCTTCCGCTCAGGGCGCTGCCGCTTGCCCAACTCCTACCTCTATGACGCCGAACTGATCCCGCGCGTGGTGCAGTACATCCGGCTGGACGGACGCTTCAACGACACCAGCCTCTGGGTGGTGGGGGAGCGGCGGCTGGTCTGGCTGGCCGGCTGCGTCAACTCGCGCGAACAGGCCGAGGCCCTGCAAAAGGCCGTGATGCTGGTGGACGATGTGATGGGCACCATCGACTATCTGGCGCTGCCAGGCGAAGCGCCACGCTACGAAGTGAAGAAATAGCCCCGCTCAGAGCGAGAAAATCTTCCCCGGGTTCATGATGTTCTTGGGGTCCAGCGCCCGCTTGATGGTGCGCATCATGTCGACCGCGCCGGCGCCGGCCTCGGTCACCAGGAACTCCATCTTGTGCAGGCCCACGCCATGTTCACCAGTGCAGGTTCCCTCCAGGCTGAGCGCGCGGGTCACCAGCTTGTGGTTGAGCGCCTCGGCAATCTCGCGCTCCTTGGGGATGGTCGGGTCCAGCAGGTAGCCGAAATGGAAGTTGCCGTCGCCCACGTGGCCGACGAGGAAGTAGGGGATGCCACTGGCATCGGCCTCGGCCACGGAGTCGAGCAGGCAGTCGGCCAGCCGGCTGATGGGCACGCAGGTGTCGGTGCTGATGGCGCGGCAGCCGGGGCGGCTCTGGATGGCGGCAAAGTAGGCGTTGTGCCGCGCTGTCCACAGGCGGGTGCGCTCCTCGGGGGTAGTGGCCCATTCAAAGGCATTGCCGCCAAACTCGGTGGCGATCTCCTGCACGGTCTCGGCCTGTTCCTTCACGCCGGCCGGTGAGCCGTGGAACTCCATGAGCAGCATGGGCTCCTCGCGCAGGCCCAGCTTGCTGTGGGCGTTGACCATGCGCACGGTGTTGTGGTCGATCAGCTCCACGCGCGCGATCGGCACGCCCAGCTGGATCACCTGGATGGTGGTGCGCACCGCGGCCTCGATGCTGGGGAACGAGCAGATGGCGGCGGACACCGCCTCGGGCAGCGGGTAGATGCGCAGCGTGATTTCGGTGATCACGCCCAGCGTGCCCTCGCTGCCCACCATGAGGCGGGTCAGGTCGTAGCCGGCCGACGACTTCTTGGCGCGCGTGCCGGTGCGGATCACTTCGCCGCTGGCCGTGACCACTTCCAGCCCCAGCACGTTCTCGCGCATGGTGCCGTAGCGCACGGCGTTGGTGCCGCTGGCGCGCGTCGCGCTCATGCCGCCAATGGTGGCGTCGGCGCCCGGGTCGATCGGGAAGAACAGGCCGGTGCTCTTGATCTCCTCGTTCAGCGCCTTGCGCGTCACGCCGGCCTGCACCGTGACGGTCAGGTCCTCGGCATTGATGCTCAGCACCTTGTTCATGCGGCTCACGTCGATGCTGATGCCGCCTTGCACCGCGAGCAAATGCCCTTCGAGCGAGGAGCCCACGCCAAACGGGATCACCGGCACCTCGTGCTGGCTCGCCAGCTTGACCGCGTCGGCCACGTCGGCCGTGTTTTCGGCAAACACCACGGCCGCCGGTGGCGGGGCCTGGAAGGACGATTCATCGCGCCCATGCTGCTCGCGCACCGCCAGCGCCGTGGAGCAGTTGGCGCCAAAGCGCGCCTTGAGCGCGTCAATCAGCGCATCAGGGACGGCGCGCTGGTGGATTTCGGGGATCAGGTGGGCAACTTGGGTGGGGGCGTTCATGGGCTTGTCTCCGGTTCTCCTGGCAGTTTAAGCCTTGACCCTCCCGGCGTCACGCCTGCAGGCTGGCCCTGGGCTGACAGCAGGGCCGGAAACCGGAGCGGGATGCGAACTTTAAGATGCGTGCCGTGGACCCCGCACCAGCCGTCCCGGCATCGCCCCGGTGGGCGCGCCGTTTTCCATGATGGCTTCGCCGGCCACCAGGGTGGCGAGGTAGCCAGAGGCCGCCTGTGTCAGCCGTCGCCCGCCGGCCGGCAGGTCGTTCACAAAATGAGGCAGGTCCAGCGTAAGGGCCTTGAAGTCGATGAGGTTCACGTCAGCCCGCATGCCGGGGCGCAACACGCCGCGGTCGTGCAGGCCGTAGACCGCAGCGGTGTCCTGGGTCTGCTTCTTCACCAGCATTTCCAGCGGCAGCTTGGGCCCACGTTCGCGGTCACGCGCCCAGTGGGTGAGCATGAAGGTGGGCATGGACACGTCGCACACATAGCCCACGTGGGCGCCACCGTCGGCCAGGCTCATCATGGTGCGCGGGTGCTGCAGCTGGGTGTGGATCTGCGAGAGGTCGCCGTAGCTGTAGTTGAAGATGGGGAAGTACAGCAGGCCCTTGCCGTCGTTGGCGCCGCCGTTGGCCAGCATGGCGTCGTAGGCGATCTCCAGCGGGTTGCCCCCGCTGGGGCGGGCCTGCGCCACCACGCTGTGGGCCAGCAGCGGCTCATAGTCCACACTGCCCCGGGCATTGGCCTTGAGCACAAACAGCCGCGCCATGCCGCGCAGGAAGAACGCGGCCTCCTGGTTGACCTGGGCGGCCATCTCCACCACCTTCATGTTGGTGAGCGCGGCACGCACCTGCGGGTCACGCAGCCGCGCGAGCTTTTCCTCCCAAGGCAGCGGCGCGATCTGCTGCCACAGCGGGTTGAGCACAAACGGGTGCAGCGTGCCTTCAAAGCCCATCACCATGCTGGTGGCGCGGCCGCTGATGCTGCCGTACAGTGGCACGCCCTGCGTGTGGGTGGCGTCCAGGTGCGCGAGCAGCCGCTTCCAGGTGTCGGGGGTCTGGTCGGTCTGGACCAGCGCAAAGGCGACCGGCAACTGGTTGTCCCTGGCAATCTGCGTGAGCCACCAGAGTTCGCCCTCCATGCCCACATGGTTGGCCGTCATCTGGAAGACGCCGTGGCCCGCCGATTTCATGGCCGCGGCAATGCCCATGATCTCCTCGGGTGACGAAAAGGTGCCCGGTGGGTACTTGTGCTGCTGGTACTTGTGAATCAGGGTGCGGCTGGTCGAAAAGCCCAGGGCACCGGCCTGGAGGCCTTCGCCCACGATGGCGCACATGGCGCGGATGTCATCGGCCGTGGCCTCGTCGTGCGTGATGCCGCGCTCGCCCATCACGTAGGTGCGCACGGCGCTGTGCGGCACCTGCGCGCCGATGTCCAGCGCATGGGGTTTGGCGGCCAGCGCGTCCAGGTATTCGGGGAAGCTTTCCCACTGCCACTGGATGCCTTCGCTGAGCACCGTGCCGGGAATATCCTCGACGCCTTCCATCACGCTGATCAGCCAGTCGCGGCGATCGGGCTTGACCGGGGCAAAGCCCACACCGCAATTGCCCATCACGGCGGTGGTCACGCCGTGGTGGGTCGAAGGGGAGAGGTACGGGTCCCAGGTGACCTGGCCGTCGTAGTGGGTGTGCACGTCAACCCAGCCGGGCGTGACGATGGCGCCACTGGCATCGATCTCACGCCGGGCAGCGCCGAGCTTGCCGCCCACTTCGGCCACCAGGCCATCCTTGAGCCCGACATCGCCGGTGAACGGCGCGTTGCCGCTGCCGTCCACCACGAGGCCGCCGCGAATCACTGTGTCCAGCATGCTTGTCTCCTGTTTCGGGAAACGATAGCACCCGTGCACCGGGGCGGGCAATGGCCTGAAAAAGGCTTATGAGGCCTGCTTCATCGCGCTTTCAAATTCGCTGGCCGACAGGTTGCCATCCTTGTTGGTGTCGGCTTGGTCGAAGTGACGTGCCACGCCCGGCGCCTTCTGCGCCTCGGCGCGGCTGATGGTGTTGTCGTGGTTGGCGTCAAGCTGCTTGAACGCCTCGGTGATCTGGGCTGCCGGCCAACCGCCTTTGGCACTGTTCGAGGGCGAAGTTCCGCCGGACACGGTGGCGGTGTTGGAGGTCGTGCCGGGAACGGAGGGGGCAGGGGTCTGCGCATGCAGTGCCATGACGGTCCCCAGGCTCAGCGTGGCAAACAGGGCCAGGCTGCGGGCTTCAAAGTTGGGGATGCGGCGTCGCTTGATGTGCATGGTGAATTTCCATGAAGTTGAACGAAGCTGCATTGCAGCGCAGGCCGGCGCCCGGCACCAGCAGTTTTGCCGAGTGTTGCCTGCGACACATGGGCGCGGGCCTTCACACATTTGCTTGCCGCACAATGTGCTTGTAATGAAGCAAAGGGGCACCACATGGGCAACCGCCTGACACAGATCGCAACACGCACCGGTGACAACGGCACCACCGGTCTGGGCGACAACACACGCGTATCCAAGGACAGCCTGCGCGTGCACGCGATGGGCGACGTGGACGAACTGAACTCCCACATCGGTGTGCTGCTGTGCGAGGACGTGGCCCCCGACGTGCGCGCCTTGCTGGTCGAGATTCAGCACCAGCTGTTCAACCTGGGCGGCGAACTGTCGATCCCCGGGTTTGAATTGCTCAAACCCGAAGCCGTGCTTGCGCTGGACCAGGCGCTGGCCCGCTACAACGAGGCGCTGCCGCGCCTGCAGGAATTCATTTTGCCCGCGGGCAACCGCGCGGCTTCGCAGGCCCATGTTTGCCGCACCGTGGCGCGGCGCGCGGAACGGGCCGTGGTGGCCCTGGGTGGCGCAGAGGCGCTGAAAGACACGCCGCGCCAGTACCTCAACCGCCTGAGCGACCTGATGTTCGTGCTCGCGCGGGTGCTCAACCGCATGAACGGCGGTGACGACGTCTACTGGAAGAGCGAGCGGCTCGCGCGCGACGGCGCTACCTGATCCGCCCTGAACCCGGCGCTATCGCAGACCGAAGCGCCCGAGCTTGTGCGCAAGCTCCACGGCGGAGGTCACGGCCATCTTCTCGAAGATGTTGGCGCGGTGGAACTCCACCGTGCGCGGGGTGATGTCCAGGTGGTCGGCAATGGTCTTGTTGTAGTGCCCCTGGATCAGCTCGTCGAGCACTTCGAGCTCACGCGGGCTCAGGCTGGCCAGCGCCTGGCGCAGCCGGGCCGCTTCCTGGGTTTCATCCACGCGCGCGGCGGCGGCGGCCAGGGCCTGCTCCACCTTGTCCACCAGCACGTTGTTCTGGAACGGCTTCTCAAGAAAGTCCCAGGCACCGTTCTTCACCGCCGTCACGGCCATGCTTACGTCGCCGTGGCCGGTCAGGAACAGCGTGGGCCAGGGGCAGGCCATGGCCTTCAGTGCCTCGAACGTGCTCAGGCCCGACAGGGGCTCCATCCGGATGTCCAGCAGCACCACGGCGTGGCCCCATCCGGGCGCGATCGCTCGCACGCCATCCAGAAAACTGTCACCCCCCGGCCAGGTGATGGCCTGGTGGCCGCGAGAGTCAAACAGCCAGGCCAGGCCGTCGCGGAAATCGGCGTCGTCGTCAACGATGTGGATGGATGCACTCATGCCTGTGCTCCCGGGTTGCTGGTGTCGGGGGGCGTGGGCGCGCCGGACAGACGCAGCCACAGCGTGAACTGGGCGCCGCCGAGCTCGGGGTCGGTCGCCACGTCAATGCGGCCATGGTGGGCTTCCACCACGGACCGGCAGATCGCCAGGCCCATGCCCATGCCGTCTTCCTTGGCGCTGAAAAAGGCCGTGAAGATCTGCTCCTTCTGTTCCTGGTTCACGCCCGGGCCGCTGTCGCCGACCACGATGCCGGCCATGGCGCCGTCCTCCACGATGCTGATGCGCACCCGCGCGGGCCGATCCGCGCGGGGGGCCCAGTGCAGGGCATTGGCCACCACGTTGTGCACCGCGTGCTCGAGCAGCAGGGCGTCGGCATCGATCCAGACGGGCCGGGGGCCCAGCGCGAGTTCGACCCGGACGTCGTGCTGCGCCTGTTTTTGCGCCAGTGTCCGGCGCATGAAGACCACCAGGTCCAGGCGCTGCCAGGACATCTCGCGGCGCCGGGCAAAGGCATTGACGCGCTGGATGATGCGCCCCGCCTTGTCGGACAGCCGGTCCATTCGCTCGACCACGGGGGCGACTTCGTCCAGCGTGATGCGCTGGTTTCTCAGCCGGTTGAGCAGGCCGTTGGCAAAGCTGCTGAGCGCGCCCAGCGGCTGGTTCAGTTCATGGGCCAGGGTGGACGCCACTTCACCGATGGCCACCAGCCGGCCCGATGCCTCGAGCCGGTCCTGCTGGCGTGCCGCGGTCCGCGCGGCGCGCTTGCGCTCGCTGATGTCCAGCACCGAGCTCATCCAGCCCAGCTGGGTGCCATCGGTGGCGAACAGCGGGGACTCGTGGACCAGCACGTCAATCAGCCGGCCATCGCGGTGCTGGAACTGCACCTCCACGCCGGTCTGCTCGGTGCCCTGGGAAATCACGCGTTCATGGATCAGTTGCAGCTCGTCGCTCTGGGCCTGTGGCCAGTAGGGCAGTGGCGCCGACCGCCCCACCAGTTCGTCGGCGCCAAAGCCCACCAGCCGCATGAAGGCCTGATTCACGTAAAGGATGCGCCCATGCAGGTCCCAGGCGCGCAGGCCGATGGTGACCGAGTTTTCCATGGCCTTGCGCAGCGCCACCTGGGCCTGCAACAGGAACTCCACGCGCTGGCGTTTCACGAAGTCGCGCCGCAGGGCATACAGGCTGCCCAGCATGCCCAGCAGGAACAGCAGCGCGGCCACGAAAAAGATGCGCGGCACCATGGCGGGCTGCGAGGCCAGAGGCGTCACCAGCACGGCCACGTCGGCACCGGGCAGGTTGAGCTGGGCCTGGTAGCGCCCGGCGCGCCGCGCGGACTCGTCCATCACGTCCTGGCTGTCGACCAGCTGCAGCCTGTGGCCCTGTTTGAACCAGGTGGGCACCAGGCCCTGCACGGCCGTGTCCAGCGACAGTGCCGCCAGGTAGTTGCCCGAGAAATTGCCGCGGTCGAACACCGGCACCGCGAGCCAGACCACGGTGCCATGGCTGCCGTCCGCCTGCCGCATGGGCCCCGCATAGGTGGAGCGGCGCAGGCCGCGCGTGATGTCGCGCATGATGGCCAGCGCCTGCGCGTTGTCCGGGTGCATGGCGCTGTCGCTGCGCAGCCGGGCCAGCGCGGGCGGCGGCGTGTCAAACGCCTCGGCGGCGAGCCAGCCGTGGGCCAGCACCACGCCGGGCTCGGTCCACAGCAGTCCGCCGTGGAACTCGGTGTCACTGGCGGCGCGGGCCCCCTCGCGTTCCCGCAGCGCCAGGACGATCAGGTCGTCTTCCAGGCGCCGGAACTGGAACCGCACACTCTGCTCCAGCCATTGCGCATCGGCGATGCGCCGCCGGTCTTCCTCCTCGGCCTCGAAGGTCTGCAGGTACAGCACCAGCGTCACGATGGAGGCCACCAGCAACACCAGCATGCCCAGCAGCCACAGCAGGGCGCGCCGGTTGCGGCTGCTGTGGCCGTCGGCAGTGCGTTGCAGCAATTCAAAGTCGAAAGTGGGCTCGCCGGCTACGGGTTTCATGGGATGGAACGGCGGTTGGGTGTCGCTAGCATAGCGGGCATGCTGGATCGACTCCGAGCCGGCGGCAGCGGGCGTGCGGCGCTGGCCGCTGCCCTCCTGTTTCTTGCCCTGGCGCCGGGAGTGGCTGGCGCGGCCTTGCTCATCCGCTTCTCGCATGTGGTGGCCGAGGACACGCCCAAGGGGCTCGCGGCCAACCGCTTCAAGGCGCTGGTGGAGCAGCGGTCGGAGCAGCGCATCCGTGTGGCGGTGTATCCCTCGGCCCGGCTGTATGGCGACCTTGACGAGATGGAGGCGCTGCGGCTGGGCGCCGTGGAAATGGTGGCGCCCTCGCTCTCCAAATTCGGCCGCATCGGATTCCCTGAATTCGAGCTGTTTGACCTGCCCTTCCTGTTTGACAGCAACAGCGAGGTCCGGCGCGTGACCCAGGGCGCCATCGGGCAGCGCCTGCTGGTCCAGCTGCGCCAGCAGGGGCTGGTGGGCCTGGGTTACCTGGACAATGGCCTCAAGCAGATGAGCGCCAACCGGCCCCTGCTGGCGCCCGAGGACTTCAAGGGCCTGCGCATGCGGATCCAGTTTTCGCGCGTGCTGGCCTCGCAGTTCAAGGCCCTGGGCGCGCGGCCCGTGCCGCTGGCCTTCAGCGAAACCGCGCGGGCACTGGCCACCGGCGTGGTCGATGGCACCGAGAACCCGGTCTCCAACTTCTGGACCCAGGGCATGCACAAATACCAGACCGACCTGAGCCTCACCGACCATGGCTACGTGGGCTACGCGGTGGTGGCCAATGGCCGGTTCTGGAACAGCCTCTCGGAGCCCGACCGCACGCTGATCGAGCAGGCATTGCGCGAGGCGCTCGAATACGGCAACCAGATCGCCGACACCCAGAACGCCAAGGCGCTGGAGGCCCTGCGTGAGGCCGGCACCACGCGCATCCATGTGTTGAGCCCCGCGCAGCGGGCGCGGCTGCGCAAGGTGGTCCAGCCGGTCTATGACGAGTTGGCGCAGCGCATCGGTGGCTCATGGATCGAGGAAGCCCAGAAAGCCCTGGGGCGCTGAGGGCCGGCTCGGCCCGGTCTACGGGAAAACCCGGCTGTTGAATGCCACAGTTGGCGAATGGGCGCATAGCGCTTATCGTCGGGCAGCTCAGACATCAGTTCCACCCTTAAAAGGAGACCTCCATGAAACTCAAACTCGTTCTGGCCGCTGCACTGCTGGCCGCAGGGCTGACCGCGCAGGCCGCCCCGATCATCGTCAAGTACAGCCACGTGGTGGCCGACCAGACCCCCAAGGGCCAGGCCGCGCTCAAGTTCAAGGAACTGGCCGAAAAGAAGCTGCCGGGCAAGGTGGAAGTGCAGGTCTTCCCGAACAGCCAGCTGTTCGGCGACGGCAAGGAAATGGAAGCCCTCGCGCTGGGCGACGTGCAGATCATTGCCCCCTCGCTGTCCAAGTTCAGCAAGTACACCAAGAAGCTCCAGGTGTTTGACCTGCCCTTCCTGTTTGACGACATCAATGCCGTGGACCGCTTCCAGAGCAGCAAGGAAGGCCAGGACATGCTGAGCTCCATGAAGAGCAAGGGCATCGTGGGCCTGGGCTACCTGCACAACGGCATGAAGCAGCTGTCGGCCAACAAGCCGATGCCCACACCGGCCGATGCCAAGGGCCTGAAGTTCCGCATCCAGAGCTCGGACGTGCTCGAAGCCCAGTTCAAGGCCGTGGGCGCCAACCCGCAGAAGCTCGCGTTCTCCGAGGTCTACCAGGCACTGCAGACCGGCGTGGTGGATGGCCAGGAAAACACCTGGTCCAACATCTACTCCAAGAAGTTCCATGAAGTGCAGAAGTACATCATGAACAGCAACCACGGCGTGATCGACTACATGGTGGTCGCCAACGGCAAGTGGTGGGACGGCCTGCCGGCCGATGTGCGCAAGGGCCTGACCGAAGCCATGAAGGAATCCATTGCCTACGGCAACAAGGTCGCCACCGAAGAAGACGACGAGTTCAAGGCCAAGGTCATCGCCGACAACAAGGCCAAGGTCCTGCCCCTGTCCAAGGAAAACACCATGGCCTGGCGCGCCGCCATGAAGCCGGTGTGGAAGCAGTTTGAAGGCGAGATCGGGGCCGACCTGATCAAGGCCGCCGAGAAGGCCAACAAGTAACCCGAGGAACCGGCAACGGATTCCCCTGGAACCCCGGCTTGTCCGGGGTTTTTTTGGAGCTGATCATGAAAATTCTGGATCGTCTTGAAGAGTGGATCATTTCACTCATGCTGCTGGGAATGACGGGGCTTGCCTTCATGCAGGTCGTTCGCCGTTACGTGTTCAACACCGGTTTTTCATGGAACCTGGAGCTGACCACGGTCCTCTTCGCGGTCATGATCTTCGTGGGCATCTCCTATGGGGTGCGCGTGGGCTCGCACATCGGCGTGGACGCCCTGGTGGCGCTGCTGCCGCCGGGCAAACGCCGCATCGTCTCCATCATTGCGGTGCTGCTGAGCCTGGCCTATGTGGGCTTTGTGCTGGTGGGCGCCACGGAATACGTGAGCAAGATGCGGCAGATCGGCGTGGAGCTAGATGACCTGCCCATCGAGCGCTGGAAGGTGCTGATCGTCATGCCCATTGGCTACTGCCTGGTGGCGTTCCGGTTCCTGCAGATCCTGTGGAACCTGGTCAGCGGCAAGACCGACAGCCTGCACCTGGCCGACGAAGCCGCCGACGCCATGAAACTCAAGGCCCAGGAGGCAGCGGAATGAACACCCTCGTCCTTTTCTCCTGCATGTTCATCTTCATGGCCATCGGCATGCCGGTGGCCATCAGCCTGGGGCTGTCCAGCCTCATCACCATCACGTTCTTCTCGCAGGACTCGCTCGCGTCGATGTCGATCAAGCTGTTCGAGACCAGCGAGCACTACACCCTGATGGCGATCCCGTTCTTCGTGCTCGCGGGCAACCTCATGTCCACGGGCGGCGTGGCCAAGCGCATGGTGCGCTTTGCCATTGCGGCGGTCGGCCACCTGCGGGGCGGCCTGGCCATCGCGTCCATCCTGGCCTGCATGCTGTTTGCCGCCGTGTCGGGTTCCAGCCCGGCCACCGTGGTGGCCATTGGCTCGATCGTGATCGCGGGCATGGTCAAGAACGGCTACTCCAAGGAGTTCGCGGCCGGCGTGATCTGCAATGCCGGCACGCTGGGCATCCTGATCCCGCCGTCGATCGTGATGGTGGTGTACGCCGCCGTGACCGAGGTGTCGGTGGGCCGCCTGTTCATGGCCGGCGTCATCCCGGGCCTGCTGCTGGGCTTCATGCTCATGGCCGCCGTCTGGTGGCGCGCGGGCAAGCTGCAGATCACGCCGCCGCCCAAGGCCAGCATGCGCGAGGTGCTGACCGCGCTGAAGGACTCCATGTGGGGCCTGGCCCTGCTGGTCATCATCATGGGCGGCATCTATGGTGGCGCCTTCACGCCCACCGAGGCGGCGGCCGTGTCGGCGGTCTATGCCCTGGTGGTCGCGGTGTTCATCTACCGTGACCTGCGCCTGAAGGACCTGCCCGAGGTGTTCCTCGAGTCGGCCAAGACCACCGTGATGCTGATGTTCATCGTGGCCAATGCACTGCTGTTCGCGCATGTGCTGACCACCGAGCGCATTCCGCAGGCCATTGCCGAGCAGATCGTGGCCGTGGGCATGTCGCCCTGGGTGTTCCTGCTGGTGGTCAACCTGATCTTGCTGGTGGCGGGCAATTTCATGGAGCCGACCGGCATCATCCTGATCCTGGCGCCCATCCTGTTCCCGATCGCCGTTCACCTGGGCATCGACCCGATCCACCTGGGCGTGATCATGGTGGTGAACATGGAGATCGGCATGGTGACGCCACCGGTGGGGCTGAACCTGTTCGTGACCAGCGGGGTCACCGGCATGAACCTGGTTCAGGTCACGCGCGCGGCGCTGCCCTGGCTCATGGTGCTGCTGGTGTTCCTGGTGATCATCACCTACATCCCCTGGATCAGCCTGGTGCTGCCGAACATGATCTTCGGCAAGTAAACCCCGTCACCGTGGCGCCAGGACCGCCATGGTGATGCGCGACACGCAGGTCAGCTCGCCTGCGTCGTTGCGCATGTCGATCTGCCAGACTTGGGTGGTGCGACCGATGTGCACCGGCCGCGTGATGCCCGTGACCCAGCCGCTGGTCGCGCCCTTGAGGTGGTTGGCATTGATGTCCAGGCCCACCGCGCGGTGGCCCTCGGGGCTCGCATAGGCCGCGCCGCACGAGCCCAGCGTCTCGGCCAGCACCACGCTGACACCACCGTGCAGCAGACCATAGGGTTGCCGCGTTCGGGTGTCCACCGGGACCCGGGCCTTGATGAAGTCGTCACCGACCTCGAGAAACTCGATCCCGAGATGGCGCACGGCCGTGTCCTCGTGCAGGGCGGTCAACTCCGCCACAGAAACAGGTTTTTTCCAGACGGTCACGGTGTCTCCTTCAGATGCTTGAGGCCTCAACTATATCGACCCGCGTCCTGCGCCGCCCTGCGCGGGCCCTTTGCGCTCTTTGGGGCTTGATCTGGCGGCACCCGCCTACACCGGGCCCGGCGCCACCGCGTTAGGCTGTTGCCATGAAACGTTTCCACTTCCTGGCAGGCTCGGCGGGCCTTGTCGTGGCCGTGGCGGGAGGTGTCTGGCTGGCCCTGTTGCTGTGGTTGCCGGACAGCGAGGAACTGGCTCGCCAGCTGGAAGCCCAGGTGCTGGACCGGTCCGGCATTGAAGTGTCGATTGGGCAGGCGAGCTGGCGCCTCTGGCCAACGCCGGCGCTTGAAGTGCGCACGGTCCGCACGGCGCAGACACCGACGGTCCGCGTGGACCGGATGGTCCTGGCGCCGCGGCTGGGGCCGCTGTGGCGGGGCAAGCTGGAGCTGGCGAAGGTCGAGCTGGACGGAGCCACCGTGCCCCACGGCGCCATGGGCGCGTTCCGGGGCAAGGCCGGCCCGGGCAGCGTTGCCACGCCATCACGACTGGTCTTTCGCGACCTGACCTGGATTTCCCACAGCGGCGTGGCGGTGGCCTATGACGGCGAGGTTGATTTCGACCCGCAATGGCGCCCGCGTCACGCCAGCCTGCGCCGGCCCGGGGCCCAGGTCCCCGCGTCGCTGGACCTGGCGCGCGAGGGCGAGGCTGACCGGTGGCAGCTGCACATGGTCGCCGGTGGCGGAACCGCCGACGGCACGCTGACCCTGAAGGTGGCACCCGATGGCCAGGCAGAGGTCTCGGGCGAGCTGGCCCCGCGCGGGATTGAAGTGGCGGCGGCCATGGCCGCGTTCAATCGCCGCTCGCCCATCAGCGGTCTGGCCTCGGGGCGGACGGTCGTCAGGGCGAGGGGCGCAACGCCCGGTGAGGTGGTGCGATCGCTTCACACCACCAGCGAGTTGACCGTGGCGCAGGCCGTGGTGCTGCGCTTTGACCTGAACAAGGCGATTGAGTCCGGCGGCAAGGCCCATCAGGGAGAGACCCGCCTGGACAGCCTGGCGGGACGCATGGACACACAGAACACCGGCGAGGGCGTGCGCTTCACCTACAGCGACTTGAAGGCCAAAGCCGGACCGTACACGGCCACGGGCGAAGCCGAGGTCTACCAGCGCCAGGTGCGGGCCAGCGGCACGCTGGACCGGGTGGAGGGCTTCGTGGGCGTGCCGTTCACCGTCAGGGGTCCGGTCAGCAAGCCCGAGGTCACCATTCCCCCGGGATTCTTCGCGGGCGCGGCCATTGGCACGGCCCTGCTGCCGGGCATTGGCACGGTTCTGGGGGCTCGCGTCGGCGGTGCGCTGGGGCGGGCGCTGGGTGGCGCGCCCGTGCCGCCAGCGTCGGCGCCACGGGGCCCGCAGAGCCTGCGGCCCTGAGCGCCGGGGCGGCCTTCAGGCCTTGCGGCCCAGCAGTGCGTACAGGAGGATGGCGCCGAAGGTGGCGGTTCCGATGCCGCCCAGGGCAAAATCACCGAATTTGAGCGTGAAGTCGCCCGTGCCCAGCACCAGCGTAACGGCCGCGACGATGAGGTTCCTGTTGTCGGAGAAGTCCACCTTGTTGTCGACCCAGATCTTGGCGCCCGCCACCGCGATCAGGCCGAACACCACGATGCTCACGCCGCCCATCACCGGCAGCGGAATGGCCTGGATGATGGCGCCGAACTTGGGGCTGAAGCCCAGCACCACGGCGATCAGCGCGGCGACGAAAAAGACCGCGGTCGAGTAGATCTTGGTGGCCGCCATCACGCCGATGTTCTCGGCGTAGGTGGTGACGCCCGTCCCGCCCGCGCAGCCGCTGACCACCGTGGCCACGCCATCGCCAATAAAGGCGCGCCCGATGTAGGCGTCCAGGTTGCGGCCGGTCATGGCCGTCACCGCTTTCAGGTGGCCCAGGTTCTCGGCCACCAGGATCACCGCGACCGGAACGATGAGCAGCATGGCGTTGGCGCTGAACACCGGGGCGGCGAATCCGGGGGCACCCACCCAGGCCGCCTGGGCCACGCCCGACAGGTCCATGGGCTTGCCCAGCCCCAGGCCGTTGGCCAGCACGGCATAGACCAGGGTTGCGATGACCAGGCCCACCAGAATCAGCAGGCGCTGCACCATACCCCGGGTCATGACGGCCACCAGGCCCACGCAGACAAAGGTCACCGCCTGCATCCAGCTGTCGAAGTTGCCCGCGGCCATGTTCTTGACCGGGATGCCCGCAAGGTTGAGGCCGATGACCGCGACCACCGCGCCGGTGACCACCGGGGGCATCAGCCGTTCGACCCAGCCCGTGCCCACGGCCTGCACGATCGCGCCGATGGCGGCGTAGACCACGCCGCAGGCCACGATGCCCCCCAGCGCAACGCCGATGTTGCCATTCGGGCCCTTGCCCGCATAGGCCGTGGCGGCGATCACCACGCCGATGAAGGCAAAGCTGGAGCCCAGGTAGCTGGGCACCTTGCCGCCGGTGATCACAAAGAAGATCAGGGTGCCCACGCCGCTCATCAGGATGGCGATGTTGGGGTCGAAGCCCATGAGGATGGGCGCCAGCACCGTGGCGCCAAACATGGCAACCACATGCTGGGCGCCCATGGCCGCGGTTTGCGGCCAGGGCAGGCGTTCGTCGGGGGCGATCACGCCGCCCTGATCCAGAACCCCGGGCGACTTCTGTGTCCAGTCAAACAGGCCCATCTTCTGCTCCTCGTTGTTTGAAGTGCAGCGATGCTAGGGGCAATACCACGGCGGCGCAAGCCGAAGGGGCGCTGGCGCGCCGCAGCATGCTCAGGGCCGGGCGAAGATGGCCACCCGGCCAATCACATGGGCGTCCTTGAGGATCTTGCGATGCCCCAGCCCCTCGGTGGCCACCAGCTGTGCGCCGCGGATGGCGTGGGCATAGGCCTGGCCATCGGCGAAGCGGTTGATGCTGTCACCCTGGTCATGCACCACCAGGGTGGGCACGCGCACGCGCGGGCCCACCGCATCGGGCTCGAACTGCGGCATCAGGATGCCTTCGCGGGCCTCGATGCGCCGCTGCATCGCCGCGCGCGTTGTTTCCGACAGGCCGAACACCTGCGCGAACAGCCGTGTGTACTCGTGGGGCGAGGCCGGCGGGGCCAGCAGCACCAGCCTGTCCATGGGCGTGCCGCGGCTGGCGGCGTAGGCGGCGGCATTGGCCGCCAGGGAATGCGCGACCACGGCGCCCACCCGGTGGCCGTCCTGCATGAGCCGGGCAATCACGTAGTCGATCACGCGCGCGAACTGCGGCAGGTTGCTGACCGCGCCCGCGCTGCGCCCGTGCGCGGGCATCTCCACGATCACCGGGCGCATCCCGTTGGCGGCCAGCGCGTCGGCCAGTGGCAGCATCTGGCGCGCGTGGCCGCCCCAGCCGTGCAGCAGCAGCACAAGCGGGCCGTGGGGTGCCACGGGCTGCGAATACAGCGTGATGCTGGCGTCCTCGAAGGGCCAGGCCTCGATGCGCCAGTGGGCGTCCCAGGCACCACGCGGGTTCATCCACCGGGGCGGCAGTGGCGTGCCAAACAGGCGGTAGGCGGCCCGCACGCCCAGCGCGGGCCAGACGCGCTGGAAGGTGCCCAGCGCGAGGCGGAACAGGCGGATGCCGGGGCTGGCCTGGTAGAAGGCCGATGTGGCCTCAAGAGCGGTGCGGGTCATGGCGGCTCCTCAGTAGTAGATCCAGTCTTCATTGCTGCGGGGCAGGCCGCGCAGCGACTGCAGGGCGGCCGCGATGACGCGGGCGCCTGCGCAAAAAGCCAGCAGGGCAAGGGCAATCAACATGACAGTTCCTTTCTTCGCACGTTTGTGCGAAATGTGGGGATGACAAAAACAAGGCGCATCACCGGCATCCTCTTGGGGCGTCAGCTCTGGTAGCTCTTGATCAGGCGGTCCCACGACGCCTGGGTTCTTTCCGCGGCCCGCGTGTCGCGCAGGAAGCGGGTGTCGTGCAGCATGCCCATGATCATGCTGCAGACCTCGCCGACGAGTTGCTCGGCGTCGGTGTCGGGTTTCAGGTCGCCAGCCTCGACGGCCTGCAGCACGGTGCGCCGCAACGCGGCGCGCCAGCGGGTGACCTCGCTGAGCAGCAGGTCGCGCAGTTCGCCCTCGCGGTCATCCAGTTCAAAGGCGCCCGCAGTGTAGATGCAGCCTTCATTCGATTCAACGTCGCGGGTGCGCACGATCCAGCGCCGCACGATCTCTCTCAGGCGCGGCAGGCCCTTGGGGGCCTGCATGGCGGGCACGAACACGTCGGCAATGAAACGGCGGCCAAACTCCTCGATCACTGCCTTCTGAAGCGCCTCGCGCGATCCCACGCGCGAAAACACGCCGCTCTTGGACAGCCCGATGCGGTCGGCCACCGCCTGCAGGGTGATGGACTCCAGCCCGTCAGACGCGGCAAGGTCCAGCGCCGCGCCGACGATGGCGGCGCGGGTCAGCTCGCTTTTCTGGGTTTTGGCGTCCATGGCACGAATATTAGCACAGCTGTGCGAAATAAGTTGGGCGCCTGGATAAGCCGGCGATGCGGGCGGTCAGACAGGTGACGGGCCCCCACCGGCGGAACTGCTACGCTTGACCCATGAGTGCGCCCAACACCCCCCAAATCACCCTGTACAAGGCCTGGCTGCGCGAGACACGCGGCCTTTCGTTTGACTCCTATGACGCGCTGTGGCGCTGGTCGGTGACCGACCTCGATGCCTTCTGGCAGAGCATCTGGGACTACTTCGAGCTGAACTCGCCCACGCCCCACGCCGCGGTGCGCTCCGGCGGCGTCATGCCCGACGTGAAATGGTTTGCGGGCGCCCAGTTCAACTACGCAAACCAGGTGTTCCGCCATGTCGAGGCCGCGCATGCCGCGGGCTTCCCGGCCATCATCAGCCGCAATGAAAAAGGCAACCACCGTGAACTGAGCTGGCCCGAACTGCGCCGCCAGGTCGCCTCGCTGGCCCTGCACCTTCAGGCCCAGGGCCTGCAGCCCGGCGACCGGGTGGCGGCCTACCTGCCCAACATTCCCGAAGCCATGGTGGCGTTCCTGGCGGTGGTCAGCCTGGGCGGCGTCTGGAGCATCTGCGCGCCCGACATGGGCACCAACGCCGTGCTGGACAGGTTCAGGCAGATCGAGCCCAAGATCCTGATCGCCTGCGACGGCGTGAGCTACGGCGGGCGCGACTTCGACCGCACCGGCGTGGTGGCCGAACTGCGTGCCGCGCTGCCCAGCGTCACGCACCTGATCGTCCACGACAACCTCGGCAGCACCGAAGATGCTATGAATTTGCTAGCGCCTGATGCCCGCCTGTCCTCGACTACAGCCCGAAATGATGCCCAAACGGCCGCATTCACGCCGCTGTGGCTGCCGTTTGACCATCCGCTGTGGATCGTCTACTCCAGCGGCACCACCGGCCTGCCCAAGCCCATCGTCCATGGCCATGGCGGCACGGTCATCGTGGCGCTGGCGCTCAAGACCCTGCACAACGACGTGGGCTGCAGCTACAGCCCCAACAACTGGGGCGAGCGCTACCACTGGTACAGCTCCACCGGCTGGGTGATGTGGAATGCCCAGATGAGCGGCCTGCTCAACGGCACCACCTGCTGCATCTATGACGGCAACCCCGGCGGCAGCAAGGACAAGCCCGACTGGGGCACGCTCTGGCGCTTTGGTGCCGAGTTGGGCGTGACTTTCTTTGGCGCGGGCGCGGCCTTCTTTGCCAACTGCCTGAAGGCCGGCGTGGACCTCACACAGATGCCGGGCCTGCGGTCCGTGCGGGCGCTGGGCACCACGGGCTCCCCGCTCTCGCCCGAAGCGCAGCGCTGGGGCACGGAGCAGTTCCGTGCACTCCACACCGTTCAGGCTGAGCCTGTCGAAGCCCTTCCACAAGCTCAGGGCGAACGGGGGTTTGACATCTGGTGGTGCAACATCAGCGGCGGCACTGACTTTGCCGGCGCCTTCATCGGCGGCAACCGCGAGCTGCCGCTGATCCCGGGCGAGATGCAGTGCCGGCTGCTGGGCTGCGCCGTCGAGGCCTGGAACGAGCAGGGCCAGCCGGTCATCGACGAAGTCGGCGAGCTGGTCTGCACCCAGCCCATTCCCTCCATGCCGCTGTACTTCTGGGGTGACGAGGGCAACAAGCGCTACCTGTCCAGCTACTTCGACATGTACCCCGGCGTCTGGCGCCATGGCGACTGGCTCAAGGTCACGCCCGCGGGCGGCTGCATCATCTACGGCCGCAGCGACGCCACCATCAACCGCCATGGCCTGCGCATGGGCACCAGCGAGCTGTACAGCGCGGTCGAGGCGCTGCCCGAGGTGCTGGACTCCATGGTGGTGGACCTGGAATATTTGGGCCGCGAGAGCTACATGCCGCTGTTCGTCGTGCTGCGCGAAGGCGTGGCGCTGGACGACGCCATGCGCGCGCGGTTGAACGGCGCCATCAAGACCGCGTTGAGCCCGCGCTTTGTGCCTAACGACATCTTCCAGGTGGCCGAGATTCCGCGCACCCTGAGCGGCAAGAAGCAGGAGCTGCCGATCAAGAAGCTGTTGCTCGGCCAGCCGCTCGAGAAGGTGGTCAACAAGGACGCCATGGCCAATCCGGGGTGCCTGGATTGGTACGTGGCGTTCGCGCGCGACCGCACGGCCAAGGCCTGAGCTCAGTCCTGCAGGCGCAGCACGGCGGCACGGGCCTGCCGCCCCAGCGCCGCCAGGTCCAGCCCGGGCACCGCACCTTCGCTCACGACGGGGCGCCCACCCACCAGCAGTGCCTTGAGGTGCGCCGCGCCCCCACAGGCGACGGGCGCGATGGCCGGGTCGTGCAGGCCGAAATGGCGCGGCTCCCGGTCCACGGCGTACAGCGCAATATCCGCGGCCTGGCCCGGGGCCAGCGTGCCCACGGCATCCACCCCCAGCACTTTCGCGCCACCGGCGGTGCCCCAGCGCACCACGTCCTCCACAGTGGCTGCCGCTGCAGCCTCTGCTTCGCCCTGGCCGCCGCGGTGCAGGGCCACGGCGGCCTCGCCAGCGCGCGCTCGCTGCATCAGCCAGGCGGCATGCGTCTCTGAAATCATGTCAGCCGCTTCGTTGGAGGCGGCGCCATCCACGCCGATGGACACCGTGGCGCCCGCGTCTTCCAGCGCGCGCACCGGTGCAATACCGCTGCCCAGGCGGCCGTTGCTTTGGGGGCAATGGGCAATCCCGGTCCGCGTCTTCCCCAGCAGCTCGATCTCATCCACATCCAGCTTCACCAGATGCGCAAACCACACATCCGGCCCCAGCCAGCCAATGCTTTCGGCAAAACGGATTGGCGTGGTGCCGTGCTGGCTGTGCACGGTGTCGTGGTAGTGCACGGTCTCGGACAGGTGAGAGTGCAGGCGCAGTCCCCGCTCGCGGGCGAAGGTGGCGGTTTCCTTCAGCTCCTCGGGGCGCATCGAGTGGGGTGGCGTGGTGGGCGCGACCACGACGCGGCGCATGCTGTCGGGTGCCGGGTCATGGAAGCGCTTGGCTGTTCGTTCCACGTCGGCCAGGTAGTCGTCGAGCTTCTCGGGGCGCAGCTCCGGGGGCAGGTCCTTGGCGTCGATGCGCGACAGCGTGCCGCCGCCGCGGCACAGCACAAAGCGCAGGCCCAGCGCCTGCGCTTCCTCAAACAGGATGGCCGAGCTGTCATAGGGCATGCCGGGCCAGTAGTGGTAGTTGTGGTCGGCCACCGTGCCGCAGCCCGACAGCGCCAGCTCCACCAGGCCAATGCGCGCGGCCAGGCGGAACAGGCCTTCATCCATCTTCGGCCGCAGACGGAAGGGCGTGGCGCTAAGCCAGGGCGTGAGCGTCGCGTTGATGCCCTGCGGGTCGCCCTTGAGCAGCGACTGGAACAGGTGGTGGTGCGTGTTCACCCAGGCGGGGTACACCACGCAGCCGCTCGCGTCGATCTGTGCCTCGCCGGGCAGCGGCGCCAGTTGGCCCATGGCTTCGATGCGGCCTTGGGCGATGCGGATGTCCGGCCCCTTGTGCCGCGCCTCGGCGCCCGTCTTGCCGGTGAGGATGGCGGTGGCATTGCGGATCAGCAAGTTGCTCATGATGCCTCGGCGCGGATGGGGATGACCTTGTCCACGTTGCCGCGGTGGATTTCTTCTTCGCCATGAGCGCGCAGCAGGTCCAGCAGCTGCTTGCGGATCACCAGCCCGGGCTTGTCCGAGGGCATGTGGAATTCGGCGCGGCGCGTCGTGTCCACGCAAGCGTCCGCGTCGGTCGCTTCCAGGATGTCGCGGTCTTCGGCGGTGATGGCCGCATCCCAGTCGATCAGGGCCTGGGTGCTCACGTCGGCTTCCGTGTCGTTGCGGTACAGCCATTGCACCAGCATCATCCGCTCGTCGTCGATGGGCGTCGCGCAGTTGTAGATGATGTGCGCCCGCCCGCTGGCCGGGTAGGTGCAGCCGAAGCGGCGCGAGAAGGGCAGGTAGTAGCGGTTCACCAGGTGCCGGTGCGTGATGGGCTCGGTGGTGCCGGTGATGGGGAAGCTCTGCTCCGGGTTGCGGATGGGCACCGTCGTCTCCGCCTCGAAGCCGTAGTCGGTCTCGCGGAACTCGTAGGGCGCTGGCTTGGGGTTCTCCAGAATGCCGAAGTTGGCCTTGTGCACGTACGAGAAATGCGAGTTGTCGAACGAGTTCTCCATCATGCGCAGCGGGCTGGTCTTCCATTCCTCATAAAACTGGAAGATGCGGCGAAAGCCCGGCGCGCCGTCTTCGGGGAAGTGGGGGATGGGCTTGAGCGGTTCTTCGAGCGCCACCCACACGTAGCCGTATTTCTCCTGCGCGCGGTACGCCGGCACGCGGGCGCCGGCGGGGATCTGCATGTCCGGCTGCTGCGGGATCTTCACGCAGGCGCCGGTGCAGTCGTAGGTCCAGCCGTGGTAGCCGCAGGTGAGGTTGCCTTCGCTGACGAAGCCTTTGGAGAGCTTGGCCGTGCGGTGGCAGCAGCGGTCGCGCACGGCGGCGGGCGTCCCATCGGCCTGCTTCCACAGCACGATCTCCTCGCCCATCAGGGTGAAGGGCTTGGGCCCGTCGTCCAGGTGCGACATGGGCATGAGCGCATACCAGAAGCGCCGCAGCACCTTCTGTTTAGTGGTCAGCATGGGCCACCTCCTGCGCGGGATGGATGCGGGTCCAGCCGTGCACCTCGGCCTCGCCGTGCTCCTTCAGCAGCTGCAGCAGGCGCTTGCGCATCAGCATGCCGGGGCGGTCGCTGGCCATGCTTTGCTCGTCGCGACGCGCCACGTCCACCGGTGCGTCGGCGTCCACCGATTCGAGGATCACCTTGTCTTCCAGCACCACCTTGGTGTCCCAGTCGTTCAACAACTCGGCCGGGCAGTCCTCTTCCGTGTCATTGCGGTACAGCCACTGGATCAGCTGGATGCGGTGGTCGTCGATGGGTGTGGCGCAGGTGAAGATGGTGTGCTTGATGCCGCTGGGGTAGATCAGCCCCAGCTTGCGCAGGAAGGGCAGGTGCCACTGGTTGGAGAACTGCCTTTTGGTCGTCGGCTCGGTCGTGCCGGTGATGCGGTGCGACTGTGGCGGGTTGTTGATCGTGATGACCATCGAGGCTTCGAAGCCGTAGTCCGTCTCTTCCAGCTTGAAGTGCTCGGGCTTGGGCTGGTCGCCCTGGCCGAAGGTGCCGGCATGCACGAAGGCGAAGTGGGCCGAGTCGAAGGAGTTCTCCATCAGCCGTAGCGCGCCGGTGTTCCACGTCTCGTCGAACTGGTGGATGCGGCGGTAGCCCAGGGCTTCTTCCTCGGTGTCCAGCAGCGGCATCAGCGGTTCGTCCAGGCAGACCCAGGCGTAGCCGAACTTCTCCTGGCAGTGATAGCCGGGCACGCGGGCGCCGGCGGGGATTTGAATGTCCGGCGCCTGCGGGATGCGCACACAGGCGCCCGAGCAGTCGTAGGTCCAGCCGTGGTAACCGCAGACGATGTGGTCGCCATCGACAAAGCCCTTGGACAGTTTGGCGGTGCGGTGGCAGCAGCGGTCGCGCAGCGCAGCGGGCATGCCGTCGGCCTTTTTCCACAGCACGATGTTCTCGCCCAGCAGCGTGAAAGGCTGCGGGCCGGCGTCGAGCTTGTCCATCGGCATCACGGCATACCAGAAGCGCCGCAACACCGGTTGTTGTGTGACTAGCATGGGTAGGCCTCCAGACGAGCCGCCTCTAGGGAGGCCGCGGCCCCCTCGGGGGGCAGCGAACGAATGTGAGCGTGGGGGCGCATATTTACTTCTTCAGGTCTTTAAGGAACTGCAGGGTGTAGGCCTGCTGCCAGTTCGGGTTCGGCTTGAGCTGGCCGCTGGTGACCATGAGGTCATAGGTCTGCTTCCAGCGCGCGTCGGTCATCACGCCCGGGCCCGCCTTGGCGGCGTCGCCACCATCGAAGAACTTCATCTCCTTCATGGTCTTGATGGAATAGGCGATCAGCTCGTCTTCCATCTTGGGGTTCTCCTGCTTGATCAGGGCATTGCCCGGCGCCGGGTTGGCCAGGTAACTCTTCCAGCCCTCCAGCGTGGCCTTGACGAAGCGCTGCACCAGCTCGGGCTTTTCCTTCACCATCTGGCGCGTGGTGACGATGGTGTTGCCATAGGGCGGGTAGCCCTCGTCGGCGAACAGGAAGAACTTGATCTTCTGGCCGGCCTTCTCGGCGATGAAAGGCTCGGAGCCGGGGTAGCCCTGCTGCGCCATGTTCTTGTCGGCAAAGAAGGGCTGCATGCTGAAGGTGTAGGGGCGGGCCTGGTCGTCCTTGAGGCCGTGCTTGATCTTCAGCCAGGGCCACCAGCTGGTACGCCCGCTGGTGGCCAGCAGGATGGTCTTGCCCTTGAGGTCGGCCAGGCTGTTCACGTCGGTGTGGGTGACCATGCCCTGTGGCTCCATCTGGAACACCGCCGCCACCGTGGTCAGGGGCACGCCGTTCTCGATGGCCGACAGGGTCTGGAAGTCCTTGCCCATGATGAAGTCGGCCTGGCCGGCGGCGATGATCTGCACCGCGTTGACTTGGGGCCCGCCCATCTTGAGCGTGACGTCCAGGCCGTACTTCTTGTAGATGCCGGTGGCGACGGCCTGGTAGTAGCCGCCGTGTTCGGCCTGGGCGTACCAGGAGGTGAGGAAGGTGACCTTGTCCTGTGCGTGGACGGCAAGTGCGGCCGTGGCCAGGGCGATGGATGTGAAAACGCGTTTCATGTGGACTCTCCGGTGATGTGTGTGAAACAACCAGAGCAATGACCCGTGGCGTTGAAGGCGCCACTGCCTGCTTCTACTCTGCGAAAACAGATGCAAAACCTATGCCTTGCGCGGCACGAACAGGGTCGCCTCCACTTCAATCAAGGCGCCGTCACCCGGCATGAAGCGCGCGACTTCCACCACCGTGCTGGCCGGCGGCTCGCCAGGGTAGAACAGGCCGCGCACGCGGTTGTAGAAAGGGTAGTGGCGCAGGTCGCGGAAGTACTGCACCAGCTTGATGGCGTCGGCCATGGACCCACCGTGCTCGGCCGCGATCTGGCGGATGCGGTCCAGTACGAACCAGCTTTGCACCACGGCGGGGGCCTCGTAAATGTCCACCGTCATCTGGCCTGTGCAATAGCCCAGGGTCTTGAGTGCATCCACGGCGTGCGGGGGCAACTCGTCGTAGGTTTGCAGCACGGCCTTGCGTGCAGGGTCCACGGCCACCACACCGCTCAGAAACACAAAGTCTCCCGCGCGCCGCGCAGCCGCGTAGTGGGCCATGGGCTTGCCGGTGGTCATGCAGGAATGCCCTGCGCCCAGGCGCGCACCTTGCCGGGGTTCATGAGGTTGAACGGGTCGAAGCGGCGCTTGGTGTCCAGCACGGCCGGCGCCAGATCGCCGTTGGCGCGGCCGTCTTCCACCACGAACACATGCGGGTCGTTGATGCGCACGCCGTTGTCACGGTGGATCTGCATGATCTCCTGCAACCGCTCCTCGGTGCTGAACTTGACCAGCTGCAACGCGGTGCAGGTCATCAGGCCGTCCATGTTGCGGATGAACTCGGCGTGCATCAGCACTTCGCCGCCCAGCAGCTTTTCCATGCGGCGCACCTGCTCCAGGTGCTGGCCCGCAACAAAAGCGCTTTGCAGGTAGGTGATGCTCTTGTCCACCCGCATCGCGTGCAGGGTGGTGTGGTTCCAGGTGTACTCCAGCAGCGTGCGGTTGCCGGCGGCCACTTCCGCCGCTGTCTTGCGGTAAGTGACCGTGCCGCGAAACTGCGCGACCAGTTCCAGGTACGCGGGCTCGCTCTGCCCTGCCACCAGCACGATGCAGGCGTGGCAGCCGGCTGGCAGGTAGTCGGCCAGCTGCCGGATGTAGTCGGGGACCGGCGCCGCAAGAAACGCGATTTCCTTCTTGAGGATGCCCGGCGCGCGCGAGAGCGCGTCGGCAAAATCGAGTGCGTCGTCGAAGCTGGAGAAGGTGACGATGGCTTCCATCCAGTCGTGCACCGGCGCCATGGCAATCTCCAGTTCCAGCACCAGGCCGTTCGTGCCCCAGACATGGTGCATGGCCAGCGCTTCGGACCCGCGCAACTCGATGACCTGCGGGTTTTCTTCGATGGTCATGGCCTTCAGGCCCAGCACGTTGCCGCGCGACCCGAGCGGGCCGTAGTTGATGGAGCCGATGCCGCCAAAGCCGCCGCCATACAGGCCGCCCAGGGTGGCGCTGCGGTAGGTGGAGGGCATGCAGCGCAGTTCCAGGCCGTGTTCGCGCGTGGCCTTTTCCAGGTCCCACAGGCGAATGCCCGCCTGCGCGCGGGCCACTCCCGCGCGCGCCCACAGGAAAGCGTTGTAGCCGCTCATGTCCAGCAGCACGCCGCCCTGCAGTGGCACGCACTGGCCGTAGTTGCCGGTGCCGCTGCCGCGCACGGTGATGGGAATGCGCAGCCGCGCACACAGGCCGACCAGGGCCCGGATCTCGTCCTCGCTGCGCGGGCGTGCCACGGCCGCGGCCGTTTTGCTTTCGAGCTGGCGCTTGAGCACCGGGCTGTACCAGTTGAAGTCCTGCGACAGGCGCGCAACGCGCCCCTCGTCGGTGACCCAGTCCAGGTCGGGCAGTTCGGCGTGCAGCTGTTCGATGGGGTGAGTGGGTGCGTTCATGATCAATCGCGGGAAAGCTCGCTGGCGTGCCAGGAGCCCAGCGCCAGCTTGGTCAGCCAGGCCATCAGCACGAACAGGCCCACGCCGGCCAGTGAGATCAGCAGCAGGGCGGCGAACATGCGCGGGATGTTGAGCTGATAGCCCGCCATGAGGATCTGGTAGGCCAGGCCGGTGGCCGCGCCCCCGGTGCCGGCGACGAATTCCGCCACCACGGCGCCGATCAGCGCCAGCCCGCTGGAGATGCGCAACCCGCCAAAGAAGTAGGGCAGCGCGCTGGGGATGCGCAGGCGCATCAGGGTCTGGGCCCGGCTGGCGCGGTTCATCGCAAAGTAGCTTTGCAGGTCGGGGTCGATGCTGCGCAGGCCCAGCGTGGTGTTGGAGATGATGGGGAACAGCGCAACCAGTGAGGCGCAGGCCACCAGCGAGGCCGTGGGGTTCTTGACCCAGATGATGATCAGCGGGGCCACGGCCACGATGGGCGTGACCTGCAGCAGCACCGCATAGGGGAACAGCGCTGTCTCGATCTTTCGGCTCTGCACGAACAGGAACGAGATCAGCACGCCGATCACGGTGGCCGTGACGAATGACAGCAGCGTGATCTTCATCGTGACCAGCAGCGAGCCGCCCAGTGATTGCCAGTCCGTGGCCAGTGTCTGGAACATCAGGATGGGTGAAGGCACCAGGTAGGGCGGCAGATTGAAGCCGGTGACCAGGGCCTGCCAGGCCACCAGCAGCACGATGGCGACGACGCTGGGGTAGAGCACTTTCTGCACTCTTTCCGAGGGCTGCCGCGGAACCGGCTTTGCCGGGCCGCTGGCGGCGCCCCCTTGAGGGGGAGGCGGCTGCAAGCCGCTTCGGGGGGGCGTCATATTTTTTCCTCGTCGGTGTCGACGCTGGCGCGCAGCAGGCTGTCCTGCAGGCGTTTGGCGTACTCGGCAAAGCGCGGCGTGACCATGAAGTCCTGCGTGCGCGGGTAGGGCTCGTCAATCACCACTTCCTCCACGATGCGTCCTGGCCGCGCTGCCATCATCACCACACGGTTGGACAGGAACACGGCCTCATGGATGGAGTGGGTGACAAAGATCACGGTGAGCTTCTTTTCGCGCCACAGGGCCAGCAGGTCGGAGTCGAGCTTGTGGCGCGTGATCTCGTCCAGCGCGCCGAAGGGCTCGTCCATCAGCAACAGGTTGGGCTGCACCACCAGGCTGCGCGCGATCGACACGCGCATCTGCATGCCACCCGACAGCGCGCGCGGCAGCGAGTCCGCGAACCGGGTCAGACCCACCAGCGCCAGGGCTTCCGCCACGCGCGCGCCGGCCTCGGCCCGGGGCAGGCCCGCCAGGTCCAGCGGCAACCGCACGTTGGTGGCCACGCTGGCCCAGGGCATGAGCGTGGGCGCCTGGAACACAAAGGCCAGCTTGCGCTGCGTGGTCTCCAGCTGGGCCACCGGCTTGCGCCACAGCAGCAGGCGGCCATCGGTGGGCTCCAGCAGGCCGGCCACCATCTTGAGCAGCGTGCTCTTGCCACAGCCCGAGGGGCCGAGCAGGGTGATGAATTCGCCTTCCTGCACCGTGAGCTCCACCGGCTGCAGGGCGACCGTGCCATTGGGGTAGGTCTTGTGGGCCGACAGCACCTCGACGGCGGGCGCGCCTGCCGCGGCAAGGTCCACGCTGTGCGCGGCAGGCGACTCACGCATCACGGCATCACCTTCACGTCCTTGATGAACTGCAGGTCATAGGCCTGGGTCGGGCCGACCTTGCCGGGGTCGACCAGCTTGTTGTCCACCAGGAAGGCGTGGTTCTTGCGCACGCGGTCGATGTCGATGCTGCCAATGCCGTTCTTGCCGGCGCCGCCGCCCGTGATGATGCCCATTTCCTTGAGCTTGGCCACGCTGTAGGCGAGCTGCTCGTCGGTCATGTTGGGGTTGTCCTTCTTGATCAGCGCATTGGCCGGGGCCGGGTCGGCCAGGTAGCTCTTCCAGCCTTCCATCGTGCCCTTCACGAAGGCCGCCATGGCCTTGGGCTTGTCCTTGACCGTCTGTTCCATGCACGAGATGGTGGTGGAGTAGGTGGGCCAGCCGTGGTCGGCGAACAGGAAGGTGTTGGCCTTCACGCCGGCCTTCTGGATCGCAAACGGCTCGGACGTGAGATAGCCCTGCTGCACCGTGTTCTTGTCGGCCACAAAGGGCTGGATGTTGAAGGTGTAGGGCTTGAGCTGTGCGTCGTCAAAGCCGTACTTGCCCTTGAGCCACAGCCAGTAGCCCTGGCGGGCCGACGAGGCAATCAGGATGGTCTTGCCCTTCATGTCCTCGAACTTCTTCACGTCTTCGTGGGCGATCAGCACCTGCGGGTCCTTCTGGAAGCTGGCCGCCAGCGTCACGATGGGCAGGCCATTGCTGCGCGCCACCATGATCTGCAGGTCGCTCGAGCCCATGACGCAGTCGGTCTGGCCGGCGCCCAGCATCTGCATGATGTTGACCTGCGGGCCGCCCATCTTGATGGTCACGTCCAGCCCGTATTTCTTGTAGATGCCGGTGGCCAGCGCCTGGTAGAAGCCGCCGTGTTCGGCCTGGGCGTACCAGTTGGTCATGTAGGTCAGCTTTTCCTGCGCCTGGGCGCCGGCCGCAAAGGCCAGACCGAGCGAAGCAGCGAGTAACGTGCGTGCAAACGAAGCTTTCATGGGAGGCACCTCTTGAAGAATGTGGTGAACGGGTGAAAGGACTGCGCGGCGGCCATGCAAGTTGCGGACCGTCAGGCCGGGGTTGGCTCGATGTGGCCCTGCTGGTGGCCGTAGCCCCAGGAGGGCACGTCCCGCATCACCCACTGCATGTGGAACAGGTCCGTGATGGCCTGCACCCAGCTGGCCGACAGGGTGTCCAGGATGTCCAGGCCCTGTTCGGGCGTGGCCTGCAGCGGGTCACCGATCACGCCGCTGGGGCCAAAGTCGCGCGCCGTCCAGGCACAGGCCGGCCGGCCGTCGCCCGAAAGGATTTTTGAGGGAAACGGTGGCGGGAAGTTGGCCACCGCACGTTCCATGTGCACCGTATCGGGCGCCAGCGCCATCATCAGCGCGGTCTCGGAATGACCGGCATGCATGGCCAGGCGACGCTCCTCGTCAGAAATGTATTTGCCCGATGAATTGGGCAGGCGTGACACGTGGAAGGGCACGATCACGAAGTCGCCGTGGCGCAGCCGCAGTTCGCGCGCCGCCATTTCCAGCACCTGGGGCTGTCCGCCGTGGCCGTTGGCCAGCAGCAGCTTGCGAAAGCCGGCCCGATACACCGACTCGCCCAGCTCGGTGATGGTGGCCAAAAGCGTGGGCCCGGTCAGGGTCATGGTGCCGGGAAAGTGCAGGTGCTCGTCGGACTTGCCATAGGTGATGGGCGCCAGGCCAAACGCGCGAATGGCCGCCGGCAGGCGTTCCAGCGCCTTGCCCAGCACGCCCGACGAGATCACGCTGTCCACCGAGCAGGGCAGGTGCGGGCCATGTTGCTCAATGGCGCCCACCGGCAAAACGATGACGGTGTTTTCGCGGTCGGGCAGGGCCGCGACCTCGGTCCAGCTCAGGTAGGGCAGGAAGCGG
Source organism: Ramlibacter sp. (assembly GCA_019635435.1). Taxonomy (NCBI): domain Bacteria; kingdom Pseudomonadati; phylum Pseudomonadota; class Betaproteobacteria; order Burkholderiales; family Comamonadaceae; genus Ramlibacter; species Ramlibacter sp. The sequence continues at coordinate 342,535 of JAHBZM010000001.1, read as the reverse complement.
TGGGGAGGGATGTAACCGTGAATCATGCAAAAGCCCTTTCAGGCAGTGGGTGCAGGCGCACGCCCCGGCGCAGGACAACGCGCTGCGCGCAGCGGGAAGGCCAGCCCCAGGCGTCGGTGCCGGTGAAGATGACGAGGTCGGCCAGCGCGCCAACCAGAGAAGGCGCAGCGGCCGGTGTGCGCTGCAGCCAGTCGGCGCGGCACAGGGTGTCGGACCAGACATCAAACGGCTGGTCGAGCTGGGCCGCGAGCACGCCCGCAGCCAGCGCTTCAACCGGGTCGTAGCTGCCGACGCCGCAGAACGGGTCCTGCACGTTGTCGCTGGCGATCAGCAGCGGGATGGACCGTGCGCGGGCTTCCTTGATCAGGGTCAGGCCGCGCTGGCGGGGTGTACGGCCGGTGGTGGCGTCCTGCAGCAGCAAGTTGGTGATGGGCAGCGACACCAGCGTGATGGGCGCGCGGGCCACCGCATCCAGCGTGGCCAGCGCTTGTGCCTCGGGCTGTGCCGCGAGCGAGCAGGTGTGGCCGCAGACCACACGGCCGCCAAAGCCGGTCTCGCGCACGATGCGCGCGGTGGCGGCCAGGCCCTGGGCCTCGGGGTTCAGTTCCTCGTCCACATGCAGGTCCACATCGAGCCCGGCCTCGTCGGCCACCATGAACACGTGGCGCAGCGCCTGCTCGTCCCAGTTGACCGTGTGCACAAAGGCGCCCAGCACCGCATGGCCGCCGGTGGCGACCACCCGCGCCGCGATGCGGCGGGCCTGCGCCAGGTCCTGGAACAGCGTGAGCTTGACCAGGCTGACCTGCTCGAGGCGAATGCGGCCTCGCCACTGCTGGGCCAGCTCGGCCAGCACCTGCCAGGCCACCGGGGTGCTGTCGGGTTCCCACCAGTCCACATGGCTGCGCAGGTGGACGCAACCCGCTTCGTGGGCCCAGTCCAGCCCGCGGCTGGCGCGCCGGCGCACGTCCTCGGCGGTCCAGCCCAGCCGGTCGGCCATCATGGCGTCTATGGCACCCAGCAGCCCGGGCTGCACATTGCGCATGCGGGGCCGCGTGAAGGTCTTGTCCAGGTGCGTGTGGGCGTCTACCAGGCCGGGCAGCACCGGGGCGCCGGCCACATCCCAGCTGTCGTCGTCGGCCTGGGCCTGGTCCATGGATACCACGGCGTCGATGCTTCCGTCAGAGAGGGTCAGCGCGGCGAGTGCGGGCTGGCCAGCCCGCGTGGGCCAGCGGGCGCCCAGCAGCCAGCGGGGCAACCGGGCGTTGATGATCTGGCCTGGCGCGTTCATGCAAACCTTGCCATGGCCTGGCCCACACGGCGCTTGAAGGCGGTCAGGCGCGGCTCGGTGGCCACGTTCATGTGGTAGTACGCGTGGAAGTCGGCCCTGGCCGTATTGCCGGTCAGCCGGCGCATGTAGCGCGTGATGATCTTGCGCGGGGGGTCGCCCATGTACCAGGCCACCCAGCGCGGTCGGCCGTAGGTGACCACGGCCGAAATGCGCCGGATGTGCGTCAGCATGGGCTTCACATTGGCCGGGTCGCTGATGTCAAAGGCCACGCCGGGCATGAACAGCCGGTCAAAGAAGCCCTTGAGCATGGCTGGCAGGCCAAAGCACCACGTGGGGAAGCAGAACACGATGGCCTCGGCGCGCTGCAGCCGGGCCACGTAGGGCGCCAGTGCTTGCTGGTTGGCGGGCACGTCGTGGTAGCCCAGCCGCTCCTCGCGCGACAGCACGGGGTTGAAGCCCTCTGCATAGAGGTCACAGTCGTCCACCGTGTGGCCTGCGGCCTTGAGGTTGGCCACGACTTCGGCGTGCAGGGCCGAGGCAAAGCTGGTCTCAACGGGGTGGCAATAGACGACCAAGACATGCATGGCGGTTACCCGGGGTTGCGCACCGCAAGCGTGAACCGCGCACCGGGAATGTGCGGTGGGGCCTGGCGCGAGGCGAAGTTGTGGGCTTGTGTATTCAATTCTGACCAATCAATTTGATCGATTGGTCAGAATAAGCAATCACTGTGCCAATGGCATGGCCCGGCCCGTGGGGCTGGGCGGACAAACGGAGATCAGGCGGTCTGGATGCCGCAGCCGCGCAGGATCAGCGTGGTCAGTTCGCGCACCAGCGCCTCCCGGTCGGGCTGCCAGTCGGGTTGGCCGGGGCTGAGGAGCTGGCGCACCTGCACGGCCGAGTCGGCGTAGAACTGGGTCATGGACCAGATGTTCATGAGCAGCACATACGGATCCACGGGCTTCATCAGGCCGCGCGCAATCCAGCCATTGATGATGTTGACCTTTTCCTGGGTGCGCTGGCGCGACTCGGGCCAGAACTTCTCGAGGTTGCGGCCGCCGTCCAGCACCTCGCGCGTGAAGATGCGCGAGACCTCGGGCTTGTCAAAGGCCTGGTCGATCTTGGAGCGGATGTAGTCGCCCAGCACCTTGCCCGGGTCCGTGGAGCCGGCATCGAACATGCCCTTCCAGTCCGACATCACGGACAGCAGCAACTCTTCGTAGAGTTCTTCCTTGCCCTTGATGTAGTAATGCAACTGGGGCTTGGTCAGTCCGGCGCGCGCGGCAATGGCCTGGGTTGACGTGCCCTTGAGGCCGTTCTGGCTGAACTCGGCAATGGCGGCTTCGCGGATCGCAGCGAGGATGCGTTCGCGGTTTTCGCGCGGCTTGCGGGTGGGAGTTTTCAAGGCCGGGGAATCGTAGCAGAGCCGGTGCTGGCGACGGTGGCGGCCTTGCGGTTCACCAGCACAATGCCGACCGCCACGCCGGCCAGCGCCAGCACCAGCTGCAGCGTGAGCGGCTCGCCCAGCAAGACCACGCCCAGCACCAGCGCGAACAGCGGCGTGAGAAAGGTGAATGAGCTCATCTGCGTGGCCGGGTAGTGCCGCAGCAGCCACATCCAGGTGAGGTAGCTGGCAAAGGCGCCCACGCCCGTCTGCAGGCCGATGGACACCCAGGCCTGGGTGGAATAGGCAAGGCCCCAGGGCTCGCCAATCGCCAGTGACAGCAGGGGCGCCACCAGCGCGGTCACGCTCACCTGGTAGAACAGGGTTTTCTCGGCGCTGATGCGGCTCATGCTGCTGGCGCGGATCACCAACGTGGTCAGGCCCCACAGCGTGCCGGCGGCCAGGGCCAGCGCGTCGCCGTGCAGCTGGCTTTGGGTGGAGCCATGCAGAAAACCCTCGCTGAAGGCCACGGCCACCGCGGCGAACGCAATGGCCAGCCCCACCCATTGCACCGGGCGCATCGTCTCGGACGGCACAAAGCGCGGCAGCAGCAGCGCCACCACAAAGGGCGAGGTGTAGAGAAACACCGTGAGCCGCGACGCCGTGGTGCTCATCAGGCCCAGGTAGATGCAGCAGAACTCCCCAGCAAACAGGGCGCCGGCCAGCAGCCCCGCGGGCAGCGAGCCATCGCGCTCAAACAGCTTGACGCCGCGCGCCACGCACCAGCCCCACAGCAGCGCGGTGGCGCCCGCCATGCGCAGCGAAGCCTGCCACAGCGGAGGCACCTCGCCCACGGTGGTCTTGATCAGGATCTGCTGGAAACCCCAGAACAGGCAGCAGGCCACCAGCAGGGAAATGGCCAGGGAATCCAGGTGATTTTTGCGCTCGGTCATGGTGACGATGGTAGCCTTGGATCGACACGACAACTCCCGGGGCTCCCCATGAAAACCAAAGCAGCAGTCGCCTGGAAATCCGGCGCACCCCTCACCATCGAAACCGTGGACCTGGACGGCCCCAAATCTGGCGAAGTGCTGGTCGAAATCAAGGCCACCGGCATCTGCCACACCGACTACTACACGCTCAGCGGCGCCGACCCCGAAGGCATCTTCCCGGCCATCCTGGGCCACGAGGGCGCGGGCATCGTGGTCGATGTGGGCCCTGGTGTGACCACGCTCAAGAAGGGTGACCACGTCATCCCGCTGTACACGCCCGAGTGCCGCCAGTGCAAGTTCTGCCTGAGTCGCAAGACCAACCTGTGCCAGCTGATCCGCGGCACGCAAGGCAAGGGTCTGATGCCGGATGCGACCAGCCGCTTCAGCCTGGACGGCAAGCCCATCTTTCACTACATGGGCACCAGCACCTTCAGCAACTACACCGTCGCGCCCGAAATCTCGCTCGCCAAGATCCGTGAAGACGCGCCGTTCGACAAGGTCTGCTACATCGGCTGCGGCGTGACCACCGGCATCGGCGCGGTGATCTTCACCGCCAAGGTCGAGGCCGGCGCCAATGTGGTGGTGTTCGGCCTGGGCGGTATTGGCCTGAACGTGATCCAGGGTGCGAAGATGGTGGGCGCCGACAAGATCATCGGTGTGGACATCAATCCGGCGCGCCAGGAAATGGCACGCCAGTTCGGCATGACCCACTTCATCAACCCCAAGGAAGTGGACAACGTGGTGGACGCCATCGTGCAGCTCACCGACGGCGGCGCCGACTACAGCTTCGAGTGCATAGGCAACACCCAGGTGATGCGCCAGGCGCTGGAGTGCACCCACAAGGGCTGGGGCCGCAGCATCATCATCGGCGTGGCCGAAGCAGGCGCTGAAATCAGCACGCGGCCGTTCCAGCTGGTCACGGGTCGCAAGTGGGAAGGTTCGGCCTTTGGTGGTGCACGCGGGCGCACCGATGTACCCAAAATCGTGGACTGGTACATGGAAGGCAAGATCAACATCGACGACCTGATCACCCACACCATGCCGCTGGAAGACATCAACAAGGGCTTCGACCTGATGAAGCGCGGCGAGTCGATCCGCGGCGTGGTGATTTACTGATGGGCGCGCAGGCGGGGACCGAAACACTGGCCGGCCATGCCTGCTTTGGCGGTGAGCTGCGCTTTTGCCAGCACGATTCGGCAGAGATTGGCTTGCCCATGAAGTTCTCGGTCTACCTGCCGCCGCAGGCCGTGGCTGGCGCCAGAGTGCCGGCGCTGCTGTACCTGGCGGGCCTGACCTGCAATGAGGAAACCTTCATGGTCAAGGCCGGCGCCCAGCGCCTGGCGGCGCAACTGGGCCTGGCGCTGATCGCCCCCGACACCAGCCCGCGCGGTGCGAACGTGCCCGGCGAGGCCGACAGCTGGGACTTTGGCGTGGGCGCGGGCTTTTACCTGGATGCCACCCAGGCGCCCTGGGCCAGGCACTGGCGCATGGAAAGCTGGCTCATGGCCGAGCTTTTGCCCATGCTGGTGCGCGAACTGCCGCTGGATGGCGAAAGGCTCGGCATCTTCGGCCACTCCATGGGCGGCCACGGTGCGCTGACGCTGTCGTTGCGCCACCCGGGCGTGTTCAGGACGCTGTCGGCCTTCGCGCCCATCTGCGCGCCCGCGCAGTGCCCCTGGGGCCAGAAGGCGTTCACGGGCTACCTGGGTGAAGACCCCGCAGCCTGGCAGGCCCATGACGCGAGCGCGCTCATGACGCAGCAAGCCCGGCCGCCGTTTCCGGGTGGTGTTCTCATCGATCAAGGGCTGGCCGACAAATTCCTGCCCGGGCAACTGCACCCGCATCTGTTTGAAGCGGCCTGCGCGGCTGCGGGCCAACCCCTGACGCTGCGCCGCCATGCGGGCTATGACCACGGCTACTACTTCATCCAGACCTTCATGGAAGACCACCTGCGTTTTCATGCCCGCGGACTGGCCGCAGGCTGAGCCGGCGCCGGGTGCCTCAGTCGCTGCCCGCGAGCTTCACGAGCAGCTTGCGCAGCGCTATCTTTTCAGTAGCGCCCAGTGCCCGCAGCATGCGGGCTTCGTGCACTTTGGCTTCTTCGACCAGCGGCTTGACCAGGCGTTTGCCGAGCGCGGTGGCCGCCACCAGCGTGCGCCGCTGGTCGCTCGCGTCGGCATGCAGATCAACCCAGCCCTGCTCCGCCATGCGCTGGACCAGCTTGGTCACCGTGGGCTGCTTGGACAGCACGTCCAGCGCGAGCTGGCTCACGGTGAGCGGGGGGCTGTCATGCAGCGTGGACAGCACGCGCCACTCGATGCTGCTCAGGCCCGCGGCCCGCACATGGGCGTCGAAATCCTTGTACAGCGCATGGTTGGCCTGGCCCAGCAGGTAGCCAAGGTAGCCATCGACAAAGCGCTGCGGCGCCGCGCTCACAGCGCGTGCTCCGTGTAGAACTGGCCGCCGTGAAACAGCAGGGGCGAGGCACCCCGGGCATGGGTGCAGCGCTCGACCTCGCCCACGAAGATGACGTGGTCGCCTTCCTCGTAGCGGCTGCGGTTGAAGCACTCAAAGGTGGCGGCGGCACCCGCGAGCAGCGGCGCGCCGCCCACGCCTTCGGCAAAGGCCACACCACCCCAGCGGTCGGCGCCCTTGAGCGCGAAGCGCTCGGCCAGGTCCTTCTGGCCCGCCCCGAGGATGTTGATGGCGTAGTGCGAGCCGGTGCTGAACGCGGGCATCGAGCCCGCGGCCCGTGCCAGGCTCCACAGCACCAGCGGCGGATCCAGCGACACTGAGTTGAACGAGTTGGCCGTGAGGCCGATCAGCTCGCCCGTGGCCGTGCGCGCCGTGACGATGGTCACGCCGGTGGCGAACATGCCCAGCGCGGCGCGGAACTCCAGCGTGGAGAACGCGGGCGGCTGGGCTTTGCGGGGAGGGCTCACAAACCTTATTCCATGAAATTTCATGTATTATGACCTGAACGGAAACATCATGCTGCAAGAAAAAATTGAGCCCGCGTGGCTTGACGCTTTTGAATCCCTGCTGCGCCGCTGTGCGGTCCAGCCCGGTGACACCGTGGCCGTGCTGGGCGAGAGCCAGAGCCGGCCCGTGCTGATCGAACTGGCGCGCCTGGCCGCCGCGCGCGTGGGCGCGAAGGCATTCACCCTGCTGCTGCCCAGCGTTTTTGAATCAAATCGGCCTGTAGCCCGCTCCACGGGCGCCTCCAATGCTCTGCAAAACATAGCACCCGTGGTGTCGGCGCTGGCCGGAAGCACCCTGGTGCTGGACTGCACCGTCGAAGGGCTGATGCACGCGCCCGAGCTGCCCGCCATCCTCCAGGGTGCCAGCGGGACCCAGCCGCGCGTGGTCTATGTCAGCAACGAGCATCCGGAGGCGCTGGCCCGCCTGCTGCCAGGCGACACGCTCGAGCCGCTGGTCAAGGGCCATGTCAAGCGCCTGCGCGCCGCCACGGCCATGCAGGTCACGTCAGCGGCGGGCACCGACCTGCGCATCTCCCTGAAAGGCGCTGCCGCGGGCGGCAACTGGGGCACCACCACGCGGCCCGGCACCATGACGCACTGGCCCGGCGGGCTGGCGCTGGCGTTTCCCGCGGCGGGCAGTGTCAATGGCACGCTGGTGCTGGCCGAAGGCGACGTCAACCTCACCTTCAAGCGCTACATCGAGCGCCCCGTCACCCTGACCATCGAGGACGACTACGTGACCGCCATCCGCGGCGCCGGGGTCGATGCCGAGCTGATGCGCAGCTACATCGCGGCCTGGGGCGATCGCGAGGCCTATGCCGTGAGCCACGTGGGCTACGGCCTGAACCCGGCGGCCCGCTGGGACAGCATGGCTCTCTACGACAAACGCGACTTCAACGGCACCGAGTTGCGCGCCTTCGCGGGCAACTTTCTCTACAGCACCGGCGCCAACGAGGTGGCGGGCCGCTACACGGCCGGCCACTTCGATCTGCCGCTGCGCCACTGCACCGTGCAGCTGGACGGCCAGACCGTGGTCGACGCGGGCCAGGTCGTCGCATGAGCAGCCTGCCCACGTTCACTGCGCTGGGCAGCGGCCCCACGGTGCTCATGCTGCACGGCATTGGTGGCGGGCACCTGGCTTTTGCGCCGCAGGTGGAGGCACTCGCCTCCCTGGGCTACCGCGCGGTGGCCTGGGACATGCCGGGCTATGGCCACAGCGCCCCCATCGAGCCCTACACCTTCAAGGGCCTGGCCGAGGCCTGCATCCGGCTGATCGAGGCGCTGATGCAGGCGCAGGGCAACCGGCAGCTCACGCTTTTAGGACACAGCATGGGCGGCATGGTGGCGCAGGAGGTGGTGGCGCGGCGGCCCGAACTCGTGAACAAACTCATCCTGTGCGGCACCTCGCCGTCGTTTGGCAAACCCGACGGCGACTGGCAGCGTGAATTCATTGCCAGCCGCACCGCCCCGCTGGACGCGGGCCAGACCATGGCCCAGCTGGCCGAACTGCTGGTGCCGCAGATGATCGGCCCGGGTTCGCTGCCCGAGGGGGTGAAGCTCGCCACCCATTGCATGAGCCTGGTCAACCCCTCCACCTACCGCCGCGCGCTGGAGGCCCTGGTTACCTTTGACCGGCGCGCCAGCCTGGCGGACATCCATGTGCCCACGCTGCTGCTGGCCGGTGAGCATGACCGCAATGCACCGCCCGCCGTCATGAAGAAAATGGCCGCCGCCATTGCGGGCAGCACCTTCATTGAAATGAAGGGCATTGGCCACTTGCTGAACCTCGAGGCGCCGGAAGAATTCGACAGCCTGGTGCTCAACTTCCTGGCGCTGCCGCGCCTGCTGCATTGAGGCCATGAGCGGGCTGCCCTGCCGTCAGCGCCTGCTGGCCTGTGCGCTGGCCCTGCTGGCCCTGCCCGCGGTGGCCGAGCCTGATGAGGGGCCACTGGGCAAGGCCCAGGGCTATCCGGTGGGCACCAGCCCCGCCAACTGGTATGACATGCCCTACCGCGTGGGCTCGTGGTCGGCGCTGGACAAGGTGCCGGGAATCCTGACCCGCGAAGTGCCCCGCGCGGCTACGCCGGCCGCGCTGCCGAAGGCGGTGCAGCCGCCCGCCATCCACTACCGCTTTCGCAACACAGGCTACACGCTGAGCGACTACCTGGAGCGCCGCCGCATCACCGGCCTGCTGATCCTCAAGAATGGCGAGATCGTGGCCGAGCACTACCGCTATGGCCGCCGGGACGATGCGCGCTTCATCAGCTTTTCCATGGCCAAGAGCGTCACCTCGCTGCTGGTGGGCGTGGCGGTGCAGCGCGGCGCCATTGCCTCGCTGGACGACCCGGCCGGGAAATACGCCAAGGACCTGGCGGGCAGCCCCTACGGCGCCACCACGGTTCGCCAGCTGCTGCGCATGAGCTCCGGCCTGCGCTTCACCGAGCGCTACGACGGGCAGGACGACATCGCCCGCCTGTCACGGGCCTCCGCCACGGGCAACCCCAGTCCCATGAGCGTGCTGCGCGGCATCACCGAGCGGCATTCACCCGCCGGCGAGAAGTTTGTCTACGCCAGCGCCGAGACCGACGTGCTGGGCCGCGTGCTGGCGGGCGCCACGGGCCGCAACCTGGCTGCGCTGACCGCGGAATGGCTGTGGCAGCCCCTGGGCGCCGAACACGATGCCTTCTGGCGCATGGGCGCCGACCGGCAGGAGCAGGCCTATGGCGGCTTCAATGCCAGCCTGCGCGACTGGGGCCGGCTGGGCCTGCTGCTGGCCCATGACGGCAAGGTGGGTGAGCGGCAAGTGGTGCCGCGCGACTATGTGCTGGACGCCACCGACCCCGCGCGCCAGCCCGCGGCCTTTGCGCCGCGCCAGGCCACGCCGTTCTTTGGCTATGGCTACCAGTTCTGGCTGTTCCCGCTGAAGGAGCGCAGCTTTGCCATGCAGGGCATTCACGGCCAGGCCGTGTTTGTGCAACCCGCCACCGGCATCGTGATGGTGCAGACGGCCGTCTATGCCAATGCCTCCGGCGCCCAGGAGGCCGATTCATACAACGAGCGCACCGCGCTCTGGCTGGGCGTGCTCGACGCGCTGGGCGGCCGCACCGAGCGCTACTGAAGGAGACCTTTGATGAACACCCGCACCCTGCCCGACACCCTGGGCTTCACCCCCGCCGTGGGCGACATGCCCCTGACTCCCCAACAGCGCTCGCTGCTGGCGCTGGCCAGTGAGCTGGGCCGCACCCGGTTTGCGCCGCGCGCCGCGCAGTGGGACGAAACCGCGAGCTTCCCGTTTGCCAACTACGAGGACCTGCGCGATGCCGGACTGCTCAAGCTGTGCGTGCCCGAGTCGCACGGCGGGCTGGGTGCCGACTACGCCACCTACATGATGCTGGCCGCCGAGGTGGGCCGCCACTGCGGCGCCACCGCGCTGACCTGGAACATGCACATCTGCTCCACCATGTGGACCGGCGTGCTGGCCGACGGCATTGCCATGACCGACGCGCAGCGCGCCGAGCACCTGCGCCGGCGCGAGCTGCACTTTGCCCGCATCGTGAACGACGGCGCCATCTACGCCCAGCCTTTCAGCGAAGGCAGCGCCGCCGCCGCCGGGCGCGCCCCGTTTGGCACCACGGCCAGGAAGGTGGACGGCGGCTGGCTGGTCAATGGCCGCAAGATCTTCGCCAGCCTCTCAGGCGCGGCCAACTACTACGGCGTGCTGTGCACCGAAGACAAGGGCGACGAGCACCCCGACGCGCGTGACACGCTGTACATCAGCGTGCCGGCCAAGGCAGAAGGCTTTTCGATCAGCGGCGACTGGAACCCGCTGGGCATGCGCGGCACGGTCAGCCGCAACCTGCATTTCAAGGACGTGTTCGTCAGCGACGATGAGCAGCTCATGCCGCGCGGCATCTACTTCAAGGGCGCGCAGACCTGGCCCGCGATGTTCTTCACGCTGGCGCCCACGTATCTCGGCCTGGCCAACGCGGCCTATGACTTCACCGTGAGCTACCTGCGTGGTGAGGTGCCCGGCGAGCCCCCGGTGAAACGCCGCATGTACCCCACCAAGCAGATCGCGGTCGCGCAGATGCGCATCCAGCTCGAAGGCATGCGCAGCCTGTTCACGCGCGCCATCCTCGAGGCCAAACCCAACCCCGGCAAGGACGAAAAGATGCGCCTGTACGCCGCGCACTACAGCGTGATGGAAGGCGCCAACGACATCGCCCGCCTGGCCATCCGCACCTGCGGCGGCCAGAGCATGATGAAACACCTGCCGCTGGAGCGCATCTACCGCGACAGCCGCTGCGGCTCGCTGATGCTGCCCTGGACGGCCGAGCTGGTGCTCGACCGCATGGGCCGCGAGACGCTGTACGAGGCCGGCGAGAAGGACGCGTGATGCCAGGCCGCCTTTGCATGCGCCAATAATCGGGCTCATGCGACGAAGCCTTCTGATTCCCGCCGCCGGGTTGGCCGCCCTGCTGGTCACCGCCTGTTCAGACCGCGCCGCGCCGCCGGTCGACCCCAAGACACCGCCGCCCGCGCCGCCGGCCGTGGCCCCGGCGCCACCCCCCGTGCTGGCCACCGCCGCCCAGTGCCAGGCGCTGGCGCAGCGCCTGCCCAACCTTGGCACGGCCCGGTGCACCGCGGCCCGGCTGCAGGACAGCGGGGCCCGCTCGGTCAAGGGCATGCCGCTGTTCACGCGCGACGTGCGGCCCGACGCTCCCAGGCAGCGCGTGCTGGTGATCGGCGCCATCCACGGTGACGAACTCTCGTCAGCGTCGGTGGCGCTGCACTGGATCGGGCTGGCCGAAGACCCGCTGATCCAGATGCCGCAGCCGATCCACTGGCGCTTCATCCCGGTGCTCAACCCCGACGGCCTGCTCAACCAGCCGCCCCGGCGCATGAACGCCAACGGTGTGGATCTGAACCGCAACTTCCCCACGCCCAACTGGGAGCGCGACGCCGCCATCTACTGGAACCAGCGCGTGCGCAAGGATCCGCGCCGCTGGCCCGGGCCCAAGCCATTGTCGGAGCCCGAAACCCGCTTTGTGCACGCGCAGATGAAGGACTTCAAGCCCGACCTGATCGTGAGCATCCACGCACCCTACGGCGTGCTGGACTTTGACGGTCCCTCGGTGCCGCCCAGCAAGCTGGGCCGGCTGTACCTGGACCAGGTGGGCATCTTCCCCGGCTCGCTGGGCAATTACGGCGGCGTGCACAAGGGGGTGCCCGTGGTCACGGTGGAACTGCCCAATGCCATGCGCACCCCGCTGGACAGCGAGACCCGCCAGATGTGGATCGACCTGCTGCGCTGGATGAGCGAGCGGCTGGGGCCGGGCGCCGGCACCGCCCGCTGACGGACACACGGGCCGCGGCGCAGGCGACAGCGCCCGCGGCATTCGCGTGCTAACGTGCCCGCCATGGAACAGCTGGATGTGGCGATTCTCGGCGCCGGCCTGGGCGGGCTGGGCGCTGCCATCCGTCTGCAGCGGGCCGGCATCGGCTCGTTTCGCGTGCTGGAGCGTGCACAAGAGGTGGGCGGCACCTGGCGCGACAACACCTACCCGGGCTGCGCCTGCGACATCCCCTCGCACCTGTACTCGTTCTCGTTCGAACCCAACACCGAATGGACGCGGCCCTACCCGCGCCAGGCCGAGATCCAGGCCTACATCCTGCGCACGGTCGCGCGCCACCAGCTGGCGGCGCGGATCCAGCTGGGCGCGCAGGTCACGCAACTGCGCTGGCTGGCCGACGAACAGCTGTGGCGGATCGACATCGCCGGCGAGCCCGCGCTCAAGGCGCGTCATGTCATCAGCGCCACGGGCCCGCTGAACAAGCCCGCCATTCCGGCCATCGAAGGCCGTGGCAGCTTTGCCGGCGAGCAGTTTCATTCGAGCCAGTGGCGCCATGACGTGCCGCTGGCGGGCCGGCGCGTGGCCGTGGTGGGCACCGGGGCCAGCGCCATCCAGATCGTGCCCGCGCTGGCCGGCGTGGCGGCGCAGCTCAGCGTGTTCCAGCGCACGCCGCCCTGGGTCGTGCCCCGGCCTGACCGGCCCTACAGCGCGGTGCGCCGGCAGGTCTACCGGGCCCTGCCCTGGCTGCAGACCCTCAACCGCTGGCGCATCTACTGGCGCAACGAGCTGTTCGGGCTCGGCTTCCTGGGCTCGCAGCGCATGCAGCGGCTGGCGCGCTGGGGCGCTTCGGCGCACCTGCGCCACCAGGTGCGCGACCCGGCGCTGCGCGAACGGCTGACGCCAGACTACGCCCCCGGCTGCAAGCGCATGGGCGTGTCCAGCGACTACTACCCCGCGCTGCAAAAACCCGGCGTGGCGCTGGTGACCGGGGCGATTGACCGCGTCGAGCCGCGCGGTATTGTCACGGCCGACGGCGCGCTGCATGAATGCGACGTGATCGTCTGGGCCACGGGCTTCACGGCCACCGAATTCGTCACGCCCATGCGCATCCATGGCGAGGGCGGCGTGGAGCTCAGCGCGCTGTGGCAGGCGCAGCCCGCGGCCACGCACCTGGGCATCCATGTGGCGGGCTTTCCCAATCTGCACCTGCTCGTGGGCCCCAGCACCGGGTTGGGCCACAACTCCATCGTCTTCATGATCGAGGCCCAGCTCAACACCATCATCGGCGCGCTGCGCGGCGGCCCGCCGGTGCTGCGCCTGAAGCCTCAGGTGCAGGCTGCCAGCTACGCCGGCGTGCAGCGGCGCCTGCGCCGCACGGTGTGGGCCAGTGGCTGCAAAAGCTGGTACCAGCACCCCGACGGGCGCATCGACACCCTGTGGCCCGGCTTCACCTGGCAATACTGGCGGGCCACGCGCCGCTTTGATGCACGGCTTTACGAAATCAGCGAGACTTGAACCCATGACCACCGACACCCTCACCCCCGACGCGCCTGCGGGCGAAGCCTTCAAATTCGGCAGCGGCCAGGCCGTCAAGCGCCTGGAAGACGAGAGCCTGCTCAAGGGCCTGGGCCGCTACACCGACGACGTGGTGCCGCAGGGCCAGCTGCGCCTGTGCTTTGTGCGCTCGCCCTACGCGCATGCGCGCATCGTGTCCATCGACACCGCAGCCGCCCTGGCCATGCCCGGCGTGGTGGCCGTGACCACGGGTGCCGAGCTGGTGGCCGCGGGCGTCAAGCCCATTCCGGGCAGCGCCAACTTCAAGCGCCCCGGCGGCGCGCCTGGCGCCACGCCGCCGCGCCATGTGCTGGCCCATGAGCGGGCCCGCTTCGTGGGCGAGGCCGTGGCCATGGTGGTGGCCGAAACCCTGCAGCAGGCGCGTGACGCGGCTGAGGCCGTGATGGTCGACTACGAGGAGCTGCCCCAGGTGGTGGACCTGGACGGCGCCACCGCCGCGGGCGCCCCGGCGCTGTGCGACGAGGCCCCCGACAACATCGCCGCCGAAATGCGCCACGGCAACGAGGCCGCCACCACGGCGGCCTTTGCCCAGGCGGCGCACACGATCCAGCTCAACGTGGTCAATCAGCGCGTGGCGGCGCTGACCATCGAGCCGCGCTCGGTGCTGGCCTGGGTGGCTGAGGATGGGCGCCTGACGCTCAACATGAGCAGCCAGATGCCCTCGGGCGTGAAAAACTCGCTGTGCAACGACGTGCTGGGCCTGCCGCGCGACAAGGTGCGCGTGACCGTGGGCGACGTGGGCGGCGGCTTTGGCATGAAGACCGGCATCTACCCCGAGGACGCTGCCGTGGCCTGGGCCGCCCATGCGCTCAAGCGCCCCGTGAAATGGGTGGCCGACCGCAGCGAAGAGTTCTTGTCCACCGCCCATGGCCGCGACCAGCAATGCCAGGCCGAGCTGGCCCTGGCGGCCGACGGCAAGATCCTTGCGCTGCGCCTGCGCACACTGGCCAATGTGGGCGCCTACGCCACGGGCACGGGCGTGGCCATCCAGCTGCTGATCGGCCCCTGGGTGCAGACCAGCGTCTACGACATCCAGACCATCGACTTCCACTACAAGGCCGTGCTCACCAACACCGCGCCCACCAGCGCCTACCGCGGCGCGGGCCGGCCCGAGGCCATCTTCCTCATGGAGCGGCTCATGGACGAAGCCGCGCGCCAGACCGGCATCGACCGCATTGCGCTGCGCCGGCGCAACTTCATCGCGCCCGAACAGATGCCCTACAAGAACCCCATGGGCCAGACCTATGACACCGGCCAGTTTGAAAAAGTCATGGACCAGGGCCTGGCGCTGGCCGACTGGGCCGGTTTTGATGCGCGCGCCGCGCAAAGCAAGGCACAAGGCAAGCTGCGCGGCCTGGGCATTGCGACTTTTCTGGAGTGGACCGGCGGCAACGTGTTCGAGGAACGCGTGACGGTGGACGTGAAGGCCGACGGCACCATCGAGGTGTTCTCCGCCGTCAACCAGATGGGCCAGGGCATTGCCACCACGCTGGCGCAGCTGGTGGTGGACGTGTTTGGCGTGCCGATTGAGCAGGTCAAGGTGGTGCTGGGCGACACCGACCGCGGCGACGGCTTTGGCAGCGCGGGCTCGCGCTCGCTGTTCACCGGCGGCTCGGCCATGCGCGTGGGTTCCGAGCGCACCATCGAGCACGCCAAGCAGCTGGCCGCCAAAGAGCTGGAGGCCGCGGCCGACGACATTGCCTATGCCGCGGGGCAGTTCAAGGTCAAGGGCACCGACCTGGGCATCAGCCTGTTTGCGCTGGCGGGCAAGCAGCCCGAAGGCCGCATCCACATGGACAGCACCAGCGCCGTGAGCGGGCCCACCTGGCCCAACGGTTGCCACATCAGCGAGGTGGAGGTCGATGCGGCCACCGGCGAAGTGCAGGTGGTGCGCTACAGCAGCGTCAACGACGTAGGCCGCGTGGTCAACCCGATGATCGTGCGCGGGCAACTCGATGGCGGCGCCGTGCAGGGCCTGGGCCAGGCGCTGTGCGAGCACATGGTTTACGACAAGGACACCGGCCAGCCCGTGACCGGCAGCCTGATGGACTACTGCGCGCCGCGCGCCGACCTGATGGCCTGCGACTTTGTGACCGAGATGGACCAGTCCACCCCGTGCAAGAACAACCCGCTGGGCGTCAAGGGCGTGGGCGAGCTGGGCACCATTGGCGCCACGCCCAGCGTGGTCAATGCCGTGGCCGATGCCCTGGCGCGTGGCGGCTTTGCGGCGGCCACGCCGGGGCTGCAGATGCCGCTCACGGCCGGCAAGCTCTGGCAGGTGCTGGCCGCCTAGGCCCGGGAAGCGATTTGCTCCTGATTTGATAGTACACTACGGCCGCCAGTCCTGGACTCCAGGCCATTTCTGCATCAAAACGGCCAGGTGGACCGCGATCGGGGTGCTGGCGGTGTCCAGGCGCAGCGCCTCGCCGCCCAGGGGCGTCCAGCCCATGGCCTCGATGGCGTCCCAGCGCGGCAGCGTGTGGCCCGCGATGTCGGGCTCGCGCGACTCGGCGCGGCGGCGGTGCTCGGCCCGGTCCGTGCAGACAACCTCCCCCCAATGGCAGGGCACCGAGGCGCCCGCCGCCACGGCGGCCCAGCCCCGGCGGGCCTCGGGCGCGGCGTTGACCGCATCGGCCACCACGCAGTGCCCCAGCCGCAGGTTGTCCGCCGCCACGGCCTGGACCGCGGTATAGCCGGCGGCGCTGTCCCGGGCCTGCGGGCTGGCCCGGCGCAAGGCCTGCTCAAAGCTGTCGATCCGCAGGTACACCGCGCTCCTGCGGCGCGCGAACTCGCGCGCCAACGTGGTTTTGCCGGTGCCGGGCAGGCCTGCGAAGACGATGAGCATGGGGTGATTGTGCGCAAAGTGCATCATGGCGGCTGATGCGTCCGGTCTTTCGCTCCTGCCTGCGGTTGCTGCCCTATGGGGCGGGACTGGCCATGCTCGGCATGTTCTACCAGCCGCTGCGGACCGAACTGGCCTCGGACAGTTTGCTGGCCATCGTCGTGATCGTGTACCTTCTGCTGCTTCGGCTGGCCGCCAAGTGCGTGGCCCATCTACTTTCAGAAAGCGACAGCGAATGACGACGGCACCTCTGATCCGCCCGATCCGGCTGCAAGACCATGCGGCCTGGACGCCGCTTTGGGACGGCTACAACGCCTTTTATGGCCGCGAGGGCGCCACGGCGCTCAACCCCGCCATCACCGCCGCCACCTGGCAGCGCTTCTTTGACCCGTTGGAGCCGGTGTTTGCGCTGGTGGCCGAGGCCGATGGCCAGCTGCTGGGCCTCACGCATTACCTGTACCACCGCAGCACCACGCGGCTGGAGCTGACCTGCTACCTGCAGGACCTGTTCACTACGCCCGCCGCGCGCGGGCGCGGCGTGGGCCGGGCGCTGATCCAGGGGGTGTATGCGCAGGCCCGGGCCGCGGGCATCAAGCGCGTGTACTGGCAGACCCACACCACCAATGCGGCGGGGCGGCTGCTGTACGACAAGGTGGCCGCGCACCTGGGCTTCATCGTCTACACGCACGACGTGTAGACCGGGCAAGGGGCCCTAGTTGGTGAACTTGCCGTCGTAGCCAATGATGGACGCCTGGACAAACTTGGTGCCCTGGCGGCGCTGCGGGCCAAACTCGATCAGGTAGTCGCCCAGGTCATAGGTGCCCAGGCCCTGCAGCGCGTTGGTGAGCTTCTCGGGCGTGAGGTCGCGCCCGGCGCGGCGCAGGCCCTCCACCAGCACGCGGGCCGACAGGTAGCCATACAGCGAGACAAAGCTGGGCGTGATCTTGTGGGCGTCCATCAGGTTCACGTAGTCACGCACAAAGCGCTTGTTGCGCCGAAACGGCGTGGGCACGATCTGCGTCACGATCACGCCGCGCTTGTACTCGCCCAGGGCTTTCACAAACGAGTCCGAACCGTTGTTGGACAGCGCCGCAAACTGGGCCGTGCCGCCCTTGCTGCGGTACAGCTTGACGAAATCGGTCGCGCCCTTCACGCCCGCGATCAGGACCACTACCTGCGGGTTGGCCGCGAGCATCTTGGTCACCGCATCGGCAACCTCGGGCGTCTTCTGGTCCACGGGCTGGACCGAGACGGCTTCGAGCTTGAGCTCCTTCAGCGCGCGCTGCGCGCCCTCCATCACGTCCTTGCCGTAGGAGTCGGTGGCGGCCAGAAAGCCAAAGCGCGTGATGCCGGTGGAGTTCATGAGCTGGATCAGCGAGATCACCTCGTCCTGGTACGAGGCGCGCAGCGAGAACACGCTGCGCTTGAGCGGCTCGGTGATGAAGGCCGCGCCCGACTGCGACGCCACCAGCGGCACGCCCGACTCCTCCGACAGCGTCATCAGCGCCTGCGTGGACGGCGTGGTGCGCGGCATGAACACCGCCAGCGCCTTCTGCTGGTCGATCAGCTCCTTGAACAGGCGCCCGGCCTCCTTGCCGTCCTGCTTGTCGTCGAGCTTTTGCAGCGTGACCTTGCGGCCGTGGATGCCGCCCGCCGCGTTGACCTGGTCAAAATACAGCTCGGCGCCGCGCAATGCCTCGGCGTTGGACTCCGCGAGCTGGCCCACGAACGGGCCAATGTGGTGGATGGCGATGCTGGTGGGCGTGACCGCGCTGGTCTGCGACCAGGCCTGCAGCGGCAACGCGAGCGCGAGAAGGGACAGGATGAAGCAACGACGCATGATGTTTGTCTCCGTTGTCTTCGCGCGGTGGCCCGGGTGGCCGGCCGTGCGAAACCGCTGCACAAGCGCAGGGCGCCCTTGTTGGGGGCGGCGCCATGATCGCGCCGCGCCCGGGTGCCGCCAACTGTGGCGTTCAACAGGTGGGTTTCCCCTGAGCCGGCTTGGGGGGCCCGGGGCCCCGGATTTACTCCTGTTTTGATAGCAAACAGTGGCCGCCCCTCCTGGACTCCAGCCATGAAAGACCTGCAACATGCGCTCGCCGAGGTACGCGCTTGTACCTTGTGCGCCGCGCACCTGCCCCTGGGCCCGCGCCCGGTGCTGCAGCTGCACCCGGCCGCGCGCCTGCTGGTGGCCGGGCAGGCGCCGGGGCGCAAGGTGCATGCCAGCGGTGTCCCGTTTGACGACGCCAGCGGCGAGCGGCTGCGCGACTGGCTGGGCGTGTCGCGCGAGGTGTTTTATGACCAGCGGCGCGTCGCCATCGTCCCCATGGGCTTTTGCTACCCGGGCACCGGCCGGGCCGGCGACCTGCCGCCGCGGCCCGAATGCGCCGCCACCTGGCGCCAGCCCCTGCTGGCCGGCCTGCGGCAGCTGCGGCTTACGCTGGTGATTGGCCAGCACGCGCAGGCCTGGCACCTGCCCGGCGCCGGTGCCACGCTGACCGAGGTGGTGCAGGGCTGGCGCAGCCGCGACCCGGCTGTGCTGGCGCTGCCCCACCCCAGCCCGCGCAACAACCTCTGGTTGCGGCGCAACCCCTGGTTTGAAACCGAGCTGCTGCCCGTGCAGCGCGCACGCGTGGCCGCCGCGCTCGCGCCATGACCGGTATCCTCTGGCTCAACACCACACGGAGAACGCCATGGCCAACGGCAACAAGGACAGCAAGAGCGACACCCCGGGCGTCGACGCGCTGGCGGCATGGCAGCCCCCCACCGATGGCAAGGGCAAGCCGTTTTCACTGAAAGGCTGCCAGCCTTCGGCCAAGCCCTATTCCAGCGGCAACAAGGCCGACGACAAGGTCGCCGTGGAGGCGCTGGCCATGGAGCTGGACGGGTTGCAGGACCTGTTCTATGCCGACCGGCGCTTCAAGCTGCTGGTGGTGCTGCAGGGCACCGACACGGCCGGCAAGGACGGCACCATCCGCGGCGTGTTCAGCCGCACCAGCGCGCTGGGCGTGCACACCGTGGGCTGGAAGGCCCCCACCGAACCCGAGCGCGCGCACGACTACCTGTGGCGCATCCACCAGCAGGTGCCCGGCGCCGGCGAGTTCATGATCTTCAACCGCAGCCACTACGAAGACGTGCTGGTGCCACCCGTGAACGGCTGGATCACGCCCGAGCAGACGCGCCAGCGCTACGCCCACATCAACGACTTCGAGCGCCTGCTGAGCGAGACCGGCACGGTGATCATGAAGTTCATGCTGCACATCAGCTTTGAAGAGCAGCGCCAGCGTTTGCAGGAGCGCATTGACGACCCGACCAAGCACTGGAAGTTCAGCATGGGCGACCTGGACGCGCGCAAGCAGTGGGCCGATTACCAGGCCGCCTACGAAGCGCTGCTGGGCGCCACCAGCACCCCCTGGGCGCCGTGGACCGTGGTGCCCGCCGACTCCAAGACCCATCGCAACCTGATGATCGCCACGCTGGTGCGCGACAAGCTCAAGTCACTGGGGCTGCGCTACCCGCCCGAGGACCCGAAGCTGGTGGGGTTGAAGGTGGAGTAGACCGGTTGGGGTAGTGCGGAACCTTCGATGCCTGGTTCGCTTTTCCATTGACTGGAGCAAGCAATTGCGTAAAGACGGCGTAGGTAGTACCAGTCCTTGCAGAGGTAGCCGTTTTGTGTCGCCGAGCTTTCCGGCTACATTCCGCTAGGCCTTACGAGAATCGCGAATGACAGAATTCTTCCAGTTGTTGGCTAAAGAATGGGTTGTCGTTTCGGCGGCGCCCCTCACCTTCTGCGGAGTCGCTGCGGCTATGTTTGGACTGGCTTACGTCGTTGCGCGATGGAGGTATACAGCACTTGTAGAACAGGCGAAGGCTTCGAACGAAACTTTGCGAGAGCGCCTTCACCTCAAGGCGGAGCAAGTGGAGCAATACAAAGATCGAGCCTTGAAGTTCGACGAAAAAGTGCACGCCATTGTTGACTCCACGTCCTCGGCGCTCTCAACCAAGGCCATAGACTTTGTGGCAAACATTCGAGAATTTATTCGCCGTCAACAAGCTATCGATAACTCGATCCACGAGAACGAATGGCACGATATGGCCAGGGCCGCAGATCAGGATGACAAGAAGCGTCTCTGGGATAGATTCACAGCTGCAACGATGCGTGCGGCGTACGAACGAAACGCCGAGTGGGATAGGCGATTCAAAGTTGACGCGCTAATGATTCGAGATGAACTCCGCAGCAGACTTGAAGGCTACACGCCAGATTCCATGGCAGAGCGCTCTTACGAGCATCCCACAAATTACTTTGGCTTCACTGCTGTCGCCGATGACCTTGAGAAAATGGCGAAGTCCCTACGGCTCGGTGATGCTTAACAACTGCTGCAGGCGGTGCCGCGAGCGCAATGAACTGACCGACCGGTGTTGGGAATTCAAAACCATTCCGCAACGCACGAGTATTTGATCCGCAGCGGATTTCGGCAGATCGCGTAAACCGAACCGTGGCGTGAGAGGTCGCTAGCCCCCGTCCGGCCCCTGTTTGGCTCCTGCAGCCTCATAAACCAGTCCCGCCGCCACCCCCCCAAACAAATCCCCCTCCACCAGCGGCGTCCCCGAAAACGCCTGCTGCAGCGCGTGCTGGAACGGCGTGAGGGCCGATGAGCCGCCGGTGAGGTAGATCGCGTCCAGCTCGCCGGGCCGCAGGCCGGCCTCCTGCACGCAGTCCTGCGCGCACTGCACCACGCGCTGCAGCAGCGGGGCCAGGTGGTGGCTCAGCGTGGGGGCGTCCAGGCTCGCGCCCAGGCCGCGCTCGATGTAGTCCAGCGCCAGCTCGGCGGTGTGGCCGTCCTGGCTGCAGGCGATCTTGGCCTGTTCCACATCATTGGCCAGGTGGTGGCCCAGGCGCTGCTCCAGCACGGTCATGAGCCGGCGGTGCAGCGTCAGGTCGCTGTAGTTCACGCGCAGGGCCTGGGCCTCGCGCAGCGCGCGCGGGCCGTAGCGCCAGTGGATCAGGTGCCAGGTGGCCAGGTCAAAGAACACGGGGCTGGGCACCTCGCGCTGCTGCGGCCCGATGTGCCGGAAGCCCAGCAGCGGCATGGCCTGCTCCAGGCTGAGCTTCTGGTCAAAGTCGGTGCCGCCAATGTGCACGCCGCGCGTGGCCAGGATGTCGGCGCCACGGTCGCCGCCGCGCCGCGCGCGCTCGGGGCCCAGCCGCACCACGGTGAAGTCCGAGGTGCCGCCGCCAATGTCGGTCACCAGCACCAGCTGCTCGCGGTCCAGCCGCTGCTCGTGGTCAAAGGCCGCGGCAATCGGCTCCAGCTGAAAGCCCACATTGCGCAGGCCGGCGGCCTGCGCGGCCTGCAGCAGCATCTGCTGGGCCAGCGCGTCGCGCTGCGGGTCGTCGTCCACAAAGTGCACGGGGCGGCCCAGCACCACGCGCCCGGGCTCGGCGCCGGTCTGCGCGCGGGCGCGCGCCACCACTTCCTTGAGAAAGGTGCCGATGATGTCCAGGTAGCTCATGCCCTGGCCGTTGACCTCGGTGGTCTCCAGCAGCAGCGCGCTGCCCAGCAGGCTCTTGAGCGAGCGCATGAGCCGCCCCTCGGTACCCGCCAGGTACTGGGTCACGGCGTCGCGGCCAAAGTGGGTCCTGCGTTCCTCGGCGTTGAAGAAGATGGCCGTGGGCAGCGCGTGGGCGCCGCCTTCCAGCGCAATGGGGCGCGCGGGGCCGCCGTCCGCGCGCCAGGCCGCGGCCGAGTTGGAAGTGCCAAAGTCAATGCCCAGCGTGGCAGCCATGAATGTCATTTGCAGTGAATTGTTGGAGGAATCGGCCTCCAGTCCAGGCTCAGCGGTCGTTGTGCGCTATCAAAAAAGTAGCGGCTTGCGCCACGGCCTGGGTGTCGGCCGGCACGGCGTCGGGCGGCCCGCCCTTGCCCCACAGCGCGCCGCCCCAGGCCATGGACAGGAACTGGGCGCACAGTGTGACAGAGTCGATCATCGGCTGCGCCTTGGCCCGGTCACCGCTGGTGGTGATGAGCCGCAAGGACTTTTTGGCCATGGCGTCCTTGAACGGCAGGCCGGGCACGCGCATCCAGGCGCTCCAGTGGTCGATGTAGGTCTTGAGCGGCGCGGGCAGGCTGTACCAGTAGACGGGCGAGACCAGCACGATGTCGGTGGCGGCCATCGTGGCGTCGAGCAGGGTTTTGAGGTCGCCGCCGGGCAGCGGGTACTGGCCCGTGGTGTGGCGCTGGTCCACAAAGGGCGGCAGCGTCATGCGCGCCAGCGGCAGCCAGGTTTGCAGCGTGCCGGCGGGCAGTGCGGTGGCGGCCTGGCGAGCCAGCCATTCGGTGTTGCCCAGGTGGCCGCCGTCTTCGGGGGCCAGGCGCGTGGAGGCCACAAGAAAGAGAAAGTGTCGGGGTTCGCTCATCCCGGCATCGTAGCCGCAGGCAACGGCGCTACTGCACCGATCGCACGTTGCGCGCGGCCGAAAGCAGCCGCGGGCTCAGCTTCAGGCCCTGGCGGGTGGCGGCCTCCACCGACACATCGAGCTGCACGCGCCCCTCGTCAATCTGGAAATGGATCACCGAGCCGCGCGGCGCGGGGCCGCCCGTGTCGGTCACCGTGAGCACGCCCGAGGGCACCTGGGCCAGCAGTTCGGCCAGGCGCGTCTCGGACGGAGCCTTGAGGAAGAGGATGTGGTAGCCCGCCAGGGACGCGCCCTCGGTCAGCTGCGTGACCCACACGGGGCGGCCATCACGGTCGCGGTCGCGGGCCGTGTCCAGCAGGTCTTTCCAGACGGTGGGGTCGCCCAGCACGCCGATCTTGAGCGGGCTGGTGGGCTGGGCGAAGGTGCCCGCGGGCCATTCAACAAAGCTGGCGAACTTGTGCAGGAAGACCGCCTTGACCAGCGACGCCGTGGCCCGCTCCTGGGCCGTCTCTGCCCGCGCGGTGCCGGCCAGCCCGCCGGCCCACGCGCCCAAGGTCAGGGCCAGCGCCAGCAGCAGGGATCGGGTCGGGGTCATGCGGGCGCCCTAGAGCCGCCAGACGGCTTTGAGGAACACGCTGCGCGGCACGGCCACCTGGGTGTTCCACTCCACGTGCCGCGCCCGGTTGAGGTTGTGTGCCGTGAGCGACAGTTCGAGGGTGGGGCTGACCTGCCAGCCCAGCCGCGCATCGAGCACGGTGTAGCCTGCCACGGGCGGGTCGGGCAGCGCCCCGATGCGACGCAGCTGCAGGTCCAGCGTGGTGGCGTGGCCGAGGTCGTGCGAGGAGCCCAGCGTCAACTGGTGTGAAGGGTCGTTGCCCAGCGCGCTGATGGACGAGGGCGGCGGCACGCCGGGGCGGGCCTGCAGGTGTTCGCGCTGGTACAGGTAGCTGCCGCGAAGGCGCCAGGTGTCTGACATGCGCAGCGAGCCCCAGGCCGACACGCCGCTGAGCGTGCCTTCGAAATTGTTGTTGAGCGAACCGCCGGCCGGGCCAAAGTCCAGCGAGCGCAGCCGGCTGAAGTCATGGTGGAACAGCGTGACCGAATACGACAGCGCCGGGCGGGGCTGGGCCCGCCATCCCAGCTCATACACCTTGGCCACCTCGGACTCGAACAGCGGGCTGCCCATGGGGAGCACCGGGGCGTAAAGGTCGCGGTCAATGCGTGCCGGCGCCCGCACGCTGCGCGACGCGGCGGCCCACAGCAGGTGGTTGGGCGCCACGTCCCAGGCCAGCCGGGCGCTGGGCAGGTGCTCCAGCCCCGAGTAGTCGTTGTGCTCCAGCTTCAGGCCCAGCGTGAGCCTGACGCGCGGCGCCAGCGATAACTCGTCCTGGGCAAACAGGTTCCACAGCTGCAGGTGCCGCTCGGTTGGCAGCAGGGCGACCCTGGCGGGCGCGTAGTTGTCCACCCGGTCATGCTGGGAGCGCCAGCCGCCGCCCAGCAGCAGGCGGTGCCCGGCCAGGGGCTGCAACGCGTGCTGGTAGTCCAGGTCCACGGTGTCGACCACGTCGCGCAATGTGGAAGGCGCGTCGCGCACGGCCCGGTCCAGGTAGGCCTGGAACTGGCCCGTGCCGCCAGCCACCGGCCCGCGCCAGCGGCCCAGCAGGTTCATGCCCGAGAGCCGGCGCTGGCCCGTGGCTTCATCGATGGTGGTTTCGTAGGCATCGCCCTGCAGCGTCATGACTTGCGCGCCGTCGGTGCGGTCGGCGCGAAAGCCCGCCTGCGTCATGACGGCCGCATCGTTGACCGATGCGCCGCTGGCCAGCTCGGTGGCGTCGCGCCGCGTGCGCTTGGCATACAGCCGGTAGCTGGTGCCCTCGAGGGTGGCGCCGCCCCAGCGCGCGGCCAGCGCGCTTTCGTGGTTGCCGGCCCCGGCGCTGAACAGCGTGCCCTGGGTGTCGGCGGTGTGGCGGGTGATGATGCTGATCACGCCGTTGACCGCGTTGGAGCCATACAGCGTGCCGCCCGAGCCGCTGAGCACTTCAATGCGTTCCACGTCCTCGAGCATCACGTCCTGGGCTTCCCAGAAAGTGCCCGAGAACAGCGGCGAGTAGACGGTGCGCCCGTCGATCTGCACCAGCATCTTGTCGGCCAGCACGGAGTTCAGGCCCCGGGCACTGATGGCGTACTGGTTGGCGTCGGCGCGCGCCACCTGCAGGTTGGGCGCCAGCCGCAAGGCTTCGGGCAGGGTGGTCGCGCCCGAACGGCGGATGTCGTCGCGGGTGATCACATAGATGTCGCCGGCCACGTCCGACAGCGCCTGGACGCGCTTGGCCACCGAAACGACCTCGATGTTGGTCAGCTGTTCGATCGACAGGTCGACCAGGTTGGCGGCCATGGGCTGCGCCAGCGCAGTCTGGGGACCAGCCAGGAGGGCCGCGATGGCCAGCGGGACGTACGCGCGCGTCGACAGCAGGGGCATGGCGGCGATGGGTGGTGGGGGTCGCTCATTATTTCCGAGGCGGCCCCATCTGCGTGTAGGCCGGCGCCTACAGATTTCGACTCTGGCCGATCGGCCCGCCCCGGCCTTAGGCCGTTTCGCTTACGCGGTTCCGAGTGGCCGCGCCGACCCGCGCACCCTGCGTGGCGCCGCCGCGCCGCAGAAGCCAAACGCCATGTCGGGCCGCTCGCCGCTGATCAGCTCGGCCAGGGCCTTGCCCGAGCCCGCGCCGTGGGTCCAGCCCAGGGTGCCGTGGCCGGCGTTGACCCAGAGGTTGCGTACCCGGGTCTGGCCGATGTAGGGGATGTTGGTGGGCGTGGCCGGGCGCAGGCCGGTCCAGAAGCGCGGGTTGCCGCCTTCGGCTTCGGTGCGGGTGTCGCACACGCCGGGCAGCACGGCCTCGATGCGCTCGGCCAGCATGCGGCAGCGTGCGCGGGCCAGCGGCGTGTCCAGCGACAGGTCGAAGCCGTTGAGTTCGATGGTGCCGGCCACGCGCAGGTCATCGCCCAGGCGGCTCATGGCGCATTTCACTTCGTCGTCGATGGTGGAGACGTAAGGGGCCAGCTCGGGCTTCTTGAGCCTGAAGGTGGCGCTGTAGCCCTTGCCCGGGTACAGCGCGAGGTTCACGCCCACGCTGCGCAGCAGCGGCGCGCTGTAGCTGCCGCAGGCCACCACAATGGCGTCGGCCTGCAGCGTGCGGCGCGCGCCGGTGGCGCGGTCGGCCACGGCCACGCCGGCGATGATGCCGCCGGCCTTGTCCAGGCGCTCGATGTCGTGGCCGAACAGGAACTGGGCGCCCCGCGTGGCGCAGCGGCGCGCCAGCTCCTGGGTGAACACACGCGCGTCACCGCTCTCGTCGCTGGCCGTGTAGGTGCCGCCCACGATGCGGTGGCCAAACGACTTGAACGCGGGTTCGATGCGCAGCAGCTCGTCGCGGCTCACCACGCGGCGCTGCACGCCGTATTTCTGCATGAGCTGGGCGGCATCGGCCGCGGCGTCAAACGACTTCTGGTCGGTGAAGTAATGCGCAATGCCGCGCTCCAGCCGGTTGTACGTGATGCCGGTGGCGCTGACCATGTCCTTGAGCGCGGCGTGGCTGTAGGCGCCCAGTGCCACGAGCTGCTGCACATTGCGCTCAAAGGCGGTGTCGTTGCACTGGCTCAGGAATTGCAAGCCCCAGCGCCATTGCTGCCAGTCCAGGTGCGGCCTGAACAGCAGCGGGGCGTCATTGCGGAACATCCACTTGAGCAGCTTGGCCGGCGCATCGCGGTTGGCCCAGGGCTCGCAGTAGCTCACCGAGATCTGCGCGGCATTGGCAAAACTGGTTTCCAGCGCGGCGTCGGGCTGGCGGTCGACCACGGTCACGTCGTGGCCGCGCTCCAGCAGGTGCCACGCGGTGCTTGTGCCGATGATGCCGGCGCCCAGAACAAGGACTTTCATGCGCTGGAGTTTGGTGGAACTTGCCGGCAATTAAAAGAAAAATTAAACTCTAAGTGAAAACATCAGCACAGCTTATATGAGTACTTTTGATCCCGACGCACTGGAATGCCTCGCCGCCATTGTGGAGGAGGGCGGCTTTGAGCGCGCGGCGCAGCGGCTGTCCATCACGCAGTCGGCGGTGTCGCAGCGGCTGCGGGCACTGGAGGCGCAGGTGGGCACGGTGCTGATCGTGCGCAGCCGGCCCCTGCGGCCCACCTCGGCCGGGCAGTTGCTGCTCAAGCACACCAAGCAGCTGCGGCTTTTGCGCGCCGACCTCGAGCGCGACCTGAAAGAGCTCGCGCCCAGTCCCACCGGCGGCGCCCGCGAGGAGGAGCGCATCTCGATCGCCATCAACGCCGACAGCATCGCCACCTGGGCGCTGCCGGCGCTCAATGAGCTGGCAACCCAGGGGCTGCCGCTGGAGATCATCACCGACGACCAGGACTTCACCCACGAGTGGCTGCGCGAGGGGCAGGTGCTGGGCTGCGTGACCACGCTCAAGCAGGCGCTGCGGGGCTGCAAGGTGGTGACGCTGGGCGCCATGGACTATGTGGCAGTGGCGCAGGCGGACTATGCGCGTCGCAAGCTCGCCAAGGGCCTGTCGCCGCACAATTTCCGCGAGATCCCGTTCATAGCCTTCAACCGCAAGGACGACGGGCAGGCCGAGTTCGTGTCCAAGGCCTTCGGGCTCAAGCGCGTCACGCTCAACCAGCTGTTCGTGCCCAGCTCCGAGGGCCAGGTGCGCGCCGTGCTTGCGGGCTGGGGCGTGAGCATCCTGCCCGAACTGCTGGTGCGGGGCCTGCTGGAGCAGGGGCAGCTGGTCAACATCGCGCCGGGCCATGCGCTGCCGATCCAGCTGTACTGGCATTGCTGGAACCTGGAGTCCGACGTGCTGGACGCCCTCAGCGCCGCCCTGACCCAGGCCGCCAGCAGTGCCTTGACGAACCCCTGACGCAGGTATCCAATCAAACGATACAAAATGTATCGTTGGTTGGCCACCCGTTGGATGTTCGGCCTGCTCGCCGGTGGGTTGTTCTGGGTTTTGGGCAACGGTGCGCTTGCGCGGACCGTGCTGGACCTTGACGTGCAGAAGCAACCGGTGGCGCTGGCCGACTGGGGCGACTACTGGATCGACACCAGCGGCAAGGTGGAGTTCGATGCGTTCCTCAAGATCAACCGCGCCGAACTCGAGCCCACCCACACCGGCAAGCTGTACCCGCTGCAATCGGGCCAGACCCTGTGGATCCGCTTCAGCGTGCCGCCGGCCCCCGACGTCGAGCGCTGGTACCTCAAGCTGCCCAACCCCGGCCTGGACCGGGTCACCCTGTTCACGCGCACCGACCTGGGCTGGACCTTCCAGACCGCGGGCGACCATGTGCCGGTGGCGCACTGGCCGCTGCCCCACCTGTACCCGATCCTGCCGCTGTCGGTCTCGGCCGCCGAGCTGGGCCAGCATGTGCTGCGCATCGAGGCCAGCAACAGCTTCAGCACGCCGATCCAGTTTGTCAGCGAAAGCGGTCTGTCGTCGGAGCAGCAGCGCATTTCACTGCTGCACGGCGTGTACTTCGGCCTGCTGACCATGGTGGCGGTTTTCGGCGTGATCAGCGCCGGGGTGATGCGCGACCAGGCCTACCTCTGGTTCAGCCTTTACGCGGTGCTCATCAACATCTCGGTGGCCACCGGCGTGGGCGTGGCCGGGCTGCACCTGTGGCCACACAGCCCGCAATGGGCCGATGCGGCGGAATACGTGCTGCCCTCACTGAGCTTTGCCCCGCTGCTGATGTTCATTGCCCTCACGGCATCGCTGCGGGCGCGCTCGGTAGCAGTGTTCTGGCTGTTCTGCGCGCTGGCGCTGGCCGCCGTGGCTTCGGCGGCGGGCGCATTGGTGCTGTCGGGCCCCTCGCGCCTGCACCTGCTGGTGGCCACGGTGCTGGGGCTGGCCGCCGCGGGCCTGGCCGGATTGTGCTGGGCCTGGTACCACGGCGACCGCTTTGCGCGCTGGCTGCTGCTGGCCTTCACGCCCATGCTGCTGGCACTGCCCTTTCCGGTGGCACGCTGGCTGAGCCTGACCCCGCTGGGGTTCTGGACCCAGCACGCGGTGCAGCTCGCGCTGGGCGTGACCTTGCCGTCGGTGTTCCTGCTGCTGATCCTGCGCAGCCAGGAGCGCCGCGACTACCGCCGGCGCATCACCCATCTGGACCAGGTGGACCCGCTCACCGGGCTGGTCAACGACGACGTGTTCAGCCACCGCCTGCGCGGCCTGATCGAGCGATCCCAGCGGTTCGGCTGCCAGAGCGCGGTGGTCCTGGTGGACTTCACCAACCTGCACAAGCTGCGCGAGGAGTTCGGCCGCAAGGCCGTGCTCGAAGTGCTGCTGCGGCTGGCGGGCCGGCTGACCTCCCTGGTGCGCGACGTGGACACCGTGGCCCGCGTGGGCGATGCGCGTTATGGCGTGCTGATCGAAGGGCCGGTGCCGCCCGAGCGCGCGGCGGCACTGGGCTCCAAGCTGCTGGCGCGGCTGATCATGCCGTTCAACCGCATGCCCATGGGGCTGGCGGTGCGGCCCAAGGTGGCGGTGGCGCTGGTCCCCGCGCAGGGGGAGGAAGTGCAGACGGTGCTGGACCGGCTCGACGGCATGCTCAAGGGCGCGCCGCCGGATTACCGCAAGAACATCTACGTGGTCGACTCGCAGCCGGCTTCGGCGCCGCTGTCCGTCCCGCCTTGAGGGTTCAGAACTCGCGCGAGAACAGGGTTTCGCGCAGCGCGTTGGCCTTGTCCTGGTCAAACTGGCCTTCCACTCGGGCCAGCACATCGCCATTGCGGTTCAGCACCACCGCGTAGGCCGTGTGGGGGCTGTTCAGGCCGGCCGCGCGGATGAAGGCCGCGCGGTCGGTGAAGACCGGCAGCATGCGCGAGCGCTCGCCTTCGGTGGTGTAGCGCGCCAGCAGCCGGTTCTCGATGGCGCTGCGGCCCTGGGCATGGCCCGGGTCCTGGAGCACCGGCATGCGCAGCCAGTTGATGTCGGGGTTCTGGCGCAGCTGCAGCCCCTGGATCCAGCTCTCGATGTCGCCGTGATGGCCCCGCTCGAACGCGATCAGCGCCAGGGTGCGGTCAGAAGGCAGGCCGGCCGGCAGGGACAGCGTGCGCTGGTCAAGCCGTTTGGCGGTGAGCGAAGGGAGCTTGCCCATGACCGTGGAGTCACTGGGCGCCGCAAACGCCAGCACCAATGCAGCGGCCGCAGCCCCGGCCCAGGCCAATGTGTTCGTCCAGACGTTCTTCATGGTGAACGCTCCTGCGTTGCGAGTGATCCAGTGCAGCAAGATTGATGCACGTTCCTTAGTGTTCCATACAGCCGGTTTGTTCCGTGACTGTCGGGTTGTAAAGTAAACCGGCCATTTGTTTTCAGACGTAACCGGTTAAAATAAGCCCATGAACAGCGCTGCCACCGTCGTCAAGATTTCGTTCAAGGAGCAGATGCTCCAGGCGCGTGAAGACGCGATCGTCCAGACCGTCAACCGGCTGCTGGCCGAGAAAGGCTTTGACGCCATGACTGTGGACGAGGTCGCCGCGTCGGTCGGTATTGCGAAAGCAAGCCTTTACAAACATTTCCCCAGCAAGGAAGACCTCGCGGCCGCCGCCATGGTTCGCGTCATGCGCCGCGCCCAGGATTTCCTGGCGGGTGTGTCGCTGGAGCTGGCGCCGCTGGAGCGCCTGCGCGCCGTCGCGCGCTGGACCATGGAGGTGCAGCTGGCCGGCGAGATGCCGTCCCTGCCCAGCCAGAATTCCTCCCTGCGCGCGGCCCTGATGGGCAGCAAGGACTACATCGACGGGCTCATGGAAGTCAGCGACACGCTGGGCGGCTGGATCGAGGCTGCCCAGAAAGAGGGCACGCTCAATCCCGCGCTGCCCCCCATTGCGGTGCTTTACACGCTGTATGCGCGGGCCTGCGATCCGGTGCTGGAGTTCCTCAAGGCCAGCGAGAAGTACACCGATGCGCAGATCGTCGAGCTGGTCATGAGCACCTGCTTTGACGGCCTGAACGCCCGCTAGACGCTCACGCAGAAGCCGTCGCGGAAGCCTTCCTGCTCGCCCTTGCCGCGGTAGCCCAGCGGGTTGGCCACCACGCGGCACCCCTGGTGCACATAGTCGCTGGGGCAGTGCAGGTGCCCATGCAGCCACAGCCGTGCCCGGGGCAGCCAGTCGTCCAGCGCATTGCAAAAGCCTGCCGTGCCGGGGACCATGCCGTAGCGCGGGTCGGCGCTGCGCAGGCTGGGCGCAAAGTGCGTCACCACCACGGTCGCCCCGTCAAACGGCGCGGCCAGCGCCTGCTCCAGCCAGTGCTGGCATTCCAGCGCCAGGTCGCGCACCTGGGGCGCCAGCAAGGGCTGGCCGTGGCGGGTGCCACCGGTGGTGCGCAGGTAGTAGTTGGCCGCGCGGAACGCCTTTTCACGCGCCTTGAGCTGCTGGGCGGCCCGGGCCTGCAGCGCCAGCGCATCAAAGTCGCTCCACAGCGTGGTGCCCACAAACCGCACCCCGTCGCGCACCAGCACCTCGCGTTCCAGCCAGGTGATGCCCAGGCGCGCGCAGGTGTCGCGCAACCGGGCGTGGGCCTCGTCAAAGTCCAGCGCGTCGTACTCGTGGTTGCCCGGCACATAGAGCACCGGCACCGGCCAGCCACGCAGCGGCGAGAAGC
This sequence comes from Ramlibacter sp., assembly GCA_019635435.1. NCBI lineage: Bacteria > Pseudomonadati > Pseudomonadota > Betaproteobacteria > Burkholderiales > Comamonadaceae > Ramlibacter > Ramlibacter sp. Next base: position 311,035 of record JAHBZM010000001.1, on the reverse strand, counting down.
GCGCGAGGCCGAAGTCGGCATCGGCAAGCCGTGAGCCGTACTGGTAGGAGCCGATGTCGCCGGCCAGCACCAGCAGGTCGGCGCCGGCGGCGGGCGTGGGCATGAAATCCGGATGCACCTCCAGGTGCAGGTCGGACAGAAGCTGGATGTTCACCGCGCCATTGTTGCAGGCGCGAGCCCGCGGGCCTCAGGCGGCGGGCGCGTGCAGGCGCACATGGAAGGTGGTGCCCTGGCCGGGCTGGCTGTCCACGTCCACGGTGCCGCTGTGCAGCGCCACGCACTCCTTGACGATGTGCAGGCCGATGCCCGTGCCCTGGATGTTGCCGACGTTGGTGCCGCGGTGAAAGCTCTCGAACAGGCGCGGCAGGTCGGCCGGCGGGATGCCGATGCCCCGGTCGGCCACGCGCAGGTGCAGGCAGTCGCCGTTGGCGCGGATCGAGCAGGTCACCGCCGACTCGGGCGGCGAGTACTTCAGCGCGTTGTTCAGCAGGTTCATGAGGATGTGGCGCAGCAACTGCGAATCGACCTGCCGCGGCGCGTCCACGCCGTCGCAGTCCATCGCAATGCGGCTGGCCTGGGGGTGGGCACTGTCCATCTCGGCCGCGATCTGCACCAGCAGGTCCGGCATGCGCTGGGGGCTGGGGCTGAATGAAAACCGGCCGGCTTCGAGCCGGCTGGTCAGCAGCACCTGGTCCACCATGTCGTTCATGCGCGCGACGCCGGTCTTGATCATCGACAGCATTTCCTTGCGCTCGTCGGCCGGCAGGCGCTCGCCGTAGTCGTCCAGCAGCTCGACCGACGACAGGATGGCCGCCAGCGGCGTGCGGAACTCGTGCGAGGCCACCGCGACAAAACGCGATTTGAGCTCCGACAGCTCGCGCTCGCGCTCCAGCGCGCTGCGCATGTCCTGTTCGGTCTGGCGGCGCAGCGTCACATCGGTGAGGAAATTGAGCGTGGCCGGCGTGCCCTGCCAGTCGAACACCACCGCGCTGATCTCCAGCCAGCGGATGTCGCCATCGGTGTGGATGACGCGGAACTGGTAGTGGTTCTCGACCTGCTCGCCGCGCAGGCGCCGCAGGTGATTGCCCAGCACCAGATCGCGGTCATCGGCATGGATGAACTCGATGAAGGGCCTGGATTTGGCGGTTTCCTCGTCCAGCCCGGTCAGCGCCAGGGCCCGCGGGTTGGCGTAGAGGATGCGGCCCGCCGCGGTGACGAGAATCCCCTCGTTGACGTTTTCCACCACGGTGCGGTACTTGGCCTCGGATTCGGCCAGTGCCCGCTCGGCCGCCTTGCGCCGGGAGATGTCGCGGATGAACGAGCTGAAGGTGTAGTGGTCGCCGGTGCGCACCGGCCAGACCGACAGCTCGGCATCGAAGGTCTCGCCGCTGCGGCGCAGCGCCGTGGTTTCCACGCGGCGGTTGAAGATGGGGGCACTGCCGTCGGCCAGGAAGCGCTCGATCCCGGCGTTGTGCTGCGGCCGGTGCTCCGCGGGAATCACCAGGTCGGTCAACAGGTGGCCCAGCACTTCCTCGCGGCTCCAGCCAAACATGCGTTCGGCGGCGTCGTTCCAGTCGATGATGCGGCTTTGCGCGTCAATGGTCACCACCGCGTCGTTGGCGGTGGCGATCAGCGTCTGCAACCGCACCGTGGCATCGCTGAGGTTGCGCTCGGCGTCGGTGCGCCGGGTGATCTCCGCGCGCAGCCGCGCCGTGGTGTCGAGCTGCCAGGTCACGTCGCGTGCAATGTGGACGATGCGGACCTGGCCCGCCGGCCCGCGCACGGCAAAGGCGTTTTCGCGCAGCCATGCGGTGCGGCTTTGCAGCACCAGGTCTTGCGGCCGCGGGGGCTGGACCACGCGGTACTCATCGGCCCAGGCCGGCGCGTCGGTCTGGGCGCGTGCCTCGCGGCCCTGGGCGACGCGGGCCCGGTCGTCGGCGTGAACCTGGTTCAGGAAGACCTGCGCGCCACGCTGGCCCAGTGGCTCAAAGCCCCAGAATCGCGTGAATGCCGGGTTGGAATGGGTGACCTGCCCCGTGGCGGGGTCCCAGACCCACAGCATCTCGTCGATGCTCTGGGCGATCTGTTCAAGCCAGTCCTCGCCCTGCCGCGAAGTGGGTGGGGAAGGGGGCGGGGCGGCGGGGCGCATCCAGCAAGCATACCGCCTGGCATGGGGCGGGCCTTATGTGGGGGGCCGGCTCGCCTTATGCCTATCCTGCATGGGGATAAGGCGGAATTGAGGTTGAAACCCTAGGGAAAACCCTTATTCTTCCTTCATCACCACTTCTCACCGCCTGCCGGTGACCCGATCATGTATGCCTTGTTTGCCCAATTGACCCGTCTTCGCAACTGGAATCGCTGGACCCCTGCGCTGCGCGCCGCCAGCCAGATCGACGCCGATGGCGTGGCTCACCGCCTCATGGAAAGCGCCGAAGCCCGCGCCGGCACCAACCCGCGTCAGGCGCACGAACTGCGCGAAGCCGCCAGCGCCTACCTCAGCGTCGTTCGCTGAGGCTTCACAGGCGCACGCCTGCGCCCTTGACGGTCGGCGCGAGTTGCGCGACCTGCTCCTTCACGAAAGCCGCGAACGCCGCAGTGCTGGCCGGCGAGGCCGTGATCCCCAGATCGACCATGCGCTTCTTGACATCGGTCTGGCCGAGGACTTCGTTGCACGCCGTGTTCAGGCGCGCGACCAGCTCCGGCGCCATCTTGGGCGGCCCCGACAGGCCGAAGAAATTGTCCAGCACCAGCTTGCGGTACCCCAGCTCGACCACGCTCGGAACATCGGGCACCAGGGGCGAGCGGTTGACCGACGTGACGGCCAGCGGCACCAGTTGCCCGGCCTTGAAATAGGGCACGTAGGCGGTCAGCACATCGATCCCGACCGGGATCACCCCCGCAATCAGGTCGGTGGTCATCGGAGCCCCACCGCGGTAGGGGACATGCACCATGTTCACGCCCATGGTCTTCTTCATGAGCTCGCCATAGATGTGGCCAATGGACGCCGGGCCGCCCGATCCAAAATCGAGCCGCCCGCTCTTGCGGGCCAGCGCCTCCACATCGGCCATGGTCTTGATCGGGGCTGACGGGTTGGCCATGACCACGCAGGGCGCGCTGCCGATCAGCGCGATGTGGCTGAAGCCCTCCACCGGGTCATAGGGCTGCTTCTCGAGGGCAAACGGGCCGATGGAAATCGGCGTCGAATTGGACAGCATCAGCGTGTAGCCGTCGGCCGGCGCCTGCGCGACCACGAGGCCGCCCACACTGCCACCGGCCCCGGGGCGGTTGTCCACCACCACGCCCTGGCCGAGCTTGCGCGCCAGTTGTTCGGCCAGCACGCGGGCCACGATGTCGCTGGCGCCGCCGGGCGGAAAGGTCACGACGATGCGGATCGGCTTTTCGGGCCAGGCGGCCCGTGCGGGCAGGGCCACGGCGGCGGCGCCGGCGGCCACGGTCTTGAGCACTTGGCGGCGGTTGAAATGAAGCGTCATGGGGGTTCCGTCAGGTGAGGGGGATGGGTTCAACGACTATAGGCAGGCTGCGCTGGCACGCCAATCGCTTCGAGCTTATCTACCGCATAACAAAACGGGGCAAACCGGGCCGGTGCCCGTGCCCCAGGCCCCACATCTGTGCATCGGAGCCCCCATGACCCGCGCCAGCGACCCTTTTGACACCTATTTGCTCCGGGTCTTCAGCACCCTGATGGCCGAGCGCAGCGTCTCGCGGGCCGCGGCCCGGCTGAACCAGTCCCAGCCGGCCGTGAGCGCTGCCCTCAAGAAGCTGCGTGACGTGCTGGGAGATCCCCTGCTGGTCAAGGACAAGCAGCGCATGGTGCCGACCGAACGCGCCCTGCAGCTTGAAGCCTCGGTGCGGATGGTGCTGGCCGAGATCGACGGGCTGGTCGCGCCGACAGCAGCGTTCGAGCCCGCCACCACGCGCCAGACCTTCCGCATTGGCACGCCGGACTACCTGGCGCCGCCGCTCATGGCCAGCCTGGTCAGCTACATGCGGCTGACCGCGCCCCATGCGCGGCTGCTGGTGCAGTCGCTGGGCCCGGGCTACGACTACGAGGCCGCCCTGGCGCAGGGCGAACTGGATGTGGTGATCGGCAACTGGCCACAACCGCCCGAACACCTGCGCATGGCCATCCTTCTGGAGGACGAGGTGGTCTGCCTGGTCAGCAAGGACCACCCCGCCGCCGGCGGCAACCTGACCGTTGCCAGCTACCTTGGCGGTGCCCATGTGGTGCCGCTGATGTACAGCGTGACCCAGCGCGGCGTGGTCGAGTCGCACCTGGCCGCGCTGCGCATGGCGCGCGAGGCCACCGTCACCGTGCCGTTCTTTGGCATGGCGCCCAGCCTGCTGCCGGGAACCGATCTGATCTTCACCACCAGCCGCCACTTTGCCGAGCACCATGCCCGCCTGCTGCCGCTGGCCGTGCTGCGTTCCCCCATCGAGTTCCCCGTGATGCGCTTCTACCAGCTGTGGCACAGCCGGACGCAGCATTCGCAGGGGCAGGCCTGGCTGCGCTCCCTGCTGTCGGCGGTGGCCCGCACCGCCGACCCGGGGCTGGGCCGGCGCGTGCCCCTGGCACCGCAACCGGGGCTGGCGCTGAAAATCTGAGTCAAATAGGGCTGTAGTCCAGGCCGGGCGGCCACTGTGCGCTACAAAAACAGGAGCAATTCAGGCGGCAAAAGCCTTGGTGGCCGCCGCCGCCACCGCCAGCCGCAACCAGGCGTGCTCGCTGCGCTGGCCCTGGCGCAGGTGCCACAGCGAGTCCACATGCACGGGGGGCAGGTCCAGCGGCAGCTCGCGCACCATCAGTTCGCTGGCCATGCCCGTGACCGTGACGAAGTGCCGCGGCAGCACCGTCAGCAGGTTGGAGGTGGACACCACCCGCCCCGCCGTGAAGAACTGGTTGACCGTGAGCACCACGTGGCGCTTTTCGCCCAGTGAGGCCAGCGCCTCATCGACAAAGCCGAAGGGCCGGCCCGAGAAACTCACCAGCAGGTGGCGCGCGCTGCAAAAACGCCGCAGCGTGAACGGCCCGCGCGCCAGCGGGTGGCCCTTGCGCATCACACACACATATTCGCCGTCATACAGCCGCTGGTGGTCGAAGGCGGCCTTGCCGCCGGCCTGGGCCTGGGCCGTGAGGTCGGCCAGTACCGCCGGGAAGAAGCCCACGGCCAGGTCGATCTGGCCCTCGTCGAGCAGCGGCCGCGGATCGCGCGTGGTCAGCGGCAGCACCCGCATGGACACGCCGGGCGCGTCCTGCTCGATGATTTCCACCAGGCCCGGCATCAGCTCGGCGGCCGTGGCGTCGGCCATGGCCAGGATGAAGGTGTTGCCGGCGTCGGCCGCCACGAAGTCGCCAGGCGACAGCGACACCTCCAGCCGGCGCAGCGCGTCGCTCACGGCCGGCCACAGCGCCAGCGCGCGTGGCGTGGGTTCCACCCCATAGCCGCTGCGCCGCACCAGCTCGTCGCCCAAGGACGCCCGCAGCCGGCGCAGCGCGTTGCTCACGGCCGGCTGGGTCATGGCCAGGTTGTGGGCGGCGCGCGTGAGGTTGCGCTCGCTCATCACCTGGTCAAACACGCGCAGCAGGTTGAGGTCGAGCGTGCGGAAGTTCGGGTTATTCATACGATCCATGAATGATATACATCACCAATCTAAATTTGATATATATCAGTATTAACCCTAGTATTCCTGTCACGCACCCCGGCAATTTCGCCACAAGCGTCTGAGAGGGATTAACCATGAACAGCTTTGTCCACACCGAATACCCGGCCCAGCACCCTGGCGTTGCCCGGGCCGAGCAGGCAACCCAGGCCGTCAAGGGATTGGCGGGCCAGTTTGACGGTGCCCGTGGCGCCGCCACGCTGCTGCTGGCTGCCATCGTGGCCGCCCTGCTGGTGGTCGCCAACCAGGTGGTTGACACCTGGACCGAAGGTCATTTGCTGCTCGCCTGGGTGGTGATGTGGACCATCGCCTTCGCCGCCCTCGCGCTGCTGGCCACCCCGGCGCGCAACGCCGGCAGCGTGCTGCGCACGGTGCTCGCCTCCTGGTCGGCCCGCCGCAAGCAGGCAGCGTCCGATGACAAGCTCTGGTCACTCGCGCTGACCGATGCCCGCGTGATGGCGGACATCAGCCGCGCCATGGCCCGCGATGCCGTGCGCGATGTCCGCGGCTACTACTGAAAGGAAACCGCCATGCCTACCTTTGTTCCTGTGAGCTTCCTGGGCAGCGTGCTGCGCTCCGTCGTGGCCGGGCTTGATGCCTGGTCGTACCGTGTGGCCCAAAGCCGTGCCGTGCGCCGCCGCGCTGACGCCGTCGCCCGTTCCGCCCTGGTCCGCAAACACGCCGCGCGCTGAGCCGCGGCCCCGCCACCCGCCCCGCGGGTCAACAAAAAAGCCACCTTGCGGTGGCTTTTTTCATGGGGGGCTGAAGCCGGCTCAGGCCGCCAGGCGCTGCTCGATGCGGGCCTTGGTGTCGCCCAGTTCCTCGGGCAGGTGGTACTCGAGCTGCTTGAACAGCTCGGCGTGCAGTTCCAGCTCCTTCTGCCAGGCGGCCTTGTCGATGCTGGTAACGGTCTTGAACTGCTCGGGCGTGAAGCTCAGGCCGGTCCAGTTGAGTTCCTCGTAGGCCGGGCTCACGCCAAACACGTGCTCGGTGCCCTGGGCCTTGCCTTCGATGCGGTCAATCATCCACTTGAGCACGCGCATGTTCTCGCCATAGCCGGGCCAGACAAACTTGCCGTCCTCGCCCTTGCGGAACCAGTTGGTGGTGTAGATGCGCGGCTGACGGGTGCCCGAGGCGGCCAGCTTCTTGCCCAGGTCCAGCCAGTGCTGGAAATAGTCGCTCATGTTGTAGCCCATGAAGGGCAGCATGGCGAACGGGTCGCGGCGCACCACGCCGGCCTGGCCGGTGGCGGCGGCGGTGGTTTCGCTGCCCATGGTGGCGGCCATGTAGACCCCTTCGGTCCAGTTGCGGGCTTCGGTCACCAGCGGCACGGTGGTGGAGCGGCGGCCGCCGAAGATGAAGGCATCAATGGGCACGCCGGCCGGATCGTCCCAGGCGCTGTCCAACGCGGGGTTGTTGACGGCTGCCACGGTAAAGCGCGCGTTCGGGTGGGCGGCCTTGGCACCGGTTTCCCTGGCAATGGCGGGCGTCCAGTCCTTGCCCTGCCAGTCGATGGCGTGGGCCGGGGCCTCGCCCATGCCTTCCCACCACACATCGCCATCGTCGGTCAGCGCGACGTTGGTGAAGATCACGTTCTTGTCCAGGCTGGCCATGCAGTTGGGGTTGGTCAGCGTGTTGGTGCCCGGCGCCACGCCAAAGTAGCCGGCTTCGGGGTTGATCGCGCGCAGCGTGCCGTCGGCCTGCGGCTTGATCCAGGCGATGTCGTCGCCAATGGTGGTGACCTTCCAGCCGTCAAAGCCCTTGGGCGGGATCAGCATGGCAAAGTTGGTCTTGCCGCAGGCGCTGGGGAATGCCGCGGCCACGTGGTACTTCTTGCCCTCGGGGTTGGTCACGCCCAGGATCAGCATGTGCTCGGCCAGCCAGCCTTCGTCGCGGCCCATGGTGGAAGCAATGCGCAGCGCAAAGCACTTCTTGCCCAGCAGCGCGTTGCCGCCATAGCCCGAGCCGTAAGACCAGATCTCGCGGGTCTCGGGGTAGTGAACGATGTACTTGGTCTTGTTGCAGGGCCACTTCACGTCGGCCTGGCCGGGCTGCAGCGGCGCGCCCACGGTGTGCACGCAGGGCACGAACTCACCGTCCACGCCCAGCACGTCGTACACGGCCTTGCCCATGCGCGTCATGATCTTCATGTTGACGGCCACATAGGGGCTGTCGGACAGCTCGATGCCAATGTGGGCGATGGGCGAACCCAGCGGGCCCATGCTGAAAGGCACCACGTACATCGTGCGGCCCTTCATGCAGCCGTCAAACAGCGGCTGCAGGGTGGCGCGCATTTCGGCCGGGGCCATCCAGTTGTTGGTGGGGCCGGCATCTTCCTTGTTCTGCGAGCAGATGAAGGTGCGGTCTTCCACGCGCGCCACGTCGCTCGGGTCGGAGCAGGCCAGGAAGGAGTTGGGGCGCTTGACCGGGTCCAGCTTGCGGAAGGTGCCCGCGTCGACCAGCTGCTGGCACAGGCGGGCGTATTCGTCCTCGCTGCCGTCGCACCAGTAAATGCTGTCGGGTTTGCACAGCGCGGCCATGTCGGCCACCCAGGCGATCAGCTTCGCGTTTTTCACGAAGGCGGGGGCGTTGAGGTTCAGGCCCTGCATCACGGGAGAGTTCATCCAATAGCTCCTGAGTTTGAAAATCGTCTTTTCAAAGGGGGCTCGGGGGCAATGAGGCTGAGAGCGGCCTTTGAAAAAACGGCTTGTTGCTGCTCAGTCGGCGGGCGGGGTTGCGGGGTGGGCAACTCGGGGTCGTGAAGGGTGCTTCACAGTCCGCGTGGTCGGCTGGGGTGTCAATTTTATGAAACCGCCCTGCCTCCTGCCCGTCAACAATGGCAATAGTTATGCAAAACCTGCATTGGGTTATGCGTGGGCGTACGTGCCGCTGCGGACGCAAAAAAGCGCCTGTGCGTGGCCGCGCAGGCGCTGGTTGGGTGTGCCTTGGAGGCGCGGGTCAGGCCATGTAGATGGCGATGAAGGCCAGCAGGAACATCAGCACCCCGCCCACCAGGGGCAGCACCATGGGAATCACCGGGACAATGGCTTCCACGGCGTCGGCCGGGGCTTGTGCGGGGGTGTGATCGGTGCTGTGGCTGGACATGGGGAACCTCGAAATGTCAAAAACTGCGCTGATTTTAACCTGCCCGGTCAGAGCAGGGCATACGTGGTGGTGGCCCGGCTCACGCTCTTGCCGTCACTGGCGCCGCGGATGTCGATTTCGCCAAACGCCAGCGACTTGCCGGCCCGCAGCACCCCGGCCTGCACCAGCGCGTCCTGGCCCGACAGGGGCTTGAGGAAGCTGCTGTTCATCTGCACCGTGGTGCAGGGCCTGAAAGCGCCCCACAGGTTGATCAGCGCCAGTACCATGGCCGTGTCGGCCGCGGCCATCATGGCCTGGCCGCAGAGCATGCCGCCCACGCGCGACAGCTGGTCGCTTTGCGGCAGCCGCAGGGTCACGCTGTCGGCGTCAAAACCCTCCACCTGCAGCGACAGGGCCTGGACCCAGGGGGCGAAGTACTCGGCCAGCGCCGACTGCAGCAGCTCCCGGCTCACTTGTCGCCGCCGCGCAGCTTGGCCAGCCAGTGCTCCATGAGCTTGCCGGCCGCTTCACGGCCGCCCAGGCCAAACGACAGCGCCACCGCCACCGCCACGGCGCCCAGCGTCAGGCCGAAGGCCAGGTTGACGATGTCATCGGCAATGCCCATGGCGCGCAGGCCCATGGCAATGACCAGCGCCAGGATGGCGTAGCGCCCGATGCGGGCCAGGCCCTTGGTGTGGGCGCCGCTCGCCCGGTCGATGGCCTCGTAGGCCACGTTGGCCAGCAGGAAGCCGATGACCAAGATGGCCGAGCCCAGCAGCACGTCGCCGCCAAAGCGGATGAAGGTGGTGACCACGTCGCTCACGCGGTGGAAGCCGAGCTGGTCGGCCGCCTCCACGGTGGCAAACAGCATCGCAAAAAACAGGGCCACGCGGCCCACCAGTACCGAGGCGCTGGTCTTCTCGAAGGCATGGGCCAGGCTCACGCGCGCGGGCAGCGTGTCCAGGCCCGCCGCCGACAGCAGCCCGGCCAGCAGGCGCGACGCGAACGAGGCCACCACCCAGGTGATCACCAGGATGAGGCCGGCCGCGATGATGCGCGGCACCGACAGCATCATGACGTTGAGCATGTCGATGGCGGGGCGTGAGATGGCCTCGATCTTCAGCGCATCCAGCGCGGCAATGAGCGAGGGCACCAGCACCACGATGAACACCAGCGCGCCGAGCACGCTGGACAGCTGCACCGAGGGCGCGAGGCCGGCACGCCCGCCGATCTGGTCCACGCCCGCGCTGCGCGACAGGCCCGTGACCAGGCTGCGCAGCACATGGGCCACGATCCAGCCCACGCCGGCAATGATCAGCGCCGCAAAGGCGTTGGGCAGCATGTCCAGCGTCTTGGTGAGCATGGCGCGCAGCGGCTCGAGCAGGCCCTGCATCTGCAGCGCGTTGAGGATGGGCGGCAGGAACAGCAGCACCACCAGCCAGAACACGATCTGGCCCAGGCCCTGGCTGATGGGCGCCATGCCCGCATGCTCGGACAGCTTGTCGTCCAGCGTGGTGGCCTGCAACGCCTTGTTGACGCCGGCGCGCGCGATGGACGCGACCAGCCAGGCCAGCAGCGCCAGCAGCAGCCCGGCCAGCAGCCGCGGTGCGTATTCAAAGAGCTGGGTGGTGAGCGCGGCGAACGGGTTGCTCAGCATGCCCAGGTCCAGCGTGTTGAACACGCCGGCCAGCGTGAGCAGCAACACCACCCAGAACACGGCCACGGCCAGCACGGCTTCCAGATCCAGCGTCTGCCCGGTCATGCCTGAAAAATGCCGGTTCAGCCCCAGCGCGCCAAGCCCGCGGCGTACCGCGGCGCGCAGGGCCACGGCCACAAACCAGCCGATCAGCAGCATCACCAGGGCGCCCAGCAGGTGAGGCACATGCTGCCCCAGGCTTGTCTGCATGGATTGAGTCAGTGCGGCGGTGTCCATGGGCTTCTCCTTGCGTCATTGATCTTGACGGACCATGATGACAGACGCACTGCGCCACAGTCAACCTCGGGCCCATGCCCGATCAAACGGCTGCGGCTTGCAGCCCCGCGGCATTGAGCTGCGCGAGCACCGAGGCCACGTGCTCGTGCCCGCGCGTCTGCAGCACCAGCTCGACCTCGACGTTCTGCGCGGCCAGCGTGGTGAAGGCGCGCTGGTGGTGCACCTCGTCGATGTTGGCCCCGGCCTCGCTGACCAGCGCCGTGATGCGGGCCAGCGTGCCCGGCACATCGCGCGCGCTCACGCGGATGCGCGTGAGGCGCCCGGCGCGCACCATGCCGCGCTCGATGATGGCCGCGAGCAGCAGCGGGTCGATGTTGCCGCCGCACAGCACCAGGCCCACCTTGCGCCCGGCAAAGCGCTGCGGGTATTTCAGCAGCGCGGCCAGGCCGGCCGCGCCCGCGCCTTCCACCAGGGTCTTTTCAATCTCGAGCAGCATCACGATGGCCTGCTCGATGTCGCCCTCGTCCACCAGCACCAGATCGTCCACCAGCTGTGCCACGATGCCGCGCGTGATCTGCCCCGGCGAGGCCACCGCAATGCCCTCGGCAATCGAGCTTTGCCCCATGGCGTGGTCGGTGTGCTTGATGGCGTTGAACATGCCCGGGAAGCGCTGGGTCTGCACGCCCACGATCTCGATGCCGGGCTTGAGGGCCCGCGCCGCCGTGGCAATGCCCGCGATCAACCCGCCGCCGCCCACGGCAATCACCAGCGTGTCGAGCTCGGGCACGGCCTGCAGCATTTCCAGCCCGACGGTTCCCTGGCCCGCGATGATGGCCTCGTCGTCAAAAGGGTGGACGAAGGTGAGCTGTTGCTGATCCGCCAGCGCCAGCGCATGCTGGCGGGCTTCGTCCAGCGTGTCGCCGTGCAGCACCACCTCGGCGCCAAAGCCGCGCGTGCGCTCCACCTTCACGCCGGGCGTGAAGCGCGGCATGACGATGACCGCGCGCAGGCCCAGCCGCTGCGCGTGGTAGGCCACGCCCTGGGCGTGGTTGCCCGCGCTCATGGCAATCACGCCGCGAGCAGCCTCGCTGCCCAGCTGCGCCAGCTTGTTGCAGGCGCCGCGCTCCTTGAACGAGGCGGTGAATTGCAGGTTCTCGAACTTGAGGAAGACCTGCGCGCCCACGATCTGCGACAGCGTGCGCGACTCCACGCAGGGCGTGTCCAGCACCTGGCCGCGCAGGCGTTCGGCGGCTTTCCGTATGTCAGAGAGTTCAGGCATCGCGCAATTGTGGTGGTGAAACCCCGCGGAACGTCGCAGTTTTTCCACAATCAGTGTCTTCCATGTTGGTTCAGTCTGCGTTATTGTGGAATTGGCATGCGCTTCATGCTGGAGGCTTTTCGATGGTCAAGCGTTCGGTCGATCTGCAGGTACTTCCCTCACCCGGGCTCAAGGACGCGCCGGTGCTGGACCTCATGTGCTCGCATTTCGTGCTCACGCTGGCGGCCAAGCAGGGCGCCAAGTTCAATGTGCGGCGCGACCTCAACGGCCTGCTCTCGCTGGCCGGCCGCCACCTGGCCTGGCCGGCCCCGGCACTGCTGCGCCTGCGCGAGTTCCTGGGCCGCCGCTGCAAGGACAACGAGTTCTGGCGCGGCCACGAAGCCCTGGCCACGCCCGACTTTCTTGAGCGCCACGGCGTCTGGCGCGGCCCCTATGAAGAAGGCACGCTGTTCTTCTACCTGGACGAATACGCCAAGGACGCGCCCAAAGACCTGCTCTCGGTGCTCGCCGTCACCGGCGACTGGCTGACCCAGGCCCTGAAGAAGCAGAGCACGCTGGTGGAGAAAAACATCGACGCGCTGTCGGGCCTGCTGCAGCTCAACCGCGCCGAGCGCGCGCTGCTGCTGTACGGCACGCTGGCGCGCTACCAGCGCGACCTGCGCAGCATCCTGGTGGAGTTCAAGGTCAACAACGCGCCCGAGGCCTATGCGGCCATTGCCGAGATCGCGGGTGTCAACGCCACCGAGGTGGGCGAGGCGCTGCGCGCGGGCTCGCGGCTGGAGCGCATCGGCCTGGTCGAGAACCTGATCTCCGAGCACAACATCACCGACCTGGCCGACCTGATGAAGGTCAGCGAGAAGCTGCCTCCGGTGCTGATGCGCGAGTACCGCGACCAGAACGAGCTCATGGCCGTGTTCACCCGCCCCTCGGCCAAGAGCGGGCTCGCGCTGAATGACTTTGGCTTTGTCGAGGAAGACGTGCAGGTGCTGTGCGCGCTTCTGCGCAACGCGGTGGACCGCAAGGAGCCCGGCGTCAACGTGCTGCTGTACGGCCCGCCGGGCACCGGCAAGACCGAGCTGGCCAAGGTGGTGGCGCAGGCCGCGGGGCTGGAGCTGTTCGAGGTGGAATACGCCGACCGCGACGGCAACTCGCTGAGCGGGCGTGACCGCTATCGCTCGCTGCAGATCGCCCAGGTGTTCCTCAAGGGCAGCGCCCAGGCCGCGCTGCTGTTTGACGAGGTGGAAGACGTGTTCCCGCCCATCAGCTCCGAGGCGGCCCAGATCATGGCGCGCGCCGAGCAGGTGGCCGCGCCCGCCAGCGGTTCGGTCAGCGGCAAGGCCTGGGTCAACCAGATCCTGGAGTCCAACGCCGTGCCCACGCTGTGGGTGACCAACCGCATCGAGCAGATCGACCCGGCCTTTCGCCGCCGCTTTGCCTACCACCTGGAGCTCAAGTCGCCGCCCCCGGGCGCGCGCGAGGGCCTGGTGCGCAAGACGCTGGAGGGGGTGCCGGTGTCCGACGCGTTTGTGGCGCGCCTGACCGAACGCAAGGGGCTCACGCCCGCGCAGATCCGCACCGCGGTGCGCTTTGCCGGGCTGGCGCGCACCGACACGCTGGACACCGAGGCCCTGATCGACCGCCAGCTGCGCAACGCCGACCAGGCCCTGGGCAACCGCGCGCAGGGCGCGGGCGAGCGGCCCAGCGTGACCACCTGGGACCTGGACATGCTGCATGTGGAAACGCGCTTCGAGGTGCCGCGCATCGTGGCCGCGCTCAAGTCGCGCGGCCACGGCACGCTGTGCTTTTACGGCGCGCCGGGCACCGGCAAGACCGCGCTGGCCGAGCACATTGCGCGCGCGCTGGAGCGGCCGCTGATCGTCAAGCAGGCCAGTGACCTGATGAGCAAGTTCGTGGGCGAGACCGAGCAGAACATGGCCGCCATGTTCCGCGAGGCCGAGGCCGAAAAGGCCGTGCTGCTGCTGGACGAGGCCGACAGCTTCCTGCAGGACCGCCGCGGCGCGCAGCGCAGCTACGAGGTGACCGAGGTCAACGAGATGCTGCAGGGCATGGAGCGCTTCAGGGGCATCTTTGTCTGCACCACCAACCTGCTGGACCGCATCGACCAGGCCGCGCTGCGCCGCTTCACCTTCAAGATCAAGTTCATGCCGCTGACCGCCGCGCAGCGCGAAAAGATGTTCGTGACCGAGGCGCTGGCCGGCGACGCAGCGCTGCTCACCCCCGAGGTGCGCGAGCGGCTGGCCCGGCTCGACCAGCTGTGCCCCGGCGACTTTGCGGCCGTCAAGCGGCAGGTGGACATCCTTGCGGCCGAGTTCACTGCCGCCGAATTCCTGGACCAGCTCGAGGCCGAGCGCCGCATCAAGCCCGAAGTCCGCGAAAACCGCGGCATGGGCTTCATTCAATAGCAAAAAGCAGCCAAACAGGCCTGGAGTCCAGGACTGGCGGCCACTGTGTGCTATTGATTCAGTAGCACCACGCGCAGCACTTCATTGCCGTAGGCCTCAAGTTTCTTGGCGCCAATGCCGCTCACGCCCTGCAGGTCGTCCAGCGTCTGCGGCGCCAGCGCCGCGATGGCGGCCAGCGTGGCGTCGTGAAAGATCACATAGGCCGGCAGGTTGTGTTCGCGCGCCACCTCGGCGCGCCAGGCCTTGAGCGCGTCAAAGCGGGCCTGGCCTTCGGCATTGAGCGCGGCTGCCACGGCGGCCGGCGCCCGGCTGCTGCCGCGCCCCGTCCGCCCGCGCGCTGGCGCCGGGCTGGAGACCGATTCACGCAGCGCCACGGGCTGCTCGCCCTTGAGCACGGCGCGCGAGGCCTCGGTGAGCCGCAGCGTGTTGAAGGCCTGCGCGTCCACCGCCAGCGCGCCGGTGGCGATCAGCTGGCGCAGCACGCCGCGCAGCTGCGCCTCGCTGAACTCGGCGCCAATGCCAAAGGTGGTGAGCGAGCCGTGGCCGAACTGCGTGACCTTCTCGGTGGTCTTGCCACGCAGGATGTCCATGATGTGGCCCGCGCCAAAGCTGATGCCGCTTTGCTGCTGCACGCGGTAGATGGTGGACAGCAGCTTGCGCGCGGCGTCGGTGCCGTCCCAGACCTGCGGCGGGCTGATGCAGTTGTCGCAATTGCCGCAGGGCGTGGAGGCCTCGCCAAAGTAGCCCAGCAGCCGCACGCGCCGGCAGTCCACGGCCTCGGCCAGTGACAGCAGCGCGTCGAGCTTGCCGCGCATGACCTGCTTGAACTCCTCGCCCGCGGGGCTTTCGTCGATCATGCGGCGCTGGTTGACCACGTCCTGCAGGCCGTAGCTCATCCAGGCGTCGGCGGGCAGGCCGTCGCGCCCGCCGCGGCCGGTTTCCTGGTAGTAGCCCTCGATGTTCTTGGGCATGTCCAGGTGCGCCACAAAACGCACGTCGGGCTTGTCGATGCCCATGCCGAACGCGATGGTGGCCACCATCACAATGCCGTCCTCGCGCAGGAAGCGGTCCTGGTGCCTTTGCCGCACCGCCGCGTCCAGGCCCGCGTGGTAGGGCAGGGCGTTGATGCCCGACTCGCTCAGCGTGTGGGCAATGTCCTCCACGCGCTTGCGCGACTGGCAGTAGACGATGCCGGCCTCGCCCTCATGCTCGCGCTCGATGAAGCGCAGCAGCTGCAGCGTCGGGTCTTTCTTCTCGACGATGGTGTAGCGGATGTTGGGCCGGTCAAAGCTGCTGACGAACTGGCGCGCTTCTTCCAGCTGCAGCCGCTCGACGATGTCTTCGCGCGTCAGCGCATCGGCCGTGGCGGTGAGCGCCATGCGCGGCACGCCCGGGTAGCGCTCGTGCAGCACGGTGAGCGCGCGGTACTCGGGCCGGAAGTCATGGCCCCACTGGCTCACGCAGTGGGCCTCGTCAATGGCAAACAGGCTGAGCTGGCCGCGCTCGTGCAGCGAGTCGAGCTGGGCCAGGAAGCGCGGCGTGGTCACGCGCTCGGGCGCCGCGTACAGCAGGGTGATGTCGCCGCGCAGCAGCCGCTTTTCGACCGCATTGGCCTCCTCGCCGCTGAGCGTGGAGTTGAGGAAGGCGGCCTCCACCCCGGCCTCGTGCAGCGCGCCCACCTGGTCGTGCATCAGCGCGATCAGCGGCGACACCACCACGGTGATGCCGTGGCCGGCCTGCTGCCGCGCGATGGCCGGGATCTGATAGCACAGGCTCTTGCCGCCGCCCGTGGGCATGAGCACCAGCGCGTCGCCGCCGGCCGTCACGTGGTCAATGATCTCGGCCTGCGGGCCGCGGAAGGCTTCGTAGCCGAAGACCTCCTGGAGGATGTTCAGGGGAAGGGACAATTTGCTATCAATTCAAGAGCGCGTGGTGGCCGCCAGCCCTGGACTCCAGGGCCATTTGATGCCTCATCGGCAGGGCAGCGGGCCTACATCTGCTCCCAGGGCAGTCCGTCGTGGCGCCAGCCGTTGAGGGTGGAGCGCTTGAAGTGTTCATCCAGGTCGCCCTCAAAGCCGTGCACCACATGGGCCACCTGCTGGAAGCCCGCGGCCTCCAGCGCCTCGCCGGCGGCCACGGTGCGCTTGCCGCTGCGGCAGATCAGCAGCACCGGGCGGGCCTTGTCGCCGGCCTCGCGCTCCACGGCGGCCGCAAAGGCGGCCGGGTTGGGCGTGAGGTCGGGGTACTCGTACCAGGGGATGTTTTCCACCCCGGGCGGGCGGCCCACATACAGCGACTCGATTTCCATGCGCACGTCGACAAACAGCGCCTCAGGCTGCTGCTGGAGCCAGGCCCAAGCCTCTTGGGGAAGCAGGTTCTTCATCCCTCTATTGTCTGAGGAAAACGCGGGGTCCCTAAAATGGCCGGACCATGAAGCCGATCACCTACACCCGCGGGCAGGCACTGCCCGGCCTCCTCGCGCAGCGCATCGCCATCCTCGACGGCGCGATGGGCACGATGATCCAGCGCTTCAAGCTCACCGAGGCGCAGTACCGTGGCGAAGGCTACACCGGCCCCGGCGCCGCTGGCGATCGCTTCAAGGACTTCGGCAAGGACGTCAAGGGCAACAACGAGCTGCTGAGCCTGACGCGGCCCGACGTGATCGCCGACATCCACGCCGGCTACCTGGCCGCCGGCGCCGACATCGTCGAGACCAACACCTTTGGCGCCACCAGCATCGCCCAGGCCGACTACGGCATGGAAGGCCTGGCGCGCGAGATGAACCTGGCCAGCGCCCGCATTGCGCGCGCCGCCTGCGACCAGTTCAGCACGCCCGACAAGCCGCGCTTCGTGGCCGGCGCCCTGGGCCCCACGCCCAAGACCGCCAGCATCAGCCCCGACGTGAACGACCCCGGCGCGCGCAATGTGGACTTTGAAACCCTGCGCGCCGCCTATTACGAACAGACCGAGGCGCTGGTCGAAGGCGGCGCCGACCTGCTGCTGGTCGAGACCATTTTTGACACGCTCAACGCCAAGGCCGCGCTGTTTGCGGTGGACGAGTTCTTTGAAAAGTCGGGCGAGCGCCTGCCGCTGATCATCAGCGGCACCGTGACCGATGCCTCGGGCCGCATCCTCAGCGGCCAGACCGTGACCGCCTTCTGGTACAGCGTGCGCCATGCCCAGCCGCTGGCCGTTGGCCTGAACTGCGCGCTGGGCGCCGCGCTGATGCGCCCCTACATCCAGGAGCTGGCGCGCGTCGCGCCCGATACGTTCATCAGCTGCTACCCCAACGCCGGCCTGCCCAACCCCATGGCCGAAACCGGCTTTGACGAGACGCCCGACGTCACCAGCCGGCTGCTGCGTGAGTTCGCGGCCGAGGGGCTGGTCAACATCGTGGGCGGTTGCTGCGGCACCACGCCCGAGCACATCGGCGCCATCCAGGCAGCGGTGCAGCCGCTGGCGGCGCGCTCGCTGCAGCGCGAGTTCTTCTACAAAGAAGCTGCCTGAGCGCCGCGCGTGCAGGGCATCAAGCGGCGCCTCGTTTACGTGGTGCTCTACGAAGCCATCGCCATCGCGGTGGCGGCGCTGGGCCTGTCGGCCATGTCGGGCCACGAGCTGGGCAGCGCCACCGTGCTGTCGGCACTGGCCTCGGCCGTGGCGGTGGCCTGGAACTTTGCGTTCAACCACGTCTTTGAAGCCTGGGAGTCGCGCCAGGCCGTGCGCGGGCGCAGCATCCCGCGGCGCATCGCCCATGCCGTGGGCTTTGAGGGCGGCCTGGTGGCCGCGCTGGTGCCGCTGTTTGCCTGGTGGCTGGACGTCAGCCTGTGGCAGGCGCTGGTCATGGACCTGGGGCTGGTGGTGTTCTTTTTGATCTACACCTTCGTCTTCAACTGGGTGTTTGACCGGGTTTTCGGGCTGCCGGCGTCGGCGGCTTGAGCCCTCTCAATTTGAATTTTGTAACGTCTTGTACCATAAAATGGGTACTTTAGGACGAATAACCCCCTGTCAAACTTGACAGGATTGACCCCTTTGTAACTCTCTGAGCATACTCGCCGACCTTTTGCGCGTACCAAAGTAGTCGTACGCCAAACTTACAACGGTTGGGAGCGGCGGGTGGTATTCCAGACAGGGGAGGGGCCGATGTGCTCCGGGCGCCGTCCGATGCGCGGACTGGCGGTGTGCGCTGCAGCCGTGAGCTATGCCATGGCGGGCCTGCCCGGCGCGGCGTGGGCGCAGCCTGCCGACCTGAGCCCTGACGCCGCGATCCAGGAAGGCCTGCGCCGCCAGGAAGAGCGCAACCGCCAGCAACAGCAACAACTCGAACCCCGCGCCGACACCTTGCGGCCGGCGCCCGCCGCCCTGCCGGACGGCCAGCTGCCCGAAGAAACGCCCTGCTTTGTGGTGCAGGAGGTACGGCTTGAAGGTGCGGACTGGCAACGGTTTTCGTGGCTGCAGGAGGCGGCTCTGCCTTACCTGCGACAGTGTGTCGGGGTCCAGGGCCTGAGCCGGATCGCGGCCGGCCTGGACAAAAAGCTGCTCGACCTGGGCTTTGCCACCACCCGGGTCAGCCTGCCGGCCCAGAACCTGCAGACCGGCGTTCTGCGCATCCAGCTCCATGTGGGCCGCGTGGCCGATATCCGGCTCGTTGAACCCGAGCCGCGCTGGGGCACCTGGCGCAATGCCTTCCCGGTCTCGCGCGGTGACGTGCTCAACATCCGCGACCTGGAGCAGGGCGTCGAGCAGATGAAGCGGCTGCCCAGCCAGAACGTGGCGACCAAGCTGGAGCCTGGCGCCGAACCCGACACCACGGTGGTGGTGATCGAGCGCCGCGCCGGCACCCTGCGCGAGCGGCTGCGCGGCGGCATCACGCTGGACAACTCCGGCAGCCCCAGCCTGGGTCGCACCCAGTTCTCGGGCAACCTCGCGCTGGACAACCCGCTGGGCTTGAACGACCTGGTCAGCGTCAGCCTCAGCAGCAACCTGGAAAAGCCCGACCCGAGCCACCGCAGCCAGAGCCTGGGGCTCAACTACAGCCTGCCTTGGGGCTACAACACCTTCAGCCTGAGCGCCAGCCAGAGCCGCTTTGCGCAGTATGTGCAGGGCACCACCGTGCGCTTCCTGTCCAGTGGCCGCAGTGAAAGCGCCGAGCTGCGCCTGCAGCGCACCGTGCTGCGAACCGGCAGCGCCAAGCTGTCGCTGTACGGCAGCCTGTCGCTGCGGCGCGCCGAGAGTTTCCTGGACGACGTGGAACTGCTGGTCCAGCGCCGGCGCACCACCAATGTCGAGACGGGCCTGAACTACCGGCACTTGTTCGCGCAGGCCTCGCTGGACCTGGATCTGGGCTACCGCCGCGGCATGCCCTGGCAACACGCGCAGGATGACCTGCTGACCGCCGCCCAGGGCGGCGCCACCCTGCGGCCCCGGATCTGGACCTTTGGCGCCAGCTATGCCACGGCCTTCACGCTCGGGGCCGAATCCGCCGCGCCGCGCCAGGTGCAGTTCAGCTCGACGCTTCGGGGGCAGCACACGCGTGACACCACCCTGTCCATCGACCAGCTCGCCATTGGAGGCCGCTCCAGCGTGCGCGGCTTTGACGGTGACGCCGTGCTGATCGCCGAGAACGGCGTGATCTGGCGCAACGAACTGTCCACGCCTTTCAAGCTGGCGCCGGGCGTGGACACCACGGGCTACCTCGGCCTGGACTGGGGCCGCGTCTGGGGCCCCAGCGATGTGGCGCTGGTCGGCAAAAAGCTTGCCGGCGCCGCCGTCGGGCTGCGTGGCCGCCAGGCCGGCCTGCAGTACGACATCAGCCTGGCCGCGCCGCTGTACCGGCCCCAGGGCTTTCGCACACGTCAGTGGAATCTTTACGCCACCGTGACCTATCCGTTCTAGGAAACCGCCATGAACCTGAGCACCCAAGCCTCCCTGCAGACGCAAGCGCAGCGGTTGACCGCGCTGGACCATGCGTTGCAGCAGCAGATGCAGCAGCCGCTGCCCGCGGCGCCTTCAGGGCGGGTCTGGCTCAAGCGGGTGGCGCGGGCTTTCATCGGCGTGTACCTGGTCCAGACCCTGGCGGCTGCCGGACCGGCGTGGGCGCAGGTCACGGCCGCGCCGGGCGCGGTGGCGGGCCAGAAACCCCTGATCGACGCGGCGGCCAATGGCGTGCCCATCGTGCACATTGCCCCGCCCAGCGCGGCAGGGGTCAGCCGCAACCAGTACCAGCAGTTCAACGTGCCGGGCAACGGCCTGATCCTCAACAACAGCAACACCAGCGTCCAGACCCAGCAGGGCGGCTGGATCACCGGCAACCTGCAGCTGGGCCTGACGCCGGCGCGCATCATCCTCAATGAAGTGGTCGGCCCCGATGCCAGCCAGCTGCGCGGCACCATCGAGGTGGCCGGGCAGCGCGCCGACATTGTCATTGCCAACCCGAACGGCATCAGCTGCGACGGTTGTGGCTTCCTCAACACCGCCGGTCGCACCACGCTGGCGGCCGGGCAGGTGCGCCTGGGCGCGGGCGGCGCCATCGAGGGTTTTGATGCGTCGGGTAACCTGAGCGTTGGCGCCGCCGGCCTCAACGCGGCGGAACAGGAGCAGCTCGACCTGATCGCGCGCGGCCTGGTGATCGAGGGCGAAGTCTGGGCCCGCAACCTGAATGTGATTGCCGGCGCCAACCAGGTGCTGTACGGCACGCTGCAGGCCGTGGCCGGGGGTGCTTCGCCCGCAGGCGCGCCGCTGTTCGCGGTGGACATCAAGCAGCTTGGCGGCATGTACGCCAACCAGATCTACATGGTGGCCACCGACAGGGGCCTGGGCGTCAACAGCACCGGCCGGATCGCGGCCTTGCAGGGCAACCTGGTGCTGTCCGCCAATGGCGACCTGACCCTGAAAGACAGCTACGCAGCCAGGGACCTGGGCCTCAAGTCCGCAGGCACGGTCACGCTGGACGGCCAGACCCTGGCCGACGCCACGGCCCGGATTGAAGCCCCCACGCAACTGGTCAACCGGGGCGCCCTGCAGGCGCCCGCGCTGCAACTCGACACGCCGCGCCTGGACAACAGCGGCAGCATCGCGCAGACCGCACCCGGCCAGAACCTGACGCTGACGCTCCCGGGTGGCCTGCAGAACACGGGCCAGATCTATACGCCCGGCGACCTGGCCATCCAGGCCGGTGCGGTGAGTGGCAGCGGCTCCACCGCGGGCCAGCTGGTGGCGGGTGGATCTTTGCAACTCTCGGCTACGCAGCTGCAGCTGGCGGGGCAGCAACTGGCGGCCAACGGCAACATCGCAGCGCAGGCCCAGACGCTGAGTGCCACCAACGGCAGCATGAATGCGGGTGGCAACATCAGCCTGGGCGCCACGGGCCAGCTGGACGTGACGGGCACCACGGTGCAGGCCAATGGCCAGACCCGCCTGAGCGGCGCCGGGGTTGCGCTGGACCGTGCGCGGATCGGCGCTGTGGGCGATGTGCAAATCACCAGTGCCGGGGCCGTCACCGCCGATGCGTCGGACATCGGCAGCAACGCCTCGCTGACCGTGCAGGGCACCCGGGTCGACCTGCGGTCGGCCACGATGACGGCGGTGGTGACCGCCAGCGTCAACTCGACGGGGGAGATCCGTCTGGATGGCAGCCAGTTCATCGCGGGCCAGCGGGTGGCCTTGCAGGGCCAGGGCATCCATACCGCCGGGGCCACGGTCGCGGCCGGCAAGATTGCCATCGACGCCGGCAGTGGCGCGCTCAACAACCAGGGCGGCAGGGTTCAGGCCAGTGCCACGGCCGCTGACGCGCTGTCGGTCCAGGCCACCGCCATCAACAACCAGGGCGGTGAACTGCATGCCAACGGCGGCCTCACGCTGGATGCGCGCGGCGGCTTGCTGGACAACACAAACGGCCTGGTTGCCGGCACGTCGGGCACGCTGAACAACCTGGGCGGGCTGACCAACAAGGGCGGCGTCCTTTACACGCAAAGCGACCTCAACATCGCCAGCACCGCGCTGGACAACAGCCAGGGCGCCATCGTCACCACCGGCAGCCTCACGGTGACCACACCGGGCCAGACCATCAACAACACGGCCGGCTTGCTTCAGGCCGGTGGCTCGGTGAGCCTGGACAGCGGCAGCGCCGACCTGCGCAACGCCGGCGGCCACGTCGTGGCGGGCGCCGGCCTCACGGTCAACGCCGGCATGGTGGACACCCGCGCTGGCGGCCTGGTGGCTGGCGGCGCGATGAGCATCACCGCCAACACCTTGCAGGCCGCGGGCGCCACACTGGGCAGCGCCGGTGCCATGAACCTCACCACCAGCGGCGAAGCCAATCTGGGCACTGCCCACGTGGGCGCCGGCGGCCAACTGGTCATTGCGGCCGGCGCCGTGCAGGCCACGGGCGCCGACCTGGCCAGCAACGGCAACCTGCAGGTCACGGGCAGCAGCATCACGGGGGGCCACTGGTCAACGCAAGGCAACCTGACCGCCACCAGCCAGGGCGCGCTCAATGTGGCCGGCGGCGCGCTGCTGGCCGGGGGTAACGTCTCGGCCCAGGGCCTGGGCGTCGTCACCGACAACGCCCAGGTGAGCGGCCAGACCGTCACACTGAACGCCGGCACCGGCGCACTGAGCAACGCGGGCGGCCAGATCAGCGCCACGGCCACCAGCGGCGCGGCCCTGAACGTCACGGCCACTGGCATCAACAATGCGGGGGGCACGTTGGCCTCAGCGGCCGACGCCAGCCTGAACGCGGGCGGCCTGGCCATCAACAACACCGGCGGCAGGATCCTGGTCACCGGCGATCTGCAGATGCAGGCCAGCCAGCTCCTGAACCGCAACGGCACGCTGTCCACCGCCAGCTCCCTGAACATCCAGGGCGTTGCGCTGGACAACAACGGCGGAACCCTCCAGACCCAGGGCCACCTGACCATCAACACCGCGGGGCTGGCGCTGGACAACACCGCTGGCCGGCTGGTGGCCGGCGGCGACGTGACGCTGCAGGCCGGCGCCCTGGGCAACGCTGGCGGCACCATTGGCGCGGGCGGCGCGGCCCGCCTGCAGGCCACCACGCTGGACACCACGGGCGGCCGCCTCAGCGGCGCCCGCGAGCTCGATGTGCTGGTGACCCAGCGCCTGTCTGCCGGGGGCGCGACGCTGGCCACCGAAGGCCGGCTCTCTGCCGCTGCGGCCGACATCGATGCGCAGGGCGCCACGGTCCTGGCCGGCGAAACCCTGGGCCTCAACGCCTCGGGCGTGCTGGACATCCGCCAGGCCACCCTCAAGGCGCAAGGCCCGCAGGCGGGCGACATCCAGATCACGGGCGGCAGCATGCTGGCGGCCGGTGCGACGGTCGCCGCAGGTGCCGGCGCCGCGCTGAATTCAGGCGGCGCCATCGACATGGGCGGGGCGAACCTCTCGGCACTTCAGGG
The DNA here is from genome assembly GCA_019635435.1 of Ramlibacter sp. NCBI lineage: Bacteria > Pseudomonadati > Pseudomonadota > Betaproteobacteria > Burkholderiales > Comamonadaceae > Ramlibacter > Ramlibacter sp. The sequence goes on along the minus strand of JAHBZM010000001.1, from coordinate 287,224 downwards.
GCTGACCGTCCAGGCCGGCGCGGCCCTCGCGGCCGACGCCGCAACTCTCACGGCCAACCAGCGACTGGCGATTTCGGGCTCCACGGTGGCCGCGACCGGCGCCAGCTTGTCAGCGGGCGGCCGGGCGGACGTGACTGCTTCGGCCGGCATGGCCACGCTGAACAATGCCTCGCTGCAGGCTGGCGACACGGCCAGCGTGGTGGCCACCGGCATCGCCGCCAGTGGCTCAACCGTCGGGGCCGTGAGCCAGGTCACGCTCAACGCGGGCGCCGGTGACCTGGCCGCACCCAACGCGCTGGTGCAAAGCCAGAACGGCGGCATCAGCCTCAACGCCGCGAATATCAACCTGGCAGGCAGCACACCGGCCGGCGCCACGCCCACCACGGGCCTGCTGGCCGGCCAGGGCATTGCCATCACCGCCACTGGTGCGGTCGATCTTTCGCAGGCGCTCACCCATGCAGGCACCAACGTTTCCATCGCCACCCAGGGAGCGATCACCAACAACGCGGGCCGGATCGTCGCGGGCGGCCAGGCGAGCCTGACGGGCGCCTCGCTCGACAACCAGAGTGGCACGCTGGACGCCAATGGCGCGATCAATCTCATCGCCAGTGCCGGCCAGGTGGTCAATGACCAGGGGCGCATCAGCACGCGCGATGTGCTGACCATGGGCGCGCCCACTGGCCCGCTGTCCAGCCTGTCGAACGCCGGCGGGGTGATCGAGACCACGGGCGCCCTGAACGCCCAGCTGCAGAACTTCAACAACCAGGGCGGCCGCGTGGTGGCGCTGGCCGGGCTGGCCCTCAGTGGCGGCGCGGTGAACAACGCCAACGGGCTGCTGGCTTCCGACGGCAATGTCAGCGTCAACACCCAGGGCGGCGCCTTCACGGGTGACAACAGCAAGCTGATGAGCACGCAGGGCAGCCTTGCGCTGACGGCGGGCGCGACCACCTTGAGCAACGCCCAGTTGCTGGCTGCGCAGAACATTGCCCTGACCGTCGGCACCACCACGCTCACGGCGTCCACCCTCACCAGTGGTGGCAACACCACGCTGGCCACCGGCGACCTGCAGGCCAGCCAGGTGCAAATCAATACCCAGGGCCAGTTCAATGCCACGGCCAACGGCGCGGTGACGGCTGACCGCGCCTCGATCGCGGCCGGCGGCCAGGCCAGCATCACGGCCACGCAGGGCGTGGACCTGCGTCAGGCCAGCGTCAGCGCGCAGACCCTCCAGCTGAGCGCCGGCAACGGGGTGCTGAACAACGCGGCGGGCAGCCTTGTGGCCAGTGCCACCACAGGCACGGCCGTCATGCTTCAGGGGCAGGGCCTGGTCAATGATGGCGGCACCATCGCGTCCAATGCCGACCTGAGCCTCAATGCCGGGGCGGGTACCCTCAGCAATGCGGCGGGCCGCATTCTGGCCGTAGGCGCAGCCGACATCCGCTCCACAGGCCTGGACAACCGGGCCGGCACCCTTGCCGCCAACGGCAACCTGACCGTCAACGCGGCCCAGGCCAATGCGAGTGCCGCCACCGACAGCACCGGCGGCACCCTGCAGAGCGGCCAGTCCCTCACGCTGACCGCGGGCAACACCACGCTGAGCAACGCCACCCTCACCAGCGGCGGCAACACCACGCTGACCACCGGCGACCTGCAGGCCAGCCAGGCGCGCATCAACGTGCTGGGCAACTTCAGCGCCACCTCCAGCGGCGCGGTCACGGCCGACCAGGTGGCCCTGGCAGCGGGCGGCAACGCCGCCATCACGGCGGCCCAGGGCATTGACGTCAACCACGGCAACGTCAGCGCGCAGACGATCAACCTCAATGCCGGCAGCGGCGTGCTCAACAACAGCGCCGGCAGCCTGATTGCCACGGCCAGTACCGGCACCGCGCTGAGCCTGCAAAGCCAGGGCCTGAACAACGACGCCGGCACCATTGCCTCGGGCTCGGGCCTGAGCATCAACGCCAGCACCGGCAACGTCACCAACACCAGCGGCAGCATCCAGGCCATGGGCGCGGCCGACCTGCGCTCCACCGGGCTGAACAACCGCGGCGGCACCATCGCCGCCAACGGCGACCTCACCGTCAACACCGTCCAGGCCAACGCGAACGCCGCGACCGACAGCACCGGCGGCACGCTGCAAAGCGGCCAGTCCCTCACGCTGACCGCAGGCGCCACCACGCTGAGCAACGCCACCGTGACCAGTGGCGGCAACACCACGCTGACCACCGCCGACCTGCAGGCCAGCCAGGCACGCATCAACGTGCTGGGCAACCTCAGCGTGACTTCGGCTGGTGCGGTGACAGCGGGCCAGGCCAGCATCGCCGCAGGTGGGAACGCCGCCATCGCCGCCACCCAGGGGCTCGATCTGAACCACGCCAGCGTGGATGGCCAGACCCTCAACCTCAGCGCTGGCAGCGGTTTGCTGAACAACGCTGCGGGCCGCTTGGTGGCCAGTGCCAGCACCGCAACCGCGCTCACCCTGCAGGGCCAGGGGCTCAACAACGACGGCGGGACCATCGCCTCCGGCGCGGACCTGAGCGCCAACGCCGGTGCGGCCGCGCTGTCCAATGCGGCGGGCAGCCTGGTGGCGGTGGGTGCGGCCACGGTTCGCGCCACCGGCCTGAACAATGTGGATGGCACCATCGCCTCCAACGGCGCTTTGGTGGTGGACGCGGCACAGGCCAACGCCGCCACCCGCACCGACAACACGCGCGGCACCATCCGAAGCGCCCAGTCCAGCCTGACACTGACCACCGGCGAGTTGCTCAACAGCCGCGTCAACAGCACCGACGCAGGCAGCGTGATCAACGCCGCCACCGACCTGACGCTGACTGCCAACGGGCCGGTTGACAACAGCCGCTCCGAAATCCTGGCGGGCAACGACCTGCGGATCAACGCCACAGGCGCCTTGCTCAATGGGCAAGCGCGCCTGGTGGCCGGGCGTGACCTTGCGGTCAACGCGAGCGGCGTGGACAACACGGCGGCCCTGGTGGCGGGCAACCGCAACACCACCCTGGTAGTGGGCGCCGGCGGCCTGACCAACACCAACGGTACCGTGCAAGCCAGCAACAACCTGGCCATCACCGCTACCGGCTCCGTAGGCAACAACGGCGGGCAACTGCTGGCCGGGGGGCAGCTTGATCTGGCCGCAGGTGCGCTCACCAACAGCCAGGGGCAGATCAGCGCGCAGACGGGCAATGCCACGCTTGCCGTCACCTCCTACACCAACGCGGCCGGCAGCGTGCTGGCCGGCGGCGCGCTGGACCTGAACACCCAGGGTGGCGCGCTCACCGCCAACGGGTCCACTTTTGCGAGCGGTGCGGGCATGACGCTGCGCGCGGGCGCGGCGCAGTTGAACGACGCCAACCTGACCGCCGGCGGCACCCTGGATGCGCAGGCGACGAGCCTGGACGCCAACCGGGCCACTGTGCAGGCAGCAGGGGCCATCACGGTCAACGCGGGCACCGGCGCGTTCAACGCGGCAGGCAGCCAATGGCTGGCCAACCAGTCCGTGGCGCTGTCGGGCGGCGCCGTCGGCCTCACGGATGCCACGGTCTCGGCCAACACCTCGGTCGCCATCGCGGGCGCGAGCATCGACGCCACCCGTGCCAGCCTCACCAGCCCGGGCGATGTCAGCGTGGTGGCGAGCAATGGCGCGCTGAACATCAGCAACGCCAGCCTGCTGGCCGGACGCGACCTCGTGGCCACCGGTACCGGCGCAGGCGCCACCACCGGTGCACAGGCCCTGGCCGGGCGCGATCTGACGCTGGGCAACGGCGCCAACTTTGACTTTGGCGCCGCTGGCCTGCAGTACCAGTTTGGCCGCGACCTCACGGTGCATGCCCAGGGCATCAGCACGGCGGGCCAACAGGTCGCCGCGCGCAACCTGACTCTGGATGCCGGCAATGGCCTGCTCAACAACCAGGGCGGCACCTTGCAGGCCACCGGTACCCTCAGCGCCAGCGGCAACGGCCTGAACAACCAGGGCGGCGTGATCGCGGCCAATGGCACGGTGACCGCGGCGGCTGGCACCGGCATGTTGAACAACGCCAGCGGCCAGATCTACAGCACGCAGGGCTCGGCCAGCGTGAGCGGTGCCGTCATCGACAACGCCACCGGCACCGTGAGCGCGGCCCTTGATGTCAGCCTGAGCGGTGGCAGCCTGGACAACGCGGGCAACACCATTGCCGCCGGCCGCAACCTCACGGCCAGCCTGAGCGGCGCGGTCAACAACACGGGCGGCAAACTCATTGCCAACACCGGTGCCGCCAGTGTCACGGCCAATGGCATCAACAACCAGTCGGGCACGATCTCGGGCGCCACCAGCGCCACGGCCCACGCCGGCAGCGGCACGCTGACCAACACCGGCGGGCTGGTGACGGGCCAGAACGTGACCATTGGCGGCGCGGTGCTGAACAGCGGGGGCGTGATCTCGGGCAGCAACTCGGTGGCCATGACCACGCTGGCGCTGAACAACGACGCGGGCGTGATCGAATCCGGCACGGGCGGCATCAGCATCAACACCCAGGGCAACAGCCTCACCAATACCAACAGCGGCAGCACGCGCGGCATCGTCAGCCAGGGCGCCATCACCATCGCCGCCGGCGACATCAACAACCAGGCCGGCTACATCGGCGCCAATGGCGGCCTGAACATCACCCAGTCCACCAGCATCAACAACCAGGGTGGCACGTTGCTGGGCCTGGGCAGCAGCTCGGTCACCACCAGCGGCACCCTGAACAACCAGGGCGGCAGCATTTTGAGCGGCGCCGACCTGACGGTGAACGCCGGCACGCTGAACAACAGCAACGCGGGCACCGTCTATGCCGCGCGCGACCTGAACGTCACCGCCACGGCCATCGACAACAGCAACACCAAAAACGGAGCCTACACCACCGGCCTGCTGGCCGGGCGCAACGCCACCATCACCGCCGGCACGATCAACAACACCAATGGCGCGATCGTGGGCCTGGGCGACACCACCGTGCGTGCCACCAGCAGCCTCAACAACGCGCAGGGCCAGATCGCGGGCAGCGTGCTCACCATCGACACGCCGTCCATGACCAACACCGGCGGCCGCGCCGACGCACAGCAGCGCCTGAGCCTGCTGGTGCCCCAGTTCAGCGCCGACGGTGTGCTGGCCAGCAATGGAGCCCTGCAACTGCAACTGCAGGGCAACTACACCAACAGCGGCACCGTGAGCGCCAATGGCGACCTGAGCATCACCACCACCGGCAGCTACACCAACCAGGGCCATGTGAGTGCCCAGAACAACCTGAGCCTGAGCGCCAGCGGCATCGACAACCAGGCCGGTGCCGTCATCGACTCGCGGGTCACCACGCTCACCACCAGCGGCACCATCAACAACGCGGGCCTGATCAACAGCACGGCCGGGCAGACCAGCATCACCGCCGGCACGCTGAACAACACCGGGCGCATCTATGGCGACAGCATCGCCATCAGCGGCACCACCAACAACAGCATTGGCGCGGGCGGCAGCGCCGTCATCGCTTCGCGCAGCGGCGACGTGACCGTCAACGGCACGCTGAACAACACCAACGGTGCACTGGTCATGAGCCTGGGCAACCTCCAGATCAACGGCAGCGCGCTCAATCAGGGCTCCACCCTCAACGCCCTGCGCAACCTGACCATCACCGGCGCGCTGACCAACTCCAACGCCGGCTTCAGCACCGCCACGCAAAGCCGCACTGAACCGGCAGATGGCCTGTACATCACACCCAGCGGTGACACCACCAAGTACAAGGCGACCGATCTGGTCTGGGTGGACCACAGCGGCGGCCATTACGTGCTGCCCAGCACCACCTACCCGCTGGGCACCTTTGGCGGCAACCCCAAGCCCGCAGCCGTGCAATGCGGGTTTGACGGCGTGGGCGGCGAAGGTGGCAGCTACGTGTGCAACTACGCCTACACCACCACGGACCCGATCTGGGCGCTGATGCACGTAACCGCCCCGGGCACTCCGCCCACCTCACCCGGCGGCGACTGCATGGTGTTCACTGGCGGGGAAGATGGTTCTTTTGTGCGGGACACCACCGGCGCCTGCGGTGCCTACTGGACCAGTGTCGACGCCTACAACACCGCCACCGCCACCTCTTACACGCAGCTTGGCACGGCCATCACCGCCTTCAATGCCGACCTGAACACGCGCACCCTGATCGACTGGTATGAAACCACGGTCACCGGCCAAACCATCACCGAGACCAAGGTGACAGCGAGCAACCCGGGCACCGTGCTTGCGGGCGGCAACATCAGCATCGGTGGCGGCACCAACACCGACAGCATCATCGTGGCTGGTGGCAACCTGAACGGCGGCGCGCTGCAAAACCTGGCCAGCAAGGGCACGCGGGAGACCGCGACCACCGGCACCATGGTGTTCAATCACCGCGTCTACCACGGCGGGTTCAGCGACAGCTACAGCCGCGACATCAGCGCGCCACAGCCCATTCCTGACGCCGCTGTGACGACCAGCTTTGACCTGCCCATCCTCCAGTTTGAGAGCAGTGGCAGCCCCAACGCCCCGATCGCTGGCGGCACCAGCACGCCGGTGGGTGGCGCCACGGCGGTGGTGCCCGGCAGCATTGGCGCCGGCACCAGCGGCGCGCGCAGTGCCAATACGGCGGGCGGCACCACGGGTGCGATCCAGGGTGGCAATGCCACGGCGGGCGCGGGCGGCGCGGTGCAGGTGGACGCCACCGCTGCGGGCCAGCCGCAGGGCACCACCCAGGTCACCGGTGCGCAGGTCACGGGTGGCGGCGCCGTCACGGCGGGGGGCGGCAACGCCCCGGCGGGAGGCACGGCCACTGTTACCCCGGGCACGGGCAACACGCCGGCAGGCGCGGGCACGGTCACCGCAGGCGGGCCCGGTGGCCCGGCAGGGATCACCACCGGTTCGGGCAATAGCCCGGTCACAGGCAACACCACCGTCAACGCGGGTGGGGGCACCACCCCCACCGGCACCGGCGCCATCACCGCGAGCCTGAGCGCCGCGCCGCAAGCGGCCCTGCCCGGCAGCGTGATCGCCGGAGGCGTGCGCGCGGGCCAGCTGGCCGCCATCACCACCTCGCTGACCAACTTTGCAGCGGCCGTTACCGCGCTGCCGGCCCCGGCCGCCACGGTCAACACCAACGCAAGGCAAGTGGCGCCTGCCATGGTCAAGGCCGCTGGCTACACCACCGTGACCGTGAGTGGCGCCGTGCGCGCGCCCAACAACCAGCTGTTCCGCCTGAACACCCAGCCCGGTGCGCGCTACCTGGTGGAAACCGACCCGGCCTTCACCAACTACCGCAACTGGGTCAGCTCCGACTACTTCCTGACCCAGCTCAACCTGGACCCCGAGCGCACCCTCAAGCGCTATGGCGACGGCTTTGCCGAGCAGCGCCTGATTGACGACCAGATCCTCGCGCTGACCGGGCGCCGCTTCCTGGGCGACTACACCTCCACCGAGGACGAATACCAGGCCCTGCTGGACGCCGGCGTGCTGTTTGCGCAGACCTACCACCTCACCCCCGGCGTGGCCCTGACCGCCGAACAGATGGCCGCGCTGACCACCGACATCGTCTGGCTCGAAACCAAAATCGTCACCCTGCCCGACGGCAGCACCACGCTGGCGCTGGTGCCCACCGTGTACCTGCGCCGGCCCGTGGCCGGCGACCTCAGCCCCACCGGGGCCCTGATCGCCGGCAGCAACGTCACCCTGCGCAGCCCGGGGTCCAATATCACCAACACCGGCACCATCATTGCCAACGGCAGCGCCGCCGCCGGCAACGGCAAGCTCACGCTGGAAGGCCAGAACGTCAGCAACAGCGGCACCCTGGGCGGCAACGTCATCAGCGTGAGCGCCACGCAGACCCTGGACAACACCGGCGGCGTCATCCAGGGCCTGGGCAACGCCAGCAGCATCAGCCTGAATGCGCGCGACATCCTGTTGCGCACCACCGTGCAGACCAGCACCGCCAGCATCGAAGGCCCCAACGGCGAAAGCACAGGCACCCGCACCAACGTGGACCGCGTGGCCACCGTCAGCGCTGGCAGCGTCACGCTGGCTGCATTGGGCAACATCAACCTGCAAGGCGCCAGCGTCAACGCCAGCGGCAACCTGAACATCAGCGCAGGCGGCAACATCACCAGCGACGCCGTGCAAACCGGCTACACGCTGAACATCCCGCTGGGCGGGGCCGGCGGCACCACGCAGGGGCGCACCGGGCACTACGAGGTGGCCAGCACCACCCAGCAACTCAGCAGCTTGAGCGGCAACACCGTGACCCTGGTGGCCACCGGTGATGCAGCCTTCAAGGGCACCAACGTCAACGCCACCACCAACCTGAGCGTCACCGCGCAGAACATCAGCATCGAAGCCGTCAAGGACAGCCTGAGCATTGACCAGCAGGGTGTCAGCAAGAGGACCTACGAACGTGTAGCCAAGGCCGACGAAACGCTGACGGGGGGCAGCTTCACGGCGGGCAACAACCTCAGCCTGACGGCCACGGGTGGAGACATCAAGGCCACCGGCGCCCTCGTCAGCGCCGATGAAGGCGCCGCCACCTTGACCGCCAGCGGCAACATTGCCCTGCAAAACGCCACGACCGAGCACAGTACCGATAATGAATATTTCAGCGCCAGCAAGGGCTTCCTGTCCAGCCAGAGCCTGCAGCGCGACAGTGCCAGCCAGGCCACCCTGGCCGAAGGCAGCACTGTCAGTGGCCGGGCCGTGATCCTGGACGCTGGCACAGACATCAACATCCGGGGCTCGGGCGTGGTCAGCGACACGCAAACCACGTTGAGCGCGGGCCGCGACGTGAACCTTTCGGCGGCCACGGAAACCCTGACCAGCAGCAGCTTCTTTGAAGAGAAAAAGAGCGGCTTTGGTGCCCTGGGTGGTTTGAGCTTTGGCAAGCGCGAGCTGTCCAATGAAGCAGACAACACTGCCACCCATGCGGCAGCCAGCACCGTGGGCAGCCTGAGCGGCAACGTCAGCATCAGTGCCGGCAACACCTACACCCAGGTGGGCAGCGATGTGATGACCCCGCAAGGCAACATCGACATCACGGCCAAGACCGTGAGCATCACTGAAGCGCGGGAAACCGCCAGCAGCGAGACCGAGCAGAAGTTCAAGCAAACGGGCATCGCGGTCACTGTCAGCAATCCCATTCTGAGCGCTGTGCAGACCGTGGGCAGCATGACCGAACAGGCGGGCAAGAGCAAGGACGCCCGCATGCAGGCGCTGGCTGTCGCCGCTTCGGTGGACGCCGTGGACAAAGCCGTGGGGGCCCTGAACCAGGATCCGACCCATGTCGGGGGCATCGGCATCAACATCAGCCTGGGCACACAAAAGAGCCAAAGCAACTCTCAAGGGCACAGCGACACTTCGGCGGGGTCGACCGTAGCCGCGGGTGGCAATGTCACCATTGCAGCCCAAGGCAGAGGCGATGCAAGCGACCTGACGGTGCGCGGCAGCCAGATCAGTGCGGGCGGCACCGCCAACCTGCTGGCTGACGGCAAAGTGAACCTGTTGGCCGCGCAAGACACCAGCGAGCAGCACACCCAGAACACGGGTAGCTCCGCCAGCATCGGGGTAGGCATCAATTTTGGTGCCCAGACCAACGGTGTCAGCTTCAGCGCCAGCGCCAGCAGCAGCCGGGGAAATTCAGACGGCAGCGATGTGACCCATGTGAACACTCAGGTCACGGCAGGCAATGCAGTTCACATCCAAAGCGGTGGAGACACTACGTTGCAAGGCGCGGTGGTGGCGGCCCACACAGTCACAGCGGTGATTGGCGGCAATCTCAGCATCGAAAGTCTGCAAGACACCGCCAAGTTCGACGAAAAGCAAAGCAGCAGCGGCTTTGGCGTCACCATCTGCCCGCCGCCCATCTGCGCGGGGGCCTCCAGCGTGAGCGTCAGCGGCGGCAAATCCAACATCAACAGCAACTATCAAAGCGTGGGGGAGCAAAGCGGCATCCGCGCAGGCGACGGCGGCTTCACGGTCAGCGTGGCTGGCAATACCGACTTGAAAGGTGGCGCCATCACCAGCACCGACGCCGCGGTGCAAGCTGGCGCCAATGCTTTTGCCACGGGCGGCACGCTGACCACCACCGACATTCAGAACAGCGCCAACTACAACGCCAATGCGGCCAGCCTGACCGTGGGCTACTCCGGCGCGCCCCATGACATGGCCGGCAATCCGCTCAAGGATGCGGACAACAAGGTCATTGGCGGCAAGCCCATCGGCGCGGGCGGCTTCGGCAACGACAGCGGCAACGCCGCCAGCACCACCCAGGCGGCCATCTCCGGTGTGGCGGGCAACACCGCGGCCCGAACCGGCGACCAGGAAACAGGCCTCAAGCCCATCTTTGATGCCGCTGCCGTGCGCGACAGCATGAACGCGGGCGTGGCCATCACGCAGGCAGCGGCGCCGGCGGTGATCACCGCCTGGGCCAACTTTGCCAGCGAACAGGAGCGCAAAGCCACCACGCCCGAGGAGAAGGCCTGCTGGAAGGAAAGCGGCCCCTGCCGCGTGGCGGGCCACATGGTCATCGGGGCACTGACTGGCGGCACGGCGGGCGCCGTCGGTGCGGGGGTGAGCCAGACCGTGATCCCCACGATTGGGGATGCCCTGGCCGATGCGGACCTGCCTCTGGGTTTGAAGCAAATCGTCATTGCCGGATTGGGAACCGCGATCGGCGCGGCGGCGGGTGGAACCGCCGGGGCCATCACCGGAGTGAATGCGACAGTTAATAACTACCTCAGCCAGCCAGAGCGACTGGAGCTCAAAGGTTCGCGCGAAGCCTGCTATGCCGCGCAAGACGCCAACAACCCGGCTTGCCGCCGTGTTGCCGAACTCAACAATCTGGATCAAACCCGTGATGTACAGCTCGCGACGCTGGTTGAAAACTGTGTTGGCACTAGTTGCCAAACGCTGGTCAACGCGATCAACAACGAGCTGCGCGCGCTGGGTTGTACGCCGCCAGCTCAATGCGATAGCGCAACGCTGGAACGAGCGAGGACAACCGCGTTGGGAAAGGCGCAGATTCTTGAGCCCGGGCTGGGGCCTGACGATGTGGCCTTGCTGGTTTTCGGGGTGGCCGGAGGCGTGATTCGCATAACGCGCGCGGTGATAACGGCGACCCGCGCTTCGGGTGAGTTGGTTATTGCTGGCGGAATCAGGGCTACTGCAAGCGGAGAAGCGCTTGGGGCAAGGGGTGGGGTGACGTTAGAAAGTCTTGCACCAATTGAACGGAACGTTATCAGAGAGATTGCTGGTCCCGGCGATGAAGTTATTGTTGGCAATGGAACCGCAGCAGGAACTAGGCTGCCGCAGGACATTAACGTTAACCCGGTAGCGCCTCCTGTGAGGGATTCTCTAGGCCGAACGGTTGGGAATAGCTCAACACAAAACGCCGCTATGCAAGCTGATGTAGATTACCTAAAAAGCATCAACGCCACCGATATTCGAGTAAATCAGCAGCAAGTTGATAGTGCGGTTTGTCGAGTCGGTATTTGCCGTCCCGACGTGCAAGCCACCTTGCCGAATGGTCGGCGCATCACAATTGAATACGACACAACTTCGTCAACGCGTGCAACTGGTCATGCGACACGGACATTGAGTAACGATCCAAATGCAATTGTGATTCTACGGACGGTGAACTAATCGATGCGAAATTCAGAATTTTTTCTCAGGCGGTACGCGCCCGTGACGACCCAGATGGCTTTTGTTGAAATGCCAGCTGCCGAGTTCGCAGAGGCATTGTTTGTTTGGAAAGATGAAATCACGAAGATGTGGGAATCATCTTGGCAAGTGAAGAAGCAATTCATACAAGGTACCTTGGCAAGCAAATTGGATGCGCTGCTACCCTTGACTTCGGTGCGCAGTAGCAAAGATCTGGTTTCAGGCACGAAATCTAGTTGGGCTGCGTATATTCCGAATGGTTTTCGCGGTGGGGATGCGCATTCTGCCCCCAGCTACTTGGCAGGAAAACTAAAAATACGCACGCTAACAGTCATTCTGGTTGATGACGTTCCGGCGGGGCAGCCCGGATCAGTCCAGTTCGTACTTCGTGACGGTCGTCGAGCGACGGAGAAAGTGACACGGCACGGAATCATGTATGAATGTCCGACTCGATCGGTAGTCGCGCACAAAGAAGGCCGGTGGGAGTTTGGCGAGCATGGCGATCGGTTGGCATTTGAAGAGGTTGAAAAATACCAGGCAAGAAAAATCAAGGACCGGCTCACGTTCGAAATGGTGGAGCGGTACTGTGGGCAACTTGGTATTGAATTGTTCGACCCTGATTTCTATGCAGGGGCAGGCTACATCATCCAAAGTTGTCCGCCGCCGAACGCAGTTTTCTATCCGAAATATCCGAACGAGAAATAACCAAAGTTCGCGAGGGATCATTGTGGCAAACGGGGGTATTGGCCTTGGCTTGACCTGACCTGTTCTCTCTCCGCTGCACTAGTGTAGTTCCCAAGAAGTCCAGCAAAAAGAAGCCCGCCCCGTAGAATTCTTCTCCCGCCCAAAAGCCTCATAGGCAAAGAGGGGCAGAGCACCACAATTTCAAGGTCACACGCCTACCGGCTTTGGAAATCAGCGAAATCTATAGCATCAAGGGCCCAACGAGGGGGAAACTGATTTCAGGTGAATCAGCGGTCTACCCGGCTGTGCTGATCAGTAGTGCGGTGCGGTGGGTGGTGGAGGACAAGGCGGCAACGCTCCAAGAGTAAACATAACTGGTCCTGTAGCGCCGACTCCTGTGTACGTATTAAGGCCGAATTGAGATGACATTCAAAGACGACGTTTACCACATTTGCAACGAGGTGGCAGGTGAATTTGAAGGCTGGAGCTTTGCTACGGGTAGCTTCAGAAACAAGACGCTCAAGCACACTGAGCTGATCGTTAGTCCAGGTTTTTATTTTAGAGGGGGAGGATGCAATACACAGCCAGATGCAGGGGTTGTGAATAGGCGGGCGGCCAAACTTTTCAAATTTTTCTTTGGGCAAGATCTATGGATACTCAGAATTCTTTTTCAAATGGAATTGGAAGACTATTACCGTGCCAGTCCACACTATGTGACACAGATATTCAGTGAAAGATTTCCCGCCGTAGATATGTATGGCAGACCAGGACCATGGCCCGAGCAATGGATTGTATTGACACAGAGCAAGGACTATTTGAAGAAGGTTCTGGCCGATGGAATTGATGTCATCAACAAATACTTTGACCTGTCTTCAGAAGAAAACTTTCTTAACCATTTGCCAACTGGGTTCAAAAAACGTGAGGCGGGGTACGTGGAAAATGCGTTTTACGAGGATCTGGGCGGAATCATGTTGTGTATCGCAGCGTTGGTGCGTGGCGACTTTGCTTTTGTAGAAAAATTTGCCAGCGACGATTTCAAGACTTTGATTCCAAAGCGCGAAGTTGAGCTTAAAAAGATTCTTGCAGCCTTGCCCGACCTCAGGCGCCAATTCGCTGAAACTGGCAAAGTTATCTGAGCCACCCCGTCCTGTCCTGGTCGCCCCTCCCTTAGGCAACTTTAGCGAAATTGAACGCTACGATTTATTGTGCCCGTGGATCCATGCTCGGATTCTCGCGGACTGCTTTCTCTGGCTTAACTTTCAATGGAAAACTTCTAGTGAGCCGGTCAATCTCGACCGGAGCTCTTTTAGTCAGAAACCTACTCCCCCAAAGAATATTCGTCCTCCCCAAGAGACAAATAGGCAGAGAAGGGCAGAACACCCCATCTGAGATTCACCCGTGCGCTGGCCCGGCCATCCAGCGATACGTCCAACAACAAAGGCCCAACGAGAGGAATCAACTTGAAGAAGCATGCATTGGTGGCGGCGCTGTTCTCAGCGGCGGCCGTGACCGGGTGTGGCGGCGGGGGAGGAGGCGGTGACGCTGCCCCAGCCCCGGCGTCCACAGCCGCGCCAGCGCCAGCCACAACCCCCGCACCTGCACCTGCAACATCGCCGGAGTCGCCCGCCGCTGCCACCTCGGCCGCCAACTGCCCCGCTGGCGTGCAAACATTCAGCCTCGCCAACTCGGTGCTGGCCGGAGCCATCACTTCCGTCATCAACGCCTCGAGCACCTTGCGGTTCATCACGCCGCTGACGGCCGCCACGGTGAAAGTGTGCGTGGTGCAAAAGCCAACGGCGGGCTTTCCGGACATACCGCCGGCCTTGACGGCCATGCTCACCGGCTCCGTGAACTGGGCGGTGCTGGCCGACGGGCAGTTTGACCAGCTGAGCAACAAGCAGTTGACGGTCAACAGCGCATTCAGCGGTCTCACGGCCGATCAGCTTGCGGCCAAGAAAGTCGTGGCCTACACGCCCACAAGCACGGGTGGATGGGTGCGCACCGCGCTGGCTACCACCCAGCGGGCGGGATCGCTGCCCGTGCCGGCCAACTACGTCAGTATTGAATTCACGGCGCCCATCACGGCCGCCGGCTTCTTCACCGTGGAATGACATCAACCCGCAGGCTGGCGCGCGTTCTTCGGCTCCCGCCCTCGCTGGACGAACTCTGTTCGCTACTCAATTCATAGCAGATTCGGGCGCGCCGCCAAGCGCATCGCGCTGATCCGCCCGACCCCAGACGGCTTGTTGCCATTCCGACTCTTTAACTCCAAAAGGAAACCCATGTCCCATTCCACCAACCTCCAAACCCTCGCCGCTTTGTTCTGCGCCGTTGCCCTGAGCGCCTGCGGAGGCGGCGGATCAGGCGAGACCGCTGCCGTGTTGGCCGCGGACGCGCCTTCGGCCCCAGCTCCGGCCCCGGTGGAAGCGCCGGCACCGTCGCCGGCTCCCACGCCTGCACCAGCCCCCACACCGTCGCCAGCACCAGCACCAGCTCCGGCCCCTACGCCCGCACCAGCACCAGCACCAGTCGCAGCTGCCGCGGACAAGTATGTGGGCGCCTGGGTCGGCTGCAATGCCTTCAGCCCTACCGAGTCCGACCGTGAGACATTCACCTTTGCAAAGCAAAGCGACACCACGCTGACCTACACCTACGCCGCCACCCGTTTTGCCAACACCGTCTGCACGGGTGCAGGATCAGTACAACCTGGCGAGCAGGGCGTTGTCTCGCTGGATGCCGGCACCAAGGCGGTTCAGGGCGAGACGGCCGACAAGGTGACTTTCCAGATCACCCAACCGGCCCCTGCGAGCGGCAAGCAAGTCCTTGCCATTACTGCTGCCAACGCTTTCCGGATCGGTCAAAACTCGGGCGCCAAGGATGCGCAGGGCTACCCCAGCACGTTCCGGTCTGTGGCGTACCAGAAGCAATAAGCTAGGTTGAGGGTCGAAAAGGCCTGGAGTCCAGTCCTGGCGGCCACTCCCAGCTACAAAATCAGTAGCAAATCAAGACCGCCAGGCCACTTGCCCTACAACGGCATCAAGTTGTTGATCTCTTCCTGCATCGCCTGCGCAAGCTGGGCGTAGAGCTTGAGCTTGTCGGCGCTTTCGCGCATGCGCTCGGCAATGCGCAGCGAGATGGCCATCATCAGCTTGGCGGCGGTGCGCGGGTCGTCGTTGAGCAGCTGGTTCAGCGCGTCGCGCGTGAGGATGGCGCAGCGCAGGTCGCTGATGGCGGTGCACGAGGCCGAGCGCGGCTCGCCGTCAAGCAGGCCCATCTCGCCGATCAGGTTGCCGGGGCCGAGCACGGTCACGGTGATGGGCTCGGTGCGGCTGACCACGATGGATTCCACCGTCACCTCGCCGTCCAGCAGCAGCAGCATGAAGCCGGTGTCGTCCACGTCGCCTTCCCTGATGAAGGTGGTGCCCTCGGCGATCTTGTGCGGCTTCATGTAGGTGACCACGATCCGCGCGTCCTCGTTGGTCAGCTGCATCAGCGCGCTGGGCGCGGTGAGCATGTCGGCGGCCAGGTCGGCGCTGGACGAGCCCTCGATCCTGCGCAACCGCTCCTCGGGTAGCCGCGACTCCGGGGCATCTGGGGGTTTTTTGCCGAAAAACTTGTTGAACATGGGGGTTCGAGCCGTGGGTCGGTAAGAGGCCTATTGTCTGACATTAAAATCACGCCAACTCAAGGAGCGTTGCAGCCAGCCGGGCAGATTGCCGGGGCCTGGTCAGGCTTGAGTGAATGCAACGACGCTCACCTGTAACTCCTTGCAAGGTGAGCCATGCCAGATCCGTTGTCCCCCCCGTCCATGAAGCTGTCCGGCCTGGAGCCGGTCAGTGTCAGCACGGGCAGCCTGTTTGTCAACGTGGGTGAGCGCACCAACGTCACGGGCTCCAAGGCCTTTGCCCGCATGATCCTCAACGGCGAGTTCGAGCAGGCGCTGGCCGTGGCCCGCCAGCAGGTCGAAAACGGCGCCCAGGTGATCGACGTCAACATGGACGAGGCCATGCTCGACAGCAAGGCCGCCATGGTGCGCTTTTTGAACCTGATCGCCTCCGAGCCCGACATCGCGCGGGTGCCGGTGATGGTCGATTCATCCAAGTGGGAAGTGATCGAGGCCGGCCTGCGCTGCGTGCAGGGCAAGGGCATCGTCAACTCCATCAGCATGAAAGAGGGCGTGGCCGAGTTCAAGCGCCAGGCCGCGCTGGTGCGCCGCTATGGCGCGGCCGCCGTGGTCATGGCCTTCGACGAAAAGGGCCAGGCCGACACCTACGAGCGCAAGGTCGAGATCTGCGAGCGCGCCTACCGCGTCCTGGTGGACGAGGTGGGCTTCCCGCCCGAAGACATCATCTTCGACCCCAACATCTTCGCCATTGCCACCGGCATTGAAGAGCACAACAACTACGCGGTGGACTTCATCAATGCCGCGCGCTGGATCAAGCAGAACCTGCCGGGCGCCAAGGTCTCGGGCGGCGTGAGTAATGTGAGCTTCAGCTTCCGCGGCAACGACCCGGTGCGCGAAGCCATCCACACCGTGTTCCTGTACCACGCCATCCAGGCGGGCATGGACATGGGCATCGTCAACGCCGGCATGGTGGGCGTGTATGACGACCTGGAACCCGAGCTGCGCGAGCGTGTGGAAGACGTGGTGCTCAACCGCCGGGCCGACGCGGGCGAGCGCCTGGTCGAGATCGCCGAAACCGCCAGGAGCGGCGCCAAGGACGACAGCAAGCGCAACGAGTGGCGCGCCGGCCCGGTGGAGCAGCGGCTGAGCCACTCGCTGGTGCACGGCATCACCGACTTCATCGTCGAAGACACCGAGGAGGTGTACCGCGCCATCCTCGCGCGCGGCGGCCGGCCGCTGGAAGTGATTGAAGGCCCGCTGATGGACGGCATGAACATCGTGGGCGACCTGTTTGGCGCCGGCAAGATGTTTTTGCCGCAGGTGGTCAAGTCGGCCCGCGTGATGAAGCAGGCCGTGGCCCACCTGCTGCCCTACATCGAGGAAGAAAAGCGCCAGGACGAGGCCGCGGGCCGCGACGTGCGCACCAAGGGCAAGATCATCATCGCCACCGTCAAGGGCGACGTGCACGACATCGGCAAGAACATCGTCACCGTGGTCCTGCAGTGCAACAACTTCGAGGTGGTCAACATGGGCGTGATGGTGCCCTGCCACGAGATCCTGGCGCGCGCCAAGGTCGAAGGCGCCGACATCGTGGGCCTGAGTGGCCTGATCACGCCCAGCCTGGAGGAAATGCAATACGTGGCCGGCGAGATGCAGAAGGACGACCATTTCCGCATCAAGAAGATCCCGCTGCTCATTGGCGGCGCCACTTGCAGCCGCGTGCACACCGCCGTCAAGATCGCGCCGCACTACGAGGGCCCGGTGGTCTATGTGCCCGATGCCTCGCGCAGCGTCAGCGTGGCGCAGAGCCTGCTGAGCGACCAGGCCACGGCCTATATCGCCGAGGTCAACGCCGACTACGACCGCGTGCGCACCCAGCACGCCAACAAGAAGCAGGTGCCGCTGTGGCCGCTGGCCAAGGCGCGCGCCAACAAGACGCGCGTGGACTGGGCCGGCTATCAGCCACCCGTGCCCAAGGTGCTGGGCCGCCGCGTTTTCAAGAACTTTGACCTGACCGAGCTGGCCAAATACATCGACTGGGGCCCGTTCTTCCAGACCTGGGACCTGGCCGGCCCGTTCCCGGCCATCCTCAAGGACGAGGTGGTGGGCGCCGAGGCGGTGCGTGTCTATGCCGATGCCAGGCGCATGCTGCAGCGCGCGATCGAGGGCCGCTGGCTCACCGCCAATGGCGTGATGGCGCTGTACCCGGCCAACAGCGTGAACGACGACGACATCGCGCTGTACCAGGACGAG
This sequence comes from Ramlibacter sp., assembly GCA_019635435.1. Lineage (NCBI taxonomy): Bacteria > Pseudomonadati > Pseudomonadota > Betaproteobacteria > Burkholderiales > Comamonadaceae > Ramlibacter > Ramlibacter sp. The sequence continues at coordinate 268,976 of JAHBZM010000001.1, read as the reverse complement.
TCGCGCACCGAGGTGGCGCTGACCTGGTACGGCCTGCGCCAGCAGACCGAGAAGCAGGTGGTCGATGGCGTGATGCGCCCCAGCCGCTGCCTGGCCGACTTTGTGGCCCCGCGCGAGAGCGGCATCAAGGACTATGTGGGCCTGTTCGCGGTCACGGCCGGCATCGGCGCCGAGAAGAAGGCGCAGTTCTTCATGGACGACCTGGACGACTACTCGGCCATCATGATCAAGGCCCTGGCCGACCGCCTGGCCGAGGCCTTTGCCGAGGCGCTGCACCACCGCGTGCGCACCGACCTGTGGGGCTACGCGCCCGACGAGGCCCTGAGCAACGAGGACATGATTGCCGAGAAATACCGCGGCATCCGCCCCGCGCCCGGCTACCCGGCCTGCCCCGACCACAGCGTCAAGCGCGAGATGTTTGCGCTGCTGCAGTGCGAGGACATCGGCATGGGCGTGACCGAGAGCCTGGCCATGACGCCCGCGGCCAGCGTCAGCGGCTTCTACCTGGGCCACCCCGACAGCAGCTACTTCAACGTGGGCCGCATCGGCGACGACCAGGTGGACGACCAGGTGCGCCGCCGCGGCGTGGACGCGAGCGAACTCAAGCGCCTGCTCGCACCCAACCTCTGAGGCCCGGCGGCCCGGGGGCTCCCTGGCCACTTTGCCCGGCGCCGTGTAGGACGCCGCTGACCCGCCGCAACGCGCCGGGCCTATGGACGCGCCGCGTCAGCGGGCTAGTCTGGGGGCATGACCCTTCCGCCGTCCCTGAGGCGGGCCGCCCGCGCGCTCGCGCCGCTGGCGCGGCCCTTCATGCCCATCTACCGCGCCGTCCAGCTGTGGCGCGATGCCGACGGCATGCGCATGGCCGCCGCCATGTCGTTCTACGGCATCTTGAGCCTGGCGCCGCTGCTGGTGCTGCTGGTCGCGCTGCTGGGCTGGTGGATGGACAAAGCGGCGCTCGAGGCCGGCCTGGTCTCGCAGATCGGCACGGTGGTGGGCCCGCAGGGCGCGGGCGTCATTCACCAGACGCTGGAAAGCGCGCGCGAACCGGCCCAGGGGCTGCTGGCCTCGGTCATCAGCTTCTTCATCCTGCTGTTTGGCGCCACCGGCGTGTTTGGCGAGCTGCAGACGGCCATGGAGCGGCTGTGGGTCCACGGCACCGAGACCCGCCCGGCCTCCAACTGGTGGCACACCGCGTCGATGCGGCTGCGCGGCGTGGGCTATGTGCTGGCGTTTGGCTTCTTGCTGCTGGTGTCGCTGGCCATGTCCACCCTGCTCAACATCTTCTCGGGCTGGGCCAGCGCCTCGTGGCTGCCGCTGGAGCCGGTGATGCTGGTGCTCAATGAGGTGGTGGCGTTTGGGGTGTGCGCGGCGCTGTTTGTGGGGCTGATGCGCATGAGCACCGGCCCCAAGCCCGGCACGCGCTACCTGGTGCTGGGCGCCTGCGTGGGCGCGGCGCTGTTCACCATCGGCCGGCATGTGCTGGCGGCCTACCTGTCCACCGCGGCCGTGGTCTCGGCCTATGGCGCGGCGGGTTCGCTGGTGGTGCTGCTGATGTGGATCTATTTTTCGTCGGCCATCCTGCTGCTGTCGGCCGGCAGCGCCCGTGCGCTGGAAGAAGCGCGCTGGGCCAGCAGCAAGGCGCCCACCGCCACCACGCTGGCCGCCAGCAGCACCGCCAGCCCCAGCGTGTAGCCCAGCGCGGGGCTCCACAACACACCCAGCATCAGCGGCGCCACGGCGCGCGCAATGGCCTGGGGCGGGCCCAGCGCGCCGTTGAGCGAGGCCACATGCTCGCGGCTCACATACTGCGCAATGGCCGTGCCCTTGACAATGGTCAGCATGCCGTTGCCCATGCCATACAGCAGCACAAACACCAGCGCCGCGGCGCCATGGCCGCCGCCGGCCAGCAGCGCGGCCAGCCCCAGCGGCACCAGGCAGGGGATCAACCGGTTGGCCAGGTGCACGTCAAAGCGGCGCTCAAAAAAGTACAGCAGCAGGCGGCCCAGCACCTGGATCAGCCCGATGCTTGCGGGGATGGCAATCACCCAGGCCTCGCTCAGGCCGTTCTCGCGCAGCAGGCTGATCAGGTGGGCGGGCAGCGCGGCCGTGATCGCCATCATCACCACCACAAACACCCCAATCAGCCAGAACGGCGCGCTGCGCAGGTGGTGGGCCAGCGAACCGGCCGCGGGCGCACCACTGCCCGCCGGTGCCGCGCGCACCACGCGCGGCGCATGGCGCAGCACCAGGGCATGCAGGGGCGCGCACAGCAGCAGGTGGATGCCGGCCAGCACCCACAGCGCGTGGCGCCAGCCCAGCTCGCGCACCAGCGCGGCTGACAGCGGGATGAACACCGTGCTGGCCAGCCCGCCCAGAAAGGTCAGCGTGATGATGGCGCGGCGAAAGTCGTCCGGAAAGCGCCGCGTGACCACCGCGAACGCGGGCGTGTACAGCGTGGCCGCCAGCGCCGCGCCGAGGCCCAGCCACACGGCATAAAAGCCGGCCAGCGAATTCACCGCACTGTGCAGCGCCAGGCACAGCGCCACCAGCAACGAGCCGCCCGTCATCACCGCGCGCTCGTGGCCGCGGTCGATCCAGCGGCCCACGGGGTAGGCCGCCAGGCCCTCGGCCAGCAGCGCCAGGCTGAACGCCAGCGACGACTGCGCGCGGCTCAGGCCCAGCTCGCGCTCCACCGGCTCCATCAGCAGAGCAAAGGTGTAGAACACGCTGCCCCAGGTGATCAGCTGCCCCAGTGACAGCCAGCCCACCAGCCGGCGGTCCAGGCCGGCGTGAGCGGGTACGGAGGGTGTCATGGGGGCATTTTCGCTGGTTCAGGAGTCAAAAGTGGCTGGAGTCCAGACGGGGCGGCCACTGTGCGCTATGAAAAACGGAGCAAATCGGAGTGAAGCAGGATTCGCCGGCCAGCCCGCTCAGCCCGCGTGCAGCGCCCGCCGGTACTGCACGGCCTCGGCCACATGCGCGACCTGGGTGGTGGCCGAACCGGCCAGGTCGGCAATGGTGCGCGCCACCTTGAGGGCGCGGTGGGTGGATCTGGCGCTCCAGCCCAGGCGGCCCGCGGCGGTCTTGAGAAACTGCAGTCCGGCCGCGTCCAGCGCCGCGTGGCGGTCAATGTCGGCGCCCGCCAGGGCCTGGTTGGCATGGCCCTGGCGCTCGGTGGCGCGCTGGCGCGCGGCCGCGCAGCGCGCGCGGATCGCGTCGGTGGCCTCGCCCGGCGGCGTGGCCAGCAGGGCGTCGACCGCCAGCGTGGGCACTTCCACATGCAGGTCGATGCGGTCCAGCAGCGGGCCGCTGAGCTTGCCCTGGTAGCGCGCCACCTGGTCGGGCGTGCAGCGGCAGGCGCGGGTGGTGGCGCCCAGGTAGCCACAGGGGCAGGGGTTCATGGCCCCAATCAGCTGGAAGCGCGCCGGGAAGTCGGCACGCCGCGCCGCGCGCGAGATGGTGATGCGGCCGGTCTCCAGCGGCTCGCGCAGCGCCTCCAGCGAGGCCCTGGAAAACTCCACCATCTCATCAAGGTAGAGCACGCCGTGGTGGGCCAGCGAGATCTCGCCGGGCCGGGGCGGTGAGCCGCCGCCCACCAGCGCCACGGCGCTGGCGGTGTGGTGCGGGCTGGCCGTGGGCCGGGTCTGCCATTGCGCCAGCGTGAAGCGCCCGCCCAGCGAGGCGATGGCGGCGCTCTCCAGCGCTTCGTCCACGCTCATCGGTGGCAACAGGCCCGCAAAGCGCTGCGCCAGCATGGACTTGCCCGAGCCCGGCGGGCCCACCATGAGCAGGCTGTGGCCGCCCGCGGCGGCAATCTCCAGGGCCCGCTTGGCGGCCGCCTGCCCCTTCACGTCGGCCAGGTCGGCATACACCGGCGCGGCGCTGGCGGGCGCGGGCTGAACCCGGGCCCAGCCCTCGCGCGGGGCTTCGCCCTCGGCCAGCTCGGCCACGAACTGCTGGACCACGTCCAGCAGGTGGCGCGCACCATAGACCTGCGCGCCTGGCACCAGCGCGGCCTCCTCGGCACTGGCGGCCGGCAGCACCAGCCGGGTGTGGATGCCGCTGGTGTGCAGCGCCAGGCTCATGGCCAGCGCGCCGCGCACCGGCCGCAGTTCGCCCGACAGCGAGAGCTCCCCGGCAAATTCATGGCCGGCCAGCCTGGCCGCGTCAATCTGGCCGCTGGCGGCCAGGATGCCCAGGGCAATGGGCAAATCGAACCGGCCCGAGTCCTTGGGCAGGTCGGCTGGCGCCAGGTTGACGACGATCTTTTTGTTGCCCGGGAACTCCAGCCCCGAGTTCTGCAGCGCCGAGCGGACCCGCTCGCGGGCCTCTTTCACCTCCACGTCGGCCAGGCCCACCAGCGTGAAGCTGGGCAGGCCGTTGGCCAGATGCACCTCAACGGTGACGCTGGCCGCTTCCAGGCCCAGCAGCGCACGGCTCTGCACCAAAGACAAGCTCATTGAAACTCCCCTCCCCAGACCGGTGCGTGATTAAGGCTGGTGCCTGAAAAAAACCAAGATGGCACCGACATGGTGCATAAGGCGTTCTTTTCCGCCGATTTTGTAGCTCATAACGCGCAGAGGCCTCATTCAGTGCACGGCCGCTTCGATGTGTGCAGTTTGGCACGCTCCCTGCTAAGTGGAACTGTCCTCATCCTTTTTTTAACGGAGAACTCCATGAAATTGAAGACCGCGCTGTTTGCTTCGGCCCTGGCCCTGACGGGCGTTTCTGCTTTCGCCCAGGCCAAGGCGCCCGAACCCGACTACACGCTGAGCGGCAACATGACGCTGGCTTCCGACTACCGGTTTCGTGGCATCTCCCAGACCAACAAGAAGCCGGCCCTGCAGGGTGGCTTTGACTTCGCGCACAAGTCCGGTTTCTACCTGGGCAACTGGAACTCCAACATCAGCAGCCAGTTCTACAACGGCGCCAACATCGAGATGGACTTCTACGGCGGCTACAAGGGTTCCGCCGGTGACCTGGGCTATGACCTGGGTGCCATCTATTACTACTACCCCGGTTCGGGCAACATCGCCGGCACCAACAAGATCGACAACACCGAGCTGTACGCCGGCGTGAGCTATGGCCCGTTCTCGGCCAAGTACTACCACGCGGTGTCCAAGTTCTTCTCGGCTCCCAACACCAAGAACAGCTTCTACATCGACCTGGGCTACGCCCAGGACCTGGGTGACGGCTGGGGCGTCAACGCCCACGTGGGTTACCAGAAGGTCAAGAACACCCCCGGCGGCGCCGGCAAGATCACCGACTACAAGCTGGGCGTCACCAAGGACCTGAGCGGCTACGTCGTCGGTGCTTCCTATGTGTCGACCAACCGCAAGAACACGTTCTTCGACCCGACCGCCGGCAAGGACGTGGGCAAGGGCACCGTGGTGGTGTCGGTTGCCAAGTCGTTCTAAGCAACACCTATTTGAGGAGAAGACATGAAACTCGTAACGGCCATCATCAAACCGTTCAAGCTGGATGAGGTGCGGGAGGCACTGTCCGGCATCGGTGTGCAGGGCATTACCGTGACCGAAGTCAAGGGCTTCGGTCGCCAGAAGGGCCACACCGAGCTGTACCGCGGTGCGGAATACGTCGTGGATTTCCTGCCCAAGGTCAAGATCGAGGCGGCGGTGGCCGACGAGTTGGTCGAGCGCGTGATCGAAGCCGTCGAAGGTGCAGCGCGCACCGGCAAGATCGGCGACGGCAAGATTTTTGTTTACAACCTGGAGCAAGTAGTTCGCATCCGCACCGGTGAAACCGGCAAGGACGCGCTGTAAGCCTCCCATCAAGAAAGAGACACCCATGAAAAAACTACTTGCCTCCCTGGCCCTGGGCCTGGGCCTGTTGATTGGCGGCACGGCCGCCATCGCGCAAACGCCCGCTGCCGCTCCCGCGGCGTCGGCTCCGGCTGCTGAAGCCAAACCCGCGGAAGCCGCTCCCGCGGCGGCAGCTCCCGCTGCGGCAGCCCCTGCGGCCGCCGCGGAAGCCCCCAAGGCCACCGTCGACAAGGGCGACGTGTCCTGGATGATGATTTCCACCGCGCTCGTGATCTTCATGGCGGTGCCCGGCCTGGCCCTGTTCTACGGCGGCCTGGTGCGCAGCAAGAACATGCTGTCGGTGCTGATGCAGGTGCTGGTGGTGTTCTCGCTGATCACCGTGCTGTGGGCCATCTACGGCTACAGCGTGGCGTTCGGTGCCGAGGGCAAGATCATTGGCGACCTGAGCAAGATCTTCCTCAAGGGCGTCAACGGCGATTCGCTGGCCGACACCTTCACCGCCACCGCCAAGTTGCCCGAGTTCGTGTTCATCGCGTTCCAGGCCACCTTTGCGGGCATCACCTGCGCGCTGATCGTGGGCTCGTTCGCCGAGCGCATGAAGTTCTCCGCTGTGCTGCTGTTCTCGGTGATCTGGTTCACCTTCTGCTACCTGCCGATCGCCCACATGGTGTGGGGCTCGGGCGGCTACCTGCTGGGCAAGGGCGCGCTGGACTTCGCGGGCGGCACCGTGGTGCACATCAACGCCGGCGTCGCCGGTCTGGTGGGCGCCTACATGGTGGGCAAGCGCCTGGGCTACGGCAAGGAATCGATGGCGCCTCACAGCCTGACGCTGACCATGGTCGGTGCCTCCATGCTGTGGGTGGGCTGGTTCGGCTTCAACGCCGGCTCCAACCTGGAAGCCACCAGCGGCGCTGCCCTGGCCTTCATCAACACGCTGGTGGCCACCGCCGCTGCCGTGCTGGCCTGGTGCATCGGCGAGGCGCTGTCCAAGGGCAAGGCCTCGATGCTGGGTGCTGCTTCGGGTGCCATCGCTGGTCTGGTTGCCATCACGCCGGCCTGCGGTTCGGTGGGCCCCATGGGCGCCATCATCCTGGGCCTGCTGGCTGGCTTCGTCTGCCTGTGGGGTGTCAATGGCCTCAAGCGCATGCTGGGCGCCGACGACTCGCTGGACGTGTTCGGCGTGCACGGCGTGGGCGGCATCCTGGGCGCCATCCTGACCGGCGTGTTCACCGCGCCTGGCCTGGGCGGCACCGGCAAGGCCGACTTCTCCATCATGAGCCAGGTGATGATCCAGGCCGAAGGCGTGCTGATCACCATCGTGTGGTCGGCGGTCGTGGCCTTCATTGCCTACAAGATCGTTGACATGGTCATCGGCCTGCGTGTGACCGAAGAGGAAGAGCGCGAAGGCCTGGACATCAGCGCCCACGGCGAGACGGCCTATCACCGTTAAACCGCAGTGTTGATTTTTCGTTAGCAAGAGTCTCCTTTGGATGTTGGGCCCGCAGCGATGCGGGCCCCTTTTTTTTGGGGCCGCTGGCCAGCGTGCACAATGGGCGCATGACCCTTGCGCTTGAACTCTCGTGCGACGGCCTGCGCTGCGAAATCGCGCCCGCCCTGGGCGGCTGCATCGCCGGCCTGTGGCTTCATGGGGTGCCGGTGCTGCGATCCACGCCGGCGGCGCAGCTGGTGTCGGCGCGCCAGGCCGGCAGCTACCCGCTGGTGCCGTTCTCCAACCGGGTGGGCCAGGCCACGCTGCAATGGCAGGGCACCAGCCATCCGCTGGTCCACAACAATGCCGCCGAGCCGCATGCCATCCATGGCGTGGGCTGGCAGCGCCCCTGGGAGGTGCTGGAGAGCACGGCCCAGTTCGCCATGCTGTCGTTCGAGCACCGCGCCGACGCGGCCTGGCCCTTTGCCTTTGACACCTCGCAGACTTTCCGCATCACGCCGGGCGCGCTCGAGCTCACCATGGGCATCACCAACCAGTCGGGCACGCCCGCGCCCGTGGGCCTGGGCTGGCACCCCTACTTCGTCAAGCGCGCCGGCAGCCGCGTCAGCTTCGAGGCCCGTGGCCGCTGGGAGATGGGCCCCGACAAGCTGCCCACGTCCCGCTCGGCGTCCAGCGGGCTGGACGCCGATTGCGCCAGCCTCGACGTGGACCACTGCTTTGACGGCTGGAACGGCCGCGTGACCCTGCGCGACCCCCAGCTGCTGACCCGCATCGACTCCAGCCTGCGCCGCCTCGTGGTGTTCACCAACGGCACGCGGGACTTCGTGGCGATCGAGCCCGTGAGTCACGTCAACAATGCGCTGAACCTCATGCAAAGCACCGGCGCGCGCGCCGAGGAGCTGGGCGTGCAGGTGCTGGCGCCCGGCGAGTCGCTGAGCGCGCAGATGACGATTCATGTGGAGGCGCTGGCGTGAGCGCGTGGCAAACCGCCTTCGCGCACCGCTGCGAACTCGGCGAATCCCCGTTCTGGCACTCGCAGGAAAAGCGCCTGTACTGGGTCGACATCCCGGGCCGGCAACTGCACCGTGGCGACCCCGCCACCGGCGAGCTGCAGAGCCAGGCGGTGGCGCAGGAGCCCGGCTGCATGGCGCCCGCGCGCTCCGGCGGCCTGGTGCTGGCCCTGCGCGACGGCGTGTACCGGGTGCGCGAGTGGGGCACCGGGCCCGTGCTGCTGGCGCGCTTCAACCATGACCCGGCCACCACGCGCTTCAACGACGGCAAGGCCGACCCGCTGGGCCGCTTCTGGGCCGGCACCATGTACGAGCCGCGTGACGCGCGCCGCGCGGAGCTGTTTTCGGTGGACTGCCGGCCGCAGGTGGCGGGCGCGGCGGGCACCGGGGCGCCCGTGGTCCAGCTCAAGGCGCAAAACGGCGTGATCGCCAACGGCCTGGCCTGGTCGCCCGATGCCGCCACCGTGTACTGGACCGACACCACCCACCACCTGATCCAGGCCTGGGACTGGAATGCCGACTCCAACGGCATGAGCGGCCACCGGGTCTTCCGCCAGTTCCCTGCCAAACCCGCGGGCTGGCAGCCGGGCCAGCCCGGCTACGGCGGCCGCCCCGATGGCGCGGCCGTGGATGCCCAGGGCAACTACTGGGTGGCCATGTTCGAGGGTGGGCGCGTGCTCAAGCTCTCGCCCGGCGGCCAGACCCTGGCCGAGTTCCCCACGCCGGCACAGTGCCCCACCATGCCCTGCTTTGGCGGCGACGATCTGCGCACGCTGTACCTCACCACCGCCCGCCATGGCCGGCCGGCCGACGAGCTGGCCCGCTACCCCGACTCCGGCTGTGTTTTCTCGATGCGGGTCGACGTGCCGGGCCTGCCCGTCAACTTTTTCATCGACTGAATTCAAAAACTTCAAGGCGCGCCCGTGCCCGGGGCCGGGCGCCGCGCCTTAACATGGCGGCATGGATCCAGCTTTGCTCACCGTGCTCGACCGCATCCGCGACGCCGCCGCCAGCGGCACCCCGCTGCGCCTGCGCGGCGGCGGCACCAAGGACTTCTATGGCGAGCCGCCGCGTGGCGAGCTGCTCGACACCACGCCGCTGGCCGGCATCACCAGTTACGAGCCCAGCGAGCTGGTGGTTACCGCGCGGGCCGGCACGCCGCTGGCGGCGCTGGAGGCCGAGCTGGCCGCGCAGGGCCAGTGCCTGCCTTTCGAGCCGCCCCACTTCGGCCCCGGCGCCACGGTGGGCGGCATGGTGGCCGCCGGGCTGAGCGGCCCGGCCCGGGCCTGCGTGGGGCCGGTGCGCGACTATGTGCTGGGCTTGTCCCTGGTCAATGGCCGAGCCGAGCACCTCACCTTTGGCGGCCAGGTCATGAAGAACGTGGCGGGCTATGACGTGTCGCGGCTCATGGTGGGCGCGCTGGGCACGCTGGGCCTGATCACCGAGGTCAGCCTCAAGGTGCTGCCCTTCGCGCCCGCGCAGGCCACGCTGCGCTTTGCGCTGGACGAGGCCACCGCAATTCGCCGGCTCAATGAATGGGCTGGCCTGCCGCTGCCGCTCAACGCCAGTTCCTGGGTGGTGGACGCGGGCCAGCCCACGCTGTACCTGCGCCTGCGAGGCGCGGTGGCCGCCGTGGAGGCGGCCTGCGGCTGGCTGCTGCGCGAGGCACCGGGCCAACGCGTGGACTCGCCCGAGGTCAGCGCCGACTGGACCGCCGCGCGCGAGCTGCAACTGCCCTGGTTCACCGAAGGCCATGCCCGGGGCCAGGACCTGTGGCGCCTGTCGGTGCCGCCCACCACGCCGCCGCTGGGCCTGGGCGACACACTGATCGACTGGCTGGGCGGCCAGCGCTGGGTCTGGGCCGCGCCCGACGACGCGCAGGCGCCCGGGCGGCTGCGCCAGGCGGTGGCCGGCGTGGGCGGAAACGCTACGCTTTTCATAGCAGCCAGTGGCCGCCCCGACTGGACTCCAGCCCGATTTGATGCAATAAAGCCGCCGCTGGACCGGATCCAGCGCGAACTGAAGCGCGAATTCGACCCCGCGGGCATCTTCAACCCCGGCCGCCTGCAGGCGGCCTGACCCACCATGCGACGCCTGCGTCACCTCACCGGCCGGCACCGCACCCAGTCGATCAACCGCCTGCTGGGCCTGCTGCTGGCGTTCAACGCCGGAGCCATCAACGCGGGCGGGGTGATCGTGGTGCATTCCTACACCTCGCACATGACGGGTTTCGTCTCGGTGCTGGCCGACAACCTGGTGCTGGGCGAGGTCACTCTGGTGCTCGGGGCCATCGGGGCCCTGCTGTTCTTCCTCATGGGGGCGGCCACCACGGCCGTTCTGGTGAACTGGGGCCATCGCCGGCGCCTGCAAAGCGGCTATGCCCTGCCTTTGCTGCTGGAGGCCGTGCTGCTGCTGGTGTTCGGCCTGATCGGGGCCACGCTCAATCGCCAGACCCCGTTTGCCGTGCCGCTCACGGTGCTGCTGCTCACCTTCACCATGGGCCTGCAGAACGCGCTGGTGACCAAGGTGTCGTCGGCCCTGATCCGCACCACCCACATGACCGGCATCATCACCGACCTGGGCATTGAACTGGGCAAGCTGGCCTACTGGAACCGCGGCGATTCACCGCCCGAAAGCCGGGTGCGCGCCAACCGCGCCAAGCTGCGGCTGTATGCCTCGTTGCTGGCCATGTTCCTGGCCGGCGGCGTGCTGGGCGCGGCCGGCTTCAAGTACCTGGGCTTTGTCAGCGTGGTGCCGCTGGCGCTGGTGCTGCTGGCCCTGTCGCTGCCGCCACTGCTGCGCGACCTGCGGCAGTTTGGCCACCGCGAACCCCGCGCCGCCGCCGCGCCCACGCCCGCCCCCGAAAGGCCCTGACCGCATGCAAACCCATCTCGCGCCCGAGTACCGGGACACCGCCGAAGGCCAGGAGGCCGAGGCCATCCTGCGCAAGTGCGTGCACTGCGGCTTCTGCACCGCCACCTGCCCGACCTACCAGTTGCTGGGCGACGAGCTCGACGGGCCGCGCGGGCGCATCTACCTCATGAAGCAGGTGCTCGAGGGCGAGGCACCCACGCGCAAGACCCAGCTGCACCTGGACCGCTGCCTGACCTGCCGCAACTGCGAGAGCACCTGCCCGAGCGGCGTGCAATACGGCCACCTGGTGGACATCGGCCGCAAGCTGGTCGATGCCAGGGTGCCGCGCCCGCCGGTCGAGCGCGCCACCCGCTGGCTGCTCAAGGAAGGCCTGCCGTCACCGCTGTTCGGCCCGGCCATGAAGCTGGGCCAGGCGGTGCGCGGGCTGTTGCCCGAAAGCCTCAAGGCCAAGGTGCCCGCGCCGCAGGACGCCGGGGCCTGGCCCGCCACCCGCCACCCGCGCAAAATGCTGATGCTGGCCGGCTGCGTGCAGCCGGCCATGATGCCCAACATCAACAGCGCGACCGCGCGCGTGCTGGACGCCGCGGGCATCGAGGCCGTGGTCGCGCCCGCGGCCGGCTGCTGCGGCGCGGTCAAATTCCACCTCAACGACCAGGACGGCGGGCTGGCCCAGATGCGCGCCAATGTCGATGCCTGGTGGCCCGAGGTGGAGGCCGGCGTGGAGGCGATCGTGATGAACGCCTCGGGCTGCGGCGTGACCGTCAAGGAATACGGCCACCTGCTGCGCCACGACCCGGCCTACGCGGCGCGCGCGGCGCGCATCAGCGCGCTGACGCGCGACCTGAGCGAGCTGCTGCCCGAGCTGGGCGCCGCGCTGCAGGCTGCCCGCCCCGGGCTGGCCGCGCGCGTGAAGCAGACCGCGCCGCCACTGGTCTTTCACCCGCCCTGCACGCTGCAGCATGGCCAGCAGCTGCGCGGTGGCGTCGAGAAGCACCTGGGCGCACTGGGCTTCCAGGTGCGGGTGGCGCTCAATGAATCGCACCTGTGCTGCGGCTCCGCGGGCACCTACAGCGTGCTCCAGCCCGAGCTGGCCTACCCCTTGCGCGACCGCAAACTGGGCCAGCTGGCGGCGCAGGCGCCCGAGGTCATTGTGAGCGCCAACATCGGCTGCATCACCCACCTGCAAAGCGGCACGGCCACGCCCGTGAAGCACTGGGTCGAGCTGCTGGACAGCGCGCTCGCGGCCTAGGCGGCGGAAGGCCGCGCCGGGTGGCAGGTGCAATGGCCCCAGCGGTACAGCCGCGCGCGGTGCAGGCCGTCCTGGATCGTGGCCAGGCTGCCGCCCGTGGCCACCTCGAAGGGCGTGAGCCCGAAGATGCCGATGCTGATCGACGGGGTCAGCGACACCACCGCGTGCCAGGTGCGCCGCGGGATGTACAGCGCGTCACCCGCCTCGACCCGGGCATAGATCCCATGCGCCCGGGCAAACCGGTCGCGCACGGCGGGCTGCTGGTCGAGCCGGGCGATGTCCACCTCGCTCAGCGTGGCGCCCCAGTCGTACTTGCGGGCCACGCTCAGGTGCGGGGTCTGCTCGGGCCCGAACAGGATGAACTCCTTGGTGCCGCGCACCTGGCAAAACCAGTTGTTGGGAAAGTCAAAGTGCAGGCCGGACAGCGTGTTGGCCGGGCCCATGAACACGTACTCCCAGGTCAGGCGCCCGCCGGGCCACAGCCGGCGCAGCGGAAAGTCCCGGCGCAGCGCGGGCAGCGCCGCCAGCATGTCCCACTGCTGCAGGTACAGGCGGTCGGGCGTGAAGTTCATGCGCGACCAGTCCAGCGTAAAGCGCTGGCCCGGAACTTCGGTGGTGGAGGGTGGGTAGGGCGCCAGCGTCGCACCGTTGCCGCCCTGGGCCACGGCCTGCCGGCCCAGCTCGCGCAGGTACGGTGCCACGGGCAGGTGACGCGCCTGGCGCGTGGCGCCCTGTTCGGTCAGGCCGGTCTGGAACCGCGCCGTGATGGGTTCGGGGCGGTCCTCGCACAGGTCGGCCAGGTGGTCAAAAGACCAGCGGTCCCAGGCGGGCCAGTGCCGCACCGCGCCCTTGACCAGCAGCGGCGTGCGCCGCCCGGCGATGTGGCCGCCCTGCTCGAACGCCGCGAACGGCACCTCCTCGATGCGCTGGAAGGTCGGGCCGGTGGGCTGGGTCATGGGAGCGGTCATTCTAGAGTCCTGTCAGCTGCCTGCGCGCGGGCGCCACACTACTGACAGCTCCTGACGCGAATCGGTCCAGAATGTTGGCTTCCCGTTTCCCCGGGGCCGGACGTCACACCGCCCACCCGCTCCCATTGACCCCTTCATGTCCATGCGCCGCGCCGACCGCCTGTTCCACATCATCCAGCTCATCCGCGGGCGGCGCCTGACCACGGCCGCCTTCCTGGCCCAGCGCATGGAAGTGTCCGAGCGCACCATCTACCGCGACGTGGCCGACCTGCAGCACCAGGGCGTGCCGATCGAGGGCGAGGCCGGGGTGGGCTACCGGCTGGGCGCGGGCTTCGACCTGCCGCCCATGATGTTCACCCAGGACGAAGCCAAGGCGCTGGTGGCTTCGGTGCGCGTGGCCCAGGTCTGGCTCGACCCGGCGCTGGCGCAAAGCGCCCAGGACGCGCTGGGCAAGATCATGTCGGTGCTGCCGGGCGACGCGCGCGCGGCCGCCGAGGCCCTGGCGGTGTTTGCTTCCGGCGGTGGCCTGGGCCCGCCGGCCCAGCGCACATTGCAGACCCTGCGCGAGGCAGTGCAGGCGCGCTGCAAGGTCTTCATCCAGTACCGTGACCTGAGCGACAAGGCCAGCGAGCGCACGCTGCGCCCGCTGGGCTGCTTCTACTGGGGCAAGGTCTGGACGCTCGCGGCCTGGTGCGAAAGCCGCGAGGACTTCCGCAGCTTCCGGGTGGACCGCATCACCTACGTGCGGCGGCTCGAGGAGCGCTTTCGCGACGAGCCCGGGCGCACGCTGGCCGACCTGGTGCGGCTGGACGAGGCGAGGGCGCGCGAGCAGGGCTGGGCATGCTGAACGCGGCAGCCCCGCGCAGCGCCAGAGCCCCTCAGCCGGGCGCGGGGCCGGCCAGCGCGTCACGGTAGCGCCGGCTGCACGGCACCGTGGAGCCGTCCTTCATGCGCAGCACCGCATCCCCGCCATCGGTGGGCTCGATTTCGGCAATCCGGTCCAGGTTCACCACATGGCTGCGGTGCACCCGCGCGAAGCGCGCCGGGTCCAGCTGCGCCATGAAGTCCGACAACGTCGAGCGCAGCAGGTAGTCGTGGCCGTGCACATGCAGGGCCACATAGTTGCCCTGGGCCTGCAGCCATTCGATGTCGGCCGCCGCCACCAGGAACTCCTTGCGCAGCTTGCGCACCAGGAAGCGCTCGGGCCGCGTCGCCACGGTCGGCGTGGGTGGCGCGGGTGCTTCGCCGGCGGGCGCCTCGGCCGGGTCCAGCACCCTGGCCTCGCCCTGCGCCCGCAGCAGCAGCAGCCGGTAGCCCAGCACCGTGAGCAGCAGGGTGGCGTAACTGCGAACGTCTTTGAGGTACTCGTAGCCGAACTGGGTCAGCCAGGGGCCCGGCCGGTAGGTGGCGCCCACCAGCGCGTAGACGGGGTAGCGCAGCGCAAACATCAATGCCATGTGGGCCGCGCAGAACACCACGCTGGCCACGAGGTGCGCGCCCAGGTGGCGCGGCAGCCGCTCCCAGCGCAGCGGGTAGCGCCGCTCGAAGGCGATCAGCGCCGGGACCATCAGGCCCAGCACCAGAACGCTCGACACTTCCCACAGCACCGGCTCCCAGGCCTGCACGTCCGGGCGGCTGCGGCGCAGGTCCATCCACGCCACCGCGCTGTTGAAGGCAGCATTCAGCCCCAGCACCACCACCCAGAAAGCCACCTCGGCCCGGCGGCGATAGGGCTGGTAGCGGCGAAGCCAGATGGTGACGCTGTCGGTCATGGGGCCAGAGTCTAGGGCCGGCGGCTACGGAGTTCGTCCCCGGTCGCCGCCGCTCGTCACAAAAACCGGCGGGTTCGTCCCATCGGGCACCTGGCCAGAGGCTGTCCGGCTGATCATCGCGGCCCTGTCCACTCCCGGAGCCGCCCATGAACCGCCGCCACGACATCGACGCCCTGCGCGCCCTGGCTTTTGCCCTGGTCATCCTGTACCACGTGGCGATGTACTACGTCGCTGATTGGGGCTGGCACCTCAAGAGCCCGCACGCCGCCGGCTGGCTGCAGGCCCCGATGCGGGCGCTGAACCTCTGGCGCATGGACCTGGTGTTCTTGATCTCGGGCCTGGCGTTCGGCTTTCTGCGGCGCGGCCGCACCGCGGGCGCGCTGGTGCGGCTGCGCAGTTGGCGCCTGGTGCTGCCGCTGGCCTTTGGCATGGCCGTGATCGTGCCCTACCAGCCCTATGCGCAGGGCGTGGCCAACGGCCTGGTGGCGCCGGGCTTCGGTGACTTCCTGCTGCGCTACTACAGCGGCGGGCCGTGGCCGCGCGGCGCCTTCGATGGCTGGCGCGAAGGCGTCACCTGGAACCATCTCTGGTACCTGGCCTACCTGTGGGTCTACACCCTGGTGCTGGCGGCGCTGCTGCCGCTGCTGGATTCGGCGCCCGGCCAGCGCCTGCGGCGCGCCTTCAACGGCCTGCGTGGCGCCGGCCTGCTGCTGGTGCCCACCCTGCCGCTGATGCTGTACTCGTTCACGCTCTGGCCGCACTTTCCGGTCACCCATGACCTGCTGCACGACGGCTGGGTCCATGCGGTGTACTTCACGCTGTTTCTCTACGGCTTCTGGATGGGTCTGGACCAGGGCGTCTGGGCCGCACTCATGCGCCTGCGCTGGCTGGCGCTGGGGCTGTCCGCCGCCCTGCTGGTGGCCTTCACGGGCTTGCGCGAAGCGCTGCCGCTGGAGTCCCCTGGCGCACCGCGCCTGCTGCTGCGGCTGGTGGCCGACCTGTACCTGTGGACCACCCTGGTCGCCGTGCTGGGCTGGGCCCACCGCAAGCTCAACCGCCCCTGGCCCTGGCTGAACTGGGCCAACGAATCGGTCTACCCGTGGTACATGCTGCACCAGACCTTCATCATCGTGCTGGCCGTGGGCCTGGCGCCGCTGGCCCTGGGGCCGGTGCTGGAACCCACGCTGCTGGTGGCCGGCACGGTGCTGGGCTGCTGGGGCGTCACCGCCATCGTGCGGCGCAGCGCCTGGCTGCGGCCGCTGTTCGGGCTCAAGCGGCTGCGGCCAGTGCTTCCTCGATATCCTTCGCCAGCGCGGCCGGGGCATCCTGGGGGGCAAAGCGCTTGAGCACCTGGCCGTCCTTGCCGATCAGGAACTTGGTGAAGTTCCACTTGATGGCCTTGCTGCCCAGCAGGCCCGGCGCCTCCGAGCTGAGCCACTGGTACAGCGGGTCGGCCCCGGGCCCATTGACGTCGATCTTGGCCATCATCGGAAAGCTCACGCCGTAGTTGAGCTGGCAGAACCCGGCAATCTCCTCATTGCTGCCCGGGTCCTGGGCGCCGAACTGGTTGCACGGGAAGCCCAGCACCACCAGGCCCTTCTTGCCATAGGTCTGGTGAAGTTCCTCGAGCCCGCCAAACTGCGGCGTGAAGCCGCAGGCGCTTGCGGTGTTGACGATCAGCAGGGCCTTGCCCTTGTATCTGGACAGCTTGACGCGCTTGCCGTCGATCTGCGCGGCTTCAAAGTCGTAGACAGTGGTCATGGAAAACTCCCGGAATGCAGTGGATGCAAGGTACCACGGCCTGCAAGCCCCTGCGGGCGCCGTGACGGATGGGGTCAGCCCGGCGGGCGCGCGGGCCAGGCCGACCAACCCGCGGCCAGCAGGATCAGCGCGCCGCCCAGCAGCGTGCGGCTGGTGAGCTGGGCGGCCCCGGCCGCCACCGACGAGACGCTGGCAAACACCACCTCCGACAACATGACCAGCGCCGTGGTGTGCGCCGCCAGGCGGGAGGCCCCGTACTGCAGGCACAGGTTGCCCACCAGAAAGGCCAGGCCCAGCGCCAAAGCCACGGCCAGCCAGGGCAGCGCGGGCGCGGGTGGCGCGGTCACCAGCCCCTGGGCCATGCCGGCGGCGGCCGTGAGGCTGGCCATGAGCGCGCCGCCGGCAAACATGGCCAGCACGCGCGAGGCCGCCGGCACCGGGCTGAGCTTGAGCAGCAGGATGTTGGTGAGCGCGAAGCTGAAGCCGCCCATCAGGGCCAGCCAGTCGGCCAGGCCTTCGGGAACGGGCCAGGGCGTGTTGCCGGTCTTGAGCACCACCACCACGCCGGTCAGCGCCAGCAGCAGGCGTAGCAGGGAACCTGCCGTGGGTTTTTCGCCCAGCAGCGGCCAGGCCAGCAGCACGCTCCAGGCGGGCATCAGGTAGAACAGCAGCACCACGCGCACCACGTCGCCCACCGTCACGGCCCAGTTGAAGCCCACATTGGTGAGCCCGGCCGCGGCGGCCAGCAGCCACAGCAGCGGGTGTCGGGCAAACGCGCTCCAGGCCCCCGGCCGCGCCAGCAGCAGGCAGACCAGCGAGAAGGCGTAGATCAGCGCCGTGGACCACAAAGGGTGCAGGCCGTGACCTTCCAGCGCGCGGAACGGCCACCACGACAGGCCCCACACCAGCGCGTTGAGCATCAATGCCGCGACGGGCAACAGGGGGCTCATGGACCGGGCGTGTCCGGAGGGTGCCGCCGCGCGCCGCTGCGGGCCGCGTCACCCATGCAGGTTGTCGTGGCGCGCCACTTCCAGCAGGTGCTCGACCTCGGCGCGGTGCTTCACGCAATTGGAGGCGTGCCAGCGCTTGATCAGCCACATGAAGCCTGCCACCAGCACGCCAAAGGCGGTGATCGCGCCGAAGGCCGACAGGCCCATGCCCGTGGACAGGCTGTAGAACGCGCCCAGCCCCAGGATGCAGGCCTGCTCGTTGAAGTTCTGCACCGCGATGGACCGGCCGGCTCCCATGAGGTTGTGGCCCCGGTGCTGCAGCAGCGCGTTCATCGGCACCACCAGGAAGCCGCCCAGCCCGCCCAGCAGGATGAGGAAGGGCGCGGCCACCCAGACATTGCCGATGAAATTCATGAAAATCACCAGCAGCCCCATGCCGATGCCCAGCGGGATCACGCGGGTGGCGGTGTCCAGTTTCATGCGCATGGACGCCAGCACCGCGCCCACGGCCGTGCCGATGGCCACCACCCCCGACAGTGAAGAGGCCTGGGTGGTGCTGTAGCCCAGCGCCGCCGCGCTCCAGGCCAGGATGATGTAGCGCAGGTTGCCGCTCACGCCCCAGAACAGCGTGGTCGTGGCCAGCGAAATCTGCCCGAGCTTGTCATGCCACAGACGCGAGTTGCAGGTCCAGAAGTCGGGCACCAGCTCCAGCAGGTTGCGCGGCATGGCGCGCATTTCCACGCCGGTGTGCGGGATGCGGGTGTTGAACCAGGCCGCCAGCGCGTAGATGAAGATCAGCACGGCGATGGCTGCCTCGGGCGGGGTGTCGATGTTGGTGTCGATGAAGGGAAAGTCAAACGACAGCAGGTGGCTTGACACCGCGTGGCTCACCAGCTGGCCGCCCAGCAGGATGCCCAGGATGATGGACGCGATGGTCAGCCCCTCGATCCAGCCATTGGCCTTGACCAGTTGCGAGGCCGGTAGCAGCTCGGTCAGGATGCCGTACTTGGCCGGCGAATAGGCCGCGGCGCCCAGCCCCACGACCGCGAACGACAGCAGCGGGTGGCCGCCAAACAGCATCATCACGCAACCCACCACCTTGATGGCGTTGCTCACGAACATGACCTTGCCCTTGGGCAGCGCGTCGGCGAAGGCCCCCACGAACGGCGCCAGGATCACGTAAAACAGCGCGAACATCGGCACCAGGGCGGCGCGCTGCCACTCGGCGGCGCCGCTGGTGCGCAGCAGTTCGACGGCGGCCACGAAAAGCGCGTTGTCGGCCAGTGACGAAAAAAACTGGGCCGACATGATGGTGTAAAAACCGCGCTTCATCGAGTGTCTGGCTGGGGCATTCGGTGAACTAATGCCGGGCAATATAGAGGCTGTCTCCTGACGACAGGGCGTTATATCACGGCGGGTAATGACAAAATCCGCTTGACAGTTCACTGCAAAAGAGCGACCTCCATGCCCCGTCCCATCCAGGCCACCATCCACACCGGCGCGCTGCGCCACAACCTGGCCAGGGTGCGCACTGCCGCGCCCGATGCCAAGGTCTGGGGCGTGGTCAAGGCCAATGCCTATGGCCATGGCATCGAGCGGGTGTTCGAAGGCCTGCGCGCGGCGGACGGCTTTGCCCTGCTGGACCTGGCCGAGGCCGAGCGCGTGCGTGCCCTGGGCTGGCGCGGGCCCATCCTGCTGCTCGAGGGCGTGTTCGAGCCGCGCGACCTGGAGCTGTGTTCGCGCCTGAACCTCTGGCACACCGTGCATTGCCGCGAGCAGATCGACATGCTGGCCACCCACAAGACGCACCAACCCCACCGGGTGTTCCTGAAGATGAACTCGGGCATGAACCGTCTGGGCTTTGTGCCCTCGGTCTACCGCAGTGCCTGGACGCGCCTGAACGCGCTGCCGCAGGTGGACGAAATCTCGCTCATGACCCACTTCAGTGACGCCGATGGCCCGCGCGGCATTGCCCACCAGGTGGCGGCGTTTGCCCAGGCCACGCGCGACCTGCCGGGTGAGCGCACCCTGGGCAACAGCGCTGCCACGCTGCGCCACGCCCAGGCGGCCGATGTGCGGGCCGACTGGGTCCGCCCGGGCATTGCGATTTACGGCAGTGCGCCGGACCATCCCGAACACTCGGCCGGGCAATGGGACTTGCAGGGCGCGATGACGCTGGCCAGCCAGCTGATTGGCGTGCAGAACCTGCAGCCCGGGGACACCGTGGGCTATGGCTCGAGCTTTACCGCCGATGCGCCGTTGCGCATTGGCATCGTGGCCTGCGGCTATGCCGACGGCTACCCGCGCCACTGCACCACGGGCACGCCGGTGCTGGTCAATGGCGTGCGCACCCGCATGGTGGGCCGGGTCAGCATGGACATGATCACGGTGGACCTGACGCCGGTGCCCGACGCGGGCTTTGGCAGTGAAGTGACGCTGTGGGGTCGTGCCTCCGGCGGCGCCGTGCTGCCGATCGATGACGTGGCCCAGGCCGCCGGCACCGTGGGCTATGAGCTGATGTGCGCGCTGGCGCCGCGGGTGCCGGTGGTGACGGGCGACTGATCAGCGCTTGCGCAGCCCCAGCGTCATCACCGCGCCCACCACCACCAGCGCGCCGACGATCTGGATCGGCGCGATGGCCTGGCCCAGGATCAGCCAGGCCAGCACCAGCGCAAACACCGGCTCCACATTCATGATGGCCGAGTTGCCGACCACGCCGAGCTTGGGCAGCACGGTGAACATGATGGTGAAGGCCGTGCCATAAAGAAAGGTCAGCGCGGCCAGCCCGCCCCAGCCGGCGGCCGCGTTGGGCAGATGAAACCCGCCCTGCAGGCCGATGGTGGCCAGCGCCACCAGGCCCGCCATGGTCATGGTGGTGGCGGTGCGCACCCGGCCATCGACATCGCCCGCTTCATGCTGCGTGAGCACCAGGGCCAGGCCGAAGGTGGCCGCCGCCGCCAGCGCAAAGGCCACGCCCACGCCAATGCGCCCCCACTGGCCCGCCGCGCCCAGGCCCGAGGCGGCGCCGAACACGTCCAGCGCCAGCGCCAGGCCAGCGAGGATCACCGGCATGGCGATCACCATGGCGCGCTCGGGCCGCTGGCGGTACACCACGGCCGACCAGAACGCCGTCCACAGCGGATAGGTGTTGAAGGCCAGCAGCGCCAGCGCCACGGGCAGGCGGGCCACGGCGGAGTACAGGCACAGGCTCTGCACCCCCACCAGCAGGCCGATCACCGGCAGCATGCGCTTGTGGCGCGCCGTGAAGCGCACGCGCACGCCCTGAAGGGCCAGCAGCGTCACGATCACCAGCGCCGTGACCGTGCTGCGAAACACCACGGCCGTGGCCACGTCGACGCCGTGGTTGAAGGCGATGCGCGCCGCCACGTGGTTGGCGCCCATCATCAGGGCGATCAGCAGGAGCGTGGCGAACGCGGCGCCGCTCAGCGCCCGGTGTTGAGTCATGGTCTAGAAAGCAGTGTTGAGCGGCGCCGGGCCGCCCCAAGGCGCGAAGGCCCCCCCGGGGGGCAGCGCAGTCCACGAAGTGACAAGCGTGGGGCTGATGCTAATACAGGCCGTGGACTCTTGCATGCAGGCGGCTCAGGCCGAGCAGCGCGTCAGTAAAAGGTGTCGGTACACCCGTCAGCGCGCCCAGTTCCCTGACCACGGTCACCAGCGCATCCAGCTCCACCGCCTTGCCGGCCTCCACGTCCTGCAGCATCGAGGTCTTGAAGGCGCCGAGCTTGCGCGTCATCTGGTGCCGGTCTTCGGGCTGGTCGGCAATCGGGATGCCGATGCGCGCGCCGATCTCGCGCGCTTCTAGCATCACGCTGGAGATGAAGCCGCGCACCAGGTCGTCATTGAGGATGAGGTCGGTGGTCGCGCCGGTCATGGCGCTCACCGGGTTGACGGTCATGTTGCCCCACAGCTTGTACCAGGCGTCTTTCTGGATCTGCTCCGAGAGCACGGTTTCATGGCCGGCTTGCGTGAGCAGCGCCACCAGCTGTTGCACGCGCGCCGTCTTTTCGCCCGACGGCTCGCCAATGATCAGCCGGTTGCCAAAGTGGTGCTTCACAAACCCGGGGCCGTTGAGCGAGCAGCTCGCGTGCACCACGCAGCCCACGATGTGGCGGCCCGGGATGGCGCGGGCAATTGCGCCTTCGGGGTCCACGGCCTTGAGCCGGGTGCCGGCCAGCGGGCCGCCAAACCCTTCAAAGAACCACCAGGGCACGCCGTTCATGGCGGTGAGCACCATCGTGTCGGGAGCCAGCAGCGGGCCAATGGCTTGCGCCACGTCGGCCATGGCCGGGGCCTTGACGGCGACGATCACCAGATCCTGCACGCCCAGATCCGCCGGGTTCGCGCTGGCCTGCACGGACACGGCTTGCGTCTCGTCGCCCTGCTGCAGCCGCAGGCCGTTGGCCTGAATGGCCGCCAGCGTCTGGCCGCGCGCGACCACGCTCACGGCGCAGCCGGCCTGCCCGAGCTTCACCCCGATCCAGCCGCCGATGGCGCCGGCCCCGTAAATACAGACTTTGTTGATCAAAAGGGTCTCCAGTCCACGCCAGTCGGGCGTGGCGTGCTCTAGTTTTTATAGCTGTCGTCGATCCGGTCCACCTGCCGGACCAGCGCGTCGAACACATCCTGCCCGGCGCCAAACTGCGCGTCGAACTGGAACGAGTCGTGGGTGGTCTTGCGCGCCACGGCCTCGGGCACGGCAATCGCGGGGCCCAGCGCGGCCTGCGCCACCTGGATTTCGCAGGCGCGGTTCAGTGTCCACAGCCGCACCAGGGCCAGCGGCAGCGTCGCGCCCCAGGACAGCAGGCCGTGGTTGCGCAGGATCACCACCGGCTTGCCGCCGATGTTCTTCAGCAGCCGCGGCGCCTCGTCGGCGTGGATGGTGATGCCTTCAAAGTCGTGGTAGGCCACCAGGTCGTGCAGTTGCGCGGAATAGAAATTGTTCTGCGCCAGCCCGCCCTGGGTGCTGGCCACGGCGATGCCGGCCGTGGTGTGGGTGTGCATCACGCAGTGGGCATCGGGCAGTCCTTCGTGGATGGCGGCATGCACGGTGAAGCCGGCGGGGTTCACGGGCCAGGGGTTGTCGTCCAGCTTCTTGCCCCTGACGTCGATCTTGAGCAGGTTGCTGGCCGTGACCTCGCTGTAGTGCAGGCCGAAGGGGTTGATCAGGAACTGCTTGTCCTCACCCGCCACGCTGCGGGGCAGGCGCACGGTGATGTGGTTGTAGATCATCTCGGTCCAGCCGAGCATGGCAAACACGCGGTAGCAGGCCGCCAGCTGGACCCGTGCCTGCCATTCGTCGGCATGCATCGAGGCGTTGGGTTTGAGAACGGCATTCATGGGAGTCTCCATCTTGAAATGGTGGGGGTGAGTCAGGTGTCGTCGCGCAGCCAGACCACGCCGCCCGAGTGGGTCACGGCGCCCTGATGGCCGGGCCGCACGCTGGCGGCGTATTTTTCAAGCAGGCCGCCGCGCGGGGCCGGGCGCGGCACGCGCTGCGCGAGCCGGGCATGGATCTCGTCGGCGGTCAGGTCCACGCTGATGCCGAGCGTGCCGGCGCGGGCATCGATGCGCACCACGTCGCCATCGCGCAGCGCGGCAATCGGCCCGCCGTCGGCGGCCTCGGGGCCGGCGTAGCCAATGCACAGGCCGCGGGTGGCGCCCGAGAAGCGGCCGTCGGTCAGCAGGGCCACCTTGTCGCCCATGCCCTGGCCATACAGCAGCGCGGTGATGCCCAGCATCTCGCGCATGCCGGGGCTGCCGCGCGGGCCCTCGTTACGGATCACGATCACGTCACCCGCCGCATAGCGCATCTGCTGCACGGCAGTCTGGGCGTCTTCCTCGCACTCGAAGACGCGGGCCGGGCCGGTGTGCGTCAAGGTCTTGAGGCCGGCGGTCTTGAGCAGCGCGCCATCGGGGCAGAGGTTGCCCTTGAGCACGGCCAGCCCGCCGTCGCGGCTCAGCGCCTGCCCGAGCGTGCGCACCACTTCGCCGTCGGGCGCATTGGCGCCCTGCAGTTCCTCGGCCAGCGTGCGGCCGGTGAAGGTGAGCGCGTCGCCATGCACAAAGCCGCCGCGCAGCAGTTCCTGCATCACGACCTGGGCGCCACCGATGTAGTACATGTCGCGCGCCAGGTATTTGCCGCCGGGGCGCAGGTCGCCGATCAGCGGCGTGCGGGCGAACACCTCGGCCACGTCGTCCAGGTGAAAGCGGATGCCCGCCTCGTGCGCGATGGCCGGGATGTGCAGCGCCGCGTTGGTCGAGCCGCCCGTGGCCGACACCACGGCGCAGGCGTTCTCCAGCGCCTTGCGCGTGACGATGTCGCGCGGCAGCGGGGCCTCGCCCATCACGGCGGCCATCAAGGTTCTGGCGGCGCGGCGCATCAGGGGCGCCCGTTCGCTGAACACGGCGGGCACCATGCTCGAGCCGATGGGCGACAGGCCCAGCGCCTCGCCCACCATGCCCATGGTGTTGGCGGTGAACTGGCCGGCGCAGGCACCGGCCGTGGGCAGGCAGGCCTGGCTGATGCGGGTGAGTTCGTCCGGCGTGGCGTCGCCGGCCAGCACCTTGCCAATGGTCTCGTAGGTGTCGACCACGTTGAGGTCGCGGCCCCGGCCCGCGGGCGTGTACGGCCCCGGCATCTGGCCCGGCAGCGCCGAGCCGCCGTGCACAAAAACGCCAGGCACATTGCAGCGCAGCATGCCCATCATCAGGCCCGGCAGGTTCTTGTCGCAGGCGCCGATGGCAAAGATGCCGTCCCACTGGTGGCCGCGGGTGGAGGCCTCCACGCTGTCGGCGATCAGCTCGCGCGAGATCAGCGAGAAGCGCATGCCCGAATGCGCCATGGTCAGGCCGTCGCTCACCGACACCACCGGGCATTCATGCGGCATGCCGCCGGCCGCGTAGACCCCGGTCTTGGCGTGCTGGGCCTGGTCGCGCAGGTTGAGGTTGCACGGGCTCATCTCGCCGCCGGTGTGGAACACGCCGATGTGCGGGCGGGTGATGTCATCCTCGTCCTGCCCCAGCGCATGCAGAAAGCTGCGCGTGGTGGCGCGGATGGTGCCCTCGTAGATCGTGGCGGAGCGGAATTTGCGCGGGGTGTCGCTCATGGCGTTCAGTAGGTCTTGCTGGTGGGCGCGGGGGCCGCCGTGGACTTGAACGCCGCGGCCAGCGCACTGGTGGCCTTGACCAGCAGGTTCGTGTCCAGCCCCACCGCCACAAAGGTGGCGCCCAGGGCCAGGTACTTGCGCGCCGTCGCCTCGTCGGGCGTGAGGATGCCGGCGGCCTTGCCCGCGCGGGTGATGCGGGCAATCGCGTCGGCAATGGCGGCCTGCACATCGGCATGCCCGGGGTTGCCCACATGGCCCATGGAGGCCGAGAGATCCGCCGGGCCGATGAACACGCCGTCCACCCCGTCGGTGGCGGCAATCGCATCGAGGTTGTCCAGCGCGGTCTGCGTCTCGGCCTGCACCAGCAGGCAGACCTGGGCGTTGGCTTCCCTGGCGTAGTTCGGGTAACGGCCCCAGCGCGAGGCGCGCGCGCCGCCCATGCCGCGCACGCCGCCGCCCCCGCCGTCCTGCGGGTAGCGCGCCGACTGCACGAGCGTGGCGGCCTGCTCGGCGGTATCCACCATGGGCACCAGCAGGGTCTGCACGCCGATGTCCAGGTACTGCTTGATCAGTGCCTGGCCCAGATGGCCGTGGCCCATGGGCACCCGCGCAATCGCGTGCGAGCCCGGGTAGGCCGCAATCACCTGCAGTTGCGCAAGGATGGTGTGGATGTCATTGGGCGCGTGTTCGCCATCAATGAGCAGCCAGTCAAAGCCGGCGCCGGCGCAGATCTCGGTGCTGTAGGGGCTGGCCAGGCCCAGCCAGAGGCCGATCTGCGCGCGCTTTTCGGCCAGGGCCTGCTTGAACGGATTGAGGGGGAGTTTCATGGGGAAAATTCTGGATGGATCACGCACATTCTGCGTCAGTCCGCGCTGATACCCTTTTGTCTTATCAGCGGATGCCACAGGGCGGATTCCAGGGCCATGTAGGTGGTCATGAGGGTGGCGTCGCTGGGGTTGACCTCCATGCCAAACTCCACCAGCTTGCGGCGCACCTCGGGCGTTGACACGGCCTTCTGCAACTCCGTTGACAGCCGGTCCACGATCGCCCTGGGTGTGGCCTTCGGCACGACCACGCCCTGCCAGGCATAGACCTCCAGGTCCTTGTAGCCCAGCTCCGCGAAGGTGGGCACATCAGGCAGCACGGGCATTCTGCGGGCGGACACCACGGCCAGCGGCCTTAGCTTGCCGGCCTTGATCATGGGCAGGCCGCCGGCGCTTTCAACAATCATCATCGGCACCTGTCCGCCCGCCACGTCCTGCACGGCGGGCGCCGCGCCGCGGTAGGGCACATGCACGATGAACAGTCCCAGGCGCTGCTTGATCAGTTCCATGGCCAGGTGGTGCGGCGTGCCGATGCCGGGCGAGGCGTAGCTGAACTGGCCAGGCGCCTTCTTCACTTCCTGAATCCACTGCTGGACCGAGGTGATGCCGCTGCCGGGATGGACCGCAAGGATGAGCGGGAAGCGCGCCATCAGGCCCAGCGGGGCAAAGTCGCGCTGGGGGTCGTAGCCCAGTTTCTTGTAGAGGACGGGATTGAAGACCAGCACCGCGTTGTCGCCCGTGAGCAGCGTGTAGCCATCCGCGGGCGAACGCGCGGCCGTCTCGGCGGCAATGCTGGAGGCCGCGCCGGGCTTGTTGTCGATCAGCACGGGCTGGCCCAGTTGCCGGGAGAGTTGCTGCCCCACGGTGCGGGCGAGAAAGTCGGTGCCCCCACCGGCGGGGAAACCCACCAGCCAGCGCAGGGGCTTGTTCGGGAAGTCACCGGGCTGGGCCGATGCGGGGCTGGCCAGCCACAGCGTCAGGGTGACCAGCGAGGTGAAGGCGATGCGCAGGAAAAGAACGAACGATGTCATGGTGTTGTCTCCTTGCCGGGTGTGCAACCCGCATATATTGAATATGTTAAGTAATTGGCCGAGGCACGGGTGGGGGGTGTTTTTCTCCTTTCAGGGGGTCAGGTGAAGCGGAATGCGAACCGGCCCAGCGGGCCGTAGTCGGCGTCGAAGCTGTCCCCGGCCTGGGCGGCAACGGGGCGCGTGAACGAGCCCGCCAGCACCACCTGGCCGGGCTGCAGGCACTCACCCCAGGGGGCGAGCTTCATGGCCAGCCAGGCCACGCCAATGGCGGGGTGGCCCTGCACGCCGGCGGCCAGGCCGGTTTCTTCCACCACGCCGTTCTGGCGCAGGATGGCGCCGCACCAGGGCAGGTCCACCGAGCGCGGCGCGACCTGGCGGCCGCCCAGCACGATGCCGGCGTTGGCCGCGTTGTCGCTGATGGTGTCGAACACCTTGCGCATGACCTTGGTGTGGCGGTCGAACTGCTCGATGCGCGCGTCGATGATCTCGATGGCGGGGGTGACGTACTCGGTGGCGTCCAGCACGTCGTCGATGCTCACGTGGGCGCCCTGCAGCCGGCTCTTGAGCACAAAGGCCAGTTCCACTTCCACGCGCGGCGCGATGAAGCGCGCCGCGGGGATGTCGCCGGGCTCGAAGAACATGTCATCGAGCAGCGTGCCGTAGTCAGGCTCATCGATCTGGCTGGAGATCTGCATGGCGCGCGAGGTCAGGCCGATCTTGTGGCCGCGCACGGTGCGCCCCTCGGCGCGCTTGAGTTTCATCCACTCGCGGGAGATCGCGTAGCCGTCCTCGATGGTCATGGTCGGGTAGCGCCGCGAGAAGTGCTCCACCTGGATGCGGGACTTCTCGCTCTGGTGCAGTTCGGCGGCGAGCCTGGCGATGATTTCGGGGCTGAGCATGGTCAATTCTTGTTGAACAGGGGGTGGAGATTGCTGTGCTTGCCGTCGTAGACCTGGCCGGGGCTTTCGTCCACCTGCACGGTGATGCCGATGAGGTTTTGCGCCATCAATGGGTCGAAATGGGCTGTAGTCCTTGCCAGCAGGGCATCGCCAGCTCTCTTTTTTGTAGCGTCGGAGCGGCCGGCGCCCATCCGCAGGTTCAGGTACACAAAGGCGTAGTTGTCGCCGCGGCCCGCCGCCAGCCCCGCGGCGCCGCCGTCGGCCACCGCGTAGTGGGCCGCCGGGTAGGCCAGCACGCGCGTGCCGCCCGTGGGGAACACCTGCTTGCCCTCGTCGTCGCGCACCGCGAGCATGGTGTCGGCCAACGCACGGCACAGCGCCGTCATGTCGGTGAGGGCATCGACGTTGGGGGTGTAGAGGATGACGAGGTGCGGCATGGCGTCAGCGCGTTCAGAGCCGCTGGTTGACGTTGGTGTAGCCCTGCGCAGACGAGGCCTGCGCGGCGGGAATGGCATTGCCGCCCTGCGGCGTGACCGGGAAGATGGCGTTGATCTGCCCCGTGCCCGAGGCGCCGAAGTAGGGCGTCACGACCTCGGCCTTGCCGTCATAGTCCGACCAGCCCAGCGCGCCCAGCAGCATGGCCGTGTCGTGCATGAAGCCTTCGCCATGGCCCTTGGACGCGTACTCGGGCAGCATGGTGCAGAAGTCCTTCCATTCGGCCTGCTCCCACATGCGCACCACGTCGCGGTCCAGGTGCTCCAGAAACGGGCTCCAGATCCGGAACCCATATTCAGGCGCCAGGCCGTTCTGCGCAAAGCGGTGCGAGAGC
This sequence comes from Ramlibacter sp., assembly GCA_019635435.1. Classification (NCBI taxonomy): domain Bacteria; kingdom Pseudomonadati; phylum Pseudomonadota; class Betaproteobacteria; order Burkholderiales; family Comamonadaceae; genus Ramlibacter; species Ramlibacter sp. The sequence continues at coordinate 240,449 of JAHBZM010000001.1, read as the reverse complement.
GAGCCGCTGGCAAGGATGGCCACGGTGCCGTCGTACTCGTCTTCAATGGCGCGGCGAATGGCCCAGCCCAGGCGTGCGCTGTCGTTGAGGTAATGCGCTTGGCACAGCGCCGACACCGACACCACCTTGTAGTGCTGGTCGGTGTTCATGTAGCGCATGGGCACCAGGGTGCCGTACTCAGGGTTGAGCGTGGTGGCGTCATGGGCCAGTGTTTCCACGCCCCAGGCGTTGCACACCCGGGCCAGCAGCTGGCCCAGGGCCGGGTTGCCCGGAAACTCGAAGCCCATGTTGCTGATGAAGTGCGGCAGCTCGTTGCTGGTGTACAGGCCCTTGAAGTGCGGCGCGCAGTTGATGTGGTAATTGGCGTTGACCAGCCAGTGCGTGTCAAACACCACGATGGTGTCCACGCCGGCTGCGCGGCAGCGCCGGTCAATTTCCAGGTGGCCATCGATGGCGTCCTGCCGCGTGCCCTTGCGCGGACCGTCCAGCTCACTGAGGTACATCGACGGGACATGGGTGATCTTGGCGGCCAGTGCTAGCTTGCCCATGGTTGTGCTCCTGTTGCCTTTGCTTCTGCTTTTGCTTTTGCTCCGCGGGTTGGCGGTGGCGGGTGCCTGCCTCCGCTCATGTCCTCCGCCAACGGCTGCGCCGTTGTCTCCCCCTTTACTTCGCTGCGGCAGGCACCCGCCACCGCCAACCCGCTGCGACGGATGGCGTGTGTGCTGATATTGGCGTGCTGGCCATGTCTCGCAGGAACAGATGGGTGGGGCGCTCTGCGCAGCGAAGTAAAGGAGGAGGATCGGGCGAAGCCCGATCCGGGGGACATGAGCGGAGCAGAGTGCCCTGGCCATCTGTTCCCGCGACCAGGCTGGAGTGAAACAGGGAGCAGCAAACTAAACCCCCCAATGCGGAATGTGATGCGACCCCAAAGACACCGCCACGTTCTTGGGCTCGCAGAACACCTCGTAACTCCAGGTGCCGCCCTCACGCCCCGTGCCGGATGCCTTGGTGCCGCCAAACGGCTGGCGCAAATCGCGCACGTTCTGGCTGTTGACGAAGCACATGCCCGCTTCCACCGCCGCCGCCACACGGTGGGCGCGGCCCAGGTTCTCGGTCCACACATAGCTGGACAGGCCGTACTGGATGTCGTTGGCCAGGCGGATCGCGTCGGCCTCGTCCTTGAACGGGATCAGGCAGGCCACGGGTCCGAAGATTTCCTCCTGGGCAATGCGCATGCGGTTGTCCACATCGGCAAATACGGTGGGCAGCACGTAGTTGCCCTTTTTGACGCGCTCCGGCAGGTCGGGCTGGCCCAGGCCGCCGCACAGCATCGTCGCGCCCTCCTTGGGGCCGAGTTCAATGTAGCTGCGCACCTTGGCCAGGTGGCCCTGGCTGATCATGGGGCCGACGATGGTCTTGTCATCGAGCGGGTCGCCCACGCGGATCTTCTTCGCGCGCGCGGCAAACTTCGCGGCGAAGTCGGCGTAAATGCTTTGCTGCACCAGGATGCGGCTGCCCGCCGTGCAGCGCTCGCCGTTGTTGCTGAAGATCATGAACACGGCGGCGTCGAGCGCGCGGTCCAGGTCGGCATCGTCAAAGATCACGAAGGGGCTCTTGCCGCCCAGCTCCATGCTGAACTTCTTCAGCCCCGCCTGCTGCACGATGCGGTTGCCCGTGGCCGTGGAGCCGGTGAACGAGATGGCGCGCACATCAGGGTGCTTGACCAGGGGCTCGCCCGCGTCCTTGCCATAGCCATGCACCAGGTTCAGCACGCCGGGTGGAATGCCGGCCTCCAGCGCCAGCTCGCCCAGGCGCGCGGCCGTGAGCGGGCTCAGCTCGCTCATCTTGAGCACGGCCGTGTTGCCAAAGGCCAGGCAGGGCGCCACCTTCCAGGTGGCGGTCATGAAGGGCACGTTCCACGGGCTGATCAGCGCACACACGCCCACGGGGTGGAACAGCGTGTAGTTCAGGTGGGTGGGCGTGGGGTAGGTGTGGCCATCGACGCGCGTGCACATCTCGGCGAAGTAATGGAAGTTGTCGGCCGCCCGCGGGATCAGCTGCTTGCCGGTCTGTGCAATCACCTGGCCGCAGTCGTTGGTCTCGGTCTGGGCGATCTCGGGCACATGGGCCGCAATCAGGTCACCCAGTTTGCGGACGATCCTGGCGCGCTCGGCCGCGGGCGTGGCGGCCCATTTGGGGAAGGCGTCCCTGGCGGCGGCCACGGCGGCATGGACCTCGGCCTCGCCGCCCTCGGCCACTTCGGCCAGCACGTCCTGCGTGGCCGGGTTCAAGGTTTCAAAGTAGCGCGGGCCCGGGACGGATTTGCCGTTGATGAGGTGGTTGACTTGTTGCATGGTTACTGGATGGTGTTGATGAGTTCGCCCACGCCTTCGATGGTGGTCACGACCACGTCGCCAGGCCGGCAATCGACCACGCCATCGGGCGTGCCGGTGAGGATCAGGTCGCCGGGCTGCAGCGTCATGAAGCTGCTGAAGTACTCCATGAGAAAGGGCGCGTCAAAAATCATGTCGCGCGTGTTGCCGCTTTGCGTGACCTGGCCATTGACCGTGGTCTGCAGGGCCAGCGCCATGGGGTTGGGCACGTCGGCCGTGTCCACCCGCCAGGGGCCCAGCGGCGTGCAGGTGTCGCGGTTCTTCACGCGCAGGTTGGGCCGGTACCAGTTCTCCAGGTAGTCGCGGATGGCGTAGTCGTTGGCCACGGTGTAGCCGCCGATGAAGTCATACGCATCGTCGCGCTTCACGTGGCGGGCCGTCTTGCCGACCACCAGGGTCAGCTCGCACTCGTAGTGCATGAATGTCACATCGGGCGGGCGGCGCGTGAACTGGCGGTGGCCGGTCAGCGTGCCTTCCCCCTTGATGAACACCAGCGGCTCTTCAGGCGCCTTGAACTCCAGCTCCCTGGCGTGGTCGGCATAGTTCAGGCCCAGCGCGAGGATGGTGCGCGGGCGCGGCGTGGGCGCGAGCGGCGGCAGCCAGGTCACGGCGTCGAAGGTGACGAGCTGGCCGTTGTCCAGCAGCAGCTGCCCGTCGCGCTCGGTGGCGTTGTGCGCCGTGCCCTGGTGGATCACGCGTGCGTGCTTCATGCGGCCTCCGCCGTCAGGGTGTGGGTCATCGTGCCGAATGCCGGCGCGCTGATCTCGATGCGATCGCCCGCGCGGGCCAGCGGCCGGCGGCCCCCGGGCAAGGCGTCGCAGCCCAGCATCAGCACGTCACCGGGGCGCAGCGTCATGAATTCGCCCACGTCGGCCAGCAACTGCGGGGCCGGGCGCACCAGCGTGGAAAAGTCGACCGTCTGCTTCAGCGCGCCGTTGATGCGCACCTGCAGCGAGAAGCCGTCCGGATCGCCGGCCCCGGCCGGCGGCACCAAGCTGGCCCCAATGCCCAGGAAGCCATCAAGGCACTTGAACTTGACCGGCGGGCGGAAGAAGCTGGCATGCGGAACGGACAGGTCGTTCATGAGCACATAGCCCGCCACGGCGCCGGCCTCTCCCATCACCATGGCCACGGTGGCGCCCACCTCCACCTCGGGCACGCGCGCGGGCACGGCAATGGCCGCGCCATCGGCGCTCCAGGTGTTGGCGGGCTTCACGTACAGCACGGGCGCGCGGGGCGGGGCCTTGTAGGGCGCCTCGCTCATGCGTGCCGCCCACTGGGCCACCTCGCCCTGGAAGTTCAGCAGGGTGCCGTACACCGTGCCTTGGGGCATGAAACTCAAGGTTGCTCCAGTTCAATGAGGGCGTCGAGCAGCGCATACAACTCGGCGAGCTTCTGTTTGCCCAGCGACTTTTCCATCCAGGCGTAGTGGGCCTCGATCGTGTGCGAGAGCTTCTCCACCAGCTTCAGGCCCTTGGCCGTGGCCTCCACCACCGTGCGGCGCTGGTCGGCCGGGTCGCGTTCGCGCCGGATCAGCCCGTCGCGTTCCATGCGGGTGAGCACGCCCGTGAGGCTGGGCCCGAGGATGAAGGCCTCGCGCGCCACGCGGCCCGTCTCCACCGTGCCGTGCTCGCCCAGCACGCGCAGCACGCGCCACTGCTGGTCGCTCAGGCCGTGCTCGCGCAGGCCGGGCCGGGTGTGCGCCATGACGGATTCGCGCGCCTGCAGCAGCAGGCGCGGGAGATTGCGGTGGACGAATGGTGTGCTCATGGCTGGATTAATTAATATATTAAATGATCTCGTCCCCAGGTTCAATTGCCCGGGACTGAACTCAGGGTAAATGCGGGGTGGGAGCTCGAGGCGCTGTCTGCACTGCCAGAATGTGGCAGCCACTCCTTCATCCTGCCAGCTGCCCTCCATGTCCCGCGCCGAACGACTGCTCCAGCTCATGCAGGTGTTGCGCCGCTACCGGGTGCCCGTGAGTGGCCAGGTGCTGGCGCGCGAACTGGGCACCAGCCTGCGCACCCTGTACCGCGACATCGCCTCGCTGCAGGCCCAGGGCGCGAGCATCGATGGCGAGCCGGGTGTGGGCTACGTGCTGCGGCCCGGTTTCATGCTGCCGCCGCTGATGTTTTCCACCGAGGAGATCGAGGCGCTGGTGCTGGGCTCGCGCTGGGTGGCCGGGCGCACCGATGCCGCGCTGGCGCAGGCGGCGCGCAACGCCATGGCCAAGATCGCCGCCGTGCTGCCGCCGGACCTGCGCCACGAGCTGGACTCCGCGGCGCTGCTGGTCGGCCCGCCCGACCCCCAGGCGGCCGGCGACCGGGAGCTGGCCGCCATCCGCGGCGCCATCCGCGCGGAGCAGAGGCTGTGCATCGGCTACCGTGACGCGGCCGGGCGCACCACCTCGCGCGTGATCTGGCCGTTTGCACTGGGCTTTTTCGACCGGGTCCGCATGGTGGTGGCCTGGTGCGAACAGCGCGAGGCGTTCCGGCATTTCCGGACCGACCGGATTGCCACGCTTCAGGTGCTCGAGGGCCGCTACCCGCGGCGCCGCCAGGCCCTGCTCAAGGCCTGGCGCCTGGCGGAAGGCATTCAGTCGCCACCCGTTTGATACTGCCACAATTTGGCAGCATGAGGCCTAGGATCAGCGGCATCCGGGGCCATCAGCGCGCTCCGGAACCCACCCAACCCAGGAGCCTTTTCATGTCCCATCCCAATTTCTTCATCCTCTACGTTGACAACCCGCTGGCCAGCGCGCGTTTCTACAGCGCGTTGCTGGGCCAGGAGCCGGTCGAAGCCTCCGCCACCTTTGCCATGTTCGCGCTGGCCTCCGGCGTGATGCTGGGCCTGTGGTCGCGCCACACGGTCGAGCCCCGGGCCGCCGCGCCCGCCGGCAGTGGCGAGGTGGCCATGGCGCTGGACAGCGACGCCGGCGTGGACAGCACCCACGCCGACTGGCTGGCCCGCGGCCTGCCCATCCTGCAGGCGCCGGTGCGGCTGGACTTTGGCTACACCTTCGTCGCGCTGGACCCGGACGGTCACCGCCTGCGGGTGTTCGCGCCGGCCGCCCCCTAAACTCGGCCGCATGGCCAAAGAAAAAACCGTCTACACCTGCACCGAATGCGGTGGCACCGCGCCGCGCTGGATGGGCCAGTGCCCGCATTGCCAGGCCTGGAACACCCTGATCGAATCCGTGGCCGAGAGCGCGGGGCCGGCCCGCAACCGCTTTGCCTCGCTGGCCAAATCAGCGCCCGTGGCGGCGCTGGGCGACATAGAAGCCAGCGAGGTGGACCGCACGCCCACGGCCATCGGCGAGCTGGACCGCGTGCTGGGCGGCGGCATCGTCGAAGGCGGTGTGGTGCTGATCGGCGGCGACCCGGGCATCGGCAAGTCCACGCTGCTGCTGCAGGCGCTGGACGGACTGCAGCGCGCCGGGGTGTCCACGCTGTATGTCACGGGGGAGGAGTCGGGCGCCCAGGTGGCGCTGCGCTCGCGCCGGCTCGGGCTGGACAACAGCCAGGTCAAGGTGCTGGCCGAAACCCAGCTTGAAAAAATCCTGGCCACGCTGGGGGCCAACCAGCCCGCGGTGGCCGTGATCGACTCAATCCAGACGGTTTATTCCGAGCAGCTCACCAGCGCCCCGGGTTCGGTGGCGCAGGTGCGTGAGTGCGCGGCCCACCTCACGCGGTTCGCCAAGTCGGGCGGCACGGCGGTGGTGCTGGTGGGCCATGTCACCAAGGAGGGCACGCTGGCCGGTCCGCGCGTGCTGGAGCACATGGTGGACACGGTGCTGTATTTCGAGGGCGACACCCACAGCAGCTTCCGCCTGGTGCGCGCCATCAAGAACCGGTTTGGCGCCGTCAACGAGATTGGCGTGTTCGCCATGACCGAAAAGGGCCTCAAGGGCGTGAGCAACCCCAGTGCCATCTTCCTGAGCCAGCACAGCGAGCCCGTGCCCGGCAGCTGCGTGCTGGTCACGCTGGAGGGCACGCGCCCGATGCTGGTGGAAATCCAGGCGCTGGTGGACAGCGGTGGCCCCAGCCCGCGCCGCCTTAGCGTGGGCCTGGACCGCGACCGCCTGGCCATGCTGCTGGCCGTGCTGCACCGCCACGCGGGCGTGGCCTGCATGGACCAGGACGTGTTCGTCAACGCCGTGGGCGGGGTGCGCATCAGCGAGCCCGCGGCCGATCTGGCCGTGATGCTGGCCATTACCTCAAGCCTGCGCGGCAAGCCGCTGCCCAAGGGCTTCCTGGCCTTTGGCGAAGTGGGCCTGGCCGGCGAGGTGCGGCCCGCGCCGCGCGGCCAGGAGCGGCTCAAGGAAGCCGCCAAGCTGGGCTTCAGCGTGGCCGTGGTGCCCAAGGCCAACGCCCCCAAAAAGGGCAGCCGCGAATTCGAGGGCCTGACCATCCATGCCGTGGACCGCATCGACGAGGCCATGAACGTGGTGCGCGGGCTGGGCTGAGCCGGGCCGCGCCGTAAGACAATCGGGCCATGAATTTCCAGAAAATTGTTGTGCCCGTGGGCGGGGTGGTGATCGTCGCGGCGGCCTACCAGGCCTATGGCTGGCCGGGCGTGGCGGCCGCGGCCGGCGGCATTGTGATGTGGCTGCTGCTGCACTTCAACCGCATGATGCAGGCCCTCAAGCGCGCGGCCAACCAGCCCGTGGGCCATGTGGGCAGCGCGGTCATGCTCAATGCAAAACTCAAACCCGGGGTGACCCTGCTGCATGTGATCGCCATGACCAGGTCGCTGGGCGAGCTGCGCTCACCCAAGGACGGGCAGCCCGAGGTCTTTCGCTGGACCGACGGCACGCAGTCGCATGTGACCTGCGAATTCGCTGACGGCAAGCTGATGAAATGGGAACTGGTGCGGCCCCCGGCCGACGACGCGGCAGCCGGACCGCCGGCCCCGTAAAATTGCAGGTTTTGCGAACCCAGACCCCCAAAGGACACTCATGAGCCCCGTAGCCCCCTCGATGGCCGACCGTGACGGCAAGATCTGGATGGACGGCCAGATGGTTGACTGGCGCGATGCCAAGATCCACGTGCTGACCCACACCCTGCACTACGGCTGCGGCGCGTTCGAAGGCGTGCGGGCCTACAACACCGCCGGCGGCACCGCGATCTTCCGGCTCGAGGAACACACCGAGCGCCTGTTCAACAGCGCCAAGATCCTGCGCATGAAGATCCCGTTCACGAAGGAAGAAGTGAACGAGGCGCAAAAGGCCGTGGTGCGCGAGAACAAGCTGGAAAGCTGCTACCTGCGCCCGCTGACCTGGATCGGCTCGCAAAAGCTGGGCGTCAGCCCCAAGGGCAACACCATCCACCTGATGGTCGCGGCCTGGGCCTGGGGCGCTTACCTGGGCGAAGAGGGCCTGAAGCGCGGCATCCGCGTCAAGACCAGCAGCTACACGCGCCACCACGTCAACATCACCATGACGCAGGCCAAGGCGGTGAGCAACTACACCAACTCCATCCTCGCCAACATGGAAGCGCTGGACGACGGCTACGACGAAGCCCTGCTGCTGGACAGCTCGGGCTTTGTGAGCGAGGGCGCGGGCGAGAACATCTTTGTCATCAAGAACGGCGTGATCTACACGCCAGACCTGTCGGCCGGCGCGCTCAACGGCATCACCCGCAACACCGTGTTCCACATCGCCAGGGACCTGGGCCTGGAGATCGTGCAAAAGCGCATCACGCGCGACGAGGTCTACATCTGCGACGAGGCCTTCTTCACGGGCACGGCCGCCGAAGTGACGCCCATCCGCGAACTCGACCGCATCGAACTGGGCGCCGGCTCGCGCGGCCCCATCACCGAGAAAATCCAGAGCGCGTTCTTCGACATCGTCAATGGCCGCAACCCCAAGTACGCCCACTGGCTGGCGAAAGTCTGATCATGAGCACAAGCAAACCCGCGGTGGCCGCCGTTGAATTGCTGGCCAAGGACCTGAACCCCCAGGGCGGTGTGTTCTGTCCCAGCCCCAAGGCCGACATGAAGGTCTGGAACACCCACCCCAAGGTCTACCTCGACGTGGCCCGCACCGGCAGCGCCAAGTGCCCCTACTGCGGCACGGTGTACGCACTCAAGGCCGGTGAGCACTTCGGCGCCGGGCATTAGGCGTGCCTGACACCCCAGGCCAGGCCGCCGCGGAACCGGCTTTGCCGGGCCGCCAGCGGCGCCCCCCTGGGGGGGAGGCGGCCGAAGGCCGCTTCGGGGGGGAGTCGTTGGTCATCGCGCCCCAATGGATCGGGGACGCGGTGATGACCGAGCCGCTGATGCGGCGCCTGCAGGCGCGTGGCGAGCGGCTCACGGTGGGCGCGCTGCCCTGGGTGGCGCCGGTGTACCGGGCCATGCCGCAGGTGGCCGAGGTCATTGAATTCCCGTTCCAGCACGGCGGCCTGCAGTTCAAGGCCCGGCGCGCGATGGCGCGCCAGATCGAGGGCCGGTTTGGCACCGCCTACGTGCTGCCCAATTCCCTGAAAAGCGCGCTGCTGCCACTGCTGGCCGGCATTCCCCGCCGCGTGGGCTACATGGGCGAAACCCGCGTGGGTCTGCTCACCCATCGCCTCAGGAACCCCAAGAACAAGCCGCCCATGGTGGCTTTTTATTCCGCGCTCAGTGGCGAGGCCGGCATCGACACCGACCGCCCCGCGCTCCAGCTGCCCGACGCCGATGTGGCCACCACGCTGCAGGCCCTGGGCCTGCAACGCGGCGGCTATGCGGTGTTTGCCCCGGGCGCCGAGTTTGGTCCGGCCAAGCGCTGGCCCGCGGCCCATTTCGCGGCCGTGGCGCGCGGGCTCGGCGTTCCGGTGCTGCTGCTGGGCTCGGGCAAGGAGGCGGCGCTGTGCGACGAGATCGCCGCCGCCGCGCCCGGGCACTGCACCAACCTGGCCGGCAAGACCACGCTGATGCAGGCCCTGGCTGCCATCGCCGGGGCCCGGCATGTGGTGAGCAACGACTCGGGCCTGATGCATGTGGCGGCGGCGTTCGGTGTGGCGCAGGTGGCGGTGTTTGGCTCGTCCAGCCCCTTGCACACGCCGCCGCTCAACGACCGCGCCGCCGTGCTGTGGCTCAAGAACGATGCGGCCTACCAGCCGCCGCTGGACTGCGCGCCGTGCTTCGAGCGCGAGTGCCCGCTGGGCCACACGCGCTGCCTGAACGACATCACGCCCGCCATCGTGCTATCAAAGTTGTAGCTGTCCGTGGCCGCCAGGCATGGACTACAGCCCTGAATGGCTTGTCAATCCCGCGGCGGCCGCCTGATCAGGGTTACAGAGAGGTCCGGGCCAGCACCTTGCGTGCCTGTTCAGTCATTCGTGCAATCACCTCGGCCGCGGGCGGCAGGTCGCCGATCAGCCCCGCGGCCTCGCCTACGGTGGCGTGGGCGCGGTCAAAGTCACCGGCCTTCACCCCCGCGTCGTAGTCGGCGCGGGCCGCCTCGGGCGCGGCCCGCAGTTCGCCAATGCGCGATTCCCACTCGCGGTGCAGGCGGTTGCGGATGGCGCGGAAGTCATAGGGCGCGGGCCAGTTCTTGCGCCGCAGCACATCAAACACCGCGCTGCGCGCCGTGCCGTCGCCACTGATGGCCACGGCCTGGGCCTTGGCGCCCGCGGGGGCCAGGCTCTCCTGGGTGGCCCACAGGCGCGACCCCACCAGCGCGCCATCGGCGCCCAGCACGCGCGCGGCCGCCAGCGTGCGGCCATCGGCAACACCGCCGGCCGCCAGCAGCAGCGTCTCGGGCGCCTGGCGGGCCAGCCAGTCGGCCAGCTCGGGCACCAGCGTCATGGTGGCGCGGCCATTGAGCCCATCCATGCCGTGGCCGCCGGCCTCGCCGCCCTGCGCCACGATCACGTCGGCCCCGGCCTCCACCGCCTGCGCAACCTGGTCCAGCCGCTGGATCTGGCAGATCAGTGCGCTGCCCGCCGCCGCAATGCGCGCCGCATAGGGGCGCGGGTCGCCAAACGACAGCATGACGGCGCGCGGGCGGTGCTGTAGCACCCAGTCCAGCGCCGAGGCGTCCTCGTCCAGCTTCCAGGTGATGAAGCCGCAGCCGATGCGCCCGGTTGCGGCCGCGCGCAGGGCCAGGGTGTATTCGCGCTCGGTCCAGGCCAGGTCGCCATAGCCACCGCCCACCAGGCCCAGCGCGCCCGCTTCGGCGCAGGCCGCGGCCAGGGCCCCGCCGCTGGCCAGCGCCATCGGGGCCAGCGCGACCGGTGTGCTGAGCTGGTAACGCGCGCAGAAGCGCGATGGGGGGGCGGCCGGGTTGTGGGTGGAAGTGTTCATGCCGCCATTGTGGTGGGCCCGCGTCGCTGCGTCCAACGAATAAAAGTGGCACCATCCATCGAAATCAACGATGGATGAATCCCATGGACGTGACCGATCTGCAGACTTTCCGTGCCGTGGTCGCCTGCGGCGGCGTCGGCGCCGCCGCGCGCCAGCTGCACCGCGTGCAGAGCAGCATCTCGGCGCGCCTGGCCGGGCTGGAGCGCAGCCTGGGCTGCCGGCTGTTCGAGCGCCAGGGCAAGCGGCTGGTGCTCACGCCCGAGGGGCGCCACCTGCACGAGCGCAGCGCGGGCATCGTCGACCAGATCGAGCGGCTGCGGCACGAGCTGTCGCCGGGGTCGGCCGGCGCGGTGCTGCGCATCGGCGCCATGGAAAGCACGGCCGCCGTGCGGCTGGCGCAACCGCTGGTCGAGTTGCGTCGCGCCTGCCCGCAGCTGCAGCTCACGCTGAAGACCGGCACCACCGGCGCCCTGCTCGACGCGCTGGCCCGCTGCGAGCTGGACGCGGTCTTTGTGGCCGGGCCGTCCGGGCGCGCCGGACTCGTGTGGCAGGCGGTGTTTGTCGAGGAGCTGGTGATGATCACGCCGCGCCAGGCGGCGCCGGTGGACACCCTGGTCACCTTCAGCACGGGCTGCGCCTACCGCGAGGTGGCGCTGGCCTGGAGCCGCGCGCAGGCGCGGCCCATGCCCCAGACGGTGGAGATCGGCTCCTACCACGCGCTGGTGGCCTCGGTGGCGGCCGGCATGGGCTGTGGCGTGGTGCCGCGTTCGGTGCTGCAGCGCTGCGACACGGCGGGCGTCCGCGTGCGCCGGCTGGGGCGGCCCCATGACCGCCAGACCACCTGGCTCGTGACGCGGGAGCAGAGCCAGTCGGAAGCGCTTGAGGCGCTGAGGCGGGCCATCGGCGCGAGAGCGTGATGCGCAGGGACAAAAAAAACAGCCACCTTGCGGTGGCTGTGAAAAGTCCTTGGAAGGACGTCGTTGGGAGACTTAAAAACCGATCAGGCGGGTTGTTGTTCTTGCCTTGAATGTCTGTGACAGCAGATGAATCAACTTTAGAGGCTGTCCCGGTTTGGCGCATCCTCCAATTGGGGGAGGAAACCGCGCGTTGGCGTGCGCTTGACCTGCATATTCGTGAATTTTTCCGTGCGTGGCGAGCGTTCCGGAACTCTTTTACACGCCATTACATCTGGTTGCAGGGCAAGGTCACCACAAAGCTGGCGCCGCCGCCCGGGGTGTCCTCGCAGCGCACCGTGCCGCCGTGGCGCTGCGTGATCGACTTGACCAGCGCCAGGCCCAGGCCCACGCCGCCTTCGCGTTCGCTGGCGCCGGGCAGGCGGTAGAAGGGCTCGAAGATGCGTTCGCGCTCACTCTCGGGCACGCCGGGGCCGTGGTCGCTCACGCGCAGCACCGCCTGGTGGCCTTCGCGGGTCACGCTCAGGTGGACTTCACCGCCGCTGTAGCGGCGCGCGTTCTCCAGCAGGTTGCGGATCAGCCGGCGCAGCAGGCGGGGCACGCCCTCGATGGTGATCTCGGGCAGGCCTTCGGCCACGTCAAGCTCCACGTCGGCGCGCGCGCCTTCTTCGGCCGCCAGGCCGGTCAGGTCCACGCTCTCGATGGTGCCCAGCTCGGTCTCGCGCGCGTCAAGCCGGCTTGCGAGCAGGATCTCGTCGATCAGCTGGTCCAGCTCGGCCACATTGCGCGAGATCTCGGCGCGAAAGGCCGAAGGCGGCTTGGCCGCCGGCGTCGCGCCGTCCGCCGGCCCGGGCCCTGACTCGCCCATCAGTTCCAGCCCCATGCGGATGCGCGCCAGCGGCGAACGCAGCTCGTGCGAGGCATTGGCCAGCAGCGACTTGTGGGTCTTCACCAGCGTTTCCACGCGCTCGGCCGCCTGGTTGAAGCGCCGCGCCAGCGCAGCCACCTCGTCCTTGCCGGACTCGTCCACGCGCGTGGACAGGTCGCCCGCGCCCCAGCGCTCGACCCCGCCGCGCAGCCGTTCGAGCCGCTGCGTGAGGCGCCGCACCACGGGCCAGATGCCGATCGCCACCGCCAGCGCCGCGATGCCCATGACCCAGAGCAGGCCGCTCGGCCCGCCAAACCAGGGCCGGGGCGGCGGTGGTTCGCCGGGCCGGCGCGGACGCGGCGGGATGTGCACAAACATCACGCGGCCGTCGGCCATGGGCACCTGGAACTCGATGCCGCGGCCCGGGATGCGCAGCGGCGGCGCATTGGCCTCGCCCAGCACCTGGCCGTTCTCGTCGCGCAGGAAGATCTGGCGCGCGGTGGGCGGATCGGCATTGATGCTCCACAGCCAGCCCAGCACCAGGGTCAGCACCACCACGGCCGCCACCACGGCCAGCCAGATGCGCAGGTACAGCGGAATGCCCAGCGGGCGCCAGCGGAGCAGGGCCATCAGCGTGTCTAGTCCTGCTGCTTGGCGAAGACGTAGCCGACGCCGCGCACCGTCACGATGCGTTTGGGGTTCTTGGGGTCGGCCTCGATGGCGGCGCGGATGCGGCCCATGTGCACGTCGATCGAGCGGTCGAAGGCCTCGAGCTCGCGGCCGCGCACGGCCTCCATGATCTGGTCGCGCGTGAGCACGCGGCCCGCGCGCTCGGCCAGCGTGATCAGCAGGTCGAACTGGTAGGAGGTGAGGTCGCAGGCCTGGCCCGCCACGGTCACGGTGCGCGCGTCGCGGTCAATTTCCAGCGTGCCAAAGCGCAGCAGCTTGGCGGCCGGCGCCGCGCCCTCGCCACGGCGGCGCAGGATGGCGCGCACCCGCGCCAGCAGCTCGCGCGGCTCGAAGGGTTTGGGCAGGTAGTCGTCGGCGCCCAGTTCGAGCCCCACAATGCGGTCCATGGGGTCGCCCTTGGCGGTGAGCATGAGCACCGGCACCTTGGCCATCTCGCTGGGCATGGCGCGCACGCGGCGGCAGACCTCCAGGCCGTCCATGTCGGGCAGCATCAGGTCCAGGATCAGCAGATCGGTGGGGGCGCCCGCGGTGGGCTCCTGCAGGCGGTCCAGCCCGGTGCGCGCGTCGGCCGCATGGACGAAACCAAAGCCGGACTGGCCCAGGTACTCGCCCACCATTTGCGCGAGCCGCGTGTCGTCCTCGATCATCAGAATGTTTTGCATGGGGGAATGGTAATGACTCAGCCGCGTTTCAGGGGTGTTTGCCGGATATTGGGCGCGTGGCCCCCCGGGCCCGTTGAAGCGACGGTAAAGTTAGGTAAATGCCCGTGATGCCTCCCCTCCCGAAGACCGTGCCCCTGCGCCTCGCGGACCTCGCGGCCCGGCACGCGCAGACCCGTCCCGACGCGCCGGCCCTGTGCTTTGAGGGCCAGACGCTGAGCTATGCCGCGCTGCACCAGCGCAGCCTCGACGCGGCGCGCTGGCTCTGGCAGGCGCAGGGCGTGCGCGCGGGAGACCGCGTGGCCTGGCTGGGCCTGAACCACGCCGACCAGATCACCCTGCTGCTGGCGCTGGCGCGCATCGGCGCGCTGCTGGTGCCGCTGAACTTCCGCCTGGCCGCGCCCGAGTGGGACGCGGTGCTGGCCGACTGCACGCCGAGCCTGCTGATCCATGACGCCACATGGAAAGAGGCGGCGCAGGCGCTGGCGCAACGCCACGGCATCGCCGCGCAGGCGGTGCAATCGATTGGGGCTGACAGTGCGGCGCCTGACGACCTGCCCGTGGCCGACGCCGCTGATGCCACGGATCTGCCGGTGCTGCTGGTCTACACCTCGGGCACCACGGGCACGCCCAAGGGCGCCGTCCACACCCAGGCCAACCTGCTGGCCAACATGGCGGCGGCGCAGCAGGTGCAGGGCCTCACGGCGGCCGACACCGTGCTCACCGTGCTGCCCTTGTTCCATGTGGGCGGGCTGTGCATCCAGACCCTGCCGGCGCTGGGCGCCGGGGCCCGCGTGCTGCTGCATGCGCGCTTTGACCCGGCCGCCACGCTGGCGGCCATTGCCGAGCATCGCCCCAGCCTCACGGTGCTGGTGCCGGCCGTGATGAAGGCGCTGATCGACCACCCGGCCTGGGCCACCACGCCGCTGGACTGCCTGCGCGCGGTCTGGGCCGGCTCCAGCACCTTGCCGCCGCCGCTGGTGGATGCCTTTCACGCACGCGGCGTGCCGGTGTGCAACGTCTATGGCGCGACCGAAACCGGGCCGTTCTCGGTGGCGCTCGGGCCGCAGCATGCCTTCACGCACGCGGGCGCCTGCGGCTGGCCCGCGCCGGGTGTCGAGGTGCGGCTGGGCGGCGTGGCGGCTGCCGCGCCGGGCGGTGCGGCCGATGGCGTGGGCGAGCTCTGGCTGCGCGGGCCCGCCATCGTGCGCCGCTACTGGCCCGATCAGGCGGCTGTCGATGACCAGGGCTGGTTCCACAGCGGCGACCTGGGCCAGCAGGCCGGTGACGGCAGCTGGCGCGTGGTGGGCCGGGCCAAGGACATGATCATCTCGGGTGGCGAGAACATCTACCCGGCCGAGATCGAGAACGTGTTGCTGACCCACCCCGACGTGGCCGAGTGCGCCGTGCTGGGCGTGGCCGATGCGCGCTGGGGCGAGGCCGTGGTGGCCGCCGTGGTGCCGCGCCCCGGTCGCCAGGCCGAGGCCGGCGCGCTGCACGACTTCCTGCAGGCGCGCGTGGCCCGCTACAAGCTGCCGCGCCGCTATGTGTCGCTGCCGGCCCTGCCCAAGACCGCGCTGGGCAAGGTGCAGAAGTTGCTGCTGCTGAAGGCCCTGCCGTGAGCACCGGGCGCCTGCGCCGGTGGCTGGCCGGTTTTGCTCTGTTTTTGATAGCTGCCGGTGCCCAACCAGCGTGGGCTACACCCACATTTGCCTTCTATTACGGGGCCGACATCCCGTGGGAGACGCTGGGCGCCTATGACGTGGCCGTGGTCGAGCCCGACCATGTGGGCCCCGCGGGCTGGGGGCACCGGCTCAACCCCGACACCACGGTGGCGGCCTACCTCTCGGTGGGCGAGGTGCATCCCACGCGGCCGTATTTCGCGCGCATGGCGCCACAGTGGAAGCTGGGCGAAAACACCGCCTGGGGCGCCATCGTGGCCGACCAGTCGGCGCCCGAGTGGCGCGCGTTCTACCTGGCGCAGGTGGTGCGGCCGCTGTGGGAGCGCGGCTTTCGCGCCTTCTTTCTGGACACGCTCGACTCGTTCCAGCTCATGGCCAGGACGCCCGAGGCCCAGGCGCGCCAGGTGGCCGGGCTGGTGGCGCTGGTGCAGGACATCAAGCGCAGCTACCCCGAGGCCCGGCTGATCTTCAACCGCGGCTTCGAGATCCTGCCGCAGGTGCACTCGCTGGCCTGGGCGGTGGCGGCCGAGTCGCTGTTCCAGGGCTGGGACGCGGGCCAGCAGGTCTACCGCGCCGTGCCCCCGGCCGACCGCGACTGGCTGCTCGCACAGCTGCGCCGCTGCCGCGACGACTACCACCTGCCCGTGATCGCGATCGACTACGTGCCGCCCGGCGAGCGCGCGCTGGCGCGCGAGACCGCGCAGCAGATCAAGGCGCTGGGCATCGTGCCCTGGGTCGCCAACCCGGCGCTGGACCTGCTGGGCGTGGGCCAGGTCGAGGCGCTGCCGCGCCAGGTGCTGGCCATCCACGACGAGCCCGGCAACCTCGCGCAGCTGGCCAGCCACGAAATCCACCGCGTGGGCACGCTGCCGCTCAACTACCTGGGCCTGAACGTGCGCTACGTGTATTACGGCTCACCCGAACTCGAGCAGCTGTCGCGCCTGCCGCTGGCCGGGCGCTTTGCCGGCGTGGTGACCTGGTTCAACCGCGGCCCGTTCCAGGAAACCGCGCCGCTCATGAAGCTGCTCAACACCGCGCGCACCCAGGGCGTGCCCGTGGCCATGGTGGGCGAGCTGCCCGGCGACGCCGCCATGGACGCGTTCGGCCGCGACGTGGGCGACACGGTGCGCCAGACCCGTCCGCTGGTGCTGCAAAAGCTGTCGCCGCATGTGGGCTTCGAGATCCAGCCCGTGCCCAATGTGCGCAACTTCACGCCCTCGGCGCTGCGCCCGGGCCAGGGCGATGTCTGGCTGCGCGTGCACAGCGAATCCGATGGCGACGCCGACGTGATCGCCATCACGCCCTGGGGTGGCTTTGCGGCCGACCGCTACTGGAAGGTCGATCTGCCGCAGGACAACGGCGAGCGCTGGGTGGTGGACCCGATCGCGTTCTTCCGCGCCGCGCTCAAGCGCCCGGGCGACCTGCCCGTGCCCGACGTCACCACCGAAACCGGCCGCCGCCTGCTGATGGTCCATGTGGACGGCGACGGCTTTCCCAGCCGCGCCGAGCTGCCCGGCACGCCGCTGGCTGGCGAGGTGCTGCTCAAGGAGTTTCTGGAGCGCTACCGCTGGCCCAGCACCGTGTCCATCATCGAGGGCGAGGTCTCGCCCAGGGGCCTGTACCCCGCGCTGTCGCCGCTCATGGAAAAGACCGCGCGCCAGATCTTTGCGCTGCCGCATGTGGAGATGGCCAGCCACACGTACAGCCACCCGTTCTACTGGGCCGACGCCGAGCTGGGCATCCAGCGGCCCGACCGCGTCATGGGCCTGGCGCTGCCCGGCTACCGCTACAACGCGGCGCGCGAGATCAGTGGCGCGCGCGACTACATCGACAGCCTGGCACCGCCGGGCAAGAAGACCCGCGTGGTGCTGTGGAGCGGCGACACCCAGCCGCTGGCCACGCCGGTGCGCCTGGCCTACGAGGCCGGCCTGCTCAACATGAACAGCGGCAACACCTGGATCACGCGGGCCGAGCCCTCGCTCACGCTGGTCGGGCCCATCGGCATGATGAAGGGCGACTGGTTCCAGGTCTATGCGCCCATGCAGAACGAGAACGTCTACACCAACCTGTGGCGCGGCCCGTTCTACGGCTTTGAGCGCGTGCTCGAGACCATCGACATGACCGAGTCGCCGCTGCGCCTCAAGCCGGTGGACATCTACTACCACCTGTACATCGCCACCAAGCGCGCCAGCATCGCCTCGCTGCACAAGGTCTATGGCTGGGCCGAGGCCCAGCTGCAGCAGCAGCGCCTGCACCCCGTGTATGCCAGCGAGTACATCGAACGCGTGCTCGACTGGCGCCGCGCCACCGTGGCCCGCACCGACGCGGGCCTGGAGCTGCGCGGTGGCCGCTTCCTGCGCGAATGGCGGGTCGAGGCCGGCACGCCGCTGCCGGCCGCCAGTGCCGCCAGCGGCATCGCGGGCCACATCCGCCACGCCACCGTGGACTACCTGCACGCTAGCAAATCCATAGCAAGCTATGGCCGCCCCTCCAGGACTCCAGGCACTTTTTACCTTGAATCGGCAAATGCCAGGCTGACCGGCTGGGAGCAGCAGGGCGATCTGCAGACGCTGCGCTTCGACGGGCACCTGCCGCTGCAGGCCCGCTTTGTGGCGCCCGGCTGCACGCTGCAGGCCAGCCCGGGCCAGCGCGCCACGCGCCAGGGTGACCAGCTTGATGTGGAGGCGTCCCGCGTTGGAACGACCGTCGTCCTACTCCGTTGCCCCGGGTGACGCAAGCCGCAGCCGCGTCCTGTCATGGGGCGCGCTGCTGGGCATGGTGGCGCTGGCGGTCGGCGGCCTCGCGCTGGTGTTTCCGCGCGCCGACCTGCTGACCCTGCTGCGCGGCGAGACCGACCAGGGCAACCGCGAGCTCACGGTGGCCTACCTGCGCAACATCATCCGCACCGAGCCCCAGGACCTGGGCCTGCGCCTGCTGCTGGCCGAAAAGCTGCTGGCCGCAGGCGACCTGCTCGGCGCGCGCCAGGTGCTCAACGACGCGCAGGCGCTGGGCCGCGGCAGTGCCGTGGCCCAAGGCGCCTGGGACGCGGCCGACCTGGCCTGGTGGCAGGCCCGCCTGCGCCAGGCCCAGACCCGCGACCGCGACGAGGAAACCCGCGAGGCGGCGGCCGAGCTGGTCAAGCGCCTGCGCGGCCGCGTGGCTGGCGTGGCCACGCCGGCCCAGGTGTTCGCGGCCCAGCAAACCGCGCAGGCGCTGCAGGCCGCGCTGGGCGAAGGCGGCGGGCCCGCGCTGGAAGAAGCCCGCGCCATCGAGCGCGACCTGCTGCGCCGCCTGCTGGCCCTGCCGTCGGCCGGCCTGGCGGACCTGGCACGCGGCGCCACGCTGGCGCTGGCCAATGGCCAGTTCGAGCTGTCCAGCGAGCTGTATTTCGCGGCGCGCCGCAAGACCGCGCAGCGCGATGCGCGCGACCTGTTGCTGCAAAAAGGCGTGCGGGCGCTGCTGGCCGCGGGCCAGCCGCTGGCGGCCTGGCAGGCCGCCGTGCGCGAGGCGCTGCCCCTGCCCGCGGGCGACCCGCTGTACTGGTGGCTGGCCGAGCTGGCGCTGGGCGCG
Organism: Ramlibacter sp.; assembly: GCA_019635435.1. Classification (NCBI taxonomy): domain Bacteria; kingdom Pseudomonadati; phylum Pseudomonadota; class Betaproteobacteria; order Burkholderiales; family Comamonadaceae; genus Ramlibacter; species Ramlibacter sp. Next base: position 221,387 of record JAHBZM010000001.1, on the reverse strand, counting down.
GCCCAGCCGCGCGAAGCGGCGGCGCACCTGCGCCAGGTGGTGCCGCCCCAGGCCAGCGCGGCCGAACTGGCCCGCGGGCTCACGCCGGCCCAGCGCCAGACGGCCTGGGACACCTTTGCCGCCGCGGGCGACCTCAAGGCCGCGCTGCGCGTGGCCGACGCGGCCCTGGTGTCCGAGCCGCAAAGCGTGAGCTGGCTGGAGCGCAAGGCCCAGGTGGCGGAGTGGGCGGGCCTGGCGCCGCAGGCCCTGGCGGCCTGGCTCGAGCTGCTCAAGCGCGGCGCCAGCGAGCGCGCCCTGGCCAATGTGTTTCGCCTCAGCCCCATGCTGTATGACGACGACGCGCTGCTCGCGGCCTGGCTGGCCCTGAAGCGCCAGCGCCGTCTGAGCCTGGCCGAGGTGGCGCAGGTGGTGCAGGCCTATGAACGGCTGGGCTCGGTGGACGGGGCGCTCAACTTCGTGCGCCAGCTGCCGGCCGGCCAGCCTGATGCCGACGCCGCCACGCGCAGCGCCTGGCACAGCCTGGAAGCGCAGCTGCTGGAGCGCGCGGGCCGCCCGGCCGAGGCCATTGCGGTGCTGGAGCGCCTGCGCCCCGACGGCCTGACCCGTGACGACGCCATGCGCCTGGCCCAGCTGCACCTGCGCCAGGGCCAGATGCCGCTGGCCCTGCGGGCCCTGCGCGCGGCCCGCTTGCCCGCCGGCGCTTTTGACGGAACCTACTGGGACCTCGTGGCCGACACCGCCTACGAGACCGGCGAGCGCGCCGTGGCGCTCGATGCGCTGGACCGGCTGATCGCCTCGGGCCAGCCCGCGCCCTACCAGGCCGAGCGCGCGATCCGGCTGCGGCTGGACGACGACCGCGACGCCGAAGCGCTCGCGCTGGCCGCACAGCTGTACCGCCGCTTCCCGGTGGACCCCATCGTCTACGCCTGGCTCGACGCCATTGCCGGGCAGCCGCGGCCGGTGGGCCTGCCGGCGCTGCTGGCCGCGCTGACACCCGAGCACCGGCAGAAGCTGGAGCGCTCGCCGGTGTTCCTGGAGCGCCGCGCCGGCCTGTATGCCCGGCTGGGCGAGGTGGCCCTGGCCCGGCGCGACTACGAGCAGGGCCTGCGGCTGCGGCCCGGCCATGCCCCCACGCGCGTGGCCTACTGGTGGCTGCTGATCGACCAGCAGGACACTGCCGCTTTGCGCGCCGAGCTGGCCCGCGTGGGCCCGCGCGTGCGCACCGACCTGGCCTTCAGCGAGGTGCTGGCGGCCACCTGGCAGCTGCTGGACGAACCCCGCCTGGCGCTGGCGCTGCTGCAGCCCGCGGCGCGCGCCCATGCCGAAGACTTTCTCTGGCTCATGAACTATGCCGACGTGCTGGAGCGCGCGGGCCGCGAGGCGCCGGCCCTGCGCGTGCGCCGCCACGCCTGGCTGCTGGCCCAGCGCGCCGCCCGGCGCCCGGCCGATCGCGAGCAGGGCCGCCAGGCCTTGATGGCCCAGCTGCGCCTGGCGCCGGGCCTGGCGGGCGGGCCGCAGAAAGAGCGCCTGTGGCGCCAGCTGGGCGCGCTGCTGGCCGACGCGGGTGACGACGCCGCGGCTCGCCGCCAGGCCAGCGAATTGGTGGGCGCCTGGCTGCTGTCCGAGGGCCGCTTTGACGCCGCGCAGCGCTGGCTGTGGCAGCAGCAGGCGCAGCGCATGGCCGTGCCGGCCTACCAGACGCTGGCGCTGGCCATCTCGCAGGAAGACCCGCAGGCCATGGCGCGCCTGCTGGACCGTGCCGAGGGGCAGGGCGCCGATCGCATCGACCCGCAAGACCGGCTCACCGCGCTGCGCCTGCTGCAGCGCCGCGGCGAAGCCGCCGCGCTGGGCACCGCGCAGGCCCAGCGCCGGCCCGAGGGCCCGAACGACGAGGCCCAGCAGGCGCTGCAGGACGACCTGCTGGCCGGTGCCAGCCGGGCCAGCGTGCAGCTGCGCACGCGCCGCGCCGGCGCCCTGGCGCGCCAGGAGGTGCAGGTGGACAGCTCGGTGGTGCTGATGCCGCAACTGCGCCTGACGGTGGCGCTCACGCAGGCGCGCGACCGCAGCCGCGATGCGGCGCAGATGGCCACCACGCCGTCGCACGACCGGGAACTGCGTGCCGGCATCGAGACCCCCACGCCCTGGGGCGACCTCAAGGCCCAGTGGCTGGTGCGCGACTCGCTGGCCACGGTGCAGGGCCTGTTCCTGCAACTGAGCTCGCGGCTGAACCCGCGCACGCTGCTGCAGCTGGAGGCTGCGCGCAACGAGCGCTCGGACGAGAGCAGCGCCATGGCCGTGGCCGGCGCGCGCGACCGCGTGGCCGCCAGCCTCAACCTGCGGCTGAACGAGCGGCTGGACGCCCAGGCCAGCCTGGCCGCGAGCCGCTTTCGCACCCAGACCGGCGCCGGCCTGGGCCGCTCGGTGGACGCGGCCCTGACCGGCAACTGGGTCTGGCGCCGCGACTACCCCGACGTGCGGCTGCAACTGCAGTTGCGCCGCAGCGTGGTGCGCGTGGACGGCCAGCCCGACGCGCCCACCGCCGTGCTGGTGCCCGGCGGTGGCGTGCCCGGCACCGGCCTGTTCCTCGGGCCCTCGTCCACCGCGCTGTCGGCCAGCCTGGGGCTGGGGCTGGCGCAAGCCGACCCCTCGGTCTACAGCCGGGCCTGGCGGCCCTGGGGCGAAATCGGCTTCGAGACGCGGCGTTCGCCGACTGGGCAGCAGACGCAGGGGTTGCTACGATTGGGCGCCAAGGGTTCGGTGGCCGGGCGTGACCAGCTCAGCGTGAACCTGGACATCCGGCCCGGCACGGGCGGCCTGTCGGGTGGCGACGGCGTGCGGGAGCTGCGCCTGCAGTACGAAACTTTTTTTGACCGGTGACCCCCATGAACAACTTCCGCTTGATCCCCCTCGTGCTCGGTGCCGCGCTGCTGGCCGGCTGCGGCGTGCTCAGCCCCGGGGGCAACGGCAGCAGCGGCCGCTCGGTCATGGCGCAGGCCATTGCCGCGGGCGACAAGGTGGCGCTGCTGCCCGTGGCCAACTACACCGATGTGCCGCAGGCCGGCCTGCGCGTGGAGGCGCTGCTGGAGCCCGCGCTGCGCCAGGCCGGGCTGCGACAGCTGGTGCTGTACCCGCCCGCGTTGAACCCCGAGACCCTGTTCGAGCCCGGCGAGCGCAAGGCCCAGGCCGAGGCCGAGAAATGGGCCCGCACCCAGGGCGTGCGCTATGTGGTCAGCGGCGCCGTCAACGAGTGGCGCTACAAGGTGGGCGTGGACGGCGAGCCCGCCGTGGGGCTGATGCTGCAGGTCAAGGACCTGTCCACCGACCAGGTGGTCTATTCATCGGCCGGCGGCCGCACCGGCGGCAGCCGCCAGGCGCTGGCCGCCGTGGGCCAGCAACTGGCGGCCGAACTGGTGTCTGGAATCCGCGTTGAGCAAGCCAGCCGAACCGCACCCGCCCGCTGAAGCGGGCGCGCCCTCCGGGCCGCCCGCGCCGGACGGGGGCGCCGACAGCACGCCGGCCGCGCTGGTGGCCATGCGCGCGGCGCGCGGCGCCCCGGCCCCCGAGCTGCCCAAGGACACGCTGCATTCCGATTACTCGGCCTCGATGCAGGACATGCTGGAGGCCCTGCGCGAGCCCGTGGGCCCGCAGGGCGGTAGCCGCGCCTGGCGCCTGCTGCGCCCGCTGTGGATGGCCTGGGTCGTGGTGCGGCGGCTCTCGGCCCTGCTGCGCCTGGTGCTGCGCCGCTGGATCCGGCACCACCCGGGCGTGTTCTCGCGCGTGGCCGAAACCGCGCTGTGGCCGGCCCTGTTCATCTACCTGGCCTGGATCAGCCGGCCCGACAACCCGTTCTACATCAACGAAGGCTTTCCCTGGCCCTGGCTCGGGCCGTGGCTGATCGCGCTGCGCTACGGCGTGGGCTACGGTGCGGCCGCGTCGTTTGGCCTGCTTGGCGCCTGGGCGGTGCTGCAGCCGGGCATGCCGTTTCCGCGGCTGTACTTTCTGGGGGGCGCGATCACGCTGCTGATTGCGGGCGAGTTTGGCAGCTACTGGCGGCTGCGCGTGATCCGGCTGCAGGAGAGCCTGGGTTTCCTCAACGACAAGGTCGAGCGGCTCACGCGCCGGCTTTACCTGGTCAAGCTCTCGCACGACGAGCTCGAGTACGAAATGGTGGACCGCCCTGGCACCCTGCGCGAGGCCCTGATCGACCTGCGCGTGCTCATGGACCGCTACACCCGCGACAACCCCGGCGACCTCAGCGGCCTGCCGGGCGCGCAGATGATGCTGGACTTTGTGGTGCACCACTGCCGCGTGGAGTCGGCCGCCATCTACTCGGTGCGCATGGAGCCGGTGCTGACGCTGGAACGCGTGGCCGTGGTGGGCCGGCTGACCGACCCGAAGCCCGACGACCCCATGGTGCTGCGCGCGCTGGAAACCGGCCACCAGGTGCACCTGCAGGACGCGCTGCTGGAGAAGGTGCGGCGCTCGGCCCTGATCGCCGCCACGCCCCTGGTCAGCACCGAACGCCAGCCCTTTGGCCTGATGGTGATCAGCAACATGCCCTTCACCGCGCTCACCGCCGACAACCTGCAGACCATTGCCGTGCTGCTGGAAAGCTACGCCGACTACCTGCGCCTGTCGGTCAGCGCGGGCGAGCTGCTGTCGATCTGGCCCGAGGCGCCGCGTGGCCTGGCCGGCGAGTTTGGCTGGCTCACGCGGCTGCGCACCGACTACGGGCTGGAAAGCCGCTGCGTGGTCTGGCGCGCCGAGCATCCGCGCGGGGCCGAGATCCTGGCCGAACTCATGGAGCTGCACAGCCGCGGCGAAACCGCCTGGCGCTGGCCGCTGGATGCGACGCGCCAGCGCGGCGCGCCCTGCGTGATTGCACTGGCGCCGTTCTCGGACGCGGCCGCCATGCGGGTGTACAAGCAGCGGCTGCTGGACGGCATCACCCAGCGCTTTGGCGAGATGGGCCCGCAGCAGCTCAGCGCGTTTGATTTCGCGCTGGGCCGCGAGCAGGGCTTTGCACGGCTGCGCTGGCTGGTGGAGAGCACCTGATGCGCGACGACGAAGCCCCCGCCATCGGCGCGCCGCCCCCGCCGCAGCGGCTCTCGCTGGTGGGGGCCTGGCTGCGCGTGGCGCTGGCGCTGGTGGCCGAGCTGTCGTCGCTGGTGCTGCTGGACCGGCCCATGGCTTTTGACAGCCTGGCCGCCTACTTCGCGCTGCATGGCGTGGCCAGCGCCGTGTCGGCCTGGCTGGCCTGGGCCATGCTGCCGCCCAGCCACCGCTCGCCGGCCGGCCCGGCCTATGCGCTGCTGTACTGCCTGTCATTTTTCATTCCGGTGCTGGGGGTGCTGGCCACGGTGCTGGCGGTGCAGGTGGCGCGGCGCTACCCCAAGATCCTGCGCACCGAACGCTTCGTGGCGGTGCACATGCCCGAGTTCTCGGAGGTGCAGCGCGAGGCCACCGAGCGCAGCGACCTGCGCGCGGGCGATGCGCGGCGCATCCTCAAGGACCCGTCGCTGCCGCTGGAAACGCGGCTGCGCGTGCTGGTGGCCTTGCAGACCATGCGGCCCAAGGCCGCCGTGCCCTTGCTGCAGGGCCTGCTGGCCGACCCGTCGGAAGACATCCGCCTGCTGGCCTACAGCATGGTCGATGCCTGGGAGAAAGACCTCACGCTGCAGATCCAGCGCGCCAGCCAGAGCCTGGCCGAGGCCCGCGAGGGCGACGAGCGCGCACCGCTGGTCAACGCGCTGCGCCGCCTGGCCGAGCTGCACTGGCAGCAGGCCGACACCGGGCTGGCGCGCGGCGACCTGCGCCGCTTTGCGCTGGCCCAGGCCCAGAAACTGTGCGAGGACGTGCTGGCGCTGGACGCCTACGCGCCCAGCACCTGGCAGCTCTATGCGCGCGTGCTGATCGAGCTGGACCAGCTTGAGGCCGCGGGCCGGGCGCTGCAGCTCGCGCGCAAGGTCAGGATGCCGCCGCAGACCGTGTGGCCGCTGATGGCCCAGATCGCCTGGCTGCGCGGCGACCTGGACGGCGTGCGCAAGTACATGGGCCGCCTGCCCGACAGCGCGCAGCTGCCGCACAACCTGCGCGGTGTGGCCGCGTTCTGGCGCACGCGCCAGGTGGCCGGGGTGGACCTGCATGTCTGACAAGGCGCTTGCGCCGCGCCCTCAGGTCGCCGATGTGGGCCTGCTGCTCGAAGGTACCTACCCCTATGTATCGGGCGGTGTGTCGAGCTGGGTGCACCAGATCATCAACGGCTTTCCCGACCTGACCTTTGCCATCTGCTTTCTGGGCTCGCGCCGCCAGGACTATGGCGCGAAGAAGTTCGAGCTGCCGGCCAATGTGGTGCATCTGGAAGAGCACTACCTTTATGAGTCCACCGGCACACCGCCGGTCACGCCGCAGCGCGGCGACGGGCCCATGTTCGACCTCAACCGCGAGCTGCACGAATATTTCCGCAACCCGCAGGGCCTGGCGGAGCGCGGTGGCGAGGTGCTGGGCACCCTGACCGGCGAGCTGCAGGGCCGCATGGACCGCTCGCAGTTCCTCTACACCGAGGCCAGCTGGAACTACATCACCGAGCAATACCGCGAGCGCTGCACCGACCCGAGCTTTGTGGATTACTTCTGGACGGTGCGCACCATGCACACGCCCATCTGGGTGCTGTCGGCCATTGTGGAGAACTTTCCCGCCGTGGGCTGCTACCACTCGGTGTCCACCGGCTACGCGGGCTTTCTGGGGGCGCTGCTCAAGCGGCGCTGGGGCCGCCACCTGATCCTGAGCGAGCACGGCATCTACACCAAGGAGCGCCGCATTGACCTGTATGCCGCGCGCTGGATTGCCGACAACCGCACGCTGTTGCAGCGCGACGCCACGCAGGCCGGCTATTTCCGCACCATGTGGATCCGCTTCTTCGAGGCGCTGGGCCGCATGTGCTACGACGCCAGCGACCAGATCATTGCGCTGTACGAGGCCAACCGTCTGCGCCAGGTACAGGACGGCGCCGACGCCGCGCGCACCAGCAACATCCCCAACGGCATTGACGTGGTGCGCTTTGGCGCGCTGCGTGCCCAGCGGCCGGCCGAGGTGCCGCGCATCATGTGCCTGATTGGCCGCGTGGTGCCCATCAAGGACATCAAGACCTACATCCGCGCCACCCGCATCATGGCCAACCGCTTCCCCGAGGTGCAGGCCTGGATCGCCGGCCCCGAGGAAGAAAGCCCCGACTACGCGGCCGAGTGCAAGGACCTGGTGGCCAGCCTGGGCCTGAATGACAACGTGAAGTTTCTGGGCTTCCAGAAGCTCACCGACCTGCTGCCGCAGATTGGCCTGGTGGTGCTGAGTTCGATCAGCGAGGCACTGCCGCTGGTCATCCTGGAGGGCTACGCCGCGGGCGTGCCCACCGTGACCACCGACGTGGGCTCATGCCGCCAGCTGGTCTATGGGCTTGACGATGAAGACCAGGCGCTGGGCGCGTCGGGCGCCGTGGTGGGTATTGCCGACCCGCAGGCGCTGGCCGAGGCGGCGCTGCAGCTGCTGGGCGACGAAGCCGCCTGGCACCGCGCGGCGCAGGCGGGCATTGCGCGCGTGGAGCGCTACTACACCCACCCCGTGATGTTCTCGCGCTACCGCGCCGTCTATGACGAAGCGCTGGGCCGGGTGCTCCCACCCGTGCGCGACCGGCCCGAGCCCGCGGGCGACGGCGTTGACCTGCTGCTGGAGGGCTGATGGCCGGCATTGGCTTTGAACTGCGCAAGCTGTTGCAGCGCGACAGCTACTTTGCGCTGGTGCGGGCCTATGCCTATGCGGGGCTGATCAGCTCCGGGCCCTGGGTGCTGTCCATCGTGGGGCTGGTGGTGATCGGCGTGATGTCGGTCAACATCGTGGTGCCCAGCGTGCTCATCACGCAGTTCCAGGTGTCGGTGACCTATCTGATTGCCGGCTCGCTGATCCTCACCGGGGTGGTGCAGCTGGCCTTCACGCGCTGGGTGTCGGACCGGCTGTTTGCGCGCCAGGGCGACATCATCGTGCCCAACTTTGCGGGCGTGCTGCTGGTGACCAACCTGGGCGCGGGCACGCTCGCGGTGATGCTGGCGTTTCTGGAGTTCCGCGGCGCCAGCGCGGTCTACCGCATGCTCATGGTGGCGGGCTTTGTGACCATGTGCGACATCTGGGTGGCCACCATCTTCATGAGCGGGCTCAAGTTCTACAAGACCATCGTGGTGCTGTTTGGCGGCGGCTATGGCATCTCGGTGGTGCTGGCCGTGCTGCTGCGCGGCTGGGGGCTGGAGGGCCTGCTCGCGGGCTATGTGGTGGGGCAGTTCCTGATGCTGGTGGGCATGTTTTTCATCATCCTGCGCAGCTTCCCGGCCGAGAAGCTGATCGCGTTTGACTGCTTCCAGCCCGGCGCCATGCTGCCCACGCTGATGCTCGTGGGCCTGCTCTACAACTTTGCCATCTGGGCCGACAAGATGGTGTTCTGGTTCGCGCCCGAAACCAGCAACGCCGTGATCGGCCCGCTGCGCGCCAGCGTCATCTACGACATGCCCGTGTTCCTGGCCTACCTGGGCATCATCCCCGGCATGGCGGTGTTCCTGGTGCGCTTTGAAACCGACTTTGTGGAGTGGTACGACAAGTTCTACAACGCGGTGCGCGAAGGCGGCTCGCTGGAAGAAATTGCCCGCATGCGCGACGGCATGGTGTTTGCCGTGCGCCAGGGCCTGTTTGACATCATCAAGATCCAGACCCTGTCGGTGCTGCTGATGGTGGTGTTTGCGCCCACCATTTTTGAAAAGCTGGGCATCAGCGCGCTGTATCTGCCGCTGTTTTATGTGGACGCCGTGGCCGCCAGCCTGCAGGTGGCGCTGCTGGCCGTGATGAACGTGTTCTTCTACCTCGACCGGCGCCGCGCCGTGCTGGCCACCGTGGCCCTGCTGGCCGTGCTCAACGTGGCGCTGTCCATGGTCTCGCTGCGCCTGGGCGTGGCGTTTTATGGCTACGGCTTTGCGCTGGCGCTGCTCATCACCCTGGTGGTGGCGCTGCGCGTGATGGAGCGCAAGATTTCGCGGCTGGAGTATGAGACGTTCATGCTGCAGTGAGGGGGGCTCACCCGTTCACACACACCCGTTCGCCCTGAGCTTGTCGAAGGGCCCCCAACCCAAAAGCTAGCGCCACACGCCGCTTGGCAGGCCCGCGCACCGGGCGTCCATGCCCGTTCTCCGCTACGTGCTCGCGCAGATGTTCTTGTAGCGCGCAAATTTGGCTGGCGCTGCACCCATGGCTTGCATACGAAGCGCCTGTACGCAGCGCGAATCCTCCGCTCCGCCCGGGCATGGCCACCCGGCACGCCTGCGGGGCGTCTAGGCGCCACCGCAGAGCCATGGACTTCCTCATCAGATTGGAGGATTCTCTGTAGCTGGTTGCTGCCTAGAATGCCGCCGGATAGATGCGGTGACAGCACTTAGGATTGGCACTATGCCCAGCCTATATTGCAGAGCCAGACTAAACCGCAGGTTTGTGGTCGAAATTACGTTAGGCATCAGAACACCGCCGTGCGGTGCTACGAAAGGTCGAAGTTCATGGCTCAGTGCACAGCCCCAGTAAATGGTCATCGCTCGTCGAGCGCTGCAGCCAACTGCCCAGCATGCAGCAGTCGCGGCGGCTACCGCAGCAGCTATGGCTACGGTGGTGGCTACACCTCCCCCTACTCGTCGGGCAGCAGCAGCTACAGCGGAGGCGGACGATCAAGCGGCAGCGGCGGCTCGAGGCCGCGGTGGTCACGCGCCGGTTCGACCGTCTCCTACACATCGGCTCAGGTTGCGTCACTCACGCCAGTTCGCGAGGCTGTTGAAGTTCAAGCGGCGGCGAAGCCAGATCTTCGGGATTGCTTTTTATGTCATGCCTGGGATGACCGGCAAGGCGCCGCAAAGCAACTCCACGACTTCCTAGAGGCGGCGGGCGTCAAAGTTTGGTTCAGCGAGAAGGACCTTGGCCTTGGCGTTCCGATGATGCGCGCGATTGACAAGGGCTTGGCGGCCTCGAAGATTGGACTCGTTCTGGTGACGCCCGCATTGCTCGCACGCCTGCCGAGGGAGGGCGTGGCCGACAAGGAGCTATCGACATTACTGCAAGGTAACCGGCTGGTGCCCATCGTGCACGGTACAACATACGCGGCGCTCCGCGACGTTAGCCCCATGCTCGCTTCGCGAAGCGGCTTGGACACCTCGGAAGACTCCATGACAGTGGTCGCCACAAAAATCGCCGAGCTGGTAGCCATTTGGAGTTGAAGCCGTCAAACGGCGCCCGCTTTGCTCGAACGTTAGGGAAAGTCTGAGCAAGTCCACCGATTCTGCCGCGGCGCGTTGAGCGATGCAGAGCAGCCTGCGGTACGAGCCAGATCAGTTTCGCTGACGCGGAGTACGTCGGCAAAGGAAAACGGACACGCCGGAAGTCTTCCTGGGAAAAATGGAACAGGTCGTGACGTGGAAGGCGCTGCTCGAGCTGATCGAGCCGCACTACCCGGCGGCTGGGCGGGGGCAGGTCACTGACCCACGGTGTCTCGGAACTGAAAGTGGACGTCGGCCCTGGCTACCGCGTGTATTACACGCAGCGTCGTGGCCATTTCCTCCTGCTGCTCGTTGGCGGAGACAAGTCAACTCAGGCCAAAGACATCGCCAGAGCCATCCGCCTCGCGCAGGCCTATGAGGAGTAGTTACATGCCAGTCGCCGCCCGCAAGAAGATTTCCAGACCCAAGGCAACATCCTACGACGTGGCGGAGCACCTGCGCACGCCTGAAGAAATGGCCGCTTATCTGGACGCCTGGCTTGAAGAGGCGCCAGACGACGCCTCTGGCATTGCCCGGGCGCTTGGCGATATTGCGCGTGCCAAGGGCATGAGCCAGGTCGCCAAAGAGGCGGGGCTCAGTCGCGAGAGCCTGTACCGGGCGCTCAGCGAGGGGGGCAACCCCAGCTTTGCCACCGTGCTCAAGGTGGCTCGCGCCCTGGGCTTGCGCCTGCACGCACAGACTGCGTGAACAGGCTTCAGGGATTGGATCGCTGCGCCCGCCCCGCCAACCAAACCAGCACCAGCACCGGCAAGCCCAGCAGCGCCGTGGCCGTGAAGAACTGGCTGTAGCCATGGGCGTCCACATACATGCCTGAAAACCCCGCCAGCCATTTGGGCAGCAGCAGCATCATGGAGCTGAACAGCGCGTACTGCGTGGCCGAATAGTTCACGTTGGTCAGTGACGACAGGTAGGCAATGAACGCCGCCGAGGCAATGCCGCTGGAGAGGTTGTCGGCCGAGATCACCAGCACCAGCGCGGTCACGTCATGGCCATGGCCGGCCAGCCAGGCAAACAGCAGGTTGCTGGCGGCGCTCAGCACGGCGCCCAGCATCAGCACGCGCATCACGCCCAGCCGCATGGCCATGGCGCCGCCCACAAAGGCACCCACCAGGGTCATGATCACGCCAAACACCTTGGTGACGGCGGCCACCTCGTCCTTGGTGTAGCCCATGTCCACATAGAACGGGTTGGCCATGATGCCCATGACCACGTCGCTGATGCGGTACACGGCAATCAGCGCCAGGATCAGCGCGGCCTGCCAGCGGTAGCGGCCAATGAAGTCGGCAAACGGGTCCACCAGCGCGCCGCGCAACCACTCGGCCGCATTGCGGGCCGGCGGCAGCTCACGCGGAGCCGGCTCGCGCGACAGCAGCACGGTGAGCAAGCCCACACTCATGGAGCCCGCCATCACCAGGTACGCCGTTTGCCAGGCGCCGTTCTGGTAGGCCGCTACAGCGCCGGCCACCGCGGGGGCGATCTCGGCGCGCGCGGCAATCCACAGCACGCCGGCGCCGGCCCAGATCATGGCCAGCCGGTAGCCGGTCTGGTAGGTGGCGGCCAGCGCCGCCTGGCGCTGCGCGTCGGCCGATTCAATGCGAAAGGCGTCCAGCGCAATGTCCTGCGTGGCCGAGCCAAAGGCCACCACCAGCGCACACCAGACGATGGGCTCCAGCGTCTGGCGCGGGTCCACCAGCGCCATGCCCACCAACCCGGCCACGATGATGGCCTGCGACAGCAGCAGCCAGCCGCGCCGGCGGCCCAGGGTGTTGGTCAGCCCCGGCAGGGGCAGCCGGTCCACCAGCGGCGCCCAGCACCACTTGAAGCCATAGGCCAGGCCCACCCAGCTCAGGTAGCCGATGGTGGTGCGGTCTATGCCGGCCTCGCGCAGCCTGAAGCTCAAGGTGCCCAGCACCAGCAGCAGGGGCAGCCCGGCTGAAAAGCCCAGCGCCAGCATGCGCAGGCTGGCCGGCTCCAGATAGACCTTGAGCGTGGCAAGCCACGAAAGGGGTTTGGGCGGAGTGGCGGATGCGGCTTGGTCTGACATGGGGGGCAAGAGTTCTGTTTATTATTGCCCCATGTGCCTGCTCTGCTCCGCCAAACAATCCGTGTGGTCTGGCCGCCGCGCTTTTTTGCTGGCGGCCGGCGCGGCCACCGCCCAGCCGCTGTTGGCCCAGGTGGATGTGGGCAACGCCTCGAGCCTGCGCAAGCTGGTGCCCGCCGGCGAGCTGGAAACAGCGGCCGGCCAGCAATACAACGAGATGCTGGCCGAGGCGCGCGCCAAGCGTGCCCTGGCGCCCGACAGCAATGCCCAGTTGCAGCGCCTGCGTGCCATCAGCCGCCGCTTGATTCCGTTTGCACCCAAGTGGAACGACCGCGCCAACGGCTGGCGGTGGGAGGTCAACCTGATCGGCAGCAAGCAGATCAACGCCTTCTGCATGCCCGGCGGCAAGATCGCGTTTTACACCGGCATTCTTGACCAGCTCAGCCTGACTGACGACGAGGCCGCCATGGTCATGGGCCATGAAATGGCCCACGCCCTGCGTGAACATGCACGCTCGCGCATTGCCAAGAGCCAGGGCACCAGCGCGCTGCTGTCACTGGGTGCACAGCTGTTTGGCCTGGGCCAGCTGGGCGACGTGGCGGCCAACATCGGCACCCAGTTGCTCACGCTCAAGTTCAGCCGCGAGGACGAGACCGAGGCCGACCTGGTGGGGCTGGAGCTTGCGGCACGCGGCGGCTTCGACCCCGATGCGTCGGTGACGCTGTGGAAAAAGATGGCCGCCGCCACCGGCAATGGCGGCCCGGGCTTTTTGTCCACTCACCCCAGCGGCCCCGACCGCATCCGCCAGCTCGAGGCCAACGTGCCCAAGGTGCGCGGGCTGTACCAGGCGGCGCGGCGCTAGCGGGCTGCGTCAGGTGCCCGTCACGTGCGGGTTGGTCTGGCGCTCGCGGCCAAAACTGCTCTCGGGCCCGTGGCCCGGAATGAACACCGTGTCATTGCCCATGGGCCACAGCCGCGTGGTGATGCTCTCAATGAGCTGCCCATGGTTGCCCTGCGGATAGTCCGTGCGGCCTATGCTGCCGGCAAACAGCACATCACCCACAAACGCCCGCTGGATCTCGGGCGAATAAAACACCACATGGCCGGGCGTGTGGCCCGGGCAGTGCCGCACCTGCAGCACATGGCCAGCCAGCGTGACCGTGTCGCCATCGTGCAGCCAGCGCGTGGGCGTGAACGGCTCCGAGGGCGGAAAGCCAAACATGGCGCCCTGTTGCGGCAGCCCGTCAATCCAGAACTGGTCGCCGGGGTGCGGGCCGATGATGGGGATGCCCAGCCGCTGCGCCAGTTCGGCCGTGCCGCCCGCGTGGTCGATGTGGGCGTGCGTCATCCAGATCTGCTCGAGCTTGAGGCCAAGCCGCGCAACTTCGGCCAGCAGGCGGTCGATTTCGCCGCCCGGGTCGATGATGGCGGCCTGCAGGGTCTGGTCGTCCCAGAGAATGGAGCAGTTCTGCTGGAAGGCGGTGACGGGGAGGGTGATGTACTGGAGCATGGCAATTCAGGGGCAGGTCTTGGCCAGGGGCCGGCCCATCTTAACGGCCCCTACCCGGGGCAAGGAGAGGCAGGATGGCAGGGCTTGGGCGTGGTTGGGCGCGGCGATTTCTGGTGGGAGCGGGCCTGCTCGGTGGGGCCATTGCTTTTGTTCTTTTGCTGATCCATGACCCGGGCCGCGAGGGCGGTCCCGAGGCGCCTTCTGCTCTTCCTTCGCCGACAGCCCCGTCCGGTGCGATGCACCGGTCGCCAGGCGTCTTGGGGCCGGCCGTGTACGAGGCCCACCCCGATGCGGACGAGGTCATGCGTTCGGCGGGTTTCGCTGAGTGGGTTCGTCACCTGCCGCCAGACCTGCAGGTCACGGTGGCCAAGGTACTTCAAGGCGGCACGGCGGCGGAATACGTCCTGCTGCTGGGCGCCTACAAGTCGGCGAGCCGACATCCGGCGCAGCGGGGGCCAGGCACATCCAGTTTTGAAAGTGAACGGCAACTGCAGGCGGCGCAGCTGTATGCGCAGGTCAACCAGATCAAGGCCAAGGCGTTTGCAGACTACCCCTACCTCGCTTCAGAGAGTGGCCGGCTCGTCTGGCAACAAATCCTGGAGCGACAGGCGGCTTTGGTGTCCACGGGGGTGGATCCGGCGGCTGCCTTGACGCAGGCGGTCACCGCCCTGGCGCCGGCTCAGGCGCGCTGAGTGAGCTCGCCCGCAGGCTTTCAAGCGTGCAGATACACTGCGTTACACGGAGGTATTTGAGGCGTTTTCCCCATCAGGGGAGCCGCGCAACCTGGAGTCGCATATGCCCTTGACCGTGAAGCAGCAGGTCTTCCTGCTGACTTTCCAGAACAACTACATGACGCAGCGCTACCAGGATGCGGCCCGCAACGCCGTGGGCATGCACACCATCACGCTCGCGGAGCGGGCCAACATGATGGGGCTGATGCGCAACTGGATCGCCGACCACGAGGTGGGCGCGGCCGAAGACGTTTTCCTGGAGGAGTTCAAGGAGTTCGCCCGCCCCCTGCATTCACGCAAGGGCAAGCAGGCGCTTCAGCAGGCGGCCGACGACGCGCAGGCCAGCGGCGGCAACGACCTGCATGCCCAGATCCGCGCGGCCGCGCTGCTGCGCCAGAACCGCGCCAACCTGTTCGACTGGGACAAGAGCAAGCAGTACAACGCCGGCGCTGCCACCATTGCCAACCTTGAAAAGGGCCTGGAAGAGAACCGCAAGGCCTTGCTCAAGGGGATGCAGAAGGTCAACGGCGAGTTTGTCGAGCCGGCCAACGGGGTGCCCATGAACAGCGTGGCCGCCAAGGACAGCACCTCGCTGGGGTTGAGCGCGCTGCAGGCCTGCACGCTTGACGCGCTGCTGCACAAGTACAAACAGATCCGCCTGCTGTTCACCACCTGGAAGCTGGTGGAGGGCTCGATCTTCCTGCGGGTGCTGGCCAGCAGCCAGAACCTGTATGAGCGCAGCTTCATCATGAACCCGATGATCCTGCGGGCCAACGCGCCGGCGGCCAGTGCCATCAACTGGGACATCCGGCTCAACGATTTCTTCCTGCATGCGGGCATCGAGAAAGGCGCGGCCTTCGTGTTCGCCACGTCCACGGTGGACTACGAAACCTTTCTGGACCCGGCCACGCGCGATGCCGGCAAGCGCCAGCAGATGATGAATGCGCCCGTGGGCTCCAAGGTGCCCGGCCTCGGGACCCGGGGCGACATGAACTACCCCGTCAAGCCCGGCGGCAGCGAAATCCTCACGCTGCTGGAATACGGCTACGACGTGGACCCGCAGGACGCGCGGTTCTATGCCGACGCCAAGATGGGCTTTGTCATGGTGCCCGGCCAGGGCCCCGGCGCGCGCAAGCAGCGCTTTTTGCAGATGCACGCCTCGTTTGACCAGCAGAAGTTCGACCGGCTCATTGCCTTCACGCAGAAGCTGGCCACGCTGGGCATTTACAGGTGAGTCGGGGCTGTCAGAAGCGCATTCGCGTGGCCGAGTTTTCCTGCACGTCGCTGTCGGCCTGGTAGTGCTCACGCTGGCGCAGCCAGTCTTCCAGCAGCGCGCTGATGGCCATGGCTTTTGCGGTGCGGCGCAAACGGGGCGCGCTCAGGACCTCGATGTCCAGGTCGAAAGGGGGGTGTGTCATGCGGCTGCGTGCTGAGGCGCCCAGAAAAATCCAGTCGAGCAGGGCCTTCTCGGGCGTCGCGCGGGGGTAGTCGAAGCGCAGGTCCCGGATGTCCTCCAGTCGGCCGGCCCGTTCGTCGACGAGATGCGCGGGCATCGCAAAGAAGCGGAACTGGCCCGCCGTTGTGGCGCGGTCGCCGATCTGCGGGTTGGGCAAGCCGGGGCCTGTGCCGATGACGCAGGTGATGGTGTCGCCAAAGTTGTTGGTGATGTGCGCCTGCTCCAGCACCCACGACAGGCTGACGACACTGCGGCTGCGCACCCAGTGGGCCGCGGCGGCCGGGCTCACATCGCGGTGGCCCAGATAGTTCAGGTATACGCCCTTGATGACCTCGCGCAGCTTTCCGGCCCCGGACATGGAGGCCAGCCATCGGGTGAACGTTGACGCGGAAGGAGCGTCCGGCCGGCCGGTGGTCACAAGCGCGTGCAGCATCGCCGTTGTCATGACCGATGGGCTGTCGGCCTGCATCAGCCGCCGCTCGGCGTCGGTCTTCCAGGCCGCGCTCATGGCCGTGGCCTTGCGCTGGCAGGCTCGCCGGCCGGTGCCGACGCCTGCGTCTCCAGTGCCATCGTGCACCATTGCCCTATTTTTTCCGCCACCATGATCGTGGCCTCGATCCAGGCGTCTTCAGTGAGGGTCGCCCGCTCCGCCGGTGGCAGGAAGGGCAGCAGCTCCTGCTGCGCCAGTGCGTAGGTCAGCATGTCCAGTTTGCCCGGTGCGCGGGACAGGAAGTCTTCCAGGAGGTCCTGGTCCTGGCTGGTCAGCAGCGTGACCGGATCGGCGCCTGCCCGGATCAGGTCGCGCAGGTCGTACAGGTCCCGCGGTGCGTTGCGCCGGTCCGAAAGCGCCGCGCCGACCTTCATTGCGGCGAGGGTTGCGTGGGTGTAGGTGGTCACCGGAAAAGGCGCCATGGCGTATTTCTGTGGCGGCACCACCACCTCGACACGCAGATTCTCCCTGGACGGCGCAGCGCGCCCTGAAACCTCCACGTCAAACCGCACGTCGGTGTCGTGGCCGATCACCCCTTGGAGGCGAACGCGGACGGTGGTTGCCGTGTCCTTGGTGACTTCCGCTCTGGGCGCCCTGATCCCGGCGGTGCCTGCCGCGCGCACCAGCAGCCTGCCCAGCCCTTTCTTGAGCGCTGCCTGGCTGATCGTCTCGTCACGGTCGAAATCGATGTCCTTGGTGAGCCGCATGCTCCCGAATACCGCCCGCATGGCCATGCCGCCTTTGAGGATCAGGCGGTTGCCAAGATCACCGGCCAATTCACGCAGCAGCCCCACCTGGCAGCGGTCAATGGCTTCCAGACGGGAGTCAAAGCCCATCTCAGTGGGGGTGTAGAGATTTGCCATAGCATTAATAAGCCAATTAAAGACCATTGAATGCTATCATGAAGGAAAATTGGTAGCATCGAAACGCCAAAATTTGAGCTTTCAATGCTTCAGAACGTGCCGTCGCCGATGATGCGTCATTTCCCGTTTCTGTCTGCCTGTGTCAATGCGCCCCAGCGCTGCATCCCCATCCAGTTTCTCAGCGCAGCCGCCCCTTGCGGGCTCAGGTCCAGCGCCCGCGCGCCGGGGCGGCGCAGCAGCCAGCCTTGTTCGAGGCAGTGGGTGCAGACCAGGGCGCCGAGCCGGCCGGCCAGGTGAAAGCGGCGCTCGCTCCAGTCCAGGCAGGGGCGGCACTGCAGGCGGCGGGTGGTGTTGCTGTGGGTGGCCTGCGCCTGCGCGGCGTCCACGCCCAGCCGGGCCAGAACTGCGGTCGCCTGAGGCGTGACCCGGCCAGCCTCGCCGTCAAAGGCAATGGCGCCTTCGCCCAGCAGGTGTTCGGCCATGGCCACGCCCAGCCGCCCGGCCAGGTGGTCGTAGCAGGTGCGCGCAAAGCGCAGCGCGGCGTCGCGTGGGCCGGTCACCACGCGCGGGGGCCGCGCGGCAGGTTTGAGCGCGGCCAGCTGCATGATGCCCTCCAGCACCTTGGCCACCTCGCCGGAAGCCAGCCGGTGGTAGCGGTGGCGGCCCTGCTGGGCCACGGCCAGCAGCCCGGCTTCCACCAGCAGGCCCAGGTGGCGGCTGGCCGTGGGGGCAGACACATGGGCCGCGGTGGCCAGCTCGTTCGCGGTGAGCGCACGGCCGTCCATCAGCGCCAGCAGCATGGCGGTGCGCGCGGGCTCGCCCACAAGCGAGGCCACATGGGCGATCTGGTTGGTGTTCATGGGGGCATCTCCTGCACCGGACCTTAGCAGCCTGGCCGGGCGCCATGCTTCGTTGCGCAGCGAAGCATCGGGGCATCGGCCGGCCGCATCATGCAGGGACTGAACCCAAGGAGATGCCCATGACCGTGACCTGTTTCATCCGCTACCAGATCGATCCGTTCCAGCGCGACGCCTTCAAGACCTATGCCGAGAACTGGGGCCGCATCATCCCGCGCTGCGGCGGCCATCTGGTGGGCTACTTTCTGCCGCATGAGGGCACCAACGACGTGGCCTGGGGCCTGATCTCGTTCGACAGCCTGGCCGCCTACGAGGCCTACCGCGCCCGCCTGCGCACCGATGCCCAGGGCCGCGAGAACTTCGCCATGGCCCAGCGCCTGCGCTTCATCCTGCGCGAGGAGCGCACCTTCACCGAGCTGGTGCCCGGCACCTTCAATGGCCTGCCCCACGCGGGCGCGGCCGGGGAGTGATGCGATGCTGGCCGTGATTTTTGAAGTGGTGCCCCAGGAGGGCAAGACGGGCCAGTACCTGGATGCAGCCGCGGCCTTGCGGCCCGCGCTCGCGCAGATCGATGGCTTCATCTCCATCGAGCGGTTCCAGAGCCTGAGCGAGCCGGGCAAGCTGCTGTCGCTGTCTTACTGGCGCGACGAGGCGGCGGTGCAGCAGTGGCGCAACCTCGAGGCGCACCGGCGCACCCAGCAACTGGGGCGCGACCAGGTGTTTGCCGACTACCGGTTGCGGGTAGCGCAGGTGGTGCGCGACTACGGCATGAACGACCGGGCGCAGGCGCCCGGCGACTCAAGGCAGGTTCACGGCTGAGCCACTGCGGCCACGGGCCGGCTGGGCCACAGCACCGAGGCAATGGCCACCACCATCAGCGCCACGGCGGCCCAGTCCTGCCAGTGCAGCACCTCGTGCAGCCAGATCGCGCCGCTGAACACGCCCAGCACCGGGATGAACATCACGCTCAGCGTGGAGGCCACCGGCGGCAGGCCGCGCGCCAGGTAGAACCATGCGGCGTGCGCAAAACCGAAGATCAGCACCGCGTTGTAGCCAATCGAGCCCCAGGCGGTGGCACTGGGCGGCGCCCACTGCGCGCGTTCGAACAGCGTGGCCAGCACGGTCATGACCACGGCGGTGAGCGCCGTCATCCAGAACGACAGCGTGAGCGTGGCCACCGGGATGCTGGTGCGGCGCAGCAGTTGCGTGCCATAGGCCCAGGTGGCGGCGGCCACCAGGGCAAAGGCCACGCCGGCGGGCCGCCCGGCCAGCCCGGTGAACTCGTGCCACAGCAGCAGCACCACGCCCAGCGCGGCGGCGCTCACGCCCAGCCAGCCGCGCCGGGTCAGCACGGCCGAGAACAGCACCGCGCCCAGCACCGCCGAGAAGATGGGCATGGTGTAGCCCAGGATGGCCGCGCGCCCGCTAGACAGCGCCTTGACGGCCAGGATGATGCAGGCGTGCCAGACAAACATGTTGGTGGCGGCCAGCCACAGCAGTTCGCGCCAGTGCTGGCGCGGCACGCGAAACGGCACCTTGAGCACCACCAGCCCCAGCGCGAGCACGGGCAGGCCCAGCCAGATCGACAGCGCGCGGAAGGTCAGCGGCGGGTAGCCCGTCACGCCCAGCTTCATCACGGGCCAGTTCAGGCCCCAGACGAGGGTGAGCAGGACCAGGACGATGAGTTGCTGTCGGGAGAGTGCGGGCATGGGCAGCGATTGTGGCGCCAACCGTAAAATCCTGCCCATGACCTTCATTGACATGCTGCGTGGGGCCGAAAACCAGAATGGCTCCATGCTCTGCGTGGGGCTGGACCCCGAACCCACGCGCTTCCCGGGAAAACTCAAGGGCGACGCCAACAAGATCTACGACTTTTGCGCGCGCATCGTCGACGCCACGGCCGACCTGGTCATCGCCTTCAAGCCCCAGATTGCCTACTTTGCCGCGCACCGCGCCGAGGGCCAGCTCGAGCGGCTCATGGAGCACATGCGCCGCGTGGCGCCGCAGGTGCCCATCATTCTGGATGCCAAGCGCGGCGACATCGGCTCCACGGCCGAGCAGTACGCCATGGAGGCCTTTGAGCGCTATGGCGCCGACGCCGTCACGCTCTCGCCCTTCATGGGCTTTGACTCGGTGCAGCCCTACCTCAAGTTCGAGGGCAAGGGCGCGTTCCTGTTGTGCCGCACCTCCAACCCCGGTGGCGACGACCTGCAGAACCAGCGGCTTTCTTCCATCGACGGGGCGCCGCTGTTGTATGAACATGTAGCGCGGCTCGCGCAGGGCCCGTGGAACCTCAATGGCCAGCTGGGCCTGGTGGTGGGCGCCACCTACCCGGCCGAAATCGAACGCGTGCGCGTGGTCGCGCCCACGTTGCCGCTGCTGATCCCCGGCGTGGGCGCGCAGGGTGGGGACGCGGTCGCCACGGTGCGCGCGGGCTGGCGGCCCGATGCACCGATTGTGGTGAACTCGTCACGGTCCATCATCTACGCGTCGCAGGGCGATGACTTTGCCGAAGCCGCGCGCCGCGAGGCCCTGCGCACACGCGACGTGCTGGCCGCCGCCCGGCCCTGACAGTTGGTAACCGCTCTCACACGGCACAGCGCAAAAGACACGGAGTGAATTGAGGCGCGGCCCTAGGCTCGGGGCACTACAACAGCGCTGGGGCGTCGCATGAGTCTTGAGGAGCAGGCATCCACGATGCCCATGGTGGCCGAGGCCACCCGGTTTGATTCCCCATCGCATCCCGCGGCACCGCCGCCGCCTTCATCGGCCCCCGCTGGCGCCTCGCTGGCCCTGCTGTCCGCGGCCACGCTGGCCGCCTGTGGTGGCGGTGGGGGCGGCGGCACGGGCACGCCGGCCGCATCGCCCGGCGTGCCCGGTATTCCCGTGGCGATTGACGACTCGGCCTACGCCTACAAAACCGCCACCAGCCGCGAGCAGGCCGCGCGCTTTCTGCTGCAGGCGCAACTGTCGGCGTCCGACGCCGAACTGGCGGGCCTGACGGGCCGCAGCTACGCCAGCTGGCTGGGCGAGCAGATGGCCGCTGCGCCGTCGCAGACCGGCTGGGACTGGCTCGAGAGCCAGGGCTATGGCGACGCCAGCACCTCGCAGAACTACTACGACCAGAGCTACCCAGGCGACTACATGATCTGGAACCAGCTCATGACCACCTCCGAGCCGGTGCGCAAGCGGATGGCGCTGGCGCTGTCGGAGTTCTTCGTGGTGTCGCACACGGGGCTGGACTTTCGCTGGCGCAGCCACGCGCTGGCCGCCTGGTGGGATTTGCTGGCGGCCCATGCGTTTGGCAACTTCCGCAGCCTGCTGGAGGCCGTCACGCTCAACGTGGCCATGGGCTACTACCTCAACACCCGTGGCAACCAGAAGGAAAACACCGCCACCGGGCGCCAGCCCGACGAGAACTATGCGCGCGAGGTGATGCAGCTCATGAGCATCGGCCTGTACCAGCTGAACCCCGACGGCACCGAGAAGCGCGACGCCCAAGGCAACAAGCTTGAAACCTATGTGCAGGCCGACGTCACCAACCTGGCCCGCGTGTTCACCGGTTACGACGTGGACACCAGCCAGAACGTGCCGGTCAGCGCCAATGGCCGCACCATCACCAGCCAGGCCTTCGCGCGGCTGCCCATGGTGCTCACCGCGAGCCGCCACTCCACGCTGGCCGCCACCTTCCTGGGCACCACCGTGCCCGCGGGCACCGACGGCAAGGCCGCGCTGAAAACGGCGCTGGACACGCTGTTCAACCACCCCAACGTGGGCCCGTTCTTTGGCCGGCAGATGATCCAGCGGCTGGTCACCAGCAACCCCTCGCCGGCCTATGTGGGCCGCGTGGCCGCGGCCTTCAACAACAACGGCACGGGGGTACGCGGTGACCTTGCCGCGGTGTGGGCGGCCATTTTGCTGGACGACGAGGCGCGCGGGCCGCAGGGGCTCACGGCGGCCACGCATGGCAAGCTGCGCGAGCCCATGCTGCGCTACGTGCAATGGGGCCGCACGTTTGGCCTGGCTTCGGCCAGCGGCACCTGGAAGATCGGTGACCTCAGCAACCCCGCTACCCAGCTGGGGCAAAGCCCGTTGCGCGCGGCCTCGGTCTTCAACTTCTTCCGGCCCGGCTACGTGCCGCCGGGCACGGCGCTGGCCGGCAGCGAGCAAGTGGCGCCCGAGTTCCAGATCGTCAATGAAAGCAGCGTGGGCGGCTACCTCAACTACCTGCAGGGGCTGCTGCGCAACGGCCCGAGCACCGACCTGACCGTGGCCTACAGCGCCGAGCTGGCGCTGGCCACCGATGCCGCGGCGCTGGTGAGCCGGCTCAACCTGCTGCTGTGCGCAGGCCAGCTGTCGGCCGCCACGCAGGCGCTGATCGTGACCGCCCTCAATGCCACGGCCCTCACGGCCAGCAGCAGCGAGGCCAACAAACGCAACCGCATCGGCGCGGCGGTGCTGCTGGTGATGGCCAGCGCCGAATACCTGATCCAGAAATAAGAGGCCCGCCATGCACCTGATCCATCCCCAGGCCTTTCACTCGCGCCGGGCCTTTCTGCGGCGCTCGGGCCAGCTCGCGCTGGCCGGCGGTGCGCTGCCGCTGGCGCTGAACCTGGCCGCCATGGGCGAGGCCGCGGCCTTTGACGCGACCGACTACAAGGCCCTGGTCTGCGTCTTCCTGTTCGGCGGCAACGACTATGCCAACACCGTGGTGACCTATGACGAGGCCAGCCACGCCCGCTACAGCGCCATCCGCGGCGGCATTGCGCTGCCGCGCGCCGACCTGGCCGCAACCCTGCTCGCGCCGGGCACGCCGCTGCCGGGGGCGCGCCAATATGCGCTGCACCCGTCCATGGGCGGCCTGGCGGGGCTGTTCAACAGCGGCCAGGCGGCGGTGCAGCTCAACGTGGGGCCGCTGGTGGTGCCGCTCACGCGGGCCCAGTACCAAAGCGGTGACCGGCGCAGCTTTCCGCTGCCGCCCAAGCTGTTCTCGCACAACGACCAGCAGTCGGTGTGGCAGTCATCCTCGCCCGAAGGGGCCACGGTCGGCTGGGGCGGGCACCTAGGCGACCTCGCGCTGTCGGGCAACGGCAATGCGCTGTTCACCTGCATCTCGGTCAGCGGCAATGCGGTGTTCCTGTCCGGGGACACGGCGCTGCAATACCAGGTGAGCAGCGGCGGCGCGGTGGGCATCAACGGCGTCAAGAGCAATGTCTATGGCTCTGCAGCCGTGCGGGCGGCGCTGGGCCAGCTCATCCAGCAGCCCCGCACCCAGGTGCTGGAGAACGAATACAACCGCGTCACCGCGCGCACCATCGGGGCCGAGAGCCAGATCACCGGCGCGCTGGGCGCCGCCACGCTGGCCACGCCGTTTCCGGCGGGCAATTCGCTGGCCAGCCAGTTGCAGACCGTGGCCCGGCTGATCGGCGGGCGCAGCGCGCTGGGCGCCAGGCGGCAGGTATTTTTTGTCTCGCTCGGCGGCTTTGACCTGCATGACAACCTGCTGGCCCAGCAACCGGTGCTGATGGACCGGCTCAGCAGCGCCATGACCGCGTTCTACAACGCCACGGTGGAGCTGGGTGTGGCCAACCAGGTCACGGCCTTCACGGCCTCGGACTTTGGCCGCACGCTGAGCTCCAATGGCGACGGTTCCGACCATGGCTGGGGCAGCCACCACCTGGTGGTGGGCGGCGCGGTGCGCGGCGGCGCCTTCTACGGCATGGCACCGCCGGTGAGCGTGACCAGCACGGCCGCGGCCGAGGACCAGTGGCATGTGGGCCAGGGCCGCCTTCTGCCCAGCACCTCGGTGGACCAGTACGCGGCCACGCTGGCGCGCTGGTTCGGCGTGGCCGATGCCGAGCTGGCCGGCGTGCTGCCCAACCTGCGCAACTTTGGCGCGGCCGCGGGGCGGCCTGATTACCCCACTAACCTGGGCTTTTTGGGTTGAGGCGCGCCAGCAGCCGCGGCCCCAGCATCACGCAGGCCAGCGCGGCCACCACCAGCGCAATGCCGGCCCACTGCCAGGACGTGATGGTTTCGCCCAGCACGCCCATGCCGGCCGCCAGCCCCACCACGGGCACGCCCAGGCTGAACGGTGCCACGCGGTTGGCCGGGTGGCGCTTGAGCAGGCCGGTCCACATGGCGTAGGCCCAGATGGTGGCGACCCAGCCCAGGTAGGCCACGGCCAGCCAGCTGCTCAGCGGTGCGGCCAGCCACTGCCAGCGCGTGGCCGGCGCGTCAAAAGCCAGTGTGAACAGCGTGAACGGCACGATGGGCACCAGGCTGCTCCAGACCACGAAGCCCAGCGCGTCAAAGCCGCTGCTGGCCTGCTGCGCCTTGCGCGCCACGATGTTGGAGGCGGCCCACATGGCGGCCGCGCACAGGTTGAGCACGAGGCCCCAGAACGTGGTGGCCGTGCCGCTGCCGGGCGCGAGGTAGTTCATGGCAAAGCAGGCCAGCCCCAGCGCGGCCAGCAGCAGGCCCGCCTGCAGCGTGCGGTTGGCACGCTCATGGAGCAGCACAAAGCCGAACACGGCCGTGAAGAACACCTGGGTCTGCATCAGCACCGAGGCCAGCGCGGCCGTCATGCCGACCTTGAGCGCGCTGAACAGAAAGCCGAACTGCCCCACGCCCTGGCACAGGCCATACAGCAGCAGCCACTTCCAGTGCAGGCGTGGCGCCCTGACCAGCAGCACCAGCGGCAGCACGGCAAAGATGTAGCGCGCCGTGCCCAGCTGAAAGGGCGTGAAGTCGCGCAACGCGAACTTCATCGCCACGAAGTTCAGGCCCCAGATCACCACCACGGCCAGCGCGGCGGCGTAGTCGCGGCCGCCCAGCTGCGACGCGCCCTGCGTCACTGCGAGGCGCGCGAGGCGTCCAGCTGGGCCCGGGCGCGGTTGGCCAGCGCCACCTCGCCGGGTGTCTCGGGCGACCAGCTGTCCACGGGCATGGGCTGGCCGTGGGTGTCCACCGAGACGAAGACGATCAGGCATTCCGTCGTCTTCTCGAAATGGCCGCCCTTCATGTCGCCGCTGCGCACCTCCACCGCAATGTTCATGCTGGTGGTGCCGGTGTAGGCCAGCCGGGCCTCCACTTCCACCAGGTCGCCGATCATGATGGGGCGCAGGAAGCGGATGCCGCCCACGTAGACCGTCACGCAATAGCGCTTGGCCCAGCTGGTGGCGCAGGCGTAGCCGGCCTCGTCAATCCACTTCATGACGGTGCCGCCATGGACCTTGCCGCCAAAGTTGACGGTGCTGGGCTCGGCCAGGAAACGCAGGGTGATGGATGACATGGGAAAACTCCTGTTTTGCTATTAATTACATAGCAGATAGTGGCCGACTGGCAAGGACTCCAGCCTCATCTGATTCATAAAAGGCGCTGCAGGTAGCGCCCGGTGTGGCTGGCCTCGTTGGCCGCGATGTCCTCGGGCGTGCCCTGGCCCACCACGGTGCCGCCACCGGCGCCGCCTTCGGGGCCCATGTCGATCACCCAGTCGGCGGTCTTGATCACGTCCAGGTTGTGCTCGATCACCACGATGGTGTTGCCCGCGTCGCGCAGCTGGTGCAGCACCTTGAGCAGCAGGTCGATGTCGGCAAAGTGCAGGCCGGTGGTGGGCTCGTCCAGGATGTACAGCGTGCGGCCGGTGTCGCGCTTGCTCAACTCCAGCGCCAGCTTGACGCGCTGCGCCTCACCGCCCGACAGCGTGGTGGCGGCCTGGCCCAGCTTGATGTAGCTCAGCCCCACATCCAGCAGGGTGTGCAGCTTGCGCGCGATGGTGGGCACGGCCTGCAGGAAGGCGTAGGCGTCTTCCACCGTCATGTCCAGCAGCTGGGCGATGTTCTTGCCCTTCCACTGCACCTCCAGGGTTTCGCGGTTGTAGCGCTGGCCGTGGCAGACGTCGCAGGGCACGTACACGTCGGGCAGGAAGTGCATCTCCACCTTGACCATGCCGTCACCCTGGCAGGCCTCGCAGCGGCCACCGGCCACGTTGAAGCTGAAGCGCCCCGGGCCGTAGCCGCGTTCCTTGGCCATCGATGTTTCCGCCATCAGCTCGCGGATCGGCGTGAACAGGCCGGTGTAGGTGGCCGGGTTGCTGCGCGGGGTGCGGCCAATGGGCGACTGGTCGACGTTGATGACCTTGTCGAAGTGCTCGATGCCTTCAATGGCTTCGTGCGCCGCCGGCTCTTCGTGCGCGCGGTACAGCGTGCGCGCGACGGCGGCGTACAGCGTGTCATTGACCAGGGTGGACTTGCCCGAGCCCGAAACGCCGGCCACGCAGGTCAGCAGCCCCACGGGAAAAGCCACGCTCACGTTCTTGAGGTTGTTGCCGGTGGCGCCCAGGATGCGGATTTCCTGCAGCGGGCCCTGCGTGGCCAGGTGCTGGGCCTCGCGCGCGGCGCGGCGCACCGCGGCCTCGCTGGGCGGAAAGCGAGAGGGCTTGCTGCGCGCCTCGGCGGGCGCCGCGCCCACCACCGGCAGCCAGGCCGTGCGGCGCTTGGGCACGGCAATGGTTCTGGCGCCTGACAGGTACTGCCCCGTGAGCGAGGCGGCCGTGGCCTTGACTTCCTCAAACGTGCCCTGGGCCATCACGCGGCCGCCGTGGATGCCCGCGCCCGGGCCCATGTCGATCACGTGGTCGGCGGCGCGGATCATGTCCTCGTCGTGCTCGACCACGATCACGCTGTTGCCGATGTCGCGCAGGTGCCGCAGCGTGCCGATCAGACGGTCGTTGTCGCGCTGGTGCAGGCCGATGCTGGGCTCGTCCAGCACGTACATGACGCCGGTCAGGCCCGAGCCGATCTGGCTGGCCAGGCGGATGCGCTGGGCCTCGCCGCCACTGAGCGTCTCGGCGCTGCGGTCCAGGCTCAGGTAGTTCAGGCCCACGTCGTTGAGGAACTTCAGGCGCAGGCCGATCTCACGCACCACCTTGTCGGCGATCTCGGCCTTGGCGCCGTGCAGCTTCAGGTCGCTGAAATAGGCAAAGCTCTCGCGCAGCGTGGCGTGGCTGATCTCGAAGATGGCGCGGGCCTGCTCGCCTTCGCCCACCTTGACGTGGCGGGCCTCGCGCTTGAGCCGCGTGCCGCCGCAGTCGTTGCAGGGCTGCAGGCTGCGGTAGCGCGCGAGTTCCTCGCGCACCGCCACCGAGTCGGTCTCGCGGTAGCGCCGCTCCATGTTGGGGATGATCCCTTCGAACGGGTGCTTCTTGCTGAGCTTCTTGCCCGCGAAGTTGCCCGAGTCCATGGTGTAGCTGAAGCGGATCTCCTCCTCGCCCGAGCCGTGCAGCACCACCTGCTGCACCTCGGGCGGCAGCGATTCAAACGGCGCGTCGACGCTGAACTTGTAGTGTTTGGCCAGGCTCTCGATCACGCTGAAGTAATAGCCGTTGCGCCGGTCCCAGCCCTTGATGGCGCCACTGGCCAGCGACAGCGTGGGGAAGGCCACGACCCGCGCCGGGTCAAAGAACTCGCGATGGCCCAGGCCGTCACAGGTCGGGCAGGCGCCCACCGGTGAATTGAACGAGAACAGCCGCGGCTCGAGCTCGCTGATGGAGTAGTTGCACACCGGACAGGCGAATTTGGCGTTGAACAAGTGCTCCACGCCGCTGTCCATCTCCAGCGCAATGGCGCGGCTGTCGGCCAGGCGCAGCGCGGCTTCAAAGCTTTCGGCCAGGCGCTGCTGCATGTCCGGGCGGACCTTGAGCCGGTCAATCACCACGTCAATGTTGTGCTTCTCGGTCTTCTTGAGCTTGGGCAGTTCGTCAAATTCATACGATTCGCCGTTCACCCGGAACCGCACATAGCCCTGGGCCTGCATCTGCGAGAACACGTCGAGGAACTCGCCCTTGCGGTCGCGCGCCACGGGCGCGAGGATCATCAGTTTGGTGTCTTCGGGCAGGGCCAGCACGGCATCCACCATCTGGCTCACCGTCTGGGCCTGCAGCGCCAGGCCGTGGTCGGGGCAGTAGGGCGTGCCGGCGCGGGCAAACAGCAGGCGCAGGTAGTCGTGGATCTCGGTGACCGTGCCCACGGTGGAGCGCGGGTTGTGGCTGGTGGCCTTCTGCTCGATGGAAATCGCGGGGCTCAGGCCCTCGATCACGTCCACGTCGGGCTTGTCCATCAGCTGCAGGAACTGCCGCGCGTAGGCGCTCAGGCTTTCCACATAGCGGCGCTGGCCCTCGGCATACAGCGTGTCGAACGCGAGCGACGACTTGCCCGAGCCCGACAGCCCCGTGATCACCACCAGCTGGTTGCGCGGGATGTCCAGGTCGACATTCTTGAGGTTGTGCGTGCGCGCTCCGCGGATGCTGATCCGCTGCTGCTGCAGGGAGGCCGCGAGGTATTTGCCGTCAGTCGATGAATTCAAGGTGGAACGCGCCCGGAAAAACCCACCATGATAGACCGGCAAGCCTTCCGCTGCACTGGCCCGGCCCGGGAGATACGGGACAATCAGGCCCTGTACTGACATATTCCCGGCCTTTCAAGGCTTTTCCCGGCCCCGCCGGCACTGCTGACCCCGACCTGCCCGCCGCGCATGCGCACGCCCGACGCCCTCACGCCTTCCCCCCTGTCCGCTGCCCCTGCGGCTTCCGGCATGACCCCGCTGGAGCGCCGCGCCAGCGGCTGGCTGGCGGCGATCTTTGCGCTGCGCATGCTCGGGCTGTTTCTGGTGTTGCCGGTGTTTGCGCTGGAGGCGGCGCGCTACCGTGGCGGTGATGACCCGGCCCGCGTCGGGCTGGCCATGGGCATTTACGGGCTGACGCAGGCCTTGCTGCAGATTCCCTTTGGCCTGGCCTCCGACCGGCTGGGCCGCAAACCGGTGATCGTGGCGGGCCTGCTGGTCTTTGCGGCGGGCAGCTTTCTGGCGGCCTGGGCCGACAGCCTGGCCGGACTGACCCTGGGCCGCGCGCTGCAGGGGGCTGGCGCGGTGTCGGCCGCCGTCACGGCCCTGCTGGCCGACCAGACCCGCGACGCCGTGCGCACCAAGGCCATGGCGATGGTGGGCGCGAGCATCGGGCTGATGTTCGCGTTGTCGCTGCTGCTGGCGCCCTGGCTGGCGGCACGCATCGGGCTGGCCGGGCTGTTCGGCCTGACCGGCCTGCTGGCCCTGGCGGGCGTGGCCGCGACGCTGTGGCTGGTGCCTGCCGAAGGCACCCGGGCCGGCGGTGCACCGGCCATGAGGCTGCGCCAGGCACTGACCCAGGCGGGGCTGTGGCGGCTGGACCTGGGGGTGTTCGCGCTGCACGCGGTCCAAATGGCCATGTGGGTGGTGGTGCCCGCGCTGCTGGTGCAGGCCGGGCTGCCCAAGGCCGCGCACTGGGAGGTCTACCTGCCCGCGGTGCTGGCTTCATTTGGGGTCATGGGCGCTGTGCTGTTCCCGCTGGAGCGGCGCGGCCACCTGCGCGCGGTGCTGCTGGCGGCGATGGCGCTGGTGGGGCTGGTGCAGGCCGGTTTGGGGCTCGTGGTGGCCAGCGGCCAGGCCCACCTGCCGGTGCTGGCCGGGCTGTTGCTGCTGTTTTTCTGTGCCTTCAATGTGCTGGAGGCCAGCCTGCCCAGCCTGGTGTCGCGCCTGGCACCGGCGGCGGCGCGCGGCGCGGCGCTGGGGGTCTACAACACCGCCCAGTCCCTGGGCCTGTTCGCGGGCGGGCTGGGGGGCGGGCTGCTGCTCAAGGCCGCCGGGGGCGACCTGCTGTTCATGGTCTCGGCGGGCCTGTGTGCCGCCTGGCTGGGCCTGGCCTGGCGCCAGCCGGTGGTGCCGCCGGCGCCCTGAACCCGGCGCCGCGCCTCAAAGCGGGGGCAGGCGGCGCCCGTCAGGCGGCGGGGTTGCGTCGCCGGCGTCGGGCGCGGCGTCGTGGGGCGAGGTGTCGTCGGGGGCCGCGTCGGCCGGGGCCGGCCCGGACGAGCCGGCGTCGGATGGCGCGGCGCCGGACGGAACAGAGTCATCGGTGTCCGGTGCAGCGGCGGCCGGGGGCGGTGGGGCGGGGCGGGGCGGGGGCACCACCAGCGCCACCATGTGCTCGGCCAGCGTGGTGTACAGCGGCCGGCTGATCATGCGCGAGAGCAGGCTGGCCAGCATGGCCGAGGCCATCAGGCTGAGCACCATCACATGGCCGTCGACCATTTCCATCACGATGATGAACGAGGTCAGCGGGGCCTGGGTCACGGCGGCCAGAAAGCTGGCCATGCCCATGGCGATCAGCGGGGCCGAGAGGTCACCGCCGCCGGTCAGCGCCGCCACGTTGTGGCCCACGCCCGCGCCGATGGACAGCGAGGGTGCAAAGATGCCGCCTGGCACGCCGCACCAGGCGGTCAGCCAGGTGGCCATGAACTTGAGCGTGACGTAGAACTCGGGCACATCGGCCTGGCCTTCGAGCATGTGGCGCACCGCCGCCGAGCCCGCGCCAAAGGTGGCGCCGCCGGTCACGATCCCGATCACCGCAATGGCCAGGCCGCCGGCTGCGGCAAACCGCACCGGAAAGCGTGCCCGCCAGTGGTTGAAGCGGTCGGGCATGCCCGTGAGCGAGGCCGCCATCAGGCGCGAGAACAGCCCGCCCAGCAGGCCGCAGGTCACGGCCACCATCAGGCCGGGCATCAGGGCCTCCCAGCTCAGCCGGGGCACTCGGATCACGCCAAAATAAGTCAGGTTGCCGAAGGTCGACACGGCCATCAGGCCGCCCAGCACGATGGCCGCGATGATCAGGCCGCTGCTGCGCGACTCCAGCTTGCGCGACAGCTCCTCGATGGCAAACACCACCCCCGCCAGCGGCGCGTTGAAGGCAGCCGCCAGGCCGGCGGCGCCACCGGCCACCAGCAGCGCATGGCGGCTGATGCCCGAACCCGGCCCGAGCCAGCGCTGGGCATGCTGCATGATGCCGGCCGCCACCTGCACCGACGGGCCTTCACGGCCAATGGACAGGCCCGCCAGCAGGCCGGCCGACGACAGGCCGATCTTGCCCAGCGTGAGCTTGAGGGAGACGAAGCGGCTGGTCTGGGCCGGCGGCAGGGCCGGGTCCAGCGCGGCCATGACCTGGGGGATGCCCGAGCCCGAGGTGCCCGGAAAGTGGCGGCGGGTCAGCCAGACGATGCCGGCGGTCCAGGCCGGGATCCAGACCAGCACCAGCCAGCGGTTGATGCCGTTGACATGCTCGAACCACTCGAACGTGCGCTCGCTGAGCAGCGTGAAGCCGACCACGCAGAGGCCGGCAACGATGGCGTAGGCAAGAACGATGGCCCGGTCCAGCCAGACACGGCCATTGGACAACTCGGCCTGCACGTTCTGGAGGAAATCCGGTTCACGATTCATGGCAGGAGGTCCATTGTGGCACGTGCGTGCGCCCGGCTGGCGCGCCGGCCGCCTTGCGGCACAATGTCAGACCGCGCGCAGCAGCGCCCCTTTTCATTGATCCAAGGCAGGCACACCATGGCATCCGTCAACAAAGTCATCCTCGTCGGCAACTGTGGCCGCGACCCTGAAATCCGCTACCTGCCCTCGGGCGCTGCCGTGGCCAACGTGACGCTGGCCACCTCGAGCCGGCGCAAGGACAAGAACTCCGGCGAGACCATTGAAGACACCCAGTGGCACCGCATCACCTTCTACGACCGCCTGGCCGAGATCGCCGGCGAGTACGTCAAGAAGGGCCGCCCCATCTATGTCGAGGGCCGGCTCAAGTACGGCAAGTACACGGGCCAGGACGGCATCGAGAAGAACACCGTGGACATCATCGCCACCGAGCTGCAACTGCTGGGCGGGCGTGAAGGCATGGGCGGCCCGTCGGGCGGTGGTGACGAAGACGGCGGCGGCGCACCGCGCCGCGCCGCGCCGCCGCCGCGCGCTCCGGCCCCCGCGCCGCGCCAGGCGCCGGCCAAGTCGTCGTCCGGCTTTGACGACATGGACGACGATATTCCGTTCTGAAGCCGGCATGGGCGTCCCGGCCTGGCGGCCGGGGCAATGCCCCCAGAGGCCGCACTGCGGGGCTGATCGCGCGATGATCGGCCCATGGTTCCCTTCTCCATCCTTGATCTCTCCCCGATCTGCGAAGGCAGCGACGCCGCGCAGTCGTTCCGCAATTCGCTGGCGCTGGCCCAGCACGCCGAAAAACTGGGCTACACGCGCTACTGGCTGGCCGAGCACCACGGCATGCCCGGCATTGCCAGCGCGGCCACCTCCACGCTGCTGGCCTACATTGGCGCGGGCACATCCAGCATCCGCATCGGCGCCGGCGGCGTCATGCTGCCCAACCACTCGCCACTGGTGATTGCCGAGCAGTTCGGCACGCTCGAATCGCTCTACCCTGGCCGCATCGACCTGGGCCTGGGCCGCGCGCCCGGCTCGGACCCGCGCACCGCCCAGGCGCTGCGGCGCAACCTGGACAGCGACGCCGACCAGTTCCCGCAGGACGTGCTCGAGCTGATGGACTTCATGAGCCCCGAGCCGCGCCAGGCTGTGCGCGCCGTGCCAGGCCGCGGGCTGCAGGTGCCCGTGTGGATCCTGGGCTCCAGCACCTTTGGCGCCCAGCTGGCGGCGCACCTGGGCCTGCCCTATGCGTTTGCCTCGCACTTTGCGCCGCAGCAGCTGATGCAGGCCATCCAGATCTACCGCGAGACCTTCCGGCCCTCGGCGCAGTTGCAAAAGCCCTATGTGATGCTGGGCTTCAACGTGTTCGCGGCTGACACTGACGCGCAGGCCGAGTACCTGGCCAGCTCGTGGCAGCAGGCCTTCGTCAACCTGCGCAGCGGCCGGCCGGGCCAGTTGCCGCCGCCGGTGGACGGCTACCGCCAGCGCGTGGGGCCGGCCGAAAACGCGCTGCTCGACTCGGTGCTGTCGTGCGCCGCCGTGGGCGCGCCCGGGACGGTGCGCGCCGGTGTACAGGCCTTCATTGAGCGCACCGGGGCCGACGAGCTGATGATCGCCTCGTCAATGTTCGACACCGGTGCGCGGCTGCGTTCGTATGAACTGCTGGCTGGCGTGCGCGACGGCCGCCACTGACGCCGTGCGGCGCGCCCTGATTTGCTATTGAATTGCTAGCGCATGGTGGCCGCCAGTTCTGGACTCCAGCCCGATTTGCCTTGAAACCCGTGGCGGATGGGCTGTCACGGGGCTGCGGGGGCCATCAAGCCGCCCCAGGCTGGAAACCCAGCTGTTTCATGGCCGCCGACAGGCCCTTGCGCGCGGCGTGGTAGCCGGCCCAGGGCTGGTTGCCGGTGGCCAGCCGCGGCGCGATGTTGGCCAGCGTCCAGTGGGCGCCGCCGGTCAGCGCGCCCAGTTCGCTCCACGCCACGGGCACCGACACCCCCAGCCCCGCGCGCGCGCGCACCGACCACGCGCTCACGGTGGTGGCGCCAAAGCCGTTGCGCAGGTAGTCCACAAAGATCTTGCCCACGCGGTTGCGCGGCCCGCTCTTTGCCACAAAGCGTTCGGGCAGCGTGGCCGCGAGGTGCTGCACGATGGCCTGTGAAAAGCCCTTGACCGCCTCCCAGCCGTAGTGGCGGCGCAGCGGCACCACCACGTGCAGGCCCTTGCCGCCGCTGGTCTTGAGGAAGGCCGGCAGGCCCAGCTCCTGCAGCGCCACCTGCACCAGCTGGGCGCCTTGCTGCACATGGATCCAGGGCGTGCCCTCGCCGGGATCGAGGTCAAAGGTCATGCGGTCGGGCCGGTCGATGGCCCGGGCCGTGGCGTTCCAGGTGTGCAGCTCCACCACGTTCATCTGCGCGAGCGACTGCAGGGCTTGGGCGCCGGCCACGGCCAGCAGCGGCTCGTGGCCCGGGTCCAGCGAGGGGTCGAGCCGGCGCACGCCCGGCAGTTCGGCATCGTCGGCGTGTTTCTGGAAAAACAGCGGCTGCGTTACCCCGCCCGGGGCGCGCACCAGGGCCACCGGCCGGTCCTTCAGGTGCGGCAGGATCAGCGCCGCGGCGCGCGCGTAATAGTCGGCCAGTTCGCCCTTGGTGGTGCCGCTGGCGGGGTCGATCACGCGGCCCGGATGGGTGAGCACCGGGCCCTTGCGGGCCCGGGTGGCGGCCGCCAGGCGTTGGGGCGCCAGCGGCTGCTCGCGCACGATGGCCTGCGGCTTCTTGTCCTCGCGCAGGCCGCGGAACACGGCCTGGCGGATGCGGCCGCTGCGCGTCCATTCCCCAAAGGACACCTCGGCCAGCAACTCGGGGCGGACCCAGTGCACCGGGCCCAGGCCGCGCGTGGGGGGCAGGGCGCTGCGCGGCGCGTGCAGCGACGTGAGCTGCTTTTCCAGCGTGACCAGCTGGCGGTCGGTGAAACCGCTGCCCACGTTGCCGGCGTAGCGCAGCTGGCCGGCGCGGTCGTGCACGGCCAGCAGCAGCGCCCCCAGGCCTTCGCGCGTGCCTTGGGGGTCGGTGTAGCCGACCACCACGAACTCCTGGCGCTGCGTGCACTTGAGCTTGATCCAGTCGGCCGAGCGCTGCGACACGTAGGGTGCGTCGCGCCGCTTGCCGATCACGCCCTCCAGGCCCAGCCGGCAGGCCGCGGCCAGCAGGTCGTGGGGCGGCACGTCGAACGATTCGCTGAAACGCACCTGCGCCGGCGTCTGGCCGATGAACAGGCCCTTGAGCAGGGTGCGCCGCTCGTCCAGCGGCACGGCGCGCAGGTCATGGCCAGCGTAGTACGGCAGGTCGAACAGGTAGTAGACGATGTGCTCGCGCCGGTTGCCTTCAAACGCCGCCTGCAGCGCCTGGAAGTCGGGCGCGTCATTGGCGCCGGGCACCACGATCTCGCCGTCCAGCCAGCCCGAGCGCAGCGGCAGTTGCGTCACGGCGCGGGCCAGTTCGGGCAGGCGCTGGGTCCAGTCGTGGCCGTTGCGGGTGAACAGCTTCACCTTGCCGGCGTCCACGCGCGCGAGCAGGCGGTAGCCGTCGAGCTTGGCTTCGTAGAGCCAGTCCTGCGCCCCGTCCGGCGGCGCCGCGGCCAGGGTGGCCAGCTGCGGTGCCAGCGCCACGGGCAGGCGGGCCGCGCGGGCTTCGGCCGGCAGCACGGCCGAGGCGCCCTTCCTCTTGCCGTGCGGACGCGCAGGCGCGGCCCGCAGGACGCTGGCCGGCCGGGCGCGGGTGATGTCGTAGCCGTCGGTGCGGGCGGCCGCGTCGGCTTCCTTGATCAGCAGCCACGCCGGTTGGCTGTCGGTCTCCTTGCCCCGCATGCGCACCAGGGTCCAGTGGCCGTGCAGCTTCTCGCCGCGCAGCTCGAACTTGAGCTTGCCCGCGCGCCAGGCTTTGCGCGGGTCTCCGTGCGGCACCCAGGTGCCGCGGTCCCACACGATGACGTCCCCGCCGCCGTACTGGCCCTTGGGGATGCTGCCTTCAAAGTCGCCATAGGCCAGCGGATGGTCCTCGACCTGCACCGCCATGCGCTTGTCGGCGGGGTCCAGGCTGGGGCCCTTGGGCACGGCCCAGCTCTTGAGCGTGCCGTCCAGTTCGAGCCGCAGGTCGTAGTGCAGGTGGCTGGCCCAGTGCTTCTGGATGACGTAGGTCAGTTTGCCCCCGGCCCCGGGGCCGCTGGCGGCGGGTTCGGGCGTGAGGGCAAAGTTGCGTTTGTCACGGTAGGGCTGGAGCTTGTCTCGCTGGGCCATGGCTTGGAAAAGGGGGCTGGCGGCGCTCAGGTGCCGGTCTTGCGGCGTGCCGGCGTGGCTTTGCGGGCGGCGGCTTTGCGTGTGGTTTTGCGCGCTGTCTTGCGCGGCGGTGCCGGTTGGGCCGCACCCTTGCCGTCCCCCTTGCGCAGGCTGCGCTGCAGCAGCTCGGTCAGGTCGATGATCTGGGCGCCGCCGGCGCCCGGTGGTTCCTGGGGCTCTATGGGGGTCACCGTTTCGGTCTCGCCGGCCTTGACCTTGCGCTTGACCAGGGCCATGACCTCGTCGCGAAACAGGTCGCGGAAGCTCTCGGGCTTCCATTCGCCGCTCATGTCTTCCACCAGCTGCGCCGCCATCTTGAGCTCACGCTCGCTCAGCCCGGCTGATTTGGCGCTTTGGGGGGGCAGGTTCAGGC
The DNA here is from genome assembly GCA_019635435.1 of Ramlibacter sp. Taxonomy (NCBI): domain Bacteria; kingdom Pseudomonadati; phylum Pseudomonadota; class Betaproteobacteria; order Burkholderiales; family Comamonadaceae; genus Ramlibacter; species Ramlibacter sp. The sequence continues at coordinate 185,088 of JAHBZM010000001.1, read as the reverse complement.
CCTCCATGGGCCGGATCTCGTCGCCCCAGCGCAGCAGGTTGAGCACCAGGCCGTCGCCCGATGGCACCAGCGCGGCCAGGTGTTCGCGGGTCTGGATCACCACCCGCGCAATGCCGATGCGCCCGGTCTTGCGCAGGGTTTCGCGCAGCAGCGCGTAGACCTTGGCGCCCTTGTTGATGGGCGCCACATAGTAGGGCCGCTCCAGGTACAGGAAGGGCAGCTCGGGCGCGGCAATGAAGGTTTCGATCGAGATGGTCTGCGTGGCCCGGGGGTAGGCGGCGCTGATCTCCTCGTTGCTCAGCACCACGTACTGGCCGTCTTCGTACTCCAGGCCCTTGACGATGTTGGCGCTGGCGACTTCCTTGCCGGTTTTCTTGTTGATGCGCTTGTAGCCCACCGGGTCCATGCTGCGCTTGTCCAGCCAGTCGAAGTCGAGCCCGCCGGCGACCGTGGCGGGGTGCAGGGCAACGGGAATGTGCACCAGCCCGAAGCTGATGGCACCTTTCCACAGGACTCGCGAGGCAGAACTGGCCATGGGCAAGGGGAAACGTAGACAGGGTCTGTCACGTTAGCCCCGGGCTACCGAGGCCCGAGTAGGACAACACAGCGTCCGGCTGTGCGTGGCGCCTGATTTGTTCAGGCCCTGGCGGCAATCACGCCGCCGCCCAGGCAGACGTCGCCTTGGTACAGCACGGCCGACTGGCCCGGGGTGACCGCCCATTGCGGGTCGGCAAAGTCCAGGTGAAAGGCCCCGTTGGCGCCCGGCGCGAGCGTGCAGGGCGCGTCGGCCTGGCGGTAGCGTGTCTTGGCGGCGTAGGGGCCGGCGGCTGGCGGCGCGCCGGTCCAGCTGGCGTCGTCGGCGTCCAGCGCCAGTGACTGCAGCCAGGGGTGGTCGTGGCCCTGCACCACCCACAGCGTGTTGGCCTCCATGTCCTTGCGCGCCACGAACCAGGGTGCGTGCTCGCCGCCGCCGCGCCGGGCGCCCCGGGCCTTGATGCCGCCAATGCCCAGGCCCTGGCGCTGCCCCAGCGTGTAGAAGCTCAGCCCCTGGTGCTGGCCGATCACGCGGCCGCGCTCGTCCTTGACGGGCCCCGGCTCCTTGCGGATGTAGCGGTTGAGGAACTCGCGGAACGGCCGCTCGCCAATGAAGCAGATGCCGGTGGAGTCCTTCTTCTTCGCGTTGGGCAGGCCGATGGCTTCGGCCAACCGGCGCACCTCGGTCTTGTGCAGTTCACCCACGGGAAACAGCGTTCGTGACAGCTGCGCCTGGTTCAGGCGGTGCAGGAAGTAGCTCTGGTCCTTGGAAGGGTCCAGGCCCTTGAGCAGTTCGTGGCGGCCGGTGGCCGGGTTGTGGCGCACGCGGGCGTAGTGCCCGGTGGCGATCTTTTCCGCGCCCAGGCGCATCGCGTGGTCGAGGAAGGCCTTGAACTTGATCTCGGCATTGCACAGCACGTCGGGGTTGGGCGTGCGTCCGGCCTGGTACTCGCGCAGGAACTCGGCGAACACGCGGTCCTTGTACTCGGCGGCGAAGTTGACGTGCTCGATCTCGATGCCGATCACGTCGGCCACGGCGGCGGCGTCCACGAAGTCGACGTTGGACGAGCAGTACTCGCTGTCGTCATCGTCTTCCCAGTTCTTCATGAAGATGCCGACGACCTCGTAGCCCTGCTGCTTGAGCAGGTGCGCGCTGACCGCGGAGTCCACACCGCCACTCAAACCCACGACAACCCTGGTCTTTGCACTCATTTGTGCGATTATCCCAAGGCCATGCTCCTGCGGCTTCAGCCCCCTTCCTTGCCCCCACAGCGCCGTTCGCCGCAGGCCCTGGTGCTGGTGGGCGTGCTGCATGTGGCCCTGCTGTGGTTCCTGAACCAGCACTGGCCGCTGGAGCAGGCCGTCCGTTATGTGGTGGTGCAGTACGCGCGCCCCATCAGCCCGGCGCAGGATGCCGTGCCCAGCCGCAGCCGCGCCATCACGCCCCCCTCGCTCCAGCTGCGTGCCACCACCGACCTGCCACTGTTTTCCAACACGCCCGAGTCCAGCGTGCCGTTGCACACCACACGCCAGCTGCCACCGGCGACCCCCGCCAGAGCCCGGCGCGAGGGCACCCGCCAGCCGGCGGCCACGCCGCCGCCCGAGTCCCCGCCTGAACCGCCGCCGCCGCCCCCACCCGGGGAGACCCCGGTGGCACCGCCCGAACCGGTGGTGCCCACGCCGGCCCCGGTGCCGGCGCCGGTGGAGGTGCCGCCACCCGTGGCGGCCGCGCCGCAGCCGCCGGCCCCCGTGCCGCCTGCGCCAGCACCTCCAGTGCCAGCCCCAGCGGCACCGGTACCTCCGGCGCCTGTGCCGCCTGCTCCTGTCCCCCCGGCCCCGGTGCCGCCGGCACCCTTGGCACCCTTGCCTGCCCCTGTGCCCGTTCCGGCGCCGGTCCCAGCACGGGTCCCAGCGCCAGCTCCGACCCCGGTACCGGTGCTGGCGCCAGCTCCGACGCCAGCGCCCACTCCGGCGCCCACGCCCGTGGCGGTGCCGGAGCCGGTGGTGGTGCCCGCCCCCGCACCGGTCAGCGCCCCGCCCGCGCCGGCAGCCCCGGTCGAAGCGCCCGCGCCGGTGCCCGCGCCCGCAGCGGCTCCGGTGGCCCCGGCGCCGGCGGCCATCGAACGCCTGCAGGCGCCGGTGGTGGAGGTGCCGGTACCGGCGGGCTCACCCGCGGCCAGCCAGGCAACCCCCGTGCTGGTTCCGCCGTCGTCGGGTCCGGCGGCCTTGTCCGGCGCCGCATCGGGTGCCACACCGGGTGCCTCCTCCGGCTCTGGCAGCCCGGGTGCCCGGCCCGGGGGCTCGGGCCTCATCGGGTTGCCTGGCGGTTTGGGTGGCCTGGGCGGTCTGGGCGGGGCGGGGCGGCCCGCGCCTGGCGCCGCAGGGTCCCGGATGGCCGAGCCGCGTCCCGCGCTGGTCCCCAACCTGCCCACGTTGCCGGGGCCGTACCGGATCCAGCCGCGGCGCAGTCTGGCCGAGATGGCCAACGAGCAGTTGCGCCGCGACAAGCCGCGCGACCCGTTTGCGCAGGAGGTGCGCGAGGCGGGTCTGGAGGACTGTGTCCGCGCGCCGGGCCGCACCGAGACGGTCGGGGGCCTGCTGGCCGCGCCGGTGCTCGCGGCGCGCGCGCTGCAGGGGCGGTGCCCGAAATGAGGGCGCGCTCAGGGCCGGGTCACGCCCGGGTCGGTGTAGACCAGCGACAGCGGGTAGCGCGCGCCGGCCAGGTAGTCTTCCATGCAGCGCAGCAGCAGCGGGCTGCGGTGGCGGTCCGCGCTGGCGCGGATTTCGTCGGGCGTCATCCACAGCGTGCGCACAATGCCTTCGTCAAGGCGGCGGCCGGGCTGCAACTCGCCCAGCTCGCCGCAGAACGCAAAGCGCAGGTAGGTCACGTCTTCGCCGGTGCCCGCGCGCTCGAAGCGCGCGAGGTACACGCCCACCAGGGCCGTGGGCCGGAACAGGTGCGCCGTTTCTTCCAGTGCCTCGCGCGCGCAACCCTGCGCCGGCGATTCGCCCGGATCGAGATGGCCGGCGGCGTTGTTGAGCTTGAGGCCTTCGGCCGTGTGCTCCTCGACCAGCATGAAGCGGCCGTCGCGCTCGATGACCGCGGCGACCGTGACACTGGGTTTCCATCGTTCATTCATCCGCGCATTATGGGAGCCCGGGTGCCGTCCGCGTGCATCACAATGCGCAGTCATTTCACCTAACACCGAGTAGCCCATGATCGCCCGCCTCTCACGTGTCCTGGCCCTTGCGGCCCTGCTCAGCGTTCTGGCCACGGCCCAGGCCCAGACCCAGGCACCCGCAACGCAGGCCGCTTCGACGCCGGTGCTGGCGGCGTCACCCGCGCTCAGCGAGCCCTCGGCGGTCAAGCTGCCCCCCGCCAGCGCGCCCAGCGCCAATCCCTATGGCCTGCGCGCGCTCTGGGCGCAGGGCGACATCGTGGCCCGGGCCACGCTGCTGGTGCTGCTGGTCATGTCCGTGGGGAGCTGGTATGTGCTGCTCACCAAGCTCGTGGCGCAGTCGCGCATGGGCGGCCAGGGTCGCCTGGCGGCGCGCAGCTTCTGGGCTGCCGACACGGTGCGCCAGGGCGCCGACACGCTGGACAAGGCCAGCCCCTACCGTTTCATTGCCGAATCCGCGCTCGAAGCCACCCGCAAGCATGACGGGCTGATTGGTCAGGTGGACCTCAACACCTGGGTCGCGCAGAGCATCGAACGGGCCGTCAACACGGTGCACAGCCGCACCCAGGAGGGCCTGGCCGTGCTGGCCACGGTGGGCTCGACGGCGCCCTTCGTGGGCCTGTTCGGCACGGTCTGGGGCATCTACAACGCGCTGGTGAAGATCGGCGCCTCGGGCCAGGCCAGCATCGACCGGGTGGCCGGCCCGGTGGGCGAGGCCCTGATCATGACCGCCATCGGCCTGGCGGTGGCCGTGCCCGCGGTGCTGGGCTACAACTGGCTGGTGCGGCGCAACAAGGTGGCGATGGACACGGTGCGCGCCTTTGGCTCGGACCTGCACACCGTGCTGCTGGCCGCCAACGCCAAACGCTGAACCTGTCCCGGGAGACCTCGCCATGGCGATCCGATGGAAGACCGAAGCCCGTGAAGACGCGCTGATCGCCGAGATCAACACCACGCCGCTGGTGGATGTGATGCTGGTGCTGCTGATCATCTTCCTGATCACCATTCCGGTGGTCAACAGTTCGGTGGCCGTGAGCCTGCCGCGCGAGCAGAGCCAGGCCGGCGACAGCCGGACCGAGAACGTGATCATCACGGTTGACGCCCAGGGCAACACCTACTGGTTCGACACCCGCCTGCCCGACGCACAGGCCCTGAGCACGCTGCTGGCGCAGGTGGCGCTGATGAGCCCGCAACCCGAGGTGCACATCCGCGGTGACGCGCGCGGCAGCTACGAGCCGATCGGCCGCGTGGTCTACGCCTGCCAGCAGATGGGCATTGCGCGCATCGGCTTCGTGACCGAGCCGCCGGGGGGAGGCTGAGCATGGCGATGAACCTCGGCAACGACCCCGATGCGGAAGTGATGGCCGACATCAACACCACGCCGCTGGTGGACGTGATGCTGGTCTTGCTGGTGATGCTGATCATCACCATCCCGATCCAGCTGCATTCGATCAACATCGAGATGCCCGGCGGACCGCCGCCGCCGCGGCTGGTCCCGCCTGAAGTGGTGCAGGTGGACGTGACGCCGGCGGGACAGGTGTTCTGGAACGGCGAGCCGCTGCCCGACCGCGCCGCCCTGGAGCAGCGCCTGCGGGCCGCGGCCGCGCAGCCCGAGCAGCCGGAAATCCACCTGCGTCCCGACCGGGCCGCGGGCTACGAGGCGGTGGCGGGCGTGCTGGCGGCGTCCCAGCGGCTGGGGCTGGCGAAGATTGGCATCGTGGGGTCCGAGCAGTACGCGCCGTGACCGTGCGAGGGCCATCCCGTGGGCAGCGGTGTCGCAACATGGTCAGGCTGCTCTAATATTCGCGGCAAACTCATGTAAGCTAACGTTCAGCTTTCCATATCAACAAACGAGGAGACACGTCCATGCTGATTGGCGTACCTGCCGAAACCACGGTGGGCGAAACCCGTGTTGCTGTCACTCCCGAGACGGCCAAGAAACTCAAGGCCCAGGGCCACACCTTGCGCATCCAGTCGGGCGCCGGCGTGCCTGCCAGCGCCACCGATGAGGCCTATACCGCCGTGGGGGCCGAGATCACCGACGCCGCCGGCGCGCTGGGTTGCGATCTGGTGCTCAAGGTGCGCAGCCCGTCCGATGCCGAGACCGCGCTGATGAAGCAGGGCGCCGCGCTGGTGGGCATGCTCAACCCGTTTGACGCCGAAGGCCTGCAGCGGCTGGCCGCGGCCGGGCTCACGGCCTTTGCGCTGGAAGCCGCGCCGCGCACCACGCGGGCCCAGAGCATGGACGTGCTGAGCTCGCAGGCCAACATCGCGGGCTACAAGGCCGTGATGATGGCGGCCGACAAGTACCAGCGTTTCTTCCCCATGCTGATGACGGCGGCCGGCACGGTCAAGGCGGCCCGGGTCGTGATCCTGGGCGTGGGCGTGGCGGGCTTGCAGGCCATTGCCACGGCCAAGCGGCTGGGCGCGGTGATCGAGGCCTCCGACGTGCGGCCCAGCGTCAAGGAGCAGGTCGAGTCGCTGGGCGCCAAGTTCATTGACGTGCCCTACGAGACCGACGAGGAGCGCGAGGCCGCCGAGGGTGTGGGCGGCTATGCCAAGCCCATGCCGCCGAGCTGGCTGGAGCGCCAGAAGGCCGAGGTGGCCAAGCGCGTGGCGATGGCCGACATCGTGATTTCCACCGCACTGATCCCCGGCCGCGCCGCGCCGACCCTGATCACCGAGGACATGGTCAGGTCCATGAAGCCGGGCTCGGTGATCGTGGACATTGCCGCGGGCAAGGGCCCGGACGGGGGCGGCAACTGCCCGCTCAGCGAGGCCGACAGGACGGTGGTGAAGCACGGCGTGACCATTGTGGGCGAGACCAACCTGCCGGCCCTGGTGGCCGCCGATGCCTCGTCGCTGTACGCGCGCAACGTGCTCGACTTTCTCAAGCTGATCCTCACCAAGGAGGGCACGCTGCACGTCGACCCCGAGGACGACATCGTCGTGGCCTGCCTGATGGCGCAAAACGGCGAAGTGCGCCGCAAATAAACAGAGGGACACCCCATGGACATCGTTTCCCACACCATCACCAACCTCATCATCTTCGTGCTGGCCATCTACGTGGGCTACCACGTGGTCTGGACCGTCACGCCCGCGCTGCACACGCCCCTGATGGCCGTGACCAATGCGATCTCGGCCATCGTGATCGTGGGCGCCATGCTGGCCGCGGCGCTTACCGAGACCGGGCTGGGCAAGAGCATGGGCATGCTGGCCGTGGCGCTGGCGGCGGTCAACGTCTTTGGCGGCTTCCTGGTCACCCGGCGCATGCTGGAGATGTTCAAGAAGAAGGAAAAGAAGGCAGCGCCCGCGGGAGACCAGGCATGAGCATGAATCTCGTCACGCTGTTGTACCTTGTGGCCTCGGTGTGCTTCATCCAGGCCCTGAAGGGGCTGAGCCATCCCACCACGTCGATCCGCGGCAACCTGTTCGGCATGACCGGCATGGCGATCGCGGCGCTGACCACGGTGGGGCTGATCTACACGCAGGCGGCCGCGCTGCAGAAGAATCCGGTTGAAGGCATTGCCTACGTGCTGGTGGCGCTGCTGGTGGGCGGTGGCGCCGGGGCCATCATGGCCAAGCGCGTCGAAATGACCAAGATGCCCGAGCTCGTGGCCTTCATGCACAGCATGATCGGCCTCGCGGCGGTGTTCATCGCCGTGGCCGCGGTGGCCGAGCCCTGGGCGTTCAGCATTGTCGAAAAGGGCGGCGCCATTCCGGGCGGCAACCGCGTGGAGCTGGCGCTTGGGGCGTTCATCGGCGCGGTGACCTTCACCGGCTCGGTGATCGCCTTCGGCAAGCTCTCGGGCAAGTACAAGTTCCGCCTGTTCCAGGGCACGCCGGTGCAGTTTGCGCACCAGCACAAGCTCAACCTGGCGCTGGGGCTGGCCGCGATCTTCTTCATGTTCGGCTTCTGGCACTCCCAGAGCTGGCTGGACATCGTGCTGGTGATCTCGCTGGGCTTTGTGCTGGGCGTGCTGCTGATCATCCCGATCGGTGGCGCCGACATGCCGGTGGTGGTCTCCATGCTCAACAGCTATTCCGGATGGGCCGCCGCGGGCATCGGCTTCAGCCTGAACAACAGCATGCTGATCATTGCCGGTTCGCTGGTGGGCAGCTCGGGCGCGATCCTGAGCTACATCATGTGCAAGGCCATGAACCGCTCGTTCTTCAATGTGATCCTGGGCGGCTTTGGGGGCGACGCGTCGTCCGCGGCCGCCGGCGCCAAGGAGCAGCGGCCGGTCAAGAGCGGCAGCGCCGATGACGCGGCCTTCGTGCTGGGCAACGCCGAGACCGTGGTGATCGTGCCCGGCTATGGCCTGGCCGTGGCCCGGGCCCAGCACGCGGTCAAGGAGCTGGCGCAGAAGCTCACCGACAAGGGCATCACCGTCAAGTACGCGATCCACCCGGTGGCGGGCCGCATGCCGGGCCACATGAACGTGTTGCTGGCCGAGGCCGAAGTGCCCTACGACCAGGTGTTCGAGATGGAAGACATCAACGGCGAATTCGGCCAGGCCGACGTGGCCATCATCCTGGGCGCCAACGACGTGGTGAACCCCGCCGCCCACACCAAGGGCAGCCCGATCTACGGCATGCCCATCCTGGAGGCCTACAAGGCCAAGACCGTGATCGTGAACAAGCGCTCCATGGCCGCCGGCTACGCAGGCCTGGACAACGAGCTGTTCTACATGGACAAGACCATGATGGTGTTCGGTGACGCCAAGAAGGTGGTCGAGGACATGGGCAAGGCCATCGAATAGGGCGGCAAGCCGTGACGCGGCCGGCGGACCGCGCCACGCGCTCGTCTAGAGCGCCCACTCTTCAATTTCATAGGGAAAACACAGTAACCCCACTGGCTTCATCACGACACAATCCGCCAGCTTGAAACGTATTGAGATCGACTGGAGAAGACAAATGAGTGACCGTCCCTGGCTTGGCGCCTATCCCCCGGGTGTTCCCGCCGACATCGACCCTTCGGCCTATGGCTCGCTGGTGGGGTTGATGGAGGAAAGCTTCCAGAAATATTCGGACCGCGTCGCCTACAGCTTCATGGGCAAGGACGTGACCTTCGGGCAGACCGACTCGCTGAGCCGGGCCCTGGCGGCTTACCTGCAGGGGCTGGGCCTGGCCAAGGGCGACCGCGTGGCCATCATGATGCCCAATGTGCCGCAGTACCCGGTGGCGGTGGCCGCCATCCTGCGCGCCGGCTACGTGGTGGTCAATGTCAACCCGCTGTACACCCCGCGCGAACTGGAGCACCAGCTCAAGGACTCGGGCGCCAGGGCCATCGTCATCATCGAGAACTTCGCGGCCACGCTGGAGCAGTGCATTGCCGCCACGCCGGTCAAGCATGTGGTGCTGTGCGCCATGGGCGACCAGCTGGGCCTGCTCAAGGGCGCCCTGGTCAACTACGTGGTGCGCAACGTCAAGAAGATGGTGCCGGCCTACAGCCTGCCGGGCGCGGTGCGCTTCAACGACGCCGTGGCCCAGGGCACACGCGGCTCGCTCAAGAAGCCGGTGCTGGTGGCCGATGACGTCGCCGTGCTGCAGTACACCGGCGGCACCACGGGCGTGTCCAAGGGCGCGGTGCTGCTGCACCGCAATGTGATCGCCAACGTGCTGCAGTCCGAGGCCTGGAACGAGCCGGTCATGAAGAAGGTGCCGGCCGGCGAACAGTCCACCAGCGTCTGCGCGCTGCCGCTGTACCACATCTTCGCGTTCACGGTGGGCATGATGCTGTCCGTGCGCACGGGCGGCAAGCTCATCCTGATTCCCAACCCGCGTGACCTGCCGGCCGTGCTCAAGGAGCTGTCCAAGCACACCATCCACAGCTTCCCCGCGGTCAACACGCTGTTCAACGGCCTGGCCAACCACCCGGACTTCAACACCGTGGACTGGAGCCACCTGAAGATCTCGGTGGGCGGTGGCATGGCGGTGCAGGGCGCCGTGGCCAAGCTCTGGCTGGACAAGACCGGCTGCCCGATCTGCGAGGGCTATGGCCTGTCCGAGACCAGCCCGTCGGCCAGCTGCAACCCGACCACCAGCACCGAGTACACAGGCACCATCGGCGTGCCGCTGCCCAGCACCTGGTTCAAGCTGCTGGACGATGACGGCAACGAAGTGCCCATGGGCCAGCCCGGTGAAATCGCCATCAAGGGCCCGCAGGTCATGGCCGGCTACTGGCAGCGCCCCGATGAGACCGCCAAGGTCATGACGCCTGACGGTTTCTTCAAGTCCGGTGACATCGGCACCATGGACGAGCATGGCTTCTTCAAGATCGTGGACCGCAAGAAGGACATGATCCTGGTCAGCGGCTTCAACGTCTACCCCAACGAGGTGGAAGACGTGGTGGCCAGGCTCGAGGGCGTCCTGGAATGCGCCGCGGTGGGCGTGGCCGACGACAAGTCGGGCGAGGCTGTCAAGCTCGTCATCGTCAAGAAGAACCCTGACCTGACCGAGGCGCAGGTGCGCGACTATTGCAAGGCCAACCTCACGGGTTACAAGCAGCCCAAGATCGTGGAGTTCCGCACCGACCTGCCCAAGACCCCCGTGGGCAAGATCCTGCGCCGTGAACTGCGCGACAAGAAGTAACACGGCAGGCTTGGTGCGCTGCGGCGTGTGACATGTCCGGGCCCTTTTCTTGCATGACGGCGCCATGTTCCGTTTCATCCTGACGCGGCTTTCGCTGGTCATCCCGACATTCTTCGGGATGACGCTGCTGGCGTTCTTCCTGATCCGGCTGGTGCCGGGGGACCCGATCGAAACGCTGGCGGGCGAGCGCGGCATCGACGCCGAACGGCACGCGACGCTGCTCAAGGCATACGGCCTGGACAAGCCCGTGCTGGTGCAGTACGGCATCTACATCGGGCGCGTGCTGCAGGGCGACCTGGGCAAGTCCATCATCACCCAGACGCCGGTGATCCGCGAGTTCCTGACGCTGTTCCCGGCCACCATCGAGCTGGCGCTGTGCGCCATCCTGTTCGCGCTGCTGCTGGGCATCCCGGCCGGGATCATTGCCGCGGTCAAGCGCAATTCGGTGTTCGACCACGGTGTCATGGCGACCTCGCTCACCGGCTACTCCATGCCCATCTTCTGGTGGGGCCTGCTGCTGATCCTGTTCTTTTCGGTGCAGCTGGGCTGGACGCCGGTGTCGGGCCGCATCTCGGTGCAGTACTTCATCGAGCCGACCACGGGTTTCCTGCTCATTGACTCGCTGATCTCCGGCGACAAGGGGGCCTTCTGGTCCACCGTGAAGCATTTGATCCTGCCCACCATTGTGCTGGGCACCAACCCGCTGGCGGTGGTGGCGCGCATGACGCGCTCGGCCATGCTCGAGGTGCTGGGCGAGGACTACATCCGCACGGCCCGGGCCAAGGGGCTGCCGCCGCTGCGCGTGGTGGGCGTGCACGCGCTGCGCAATGCGCTGATCCCGGTGGTCACCGTGATCGGGCTGCAGGTGGGAGTGCTGTTCACTGGCGCCATCCTGACCGAGACCATCTTTTCCTGGCCCGGCGTGGGCAAGTGGCTGATCGAGGCCATCAACCGGCGCGACTACCCGGTGCTGCAGGGCGGCATGCTGCTGCTGGGCGTGGTGGTCATGGTGGTCAACCTGCTGGTGGACCTGACCTACGGCATCATCAACCCCCGCATCAGAAGATGACTCCTCCCCGAAGCGCCTCCGGCGACTCCCCCTCAAGGGGGCGCAACCAGCGGCCCGGCGAAGCCGGTTCCGCGGTTGCCCTCGAAGGGCTGGGCCACTCCGACGCACCGCCCGGGCCGCTGCGCGAGTTCTGGATTGCCTTCTCGGCCAACAAGGGGGCGGTGGCGGGTCTGGTGGTGGTGGTTTCGCTGCTGCTGGTGGCACTGTTTGCGCCCTGGCTGGCGCCGCATCTGCCCGACCAGACCAACAGCGCGGTGTTCCTCAAGCCGCCGGCCTGGCAGGCTGGTGGCTCGGCCGAGTACCTGCTGGGCACCGACGCCATCGGCCGCGACATCCTCTCGCGCCTGATCCATGGCGCGCGGCTGTCGCTGTCGATCGGGCTGGCGGTGGTGTTGATTTCGGTGGCGGCCGGCATTGCGCTGGGGCTGGTGGCGGGCTTCGCGCGCGGCGTGACCGAGATCGCCATCATGCGCATCATGGACATCATCCTGACCCTGCCCAGCCTGTTGCTGGCGATTGTGATCGTGGCCATCCTCGGCCCGGGCCTGATGAATGCCATGCTGGCCGTGGCCGTGGTGGTGCTGCCGCACTACGTGCGCATCACCCGCGCCGCCGTGATCGCCGAGGTCTCGCGGGACTACGTGACCGCGGCGCGCATCAGCGGCGCGGGCACGCTGCGCCTGATGTTCAGCGAGGTGCTGCCCAATTGCGCGGCGCCGCTGATCGTGCAGGCCTCGCTGGGCGTGTCCACCGCCATCCTTGATGCCGCGGCGCTGGGCTTTCTGGGCCTGGGGGCGCAGCCGCCTTCTCCCGAGTGGGGCACCATGCTGGCCGATGCGCGCGAATTCGTGCTGCGCGCCTGGTGGGTCGTCACCTTCCCGGGCCTGGCCATCCTGCTGGCGGTGCTGGCCTTCAACCTCATGGGCGACGGCCTGCGCGATGCGCTGGACCCGAAACTGAAGCGATGAATCCCCCCCTGCTGGAAATCGAAGACCTCTACGTGGAATTCCCCACGCAGGGCCGTGTGATGCATGCGGTGGAGGGCGTCAGCCTGACCCTTGCCGAGGGCGAGGTGCTGGGCGTGGTGGGCGAATCGGGTTCGGGCAAGAGCGTGACCATGATGGCGCTTATGGGGCTGATCGGCTACCCGGGCCGGGTGCGAGCCAAAACACTGCGCTTCGCGGGCCACGACCTGCTGGCGCTCAGCGATAGGGAGCGCCGCCGTCTCGTCGGCAAGGACCTGGCCATGATCTTCCAGGAGCCCACCACCAGCCTGAACCCCTGTTTCACGGTGGGCTACCAGCTGATGGAGACGCTGCGCCTGCACCTGCCGCTGGACAAGGCCGGTGCCCGGCGCCAGGCCATTGAGCTGCTGGAGCAGGTGGGCATTCCGGCCGCCGCGAGCCGGCTCAATGACTACCCGCACCAGATGTCGGGCGGCATGAACCAGCGCGTGATGATTGCCATGGCGATTGCCTGCAATCCGCGCCTGCTGATTGCCGACGAGCCGACCACGGCGCTGGACGTGACCATCCAGGCGCAGATTCTCGATCTGCTGCGCGGCCTGCAGAAGGAGCGCGGCATGGCGCTGGTGCTGATCACGCACAACATGGGCGTGGTCAGCGAGATGGCGCAGCGCGTGGCGGTGATGTACGCGGGCCAGGTGGTGGAGCAGCAGGCCGTGGCCGACCTCTTTGCCAGCCCGCAGCACCCCTACACCGAGGCCCTGCTCTCGGCCCTGCCCGAGCGGGGGACCGAGGGTGGGCGGCTGGCCACCATCCCCGGTGTGGTGCCAGGGGTGTTTGACCGGCCCGCGGGCTGCCTGTTTGCGCCGCGCTGCGCCCATGCCACCGCGCATTGCGAGGCCCTGCGCCCCGAGCTGCGGGCCTGGCAGGGCGGCCAGGTCCGCTGCCATTACCCGCTGGGCGACCCGCAGCGCGAGGAGTCCCGGGAGCGCGACGGCCCGTTGATGGCGGGCCAGGCGTCGGAGGTTGCGACATGACCGTGGTGGTTGAAGCGCACGACCTGCGCCGCGTCTACGCCATCCGCCGCGGTTTCCTGCGCGCGCCGGCGCAGCTGCAGGCCGTGGGGGGCGTGTCGTTCAGCATCGAGGCCGGCAAGACGCTGGCGGTGGTGGGCGAATCAGGATGCGGCAAATCCACGCTCGCGCGCATGGTCTCGCTGATCGAGAAGCCCACCGGGGGCAGCCTCTCGCTGGACGGCAGCGACGCGGTCAACACCCCGGCGGCCGACCGGCGCCGCCTGCGGCAGGCAGTGCAGCTGGTGTTCCAGAACCCCTATGGTTCGCTGAACCCGCGCAAGAAGGTCAGCGCCGTGCTGGAAGACCCGCTGCGCATCAATACGGGGCTCAGCGCGGCCGAGCGTGCCGAGCGCTCCCGCGCCATGCTGGTGCAGGTGGGCTTGCGGCCCGAATACGCCAACCGTTACCCGCACATGTTCTCGGGCGGCCAGCGCCAGCGCATCGCGATCGCGCGCGCGCTCATGCTCAACCCCAAGCTGCTGGTGGCCGACGAGCCGGTGTCGGCGCTGGATGTGTCGATCCAGGCGCAGGTGCTGAACCTGCTGGCCGACCTGCAGGCGCAGTTCAAGCTGGCTTACCTGTTCATTTCGCATGATCTGGCGGTGGTGCGCCACATTGCGCACGACGTGCTCGTGATGTACCTGGGCCATGTGATGGAGCAGGGCGCCAAGGGCCGGATATTCGCGCGCCCCCTGCACCCCTACACCCAGGCGCTGCTGGCGTCCACGCCGGGCGTGGGCCCTCGTTCGGTGCAGCGCATCGTGCTGCAGGGCGAATTGCCTTCGCCGCTGAGCCCGCCCGCGGGCTGCGTGTTCTCGACCCGCTGCCCCTACGCCGTGGCGCGTTGCCACGCGGAGCGACCCGCGCCGCAAATGGTGGATGAGCGGCTCGTGGCATGTCACTTCTCCACACAATTTCTCGAATCGGGTTTTCCCGAATCCGTGGGCCCGAATAATGCGTCACGCTCCGCTCACCCAAATTAACCTTCTCCACAGGAGTTTTGAAATGAAGCTGATTCCCCGTCGCAAACAGGTTGCGATCGCTGTCCTGGCCCTGGCGGCCGCCGCGGGCGTGGGCGCCAAGACGCTGGTGTTCTGCTCGGAGGGCAGCCCCGAGAATTTCTACCCCGGCATCAACACCACGGGCACCTCGTTTGACGGCAACGAGCCCATCTACAACCGCATCGTCGAGTTCGAGCGCGGCGGCACCCGCGTGGTGCCCGGCCTGGCCGAAAAGTGGGAGATTTCCGCCGACGGCAAGGAGTATGTCTTTCACCTGCGCAAGGGCGTGAAGTGGCACAGCCACCGCGCCTTCAAGACCACGCGCGACTTCAACGCCGACGACGTGATCTTCGGCTTCGAGCGCCAGTGGAAGGAAGCCAACCCGTATTACAAGGTCACCAGCCCCAACCACTCCTACTTCAACGACATGGGCATGCCCAAGCTGCTCAAGTCGGTCGAGAAGGTGGATGACTACACCGTCAAGATCACGCTCGAGAAGCCCGAGGCGCCCTTCCTGTCCAACCTGGCCATGCCGTACGCCGCGGTCCAGTCCAAGGAGTACGCCGACGCCATGCTCAAGGCCGGCACGCCCGAGAAGATCGACCAGGAGCCCATCGGCACCGGCCCGTTCTACCTGGTGCAGTACCAGAAGGACGCCGTGATCCGCTACAAGGCCTTCCCGCAGTACTGGGGCGGCAAGGCCAAGATCGACGACCTCGTCTACTCGATCACGCCCGACGCCTCTGTGCGCTGGGCCAAGCTGCAAAAGGGCGAATGCCATGTCATGCCCTACCCGAACCCGGCCGACCTGGACGCCATCCGCAAGGACCCGAACGTGCAGGTGCTCGAGCAGGCCGGCCTGAATGTGGGCTACCTTGCCTTCAACACCCAGAAGAAGCCGTTTGACGATGTGCGCGTGCGCAAGGCCATGAGCATGGCCATCAACAAGCAGGCCATCATCGACGGCGTGTACCTCAGCACGGGCGTGGCGGCCAAGAACCCGATTCCGCCCACGATGTGGTCGTACAACGACGCGGTCAAGGACGACCCGTATGACCCCGCCGCGGCCAAGAAGCTGCTGGCCGCCGCGGGCTTCCCCGATGGCATGACCACCGACCTGTGGGCCATGCCGGTGCAGCGCCCCTACAACCCCAATGCCAAGCGCATTGCCGAGCTGATGCAGGCCGACCTGGCCAAGATCGGCGTCAAGGCCGAGATCAAGAGCTTTGAGTGGGGCGAGTACCGCAAGCGCATGCAGGCCGGCGAGCACCAGATGGGCATGCTGGGCTGGACCGGCGACAACGGCGACCCGGACAACTTCCTCTACACCCTGCTGGGTTGCGAGTCGGCCAAGGGCAACGGCTCCAACGTGGCCAAGTTCTGCTACCAGCCGTTCGAGGAACTGGTCCTCAAGGCCAAGACGGTCTCCAAGCAGTCCGAGCGCGAGGCGCTGTACAAGAAGGCCCAGCTGATCTTCAAGGAGCAGGCGCCCTGGTTCACCATCGCCCACGCCGTGCAGCTCAAGCCCGTGCGCAAGGAAGTCATTGACTTCAAGCTCAGCCCGTTCGGGCGCCACAATTTCTACGGCGTGGACATCAAGGAGTAACGCCGCTGTCTCTGGCCCGTGAGGGCCAGCGCGCCCCGGCGCCTTGCGGCGCCGGGGCTTGTTTTTTTGGGAAGGAGCATCTCATGACCACGGCCATCGTCAGCGCCATGCACGAGGAACTGGCCGCCGTTCTGGCCCTGATGCCGGACGAGCACAAGCGGGTGATTGCCGGGCGCGAATTCTGGCAGGGCCACCTGGAAGGGCGCGAGGTGGTGGTGGTGCTGTCGCGCGTGGGCAAGGTGGCCGCGGCCACCACGGCCACGGTGCTGCTGGAGCGCCTGGGGGTTCAGCGGATTGTCTTCACCGGCGTGGCCGGCGGGCTGGGCGAGGGCGTGAAGGTCGGCGATGTGGTGCTGGCCGAGAGCTTCCTGCAGCACGACCTGGACGCCTCGCCGATCTTCCCGAAGTACGAGGTTCCGCTGTATGGCCGCAGCCGCTTTGACACCGATGGCGCCCTCAGTGCCTTGCTCGCGCAGGCGGCGGCGCAGGTGCTGGCCGATCCGCAGGCGGCGCTGGGCGTCGATGCCGTGGCCGAGTTTGCGCTGCGCTCGCCGCGGCTGCACCGCGGCCTGGTGCTCAGTGGCGACCGCTTCGTGGCCACCACGTCGGAAAGCGCGGCGCTGCGGCAGGCGCTGCCCGATGCACTCGCCGTGGAAATGGAGGGCGCGGCCATCGCCCAGGTCTGCCACGACTACGGCGTGCCGTTCGCGGCGGTGCGCACCATCTCTGACCGCGCCGATGACGCGGCGCATGTGGACTTTCCGCGCTTCATCCGCGCGGTGGCCAGTGGCTACTCGGCCGCCATCACCAGCCGGTTGCTCCGTTTGCTATGAAAAGAAGAGCGCGCAGTGGCCGCCGGTATTGGACTCCAGGCCTTTTTGGCTTGAAAACGCGCTTTATTTGAGCCAGCCGCGCTTGCGGAAGTACCACATGGGCACCACGGCACTGGCCACCATCAGCGTGAGCGCATACGGGTAGCCCAGCGCCCAGTTGAGCTCGGGCATGAACCTGAAATTCATGCCGTACAGGCTCGCGATCAGCGTGGGCGGCAGCAGCGCCACGCTGGCCACCGAGAAAATCTTGATGATCTTGTTCTGGTTGATGTTGATGAAACCGACGGTGGCGTCCATCAGGAAGTTGATCTTGTCGAACAGGAAGGCCGTGTGGTTGTCCAGCGACTCGATGTCGCGCAGGATCTGCCGCGCCTCCTCGAACTGCTCGGCGGTGAGCATGCGGCTGCGCATCATGAAGCTCACGGCGCGGCGGGTGTCCATGACGTTGCGGCGGATGCGGCCGTTCAAGTCTTCCTGGTGCGCGATCGCGCCCAGCACCTCGCCGGCCAGCGCGTCGGTCACGTCGCCCGACAGCACCTGCTTGCTGACCTTTTCAAGCTCGTCGTAGATGCCCTCCAGCGTGTCGGCGGAGTACTCGGCGTCGGCGTCAAACAGCTTGAGCAGCACCTCCTTGGCGTCCTCGATCAGCCCGGGGGCGCGCCGCGCGCGCAGGCGCAGCAGCCGGAACACCGGCACGTCCTCGTCGTGGATGGAGAACAGCACGCCCTTGCTCTTGAGCGAGTCGTTCATGAGGTTCAGGATGAAGGCCACGCGCACCGTGCGCGGCTCCTCGTCGTCGGCGATCAGGAAGTCGCTGCGGATGTGCAGTTCGCCGTTGTCTTCCTCGTAGAAGCGGGCGGACTCCTCGATGTCCTCGTCCATCGCGTCCTCGGGAATGGACAGGCCGTAGTACTGCTTGATCCAGCGCTTTTCCTCGGGCGTGGGGGACTCCAGGTCCACCCAGATGGGCTGGAATTTCGAGAGCTCCTCCAGCGATTCGATCTCTTCCTGGAAGAGCCGGCCGTTGGCGAGCGTGAAGATGTTGAGCATGGGCTCACTCCCGTATTGGTGATGGCATCTGAGACGAGGGGGAAGAAGGTACCGCTTTCAACCCCCGGTTCAGTGCTGGGAGTTGAAAGCTACCGACTGGGGTAGTTTTCCAAGGTGGTGCTCCGTGCTGGCAAGGCTGCGATTATCGCACCGCCCCGCCGGCTGGCGACGGGGCCAGCCGCAACTAGCGCGCGGAAAAGAAGGCCAGCAACTCGCTCTTGCGCGCGTAGGCGTCCTGCTCGCCCAGCGCGACCAGGGCCTGCACAAAGCCGGGCTCGAACAGCAGGTAGCTGGCCAGGGCGCCGCCGCCGCGCAGCGCCCCCAGCCCACCCAGTGCGTTGCGGATGGACCGCGGCAGCTCACCGGCATGGGCTTGCGCCAGCGCATCGAGCGACTGGCTGGGCTGCAGGGCCAGCACCTCGACCGGGCGGTAGGGCAGCACGCCCGCGATTTCGCGGGGCAGCTGGTGCAGGGTGCGGGTCACGCGCTGGGCCTGTTCCACATCGGCCTGCAGGGTGTCGTGGAACACGCTGGCCATGGCATGGCCCGCAATGCCGCCCATGGTCGGGGCGTGCTGCGCCGGCCCGCCGGTGCCGGCGAACCCGGATCGCTGGGGCTGGCCCACCCCCACCACCAGGACCTTGTGCGCGCCCAGGTGCATGGCCGGCGACAGCGGCGACACCTGGCGCATCGAGCCATCGCCAAAGTACTCGCGCCGCCCGTCCACCCACAGCGGCGTCGCGGGAAACAGGAAGGGGATGGCGCTGGAGGCCATCAGGTGCTCGATGGTCAGGGGCTGGAATTCGGCGCGCCGGCCGGGCCGGTCCCAGGGCTGGGCGCGGGCATCGCCCGAGGTGTGGCAGAAGGTCCAGTGCACGCCGCTGCTGTAGCTGGAGGCCGTGACCGCCACCGCATCCAGCGCCTTGCTGCGCAGCGCCTCCTCGATCCCGGGCAGCGACACGGCATGGTGCAGTGTGTCCACCAGCGGCATGGTGTTGAGGATGGCGCCCATGCCGCGCATGTTGCGCCACAGGTTGAGCGCCGCGAGGAACTTGCTCGCGCGAACCCAGGGCGACACCTGCAGCGAATACACGTCGGCCGAGCGCAGGCGGCCCCAGAACTGGGACAACTGGTCAAAGGCCGCGAGGCCCGAGGTGGCGGTGCCTGCCAGGTAGGCGGCATTGAGCGCGCCGGCCGAGGTGCCCACCAGCACCTGGAACGGGAAGGTCTGGTTCACCGTCGGCTTGAGCCGCAGCATGGCGGCCAGGGCCTGCAGCACGCCCACCTGGTAGGCCGTGCGGGCGCCACCGCCCATCAGCACCAGCGCGTGGGAGGGCCGATCCGGGCGGACCAGGCCTGCGTGAACGATGGTGGCAAGGCTCATGGGGGTGGCGAACTGTACCAAGGCCCCTGACCCGGCCGCAACTGCCGGCGTGTCTTTTTGACCCCGCGCCGCGCTGCGGCAATCGTCGGCCCGTCGCAAGGGCGCGGGAAAACCTGAGCCTTTTCAATCACTTGCGCAAGTGCGTCACGGGCCGTTGCGATTGGAAGCGTGATGGGCCGGAAATCCCGTTGCTTTTCGGGGGCATCGGGCGCATAGTGGATTGACCTTCCATGAATCCAAGTCCGCAGGCCGTTCGACCGTCAGGACGGCCCGTATCAACCCAGAGCGCACAGGAGGCTACTCATGAATTTGACGATCAGCGGTCATCATCTCGAAATCACCCCTGCATTGAACAGTTACGTCAAGACCAAGCTCGATCGGATTACCCGGCACTTTGACCAGGTTGTGGACATCAAGGTGCTGCTGACAGTGGAGAAACAGAAGGAAAAAGAACGACGACAACGCGCCGAATGCAACATACACGTCAAGGGCAGCGACCTGTTCGCCGAAAGCTCGCATGCCGACCTGTATGCCGCCGTCGATGAACTCGTCGACAAGCTCGACCGGCAGGTCGTGCGCCACAAGGACCGGTTGCAGGACCACCACCACAGCGCCGCCAAGCGTTTGATGTAGGCGCCACACTCAACCCTTTCTTCCAGGCCGCCGGTCGCCGGCGGCTTTTTCATGTCCATGGCTCGCCGGTCCCCGCTGTTACACAATTTGTTGCACTGCACCCCCGGGGGTGCATAATCGTGACCCGACCATGAACCGTCTCGCGTCCATCCTGCCTGCCGCTCAAGTTTTGGTGAGCGTTGATGCCACCAGCAAAAAGCGTGCTTTCGAAGAAGCCGGCCTGCTGTTTGAAAACCTGTATGGGCTGAGCCGCGCGTTGATCACCGACAGCCTGTTTGCCCGCGAGCGCCTCGGTTCCACCGGTCTGGGCCACGGCGTGGCCATTCCCCATGGCCGCATCAAGGGCCTGAAGGCGCCCATGGCCGCGGTGTTCCGGCTGGCGCAGCCGATTGGTTTTGATGCGCCCGACGAGCAGCCCGTGGGCCTGCTGATCTTCCTGCTGGTTCCTGAAGCCGCCACGCAAAAGCACCTGGAAATCCTCTCGGAAATCGCAGAGTTGCTCAGCGACGCGCCGCTGCGCGAAAAGATCAAGGCGACGACGGATGCGGCCCTGCTGCACAACACCATCGCCACATGGCAGTCAGCGCAGCCCGCCTGAGCCGCGCCTGCGCGGGGCGACCGCGCCGCTTCCCTGATGCCCGCCGCCGGCCCCGCATGGGCTGGGGCCCCGCCGCATGAAACCCACCGTTGTCAGTGCTGATGTCCTGTTCGAGGACCACCGCGCCCAGTTGCGCTGGGAGTGGATCGCCGGTCTGGGCGCCTCGGAACGCCGTTTTGACGAGGTGGCCATCCGCGCCGCGCGATCGGGCGCCGACCTGGTGGGCTACCTCAACTACATCCACCCCTACCGGGTGCAGATCCTTGGCGAGCGCGAGGTGGCCTACCTGACCAATGCCACGCCGGACGACTGTGCCCGGCGCATTGCGCGCATCGTCACGCTGGAGCCGCCCGTGCTGATCCTGGCCGACAGCCAGGCCGCGCCTGATGCGCTGATGTCGATGTGCGAGCGGGCGCAAATCCCGATGTTCGCCACGCACGAATCGTCGGCCTTCGTGATCGACGTGCTGCGCGCCTACCTGTCCAAGCATTTCGCCGACCGCACGTCGATGCATGGCGTGTTCATGGACATCCTGGGCCTGGGCGTGATGATCACCGGCGAGTCGGGGCTGGGCAAGAGCGAGCTGGGCCTGGAGCTGATCTCCCGCGGCAACGGCCTCGTGGCCGACGATGCGGTGGACCTGTACCGCATCAACCAGACCACCATCGAGGGCCGTTGCCCCGAACTGCTGCAGAACCTGCTCGAGGTGCGCGGCATCGGCCTGCTGGACATCCGCGCCATCTTTGGCGAGACGGCGGTGCGCCGCAAGATGCGCCTGAAGCTGATCGTGCACCTGGTGCGCCGCGAAACGCTGGAGCGCGAGTACGAGCGGCTGCCCTACGAGCCGCTGACGCAGGACGTGCTGGGCATTCCGGTGCGCAAGGCGGTGATCCAGGTGGTGGCGGGCCGCAACATCGCCGTGCTGGTGGAGGCGGCGGTGCGCAACACCATCCTGCAGCTGCGCGGCGTGGACACCTACCAGGATTTCGTGGAGCGCCACCGCAAGGCGATGGAGCAGAACCCCGACGGCCTCTGAGGCGCCAGGCTGGGAGGCCGGGCTACTTGGCCGGCGCGCAGTTGCCGCACAGGCCGTACAGCGACATCGCGTGGTCCTGCAGGATCCAGCCCTTGGCCTTGGCGACCACCTGCTGCCGCTTCTCGATCTCGGCGTCGTAGAACTCCTCGACCCGGCCGCACGAGGTGCAGACCAGATGGTCATGGTGCTGGCCCTCGTTGAGCTCGTAGACGGCCTTGCCGCTTTCAAAATGGCTGCGGCTGAGGATGCCGGCCTGCTCGAACTGCGTGAGCACGCGGTAGACCGTGGCCAGGCCCACATCGGAGCGCTCCTCGAGCAGCACGCGGAACACGTCCTCGGCGGTCATGTGGCGCTGGCCGCCCTTCTGGAACACGTCCAGGATCTTCAGGCGCGGCAGCGTGGCCTTGAGCCCGGTGCTCTTGAGTTCATCGATGTTCGACATGCGGGTCTTTCCTGCGGAGGGGCGGGGCTGCCGGCCGGAACCAAGCCGCTACAATGGTTCGATCATATCGCTACACCCTGACCCATGTCCGCATCTCCCCTCCGCCGTGCCTGCCTGGGCGTGACCGTGGCCGCCTGCGCGGCGCTGGCGGCCTGCGGCAGCTTTGACAGCGCCACGCGCGGTTTTGCCGGTCGCCTGACCCCTTACAAGGTCGAGGTGGTGCAGGGTAATTTTGTCTCCAGCGAACAGGTCGAGGCGCTCAAGCCCGGCATGACGCGGCTGCAGGTGCGCGACATCCTGGGCACCCCGCTGCTGACCAGCCTGTTCCACGCCGACCGCTGGGACTACGTGTTCACCTTGCGGCGCCAGGGCGTCGACAGGCAGGAGCGCAAGCTGGCGCTGTTCTTCAAGGGGGACGTGCTGGAGCGCTTCGAGGGCGACACCATGCCCAGCGAGGCCGAGTTCGTGGCCACGCTGGACCGCCGCAAGGCCGGCAACAAGGTGCCGGTGCTGGAAGCGTCCGAGGAAAGCCTGAAGGCGTTCGCGGCCAAGTCCCCCGCGCCGGCGGCCGGCACCGACGCCTTCGCCAACGCGCCGCTGCCCGCCAGCTACCCGCCGCTCGAATCTCCCGCCCGCTGAGGCCCGGCCATGGACAAGCACAGAGTGGCAGTTGCCGGCGCATCGGGGCGCATGGGCCAGATGCTGATCGAGGCCATCCGCGCCTCGGATGACTGCGAACTCGCGGGGGCGCTCGATTTGCCCACCAGCCCCGCCATCGGCAAGGATGCCTGCGCCTTTCTCGGCCAGACCAGCGGCGTGGCCATCACGGCCGACCTGAAGGCAGGGCTGCAGGAGGCCCAGGTCCTGATCGACTTCACCCGTCCCGAAGGCACGCTGGCGCACCTGGCCCTGTGCCGCGAGCTGGGGGTCAATCTCGTGATTGGCACCACGGGGTTCAGCGACGACCAGAAGGCCAGGATTTCCGACGCGGCCCGGGACATCGCGGTGATGTTCGCGCCCAACATGAGCGTGGGCGTCAACGTCACGCTCAAGCTGCTCGAGATGGCCGCCAGGGCCCTGTCCACGGGCTACGACATTGAAATTATCGAGGCCCATCACCGCCACAAGGTCGATGCGCCCTCGGGCACGGCGATCAAGATGGGCGAGGTCATCGCCGGCGCCCTGGGCCGCGACCTGAAGGACTGCGCGGTCTATGCGCGCGAGGGCGTGACGGGCGAGCGCGACCCCTCGTCCATCGGCTTTGCCGCCATCCGTGGCGGCGACATCGTGGGCGACCACACCGTTCTGTTCGCCGGCACCGGTGAGCGCATTGAAATCTCCCACAAGTCGTCAAGCCGCAGCAACTATGCCCAGGGCAGCCTGCGCGCGGTGCGCTTCCTTTCGGGGCGCCGCACCGGCCTGTTCGACATGTTCGACGTTTTGAACCTGCGTTGAGCCTGGCTCCATGAACGCGCTGGACCTGCTGACGCAAGGCGACGCCATCACCCGGGCCGTGGCGTTTCTGCTGCTGGCCATGTCGGTGTCAAGCTGGGTCGTCATTCTCTGGAAAGCCTGGCTGCTGCGCCGGGCTGGTCAGGACGTGGCCCGTTCGACCGCGGCGTTCTGGCAGTCGCCCGCGCTCGATCAGGCCCGCCAGAATGTGCTGGCCTTCGACCGCGAGGCGCTGGTGCTGCCCCTGATCGACGCCACGCGCGTGGACACCGGCGGCACCCTGGCCGGCGCGGGTGACCGGCCGCAGCAACTCACGCGGCTGCTGCGCGATGCGCTGCACCGCGTGCTGGACAAGCTGCAATTCGGCCAGGTGCTGCTGGCCACCGTGGGCTCCACGGCGCCCTTTGTGGGCTTGCTGGGCACGGTCTGGGGTATCTACCACGCGCTCACCGGCATCGCGAGCGCCGGCCTGATCACCATCGACAAGGTGTCGGGGCCGGTTGGCGAGGCGCTGATCATGACCGCCGCGGGCCTCGCGGTGGCCATCCCGGCGGTGCTGGCCTACAACGTCTATGGCCGGCTGATCGGCCGCATCGAGGCCGACCTCGAGGGCTTCGCGCGCGACCTGCGGGAGCTGCTGGCCCCCCCGGGGGGGCGCCACCCGCTGCCCGGCGAAGCCGGTTCCACAATGGTTGCTGGCGAAGCCGGAAACTGAGATGGCTTTCGGGCGGCTTGAGCGGACCCCCGGGCACCAGCCCATGAGCGAGATCAACGTCACGCCGCTGGTCGACGTGATGCTGGTGCTGGTGGTGATCTTCATCATCACGGCGCCGCTGCTGGCCAGCTCGATCCGGCTGGACCTGCCGCGCAGCGACGCGGCCACGGCCAGCGAGGCGCCGCGTTTCGTGACCCTTGTGGTGGACAAGTCGGGCCGGGCGTTCCTGAATGACCAGCCCGCCACCCTGGCCGAGCTGGCCCGCCGCCTGGGCGAGGTGGCCGCCCGCAACCCCGACACCGAGGTCCAGCTGCGCGCCGACGAGGGCGTGCCTTACGGCAAGGTGGTTGAAGTCATGGGCGTGGCGCAAAAGGCCGGCCTGAACCGCATCGGTTTTGTGGCCGAGCCGGGCGCCGCGGGCGGCCCGGCGCGCTGAACCGGACCAGCGCCTAAAATCCGTGCAGCGCGGCCCCCGGGGCCGCCAACCCTTTGCGACAAGCCCTATCCATGCAAGAGAAGTACAACCACACCGAGGTGGAGCGCGCCGCGCACGCCGACTGGAACGCGCGCGATGTCTATCGCGTGACCGAGCACGCGCTGGATGCCGCCGGCCAGCCGAAGAAGAAGTTCTACGCCTGCTCCATGCTGCCCTACCCCAGCGGCAAGCTGCACATGGGCCATGTGCGCAACTACACCATCAACGACATGCTCACGCGCTACCTGCGCATGAGCGGCTACAACGTGCTCATGCCCATGGGCTGGGACGCCTTTGGCCTGCCGGCCGAGAACGCCGCCATCAAGAACGGGGTGCCGCCCGCGAAGTGGACCTACGACAACATCGCCTACATGAAAAAGCAGATGCAGGCGATGGGGCTGGCCATCGACTGGTCGCGCGAGGTGGCCACCTGTGACCCGGGCTACTACAAGTGGAACCAGTGGCTGTTCCTCAAGATGCTGGAAAAGGGCATCGCCTACCGCAAGACCCAGCTGGTCAACTGGGACCCGGTGGACCAGACCGTGCTGGCCAATGAACAGGTGATCGACGGCAAGGGCTGGCGCACCGGCGCCGAGGTCGAGAAGCGCGAAATTCCCGGCTACTACCTCAAGATCACCGACTACGCCGGGGAACTGCTCGACAGCGTCAGCAACAAGCTGCCCGGCTGGCCCGAGCGCGTCAAGCTGATGCAGGAAAACTGGATCGGCAAGAGCGAGGGCGTGCGCTTCGCGTTCACCCACGGCATCAAGGATGCATCGGGCGCGCTGATTGGCGACGGGCGGATGTACGTCTTCACCACGCGGGCCGACACCATCATGGGCGTGACCTTCTGCGCCGTGGCGCCCGAGCATCCGCTGGCCACGCATGCCGCGGCCGGCAACCCGCAGCTTGCGGCCTTCATCGAGGACTGCAGGAAGGGCGGCACTACCGAGGCCGAGCTGGCGTTGCGCGAAAAAGAGGGCATGCCCACCGGCCTGCAGGTCACGCACCCGCTCACCGGCGAGCCCGTGGACCTGTGGGTCGGCAACTACGTGCTCATGAGCTATGGCGACGGTGCCGTCATGGGCGTGCCCGCGCACGACGAGCGCGACTTTGCCTTTGCCAAAAAATACGACCTGTCCATCATGCAGGTGGTGCATGTGGACGGCGAGCATTACGACTACGACCGCTGGCAGGACTGGTATGGCGACAAGCAGCGCGGCGTCACCATCAACTCCGACATCTACAGCGGCTTTGGCTACCAGGAAGCGGTGAACGCCGTGGCCCATGCCCTGCAGCAAAAGGGCCTGGGCGAGAAGAAGACCACCTGGCGCCTGCGCGACTGGGGCGTGAGCCGCCAGCGCTACTGGGGCACGCCCATTCCCATCATCCATTGCGACGAACATGGCGCGGTGCCGGTGCCCGAGAAGGACCTGCCCGTGGTGCTGCCGCAGGACTGCGTGCCCGACGGCTCGGGCAACCCGCTGAACAAGCGCGAGGATTTCCTGGCCTGCCAGTGCCCGGTGTGCGGCAAGCCCGCGCGGCGCGAGACGGACACCATGGACACCTTTGTCGATTCGTCCTGGTACTTCATGCGCTATTGCGATCCGGCCAATGACCAGGCCATGGTCGCCGGTGGCGCCGATTACTGGATGCCGATGGACCAGTACATCGGCGGCATCGAGCACGCCATCCTGCACCTGCTGTACGCGCGCTTCTGGACCAAGGTGATGCGCGACCTGGGGCTGGTCAAGGTCGACGAGCCGTTCACCAGGTTGCTCACCCAGGGCATGGTGCTCAATGAGGCCTTTGTGCGCATGGGCGAGAAGGCCGGCAAGCAGTATTACTGGGCCCACGACCTTGACATCGTGCGCGACGAGCACGCCAAGGTGATTTCCGCCACGGCCCGCGCCGACGGCCAGCCGGTGCACTACGAAGGCTGGACCACCATGTCCAAGTCCAAGAACAACGGGGTCGATCCGCAGGAGCTGATCGAGAAATACGGCGCCGACACCGCGCGGCTGTACACCATGTTCACGGCGCCGCCCGAGGCCACGCTGGAGTGGAACGACGCGGCGCTCGAAGGCAGCTACCGCTTCCTGCGCCGGGTCTGGAATTTCGGCGTCCGCGTTGCTACGGAAAACATAGCTGAAAGTAGCCGCCAGGCAAGGACTCCAGCCTCATTTGGCAAGGAAGCGCAGGCTTTGCGCTTTGAAATCCACACGCTGCTGCGCCAGGTGGACTATGACTACCAGCGCATGCAGTACAACACCGTGGTGTCGGGCGCGATGAAGCTGCTCAATGCGCTGGAGGCGTTCAAGGGCGGCACGGCGGCGGGCGACGCGGCGGCCGTGCACGAGGGCTTTGGCATCCTGCTGCGCGTGCTCTACCCGGCCACGCCGCACCTTGCGCACGAGCTGTGGCGCACCCTGGGCTATGCGGCGCAGCACGGCGACCTGCTCGACGCGCCCTGGCCGAAGGTCGATGAGGCCGCGCTGGTGCAGGACGAGGTCGAGCTGATGCTGCAGGTCAATGGCAAGCTGCGCGGGTCCATCCTGGTCCCGGCCCAGGCCGACAAGGCCCGGATCGAGCAGATTGCGCTGGCCAGCGAGGCCTTCCTCAAGCAGGCCGATGGCGCGCGCGCCAAGAAGGTGATCGTGGTGCCCGGTCGTCTCGTCAACGTGGTGGTCTAGGCATGCGGCGGCGCCTGCTCCTGACCCTGGTGGCCCCCGCGGCGCTGGCGGCCTGCGGCTTCCAGCTGCGCCAGGCGCCGGACTTTGCTTTCGACTCGATCTACATCGGCGCGGCCGAGAGCTCGACGCTGGGCAACGAGCTGCGGCGCAGCATGGCCTCGGGCGGCAAGGTGAAGGTGGTCCCCGCGGCGCAGCTCCACAGCGCCGAGGTGCTGCTGGACGTGCTGCAGGAACAGCGCGAGAAGGTGGTGGTGGGCCTCAACGCCTCGGGGGAAGTGCGTGAATTCCAGCTGCGGCTGCGCTTTCGCTTCAAGCTGCGCGGGCGCGACGGCAAGGAACTGATCGCACCGACCGAGATCCTGCAACAACGCGACATCAGCTTCAGCGAATCCGCCGTGCTGGCCAAGGAGGCCGAGGAAGCGCTGCTGTACCGCGACATGCAGACCGACATCGTGCAGCAGCTCATGCGGCGCCTGGCCGCCGTGCGCAGCGTTTAGGTCGGGCGGGCCCGCATCAGCGTGGTCTTGCCGAACAGGGTCTCGACCAGGTCCACGGCCAGCTCGGCTGTCTTGTTGCGCACGTCAAAGGCGGGGTTGAGCTCCACGATGTCCAGCGACGCCATGCGGCCCGTGTCGGCAATCATTTCCATGCACAGCTGCGCTTCCCGGTAGGTGGGTCCGCCGGCCACCGTGGTGCCGACCCCCGGTGCGATCTCGGGGTCCAGAAAATCCACATCCAGGCTCACATGCAGGTGGGTGTTGGCGTCAACCAGCGCCAGCGCCAGTTCCATGGCGTGGCGCATGCCCATCTCGTCGATGTAGCGCATGTCGAACACATCGATGCCCATCTCGTGCACGAGGCGCTTTTCGCCCGCGTCCACGCTGCGGATGCCGACGTGGCGCAACTGGCGGGCCTGCAGCGCGGGGCTGTGGCCGGCCAGCGAGGTGAGCGCCGGCGGCCCGTGGCCGCACAGGCAGGCCACGGGCATGCCGTGCAGGTTGCCGCTGGGCGTGAGCGTGGCGGTGTTGAAGTCGGCATGGGCATCGAGCCAGATCACCCGCAGCTTTTTGCCTTGTGCCCGGCAATGGCGCGCCACGGCGCTGATGGAGCCCACGGCCAGGCAATGGTCGCCGCCCAGCAGCACCGGCAGCCGCCCGTCCTGCAGTGCCTGGTGCACGGCGTCGTGGACCAGCGCGTTCCAGGCGACCACTTCCGGCAGGTGGCGAAAGCCGCCCTGCGGGCTTTGCCAGGGATTGGCCGGCCCCGCCAGGTTGCCCAGGTCTTCGACGGACGGGCCGTACCGTGCAATGGCCTGTGCAATGCCCGCCACGCGCAGCGCCTCTGGGCCCATGCTGGCGCCGCGGGTGCCGGCCCCGATGTCGGTAGGCGCGCCGATCAGGCGCACGGTGGGAGTGGAGGCTGAAGTGTTCATGAGGCTGCCGCCTGCAAAACGCTCATGGTACGTGGCCGGCGCACCAGCCGGTACAGGTCCTTGGGGTCGTCGAGCAAGGGGATCAGGGGCAGCGCGGTGCCCAGGCCCAGCGCCCGGGCCGCTTTGTGCAGGTAGCGCAGCGCGGAGAAGTCCTCGAGCGCAAAGCCCACGGAATCGAACATCGTGATCTGCCCTGCGTGGTCGCGCCCGGCCGCTTGCCCGGTCAGCACGCGCCAGAACTCGGTCACCGCAAAGTCGGCAGGCATCTGCTGCAGGTCGCCCTCCACGCGGGTCTGCGGTTCAAACTCCACAAACACCTTGGCGACGCGCAGCACATCGGGATGGATCTCGGTCTTGCCCGGGCAGTCGCCGCCGATGGCGTTCAGGTGCATGCCGGGCGCCAGCAGGTCGGGGGTGATGATCGCCGCGTGGGCCTTGTCGGCCGTGGCGGTGGTCACGATGTCGGCGCCGCGCACGGCCTCGGCGGCACTGCGGCACACCGTGATGAGCAGCCCGGCGGCGTCCGCCTGGCCGCGCAGGTTGCGCAGCAGCCTGGCGCTGGCCTGCGCGTCCACGTCAAAAACGCGGATCTCGGTGATGCCCAGCAGGTGGTGAAACGCCAGCGCCTGGAACTCGCTTTGCGCGCCGTTGCCAATCAGGGCCATCACGCGGCTGTCCGGGCGCGCGAGATGGCGCGCGACCATGGCGGACGTGGCGGCGGTGCGCATCGCCGTGGTCAGTGTCAGCTCGCTGACCAGCAGCGGCAGCCCCGTGGCCACCTCGGCCAGCACGCCAAACGCCATCACGGTGGACAGGCCCCGCGCCGTGTTGCGGGGGTGCCCGTTGACGTACTTGAAGGTGTAGGTGGTGGCGTCGGCGATGGGCATGAGTTCGATCACGCCGTGCTCGGAGTGGCAAGCCAGGCGGGCCGATTTGTCAAAGTCGGGCCAGCGCAGGAAGTCCTGCTCGATCAGCCGCGCCATCCCTTCAAGGCAGCCCGCGATGCCGCGGGCCGCCACGATGTCGGCCACGGCCGCAGGGTCCAGAAACACAGGGGCACGGGCGGGTTCGCGGCGGGCGGCGACCGAGAAGGTCGCCGAGGGGGTGGCCAAGGGGCTGGCGGCGAGGACGCTGAGGTGCTTGTTCATGAGATGGGCCGGTTGAGTGGGTTCTCATCAAGTCTGGTGGCCTGGGCGCACAATTCATAGTCACAGTTTTGTTCAAAATAAGCCAGAAAATTATCATTTCGCCACTCTAAAATGGCGAAATGGATGAGACGGACCATCAGTTGCTGTCCTTGTTGCGCCGCGACGCGCGCCTGAGCGTGGCGGCGCTGGCGGGCAAGCTGGGGGTGTCGCGCGGCACCGTGACCAACCGCATTCACCGCCTGGAGAACGCCGGCGTGATCGTGGGCTACACAGTGCGCTTGCGCCCCGATGCCCAGCCCCAAGAGATCAAGGCCTGGATGTCGGTGGCCGTGGAGGGCAACCAGAGCCGGGCCGTCATTGCCAGCCTGCTGGGCGAGCCCGGCGTGGCCACGCTGCATGACACCAATGGCCGCTGGGACCTGCTGGCCGAGCTGCGCGCCGAGAACCTGCAGGCCCTGTCCAAGGTCATGGAGCGTGTCCGGCTGATCAAGGGCATCAGCAGCACCGAAACCTCGATTCACCTGGAGACCTACCGGGTTTCGTAAACTCGCCCCATGCAGCTTGCCGCCGCCCAACTCAGCCAGCACCTGCAAAGGGGCCTCAAGTCCCTGTACACCCTGCATGGCGACGAGCCCCTGCTGATCCAGGAGGCGGCCGATGCGATCCGCGCCGAGGCGCGCGTGCAGGGCTTCACGGAGCGCACCGTCCATACCGTGGCGGGCGCGCATTTTGACTGGAGCGAGGTGCTCGCGGCCGGAGGCTCGCTGAGCCTGTTCGCCGACAAGCAGATCGTCGAAATCCGCATTCCTTCAGGCAAGCCGGGCAAGGAGGGCAGCCCCGCGCTGCAGCAACTGGCCCAGGCGGCGCAGGGCAATGACAGCACGCTCACGCTGGTGATCCTGCCGCGCCTGGACAAGATGACCAAGGGCGGCGCCTGGTTTGGCGCGCTCGACAGCTTTGGCGTGACGCTGCAGGTGGAGCCGGTGGAGCGCAACGCCCTGCCGCAGTGGATTGCCCAGCGCCTGTCCCGGCAGGACCAGCGCGTGGCCGCGGGCGACGAGGGTCAGCGCACCCTGCAGTTCTTTGCCGACCGGGTCGAGGGCAACCTGCTGGCCGCGCACCAGGAGATCCAGAAACTCGCGCTGCTCTACCCCGCGGGCGAACTGAGCTGGGCCCAGGTGGAGAGCGCCGTGCTCAATGTGGCGCGCTATGACGTGTTCAAGCTGTCCGAGGCCGTGCTGGGCGGGCAGGCGGCGCGGGTGCTGCGCATGCTCGATGGCCTGCAGGCCGAGGGCGAGGCCGAGGTGCTGGTCCACTACACGCTGGCCGAGGACATCCGGGCGCTCAAGCGCGTCAAGGACAGCCTGGCCGCGGGCCGGCCCCTGCCCATGGCGCTGCGCGAGCAGCGCATCTGGGGCATCCGCGAGCGGCTGTTCGAGCGCGTGCTGCCGCGCCTCACGCCCGTGGCCATCGACAACCTGCTGCATTCCGCGCACCTGGTGGACGGCATCGTCAAGGGCCTGAAGGCACCGGACTGGCCCACCGAAGGCTGGCAGGCGCTGCAGCGGCTGGCCATGCAGCTGTGCCGTGAATGCACGGTGCAGCAGGGGCCGTCGCCGCGCCGCTCATGACGGGTTTTCGCAGCTGAAGCTGGCCGCCTCATCCGTGCTCCCCGCGCCCTTGTATTTGGCGACCTTGGGGTAGGGGCACAGCGGGCGGGTGCGCACCGCCTTGCCGGCTTCCAGCCGGGTGGCCACGATGTCATTGGGCGCAACGCCTTTTTCCGACCAGGTCATGAGTGCGCGGAATGCATCGGTCCTGGGTTCCATGGGTACAGCGCCGCTGGCACCCTGTCCGAAGTCGGTCACGCCGGTACCCCCGCCGCAATGACCCATGCCCGGCACCATGTACAGGCGCGAGAATGCGTCGGCGTCGGGCACGGTCTGGCGCACCCGGTTGTAGTAGTTCACCGTCCCCTGCGGCATGATCAGGTTGTCAGACCAGCCGTGGTACATGATGAGCTTGCCGCCGCGGGCCTTGAAGGCCGAGAGGTCGGGGTTGTCGGTGGCCATGACCGGGCCGACTTTCTGGATGTTGTCGTTGAAGAAGGTCTCGTAGTTGAGGTAGTTCAGCGTTGTCCAGTCCCAGGCGGGGTCAAAGTAGACCCAGTAGCGCGCCTGCTCGATCGGGATCGGGAACGGCTGGGCACCGGCAAAAGCGCCCATGTCCGCGCCGCGCTCGATGCCTGGCCATAGCTGCACGCCACTGGCATTGCGCGCGCCGCCCCAGATCTTCTTCACGCCGGCGGCTTCGCCCGGTGTCAGGCAGGTGTTGTCGGTGCCGGTGCAACTGGCGCGGGTCAACAACACGTCATTGGCGGGGTCGTAGTCGCATTTTCGGGGGTCGTCGATCACGCCGTCCTTCACGCCGTCCTGCGCATCGCAGGCCACGATGGCATGCTGCGTCACCAGGGCCTGCTTGGCGGCTGACATCGGGCCGCCGGCCTCCTGGCGCATCGCAACCTGGGGCCAGATCTGGTACGCCTGGAAGCGGTCCCAGTGAATGGCCGGTGCGCCGGCAAGGATGGCATCGAAGTCTTCCGGATAGCGCTGGGCCATCATCAGCCCCTGGCGCCCGCCGGTCGAACAGCCGTACCAGTAGGAGCGCACCGGGTCCTGGCTGTAGAAGGCCTTGGTCAGCTGCTTACCGACCACGGCCATGAGGTGCATGGAGCGGTGGGCGAAGTCGTTCTGCAACTGGGTGTTGGCAACGCCCGGTGAGAGCATGCCAAAAGCACCGGAGAGGAAGTCGGGCAGCGGACTGCCCGCCGGGCCGGTGTGTCCGGTGTCGGTCTTGGTGCCGACAAAGCCCTGCTTGACCGAGTCCGTTGCCACGCCGAGCTGGCTGGGGCCCGCATACACGCCGTTGCCCTCGGCGCGGAAGCGGCCGTTCCAGTTGCTGCTGGGCAGCGTGACCCAGATGTTGACCTGCGGGTCCACCTTGACTTTGACCAGGCAGTACGCGCGGTCCGTGCTCGCGTCGCCGGTTTTGCCGCTGGAGACATCCAGGATCGTCACTGCGGCGTCCGCCGTCAGCCGCGCCGCGCCGATGCCCTGCATCGTGCAGGCCGCCGTGGGGTTGAAGGACAGAGCGTCAAAGTTCGGGGTTTCGGGAGCGGCGGTGCCACCGCCTCCGCCGCAGGCAGCAAGCAGGGTGGTGGCGAGGGCGCTGATCGCGGTGGCGCGGGAGCGCAGGGGGTGTGGGCGGGCGGGCAAGATGGTCTCCTTCATCATGTTTGTGATCAAGTGCAGGATTCCAGCGCCTGGGCGCGTTCGAGTCTTTCAACATCGGTTCAGGATTTCATCAACGCGCCATTTCGCGAGGGTTACTCCCGACGGCGGCCGCCACTATCAGCTATAGCAACTTGGCATGGCGCCGGGAGCCATCGGGTGGGACACTCGGGCTTGTGTTCCGGTAACCTTTGCGGCCCCTGATTTGGAGAACATAGGATGGTCAAGGCGCGGGATCGGCATGACGCGGTCAACCCCCTGGAGGAGCGCAGCCTGCTTGATGGTGAATCGATGGCGAAGTGGGTGGGCCTTCCCATAGGCTGGGTCGAGGCGGTGCCCGAGTTGACGGGCAGTTGTGGGGTGGGAGGCCACGCTTTGCTCGCGATGCTGGATTGCGGCCAGGCCCAGGCCGAGTTTCACTACGGGGCGCGGTCCTACACCTACGCGCTGGGCGCGGGCGCCATGGGCCTGTTTGCGCCGGGGGGTCATGCCGACACTTCGCGCTGGCGTTGCGACGGTGTGCGCCGCATCATGCTGGAGTTCGATCCCGGGTGGCACAACGACCCCGTGCTGGCCGAACAAATGGTCCGGATGCCCTTGCGCTCCGAGATCGAATTCCATGATGAAGATCTGGCCGCGGTGTTGCGCATCATGGTTCGCGAGGTGGCCGACGGTTGCGTGAACGGCCCGCTGTTCGCCGAGTCCCTGTCACTGGGCGTGGCCATGCGCCTGCAGCGGCGCGCGGGGGGCCGCTATGGAACCCGGCGCGAGCGGGGCAAGCTGTCCATGGCGCAGGCCAGGCATGTCGAGGACCTGGTGCGCAGCCGGCTCGCACAGAACCTGTCGATCGCCGAGCTGGCCCAGGCGGCCGGATTCAGCCCGACCCAGTTCGTGCGCCTGTTCAAGAATACTTTTGCCTGCACGCCGTACCGCTACATCCTGGATGCCCGGCTCCGGCGGGCGAGGACTCTCGTGCTGGACGGGGCCCAGCCTCTGGCGGCGATTGCCGAGGAGGCCGGCTTTTCGAGCCAGAGTCATCTCACGACGGCGTTCGTGCGGGCCTTCCACATCACGCCCGGTGACCTGCGGCGCACGGGGTTGCGCTGAGGGTACTGTGCCGAGCGGGCGCTTGCATGCGAAAATCCCGTCATGAACGCGCTGAACATCGCCGAATACACGCAGACCCTGGGGGTGCAGGCCAAACAGGCCTCAGCCCGCATGGCGTCAGCGTCAGCCGCTACAAAAAATGCAGCACTGCGGGCGCTGGCCGGGCTGTTGCGCGCCAATGTGCAGGCCCTGCAGGCCGACAACGCGCGCGACCTGGAACGCGCCACATCCGCTGGCCTGCCGGCCCCCATGGTCGACCGGCTGCGGCTCACGCCCAAGGTGATCGAGACCGTGGCCCAGGGCTGCGAGCAGCTGGCCGCCATGCCCGACATCATTGGCGAGATCATGGGCATGAAGCAGCAGCCCAGCGGCATCCGCGTGGGCCAGATGCGCGTGCCCATTGGCGTGTTCGGCATGATCTTCGAGAGCCGCCCGAACGTGACGATCGAGGCCGCCAGCCTGAGCATCAAGAGCGGCAATGCCTGCATCCTGCGCGGCGGCTCCGAGGCCATCGACTCCAACAAGGCACTGGCGAAGCTGGTGCAGCAGGCGCTGACCGACAGTGGCCTGCCCGCCGAGGCAGTGCAGCTGGTGCAGACCACCGACCGCGAGGCCGTGGGCCAGCTCATCGCCATGCCGCAATACGTGGACGTCATCATCCCGCGCGGCGGCAAGGGCCTGATCGAGCGCATCAGCCGCGAGGCCAAGGTGCCGGTCATCAAGCACCTGGACGGCAATTGCCATGTTTACGTGGACGACCCCTGCGACATCGCCATGGCGGTCAAGGTGGCCGACAACGCCAAGACCCAGAAATACAGCCCTTGCAATGCCAGCGAGGGCCTGCTGGTGGCCCGTGGTGTGGCGGCCGGATTTCTGCCGCTGATCGGCGCCATCTACGCCGCCAAGGGGGTGGAGATGCGCTGCGACGCTGAAGCGAAGGCCATCCTGCAAGAAGCCTTCGACAAGCTCAGGCTGAGCGGTCAAACACCCGTTCGGGCTGGGCCCTTCGACGGGGCTCAGGACAGGCCTGCCGAAGCTCTGCTGCAAGACGCCACCGAGCAGGACTGGTCCGAGGAATACCTCGCGCCCATCATCAGCATCAAGGTGGTGGCCGGCGTGGACGAGGCCATCGCCCACATCAACCACTACAGCAGCCACCACACCGACGCCATCCTGACCACCGACCACGTGCATGCCCAGCGGTTTTTGCGCGAGGTCGATTCGGCCAGCGTCATGGTCAATGCGAGTACCCGCTTCGCTGATGGTTTCGAGTTCGGCCTGGGCGCTGAAATCGGCATCAGCACCGACAAGTTCCACGCCCGCGGGCCGGTGGGGCTGGAAGGGCTCACTTCGCTCAAGTATGTGGTGCTGGGTCAGGGCGAAGTCCGCACCTGAGGCCGGGCGGGCCCGCGCGGGACGGCCTTGCAAGTTGGGCAAGCGCCCCTAAATCCCTACAATCCCAGTCAAATATTCCCCACCGCCACGAAGAAGGCCGCATGGTTCCGCACCTCATCACCGCCCTGACCGGCCCGATCAACGAGCTCGAGCAACGCGTGCTCGACTCCATGCCCGCGATCGAGCGCTGGTTCCGCCTCGAATGGATGGAACACACCCCGCCGTTCTACAGCTCGGTCGACATACGTAACGCGGGCTTCAAGCTCGCGCCCGTGGACACCAACCTGTACCCGGGTGGCTGGAACCACCTCACGCCCGAGATGCTGCCGCTGGCCGTGCAGTCGGCCATGGCCGCCATCGAGAAGATCTGCCCCGAGGCCAAGAACCTGCTGGTGATTCCGGAGAACCACCACACCCGCAACACCTTCTACCTGAGCAACCTGGCCCAGCTCAAGCGCATCTTCCACATGGCCGGGCTCAATGTGCGGATCGGCTCGATCAATCCCGACATCAAGGTGCCCACCGTGGTGGACCTGCCCACGGGCGAGCAGATCACGCTGGAGCCGGTGATCCGCAGCAAGCGGCGGCTGGGGCTCAAGGACTTCGACCCCTGCACCATCCTGCTGAACAACGACCTCACGGCCGGCGCGCCCGGCATTCTGGAAGAGCTGCACGAGCAGTACCTGCTGCCGCCGCTGCACGCGGGCTGGAGCGTGCGGCGCAAGAGCAACCACTTCCAGAGCTATGAAGAAGTGTCCAAGCGCTTTGGCAAGCTGCTGGGCATCGACCCCTGGCTGATCAACCCGATGTTCAACAAGTGCGGCGAGGTCAACTTTGACCAGGGCACGGGCATGGACTGCCTGACCAGCAATGTCGACGCCCTGCTGACCCGCGTGCGCAAGAAGTACAAGGAATACGGCATCAACGAGAAGCCGTTTGTGGTGGTCAAGGCCGACAACGGCAGCGACGGCATGGGCATCATGACGGTGCGCGAGGTCAAGGACCTCGAGGCGCTGAGCCTCAAGGCCAGGGGCAAGGTGCCCGCCGGCAAGGCGGGTTCGGGCACGCACGACGTCATCATCCAGGAAGGCGTGCTGACCAACGAGCGCATGAACGACGCCGTGGCCGAGCCCGTGGTCTACATGATGGACCGCTACGTTGTGGGCGGCTTCTACCGCATCCATGCCGAGCGCGGCGTGGACGAGAACCTCAACGCACCCGGGGCCAGCTTCGTGCCGCTGGCCTTTGCCGACAGCACCCACCTGCCGCAGCCCGGCGTCAAGCCCGGCGCCAGCGCGCCCAACCGCTTCTACATGTATGGCGTGATCGCCCGGCTGGCCATGCTGGCGGCGAGCTACGAGATGGAAGCCACCGATCCGGACGCCGAGATCTACGACTGAGGTCGCATTTCAGTTGCTGCGCTGCAACAAAACGCCATGATTGGCCTGTTTTAGACCTTTTACCCGGGTTTACAGGGGCATCCGGGGGCGCAAAATAGCAGTCCCCCAGCTCAGGAACCCCGCCAGCCCACGGACTGGCCAAAAAGGGGTGGTTTTGTGTCAGCATCCAAATCGTCACTCGCGGCGCTCACATTGGGCGCCATCGGTGTTGTCTACGGCGACATCGGCACCAGTGTCCTGTACGCCGTCAAGGAAGTCTTTGGCTCCGGCCATGTTCCCTTCACCCACGGCAACGTCTACGGCATCCTCTCCATCTTCTTCTGGACGCTGACGGTCATCGTCTCGCTCAAGTACGTGGTGCTGGTGCTGCGGGCCGACAACAACGGCGAGGGCGGGCTGATCGCCATGCTGGCGCTGGCCTCGCAGGCGGTGCTGGACAAGCCCCGGCTGCGCCAGTGGCTGCTGGCGGTGGGCATCTTCGGCACCTCGCTGTTCTACGGTGACGGCGTCATCAC
Organism: Ramlibacter sp.; assembly: GCA_019635435.1. Lineage (NCBI taxonomy): Bacteria > Pseudomonadati > Pseudomonadota > Betaproteobacteria > Burkholderiales > Comamonadaceae > Ramlibacter > Ramlibacter sp. Next base: position 147,466 of record JAHBZM010000001.1, on the reverse strand, counting down.
CCCGGCCATCTCGGTGCTGTCGGCGGTGGAGGGCCTGGAGGTGGTCTCGCCCGCGTTCACGCGCTACGTGATCCCGCTCACGCTGGTGGTGCTGTTCTGCCTGTTCGCGCTGCAAAAGCGCGGCACCGGCGGCATTGGCAAATTCTTCGGCCCGATCACCTTGCTCTGGTTCTTCACGCTGGCGGTGCTCGGTGTCTCGAACATCAGGCTGCACCCCGAAATCCTGGGCGCGCTGAGCCCGCACCATGCGGTGGGCTTCATCTTCCGCCACCCGGGCATCACCTTCATCATCCTGGGCGCCGTGGTGCTGTGCGTCACCGGTGCCGAGGCGCTGTACGCTGACCTGGGCCATTTCGGCAAGAAGCCGATCCGGCTGGCCTGGTTCAGCGTGGTCATGCCCGCGCTCACGCTCAACTACTTCGGCCAGGGGGCGTTGCTGCTGGAGAACCCCGACGCCATCAAGAACCCGTTCTTCCTGATGGCGCCCGAATGGGCGCTGCTGCCGCTGGTGGGCCTGGCCACCATGGCCACGGTGATCGCGTCGCAGGCCCTGATCACGGGCGCCTTCAGCGTGACCAAGCAGGTCATCCAGCTCGGTTACCTGCCCCGCCTGAACATCCAGCACACCAGCGTGCGCGAAACCGGGCAGATCTACATCCCCTTCGTGAACTGGGGCCTGTTCGTGGCCATCGTGCTGGCGGTGGTGCTGTTCCGCTCGTCAAGCAACCTGGCCTCGGCCTACGGCATCGCGGTCACGCTGGACATGCTGATCACCACGGTGCTGACCTTCTTTGTGATCCGCTTCGGCTGGAAGTACCCGCTGGCGCTGTGCGTGGCGGCCACGGGCTGGTTCTTCATCGTGGACCTGACCTTCTTTGCCTCGAACATGCTCAAGCTGTTCGCGGGCGGCTGGTTCCCGTTGATGATCGGCGGCGGCGTCTTCACGCTGATGATGACCTGGAAGCAGGGCCGCCACCTGCTCAACGACAAGCTGCGCGCCGATGCGATCGACCTGCGCAGCTTCCTCGAGGCCGTGTTCGTGAGCCCGCCCGCGCGCGTGGAGGGCTCGGCCGTGTTCCTCACCGCCGAACCCGGCACCGTGCCCAATGCGCTGCTGCACAACCTCAAGCACAACAAGGTGCTGCATGAGCACAACCTGTTCGTCACGGTGCGCAGCCACGAGGTGCCGTGGATCGGGCTGGACAAGCGCGTGGAGATCGAGTCGCTGGGCCACCACTGCTGGCAGGTCATCGTCAACTACGGTTTCAAGAACGACCCCGACCTGCCGCGCGCCCTCGAGCAGATCCGCGGGCGCGGCTGCGAGATGGAGCCCATGAGCACCAGCTACTTCCTGTCGCGCGACACCGTCATCCCCACCATTGGCAGCGGCATGGCGCCCTGGCGCGAGAAGCTGTTCGCCCAGATGCACCACAACGCGAGCGCCGCGGCCGACTTCCTCAACCTGCCCAACAATTCCGTGGTGGAACTGGGCAGCAAGATCGAGATCTGAGCCCGGCGCCCCTCAGCCCCACGCGGCGGGCTGTTCGGCTGCCAGGCGGTCCATGTGGTCGCAGATCGCGCCCGGGGTGGTGAACCAGACCTCGCCGCCGCCGCGCGCGCCGGCCAGGTGCGTCAGCGCCCGGCGCAGGTGCCGCAAACGGTAGGGCTGGCCCACGATGTACGGGTGCAGCGCAATGCCCATCACCAGCGGCTGCTCGCGCGACTGCGCCAGCATCTCGTCGAAGTGGTCGATCACCATGTCGGCAAAGTCGCGCGCGTCCATCTGCCGGGCCATGATCATGGGGATGTCGTTGATCTCCTGCGGGTAGGGGATGGACCAGAGCGCCGGCCCGCCGCGCGTGCGCATGGGCACGGGCTGGTCGTCGTGGCACCAGTTGAGCGTGTAGCGGTAGCCGGTCTCGGCCAGCAGGTCGGGGGTGAGCAGGCTTTCCGAGATCCACGGCGACAGCCAGCCGGCGGGTGCGCGGCCGCTGTGGGTGGCGATGCGCTGCGCGCATTCCTGCAGCAGCTGGCGCTCGGCGGCCTCGCTGTAGCCGCCCTGGCGTTCGGCGTTGCTGTGGCCATGGCCCACCAGCTCATGGCCGCGCGCCACGCAGGCCGCCACCAGTTCGGGGCAGTGGTCGTACAGCGCGGTGTTGATCAGGGCCGCGACCGGCAGCTGCAGGCTGTCGAACAGGTCCAGGCAGCGCCAGGCACCGACCCGGTTGCCGTACTCGCGCCAGCTGTAGTTGAGCACGTCGGGCTGCGGTGAGGCGGGGCCCAGGCAGGCCCCCAGGCCGTCGCCAAACGCAAAATGTTCGAGGTTGAAGCCCAGGTACACGGCCAGCCGGGCACCGCCGGGCCAGTGGTAGTCGGGCCGGCGCGTGATGGGCTGGTAGTCGAACCGGCCATGGCCGGGCAGGGCGTGGCGCCAGCGGGCCTCGCTGCTCATGACGTGGCCAGTCCGGCGCGCACCAGCAGCCACTCGGCGCTGTCGTTCCAGACATCCATTTGCGTGATCAGGCCGTGGCTCACCACGTAGCGGTCCACATAGCGGTTGCCTTCAAAGGGCGTGCCATCGGGCCAGGCGCCGTACAGCGTGCCCAGGCTGTAGACCACGGTTTCCTCGGGCGTGCCGCCGCTGACCACCTCGGTGCGCTCGATGCGCTTCCTGACCCAGGCGTAGCGCTGGGCGTTGAAGGCCGAGGTGTCGCCGGGCGCCGTCATGCGGCGCCCGCCCGTGAAGCGGATCTGCAGCCCGGGCGAGACAAAATGCCGCACGCCATCCGGGTCCGGGATCATGAGGATGCGCAGGTATTCGTCGATCAGCGGCCCCGGTTCGAGGGCCGGGGGCGGCGGCAGGGCGGAGGAATCAGGTGGGTTCGTCATGGCAGGCCTGTGTCGTTCGGGTGCGGTGGGGCGCTGGAGCAGGAGTCGTGCCGGGCACAATTGCGCCATGCAATTTTTCAAGGACCTCAGCCTGTCGGCTTTTGTCGCAGGCTTCGTCGCCGTGCTCGTGGGCTTCACCAGCTCCGTGGCCATTGTCTTCCAGGCCGCCCAGGCCTTCAACGCCAGCCCCGAGCTCATCACCTCCTGGATGTGGGCCCTGGGTCTGGGCATGGGCTTGTGCACCGCCGTCCCCTCGCTGATCCTGCGCCAGCCGGTCATGGTCGCCTGGTCCACGCCGGGCGCCGCGGTGCTGGCCACGGCCGGCCTGGCGGGCGGGTTTTCCATGGCCGAGGCGGTGGGGGCGTTCCTGGTCTGCGGCGCGCTGATCACGCTGTTCGGCGTGACCGGCTGGTTCGAGAAGGTCATGAGCCGCATTCCCATGGCCATTGCCTCGGCGCTGCTGGCCGGGGTGCTGGCCCGCTTCGGGCTGCAGGCCTTTGCGGCCGCCCAGACCGCCTTGCCGCTGGTGTTGCTGATGCTGGGCAGCTACCTGCTGGCGCGGCGCGTGGCGCCGCGTTACGCGGTGGTGGTCACGCTGCTCGTTGCTATCTGTTTTGTAGCAATGAATGGCCAGCTGGTCTGGACCCGCATCACTTTTGACTTCGCGGTGCCGGTGTTCACGGCCCCGGCCTTCAGTCTGGGCGCCATCACCAGCCTGGCACTGCCCCTGTTTGTGGTGACCATGGCCTCGCAGAACCTGCCGGGCGTGGCGGCGATCCGCGCGGCGGGCTATGACATGCCGATCTCCCGGCTCATCACCGTGACGGGGCTGGCCATGCTGGTGCTGGCACCCTTCGGCGCCTTTGCGCTGTGCCTGTCGGCCATCACCGCGGCCATCTGCATGGGCCGCGAAGCCCACGAGGACCCCGCGCGGCGCTACACCGCGGCCGTGTGCTGTGGCGCGCTGTATGTGCTGATCGGCATTTTCGGCGCCGCGGTCACGGGCCTGCTCACGGCCTTCCCCAAGGAACTGGTGGTGGCGATCGCCGGGCTGGCCCTGCTGGGCACCATCGGCAGCGGCCTGGCCGCCGCGCTGCGCGACGAATCGCACCGCGAGGCCGCGCTCATCACCTTCCTGGTCACGCTCAGCGGCGTGGCAATAGCCGGGATCGGCTCGGCGTTTTGGGGAGTGGTCGCGGGCGCGATCACGCTGTTTGTGCAACAGTACGGGCGACGCAACCCCTCCACGCCATGAACATCCTCTTTGTCGCCGACCCCCTCGAAGCCTTCAAGACCTACAAGGACACCACGTTCTCGATGATGCGCGAGGCCTTTCGCCGCGGCCATGGCATCGCGGCCTGCGAGCCGCGCGACCTGGTCTGGCGCTCCGGCGACGTGGTGCGCGCCGACGTGCGCCGCATCTCGCTGACCGGCACGCTGGACGACTGGTTCCGTGAAACGCCGCAGCCCGGGGCCGCGCTGCGGGACTTTGACGCCATCGTGATGCGCAAGGACCCGCCGTTTGACAGCGAGTACTTCTACGCCACCCACCTGCTGGAGCAGGCCGAGCGCGACGGGGCCCGCGTCTTCAACAAGCCCCGCACCCTGCGCGACCACCCCGAGAAGCTCGCCATCATGGAGTTCCCGCAGCATGTGAGCCCCACGATCGTGACGCGCAGCGCCGACGAAGTGCGGCGCTTCCACGCCGAGCACCAGGACATCATCCTCAAGCCGCTGGATGGCATGGGCGGCATGGGGATTTTCCGCGTCAAGGCGGACGCGCTGAACCTGGGCTCCATCATCGAGACGCTGAACAAGGACGGCGCCGAAACCATCATGGTCCAGCGCTTCGTGCCCGAGATCACGCAGGGCGACAAGCGCATCCTCATCATCGGCGGCGACCCCGTGCCCTTCAGCCTGGCGCGGATCCCGCAAGGCACCGAGGTGCGCGGCAACCTGGCCGCCGGCGGCCTGGGCGTGGCGCAGCCGCTGTCGGCCACCGACCTGGAGATGGCGCGCGCCATCGGCCCCGTGCTCAACCGCCGCGGCCTGCTGCTGGTGGGCATGGACGTGATCGGCGACCGGCTGACCGAAATCAACGTGACCAGCCCGACCTGCTTCCAGGAAATCCAGCAGCAGGCCGGCTTTGACGTGCCGGCCATGTTCACCAACGCGCTCGAAGCTGCGGTGCAGCAATCCGCGGCGGCCTGACGCCGGCGCGCGGTGCCTGCGCGTATCCGGTCTTTACCTAGCTTGTGTCGCGCGCGGAAACTGCCGCAGAATGATCGCGGGCACTCAATCAGGCGCTGGATGTGGATGCAAGGGTGCCCTCGAACAATTCAAACGAGGGGACCCTCATGGCCGATGCCTTGCCTGATATCACGAAAACAGTGTTTGCCAAGACCGAAACGGGGCAGCTGGAGATCAAGACCCGCGCGCTCGGGCTGACCCCCAAGCTGCGCAGCGTGCTGATCATGGTGGACGGCCACCGCACCGGTGCCGATCTGGCGGCCCTCACCGGCCCGGACCTGCCGGCCGTCATGGCCCAATTGATCGCGCAGGGCTGTGTCGAGGCCGTGTCGGTCGCGGCGGCCAGTGCCGGTCCGGCGGCCGCCGCGACCGAACCGGCGCCGCTTGCCGCGAGCGGCAGTGGCGCCGACGCCCACCCGGAAATGGCGAGCCTGCCGCCCGCCGAGGCCCGCAGCGCCAAGGAAATTGAAATGGCGCGTAACTTCATGATCAACACCATCAACACCATGTTCGGGCAGAACATGCGCCTGTCGCTCATCGAGTCGATCTTCGCGTGCAAGGGCGCGGCCGACCTGCGCAGTGTCTATCCGGCCTGGGTCGAAGCCATGGCCGACAGCCGCGCCGGGGCCAAGCGCCTGCCCGAGCTGCGCCAGAAGCTGTTCGAGGTGCTCTGAGACGCCACCGCCTCCGCGTCAGCCGCGCGGCGGCGCGAGCCAGCGCGCGGTCACCAGCCCGCACAGCAGTCCGCACACGGCCCCCGTGAGGTGCGAGGCATAAACCACATTGAAGCCCCAGTCCGGATCAAAGCCCAGTGGCAGGGCCCAGCCGCGCTCCAGCCCGAGCTTCAGGGCCAGGCCCAGTGCCAGCACCACCGCGCCCGCGGGTGGGCGGCGGCCACCGCGCAGGCCGTGGTGCAGCGCCATGGCGGCGGCCAGCCCGTGCAGCGGGCCGGACAGCCCCTGGTAACTCTGCACCGCGGGCCAGAAAGCCAGGGCCGCGATCGACATGGGCCAGGCCGCCAGCGCGGCGGCCGCGGTGGGCCAGCCCAGGGCCCAGGTGCGGGCCAGCCAGACCAGGCCGATCAGGGCCAGGGCATTGGCCAGCGCGTGCGCCGCGCCCAGGTGGACCAGCGCGGCGGTCCAGAGCGTCCAGGGGTGTTGCGGCCATTCGTGTGCATGCCAGATCCATAAGCTCATGCCGCATTCTGGCCCCGGCTTCACGGGCCAGGTACAAGCGTGTGCTACAAAAGCAGGCATGAATCCCTTATCCCGCTTCCTGGTGTCCACCGGCCTGACGGTCTGCAGCCTGCTGTGCCTGGCCGGCCAGGCCTGGGGGCAGACCGCGCCGCTGGCGCGTGGCCTGATCGTCCAGCTCAAGGCCGTGCCGGCGGCCGCGGGCCGCGAGGCGCCGCAGTCGGCGCGTGAACGCATCAGCGCGGTGGCCCAGTCGTCGGGCGTGGCCATGCGCGCGTCACGCCAGATCAGCGGGGCCTACCACGTGATCCAGTTCAACCAGCCGCTGCAGGGCGCGGCGCTGGACACCCTGGCGCAGCGCATGCGCTACAACCCGGACGTCGAGTCGGTCGAGCCCGATGTGCTGATCAAGCGGCAGGCCGTGCCCAACGACCCGCTGTTCGCCTCGCGCCAATGGCACCTGCAGGCGCCAGCCGTCAACAAGTCGCCCCTGAACATGCCGGCGGCCTGGGACCGCAGCACCGGCACCAACGTGACCGTGGCCGTGCTCGACACCGGCATCCGGCCCTCGCACCCCGATCTCGCGGGCAAGCTGGTGCCGGGCTATGACTTTGTCAGCGAGGTGGAGTTCGCCAACGACGGCGACGGCCGCGACGCCGACCCGAGCGACCCCGGCGACTGGGTCACCACCGCGGAATCCAGCAGCGGCCTGTTCGCCGGCTGCACGGCCGAGAACAGCTCCTGGCATGGCACCTTCATTGCGGGGCAGATCGGCGCGCTCACCAACAACGCCACCGGGGTGGCGGGCGTGAGCTGGGGCGCGCGTGTGCTGCCGGTGCGCGTGTCGGGCAAATGCGGCGCGTTTCTCAGCGACATCCTCGACGGCATGCGCTGGGCCGCCGGCCTGCCGGTGGCGGGCGTGCCGGCCAACGCCAATCCGGCGCGCATCATCAACCTGAGTTTCGGGGGCGACAGCCCCTGCACGGCCAGCTACCAGAACGTGATCGACGAGATCACGGCGGCCGGCTCGCTGCTGGTGGTGGCGGCGGGCAACGAGGGCAGCGTGCTGCGCCGCCCGGCCGACTGCCGCAACGTGCTGGCCGTGGGCGCCGTGCGGGCCGACGGGCTCAAGGTGAATTACTCCAATGTGGGCGCCAACATGGCACTGATGGCACCGGGCGGCGATGGCACGCTGGGTCTGCATTCGCTGGACAACACCGGCGTGCGTGGCCCGGTCATCGACACCTATGGCGACAAGATCGGCACCAGTTTCTCGGCCCCGCTGGCCGCGGGCGTCGCGGCGCTGATGCTGTCGGTCAACCCCGCGCTGAGCCCGGCCCAGATCGTGAGCCGGATGAAGCAGGGCGCGCGGCCCCATGTGTCCAGCCCGTTCTTTGCCCAGTGCAGCAGCACCGGGACCTCCGCCACCTGTAACTGCACGACCTCCGCCTGCGGCGCCGGTTTGCTCGACGGGCCGGGCGCGCTGGATGCCGCCGTCAGCCCCATGGTCAACATCGCCGTGACCGGCACCCAGCAACCCGGCGCCACGCTGGTGCTGAGCGGGGCGGCGAGCGCGGCGGCGCCGGGCGCGACGATCCAGTCCTATCTCTGGACGCAGGTGAGCGGGGCTGCCGTGACGCTGCAGGGCAGCAATGCCGTCACGGCCACCCTGGTCCTGCCCGCGGTGGCCGGAAGCTTCAGCTTTCAACTGCGCGTCACCGACAACCTCGGGCGCGCCAGCCAGGACACGGTGCTGGTCAACAGCAGCGGCGCCGTGACCCCGCCCCCCGCGTCATCGGCCTCCGGGGGCGGCGGCGCGGTCGGCTGGCCCGGGCTGCTGGGCCTGGGCCTGTTGCTGCTGGCGGCGGGCCTGGCGCGGCGGGCGCCGGGCGTCAGGGCCCGATGGACGCGCCGTCCACGAACACCCTGAGTTCGCCGGGACGGAAGGTGGTCCAGTTCTCGTTGGTGGTCAGCGGGGTGGTCACCACCACGGCCACCCTGTCCTGCGGCGTGGTGGCCAGCGCGAAGTCGATGCTCAGGTCCTCGTCGGCCAGCTGGGCATGGGTGAAGGGGTGCCGGCGCTCCACATAGTGCAGGTGGGTGGAGGCATGGGCCCACAGCGCCTCGCCGTTGGACAGCATGAAATTGAAGGTGCCGTGGCGGGCCACCTGCGGTGCCAGTTCGCGCAGCGTGAGCGTGAGTTCGGCCACGCTGGGCACGCTGGCATGGGACTTGGCCAGTTCCTGCATCAACCAGCAGAACGCGCGCTCGCTGTCGGTGTTGCCCACGGGGCGGAACCCCCCGTGCAGCCGTGGCTGGAAGCCGGGCACGTCGCCGTTGTGCGCGAACACCCAGTAGCGGCCCCACAGCTCGCGCACGAACGGGTGGCAGTTCTGCAGGTTCACCGCGCCCTGCGTGGCCTTGCGGATGTGGGCAATGACGTTGCGGCTGCGGATCGGGTAGCGGCGGATCAGCTCCGCCACCGGCGAATCACAGGCCGGCAGGTGGTCCACAAAATGGCGCAGCCCCTTGTCCTCGAAGAAGGCGATGCCCCAGCCGTCGGCATGGTGGTCAGTGCGGCCGCCGCGCTGCGCGAACCCGGCAAAGCTGAACATCACGTCGGTGGGCGTGTTGCAGTTCATTCCAAGGAGCTGGCACATGGGCTATGCGTCCGCGGGTCCGGTGGCGCGCGGCGCGTCGCGCAGCTGCGAGGCCGCCACCATGGCCAGCGCGCACAGCGCGGCCAGGAACATGAACGACTCGTTGAACGCGGCGAGCCGCGCCAGGCTGGTGTCCGGATTGGCCAGCGAGTCGCCATGCGCGGCAATGCGCCACTCCAGCACGATGGCGCACAGGTTGACGCCCGCGGCGCCGCCCAGCATGCGCAGGAAATTGATGGCACTGGCGCCATGCGGAATCAGCGCATTGTCCAGCGGCCGCATGGAGCCCAGGTTGAGCGACGGCAGTATGAAGCCCAGCCCGATGCGTCCCAGCACGGCCCAGGCCACCAGCACCCACAGCGCCGTGCCCAGGCCCACGGTGGGCATCAGCGCGAACGAGGCGGTGAGCAGCGCCAGCCCGGTGCTCACCAGCACCCAGGTGGGCAGGCGGTTGGTCAGCCGGCCCACGATGGCAATGGTGGCGGCCAGCACCAGCCCCGCCGGCAACAGGATGGTGCCCACATGCGAGGCCGACAGCTTGAGCCCCAGCTGCATGTACACCGGCAGCAGGTAGGTGGAGCCAAACAGCGCCGTGCCATAGATGAAGGCCACGATGCTGCCCATGGCGAAGGTGCGGTAGCGAAACAGCGCCAGGTTCATCAGGGGTTCGCGGCCCGAGGCGGCCGCGCGCTTTTGCCACCAGACAAAGGCCACCAGCGCGACGAGCGCGGCCACCAGCAGCGCCGCGGCCACCGCCCGTGAGTTGCCGTGCAGCTGCACCAGGCCGTTGAGCAGGCACAGCGTGCCCACCCCGCCCAGCAGCAGGCCGCGCCAGTCCAGTGACGGCCCGCCCTCGGCGGCCAGCCCGCCGGGCGCGCTCACCGGCACGAACTTGCGCGCCAGCCAGATCGACAGCAGGCAGAACGGCACCACCATGAAGAAGATCGAGCGCCAGCCAAACCAGTCCACCAGCACCCCGCCAATGCTGGGGCCAATGGCCGGCGCCAGCACCACGCCCATGCCGAACAGCCCGCTTGCGCGGCCCTGCTCGCGCGGCTCGAAGGCGCGCAGCATGATGATGGCGGGGATCGGCTGCACCACGCCGGCCGCCAGGCCTTCGGCCACGCGCGCCGCCAGCACCAGCGGGTACACGCTGGCCAGCCCGCCCACGATGCCGCCGCCCATCAGCAGCAGCATGGTGCCCACGTAGGTGCGGCGGTAGCCGTAGCGCGCCAGCAGCCAGGGCGTGGTCAGCATCGACACGGTCATGGCCACCATGAAGCCCGAGCTGACCCACTGGGCCCGCGACTGGTCCAGCACGAAGTGGTGGCTCATGTCGGGAATCGCCACATTGACGATGGTGGACGACATGATCGAGGCCATGGTGCCGACCATCACCGACATCAGCAGCAGCCAGCGGTAGCGCTCGCCGTAGCGGGCGCGCAGCGCGCCGATCGTCGCCTCGGGGTTCATGGGGTGTCGGGTGCGGCGGTGGCGCAGCGCCGGCAGATGCAGGCTTGCCGCCGGGCGGCTTCGGGCACGCGGGCCAGCAGGGCCGGCGCAAAGTCCACCTGGGTGCACCAGCAGGGGCCCTGCGCCACGCCGGTGCTGCGTTCCAGCTCCATGGCGCACTGGTTGGGCTCGCCGCACAGCGGGCAGCGGGACGGGTCGGGAGCGGCCTCGGGGGACATTCAGCGAGTCTACCCGCCCACCTGCTTCAGGGCAGGCGGATGGTGGCCGCCAGGTGCTGGTAGACCGTGGCAATGCGGCGCAGGTGCCGCGACTCGGGGTGCGCCAGCAGCCACAGCTGCGATTCGCAGTCGGCCAGCGGCTCGCTCAGGGCCACCAGCGACGGCACCTGCGCCAGCATGAACAGCGGCAGCACGCCCACGCCCAGGCCGCATTGCAGCGCGTCGGCCACGCCCACGATGCCGTCCACCAGGTGGCGCGGCGTGACGCGCGGCAGCGCCTTGCGGCGCCAGCGCACCGAGGGGTGCTCGGGCATGGCTTCGTCGGGCGCCACCCAGTCCTGCTGCTCCAGCGGCAGGCGCCGCTGCCTGGGCGGCAGGGCCCGCGCGGCGCAGGCCACGAAGCGCAGCGTGCCCAGGGGCCGCCCGATCAGGTGGTCCGGCGGCTTTTGCGTGGGGCTGACCGCGCGCAGCGCCAGGTCGGCGTCGCGCCGGGTCAGGCTCAGCACCTCGTTGGTGCTGCGCAGTTCCAGCTGCAGCAGCGGGTGCTCGCGCGCCAGCGCGGGCAGCACCGGCAGCACCACGCCACGCAGCACCGAGTCGGTGGTGGTCAGCCGCACCCGGCCCGACACCGGGTCCGCCGGGCCGCGGGCGGCGGCGCGCGCGGCTTCCAGTTCGGCCTCGATGCGCTCGGCGTGGCTCGCCATGGCCAGCATGGCGTCTGACGGCAGGTAGCCCCGGCGCGACCGCTCGAACAGGCGCTGGCCCAGGTGCTTCTCGATCCGCTGCACCGCGCGGAACACGGTGGAGGCGTCCGCGCCCAGCCGCGCGCCGGCTTCCGCCAGGGTCTTGCCACGCACCAGCGCCAGCAGGATTTCAAGGTCGGAAGCGGCCAGCTGGTATTGCGGATTTGCAATGACAGTTTTCATGCTTGCCTATTTTCATTGCGACGCTGCAATCCTACATTCCAGTCCTCCGCAACTCAAAGGACTTTTCAGATGAAGCTTTATTACGCACCCGGCGCCTGCTCGCTCGCCGTCCATATCGCGGCCCGCGAGGCCGGCCTGTCCCCCGACCTGGTCAAGGTGGACCTGGCCACGCACCAGCTGGACGGCGGCGCCGACTACCTGGCCATCAACCCGCGCGGCTATGTGCCGCTGCTCGAGCTGCAGGACGGCTCGCGCCACACCGAGGTGGCGGCCCTGCTGCAGTACCTGGGCGACCTGGACCCGCGCGGCGCGCTGCTGCCGGCGGCCGGCAGCATGGCGCGCTTCGAGGTGGTGCAGTGGCTGACCTTTGTGTCCAGCGAGCTGCACAAGGTGTTCAGCCCCTGGCTGTGGCACAAGGAGACCGCCGAGTCCACGCGCCAGGCCTGCAAGGACAAGATCGCGCTGCGCCTGGGCGAACTCGACGCGCGGCTGGCCCGCACGGCCCATGTGGCCGGCGAGGCCTTCACCGTGGCCGACGCCTATGCCTTTGCCATCGTCAACTGGGCGCCCATGCTGGGCATGAGCCTGAAAGCCTGGCCGGCCCTGACGGCCTGGATACAGCGCGTCGCGGCCCGTCCGGCGGTGCATGCCGCGCTGGTGGCCGAAGGCCTGGCGAAGGGCTGAGCCATGGGCCTGCCGCCATTGACCCTGGTCAGCCACGCGCTGTGCCCCTATGTGCAGCGCGCGGCCATCGTGCTCGCCGAAAAAGGGGTGGCCCATGAACGGCGCGACGTGGACCTGAGCCACAAGCCGGGCTGGTTCACCGCCGTCTCGCCCCTGGGCAAGACGCCGGTGCTGCTGGTGGGGGACGAGCCGGTTTTTGAATCGGCCGTGATCTGCGAGTACCTGGACGAGATGTTTGAGCCGCGCCTGCACCCCGAGGCGGCCCTGCCGCGCGCGCAGCACCGCGGCTGGGTCGAGTTTGCCTCGGCCGTGCTCAGCACCATCGCCGCCTTCTACAACGCGCCCGATGCCCAGGCGCTGGCCGCCAGGCGCGCCGCGCTGCGCGCGCAGTTCGAGCGGCTGGAGCCCGCGCTGTCGGCAGAAGGACCGCTGTTCGCAGGGGCGGCCTTCAGCCTGGTCGATGCCGCGTGGGCCCCGGTGTTCCGCTACCTCGACGCGTTCGAGGCCGCGGGCGAGGGCGGCTGGCTGGACGCGCTGCCCCGGCTGCAGGCCTGGCGCGCCACGCTGGCGCAACGCCGCTCGGTGCGCGGGGCCGTGGCGCCGGACTACCCCGCGCAGCTGCAGCGGTTCCTCGCCGCGCGGCCCTCGGCGCTGGGGCGGCGTATCAGGGTCTGAACGGGTTGCCGCCGGGGGCGGCGCTGCCATCATGGGTGCGAAACGAGGAGCACGACGATGGGCATCAACGCACGCGGCATGGGCCGCTTCCTGGCGGGGCTGGTGGCCCTTGTGCTGTCGGGTTCGCTGCTGGCGCAGACCGAATCCAGGGACTGCGTGGTCCTGCTGCTGCACGACGCGGGCAGCAGCCCCCAGGCCATGGCCGGGCTCGGGCGCAAGCTGCAGCCCGCCTGCGCTCCTCGCGCGCCCGAGATGCCCTGGTCCAGGGCGCGCCACAACGACAAGGACGCGGCCGCCGCGTTGCAGGAACTGGGCCGGCTGGTCAGGAACCTGCGCCGCGATGGCGTGCGCCGCATCGTGGTGCTGGGCCAGGGCCATGGCGCCAATGCCGCGCTGGCCTACGCCGGCGCCACCGGCGAGCCCGACGCCGTGGTGGCCATCGCGCCGCTGGCCAAGTCGCCGGGCCTGCCCGAGTTGCCGGCCATTGCCGCGAAGATGCGCCAGCACATTCCCGCGATCTGGGTGATTGGCGAGCAAGACCCGCTGTTTGCCCAAGGCGAGGCCTTTGCCTATGCCAAGGCACCGCCCCACCCGGGCAGCGCCTACGTGGGGGTCAGCGCCGACCACAAGGGCACGCCCGAAGCCGCGGTCAAACCGGTGCTGGACTGGCTCAAAACCCTCGAATAAGTGCCCAATCAGGCTGTAGTCCAGGCTGGGCGGCCACGGGACGCTATTGATTGCATAGCAAAAAGGCGTCGCCCGGGGGCGCGCCAGGAGCCCCCGGGCGGGTATACGCTCTGCTTCAAAATTGGTGAAACCCCTGCCTTGGTGGCGAAATAAAGTACAGGTTCTGCCGCGGCGAGTATCAATGCGGCCGCCACGAACGCCTATCGTTCAGCCTGTCGACGCGGTGCTGTTGAAGCGTTGCACACCGTTCCCAACCACAGGTATTCAGGAGACAACCCATGAAATTCAGAGCGATCCTGGCGCTGGCCGCCGCGCTGGGCCTGGCGGGTGCCAGCCATGCCGCCACCGAGCTGGTCATTGCCACCGTGAACAACGGCCACATGATCGAGATGCAGAAACTCAGCCCCGAGTTCGAGAAGGCCCACCCCGACATCAAGCTCAAGTGGGTCACGCTGGAGGAAGGCGTGCTGCGCCAGCGCGTGACGACCGACATCGCCACCAAGGGCGGCCAGTTCGACATCATGACCATCGGCATGTACGAAACGCCCATCTGGGGCAAGAAGGGCTGGCTGCAGGCCCTGCAGCCCGGCGCCGCGTACGACGTGGACGACCTGCTGCCGGCCATGCGCAATGGCCTGTCGGTGGACGGCAAGCTCTATGCGGCCCCGTTCTACGGCGAAAGCTCCATGCTGATGTACCGCAAGGACCTGGCCGACAAGGCCGGCGTGCAGCTGGGCGACCACCCGACCTGGGCGCAGGTCAAGGACTTCGCGGCCAAGATTCACAACCCCAAGGCCGGCATCTATGGCATCTGCCTGCGCGGCAAGCCGGGCTGGGGCGACAACATGGCCTTCATCACGACGCTGGTCAACACCTACGGCGGCCAGTGGTTTGACATGGCCTGGAAGCCGCAGCTCGAGTCCCAGCCCTGGAAGGACGCCATCCATTTCTACGTGGACCTGCTCGGCAAGTACGGCCCGCCCGGCTCCTCGGCCAACAGCTTCAATGAAATCCTGGCCCTGTTCAACGCCGGCAAGTGCGGCATGTGGGTGGACGCCACCATCGCGGCCAGTTTCATCAGCGACCCCAAGCAGTCCAAGGTGGCCGACAAGGTGGCCTTTGCGCAGGCCCCGGTGGCCGTGACCCCCAAGGGCGCCAACTGGCTCTGGGCCTGGGCCCTGGCCATCCCCTCGGGCTCCAAGAAAGCCGCCGAGGCGCAGAAGTTCATCAGCTGGGCCACCTCCAGGGAATACATTGAACTGGTGGGCAAGACCAATGGCTGGGGCACGGTGCCCACCGGCACCCGCAAGAGCACTTACGCCAACCCCGAGTTCCTCAAGGCCGCGAAGTTTGCCGCCGCCGAGAAGGCCGCCATCGACAGCGCCAACCCCAACGACAGCACGCTGCCCAAGAGCCCGTACGTGGGCGTGCAGTTTGCGGCCATCCCCGAGTTCCAGGCCATCGGCATTGCCGTGGGCCAGCAGATGAGCGCGGCGCTGGCGGGCAAGACCTCGGTGGAGGCCGCCCTCAAGGCGTCGCAGAACGCGGCGGAACGCCAGATGACGAAGGCCGGCTACTACAAGTGAACAAGTGGCGCGACGCCAGTGAAGCGTCGCGCCGCAACGTCCTGACACCATGAACCGCCTGCTGCCCCGCGCGCTGCTCGCGCCGGCCGTGGTCACGCTCTTCCTCTGGATGATCGTGCCGCTGCTGATGACGATCTATTTCTCGCTGATCCGCTACAACCTGCTGCAGCCGGAGATCAGCGGGTTCGCGGGGCTGGAGAACTACCAGTTCTTCCTGACCGACCCGTCGTTCACGGCGGCGGTGCTCAACACCCTGATGCTGCTGGGCAGCGTGATCGTCATCACCGTCGTCGGCGGGGTGGCGCTGGCGCTGCTGATCGACGAGCCGTTTCCGGGCCGCAGCCTGGTGCGCATCCTGCTGATCTCGCCTTTCTTTGTCATGCCCACGGTCAACGCGCTGCTGTGGAAGCACATGATGATGAACCCGATCTACGGCGTGCTGGCCCAGGTCTGGCGCTTCTTTGGCGCGCAGCCGGTGGACTGGCTCACCGACGTGCCGCTGTTCAGCGTGATCATCATGATCGCCTGGCAGTGGCTGCCGTTTGCCACGCTGATCTTCATGACGGCGCTGCAGTCCATGAACCGCGAGCAGCTGGAGGCCGCGCGCATGGACGGCGCCAGCTACCTGCAGCAGCTGCGCTACATGGTGCTGCCGCACCTGGGCCGCTCGATCGCGGTGGTGGTGATGATCGAGATGATCTTCCTCATGAGCGTGTTTGCCGAGATCTTCACCACCACCGGCGGCGGGCCGGGCGATGCAAGCACCAACGTGGCGTTCCTGATCTTCAAGCAGGCGCTGCTCAACTTCGACGCGGGCGTGGCCTCGGCCGGCGCGCTGTTCGCGGTGGTGCTGGCCAACATCGCGGCCGTGTTCCTGATCCGCATGATCGGCAAGAACCTGGACTGACATGACGCGCCGCCCGTACTCACTTGCCCTCTGGGCCCGCACTGTGGCCGCCTGGGGCGTCACGCTGCTGCTGTTCTTCCCGCTGGGCTGGATGGCGCTGACCGCCTTCAAGACCGAGCTGCAGGCCATCCATGTGCCGCCGCTGCTGCTGTTCGAGCCCACGCTGGGCAACTTCCATGAAGTGCAGGAGCGCAGCGACTACCTGCTGTACGCGAAAAACTCCATCGTCACCAGCGTGCTGTCCACGCTGATCGGCCTGCTGATCGCGGCGCCCGCGGCCTACTCCATGGCCTTCTTCAGGAGCCGCCAGACCCGCAACCTGCTGATGTGGATGCTGTCCACCAAGATGATGCCGGCCGTCGGCGCGCTGGTGCCCATCTATGTGCTGGCGCAAAAGACCGCGCTGCTGGACACGCAGGCGGGGCTGATCATCGTCTTCACGCTGAGCAACCTGCCCATCATGGTCTGGATGCTGTATTCGTACTTCAAGGACATCCCCAACGAAATCCTCGAGGCCGCGCGCATGGACGGCGCCACGCTGTGGCAGGAACTGCGGCTGGTGCTGCTGCCCCTGGGCATGGGCGGCATTGCCTCCACCGGCCTGCTGTGCCTGGTGCTGGCCTGGAACGAGGCCTTCTGGGCGCTGAACCTGAGCTCGGCCAAGGCCGGCACGCTGGCCACGCTGATCGCCTCGTACTCCAGCCCCGAGGGGCTGTTCTGGGCCAAGCTCTCGGCCGCCTCGCTCATGGCCATCGCGCCCATCGTGGTCTTCGGCTGGTTCAGCCAGAAGCAGCTGGTGCAGGGCCTGACCTTTGGCGCCGTGAAGTAGCGCGCCGCAACCGGAAAACCAACATGCCATTCCTGCAACTCAAGGGCATCGAGAAAACCTTTGGCGAAGCCCGCATCATCCGTGGCATTGACCTGGCCATCGAGCGCGGCGAGTTCGTGGTGTTTGTCGGCCCGTCGGGCTGCGGCAAGTCCACGCTGCTGCGGCTGATCGCCGGGCTGGAAGACATCAGCGCGGGCGGCCTGGAGCTGGACGGGCGCGACATCACCCAGCTGCCCTCGTCAAAGCGCGACCTGGCCATGGTGTTCCAGAGCTATGCGCTGTACCCGCACATGAGCGTGTACGAGAACATGAGCTTCGCCCTCAAGCTGGCCAAGGCCGACCCGGCGGTGATCCGCGAGAAGGTCGAGCGCGCGGCGGGCATCCTCAACCTGGGGCCCTACCTGCAGCGCACGCCGCGGGAGCTCTCGGGCGGCCAGCGCCAGCGCGTGGCCATTGGCCGCGCCATCGTGCGCGCGCCCAAGGTGTTCCTGTTTGACGAGCCGCTGTCCAACCTGGACGCCGCGCTGCGCGGCCAGACCCGCGTGGAGATCGCCCGGCTGCACCGCGAGCTGGGCGCCACCACCATTTACGTGACCCACGACCAGGTCGAGGCCATGACCCTGGCCGACCGCGTGGTCGTGCTGCGCGATGGCCAGGTGGAGCAGGTGGGCACGCCGCTGGAGCTGTACGACCGGCCGGCCAACCAGTTCGTGGCGCAGTTCATTGGCACGCCGCCCATGAACATCGTCACCGCCGCCAGCGTGCCGCAGCTCGCCACCGTGTTCGGCGCCAGTTTGCCGGCCGACGGCGCCGTGGGCCTGCGCCCTGAAAACGTGGTGCTCACGCAGCCCGGCCAGGGCAGCTTCGATGGCCGGGTGGAGCTGGTGGAGGCGCTGGGCGCCGAAACCCTGGTGTATGTGAGCCTGGGCGAAGGCGTGCAATTCACCGCGCGCCAGAGCGCGCGCACCGCGCTGCGCGCCGGCGACCCTGTGGGCTTCACGCTGGACACCGGGGCCGCCCACCTGTTTGACGCCCAGGGCCGCGTGCTGCGCCATGCAGCCGCCACGCATTGATCCGTCCACCCAGGGCAAGACCGACAAGACACCGACACAGACCATGGCCCCACCTGATTCCGGACCGTTCGTGATGCTTCATCTCGGGCTGGGTTCCTTCCACCGCGCGCACCAGGCGGTGTACCTGCAGCGCCTGATCGACGCAGGCGACGCGCGCTGGACCCTGGCGGGTGGCAACATCCGGCCCGACATGGCCATCACCCTCGCGGCCCTGCAGGCGCAGGGCGGCGCCTATACGCTGGAGACGGTCACGCCCGCCGGCGCGCGCAGCTACCAGCGCATCGAGGCCCTGCGCAGCGTCGTGCCCTGGGATGCGGCGCTGTCGGGGCTGGTGGCGCGGGGCGCCGATGCGGCCACGCGCATCATCTCCTTCACGGTGACCGAGGCCGGCTACTACCTGGACGCCGCCAACCAGCTTGATGCGGCCGCGCCCGACATCGTGGCCGACCTCGACGCGGCGTGTGCCGGCCGCGCGGGCAGCACGCTGTACGGCGCGCTTACCGCCATCCTGCGCGCCCGCATGCGGGCCGGCGCGGGGGCCGTCACGCTGCTGAACTGCGACAACCTGCGCCACAACGGCGAGCGCTCGCGCGCCGGGCTGCTGCAGTTCATTGAGCTGTCCCGCGACGCCTGCCTGCTGGACTGGGTGCAGGCCCACACCAGCAGCCCCAACGCCATGGTGGACCGCATCACCCCGCGCCCCACGCCCGAGGTGGTCGCGCGCGTGAAGGCGGCCACCGGCGTTGACGATCCCACGGCGCTGATGGCCGAGAGCTTCATCCAGTGGGTGATTGAAGACCGTTTCGTCGCGGGCCGGCCGGCCTGGGAGTCCGTGGGGGTGGAGATGGTGCCCTCGGTGGCGCCGTATGAAGAGGCCAAGATCCGGCTGCTCAACGCCACCCACAGCTGCATCGCCTGGGCCGGCACGCTTGCGGGCATGAGCTACATCCACGAGGGCACGCACGACGCGCAGATCCGCGGCTTTGCGCATGACTACGCCACGCTCGACGCAATCCCCGCGCTGCAGCCCAGCCCCATCGACCTCGCGGCCTACCGCGACGTGGTGCTCGAGCGCTTTGGCAACCCCGCCATCCAGGACACCAACCAGCGCGTGGCCATGGATGGCTTCTCCAAGATCCCGGGTTTCATCGCGCCCACGGTGGGCGAGCGCCTGGCGCGGGGGGAGGGCATTGACGCGGTCGCGATGCTGCCCGCGCTGTTCCTGGCCTGCCTGCAACGCTGGCACCGGGGCCGGTTGCCCTACGCGTACCAGGACCAGGCCATGGACCCGGCCGCGGCCCATGCGATCTGCGCGGCCCCCGAGCCCGCCGTGGCGCTGGCCAGCGATGCCGCCTTGTGGGGCCCGCTCGCGGGCCATGACGTGCTGACGGCCGCGCTGCGCCGGGCCAGCGCCAGAGTCACCCGGTTTGAACAGGAGCGGTCATGAGCGGCAGCTTGCAGGACCAACATGCCTTGCTCACCGGGGCTGGTGGC
This sequence comes from Ramlibacter sp., assembly GCA_019635435.1. Taxonomy (NCBI): domain Bacteria; kingdom Pseudomonadati; phylum Pseudomonadota; class Betaproteobacteria; order Burkholderiales; family Comamonadaceae; genus Ramlibacter; species Ramlibacter sp. The sequence continues at coordinate 127,922 of JAHBZM010000001.1, read as the reverse complement.
GGGATCGGGCTGGCCGTGGCGCAAGCCTATCTGGCCCAGGGTGCGCTTTGCACCGTGGTGGACCTGGCAGCCACGCCGCCCGAGCCCGTGGCGCGGCTGCAGGCAGAGCACCCGGACCGCATCCACTACCTGAGCGCCGACATCACGCAACTGGCCGCGATCGACACCCTGCTGGGCGCCGCCGTGCGGCGCTTTGGCGCGCCGCGCGTGTTGTTCAACAACGCGGCGGTGTTCGACCTTGCGCCCTTGCTGGAGAGCGACGAGGCGATGTACGACAGGCTTTTTGCGGTCAACGTCAAGGGCGCCTTCTTCGTGATGCAGAAGGTGCTGGCCGCCATGGTGGCGCATGGCGTGCGCGGCGCGGTGATCAACATGGCCTCGCAGGCCGGCCGCCGCGGCGAGGCCCTGGTGTCGCACTACTGTGCGACCAAGGCCGCGGTGATCAGCTACACCCAGTCCGCCGCGCTGGCCATGGCGCCGCACGGCATCCGGGTCAACGCGATTGCCCCGGGCGTGATCGACACGCCGATGTGGCAGCAGGTGGATTCGCTGTTTGCCAGGTACGAGCACCTGCCGCCGGGCGAAAAGAAGCGCCAGGTGGGCCTGGCCGTGCCGCTGGGCTACATGGGCGTGCCGGCCGACATTGCCGGCGCGGCGGTCTTCCTGGCCAGTGAACACGCGTCCTACATCACGGCCCAGACGCTGAATGTGGACGGCGGCAGCGTGATGAGCTAGCCTTTCAGTGGTCGCCACCCCGGTCTGCACGATGTCCCTTCGCCGCAATCTGCCCCGCCAGCGCCAGCCCGAACTGGAGCACGACTATTCGCGCAGCCCCGCGCTGGGCTATGAGCCGCCGGACACCGGCGTCATCCGCTGCCTGGCCCATGGCTTTCCCACGCCGCTGGCGCGCTGGCACTACCACGACGAATACGAACTGCACCTGATCGTGGCGTCGTCGGGCAAGGCCTTCGTGGGGGACTACATCGGCTACTTCCAGCCCGGCCACCTGGTGCTGACCGGCCCGCGCCTGCCGCACAACTGGATTTCGCTGGACTTGCCCGAAGGGGGCATTCCCGAACGCGACCTGGTGATCCAGTTCCCGCGCGCCCCCATCGAGCAGGCCGCCGCCCACATCCCGGAGCTGGCCGAAGTCCTGCCCATGCTGGAGCGGGCCCGCCATGGCATCGAGTTCTTTGGGCTGTCTGATCGCGCCAGCGACTGCTGGCACCGGATCAAGGGCAGCCACGGCCTGGCGCGGCTGGGCGTTTTCTGCGAATTCCTCAGCGAGCTGGCGCGCTGCACCGACTACCGCCTGCTGTCGCACGCCCAGCTGCAAAGCGTGGACGATGACAAGCAGCTCGACCAGATCGACGCCATCGTGAGCCGCATCACCGATGATCTTGCGCAGCCGCTGTCAGCGGCGGGCCTGGCCAGCGAACTGGGCATGAGCGAGAGCCGGTTTTCGCGCTTCTTTCGCCGCGCCACGGGCAACACCTTCACCGACTTCGTGAACCAGGTGCGCATCAACCGGGCCTGCCAGCTGCTCATGGAGTCAGACCGCTACATCACCCACATCTGCTACGAGGTGGGCTTCAACAACATTGCCAATTTCAACCGCCGCTTTCTCGATATCAAGGGCATGACGCCCAGCGAGTTCCGCCGGCAGGTGGACAGCCGCTTCGGCCTGCGGCACTAGGGCGGCGCGCGCGGCATGACGTCGGTGGCCGTCTTTGGCGAAATGCTGGTGGACCTGTTTGACAGCGGGCCCGTGGTGGGCGGTGCGCCCTTCAACGTGGCGCGCCACCTGGCGGCCTTGGGCCATTCGCCACTCATGCTCAGCGCCGTGGGGCAGGATGCCCAGGCCAATCAGGTGCTGGCCGAGCTGGCCCGTTACGGCATGGCGCGCGAGGGCGTGCAGGTCCTGCCAGACCAGGCCACGGGCGTGGTGGACGTGACCACACGGCCCGACCGCAGCCACGCCTTCCACATCCGCGAGGCCTGTGCCTGGGACGTGGTGGCCATGGAACCGGCCCGCGCCGCGCTGCGCGCGCTGGCGGCCGGTGGCTGGCTGTACAGCGGCACGCTGGCCCTGCGCAGCCCCGTCTCGCGGGCCACGGGGCTGGCGCTGATGCGGCAGCACGCGGGCCCCCGCTTTCTGGACCTCAACTGGCGCGAGGGCCATGTACCCCGGGACGTGGCGCTGCAGGCCCTGCAGCGGGCCCAGGTGCTCAAGGTCAACGATGAAGAGCTGGCCATGCTCAGCGGCTGGCTGGGCCACGCCGTGCCGGCCACCACCGACGCGGCGGCGGTGCAGCGCAGCGCGCGCCACGTGCTCGGCCAGTTGCCGCTGCAGACGCTGCTGGTGACCTGCGGGCCCGAAGGCGCGCTGGCCTTTGACGCCAGTGGCGAGTGCGCGGCCCGGGGCGCCCCCGCGCGCGCTGTGCAGCTGGTGGACACCGTGGGCGCCGGTGACGCGTTTTCGGCCGTGGTGCTGGCCGGCCTGCTGCGCGGCTGGCCGCTGGCCGACACCCTGGACCGCGCCACGGCGTTTGCCGGCCATGTCTGCGAAGTGCGCGGCGCAGTGCCGGCCGACCTGGCCGCCTATGCGCGGTGGACGGCCGACTGGCCCAAGCCCGCGATGGTTTGACATTTGCAAGCCAAACAGGGCTGGAGTCCAGTACTGGTGGCCACTGTTCGCTATGAAAAAAGGAGCAAAAAGCGCCAGACTCAATATACAAAATATTGTATCATTGACGAATGAAGGATGTTGAGTTTGTTGGCACTTCGCTGGATGACTTGCGGCAATTTCCCCTGTCCGCGCGTCGAGCCATGGGGCACCAGATAGATCGCATCCAGAACGGCCTGGATCCTGCGGACTGGAAGCCCATGTCCGGCATCGGCGTGGGGGTGCGGGAAATCAGGGTGCGTGACCAAACGGGCGCCTGGCGGGTGATCTACATCACCAGGCTTCCAGAGGCGGTGTATGTCCTGCATTGTTTCCAGAAGAAGACTCAAAAGACGCCCAAATTTGAAATTGAATTGGCCGTCGCCAGGCTTGGCGAATTGATGACCCGCAGAGCAAGGAGATCGAAATGAACAAACCAGCAGCCAAGGCACCGCGGTTCCCCAGTGTGTGGGACGCCATCGAAGACACTCCAAGCGAAGCTGCGCACATGAAGGCGCGCAGCGAACTGATGATGGCCATCGCCGAACACATTCGCAAAAATGACCTGACCCAGGCCGAGGCCGCCAAGCTGTTTGGCGTCACCCAGCCCCGGGTGTCTGATCTGGTGCGCGGCAAGATGGACCTGTTCTCCATCGACACGCTGGTGCAAATGCTCGCTTCAGCGGGAATGCGGGTGGAGATGAAGTTGAAGAAGGTGGCTTGAATGACCTGCCCCGTTTGTGACTACCGGGATGCCGTGGTGACCCCCGGGGCTGAGAATGATTACGAGGTGGGCTGCGAGCAATGCGGGTCATTTCGCATGACGCACGAAGCCAGGGTCAATGCTCGAGCCGTCGCGGATGACTTGCGGTGGAAGGTGTCCGCGTGGATCTGTCAGTACCTGGGCGACGGTCTCCTCACGGCGGAACTGCTGGACCAGGCGGCCGCTTCCACCCCACCCGGGGTGGTCCAGCGTGCCCACCGGATGCTTTCATGGATTGCAATTCGCTATTCACCTGGAAAGAGTTTTGGGGTTGAGGAACTGGGGAGAGGGCAGCGCGAGAACCGGCCGGCCTTCGAGGGGAGTGGCGTATCGCCCAGCGCGTTGGTATTGATTGCCAGCAATTTGATGCCAACCGGGTGGAATCGGGACCTGGACGAAATGCGATACATGGTGACCGAGGTCCTGTGCAACGAGCTGGGTTGGCTGGCAAGCCAGAACAATTGGGACTATCAGGTGGCGCCCAAGGGGTTGATGCGCCTTGAGACAGCCCCTTCAATAGAGTCCAGCATTGCTTTCTGTGCCATGTGGTTTGACAAGCGCGTCGAGTCACTGTGGTTTGAGGTGATCGACCCTGCGATTCGTTTGTCGGGTTATGAGCCCCTGAAAATTGATATCGCTCCGCACAACGAAAAAATTGACGACAAGATCATCGCGTCCATTCGCTCCGCGCGGTTTGTCGTGGCCGACTTTACTGGCAATCGAGGCGGCGTGTACTACGAGGCTGGTTTTGCTCACGGATTGGGGCTGCCGGTCATTTTCATGTGCCAAGAAGGCGAGACCCTCCATTTCGACGTGCGCCAGTACAACTGCATTTTCTGGACTGCAGACAAGTTGGAGGAGGCAAGGGACCGGCTGGTGAATCGGATTCGCGCCACCCTTGGGCAGGGGCCTTTGAAAGTTCCGTCGAAATAGTCCGAATGCGCCGTTTCTCCGGAGCTTTCAAGCCAAACAGGCCTGGAGTCCAGAGCTGGTGGCCACTTCTTGCTATCAAAACACGAGCGACTCCACGATCTGATGCCTCAAGCACCCGCGCCCGGCGCCGCCACGGGGGCGCGGTGCGTACTTGTCGCCCACTTCCTCGCGCAGCGGGTGGGTGTCGTAGACGGTGTGCATGGACCCGATCAGGTCGCTGCCGCCGCCTCCGCGCGTCCGCATAGTCCCGAGAAAGGGTGAGTTGACCTCGCCATCGGGTTCAAAGGCGGCTGGCTGAGCTGCAGGACGCGTCATGGGCCGTGGTCGCGTCGGCGCTCAGCGGCCCGGTCAATGCGCTGCATGAAGCCTTTGCGGTGCGCCAGATGCGGCCGCCGTGCGTGGAGGTGGCCTGCCCCGACTATGCGACCCTGCTGTGGCTGGTGGCGCGCACCGACCTGCTTTGCGTGTTGCCGCCCCCGTCCCGCTGGAAACGACCGGCCGCGTGGCCAAGGGGTCGGCGAGGCAAGATTGTTTTGCCCGGGTATATTGCAATTCTAATTTAACCCGGGCAAAATATGGACATGACTTCTTCCACACCCCGGATGGGCCCTGCGCCTTCCCCGTCAGCCCGCCGCGCCCTGACCCGGCACTACAAGGAGACGCGCCGGCCCGCCGGCGTGTTCACGATCACCAACCGGGTGAACGGCCGCGTCTATGTGGACGGCAGCCTCAACCTGGACGGCACGATGAACCGCCACCGCTTCGAGCTGAACTTGCGCTCGCACCGCAACCGGCGCCTGCAGCAGGACTGGCTCGCGCACGGCGCCGACAACTTCGTCTTTGCCGTGGTCGACCGGATCAAGGAGCGGGACGATCCGCTGTTTGACTACCGGGCCGAGCTCGAGAGCCTGCTGGCCCTGTGGCGCGAGGAGATTCCCTGCCAGGGTGAGCGTGGCTACAACGGGGCCGCGCCATGACGCCTGACGTGCCTGACGCACTCGACGCGTGCCTGTCACTGAGCCAGGCCTGCGCGCGCCTGCAATTGCGGCTGGAGGATGATCTGGGCGGGTTCCATGGCCTGGACTTTCCCGATTTCATCCTGCTGTACCGGCTCGGGCACGCGCCCGATGGCCGCCTGCCCCTGACCGAGCTGGCACCGGCGCTGGGCCTGAAGCTTTCGGCGCTGACACGAAAGCTGGTCCAGCTTGAGAAGGTGGGCCTGGCCGTGCGCGAAGGCGGCGTGGGCGGTGATGGCCGCCGCCAGGCCTGCATCAGGCCCGCCGGCAAAAGGCTGATGCAGGAGGCCGAGGTCACCGCCCGGGCCGTGTGCACGGTGGCCCTCGGGCGGGGCCCGGAAGCCGATCTCACCTCACAGGCACTCCAGCAGCTTCAAGGGTGCCTGCGCGGGTGAGTTGCAAGCCAAAAAGCCCTGGAGTCCAGAGCTGGCGGCCACTGTGCGCTATCAAAACCGGAGCAAAACGCTCCGCTTGATCAGGCCGCCCCCGCCTTCACCTTCAGCCGCCAGGCGTGCAGCAGCGGCTCGGTGTAGCCGCTGGGCTGGCTCAGGCCCTTGAACACCAGGTCGCAGGCGGCCTTGTAAGCCGCCGAGCTGCCGAAGTGGCCGGCCATGGGCTGGTACAGCGGGTCGCCGGCGTTCTGGCCGTCCACCACGGCGGCCATGCGTTCAAAGGTTTCCTTCACCTGGGCCTCGGTCACCACACCGTGGTGCAGCCAGTTGGCCATGTGCTGGCTGCTGATGCGCAGCGTGGCGCGGTCTTCCATCAGGCCCACGTTGTGGATGTCGGGCACCTTGGAGCAGCCCACGCCCTGGTCGATCCAGCGCACCACATAGCCCAGGATGCCCTGGGCGTTGTTGTCCAGCTCCTGCTGGCGTTCGGCCGGGGTCCACCTGGCCTCGGTCACCACGGGGATCTGCAGCAGGTCCTGCAGGATGGCGTCGCGCGTGGCCTGCGGGTCGGCCGCGGCGTCGGCCTTTTCCATCTCGGCCTGAAGCTGCGCCACATTGACCTGGTGGTAGTGCAGCGCGTGCAGCGTGGCGCCGGTGGGGCTGGGCACCCAGGCGGTGTTGGCGCCGGCCCGGGGGTGGGCAATCTTCTGCTCGAGCATGGCGGCCATGAGGTCGGGCATGGCCCACATGCCCTTGCCGATCTGGGCCTTGCCGCGCAGGCCGCAGCCCAGGCCCACCAGCACGTTGTTCTTTTCGTAGGCGGCAATCCAGGCGCTGGCCTTCATGTCGCCCTTGCGGAACATCGGGCCGGCCTGCATGGCGGTGTGCATCTCGTCGCCGGTGCGGTCCAGGAAGCCGGTATTGATGAAGGCCACGCGGCTGCTCGCGGCGGCAATGCAGGCCTTGAGGTTGACGCTGGTGCGGCGCTCTTCGTCCATGATGCCGAGCTTGACGGTGCTGTCGGGCAGGCCCAGCAGCTTCTCGACGCGGCTGAACAGCTCGGCGGCAAAGGCCACCTCGGCCGGGCCGTGCATCTTGGGCTTGACGATGTAGACGCTGCCCTTGCGGCTGTTGCGGATGCCGTTCTGGCCATGGCCCTGCAGGTCGTGCAGCGCGATGGTGGTGGTGATGACGGCATCCATGATGCCCTCGGGGATTTCCTTGCCGTCGCCGTAGAGGATGGCCGGATTGGTCATCAGGTGGCCCACGTTGCGCAGGAACATGAGCGAGCGGCCATGCAGCTTGACGGGCTGGCCGTCCTTGCCGGTGTAGACGCGGTCGGCGTTCAGGCCGCGCGTGAAGGTCTTGCCGCCCTTGGCCACTTGCTCGGTCAGCGTGCCCTTGAGGATGCCCAGCCAGTTGCCATAGGCCAGCACCTTGTCCTGCGCATCCACCACGGCCACCGAGTCTTCGAGGTCCAGGATGGTGGACAGCGCGGCTTCCATCACCACGTCGCTCACGCCCGCCGCGTCGGTCTGGCCGATGGGCGTGCTGCGGTCGATCTGGATGTCCATGTGGATGCCGTTGTGGCGCAGCAGCACCGACGAAGGCGCGGCCGCATCGCCCTGGTAGCCGATGAAGGCGGCCGGGTCCTTCAGGCCGGTGCTGCCCGACTTGAGCGCCACCACCAGCTGGCCGTTGGCCACGCTGTAGCCGGTGGCGTCGGCGTGCGAACCGCTGGCCAGTGGGGCGGCCTGGTCCAGCGCCTTGCGGGCGTAGGCAATGACCCTGGCGCCGCGCACCGGGTTGTAGCCCTTGCCCTTTTCGGCGCCATCGGTCTCGGCAATGGCGTCGGTGCCGTACAGCGCGTCATACAGCGAACCCCAGCGCGCGTTGGCCGCGTTCAGCGCGTAGCGGGCGTTGAGAATGGGCACCACCAGCTGCGGCCCGGCCTGGACCGCCAGCTCGTCGTCCACGTTGGCGGTGGTCACTTTCACGTCGGCCGGCACGGGCACGAGGTAGCCAATGGTCTCAAGGAACTTGCGGTAGGCCGCCATGTCCTTGATCGGGCCGGGGTTGGCCTTGTGCCAGGTGTCCAGCTCGGCCTGCAGGCGGTCGCGCTCGGCCAGCAGGGCGATGTTCTTGGGTGCCAGGTCGGCCACGATGGCGTCAAAGCCGGCCCAGAAGGCGGCGCTGTCCACGCCGGTGCCGGGCAGGACCTTCTGCTCGATGAACTGGTGCAGTTCGGTGGCCACTTGCAGGCGATGGACGGGGGTGCGGGCGGTCATGGGGTCACTCCTTCAATTCAAGATTCAAAAAATCCGAGCACGTCGCGCAGGTTGCTGCCGGTGCGGGTGGGCTGGGTGCCGAGCTCTTCAAACGGCAGCTGGTAGCGGTTGACCCACAGCGTGCGATATCCGTACCAGGTGGCGGCCAGCGCGTCCCAGGCGTTGCAGCTCACAAAGGCCATCTGCTTCACGTCCAGGCCGGTGGCCTGGGGGCCCAGCGCGTAGCAGTCAGGGTGGGTCTTGTACTTGCGCAGGCTGTCCACGCTCAGCACATGGTCCAGCAGGTCTTCCAGGCCCGCGCTTTTCACGGCCACGGCCAGCATGTCGGGGTCGCCGTTGCTCAGGATGCCGGTGACCACGCCGCGGCTCTTGAGCGCCTGCAGCACCTCGCGGTTCTCGGGAAAGGCCGAGAGGTGGCGGTACTGGTTCATGAGCTGCTCCTCGCGCGCGGGCGTGAGGTCCAGCGCGAGCTTCTTGCAGGCGTAGCGCAGGCCGGCGCGGGTCAGCGCCCAGAACGGCTGGTAGTGCGCGCCATGGTCGCTGGTGGTGACCAGCCGCGTGTATTCAATCTGCTTGTCGCGCCAGAGCACGCCCAGGGCCTGGCCCTGGCCCGGAAACAGCTGCTCGGCCAGCAGGCCGACGCTGTAGACGTCAAACAGCGTGCCATAGGCGTCAAAAAGGACGGCGCGTGGTTTTTCCATCGCCCGACTTTATTTGATACTTCGCCAGCTATTAAGGCCAAAAAAAGTGATTTATCAGTGACTGAATTGACGCTAATGGCGATTCGCCACGGGGCGGCGCGGGTGGGGTTCAGGGCGTGGAGCCGGGCCCGCTGGCGCGGCTGAGGCGGTCATCCATCTCGGCGATGGCCGCGGACAGGGCGTTGGTGTTGTCGCGCATCTCGGCCTTCAGGGCTTCCTGGGTCTGGTTGAGCTGGCCGGTCAGGCGCTCGAACTCGGCCAGCAGCGTGGTGCGCAGCTCGGTGAAGCGCGAGGCTTCGGCCTGGTCGGCCAGGCTGCGCTGCTGCTGCAGTTCCTTGCCCAGGCGGCGCGACTCCAGCAGCATGCCGGCCTGCCAGAACGCCATGTACAGCGCAAAGGCCAGCGTGAGCAGCATCAGCACGCCCAGCATCAGCAGGCCCAGGGGCGCCTCGAACACGGTGTAGCCCAGGCTCAGGGTGGTGGGCGCGACGAAGGCGCTCCAGTTCAGCGCCGCAAAGGCGGCGAGCAGTGCAATGGCAACAACAACAAGGACGGTACGTAGGCGCATGGTTTTCTCCTGGTTCCCGGGGGAGGGGTGTAGGTCCATGATGCCACCTCGCGGGCCGCGCCGGTTTGTGTTTCAGCGTGAATCCGGGTAGGGTCAGTCCACGCATCATGAAAGACAGTGCGATGGAGCCTTTGCGCCTGATCTCCCGTGCCATTGACGCCCTCAACCGCCGCATCGGGCGGTTCACCGTCTGGTTCATTCTGGCTTCCGTGCTGATCAGCGCGGGCAATGCCAGCATGCGCAAGGCGTTCGGCCTGGCTTCCAATGCCTGGCTGGAGGGCCAGTGGTACCTCTTCGCAGCGGCCTTTCTGCTGGCTTCCGGCTACGTGCTCATGGTGGACGAGCATGTTCGCGTTGACGCCCTGGCGCAGCGCTTTTCACCACGGCTGCGCGCCTGGATCGATGTGCTGGCGCTGGTGCTGGCGGTGCTGCCCCTGTGCGTGCTGATGGTCGGCCTGGGCGCAGAGTACTTCTGGCGCGCCTGGACGGAGGGCGAGCGCTCGTTCAACTCCGACGGCCTGGTGCGCTGGCCGGTGCGCCTGTGCATTCCGCTGGGCTTTGCCTTGCTGGGGCTGCAATCGCTGTCCGAAATCATCAAGCGCATGGAGTTCCTGCAGGGCCGGCGCACCCGGGCCACGACCTGCGAGGCCGATCTGCCCGAATTCATGGGCCCGGCGCCAGTGGGCAGCCCGCGGCCATGAGCGGGCTCTCCGCCATCTTGCCGCCGCTGATGTTCGCGGCCCTGGCGCTGTTCCTGCTGTCGGGCATCCCGGTGGCGTTTGGCCTGGCGGCCTGTGGCCTGAGCTTCGGCCTGTTGGGCATTGAACTGGGCGTGCTGCCACCGGCCCTGTTGCAGGCGTTGCCGCTGAGGGTGTTCGGCATCATGGTGAATGAAAACCTGCTGGCCATCCCGTTTTTCACCTTCATGGGGCTGATCCTGCAGCGCTCGGGCATGGCCGAGGACCTGCTCGAAACCGCAGGCCAGGTGTTTGGACCGGTGCGTGGCGGGCTGGCGCTGGCCGTGGTGTTTGTCGGCGCTTTGCTGGGAGCCACCACCGGTGTGGTGGCGGCGTCGGTCATCTCCATGGGCCTGATCTCGCTGCCCATCATGCTGCGCAACGGCTACAACCCGCGAATGGCCGCTGGCGTGATCACGGCCAGCGGCAGCCTCGCGCAGGTGGTGCCGCCCTCGCTGGTGCTGATCGTGATGGCCGACCAGCTCGGGCGCAGTGTGGGCGACATGTATGCCGCCGTGCTGGTGCCGGCGGCCCTGCTGATCGGCCTGTACGCGCTGCTGGTGGCCGTGTTGGCGTGGACGCGCCCGGGCTGGATGCCCGCCTTGCCCCTGGCCGCGCGTTCATTCCGCGAGGCGTCCGGGCGCAGCGGCCACCGGTCGCTGGGCGTGTTGTGTGCGGTGTCCGCGGCGGCGGGCTGGTGCCTGTTGCAGGCCTACCCGGCGCTGCTGCGCTGGAACGGGCGCGACCTGGCGCCTCCCGCCGATGAGGTGGTGATGGTGGGGCTGGCCGGCGCGGTGCTGTCGGCCTTTGTGCTGGCCCTGCTGGATTCCTGGCTGCGCCTGCACTGGCTGTCGGCCCTGGCGCGCCGGGTGGCCTTTGTGCTGGTGCCGCCGCTGATCCTGATCTTCCTGGTGCTGGGCACGATCTTTCTGGGCGTGGCCTCCCCCACCGAGGGCGGTGCCATGGGCGCGGTGGGTGCGCTGGCCCTGGCCGCGGTGCGGCGCCGCATCACGGTGCGCGAAACCGCGCAGGCACTGTTGTCCACCACCAAGCTGTCCTGCTTTGTGATGTTCATCCTCATCGGTTCCACGGTGTTCAGCCTGACGTTCAATGCGCTGGACGGCACGCTGTGGGTGCAGGGGCTGTTCGAGCATCTGCCCGGTGGCGCGACGGGCTTTCTGGTGGTGGTGACGGCGCTGGTTTTTGTGCTGGGCTTCTTCCTTGATTTTTTCGAGATCGCTTTTGTCCTGTTGCCCCTGCTGGCGCCCATTGCCGAGCGGCTGGGCATTGACCTGGTCTGGTTCGGCGTGCTGGTGGGCATCAATCTGCAGACTTCCTTCATGACGCCGCCATTCGGCTATGCCCTGTTCTACCTGCGCAGCGTGGCGCCCGCCGTGGACACCCTGGACCCGGCGAGCGGGCAACGGCTTGCGCGCGTGTCCACCGGCGACATCTACCTGGGTGCGATGCCCTTCGTGCTGGTTCAACTGGTGGTGATGGCCCTGATCATTGCCTTCCCCGCATTGCTGTTGCGGTATGACGCGGGCCCGCCGCCGCCGAACGCTGCGGTTTTGCAGCAGCAGGTGCGCGACATGGGTGACCTGGCGGAACAGTCCGCCCCCGGTGCGCCTGCAGATCCGTTGCAGCGGTTGCTGGACAGCCTGGCGGCGCCTCAGGAGTGATCCTGGGGCGGACCCGGGTCGTCACTCTCGTGGTCCGGCTCGGCTTCCAGGTCCACATCCTGCGCGGCCAGCACCAACGCGGTGATGGGCAGCTGGGGCAGCGCGTCGTTGATCTCCCAGCCAAAGGGTGAGTAAAAGCGCCCGCCGTGAATGCGAAACGGCATGAATACCATGGCGCTGGCGCGCGAGGTGGCAATGACGGTGGCCTCGTTGTGGTCGGCCGCGAGCACGATCTCGGCCGGGATGCGCACCTTGTCGATCTGCGCTTCCAGCGCGGCGCGCCAGGGCTCGGCCGGTTCGCCGTTCTCGGGCGCGGCAATCAGGCGGATGGTGGCGTGCCGCCATTCGCGGCTGCGCGTCATGAGGTAGGCCAGCATCAGCATCAGCTCGCCCGTGAGGCTGTCGCGCCACCACACGTCAATCACCCGGTCGGCCGCGGGCACGGCCTGCAGCGTGTCCCATTCGGCGGCGTCGGAATCCAGCAGGATCAGGTTGGTGCCCAGGCGGAAGGCCAGCGCCACATGGCGGCCAAAGCCGCCAATGCCCAGCGGCTCGTAGAACGCCGCGTTGGCCTGGGGCCAGTTGGCAATGGCCGTGTTCACGCGCAGTGGCCCCACGCCCGCCGTCTGCACCACCGAGGCCACCATCTGGCTGGTGTCCTCGCCCATCAGCACCAGCGGGAAGGCACTGGAGCCGGCGGCCTTGAGCTCCTCGGTGAGCTGCTCCGACGCCTCCCTGCGCTGGGCCAGGGCGCGCGCGGAGTCGCCCACGATCATGCGCACCACGGTGGTCATGCCGGCGCCGCCTTCCACCCAGTGGGCAAAGCGCAGCACCCGCGCGCGGCGCAGCGGCGAGTCCGAGAACACCAGCAGCTGCGGGCGCCAGGCGCGGGCGTGTTCGGGCTCGGCAGCGGCGGCCAGCAGATGCTCGCGCGCCGCCTGCAGGTGAAAGGCCCGGCGGCCATCGGCCCAGCGCGCGGGCGTCTTGCGGCGCAGCACATAGCGGTAAATGCCGTAGACCACGGCCGTGGCAAAGAACCCGGCCATGGCGTCAATGGCCAGCATGGCCACCAGGCAGGCCCCCGCGCCGGCCAGCGCCAGGCGCCGGTCATACCAGCGGAAGGTGGGGCGAAACGACGGGCTGCCCGAGCGGGCTTCGTAGTAGGTGGCGTAGTTCAGCAGGCCGTACGACACCAGGAAGAACATCGACACCACGCCGGCAATCAGGTCCAGCTCGCCCAGCATCACCACCAGCACCGCCACCACAAAGGTGGGCAGCACGGCGCGACGCGGGTTGCCCGAGGCCTCGTGCACCACCGAGAAGCTGTTGAGCCAGGGAAAGATCTGGTCGCGCGCCAGCGACTGCAGGATGCGCGGCGCGCCCATGAACGAGGCCAGCGCCGATGACAGCGTGGCCGCCATCACGCCCAGGTCCACCAGCGGGCGCAAGGCGGCCAGCTGCTTCATGGCGCCGGTGTCGCGGCGCAGGTCGTCCAGCGGCATGGCCGCGGCAAACAGCACCGCGGCGCCAAAGTACACCACCACCGACAGCGCCACCGCCGCGAACACCCCGCGCGGAATGCTCTGGCTGGGGCGGGCCAGGTCGCCCGACATGCTCACGCCCTGCGTGAAGCCGGTGACGGCGGGGAAAAAGATGGCAAATGCCGCCCAGAACGGCAGGCTGTTGGCCGGCGCGTGCCAGTTGGCCGACAGCAGCCCGGGCGTCCAGCCCCCCAGCGCGCCCCAGACAAACGACGCAATGCCGGCCACCAGCAGCACCATCACCACGTACTGGAAGCGCGTGGCCAGGTCGGCGCCCACCCAGGCCAGCACGCCCAGCAGCACGATGGCGGCCAGCGCCACGGCCCGCAGCGCAAACGGATGCGTCAGGCCGGCCAGCGGGGCCACTGCTTCGGCAAAGCCAATGCAGTAAAAGCCGATCGACACCGCCTGGGCCAGGAACAGCACCAGCCCGATCGCGCCGCCAAAGCCCGGCCCCAGCGTGCGCGAGATCAGGTAGTAGTCTCCCCCGGCCTTGACCCGCAGGTTGGTGGCCACCGCCGCCACCGACAGCGCGGTCAGCACCGAAATGGCATTGGCCGCCGCGATCACCAGCAAAGCGTAGGCCAACCCGGTGCTGCCCACCACAAAGCCCACCCGCAGGAACAGGACGATGCCCAGAATGGTGAGGATGCTCGGCGTGAACACGCCGGCAAAGGTGCCCAGGCCGCCCGGCGGGGCACCGGCACTGGCGTTGGCGGGAGGTACTGGAGGGCTCATGGGGCTCCGGTCAAGGGCAACGCAGGCACATCACTGCGCCGCCCACTGTGCCACAACCGGGGCGTCAGACCTTGCCGCTGAGTTGCCGTGCGGCCGCCAGCACCGGCTGGACATGGCGTTCGTCGTAGCGGTGGGTGGGCATGGTGAGGGTGACGGCGGCGGCAATCCGTGCATCCGCATCGAACACCGGGGCGGAGATGCCCGTGACGCCCGCCAGGCGGTCCCCGCTGGCGGTGAAGAAGCCCCGCTCCCGGATGCCGGCCAGCAGCCGGCGGTCGCGCGCGCCCAGGCCGCTGCGGGGCTTGCCAAAGGCCTGCAGCACGCGGGCGCCGGTGCCGCGTGATGCCGACAACACGTCACCAGCCTTGATGAAGTCACGGATGGGCTGGGGCGAGTCCACGCGGTACAGGCACAGCCGCACCTGTTCGTCGCCTTCCCCGCGCAGCACGTGGTAGGCCGCGCTCTCGCCCGTGGCCTTCATCAGCGCCTGCAGCACCGGCATGACCACCTGGTCCAGCGAGAACGCGGCCGCATGGATGCTGTGCAGCCGCGCCACCTCGGGGCCCAGTGCCCAGCTGCCGCGGTCGGTGCCCGCCTCCAGCCGCTGCACCAGGCCCGCATGGGCGAGCGAAGCCAGCAGCCGCAGCGCCGTGCTCTTGTACAGCCGGGTGCGTTCGGCCAGCTCGGCCAGTGTCAGTGCGGCGTCGCCGGCCCTGAAGGCGCCCAGCAGCGTCAGCGCGCGGTCCACGGCCGCGGTGCCGCCAGGGGCGGCATGGGCCTCGGCCAGGGATGCGGTCTGCGCTTTGCGGGGCATGGGCGGTGGATTTGACAGCGCGGCGGTGTCGCGCCATGATTTCAATAGAAAGAATATCGTTCTATCTTATAGAACACTGTTTGAAATGCAAGACACCCCTGCACCCGCCGTGCTGATCAGTGAGGTCGGTCCCCGTGACGGCCTGCAGTCGGTCCAGGCCACCATGCCCACGGCCCACAAGCTGCGCTGGCTCGACGCCCTGCATGCCGCGGGCCTGCGCGAAATCGAGGTGGCCTCGTTCGTGCCCGCGAAGCTGCTGCCGCAGATGGCCGATGCGGCGCAGGTGGTGCGCCATGCGCTGGGCTTGCCGGGCCTCACGGTGATGGCGCTGGTGCCCAACCTGCGCGGCGCGCAGGCGGCCCTGGCGGCCGGGGTGCACAAGCTCACCATCCCGGTCTCGGCCAGCGCGGCGCACTCGCTGGCCAATGTGCGCAAGACGCGCGAGCAGATGCTGGCCGAGGTGCGCAGCATCGTGGCCCTGCGCAATGAGCTGGCGCCCGGCGTCATGATCGAGGCCGGCATCTCCACGGCCTTCGGCTGCACCCTGCAGGGCGAGGTGGCGGAAGATGACGTGGTCCGGCTCGCGGCGGCGGTGATCCAGGCCGGGGCTGATGAATCGGGCCTGTCCGACACCACCGGCATGGCCAACCCGGCCCAGGTACGGCGCCTGTTCAAGCGCGTGCGCGCCGACATCGGCGAGCACACGGGCGCCGCCCACATGCACAACACCCGGGGCCTGGGCCTGGCCAACTGCCTGGCGGCCTGGGATGTGGGCGTGCGCACCTTCGACAGCTCGCTGGGCGGGCTGGGCGGCTGCCCGTATGCGCCCGGGGCCTCGGGCAATGTGGTGACCGAGGACCTGGTGTTCATGTTCGAGGCCATGGGCGTTCGCACGGGTGTCGACCTGCACAAACTCATGGCCGCGCGGGAGGCCCTGCGGGCCGGGTTGCCGGGCGAGCCGCTGTACGGCATGACGCCCGAGGCCGGGTTGCCCCAGGGCTTTGCGCAGGGGGCCGGCCATGGCTGAGCAGCCACTGCCTTACGCGGGCATCCGCGTCGTCGAGTTCACCCACATGGTCATGGGACCGACCTGCGGCATGGTGCTGGCCGACCTGGGCGCCGAGGTCATCAAGATCGAACCTCCCGGCGGCGACAGCACCCGCCAGCTGCTCGGCTCGGGCGCGGGCTTCTTTGCGCTGTTCAACCGCAACAAGAAAAGCGTGGTGCTCGACCTGCAGACCCCGCAGGGGCGGGAGGCGGCGCTGCGGCTCATTGCCACGGCCGACATCGTGAGCGAGAACTTCAGGCCCGGCACCATGAAAAAGCTGGGGCTGGACTACGCCAGCCTGCGCCAGCTCAATCCGCGCCTGATCTACGTGCGCCACAAGGGCTTCCTGCCCGGGCCCTACGACCACCGCACGGCGCTGGACGAGGTGGTGCAGATGATGGGCGGCCTGGCCTACATGACGGGCCGCCCCGGCGACCCGCTGCGGGCCGGCAGCAGCGTGAACGACATCATGGGCGGCATGTTTGGCGCCATCGGCGCGATGGCGGCCCTGGCCCAGCGCGAAAAGACCGGGCAGGGCCAGGAGGTGCAGAGCGCGCTGTTCGAGAACAATGTGCTGCTGGTGGCGCAGCACATGATGCAGTTCGCGGTCACCGGCAAAGCGGCCGATCCCATGCCCAGCCGGATCTCGGCCTGGGGGGTGTACGACGTGTTCACCGTCAAGGACGGTGGGCAGATCTTTCTTGCGGTGGTCAGCGACACGCAATGGGCGATCTTCTGCGACGCCTTTGGCCTGGACACGCTCAAGGCCGACCCGCGCCTGACCCGCAACAACGACCGCGTGCGGGCCCGCGACTGGCTGATGCCGCTGCTGCGCGCGCACCTTGGCGGCTACGGCACCGCGCAGCTCGGGGCCCTGTTTGAAAAGCATGGCCTGCCCTTTGCCCCCATCACGCGCCCGCAGGAGCTGTTTGACGACCCTCACCTTCTGGCCACACAAGGCCTGGCGCCACTGACCCTGCCCGATGGCCGCGAAACGCGGGTGCCGCTGCTGCCACTGACGCTGGGTGGGGAGCGGCCCGGTGTGCGGCTCAACCCGCCCCGGCTGGGGGAGCACACCCGCGCACTGCTGCGGGATGTGGGCTACGGTCCTGAGCAGATTGAAGCGCTCATTTCAAAGCAATCAATGCCTGAGAAGCCTTGATTTTTGACTTCCATGCGCATAATCTGCGGCCATGGACAAGCTCAAAGCGCTGGAATCCTTTGTCTCGGTGGCCACCCGGGGCAGCCTCACAGCCGCCGCCAACGCGGAAGGCGTGGCCCCGGCCATCATGGGCCGCCGGCTTGACGCCCTGGAAGAGAAGCTGGGCGTCAAATTGCTGGTGCGCACCACGCGGCGCATCTCGCTGACGCACGAGGGCAGTGCCTTCCTTGAGGACTGCCAGCGCGTGCTGGCCGACCTGGCCAACGCCGAAGCCAGCGTCAGCGCGGGTGGGGTCAAGGCCAGCGGGCACCTGCGCATCACCGCGCCGGCCGGCTTTGGCCGCCGCCATGTGGCGCCGCTGGTGCCCCGGTTCCGCGAACTGCATGCCGACGTCACCATCTCGCTGAACCTGAGCGACCGCGTGGTCGATCTGGCGGGCGAGGGCTACGACTGCGCCGTGCGCGTGGGCGACCTGCCTGACTCGTCACTGGTCAGCGTGCGGCTGGCCGACAACCGGCGCCTGTGCGTGGCCACGCCCGGCTACCTCAAGCGCCAGGGCACGCCCGCGCACCCCAATGACCTGGTCAAGTTCGACTGCCTGACGCTGTCCAGCGACGCGTCCCAGACCCGGGGCTGGGCGTTTCGCGTGCCCAAGGGCGAGGCCTATGAGGTGGTGCACCTCAAGCCCGGCGGGCCGCTGGACTGCTCCGACGGCCAGGTGCTGCACGACTGGTGCCTGGGCGGCTTCGGCATTGCCTGGCGCAGCACCTGGGAGGTCGAAAGCGAGATTGGCGCGGGCCGCCTGGTGGCGGTGCTCGAGGAGTTCGCGGCCCCACCCAACGGGATCTACGCGGTGTTCCCGCAGCGCAAGCACCTGCCGCTGCGGGTGCGCCTTTGGATCGATTTCCTCAAACACCATTACGGCCAGCCTGAATTCTGGAGACAGACATGACCCTCGAAGCCATCCTTGCCTATCTGCACTTCATTGCCATCCTGACCCTGGTGGTGTTTTTGTCCAGCGAGGCCGCGCTGTGCCGCATGGAGTGGATGAACGCGAAAGTGGTCGAGCGCCTGGCGAAGGTCGACATGGTCTACGGCATGGCCTCGGGCGCCGTGCTGCTGACGGGCGTGGCCCGCACCTGGTGGGGCGTCAAGGGCACGGCCTGGTACTGGACCAACCCGCTGCTGCACACCAAGCTCGCGCTGTTCATCGTGATCGGCCTGCTGTCGATCAAGCCCACGCTGATGTACGCGCGCTGGCGCAAGGAGCTCAGGGCCAGTGGCGCGCTGCCCGCGCAGGACGAGGTCCGCCGGGCCCGCAAGTTCGTGATGATCCAGGCGCACCTGCTGGTGCTGATCCCGCTGGCGGCGGTGTTTCTGGCGCGGGGTTTTGGCAAGTAGCCAGAGAAACAAAAAAGCCCGCCTGGGGGCGGGCCTGGATTCAGCGGGGCGGATCAGCCCTTGTTGCTGAGGCATTCCTTCATGAAGGCCTTGCGCTCGTCGCCCTTCTTGCCCTTGGCGTCGGCGTTGCAGGTCTTCATCTTGTCTTTCTGGCTGGCGGCCGCGGCCGGCTTGGCGCTCAGGCATTCCTTCATGAAGGCCTTGCGCTCGTCGCCCTTCTTGTCGCCAGCTTCCTTGTTGCAGGAGCTCATCTTGCCTTGTTGGGCCGTGGGCTTTTTCTCGGCATCGGCCGCGTGGGCCACGCCCAGGGACAGGCTCAGGCCGAGGGCCAGCAGGGAAAGCAGTTGTTTCATGGGGTCTCCTGAACAGGGTTGGATTGGATGGGTTGAATCCCGCGAGGATTCCAGCACATAACGAAGCGGCCCACAAGATGGATGACGCCCGCCCCGTAAAATCGCCAGATGCTCTCCGTCAAACAAGAATTGCTCGGCAGCCTGGCCGCCGAGCTGGACCGGCTGTCGCCGGGCGCCGGCGCCAAGGCCGCCTTCGAGTCGCCCAAGGTCGCCGCCCATGGTGATCTGGCCTGCACGGCCGCGATGCAGCTGGCCAAGCCGCTCAAGCTCAATCCGCGCCAGCTGGCGGAACAGCTCAAGGCCGCCTTGCTGGCCGCGCCCGCGTATGCGCGCTGGGTCGAGGCCATCGAGATCGCCGGCCCCGGCTTCCTCAATATCCGCCTCAAGGCCGAGGCCAAGCAGCAGGTCGTGAGCGAAATCCTGCACGCCGGCGAGCGGTTTGGCTTTCAGCCGGCCAGGGGCCAGAAGATGATGGTGGAGTTTGTGTCCGCCAACCCGACCGGACCGCTGCATGTGGGCCATGGCCGCCAGGCGGCGTTGGGCGATGCCATCTGCAACCTGTATGCCACCCAGGGCTGGGACGTCTACCGCGAGTTCTATTACAACGACGCGGGCGTGCAGATCGCCACCCTGGCCACCTCCACCCAGCTGCGGGCGCGGGGCTTCAAGCCCGGGGACGCCCAGTGGCCCAGCGGCGAAAAGGCCGCGGCCTACAACGGCGACTACATCCAGGACATCGCCAACGACTTCCTGGCCGGAAAGACCGTGAAGTCCGACGACCGCGAGTTCACCGCCAGCGGCGATGTGAACGACCTGGACGGCCTGCGCCAGTTCGCCGTGGCCTACCTGCGCCGCGAACAGGACCTGGACCTGCAGGCCTTCCAGGTGAAGTTCGACAACTACTACCTCGAGTCCAGCCTGTACACCAGCGGCCGCGTCGAGGCGGCAGTGAAAAAGCTGCAGGACGCCGGCAAGACCTACGAGCAGGACGGCGCCCTGTGGCTCAGGTCCACCGACTACGGCGACGACAAGGACCGCGTGATGCGCAAGTCCGACGGCACCTACACCTACTTCGTGCCCGACGTGGCCTACCACATCAGCAAGTGGGAGCGCGGCTTCCACAAGGTGGTGAACATCCAGGGCACGGACCATCACGGCACCATCGCGCGCGTGCGCGCCGGCCTGCAGGCGGCCGATGTGGGCATCCCCCAGGGCTACCCCGACTACGTGCTGCACACCATGGTGCGCGTGATGCGCGGCGGCGAGGAGGTCAAGATCTCCAAGCGCGCGGGCAGCTATGTGACGCTGCGCGACCTGATCGAGTGGACCAGCACCGATGCGGTGCGCTTCTTCCTGTTGTCGCGCAAGCCCGACACCGAATACATCTTTGACATCGACCTCGCGCTGGCGCAGAACAACGACAACCCGGTGTACTACGTGCAGTACGCCCATGCGCGCATCTGCTCGGTGCTGGCGGCCTGGGCTGAGAAGGATGGCGGTGACCCGGCGGCCCTGAAAGACACCGACCTGTCGCCGCTGCAAAGCCCGCAGGCGCTGGCGCTGATGCTGCTGCTGGCCAAGTATCCCGAGATGCTGGCTGCCGCCGCGCAGGACTTCGCGCCCCACGACGTGACCTTTTACCTGCGTGAGCTGGCCGCCAGCTACCACAGCTACTACGATGCCGAGCGCATCCTGGTGGACGACGAACCCGTGAAGAAGGCCCGCCTGGCCCTGGTCCTGGCCACGGCCCAGGTGTTGCACAATGGGCTGAAGGTGCTGGGCGTGAACGCGCCGGCCAGGATGTGAGCATGAGAGCAATGAAGCAACAACGCGGCGGACTGATCCTGGGCCTGATCATCGGGGTGGTGATTGGCCTGGCCGCGGCACTGGCCGTGGCGGTCTATGTCACCAAGGTGCCGGTCCCGTTCATGAACAAGGGCCAGAACCGCACGGCCGACCAGGACGCGGCCGAGGCCCGCAAGAACAAGGATTGGGACCCCAACGCGCCGCTGTACGGCAAGAATCCGGCCCGGCCCGCCGCCGCGGCCTCGGCGGCCTCGGCGCCTGCCACGGCGGCCTCGGCGCCGCGGGCAGCTGCCAGCGCCGCGGGCGCCCGTGCCGAGGCCAAGCCCGCCGTGTCGGGCGACCCGCTGGGCGACCTGGCCCGGGCCAAGGCGGGTATCGGGGCTGATCCGTTCCTGTATTTCATCCAGGCCGGCGCCTACCGCACGGCCGAAGACGCCGAGGCCCAGCGTGCCAAGCTCTCGCTGATCGGGCTGGAGGCCAAGGTCACGGAGCGCGAGCAGTCGGGCCGCACGGTCTACCGGGTGCGGGTCGGGCCGTTCGAAAAGAAGGACGAGGCCGACCGCCAGAAGGAGCGGCTCGAGGCGGGCGGGGTCGAAACTGCCCTGGTGCGGGTCCAGCGCTGAAACTTTTACCGGGCCGCCGGCTCAGACACAGTCAAGGAGTGATTTGAAATGAAGCGACGTGAGTTTTCCCTGAGTGCCGCAGCCACCCTCGCCGTCTCCGGCCTGGCCCTGCCGGCCCACGCCCAGAAAAAGCCGGAGGAAGGGACCGAATACCTCGCGCTGGACAAGGCCGTGCCGGTCGAGGCGCCCAAGGGCAAGGTCGAGGTGATCGAGTTCTTCTGGTACAACTGCCCGCACTGCAACGCCTTCGAACCCAAGCTCGAGTCCTGGATCAAGAAGCTGCCGTCCGACGTGGTCATGAAGCGCGTTCCCGTGGCCTTCCGTGACGATTTTGTACCCCAGCAGCGTCTGTTCTACACGCTGGAAGCCATGGGCAAGCTCGACGAGCTGCACGGCAAGGTGTTCAACGCCATCCATGCCGAACGCATCCCCGTCAACCGGGAAGACAACATCACCGCCTGGATCGAGAAGCAGGGGCTGGACAAGGCCAAGTTTGCCCAGCTGTACAACTCGTTCTCGGTGTCGACCAAGGCCCGCAAGGCGACACAGCTGCAGGACGCCTTCAAGGTCCAGGGCGTGCCCGCGCTGGGCATCGCCGGGCGTTACTACACTGACGGCAGCCTGGCCGGCAACATGGACCGCGCGCTGCAGGTCACTGATTACCTGATCGCCGAGGCGCGAAAAGGCCGTTGATGCACCGCTCGCCCCCGCGCTCGCCGGGGGCCTGACAGCGGTTTGTCATGAAAATTGCCCGCGATCGCGGGCAATTTGCTTGGAGAGGCGGTATCGGCCGGTACAATGCCAGCAAGATTCGTGCCTCTATGAAACACCCTTACGCCTCCCTCCTGCTGGCTGTTGCCGCCGCCCTGACCTGGGGCATGGCCGGGGCCGAAAAAGCCGACCGCAACAAGCCCATGAACATCGAGGCCGACGCGCTGCGCTACGACGACCTCAAACAAACCAGCGTTTTCACCGGCCGGGTGGTCATGACCAAGGGCACCATCGTGATCCGTGGTGCCCGGGTCGAGGTCCGGCAGGACGCCGAGGGCTACCAGTTCGGCACCGTGACGGCCGAACCTGGCCAGCTCGCCTACTACCGCCAGAAGCGCGAAGGCCTCGACGAGTACATCGAGGGCGAGTCCGACACCATCGAGTACGACGGCCGGGCTGACCGGGTCCGGTTCATCGGCCACGCCGAACTGCGGCGCCTGCGCGGCGCCACCCTGGCCGACGAAATGTCGGGCAGCCTGATCGTGTACGACAACAGCACCGACGTGTTCACCGTCGATGGCGCCGCCGCCGTGCCCGGCCAGGCCAAATCCGGCGGCCGCGTCCGCGCGGTGCTCACGCCCAAGCCGGCCGCATCGGCCACCGTGCCCGCACCCGCGGGTGCCCCGGCGCCGCAGCTGCGGCCCAGCCCCCGTCTGAGCGGGGAACGCCAGTGACGGCGGCGACGGTGCAGGCGCCAGGGCCTGGCGCGGCAGCGGGCACGGCGGATTCCGCCGCCGCTCCGGTCAGCCGGCTCGAAGCGCGCCACCTGCAAAAGTCCTACGGCAGCCGCAAGGTGGTCAAGGATGTCTCGCTGGCCGTCCAGAAGGGCGAGGTGGTGGGCTTGCTGGGCCCCAACGGCGCGGGCAAGACCACGTCGTTCTACATGATCGTGGGCCTGGTGCGCGCCGATGGCGGCGAGATCGCCATCGACGGCCGGCCCGTGGCCCACATGCCCATCCACCGGCGCTCGCGGCTGGGCCTGTCCTACCTGCCGCAGGAAGCGTCGATCTTCCGCAAGCTCAACGTCGAGGAAAACGTGCGGGCCGTGCTGGAGCTGCAGCGCGACGAGGCCGGCCGGCCGCTGGGCAAGCTCGAAATCGACCGGCGCCTGACGGCGCTGCTGCAGGACCTGCGGGTCGAGCACCTGCGCGGTTCGCCCTCGGTGGCGCTGTCGGGCGGCGAGCGTCGCCGCGTGGAAATTGCCCGCGCGCTGGCCACCCAGCCGCGCTTCATCCTGCTGGACGAACCGTTTGCCGGCATCGACCCGATCGCGGTGATCGAGATCCAGCGCATCATCGGCTTTCTCAAGTCGCGCGGCATCGGCGTGCTGATCACCGACCACAACGTGCGCGAGACCCTGGGCATCTGCGACCACGCCTACATCATCAGCGACGGCCATGTGCTGGCGCAGGGAACGCCCTCCGAGATCGTGAACAACGCCGACGTGCGGCGCGTGTACCTCGGCGAACATTTCCGGATGTAGTGCAATGGCCGATGGACACGACTTGAGCGACGCCGGGCCGCCCCAAGGCGCGAGGGCCCCCTCGGGGGGCAGCGCAGTACACGCAGTGACAAGCGTGGGGGCACGATGAAGCAGGGCCTTTCCCTTCGGGTCTCGCAGCACCTGGCGCTGACGCCCCAGTTGCAGCAGTCGATCCGCCTGCTGCAACTGTCCACGCTGGAACTGAGCCAGGAAGTCGACCAGATGCTGGACGACAACCCCTTTCTCGAACTCACCCAGGACGAGGCCCCGCGCGAGGAGTTTGGCCTGGCGCAGGCGGACGCCCCGGTGCGCGAGGACGACCGCGAAACCGAGAGCGCGCCTGACTTCATCGCGCCGCGCGTCGAGGAGACGCGCACCGAGAGCCCGGCCGAAGCCGAACCCGGCGCCAGTTCCGAGGCCGACGAGCCGCTGTGGGATGGCGACGGCAGCGTGGAAATGGTGCCCGACGACGGCGAGTGGGGCGGCGACGCGCCGGCCCGGCGCAACAACCTGGGCGACGACGGCGAGATGGACGCGACCGAACTCGCGCGCACCCAGGAGTCGCTGCAGTCGCACCTGCACCGGCAGGTGCTGATGCTGCGCCTGTCGGCCGAGGACAACGCGGCGCTGCGCTTCCTGATCGAGTCGCTCAACGACGACGGCTACCTTGATGACTCCATCGAGACCCTGGCGATGAGCCTGGCCGGCCATGACAACGAGCAGCTCGAGGAGCTGGTGCACCGCTTCACCGTGGCGCTGCGCCTGCTGCACCACCTGGACCCGCCCGGCGTGGGCGCGCGCACGCTCGGTGAATGCCTGACGCTGCAGCTCAAGGCCCTGCAGGGCAGCGGTGAGGGCAGCGAGGCCTGCGACACCGCGCTGCTGCTGTGCGCCCAGCCCATGGAGCTGCTGGCCCGGCGTGACGTCAAGCGCCTGTCGCAGGTCAGCGCCTGCACCGAGGCCCAGGTCAAGGCCGCCATGGCCCTGATCGCGCGGCTGGAGCCCAAGCCCGGCCGGCGCTTCGTGGACGTGGAGCGCAACGTCGTGGTGCCCGACGTGATCGTGACCCAGATCGGGCGCGGCGGCCAGGCGCGCTTTCGGGTCCAGCTCAACAGCGACGTGATGCCGCGCCTGCGCGTGCATGACATCTACGCCGGCGCGCTCAAGGCCCACAAGGGCGAGGGCCACCAGGCGCTGCAGCAGCGGCTGCAGGAGGCGCGCTGGTTCATCAAGAACATCCAGCAGCGCTTTGACACCATCCTGCGCGTGAGCAACGCCATCGTCGAGCGGCAGAAGAACTTTTTCGTGCACGGCGAGCTGGCCATGCGCCCGCTGGTGCTGCGCGAGATCGCCGACGAGCTGGGCCTGCATGAATCCACCATCAGCCGCGTGACCACCGCCAAGTACATGGCCACGCCCTTCGGCACCTTCGAGCTCAAGTATTTCTTTGGCTCGGCGCTGGGCACCGAAACCGGCGGCAATGCCTCGAGCACGGCCGTGCGCGCGCTGATCAAGCAGTTCGTGGCCAGTGAAAGTGCCCGCAAGCCGCTGTCCGACAACCAGATTTCCGAGATGCTCAAGGAGCAGGGCATCGAGTGCGCGCGCCGCACCGTGGCCAAGTACCGCGAAGCCCTGCGCATCGCGCCGGCCAACCTGAGAAAAGAACTTTGAACCAGCTGCAGTTGTTTTTGCCCTGCGCCGCGGGCGTTGAGGGCCTGCTGGCCGACGAGGTCCATGCCATCACCGGCCTGGCCGGTGAAGACCTGCTGAGCGGGCGCGGCGGCGTGCTGGTGCGCGCCTCGTGGCGCGACGCCATGCAGCTGAACCTGCACAGCCGCCTGGCCCAGCGCGTGCTGGTGCAGCTGTCGCACACGCCCTACCGCAGCGAGCGCGACCTGTACGAAGCCGCCAGCGCCGTGGCCTGGGAAATCTGGTTCACCACGCGCCAGACCTTCAAGATCGAGGTCACGGCCCAGCACAGCCCGCTCAAGAGCCTGAACTTTGCAGCGCTCAAGATCAAGGACGCCGTGGCCGACCGGTTCCGCCACAAGAGCGGCGTGCGGCCCGACGTCAACACCCAGTGGCCCGACATCCGCCTGTACGCGCACCTGACCACCGACATGGCCACGCTGTACATCGACACCTCGGGCGAGCCACTGTTCAAGCGCGGCTGGCGCGAGGACAAGGGCGACGCGCCGCTCAAGGAAACCCTGGCCGCCGCCATCATCGCGGCCAGCGGCTGGGACGGCCTGGCCGACGAGCCCGTGCCGCTGTACGACCCCTGCTGCGGCAGCGGCACCATCGCCATCGAGGCCGCGCAGATCGCCTGCAACATCGCGCCTGGCAGCCTGCGGCGCTTCGCCTTCGAGAAAATGCTGCCGTTTCAGGCCCATGTCTGGTCTGCTATCAAAAGCGAAGCAGAAAGTGCCCGCCTGGCAAGGACTCCAGCCATATTTGGCAGTGATGTGGCGCACCGCATGGTTGATTTCGCCGAGCGCAACGCGCAGCGCGCCGGCGTGGCGCAGGCCGTGCAGTTCCGCGGGGGTGATGCGCTGCAGCGGATGCCGCCTTCGGAAACGCCCGGCGTCATGCTGCTCAACCCGCCCTACGGCGAGCGCATCGAGGCCGGCGGGGTCGCCGGCCAGCGCGCCACGGGCCGCGAGCTGGCGCAGGCCGACGACGGGGGCGACTTCTTCAGCCAGTTGGCCACCCACTGGAAGAAGAACTACGCGGGCTGGAGCGCCTGGATGCTCACGCCCGACCTCAAGCTGCCCGGCCGCATGCGCCTGAAGGAATCGCGCCGCGTGCCCCTGTGGAACGGCCCGATCGAGTGCCGGCTGTTCCGCTTCGACATGGTCAAAGGCTCCGCCCGTGACAAGCCCGCTGGCCCGCCCCGTCATTCTTGACACCAACATCGTGCTCGACGCGTTCGTGTTTGACGACGCGGCCGCGCAGCCCTTGCGGGAGGGCCTGGCCGCCGGCGCCCTGCAATGGCTGGCCACGCCCGCCATGCGCGACGAGCTGGCCCGCGTGCTGGCCTACCCCAAGATCGTGCCGCGGCTGGCGTTCTACGGCCTGGATGCGCAGCAGGTGCTGGCCGCGTTCGACCGCCACGCCGTGGTGGTCGACGCCGCCCCGCGCGCCGACGTGGCCTGCAAGGACGCCGATGACCAGAAGTTCATCGACCTCGCCGTGGCCCGCCAGGCCCTGCTGCTGAGCAAGGACCGGGCCGTGCTTTGCATGGCAAAAAGGCTGCTGGCCCGCGGTGCGCGGGCGCAGTCTGCTATCAAGTCTGTAGCAGAAAACTCTCCGCCCGGGCTTTCGGCCAGTACAGCCTGAAGACATTGTGCAGGCCGCTCACGTCGCGGTCGAGCAGCGCGCCGTCTTCCAGCTGCGGCACCAGGTTGGCCAGCAGCCGCACCTCGTTCTCGTTGACGCGCCGCACGATGTGGTGGGCCGTGATGTCGCTCGGGTGCGCCAGGCCCGCGGCCTGCACCAGTTCCTTGAGGGCCTTGAGCGTGTGCTGGTGGAACTGGAACACGCGCTCGGCCTTGTCGGGCACCACCAGCGCCTGCTGGCGCTTCGGGTCCTGGGTGGTCACGCCGGTGGGGCAGTGGCCGGTGTGGCAGGTCTGGGCCTGGATGCAGCCCAGCGCGAACATGAAGCCGCGCGCCGAGTTGCACCAGTCGGCGCCCAGCGCCATGGCGCGGGTCATGTCAAAAGCGCTCACGATCTTGCCCGCGCAGCCCAGCCGGATGCGGTCGCGCAGGCCCACGCCCTTGAGCGTGTTGTGCACCAGCAGCAGGCCCTCTTGCAGCGGCGAGCCCACATGGTTGGTGAACTCCAGCGGCGCGGCGCCGGTGCCGCCCTCGGCACCATCGACCACGATGAAATCGGGCGTGATGCCCGTGGCCTGCATGGCCTTGACCATGGCAAACCATTCCCAGGGGTGGCCGATGCACAGCTTGAAACCCGTGGGCTTGCCGCCTGACAGCTCGCGCAGCCGCGCAATGAACGCCATCAACTCCACCGGCGTGCTGAAGGCGCTGTGCGCGGCCGGCGAGATGCAGTCCACACCCACGGGCACGCCGCGCGCCATCGAGATCTCGGGCGTGACCTTGGGGCCCGGCAGCACGCCGCCATGGCCGGGCTTGGCGCCCTGGCTGAGCTTGATCTCGATCATGCGTACCTGCGGGTCGCGCGCGTTGGCCGTGAAGCGTTCGGGGTCGAACAGGCCCTTGTCGGTGCAGCAGCCGAAGTAGCCCGAGCCGATCTCCCAGATCAGGTCGCCGCCGTTGGCGCGGTGGTGCACCGAGATCGAGCCCTCACCCGTGTCGTGCGCGAAGCCGCCGCGCCGCGCGCCCGCGTTGAGCGCGCGGATGGCGTTGGCCGAGAGCGAGCCAAAGCTCATGGCCGAGATGTTGAACACGCTGGCCTCGTAGGGCTGGGCCGTGCCGGGCCCGATGGTCACCCGGAAGTCGTGCGTGGCCAGCCGCGTGGGCGCCACCGAGTGGTTGATCCACTCATAGCCCTCGGCCCCCACATCCAGTTGGGTGCCAAAGGGCCGGTTGTCGGGCTCGCCCTTGGCGCGCTGGTAGACCAGTGAGCGCTGGGCGCGCGAGAACGGCGCGGCCTCGTTGTCGCTCTCGATGAAGTACTGCCGCATCTCGGGGCGGATGTATTCCAGCACGTAGCGCAGGTGGCCGATCACCGGGTAGTTGCGCAGCACCGAGCGGTGGCTCTGGCGCAGGTCATACACCCCCAGGGCCACCAGCGCGGCGAACAGCACCAGCGGGATCCAGCCCGCGCCGAACGCCAGCAGGCTGAACAGGCTGAGCAGCAGGCCGAAGGCGCACAGGCCGAAAGCGGTGTAGCGCACGGGGTAGAGCGTGTTGAGGTAGGCGAGCATGGTGTCCTTCGTCGGCCGGGCCGTCGGGTTCTTACGTCAAATGGCGCTGCAGGGCCGCCGGTATGCACCTGGAGCGCCGCCCTGGCGTGCGTGGCTTCAAAAAGCCTTGGGCACCGCCTGGCTCAGGAAATCGTACACCGCGCGAATGCGGCGGTTGGTGCGGATCTCGCGGTGCACGGTGAGCCAGATCGGCAGCGGCGGCACCTTGATCATGGGCAGCACCGGCACGATCTGGCTGTCGGTGCGCGCCAGGTAGTCGGCGATGAAGCCCACGCCCAGCCCCGCGCGCACCGCTTCCCAGTAGGCGATCAGGTCGTCGGTGCGCAGCGCAAAGGCCTCGGGCCCCACGGTGTAGCCAAAGCTGGCAAAGCCGCGCAGCAGGGTTTCGTCGCGGTCCGAGCCCACCAGTTCGTGGCCCAGCAGGTCGGGCGGCAGCCGTGGCGTGCCACGCCGGCGCAGGTAGTCGCGGTGGGCATAGGCGCCAATCGTGACCTTGGCAATGCGCTTGGCCACCAGGCTGGTCTGGTCCGGCTGGATCATGCGCAGCGCAATGTCGGCTTCGCGCCGCAGCAGGTTGCTCACGGCATTGCTGGCCACCAGTTCCACCTGCACCTCGGGCAGTGCGAGCCGCATCTGGGCGAGCACCGCGGGCATCACAAAGCAGGCAATGGGCTGGCTGGCCGTGATGCGCACCGTGCCCGACACCCCGGTCTCGGCGCCCGAGGCCTGCCGCGCCAGCTGGTGCGCGCTGCTTTCCATCGCGCGGGCCGAGTCGGCCAGCCGCAGCGCGAGGTCGCTGGGCAGCAGGCCGCGCCCGGTGCGCTCGAACAGCACGGCGCCAAGCTGGCTCTCCAGCTCGGCAATGTGGCGGCCAATGGTGGGCTGGGTGGTGCCCAGCGCCCGCGCCGCGCCCAGCAGGCTGCCCTGGTCCAGGGCCGCGAGGAAGGAGCGGATCAGCCCCCAGTCGAATGTGTTATTCAAAATCAAATACCTGCTATGGATCGTTAGGTAATTGTGGAATATCCCGGCGGTTTCCACAATCGGGCCATCACCCCTTCAACTCCTGGAGCTCACGATGTCCCGACTTTCCCCTTCTTCCGTGCTGGTCCTCGGCGCCCGCGGGCGCTTTGGCAGCGCCGCCGTGCGGGCCTTTGCCCAGGCCGGCTGGCAGGTCCATGCCCAGCTGCGCCCTGGCGCCAGCGCCCCGGCACAGCCCGGCGTCCAGTGGGTCCACGCCGACCCGCACGACACCGCCACCCTGGCCCGCGCCGCGCGGGGAGCCACGGTCGTGGTGCAGGCGCTGAGCCCGGTCTACACCCACAAGGCCTGGCGCACCCAGGTGCCGGCCCTGACCCAGGCCGCCATTGACGTGACCCGCGAGCTGCGCGCCACCTTGCTGCTGCCCGCCAGCGTCTACAACTTTGGCGCCACCATGCCCGCGCAGCTGCGCGAGGACACGGTGCAGATCCCCAGCACCCTCAAGGGCCGGCTGCGGCAGGCCAGCGAACAGCAGATCCTGCAGGCCACGCATGACGGTCGCATGAAAGCCGTGGTCATCCGCGGCGGCGACTTTTTTGGCAGTGGCCAGGGCTCCTGGCTGGACCAGGCCATGGTCAAGGACCTGCCCCGTGGCAAGCTGACCTACCCGGGCCCGCTTGATGTGCCCACCACCTGGGCCTACCTGCCCGACATGGCCCGCAGCTTCGTGCAGGTGGCCGAACGCCGCGACGCCCTGCCGGCCTTTGAAACCTTCCACTTTGGCGGCTACCACCTCACGGGCCAGGACTGGGCCCGTGCGCTGACCGACGTGGCGCGCGAGCAGGGCTGGTTGCCGGCCGGTGGCCAGCTCAAGGTGAGCTCCGTCTCGTGGCCGCTGTTCCGCGCGCTGGGCCTGTTCATGCCCATGCTGGCCGCGCTCAGTGAAATGCGCTACCTCTGGACCACGCCTTACCAGCTGGTCAACACCCGCATGGCCCGGCTGGCGGGCCCCGAGCCCCACACGCCGTTCCCGCAGGCCGTGCGCGCGGCGCTGGCCGACCTGGGCCTGCTGCAGCGCCTGCCGGCAGCGGGCGCACCGGCCCTGCAGCTTGACGGGGTGGCATCATGAATCGCCGCAACTTTGTCCGGCTGGCCGGTGGGGGCGTGGTGGCCGTGGCCACCGGCGCGGGCGTGACGGCCTGCGCCCTGTCGCCCGCCTACCCCGAGGAAGCCGTGCAGGCCTGGCAGGGGCCGGGCGCTGAAGCCGATCCGCGCCGCCGTGCCGTGGCCTACGCCATCACGGCGCCCAACCCCCACAACCTGCAGCCCTGGCTGGTGGACCTGCGCGAGCCCGGCGTCATCACGCTGTACACCGACCGCGAACGCGTGCTGACGCACACCGACCCGTTTGGCCGCCAAATATTGATCGGCCACGGTGCGTTTCTGGAACTGCTGGTGATGGCACTGGCCGAGCAGGGCCTGGCCAGCGATGTGGCGCTGTGGCCGCAGGGCGAGCTGGGCGCCAACCTGAAGGACTGGGACCGCAGGCCCATTGCGCGCATCACGCTCAAGCCCGGCGCGGCGCGCGACCCGCTGTTTGCGCACATCCTGAACCGCCACACACCCAAGACGGACTTTGACACGGCGCGGCCGGTGGCCGCTGATGTGCTGCGTGCGCTGACGGCGGGGGTAGATGGTGGCAATGCTGGAACTGGCGGCATCAAGGCCGGCGGCACGGTGGACGCTGCTGCCCTGGGCCCGTTGCGCGATCTGTGCTGGCAATCCGCCCGGGTGGAGCTGCTGACGCCACGCACCGTGATGGAGAGCGTGCACCTGACCCGTGTGGGCCCTGATGAAATCCTGAAGCACCGCGACGGCATCAGTTTGAACAGCCCGTTCATCCGCGCAGTGGATGCCCTGGGTATGTTTGACCGCAAGAACCCGCCCGCCGAAGGCAGCGAGGCCTACAAGACCATGATGGCCCGGTTTGAAGGCCACAGCCGCACCGCCATGGGTTTTGTCTGGCTCAGCACTGGCCGCAACCGCCGCGCCGACCAGGTCAACGCAGGCCGCGCCTACGTGCGCCTGCAGTTGCAGGCCACCGCGCTGGGCCTGGGCATGCACCCCATGAGCCAGGCGCTGCAGGAGTTTCCCGAGATGGCGCCGCACTACGAGCGCGCGCACCAGCTGCTGCTGGGGCGGTCTGCGCCCAAGTCTGCAGACGATGAGACGGTGCAGATGTTCTGCCGGCTGGGGTACACCGCAACACCAGCCCCGGCCACGCCGCGCAGGCCATTGACTGCATTCGTCGTGTAGAACCGTTCACCCTGAGCTCGTCGAAGGGCCCCCGCAAAGCCATCGCCACAAGCCAAACGGCCGGCCAGCGCACCGGCCGCCCATGCCCGTTCTGCGCTACGAGCTCGCGCAGATGTTCATGCAGCGCACCAGCCTGGCTGGCGCTGCCCCCACGGCCTGCACGCGCAACGCATGTACGCAGCGCGAATCCTCCGCTCCGCCCGGGCATGGCCACCCGGCGCGCCTGCGGGGGCTTGGTAGATCAGGAGGGCTAAGGCCGTGCGGTGGCTAGATTCGACGTTTGCAAGGGTTGGCGCCGTGTGAGCAGACTCCATATCGGCACGGGCCCGTGCGAGCCGAGCTCAGATGCCGGATATACGACTGCACGCGTTTCCCACCAGCTAACAATGTCGGTCAGCTTCTTGCCTTTGCGGGGAGGTCCATATTCGAAGGGTTGGGCGTCATGCACCGAAACCCTACCCGCGATGAACAATGGCGTCGTTCAGCGCGGCTACCACCTTCCCAAGGTACTCTTTCTGGTGTGTTGTCAGCGCCTTCGTTTCCCCGGCAGACGTTCTTAGCATTACGTGATAGACAGGTTTCTGCTTGTAGAGAAAATAGATAGATAGCGCGATTACGGGGATGCCAAAGAAGGCGTTCTCCATTGCCGCTGCGATGCCGATGAGAAGGCAGACGATGCCCCAGAACCTCTTCGGGGGATCGGTGAGCGGATTCACCGATGTGACGTTGCTCATGGCAAAAGTTTGACCGTCGACGATGAATCGGGCATTTGTGACCTTCACGCCTTCGTATTCAAAGAAGGTTTTTTCATCCATGCGCGAGTCTCCCTGTGGTGGCGATATTTCGAGGCGAAAGTTTGACGCCTAGCGTGAAGATGACCGGACCACCAACATAAGCGGCGGAGCCGCCTCCTGCTGTTGTGGGTCCGCGTCGATTGACCAGTTGGACCTCATGCCTTCCACGCCTCCAGCACCGACCTGAGCTGAGACAAGAGCTCCCTTAGGAATGTTTGATCCAGCTCGAGTTCGAACTCCAGCCTATTGCCGTACGTAGCCTGCGACCAAGCGGTTCCAGACATTTGAATGTGGCCGACAGGCGTTGCCGTGAGCTTCAGGTTGAACTGCCTCTCGCGAGGCTGCAACTGGGCGCTACCTTTGACTGTGCGGTCCAATGCTTCCAACTCTTCAAGGAAGAGCTTCAAGTCATGGACTTCCAAAGACGGCGCGATCGAACCGCGAAAGCCCCGGACAGCGATTTCAACATCGGCCTCCAACCAACCCTCAGGAATTGGGGCGCGAGGAAACCGCATGCTCACGAACTCAGAAGCGGTGCCGAGACAAACGGTTTGCATGAGGTCTAACGTAAAAATGACCGGACCACCAACATTCGCGGCAAAGCCGTCTTGTGCCGTTTTGGGTTCGGGTCGATTGGCATGTTATGTTGTGTATCAAACTTCAAGGTCGTCAATCCGGAGAGGCGTTCTCCATATAGGAGAGGTACTTACTTAAGACAGCACAGGCAGTAGCCACCCCTAGAAGTAGGTAGCTCGGCCACCCCTTCCAGCCTAGTGATCCCAAAATCACGGCTAAGACACCGACAGCAACGCCGACCAAGAACAAAAGTATCGGCAAACGCGACTTGGCTTTCGATTTCGATTCTGAATTCAAGTTCTCGTCAGAAGCGTTTGTCATGTGAATATGATCCGCTCAAGGTCGTGACAGTTGACTGGGTGTTGAACCAGTGCCACCTGAGTGTGGGCCACATCGACATAACGTGCGTGTGACCGGCGACTTGCGCCAGGAGGGAGCGCAGCGACCGGACGCCGCAAGGCGTCCGTGTCGACTAGCGGGTTAGCCATCAGGTCACCATTGACTTGCTGGAATGTCATGAGGCTTCACATACGAAGAGTCGTCACAACGGCCAACATACCGAATGGCCTTCCTTATCTTGTGCGTCTCCGGATCGACAAGGACTCCACGGAATGTACCGTCTACACCGGAGATCCCGACCCAGGCGAGCCCACCATGTTCCATTTCCGGGTGTTTGGCCGATACTCCGGGAACGTACGAAACACGGCCCGGCTTTCTCTTCCAGAGCGAGAGGGCCGATCGGTACTCAACAATGTCTCCAGGGAGCACCTGCGTGGCGCCGTCCGAGTACGTCACCGGTCTCATTCTGTAGGGCTAACGTAATGTATGCCGCAAATCCTGGGGTCTAATCTGGCGCGTGCAACATAAGCTGGGCATGGCAACAGTCCTAAGTCTTTGTCAGATCAAGATTTTCTGGCGGCATATCCGTTGAATGGCGTAAATAAAAATACCCACAAACACCGCAACTGGCCGAGGCCATTCTAGGTAGCCAACGCGCCCTGCGAATCCTTCAATGTGATGAGGCGCGGGCTCAGCCCTTGGGCGCGTCGCCCGCTGCCTGCTTGAGCATGTCCAGCAGCTTCTGCTTTTCGGCTGCTGCTGCGGCTGCAGCGTCTTTGAGGGGGGATGCTGCCGCCGGGTCGGCCCCTGCTTTGTCCAGTGCGTCTTTCATTGCATCGGCTGGTGCGCGTGGGCCAGGCGCGGGTGCAGGTGTGGGTGCCGGGGCGGGGGCTGCACCCGGTGCTGCCGGTGGGGCTGGTGTGCCGGGTGGCGCCGCAGCGGGGCCGGGGGGTGTGGCGGGCGCTGCGGGTGGCGGTGTGCCTGCGGGTGCCGTGGCGGGCTGAGCGGGTGCGCCTGGTGTTGCGGGGGGTGATGCCGGTGGCGTGGCACCGCCTGCGGCAGGTGCGGGCGCTGCGGCTGGTGGAGTGGCGGCGGGTGCTGGTGCTTCGGCGGGTGATGCAGGCGCCGCTGGTTCAGCTGCGGGCGGCGGTGACGTGGCAGGGGCCTTGTCTGCACTCGCAGGCGGAGGTGTTGGTGCCGGTGCTGGTGCGGGCGGGGGCGCAGACGTTGCGGGTGCGGCATCGGCTGCTGGTGCGCTGGCGGGTTCTGCGGCCGGTCCGTCCGCAGGGGATGGTGCCGCCGCCTCCGCAGGTGCCGGCGCGCTGGGCGGCGGCGCTTCTGCTGGGCCGGGTGCGGCGGCTGGTGTTGGCGCAGCGGGTGCCGACGATTCCGCCGGGCTGCCTGCGGCCGCGGCGGTGGGAGCCGGTGTTGGTGCGGGAGCATCCGCCGGCGCAGCCCCAGGCGCTGCGCCCGGCGCCGCAGCCGGTGCACCGGCCTCTGCCCCGGCTTCCTTTGCCGCATCCTTGGCTTCTTCCTTCGCGGCCTCTTTGGCCTCTTCCTTCTTCGGCGGCTCGCCGCCGTTCTTCACCACTTCGGCCGCCACGATGGATTCGGCGCTCACCACGTCGGCACGCGCCGCATTGGTCTGGTCTTGGGCGGCTTCGGCCTTGGCGCGGGACTCATCAATGAGCTTCTGGCCTTCGTCGCGTTTGGCGGTGACTTCGGCTTCGGCTTTGGCCGTCTGCTCGGCCATGTCTTTTTCTGCGGCCTGCACCTGTTCGCGCAGGGCGTCGGCTTCGGCGGTGGCTTTGGCCAGTTCGCGGTCCAGGCTGGCCTGGGCGTCGCGGGCTTCGTCGGCCGGGGGCGCGACGGCGGCCTTGGCGTCTTCCAGCACCTGGTTGAAGGCTTCGTTGGCGGCGGCCAGGTTCTCGCGCTGGGCTTCGCCGGCGGCCTCGGCCTGCACGCCGTGGGCGCGGGCGGCCTCCTGCGTGGCGCGCAGCTCGGCCTGCATGGGATCGGTGGCCACGGCCAGCGCGGCCAGGCCGGCCAGTGCGGCGTTGGCGCGGTCTGACGCGGCCTGGCCTGCCGACTCAAAGTCATCGCTCAGGGCGCTGGCGCTGTCGGCGGCGCCTTGCACGGCTTCGCGCGCCTGCGCCAGCGCGGCGGTCACTTCATCCTGCAGGGCGTCCAGCTGGCTGGCCACGCTGCTGGCGTTGTCGGCGGCCTGGCTGGCCGTGGATTCAATCTGCGCGGCCATGGCGGTGGCCTCGTCGGCGGCGGCGCTCAGGGCGGCCGCGGCGTCACCCGCCTGCGCGGCGCCGGCGGCCAGCTGGCCGCCGGCCTTGGCCAGCAGTTCGTCCAGCTTGCTGCGCGCCATGTCTATCTGCGCCATCAGGCGGCTTTTCAGGTCATCGCTCAGGGCCTTGAGGCGCTGCGCGGGCACGCGCACCTGGGCTTGCAGTTCGCTGATCTTGCTGCGCAGCTGGGCGATCTTGTCTTTGACCTGGTCCACAGGCTGCTGCATTTTGGCCTGGGCGTCGCCAATGGTCTGCACCACCTTGGCTTCGGCGCTTTCCACCTGCAGGCGCACCGGCGTGACCAGCCGGCCCTTGAGCGCATACACCTGGGCCTTGACCAGGTCCACCTTCTCGCGCGGCTGCACCAGGCCCACAAAGGTGTCGCGCGCCTGGCGCACCTGGGCCACCAGCTTGGCCGGTTGCGCCTTGACCTGCTCGGCCGCCTCATGCAGCTTGGCCGATGCCTGGTCCATCTGCGCCTTGGCCTGCTCCAGCGCGGCGCGCACCTGGTCCAGCACGGCCACCACTTTGGCAATGGCCTGGCGCACTTGTTCAATGGCTTTTTCAAGCGCCTCGCGCAGTTGCTCCACGATGGCCAGCGCCTGGTCCAGCAGCCCCAGCGTGGTCTTGCCCGCCGATCGCACGGCGCTGCGCGCGCCGACAATGGTGACCTGGATGCCGGGCAGCGATGCCTTCACGCCCATGAACAGCGAACGCGCCACCACCAGCGCCGGCGCGCGGGTGATGTAGCGGGTGCACACGGCGATGGCGTTGTCGCAGCGCTCGTCGGCCTGGTCCAGCTCGCGGCTGGCCTGGGCCAGCGTGGCGTCGGCCCGCTCCACAAACGCTTCCACCTTGGCCTTGATGTCGGTGATGACGTCGCGTGCCTCGGTGATCTTGTCCTGCACCGGCTGAAAGCGGTCGGGCAGGGTCTGCAGCGTGGTCTTGATCTCGTCGATTTCGGCGATCACCTCGTCCAGCGCCTGCTTCATCTCGCCAATGGCTTCGTCCACGCCTTGCACCGCGGCGTCGATCACGTTGTTGATGGCGGCCACGATGGTGTCCAGCCGGCCAATCTGCGTCTCCACCGCCGCAAGAACGGTGTCCACCGTCTGGCCCACGGCTTCAATCTGCGCGGCCACGGCGTCGATGGCGGCCTCCACCGCCACGATGGGCGCCACCACCAGCAGCGCCATCTCGTGCGCCTTGCCCTTGAAGCCTTCCACCTGCGCCATCAGCGCGTCGATTTCCTGCTCGATGGCGCTGATGGCGGTGTCCACCCGCTGGATGACGGCGTCCACCGAGGCCGTCACGTCGGCGGTGATGGCGTCCACCTGCGCGGCCATGCCGTCCAGCGTGGCGCTCAGGTCCTGCTGCACGCCGTCCACCTGGGCCTGCAAGGTGGTGGTGCCGTCCTGCAGCGCCTGGCGGGCCTGCGCCGCATCGCGCAGCGCCTGCAGCCGCTGGCCCAGGGCCTGTGCATCGGCGGCCACGCCGGCCAGGCGCGGCGGCACGGTGGACACATCGGGCCGGATGGCGGCCAGGCGGTCGGGCACGCCCTGCACGGTGCTGGCAATGCCTTGCGCGTCACCCGCAATGCCCAGCAGGTTCTGGCCGGCGGCGGCCAGCCGCGTGCCCATGCCGGCCAGTGAATTGACGAGGCCCGTCAGGTCGGTCTGCAGCTTGGCCACGGCCACCGGCAGGGCGCCGGCCAGAGCCACCGGGTCCAGCGGCGGCGCGAGTTGCTTGACCTGGGTGACCAGCTCGCCAATCTGCGCCGATACCGTGCTGATGGCGGCGTTGGCGTCGCTGATGCTGGCGGTCAGCTCGGTCTGCATCGTGGTGGAGGCCGTGCCCACGGCCTCCACCACCCGGGTGGCGCCCTGGGTGATGGCGGTGTTGGCGCGGCTGACGAACTGCATCAGAGCTTGTCCAGCGTGGTGGTGACCGAGCTGCTGGCGGTGCGCATGGCGGTGTTGATCTCGGGGATCTTGGACGGCGTGGGCGCCAGCGACACCGGCGCCAGTTTGAGCTCGCCCAGCGTGAGGTCAATCTGCTCCAGCGACTGCATGATCTCGGGCAGCACTTCGGCGCCTTCAATCTGCACTTCTTCCAGGATGGGCAGCAGTGGCGGCACCGGTGGCTTGATGGGCGCCAGTGCCTGCATGAGCGGTGCGGGCGCCGAGGTGGCCGGCGGCGCCGGCACCCCCGGCAGGCCAGCGGGCTGGGGCGGCAGCGGGCTTTCGGTCAGGATCAGCGCGCCCTGCACCAGGCGCGCCGCCAGCGTCTGGATCACGCGCTCATCGGGGTAAGAGAACACCCAGGTCGACGGTTCAAGCCGCTGCAGCGCCTGGCGCAGTTCGCGCAGCGCGCTGGCATCGGCCTGCCAGAAGCACAGGTAGCGCTCAGCCTCGTCCTGGTGCCAGAAGGTGCGCTGCTGGCCGCGCCGCACGTCGAACAGCGCACTGTCGGCATGCGAGGGCGTGGCCGGGTCCGGGCCACCCATC
This sequence comes from Ramlibacter sp., assembly GCA_019635435.1. Lineage (NCBI taxonomy): Bacteria > Pseudomonadati > Pseudomonadota > Betaproteobacteria > Burkholderiales > Comamonadaceae > Ramlibacter > Ramlibacter sp. Next base: position 89,721 of record JAHBZM010000001.1, on the reverse strand, counting down.
ATGCGAAACGGTGCGGGCGCGGGCGCGGGCTCGGCCGACGCATTGGCGCCCGGCGCGGCCGGGGGGGTGGCCGGTGGCGTGGCGGCCTGGGGCGGCGGGGGCAGCGGCGGATGCGGGCGGGTGGCGGGCGGGGGCGAGTCAGCGGCGCGCGGGGGCGGGCTCATGCGGTCGTGCAGCCACACCACCCGGGCGTCGCGGCGCAGCCAGAGCAGCGGCAGGTTCATGCGGCCAGCCCCGCGGTGGCCGCCGCGCCGCGCCGCCGCACCCGCTGCAGCAGCATGAAGGCGATGCCGAAGTTCAGCAGGTTCCAGCCAATGCCATTGAGGAAGGCCGCATGGTAGGAGCCCGTGAGGTCGAACACCTTGCCCGACATCCAGCCGCCCAGCGCCATGCCGAACATGGTGGCCATGATCACCGTGCCCACGCGCGCGCCGGCCTCGGCCGCGGGGAAATGCTCGCGCACGATGATGGCGTAGCTGGGCACGATGCCGCCCTGGAACAGGCCGAACAGCGCCGAGATCACATACAGCGGCACCAGCCCGTCAAACGGCAGGAACAGCACCAGCGCCAGGGTCTGCAGCGCCGAGCCCAGCAGCAGGGTGCGCAGGCCGCCGATGCGGTCGCAGATGGCGCCCGACACCAGCCGGCTGACGATGCCGCAGGCCAGCATCAGCGACAGCATTTCGGCGCCGCGCGCCGCGCCAAAGCCCAGGTCGGAGCAGTAGGCCACGATGTGCACCTGCGGCATCGACATGGCCACGCAGCAGGCCACGCCGGCCAGGCACAGCAGCGCCTGGGCCTGGCCCAGCCGCAGGCCGAAGGGCAGGCTGCCCGCGGGCGCGCCGCTGACCATGGGCGGCGCCAGCTGCAGCGCGGGCGGCCGCTGGCGCATGAGCTGGGCCAGCGCCAGCATGACCAGCGGACAGAACAGCGCCAGCCCCCAGTAGGTGGCGCGCCAGCCGGCCTGCTCGACGAAATGCTGGATCACCGGCGGCCAGAGCGTGCCGCCCAGGTAGTTGCCGCTGGCGCACACCGCCACCGCGATGCCGCGGCGCCGCGCGAACCACAGCGAGGTGTCGGCCAGCAGCGGCGAGAACGTGGCCGAGCTGCCGCACAGGCCGATCAGCACGCCATGCGCGGCGGCAAAGGCCCAGATGCTGCCGCTGAGCGCGGCCGCCGCGTAGCCCAGCCCCAGGCCCAGCGCGCCCAGGCGCAGCGGCACGGTCACGCCAAAGCGGTCGGCCAGCCGGCCCATGGCCACGCCACCAATGCCAAAGCCCACCATGAGCAATGTGTAGGGCAGCGAGGCGTCGGCCCGCGCCACGCCAAAGTCGGCCTGCACCGCGGGCAGCACCACGGGCACCACATACATGCCGCTGGCGCCCACGGTCATCAGCGCCAGCGTGATCCAGAGCCGGCGCCAGGCCTGGGGCGAGTCGATCAGGTCGGCGGCGGCGGGGGTGTTCATGGCCGGCAGAGGGTCAGGGGCTCAGCCCAGCAACTGCACCAGGCGCCGCAGGGCATGGGCCACGGTGGCGGCGCGCACCGCCGCGCGGTCACCGTCAAAGCGCCGCATCTCGCTGGTCAGCAGGCCATCGACCGAAAAGCCGAACCAGACCGTGCCCACGGGTTTGTCGGGGCTGCCGCCGCTCGGGCCGGCCACGCCGGTGACGGCCACGCTGACCTGGGCCTGCGAGTGGCGCACCGCGCCAAACGCCATGGCGCGCGCCACCACCTCGCTGACCGCGCCGTGGGCCGCGATCTGCGCGGCGTCCACGCCCAGCAGCTCGGTCTTGGCCTCGTTGGAGTAGCTGACAAAGCCGCGCTCGAACCACAGGCTGGAGCCCGGCAGCGCCGTGCAGGCCGCGGCGATCAGGCCGCCGGTGCAGCTTTCGGCCGTGGCCATCATCTGCCCGCGTTTTTGAAGCAAATCGGCCAGGAGTCCAGCAGCGGCGGCCACTTCGTGCTCTGGATTTGATAGCAAATCAGGGTTCACCAGAATCTCCAGAGCGCGATCACCAGGAGCGTGCAGACGGCGGCCACCAGGTCGTCGAGCATGATGCCCAGGCCGCCGCGCCAGCCAAAGCCCTTGAACAGGCCGTCGGCCCAGGCCACCGGGCCGGGCTTGGCGGCGTCAAAGAACCGGAACAGCACGAAGGCCGCGAACTGCATCCACAGCCCCGCGGGCATCACCAGCCACAGCACCAGCCAGAAGGCGGCGATCTCGTCGATCACGATCTGCCCCGGGTCGGCCACGCCCATGTGGCGCGCGGTCACGGCGCTGGCCCACCAGCCCAGCAGGAGCGTGATGCCAATCACCACGCCCCACTGCAGCGCACTGGGCGCCCAAGCGGTCTGGATCAGCAGGAACGCCAGCCAGGCCCACAGCGTGCCCGACGTGCCAGGCGCCACCGGGCTCAGGCCCGAGCCAAAGCCCAGCGCCACCCAGTGCGCGCCGTGGCCCAGCATGAAGCGCACGCCGGCGCGGCGCGGCGCCGGGGCCGGGGCGGTCTGGTCGTCGGGCGGTGCGGTGAAGGGCGGGTTCATCGGTGTCTCGGGAAAAGGCTCGGGCGTCAGATCTGGCCGAACCAGTCGGCCCAGTAGTCGATGCAGGCGCGGATCTTGGGCAGACGGTGGCGCTGCGGCAGCATCATCGCGTAAATCGGCGAGCGCTGCGCGTCGATGAAGGCGTCAAGCAGCGGCACCAGCCGGCCTTCCTTGACCAGCGGCTTGGCGATCAGGTCGTTGCAGCGGCAGATGCCCAGGCCATTGAGCACCATGGACATCTGGATGCCGGTGGACGCCGTGCGGTAATGGCCCTGCATCACGCGCGCCACCGGCTCGCCGTCGATCAGGAACGGCCAGCGGTTCAGATGCTGTGCCACGCTGTTGGTGATCAGGCGGTGGCTGGCCAGCTCGTCGGGGTGCGCGGGCGTGCCGTGCCGGCGCAGGTAGTCCGGGCTGGCGTAGAGGTAGCGGGTGTGGCTGCCGATTTCGCGCGCGATCACCGCATCGCTTTGCACGGTGCCGGTGCGGATCGCGATGTCGATGCCTTCGCGCGCCATGTCCACCAGCCGGTCGTCGGCGTGGATGTCCACCTGCAGCCGCGGGTGGCGCTGCGTCAGGCCGGCCAGGCCCGGCACGATCAGGAAATGCGCCATCGACGGGCTCACCGCCAGGCGCACCGTGCCGCCGACCTCAAGCGCCTTGCTGGCGAACTCGGCCTCCAGCTCGACAAAGGTGCCGCCCACGCGCAGGCAGTAGTCCAGAAAGGTCTCGCCCTCGGCCGTGAGCGCCAGGCCGTGGGTGGAGCGGTGGATCAGCCGCGCGCCGCAGGCCTTCTCGATGCGCGCCAGCGAGCGCGACACCTGGCTGACCGGCGCATTGCGCTCGCGCGCCACCGCCGACAGCGTGCCCAGCTCGGCCACGCGCGCGAACAGCTGCAGGTCGTCAAACGCGAGTTCCCTCATGGGCCAATGGTAGCGGGCCAGGCGCCCGCGCGCGCTGGCGGCCTTGCAGCCGGTGCAAGACCCATTTGCGTGGCGTGCCGTTTCCGGATGCGGCGGCCGTGCCTACATTCAAGGCTCTCCCGCGACCGTCACGAAAGGACACCGCCATGACCACCGCCACACCCTCGAACCTTTTGCCCCCCGGCGCCCATGCCGCGCTGATGGACGCCGCCCTGGCCCGCGCCGAAGTGCTGCGCCGCGAGGCCGCCGACCGCTTCTGGTGTGGCCTGGCGGAACGCATCCGCCAGGCCTTTGACGCCGCGCGGCGCCACGCACCGGCTGCGCACGCCACCCGCCTGCTGGAGGCCTGAGCATGCCCACCTTGAACCTGCGGGTGGCCCCGCTGCAAAACCCTGAACGCTACCGCGCCCTGGCCGCGGCCCTCACCGACATCACCGCGCGCACGCTGGACAAGCGGGCCGAGGTCACGGCCGTGACCATTGAAGACCTGCCCACCGCCCGCTGGACCGTGGGCGGCCGTGATGTGCAGCGGCCCACCGCCCTGCTTGAAATCAGCGTCACCACGGGCACCAACAGCGCCGCGCAGAAGGCCGCCTTCATCGCGCAGGCCCATGCCGAGCTGCAGCGGCAGCTGGCACCGGGGGCGGCGCTTGAAGAGGCCAGCTATGTGATCGTGCGCGAGGTGCCCGCCACCGACTGGGGCTATGCCGGCGAAACCCAGGCCGCCCGTCAGCGTGCGCGGCAACAGGCGCAGGCGCTGCGGCCCGAGCCCCAGTCGCAGGCGGCCTGAGCCCAGTCGCAGCGGCCTGAGCGGCGGCGGCTGGCGGAGGTGCTGCCCCCGCTGCCCTCAGGCGGCCAGCCGCAGCGCCGTGTGCGCGGCACCGCGCAGCACGGCCACCAGGCCCGCGGCGTCCGCGGGCACGGCATCCCCGCGCCAGACCACGTGCTGGTCGGCGCGGCACAGCACCAGGGCGTGCCTGTAGGCCTCGGGCAGCGGGTCGCGCGGCTGCACATCCAGCACCTGCAGCGGCAGGCGCTGCGCGCGCGCGGCATCGACCAGCGTGCCCACGTTGGCATCGGCTTTCAGGCGCAGCAGCGTGTAGCCCGGGCCGAATGCGTCATACAGCGAATGGCCATCGGCCAGCCAGACATGCGGCGCGCGGCAGCCGGGCACGGTGGACGGCGTGAAACTGCCCATGCTGTAGGCGGGTGGGGCTTCGTCATCGGCCACTATCACCGGCGAGCCGCTGTAGAAGTAGCCAAAGTTCAGCCCCGCGCAGCAGAACTGCTGCACGTTGAGGTCATAGGCCTCGCGGCCTGCGAGTGCGCGGGCCGCGGCGCCTTCGGCGTCGTCGGCTTCGATGTGGGCCGGCACGGCGCGGCGCGCGCGGATCATCTTCTGCGCATGGTCCATCGCGAAGTTCGAGACCTGCTCGGTGATGGGCTGCCGTTCGGCCTCGTAGGCATCCAGCAGGCCCTCATCGCCCCAGCCCTGCAGGCGCGCCGCCAGCAGCCATGACAGGTGGATGGCGTCGGCAATGCCCGCGTTCATGCCGTAGCCCGCATAGGGCACCCACAGGTGGGCCGCGTCGCCCGCGATGAACACGCGGCGGTCGCGGAAGCGGTTGGCCACCAGCCGCCGGCCCACCCAGTCTTCCTTGCTGATGACCTCGTACTGGAAGTCCGGGCCCACGCCCAGGATGTTGCGGATGGACTGGTCGCGGTCCACCGAGTCGAACTCGGGCTCCTCGGCGTTCAGGTGGTTGTGCACCAGCCAGGTGCTGTGCCCGTCAATCGCGAACATGGTGCCGCAGCGCCGCGGGTTGTAGGCGTAATACGACCAGGCCGGCTTGCCCGGGATCAGCGCCTTGAGCTGCGGCGCGCGGATGTAGGTGGACTGCACGCGCTGGATCACCGCCGTGCCTTCGAGCTTCGCGCCCATCTGCTTGCGCACGCCGGAGCTGCCGCCGTCGCAGCCCACGAGGTAGCGGGCCCGCAGGGTGCGTGTGGTGCCGTCGTCCAGGTTCTGCGCCGTGGCCTGCACGCCGGCGGCGGTCTGCGTGAAGCCGGTGACCTGCGTGCGGTTGAGCAGGGTCACGCCGGGCAGGGCCGCGGTGTGTTCGAGCAGGATGGGCTCGAGGTAGATCTGGTTGATGCGGTGCGGCGGCTCGGGCGTGGGCCACCAGCCGTCGGGCCCGCTGGTGTCGCTGTAGCGGTCGCGCCGGCAGGGGATGGGGATGCGCGTCAGCTCGGTGCCGGTCACGCTGGTGCGGAACACCACGTCGTTGGGGTAGTCCTCGGGCAGGCCGGCGCTGCGCAGCTTGTGCGCCACGCCGAGCCGGCGGAACTGCTCCATGGTGCGGGCCGAGACATGGTTGCACTTGACGTTGGGCGGCTCGGCGTAATGCCGGGTCTCGGCGATCAGCACGCGCACGCCGCGTCCGGCGAGGTCCATCGCAAGGGTCAGGCCCACGGGGCCGGCCCCGACGATCAGCACGTCGCAGTCGGGCGTGCCATTGGCGTTGTCGGTCATGGGTTCAGTTGAGCTTGATGTGGGCCGTCTTGATCACGCGTGCCCATTTTTCGGTTTCGGACTTGATGTAGGCCTCGAACGACTCCGCCGTGCCCGGCGCCGGCTCCACGCCCAGGTTGCGCATGTTGGTCTTGATGGCGTCGTCGTTGAGGGCGGCGGTGATCTCGGCGTTCAGCCGCGCGATGATCGCGGGCGGCGTGCCGGCCGGCGCAACCACGCCGAACCAGCCCGTGGAGTCGTAACCCGGCAGGCCGGCCTCGGCCACGGTGGGCACGTCGGGCAGCATGGGCAGGCGCTGCGGGCTGGTCACGCCATAGGCGATCAGCTTGCCGGCCTTGATGTGCTGCAGCGCCGACGGCAGGTCCACCACCGCCAGCGGCACCTGGCCCGACAGCACGTCCAGCGCCGCCGGCCCCGAGCCGCGGTAGGGAATCTCCACCAGCTTCACGTCGGCCATCTGCGCGAACAGCGCGGCGGTCAGGTGCATGGCCGTGCCGTTGCCGCCGTGCGCGATCGACAGCTTGCCGGGCTGGGATTTGGCCAGCGCGATCAGCTCGCGCTGGCTGCGCGCCGCCACCGAGGGGTGGCCGATGATCACAAAGGGAATGGCCGCGAGCATGCTCACCGGGCGCAGGTCCTTGACCGGGTCGAACGGCATCTGCGCATACAGGCTGCTGTTGGCCGACAGAGCGCCGGCCGCGCCCACGCCCAGGGTGTAGCCGTCGCCGGGCGCGGCCTTGGCCACCACGGTCAGCCCGATGTTGCCGCCCGCGCCGGGGCGGTTGTCCACGATCACCGACTGGCCCAGCTTCTCGTTCAGGCGCGGCACCAGCATGCGCACCACCGCGTCGGTGCTGCCGCCAGGCGGGAAGGTCACCACGATGCGGATCGGCTTGTTGGGGTAGTCGGGGCCCTGGGCCGCGGCCGGCTGGCTGAAGCCGGCTGCCAGGGCCGCCATGGCGGCCCAGCCCGCGAGGGTGCGGGAAAGAGTTTGCATGCTGTCTCCTTGTGTTGTTGTCGTTGATTGGAATCAATCCTCATTCATTCGTAAAACGATAAATTACGAATGAAATATGATTTAAATTCATGAATCAGAGTTTCAGCCCCACCCTGCGCCAGCTGCGCGCGTTTGCCGCGGTCTACCAGCTGCGCAAGCTCAGCGCGGCGGCCGAGCAGCTGTTTGTGACGCAGTCCGCTGTCAGCGTGCTGATCCGCCAGATGGAGCAGGGGCTGGGCGCGCGGCTGTTTGACCGCACCACGCGCTCGCTGCAGCCCACCCAGGCGGCGCGCGAGGCCATCGTGGTGGCCGAGCGCATCCTGCGCGACGTGGACTCGCTGGGCGCGGGGCTGCGCGACCTCTCGGGCCTGCGCCGGGGCCGCGTCTGCCTGGCCATCACGCCCACGCTGGCCGAAATCCTGCTGCCCCGGGTCATTGGCCGGTTCACCGCGCAGCACCCCGAGATCCGGGTGGTGATTGACGATTGCGCGCCCGACCAGTTTGTCTCGCGCGTGATCGGCGAGCATGTGGACTTTGGCATCGGCACGCCCGAGCGGGCCGGCGCCGATGTGGACACCCAGACCCTGGTGCGCGACCACCTGAGCGTGGTCTGCCCGCGCGATCACCCGCTGGCCACACGCCGCACCGTGCGCTGGACCGACCTGGCCGGCCACCCGGTGATCACGGTGCGCCCGGGCTACGGCATCCGGCCCCTGATCGACGGCACGGCCGCCCGTGCCGGGGTGGCGCTGAACGTGGTTAACGAGGTCTCGTTCCTGTCCACGGCGCTGTGGATGACCGGCGCCGGCCTGGGCGCGTCCATCATGCCGTCGGCCTTCGCCTCGTGGTCGAACGACCCCCACCTGGTGGTCAAGGCCCTCACGGGGCCCAAGGTCTCGCGCGACATTTCGGTGGTGACGCGGCGCGGCCGCTCGCTGTCGCCGGCCTGCGAGGGCTTCATCGCCGTGATGCGCGCCGAACTGGCGCGGGCCCCGGCGCGTGTCCCGGCGCGTCAGGCGAAGTGATCGAACGAGGTGTAGCGGCGCGTCAGCGCCTGGCCCTGCGCGTCGATCAGCCGCACACCGGGCTCGGCCTCGATGCGGCCGATGCGCGTGACGGCCGTTTGCGCGGCGCGGCCGGCGGCCAGCACCGCGTCGCGTGCTGAAACGGGCGCGGTGAAGGCCAGTTCATAGTCGTCGCCGCCCGACAGCACCAGTTCCAGCTGCTTTTCAGCATCAAATAGGGCTGGAGTCCAGGACTGGCGGCCACCAGCAGCTATCAAATCAGTAGCAATCGAGGTGTCGATGGTGGCCCCCACGCCGCTGGCGCGCAGCACGTGGCCCAGGTCGCCCAGCAGGCCATCGCTGAGGTCCACGGCCGCGCTGGCCACGCCGCGCAGCGCCTGGCCCAGCGCCACGCGCGGCTCGGGCTGCTCCATGCGCGCGCGCGCCGCCTCGAACACCTCTGCCGGCACGGCCAGCGTGCCGCGGAACACCTCCAGCGCCAGCCGCGCGTCGCCCAGCGTGCCGCTGACCCACAGGTCGTCGCCGGCGCGCGCGCCGCTGCGCAGCAGGGCCTGGCCGGCGGGCACCTCGCCAAACACGGTGATGCAGATGTTCAGCGGGCCCTGGGTGGTGTCGCCGCCCACCAGTTCGCAGCCGTGGGCGTCGGCCAGGGCCAGCAGACCGCGCGCAAACGGCGCCAGAAAGGCCTCGTCGGCGCGCGGCAGGGCCAGCGCCAGCGTGAACGCCAGCGGCCGCGCGCCGCAGGCGGCCAGGTCGCTGAGGTTGACCGCCAGTGCCTTGTGGCCCAGCCGCGCCGGGTCCACGGTGGACAGGAAGTGGCGGCCCTCCACCAGCATGTCGCTGGACACCGCCAGCTGCATGCCCGGCGCGGGCTGCAGCAGCGCGCAGTCGTCGCCCGGCCCGAGCGGCGAACGGCGCGCCGGCCGGTGAAAGAAGCGCTGGATCAGCTCGAACTCGCCCATGGGCTAGCTGCCGCCGCCGGGCCGCCCCAAGGCGGCTGAAGCCCCCTCGGGGGGCAGCGAAGCACACGAAGTGGCAAGCGTGGGGGCCATGTCAGTCCCGGGGCGAGGGCGCCAGCGGCGCGGGGCTGCCGGCCGCGAAGGGTGGCGGCTCGGCGTCCTCGGCCGGTGGCCAGTACTCGGGCGCCTCGTAGCCGCGCGCGGGGTCCAGCTCATCGCCCGACGAGCGCAGCGCGCGGGCCGTGACCGGCGGGCCCAGGGTTTCGAGCACGGCCACCGCAGCCAGCACGATGGAGCCGACGATGGCGCCTTCCTTGGGGAACAGCGCCACCATGTTGTTGACCAGGCCAATCGCCAGGCCCGCCATCGGGATCAGCATCAGGCCGGTGGTGGCCGACTGGCGCCTGGGCACCCCGAGCAGCATCGAGGTGCCGCCCACGCCCAGCCATTTGGCCAGCGAGCGGCCCACCACGAACACCGCGGCGGCCGGGGCATAGGCCAGCATCTCGGACACATGCAGGTTGGCGCCCGCATAGACGAACAGGGCAATGAAGAACAGCTCGAACGCGGGGCCGAACTCGATGTTGGCGATCAGGTGCTTGCGCTCGATGCTGCGCACCACGATGCCCAGCACCAGCGGCGCGAACAGCGGCGAGAGCTTGAGCATCAGCGCCGCGCCCAGCGTGATGGCCACCGCGCCCACCACGAGCGCCAGCTGGTACTGCTGGGCTGCCTTGGTCCGGCGCGCCGCCACGTGCAGGGCCGCGCCCATCAGGCCGCCCAGCAGGCCCGAGCCCAGCAGCTGGTACAGCGGGCCGAGCAGGATGGTGACCAGTGGCGCCTCGGCGCGGTGGTAGAGCAGGGGCAGCAGCGCGGCAAAGGCCAGGAAGGCCAGCACGTTGTTCAGGGCCACCAGGCTCTTGGCGCGGTCGGTCACCGGGCCCTTGGCGCCGAGTTCGTGGGCCACGTGGATCAGCACCGCGGGCGACGAGGAGATGGCAATCGCCGCGATCACCGCGGCCGGCAGGTTGGGCACGCCCATCCAGCGCATGCCGGCCAGCACCACGGCAAAGGTCAGCGCGCTTTCGGCCAGCGAAATGAAGATCAGGCTGCGGTCACGCAGCAGCAGCTTGATGTCCAGTGACAGCCCGAGCCGGTACAGGATCAGGCCCAGCGCCACGTCGACCACGATGCGCGACTCGGCCAGCCCCTCGTGGCTGACCAGGTGCAGCACGTTGGGCCCCGCGATGAAGCCCACCAGCATGAACCCGGTGATGCTGGGCAGCCAGGGCCAGCGGTGCGCCACATAACCGCCCAGCGACCCGCAGAACAGCAGGAAGCCGAAGAAGAACAGGGCGTTCGCCGACAGCGGCCAGGCGGGCAGGAAATTCATGTTCAGAGGCCGCGGAACTTCTGCGCCCCCTGGCGCACCACCTCGGCCAGCAGCCGTTCGTGGGTCTGGCGCTCGCGCAGCCAGCGCGCGTCGTTGTTGCCCTGCTCGACGCTGGTGCGCAGCAGGTGGATGCCGGCGCTGGCATTGAGCTTGTGGGCGTGGCGGTGCACCTGGGCCATGGTGGCCAGGATGTGCTCGCGCAGCGTGGTGTGCTCGCCGGTGGCCGGGTCCACGTATACGGCCTCCAGCCCGAAGCGGCAGGCCTGGAAGCGGTTGTAGGTGTAGACCAGGTAGTCGTCCTCGGTCGGCATGAAGGGGTCGTCCTCCATGAACCACGAGGCCAGCGACTGCACATAGCCGGCCAGCGCGGCCGCGCGGCCCACGGTCAGCGGGGTGTCGAACACGCGGATTTCAATGGTGCCGTACTCGGGCTTGGGCCGGATGTCCCAGTAGAAGTCCTTCATGCTCTTGACCACGCCGGTGCGCGTCATCTTGTCGAAGTAGGCGCTGAAGTCGTCCCAGGTCAGCGCGAACGGCGCCCGGCCCGACAGCGGGAACGCGAACACCGAGTTGAGCCGGGCCGAGTCGAACGCCGTGTCCTGCGCCTGCACGAAGGGCGACGAGGCCGACAGCGCGATGAAGTGCGGGATGTAGCGCGACATGCGGTGCAGCGTGAGCAGCGCGGTGTTGGCGTCGGGGCAACCCACGTGCACGTGCTGGCCGAAGATGGTGAACTGCTTGGACAGGTAGCCGTACAGCTCCGACAGCTCGCGAAAGCGCGGCTTGTCGTAGATGCGCCGCTCATGCCACATCTGGAACGGGTGGGTGCCGCCGCCCAGCACGGCGATGTTGAGCTTGTCGGCGCTCTTGACCAGCGCATCGCGGATCTGCGTGAGCTGACCCAGCACCTCGGACGAGGAGTGGCAGACGTCGGTGGAGATCTCGATCATGCTCGAGGTCATCTCGGGCACCACGCTGCCGGGCAGCGGCACCTTGGCCATCAGCCGCAGCATGTCGTCGGAATAGGGCGCCAGGTCGTAGTCGTTGGTGTTGACGAGCTGCAGTTCCAGCTCCACCCCCAGCGACAGCGCGGCCGAGTTGCCAAACGGTTCAAGCGCCATAGCGGTCTCCGGTGCTGTCGCGGCTTTCGGGCATGGGCGCCACCTGCGATTGCCAGGGCTTGGAGCTTTCGCCGGCGCGGTACAGCGCCAGCGTGGTGATGACGGCGCCCAGCACCTCCATCAGCAGGATCGCGGGCAGCGCGATGCGCGCGATCATCGGCCCGTTGGCCGGTGACGACACCACGAACTGCGACACCAGCAGCAGCGCCACCGACGACATCGGCGCCATCGCGCAGCCCAGCCACAGGGCCTGGCGCCAGCTGGCGCCGCTGCCCGGGTTGGCCAGCGCCACGCCGGTGATCTTGGCCAGCGCGCGGGCGCCGATCAGGGCCAGCACCAGGGTGACGACGGGCGCGCTCCAGTCGGCCCGCGCCGCCACCACCGACACCAGCACGAACATCAGCATGGTCAGGATGGAGGCGGCCGTGCCCAGCTGGCGCGGCACCGTCCAGGGCCGGGGGTTGAGCTGCTTGAGCAGCATGCCGCCCAGCAGCGCGGCCAGCGGCGCCGAGCCGCCAAAGTGGGCGGCCAGCGCAGTGCCCGCGGCAATCAGCGCCAGCAGCAGCATGGAGGTGTTCTCGCTGGTCGGGTTCATCACGCGCAGCGCGCTGCGCAGCGCCAGCGCCAGCACCGCGCCCACCACGAACGACAGGCCCAGCACCACCGCCACCGGGTAGACCGTGTCGGTCAGCGGGTGGCTGGGCCGGAACATCAGGCCGGCCTTGGCGCTGCCCCAGGTCAGCGCGTACAGCGTGCCCAGCGTGGCCAGCACCATGGCGCGCTCGGTCACCGGCCCCGAAGCCCGGGTGTCCAGCACCACGCGGCTGAGCACGGCCGGCGAGGCCACGATGGCCACGATGGCCAGGGCCTCGGCCACGACATGCGGCACCTCCAGCCAGACCAGCACCCAGAACACCGCGAAATAGGTCAGCAGCGACTCCAGCACGCTTTGCACCAGCACCATGGGGTTGTGGCGGAACCAGCGCAGCGGGATGCGGCCGCCGGCCTCGAACAGCACCACCGCCACGCCCAGTTCGAGCAGGAACAGGCTGATGCCCTGCAGCGGCCAGGCCGCGCCCGAGAACCCCGCCAGGCCCGCGACGGCGCCCACGGCCGAGTAGCCAACCACCTTGGGCAGGCCGGTGTAACGCTGGATCAGGTGGCCCGCGATGGCCGCCATGGCCAGCAGGATGGACCACTGAACGGTGGGCAGACCGGCCGAAGGCTTGAGCCATTCGGCCCAGACAGCCATGATTTCATTCATAAAAATGCTCCCCGGGGAGAGTTTATTCCGCCGTCATCGGCGCAGGATGTAGGCGCAAACGCCAAGGCCGCGCTCCTTCAGAGCTGGGCGAGGGGCACCTGTTCGGCCTGGGGGTCGGTGAGGTCGCTGGCCAGCGCCTCGATCAGTTTGCCCAGGTCCGCGTCCAGGCGGTCCAGAGTGGCAGAGTCTAGCCGGTCCAGCGCGGCGGGCAGGACGCCCGAGAACGGCCCCGGGGCCCGGTCCAGCATCCGCTCGCCGTCGGGCAGCAGGTGCAGGCACACCGCGCGCCGGTCTTCCTCGCTCTTGCTGGTCTCCACCAGCTTGCGCTCGACCAGGGTGCGCACCAGGTTGCTGGCGGTGGACTGGTGGATGTCCATGGCCGTGGCCAGGTGGGTCACCCGGATGCCCGGATGCTGGCGCACCACGCTCAGCGCCCAGAGCTGGGCCCCGCCAATGCCGGCCTGCTTCTCGACCTGCTGGAAATGGGTCTTGATGGCATTGAACACCACGCGAAACCGCCGCAGCACCTGCTTCTCGGCGGCCCCCATTTCAGCAGGCACGGGCATGGGCGGGGCAGGGCGGGTGGTGGGCATACGCGAGGATCATAGGGTTTCCGCAAACCGGTGCCTATGGACGGTGTCCCGCCCTGTGAGGGCCGCGCAACAGCTTGCCGGAGGCAAAAAAAGAGCCCTCGAGAGGGCTCCAATTGCTCGGAATCGCTGCCAAGAGTCAAAAAAGCAGAGTTGAGCCTGAAATGAAGCTTTATTATATTTGTATCAATGTTCATCTGCAAGCCCTGACCGGGATGCCGCTGTCGCGCGCAGGGTCTGGCGCCGTGGCTCAGTGCAGGACCCGGGGCGCGGCGCTGCCGGCGTCGAGCACGAAGGCCGGGATGTCCACCTCGAAGCGCTCCCCGTCCTCGGCCACGCAGAAATAGCTGCCGCGCATGGTGCCGGTGGGCGTGCGCAGGCGGCAGCCGCTGGTGTACTGGAAGGATTCGCCGGGGCTGAGCAGTGGCTGGTGCCCGACCACGCCCAGGCCCTTGACCTCCTCGGTCTGGCCCTGGGCGTTGCCGATGAGCCAGTGGCGGGCGATCAGCTGGGCTGGCACCTCGCCCGCGTTGGTGATGGTGATGGTGTAGGAGAAGCTGTAGAGGTCCTGCGCCGGCGCGGACTGGTCCGGCAGGTAGTGGGGCTCGACGTCAACCGTGAACTGGTACTTGGGCATGGCCGCTGAATGGTACCGCGCGGGGCGATGGCGCGCGCCAACTGCGACAATCCCGTCATGAGCCCGACCGTCCCCACCTACCGCATTGCCCCCTCGATCCTGTCCGCCGACTTCGCCCGCCTGGGCGAGGAAGTGGCCAGCGTCATCGCCGGCGGCGCCGACTGGATCCACTTTGACGTGATGGACAACCATTACGTGCCCAACCTCACCTTTGGCCCCATGGTCTGCCAGGCGCTGAAGCCGCATGCCAGGACCGCGGCCGGCGTGGCCGTGCCCGTGGACGTGCACCTCATGGTGCAGCCGGTGGATGCGCTGGCCGCGGCCTTCGCGGACGCCGGCGCCGACTACATCAGCTTCCACCCCGACGCGTCGGGCCATGTGCACCGCAGCATCCAGGCCATCAAGGCCAAGGGGTGCAAGCCGGGCCTGGTGTTCAACCCCGCCGCGCCGCTGGACGTGCTGGACTGGGTGATCGACGACATCGACCTGATCCTGATCATGAGCGTCAACCCGGGTTTTGGCGGCCAGAGCTTCATCGACTCGGCGCTGCGCAAGGTCGAGGCCGCCCGCAAGCGCATCGACGCCTGCGGCAAGGACATCCGGCTGGAGGTGGACGGCGGCATCAAGACCGACAACATCGCCCGTGTGGCGGCGGCCGGGGCCGACACCTTCGTGGCCGGCAGCGCGATTTTCGGCAAGCCCGACTACAAGGGCGTGATCGACGGCATGCGCGCCGCGCTGCGCGGCTGACAGGCCGCGCCCCGGCGCTCAGGGCTTGATGTAGGCGTAGTGGTCGCGGGCCTGCAGCTCGCCGATGCGCACCACGCCCGACGGGGTGAACTCCGCGTCGAGGATGAACTGGTCTTTCTTGAGGTTGCGGTTGCGCAGCGTGATCTCGCAGACCTCGAAGCGCACCCCGCGGGCGCGCAGGGCGCTGACCAGCGCGGCGTAATCGATGTTGGGGTTCTTCGGGTCCTTCGCGCCTTCCATGAGGAAGTCCACGCCGTCCGCGTGCGTGACCACGACGATGCCGGTCTTGGGGGCCACGTCCAGGTGGTTGCGGATGTTGCGCAGGGCCTTGGTGGCCTGGGCCTCGGCGCTGTCAATGTGGTAGACCACTTTCACGTCCTGGGCGAAGGCCGCGGTGGCGAGCAGGGTGGCGCCCAGCAGGGCAATGAACGAACGCATCAGGCGCATGGCGGTCTCCTCGGGATGGCCTTGGTTTGGCCTCGGGTCAATGGACCCGGCAAATTGTGCCCGGCAAATGAACCCGGCCACCTCAGGGCAGGGGCTTGCCCTTGACCTTGCCGTAGGCTTTGTCCATCACCGGCGCCCTGTCGGTGTCGACCAGGCCCTGCTGCACATCGCGGTGGGCCTGCCGGCCGACCCGCTGCTGGCTGGCGTCGGCGCCGGCCTGGCTGTCGGATGACTCGTCATGCTCGTGCGGCAGCCGGGGGACTTCCTGCGGCGCGGTGGTTTCGCCCTGCGCGGGCACGGTCTTGCCCGCCGCGCGGCCCGTGTTGCGCCGTTTGCTGGTCATCCGGATGTGCATCACCTCACTGTGGCGCGGACGGGCGCGCGGCGGTGTAGGAGAGGAGCGCGACCTGACTCGCGGCACAATGCCGGCGATGCCTTTTGCCTTGCTACCCCGGCCGGTCGACGCCGCCATCATCGACCTTGACGGAACCCTGGTGGACACACTGGGTGACTTCGAGGCAGCCCTGAACCTCATGCTCGCGGACCTGTCGCTGCCGCCGGTCGGCCGTGGCGCCATTGGCCTCATGGTGGGCAAGGGGTCGGAACACCTGATCCGCCAGGTGCTGGCCCATGTGGGCGCGGACGCGGCGCGCTACGACGCGGCCTGGCGCCGCTACCAGCACCATTACCTGGCCATCAATGGCCAGCACTCGGCGGTCTACCCCGGGGCGCGCGAAGGCCTGGCCGCGCTGCGCCAGGCCGGCGTGCGGCTGGCCTGCCTGACCAACAAGCCCACGGCGTTTGCCCGGCCCCTGCTGCAGGCCAAGGGGCTGGATGCCTTCTTCGAGGTGGTGTTTGGCGGCGACGCCTTCGAGCGCAAGAAGCCCGACCCGTTGCCCCTGCTCAAGACCTGCGAGGCGCTGGGCACGCAGCCGGACCGCACGCTGATGGTCGGCGATTCAAGCAACGACGCCCGGGCCGCGCGGGCCGCGGGCTGCCCCGTGGTGCTGGTGACCTACGGCTACAACCACGGCGAGCCGGTGCGCAGCGTGGATGCCGACGGCTTTGTTGACGCGCTGACGCAGCTCGCCTGATCGCGCCGCGGGCGCTCAGCCCGCCTTGCCCAGCAGCGCTTCCTTGAGTTTCCAGTCGGCCGGGTTGGGCCCCAGCCAGATGCGCATCAGGGCGTTGAAGAACTCGGGCTCCTTGAACGGCTCGCCCTGGGCCTTGCCCTTGACCGTGATCACGGTGCCGGTGCCGGGGATCCAGTCGATGGCAAAGGTGTCGCCCGCCACCAGCTTCTTGTGGTCGGAAAAGATCTGGCTCATCTTGAGCACGCCCGGGATCAGCTTGGAGAACGCCGCCTTGTCCATGTTGTCTTCCATGCCGCGCGAGAACAGCTTGCCCAGCTCTCCCGAGTCAATGTCGCGCAGCATGGTGATGCTCATGCGCTTGGGGCCGGTGGCCGCAAGCACCTCGTCGGGGGTGCTGGCCTTCTTGCCCAGGTACAGCCCTGCGGTATAGACCTTGAAGATGGCCTTGTAGCGGATGCCCGCGCCGTTCAGGTGCAGCTGGGTGCCGCGCGCATCGACCGTGTCGTCGTATTTGACGCCCGACAGCGTCATCTCGGCCAAGGCGCTGGTGGCCAGCAGGCAGGCCGCCGCCGTGAGCGCGAACTTGTTGAACCACTTCATGCTTGTCTCCTGAAAAAGAACGATCGTTCGTTTATGGCTTCATTCTTGCGGTTCGGCGCGGGGCTGGCAACAGGGTTTTCGAGCGTGGACGGCTGGCCGCGTCCGCGCGTCATTTGCTACACTGCGCTCCAAATGTTCATCCACCGCACGTCCATCACAGGTTTGAGCGACCGGGGAGCCTGGCCCTGGCGTCAACCTGAATTCGTGCGTTCCTGAAGCACGGGGCAACCCGTGCCCCGCGCCTGGCTCCCCGAGCAAGGCATTGGTTTGAATGAAAGCGGCAGTCCCTGCCGCCGAGCTTGTGGAGGCTCACCCCTTGATCACCGAACTTGAATTCAAAAGCCTGGCCCAGGCTGGCTACAACCGCATTCCGCTGATCGCGGAAGCCTTTGCGGACCTCGAAACCCCCCTGTCCCTGTACCTCAAGCTGGCGCATTCGCGTGACGGCGGCCGCTACAGCTTCCTGCTCGAATCCGTGGTGGGCGGCGAGCGTTTTGGCCGCTACAGCTTCATCGGGCTGCCCGCGCGCACCCTGCTGCGCGCCAGCGGCTTTGGCGCCGACGCCGTGAGCGAGGTGGTCACCGACGGCAAGGTGGTGGAAACCGTGCCCGGCAACCCGCTGGACTTCGTGGCGGCCTACCAGAAGCGCTTCAAGGTCGCGCTGCGGCCGGGCCTGCCGCGCTTTTGCGGCGGCCTGGCGGGCTACTTTGGCTACGACACGGTGCGCCACATCGAGAAAAAGCTTCAGGCCAGCTGCCCGCCCGACACGCTGGGCTGCCCCGACATCCTGCTGCTGCAGTGCGAGGAACTGGCCGTCATCGACAACCTCTCGGGCAAGCTGTACCTGATCGTCTATGCCGACCCGGGCCAGCCCGAGGCCTTTGCCAACGCCAAGAAGCGGCTGCGCGAACTGCGCGAGCAGCTCAAGTACTCGGTCAGCGCGCCCGTGATCAAGCAGAGCCAGACCTTCCCGGCCGAGCGCGACTTCGCCAAGGCCGACTACCTGAAGGCCGTGGACCGCGCCAAGGCGCTGATCGAGGCCGGCGACTTCATGCAGGTGCAGGTGGGCCAGCGCATCAAGAAGCGCTACACCGAAAGCCCGCTGAGCCTGTACCGCGCGCTGCGCTCGCTCAACCCCTCGCCCTACATGTACTACTACCACTTCGGGGATTTCCATGTGGTGGGGGCATCGCCCGAGATCCTGGTGCGCCAGGAGCAGGTCGAGCATGAAGGCCGGTCGGCGGAGAAAATCACCATCCGCCCGCTGGCCGGCACCCGGCCGCGCGGCGCCTCGCCCGAGCAGGACCTGGCGGTGGAGCAGGAACTGGTCAACGACCCCAAGGAACGCGCCGAGCATGTGATGCTGATCGACCTGGCGCGCAATGACATTGGCCGCATCGCGCGCACCGGCACCGTCAAGGTGACCGAGCAGTTCGCGGTCGAGCGCTACAGCCATGTGATGCACATCGTGAGCAACGTCGAGGGCATCCTCAACGAGGGCATGACCAACATGGACGTGCTGCGTGCCACCTTCCCGGCCGGCACGCTGACCGGCGCGCCCAAGGTGCACGCCATGGAGCTGATCGACCAGCTCGAGCCCACCAAGCGCGGCCTGTACGGCGGCGCCTGCGGCTACCTGAGCTTTGCCGGCGACATGGACGTGGCCATTGCCATCCGCACCGGCATCATCAAGGACCAGACGCTCTACGTGCAGGCCGCGGCCGGCGTGGTGGCCGACTCGGTGCCCGAGCTGGAGTGGAAAGAGACCGAGGCCAAGGCCCGTGCGCTGTTGCGTGCCTCGGAGCTGGTTGAGGAGGGCATGGAATGAGTGCCACCGAAACCGGACTTCCGTACGCGGAAGGCGCAAAGGACGCGCAAAGGACGCAGAAGGAACAGCCGATCGAGAATGATTGTTCCCACGCCATCATCGGGGCCGCTGTCGAGGTCCAGCGGGTGCTGGGCGTCGGCTTGCTGGAAAGTGCCTATTCAGGTGCGCTGGCGATGGAGCTGGCCGAGAGGGGGCTGCGCTTCGAGCGTGAAGTGGCGGTGCCAGCCCTCTACAAGGGACGCAGCGTCGGCCTGGGATACCGGGCTGATTTCATCATTGAAGGCGCCGTTATTGTGGAGGTCAAGGCCCTGGAGAGCGTGCTCGACGCTCACCGCGCGCAGCTGCTGTCCTACCTGCGGCTTTCAGGCCTGAAGCTCGGCCTCCTCATCAACTTCCATGCCTTTCCCGTTGTCAAGGGCATTCACAGACTGGTGAACAAGCTATGAACACCTTTTTGTCTTCTTTCTGCGTTCTCGGCGCTTGTTTTGCGCCTTTTGCGTACGGATGTCCGTTCCTGGAGCTTGTCCCATGAAAATCCTCATGATCGACAACTACGACAGCTTCACCTACAACATCGTCCAGTACTTTGGCGAGCTGGGCGCGCAGGTGGAGGTGTTCCGCAACGACGAGATCACCGTGGAAGGCATTGCCGGCCGCGCGCCCGACCGGCTGGTGGTCTCGCCCGGCCCATGTTCGCCGGCCGAGGCCGGGGTGTCGGTGGCGGCCATCCAGTACTTTGCGGGCAAGCTGCCGGTGCTGGGCGTGTGCCTGGGCCACCAGAGCATTGGCGCGGCGTTTGGCGGCAGGATCATCCGCGCGCAGCAGCTCATGCACGGCAAGACCAGCGTGATCACCACCACGCGCCAGGGCGTGTTCGCGGGCCTGCCCGAAAAGTTCACGGTCAACCGCTACCACTCGCTGGCGATCGAGCGGGCCACGTGCCCCGTCGAGCTCGAGGTCACGGCCTGGACCGACGACGGCGAGATCATGGGCGTGCGCCACAAGACGCTGGCGGTGGAAGGGGTGCAGTTCCACCCCGAGTCCATCCTCACCGAACACGGCCACGCCATGCTGCGCAACTTCATGGAGATGCCGGCATGAGCGCCACTGTCGATCTGCGCAGCGACACGGTTACCCAGCCGACCGCGGCCATGCGCGCCGCCATGGCCGCCGCGCCGCTGGGCGACGACGTGTTTGGCGGCGACCCCAGCGTCAACGCGCTGCAGGACAAGATCGCGGCGCTGCTGGGCTTTGAGGCCGCGCTGTTCGTGCCCACGGGCACCCAGAGCAACCTGTGCGCCATCCTGAGCCACTGCCAGCGCGGCGACGAGTACATCGTGGGCCAGCAGCAGCACTGCTACCGTTGGGAAGGTGGCGGCGCGGCGGTGTTTGGCAGCGTGCAGCCGCAGCCCTTGAACCATGCGCCCGACGGCACGCTGCCGCTGGCCGACATTGAAGCCGCCATCAAGCCCGACGACGCGCACTTTGCGCGCACCCGCCTGCTGGCGCTGGAGAACACACTGGGCGGCAAGCTGCTGCCCATGGCCTACGTCGAGCAAGCCACGGCGCTGGCGCGCCGCCATGGCCTGAGCCGCCACCTGGACGGCGCGCGGCTGTTCAACGCGGCCGTGGCGCAAGCGCACTCCGTTCGGGCTGAGCTTGCTGAAGCCCCCGGTAGCACTTCGACCAGCTCAGTGCGAACGGTTTCCCATGCAGAGGTGGTGGCCGAGGCCCGCCGCATCGCGCAGTGCTTTGACTCGGTCTCGGTCTGCTTCAGCAAGGGCCTGGGCGCGCCCGTGGGCTCGGCCCTGTGCGGCAGCCGCGAATTCATTGCGCGCGCCCACCGCATCCGCAAGATGGCCGGTGGCGGCATGCGCCAGGCCGGGCTGCTGGCCGCCGCGGCCGCGCACGCGCTGGACCACCACATCGACCGGCTGGCCGACGACCACGCGCTGGCGCGCCGCCTGGCCGAGGGGCTGGCGGGCCTGGAGGGCGTGAGCGTCGAAGCCCCGCACACCAACATCGTGTTTGTCGACTTGCACGGTGCTGCCCGCGACAAGTCAGCCGGCCTGCTGCCGCACCTGGCGGCGCAGGGCATCCAGGCCACAGGGTTGTACCGGCTGCGCTTTGTCACCCACCTGGATGTGGACGCCGCCGGCGTGGACCGCGCGGTGGCCGCCATCCGCGGCTACTTCGGGGGCTGAGCATGGAACTGCACCAGCTGCTCCTGTTCGTGGCCGCCGGCCTGCTGCTCAACCTCACGCCGGGGCCCGACGTGCTGTACATCGTGAGCCATGCGCTGCGCCAGGGCGCGCGCGCCGGCATGGTGGCGGCGCTGGGCATCACGGCCGGCTGCTTCGTGCACATCCTCGCGGCGGCCGCGGGCGTGAGCGCGCTCATGGCCGCGTCGGCCACGGCCTTCACCGTGCTCAAGTGGGTGGGCGCCGCCTACCTGGTCTATGTGGGGCTGCGCATGCTGTTGTCGCGACCGCCGGCCGCTATGGATTCCGTAGCGGATAGTGGCCGCCCCTCCTGGACTCCAACCATGAAAAGTATCTTTTTCAGGGGTTTCTGGACCAATGCGCTCAATCCCAAGGTGGCGCTGTTCTTTCTGGCCTTTGTGCCGCAGTTCATTGGCCCCGGCGTGGAGCACAAGGCGCTGGCCTTCCTGCTGCTGGGCCTGCTGTTCAATTTCAACGGCCTGTGGGTCAACCTGGGCTGGGCACTGGCCGCAGCCTGGCTGGCGACCCGCGCCACGGCCCTGAGCGCCGCGATGCACTGGCTGGACCGCATCGCGGGCCTGATGTTCATGGGCTTTGGCGTGAAACTCGCGCTGGCCGACAATCCGACGACTTGAGGAGACCCAGATGCCCATCACCCCCCAGGAAGCGCTGCAGCGCACCATCGAACACCGCGAAATCTTCCACGACGAGATGCTGCGCATCGTGCGCCTGATCATGAGCGGCGAGTGCTCGCCCGTGATGATGGCGGCGCTGATCACCGGCCTGCGTGTCAAGAAGGAAACCATCGGCGAGATCACGGCCGCGGCCCAGGTCATGCGCGAGTTCTCCACCAAGGTCAACGTGGCCGACAAGGCCCACCTGGTGGACATCGTGGGCACGGGCGGCGACGGCTCGCACACCTTCAACATCTCCACCTGCTCGATGTTCGTGGCCGCGGCCGCGGGCGCCAAGGTCAGCAAGCACGGCGGGCGCAGCGTCTCCAGCAAGAGCGGCAGCGCCGACGTGCTGGAGAGCCTGGGCGTCAACATCAACCTCAAGCCCGAGCAGATCGCGCAGTGCATCGCCGACACCGGCATCGGCTTCATGTTCGCGCCCAACCACCACACGGCCATGAAGCACGTGGCGCCGGTGCGCAAGGAGCTGGGCGTGCGCACCATCTTCAACATCCTGGGCCCGCTGACCAACCCGGCCGGCGCGCCCAACATCCTCATGGGCGTGTTCCACCCCGACCTGGTGGGCATCCAGATCCGCGCGCTGCAGCGCCTGGGCACTGAGCACGCGGTGGTGGTCTATGGCCGCGACGGCATGGACGAGGTGAGCCTGGGCGCCGCCACGCTGGTGGGCGAGCTGAAAGACGGCGAGATCACCGAGTACGAAATCCACCCCGAGGACTTCGGCCTGCCCATGGCCAGCAACCGCGCGCTCAAGGTCGACACGCCCGACCAGTCGCGCCTCATGCTGATGAGCGTGCTGGACAACCAGAGCGGCGCCGCGCGCGACATCGTCACGCTCAACGCCGGCGTGGCGCTGTACGCCGCCAATGTGGTGCCGACCATGAAGGACGGCATCGCGCAGGCCGCCGCGGCCATCGCCTCGGGCGCGGCCAAGGCCCGGCTGACGCAGTTTGTGGCGGCCACCCAGGCGCTGGGCGGCTGAAGCATGTCCGACATCCTGAACCAGATCATTGCCGTCAAGCGCGAGGAGATCGCCGCCGGCCAGAAGAAGAAGCCGCTGGCCGCGATGCGCGCCGACGCGCAAAGCCGCGTGCTCACGCGCGACTTCGCCGGCGCCCTGCGCGCCAAAATCGCGGCCGGCCAGGCCGCGGTGATCGCCGAGGTCAAGAAGGCCAGCCCGAGCAAGGGCGTGCTGCGGGCCGACTTCATCCCGGCCGACATCGCGCAAAGCTATGCCGAGGGCGACGGCCAGACCCAGGCCGCCTGCCTCTCGGTGCTCACCGACCAGCAGTTCTTCCAGGGCAGCGTGGACTACCTCAAGCAGGCCCGCGCCTCGTGCGACCTGCCGGTGCTGCGCAAGGACTTCATGGTCGATGCCTGGCAGGTCTACGAGTCGCGCGTCATGGGCGCCGACTGCATCCTGCTGATCGCGGCCTGCCTGGACGACGCGCAGATGGCCGAGCTTGAAGCGATTGCGCACAGCCTGGACATGGCGGTGCTGGTGGAGGTGCATGACCGCGCCGAACTGGAACGCGCGCTCAGGCTCAAGACGCCGCTTCTGGGCATCAACAACCGCAACCTGCGCAGCTTCGAGGTCACGCTGGACACCACGCTGGCCATGCTGCCCGACGTGCCGGCCGACCGCCTGCTGGTCACCGAGTCGGGCATCCTGGGCCGCGACGACGTGAAGAAGATGCGCGACGCCGGCGTGCATGCCTTCCTGGTGGGCGAGGCCTTCATGCGCGCGCCCGACCCGGGCACGGCGCTGGCGGCCCTCTTCGGCCCCTGATGGGCCCCTGGTTTTCTCCTCCAATTTGCTCCTGAATTTGTAGCGCACCATGGCCGCCGCTATTGGACTCCAGGCCAGTTTGGCACTTGAACCCGGGCCAGCCACCGCGCTCACGGCCTGGAAGCCCCGGGCCTGGCCCGTGGCCGCCGGCTGGCGGCCGGTGCTGGATGATTTTCTTGACAGCCCGACCGGCCAGCAGCTGGGCCGCTTTATCGAGGCGCGGCTGGCCGCCGGCGCCACCCTCTACCCGCCGCAGCCGTTTCGCGCGCTGGAACTCACGCCGCTGGCCGGCGTGAAGCTGGTGATCCTGGGGCAGGACCCGTACCACGGCCCCGGGCAGGCCGAGGGGCTCGCGTTCTCGGTGCCGCCGGGCGTGCGGCCGCCGCCCTCGCTGCGCAACATCTTCAAGGAACTGCAGCGCGAGTTCGGCACGCCGCCCCCGGCCAGCGGCTCGCTGCAGGGCTGGGCGCGCCAGGGCGTGCTGCTGCTCAACACCAGCCTCACGGTGGAAGACGGCCAGCCCGCCAGCCATGCGCGCCAGGGCTGGGAGGCGCTGACCGACGCGCTGATCGGCGCCGTGGCGGCCCAGGCCTCACCCTGCGTCTACCTGCTGTGGGGCGCGCATGCCCAGGCCAAGGCCGGGCTGATCGAGGCGGCGGCGGCCACCCACCAGCGCGAGGCGCTGGTGCTGCGCGCCAACCACCCGTCGCCGCTGTCGGCGCTGCGGCCACCCGTGCCCTTCATCGGCTGCGGGCATTTCGGCCTTGCGCGCGACTGGCTGGCCGAACGCGGCGTCGAGCTGCGGTTCTAGGCCCGGCGGCCAAACAGCCGGCTGATCAGCGATTTCAGGCCCCGCCGCGGTGGCGGCGGCTGCCCGTGGTGTGGCCGGGGCAGGCTGTCCAGCCGCGTGTCGTCCAGGTAATCCTGGCCGATGTCCACCGTGCTGCGCTGGCCCAGCGCCACGAAGTGCTTTTGCAGCCACTCCTGGCCCGAGGTCTGCCCGAGCTTGAACAGCGCCTGGATCAGGTCGGGGTCGGCCGAGGCGCGCGACGAGGCGGGGTAGTGCTGGATGGCTTCGCCGCCATCGATGCGGTGCAGCAGCACGCGCCGGCAGCGCGAACCGCGCAGCGAGCCCTCGGCCAGCAGCCGGTTGATGAAGTCGATCGAACGCACCTGGGTCAGCAGGCTGGCGTTGAAGGTCAGCTCGTTGACCCGGTCCAGGATGTCGGCCGGGGTGCGCGGCGTGTCCTCGCGCCGCAGCGGGTTGATCTGCACCAGCACGATGTCGGCGCTGGCGCAGTGGTCGATCAGCGGCGTCAGCGCCGGGTTCACCGAATAGCCGCCGTCCCAGTAATGCTGGCCGTCGATCTCCACGGCCTGAAACAGCATGGGCAGGCAGGCCGAGGCCATCACCGCCTGGGGCGTGACGTCGGCGCCGGTGAACAGGGCCGCCTTGCCGGTGTTGACATGGGTGGCCGACACAAACACCCGCGGCGACTGCAGCGCGCCCAGCGCCTTGAAGTCGATCAGGCGGGTCAGCAGTTCGCGCAGCGGGTTGATGTCCAGCGGGTTGGACTGGTACGGCGAGAACCAGCCCTGCATCGCGCTGGCAAAGAAGTTGGTAGGCGCCAACTCCTTCGGAATGGCGCCCCACAACAGGCTGGCCACTCCTTTTTGCAGGGCGCCGATGTGGCCCAGGGCCGACACCTCGCCCCAGACCCGGGCCAGCGACTCGCGCGCGGCCTGGCGCGGGTCGGTGCCCGCAGCCTGGGCGCGCGCGTAGCCGTCGGCCAGCGCCACGGCGTTCACCGCGCCCGCGCTGGCGCCGCTGATGCCCTCAATGGCGATCCGCGGGTCGGCCAGCAGGGCGTCCAGCACGCCCCAGGTGAAGGCGCCGTGGGAGCCGCCGCCCTGCAGGGCAAGGTTGATGGTGCGCTGGGCCGGGGTGGCGGGGAGGGTCATGCCGGTCATTGTGCGGGGTTGTTGGGGGCCGGGTTTGTGGGACGTCGCGCCAGGAAATGCAGGTCGCGTGCCGGCAAGCAGGCCAGTGACAAAAAATCGTGCTATATTTCGAGGTTCGCCGGAGGGGTGCCCGAGTGGCTAAAGGGGGCAGACTGTAAATCTGTTGGCTTACGCCTACGCTGGTTCGAATCCAGCCTCCTCCACCAGGCCTTTTTTGGGTCTGGGTGAAACTGTAGAAGTGAAGTGTTGAAGTGATTTGTGTAGAGCTCTGGGAAGCCTGCAGGGGTTGTTGAAGTTCGCCCGATGCGGGAGTAGTTCAATGGTAGAACCCTAGCCTTCCAAGCTAATGACGCGGGTTCGATTCCCGTCTCCCGCTCCACAAATCGTTACGGCACGCGGCGAATGGTTTTTATTTGCCCTTGTGGCTCAGTGGTAGAGCACTCCCTTGGTAAGGGAGAGGTCGCGGGTCCGATTCCCGCCAAGGGCACCAGAATTTTGTTGATTTGATCTAGTTTCTTTTTTCGGAGTCGAAAAATGGCAAAAGGAAAATTTGAGCGCACCAAGCCGCACGTGAACGTGGGCACCATTGGTCACGTGGACCATGGCAAGACCACGCTGACGGCGGCCATCACCACGGTGCTGGCCAGCAAGTTTGGTGGCGAAGCCAAGGGTTACGACCAGATTGACGCGGCTCCCGAAGAAAAGGCGCGCGGCATCACCATCAACACCGCCCACGTCGAGTACGAAACCGCTTCGCGCCACTACGCCCACGTGGACTGCCCCGGCCACGCCGACTACGTCAAGAACATGATCACCGGCGCCGCCCAGATGGACGGCGCCATCCTGGTGTGCTCGGCCGCTGACGGCCCCATGCCCCAGACCCGCGAGCACATCCTGCTGGCCCGCCAGGTCGGCGTGCCCCACATCATCGTCTTCCTGAACAAGTGCGACATGGTCGACGACGCCGAACTGCTCGAACTCGTTGAAATGGAAGTGCGCGAGCTGCTCTCCAAGTACGACTTCCCCGGCGACGACACCCCCATCATCCACGGCAGCGCCAAGCTCGCCATGGAAGGCGACAAGGGTGACCTGGGCGAAGGCGCCATCATGAAGCTGGCCGACGCCATGGACAGCTACTTCCCCACGCCCGAGCGCGCCATCGACGGCGCCTTCCTGATGCCCGTGGAAGACGTCTTCTCCATCTCTGGGCGCGGCACCGTCGTGACCGGCCGCGTCGAGCGCGGCATCGTCAAGGTCGGCGAGGAAATCGAAATCGTGGGCATCACCCCCACCGTCAAGACCACCTGCACCGGCGTGGAAATGTTCCGCAAGCTGCTGGACCAGGGCCAGGCCGGCGACAACGTCGGTATCCTGCTGCGCGGCACCAAGCGCGAGGAAGTGCAGCGCGGCCAGGTGCTGTGCAAGCCCGGCTCGATCAAGCCCCACACGCACTTCACCGCTGAAGTCTATGTGCTGAGCAAGGACGAGGGCGGGCGTCACACGCCGTTCTTCAACAACTACCGTCCGCAGTTCTACTTCCGCACCACCGACGTGACCGGTGCGATCGAGCTGCCCAAGGACAAGGAAATGGTCATGCCTGGCGACAACGTCAGCATCACCGTCAAGCTGATCAACCCGATCGCCATGCAGGAAGGCCTGCGCTTCGCCATTCGCGAAGGCGGCAAGACCGTCGGCTCCGGCGTCGTGGCCAAGATTCTGGAGTAAGGAATTTCGTAGGGGTATAGCTCAATTGGCAGAGCGTCGGTCTCCAAAACCGAAGGTTGTAGGTTCGATTCCTACTGCCCCTGCCACTTGGGTGTGGCACCCGCCAGGCCCCTGGCGAAGCGTCTGAAACCAAAGCCCGTCCTACCCGGCGGTGACCCCAAAAAGAACCCGCCGCGACCCGGCGGGTTTGGCGCCTTCAAAGGCGCGTTGAGCTAGAAGCAGGAAAACGCCAAAAATGGCCACTTCGCAAGTTGAAACCGTCAGTTCCGCAGCCGACAAGGCCAAGCTGGCCGCTGTGGTGGCTCTGGTCATTGCGGCGGTGGCGGGCTTCTACCTGCTTGGCAAACAGGGCCCGGTCGCCCAGTGGGGCGCCTTGCTGGTGGGTCTGGGTGCCGCGGTGGTGGTCTTTGTGACCTCCGAGCGCGGCAAGGAATTCGTGGCCTTCGGGCGCGACGCCTGGCGCGAAGTCAAGAAAGTGGTCTGGCCCACCCGCAAGGAAGCGATCCAGATGACCGCCTATGTCATTGCATTTTGCGCGGTCATGGCCATCTTCCTGTGGCTCACCGACAAAACGCTGGAATGGCTGTTCTACGACATCATTCTTGGCTGGAAGAAGTAAATGACTGAAGCTGAAACCCCTGCCGTCGACTCCGCACCCGCCGCCCCGGTCAACCCGGACCTGCGCTGGTATGTCGTCCATGCCTACTCGGGCATGGAGAAAGCGGTGGAGCGCAACATCATCGAGCGCATCAACCGGGCCGGCATGCAGAGCAAGTTCGGCCGCATCCTGGTGCCCACCGAAGAAGTGGTCGAGGTCAAGAACGGCCAGAAGCGCACCACCGAGCGCCGCTTTTTCCCGGGCTACGTGCTGGTCGAGATGATCATGGACGACGAGTCCTGGCACCTGGTGAAGCACACCAACAAGGTGACCGGCTTTGTCGGCGGCGCCAAGAACCGCCCGGCCCCGATCTCCGAGGAAGAAGTCCAGAAGATCGTGAGCCAGATGCAGGAAGGCACCGACAAGCCGCGCCACAAGGTGGAGTTTGTCGTGGGCGAGTACGTGCGCGTCAAGGACGGCCCGTTCACCGACTTCAACGGCACGGTCGAGGAAGTCAACTACGAAAAGAGCAAGGTTCGCGTGTCGGTCACGATTTTCGGTCGTGCCACGCCCGTCGAACTCGAATTCAGTCAGGTCGAAAAAACCTGACGCCCGCATCCGCACTTTTCGACTCGGTGCGGAATCGGTCTTGTTGAGTCGTTAACCCCCGGGGAGCCGTGGCCACCGAGCCCAGGCGCTATCACCCGCAAGGAGTAAAACCATGGCGAAAAAAATCGTCGGTTTTGTCAAGCTGCAAGTTCCAGCCGGCAAGGCCAATCCCTCACCGCCCATCGGCCCGGCCCTGGGCCAGCGTGGCCTGAACATCATGGAGTTCTGCAAGGCGTTCAACGCCCAGACCCAGGGTGTTGAGCCCGGTCTGCCGCTGCCGGTGGTGATCACCGCGTTCGCGGACAAGAGCTTCACCTTCATCATCAAGACCCCGCCCGCGACGGTCCTGATCAAGAAGGCGGTCAAGCTCGAAAAGGGTTCGTCCACGCCCCACAGCAACAAGGTCGGCAAGATCACCCGGGCCCAGCTCGAGGAAATCGCCAAGACCAAGCTCAAGGACATGAACGCCGCGAGCGTGGATGCCGCCATCCGCACGCTGGCTGGTTCCGCCCGTTCCATGGGCATCACGGTGGAGGGCCTCTAAATGACCAAGCTCACCAAGAAACAAAAGGGCCTGCAGGGCAAGGTTGACAGCACCAAGCTGTACGCCCTGACCGACGCGCTGGCCATCGTCAAGGAAGCCGCCACGGCCAAGTTCGACGAGTCCATCGATGTGGCCGTCCAGCTGGGCATTGACGCCAAGAAGTCCGACCAGGTGGTGCGTGGCGCCGTGGTGCTGCCCAATGGCACCGGCAAGACCAAGCGCGTGGCCGTGTTCGCCCAGGGCGCCAAGGCCGAGGAAGCCAAGGCCGCCGGCGCCGACATCGTCGGCATGGACGACCTGGCCGCCATGGTCAAGGCCGGCGACATGCCCTTTGACGTGGTGATTGCCGCCCCTGACGCGATGCGCGTGGTCGGTACTCTGGGCCAGATCCTGGGCCCGCGCGGCCTGATGCCCAACCCCAAGGTCGGCACCGTGACGCCCGACGTGGCCACCGCGGTGAAGAACGCCAAGGCAGGCCAGGTCCAGTTCCGCGTCGACAAGGCCGGCATCGTGCACGGCACGATCGGCCGCCGTTCGTTCGACACCGACAAGCTGCAGGGCAACCTGGCGGCGCTGGTGGATGCGCTCAACAAGGCCAAGCCTGCGTCGAGCAAGGGTGTGTACCTGAGGAAAGTCGCGGTCTCGTCGACGATGGGTGTGGGTGTCCGCGTGGACACGCAAACCATCTCGGCGTAATCGCAGAGGAATGGTGGGTCGCCGGTGCAAGCCGGCGAGCCATCCAAGACCGTTGGTGCGGAGCGATCCGCTTAATTGACCAGCCCCGGGGTTCGCCCCGGTGCCCAGCCAACGCAGATGGCGATCCCGCTGAAGATGGAATTGCAAGATTTCGGAAAACAGTTGGTCGCTGCAAGAAGGCGTGCTGAAAGGTCCCCGGACCCGACGGCACTTTAAAAGGAGTAGACCTTGAGTCTGAATCGCAGTGAGAAAGAAGCGGTCATTGAAGAAGTGACCGGCCTCGCCGCAAAAGCTCAAACGCTGGTGATGGCGGAATACCGCGGCATCACGGTCGCTGACATGACCAGACTGCGTAACGATGCGCGCAGCAAGGGCGTGAACCTGAGCGTGTTGAAAAACACCCTGGCTCGCCGTGCTGTCGCAGGGAGCGCGTTTGAAGTCGTCGGTGACCAGATGACCGGTCCGCTGATCTATGGCTTCTCTGTGGATGCTGTGGCCGCCGCCAAGGTGGTGGCCGACTTCGCGAAAACCAACGACAAGCTGGTGATTCGCGGTGGCGCATTCGCGGGCAAGGCCCTGGATGTCAACGGTGTGAAACAGCTGGCCAACATTCCCTCCAAGGACGTGTTGCTGGCTCAGCTTTGTGGCCTGTTGATGTCGCCCATCTCGCGCACCGCCGTGGTGCTTGGCGCATTGGCAGCGAAAAAGGGTGGTGGCGCTGAAGCCGCTCCCGAGGCAGCCCCTGAACCCGCCGCCGCCTGATCGGCCCGGCAGGAACCCAACTTATTTAGGAAATCAAAATGGCATTCGATAAAGACGCATTTTTGACCTCGCTGGACAGCATGACGGTCATGGAACTCAACGACCTGGTGAAAGCCATCGAAGAGAAGTTTGGCGTGAGCGCCGCGGCCATGGCCGCGCCCGCTGCTGGTGGTGGCGCTGCCGCCCCCGCCGCCGAAGAGAAGACCGAATTCAACGTGATGCTGCTTGAGGCCGGCGCCAACAAGGTGTCGGTCATCAAGGCCGTGCGCGAAATCACCGGCCTGGGCCTCAAGGAAGCCAAGGACATGGTTGATGGCGCGCCCAAGGCCGTCAAGGAAGGCGTGTCCAAGGCTGACGCCGACGCCGCCAAGAAGAAGCTCGAAGAAGCTGGCGCGAAGGTCGAACTCAAGTAATTGGGTTCCCCTCAGAAGGCTGGAGTGCCCCCAGGGGTCTCCAGCCTTTGGTGCTTACAGAGCGCACCAAAAAACACCGTTGCCAACGATGTTTTTTTGTGTCTTCTGACCCCGACTGCAGAAGATGCCTTGGTACGGGCCGTGTGCAATGCGCGGCCGTCCGCCATGGTTGGTAGTGGCCAACCCGCCAAGATCGTCGAGACCGACGCGACAGTTGCTGAAGACCTCTCAAGCCCGTGGAGAAGATCTAATGGCCTACACCTATACCGAACGCAAGCGCATCCGCAAGAGTTTCGGCAGCCGCGACAGCGTGCTGGAAGTTCCTTACCTGTTGCAGATGCAGAAGGACGCGTACACCGCGTTCCTGCAGGCTGACTCCGCCCCGCAAAAACGGACCGTTGAAGGTCTGCAGGCGGCGTTTGACGCTGCCTTCCCCATCGTCTCGCACAACGGGTTTGTCGAGATGAAGTTCATCGAATACAACCTGGCCAAGCCGGCCTTCGACGTGCGCGAGTGCCAGACCCGCGGGCTGACCTTCGCGTCGGCCGTGCGCGCCAAGGTGCAGCTGATCATCTATGACCGCGAGTCCTCGACGCCGCAGTCCAAGGTGGTCAAGGAAGTGAAGGAGCAGGAAGTCTACATGGGCGAAGTGCCCCTGATGACCGACAAGGGCTCGTTCATCATCAACGGCACCGAGCGCGTGATCGTCTCGCAGCTGCACCGCTCGCCGGGCGTGTTCTTCGAGCACGACAAGGGCAAGACCCACAGCTCGGGCAAGCTGCTGTTTTCAGCGCGCATCATCCCCTACCGTGGCTCCTGGCTCGACTTCGAGTTCGACCCCAAGGACATCCTGTACTTCCGCGTGGACCGCCGCCGCAAGATGCCGGTCACGATCCTGCTCAAGGCCATCGGCCTGAACCCCGAGTCCATCCTGGCGAACTTCTTCGTCAATGACAACTTCCGCCTGATGGACAGCGGCGCGCAGATGGAATTCGTCGCCGAGCGCCTGCGCGGCGAGGTGGCGCGCTTCGACATCACCGACAAGTCCGGCAAGGTCGTGGTCGCCAAGGACAAGCGTGTCACGGCCCGCCACACCCGCGAACTGGAGCAGTCCGGCACCACGCACATCAGCGTGCCCGAAGACTTCCTGGTGGGCCGCGTGGTCGCGCGCAACATCGTCGACGCCGACACCGGCGAGATCATCGCCAAGGCCAATGACGAGCTGACCGAAGCCCTGCTCAAGAAGCTGCGCACGGCCGGCGTGCAGGATCTGCAGGTCATCTACACCAACGAACTCGACCAGGGCGCGTACATGTCGCAGACCCTGCGCATCGACGAAACGGTGGACGAGTTCGCCGCCCGCGTGGCCATCTACCGCATGATGCGCCCCGGCGAGCCGCCGACCGAAGACGCCGTGCAGGCCCTGTTTCAGCGCCTGTTCTACAACCCGGACACCTACGACCTGTCGCGCGTGGGCCGCATGAAGTTCAACGCCAAGATGGGCCGCGACGAATCCACGGGCCCGATGGTGCTGACCAATGAGGATATTTTGGCCGTGGTCAAGATCCTGGTGGACCTGCGCAACGGCAACGGCGAGGTCGATGACATCGACCACCTGGGCAACCGCCGCGTGCGCTGCGTCGGTGAACTGGCCGAAAACCAGTACCGCACCGGCCTGGCCCGCATCGAGAAGGCCGTCAAGGAACGCCTCGGCCAGGCCGAGCAGGACCCGCTGATGCCGCACGACCTGATCAACTCCAAGCCGATTTCCGCGGCGCTCAAGGAGTTCTTCGGTGCCTCGCAGTTGTCGCAGTTCATGGACCAGACCAACCCGCTGTCCGAGATCACGCACAAGCGTCGCGTCTCGGCCCTGGGCCCGGGCGGCCTGACCCGCGAGCGCGCCGGCTTCGAGGTGCGCGACGTGCACGTCACCCACTACGGCCGTGTCTGCCCCATTGAAACGCCTGAAGGCCCGAACATCGGCCTGATCAACTCGCTGGCCCTGTACGCCCGCCTCAACGAGTACGGCTTCATCGAGACGCCGTACCGCCGGGTGGTGGACGGCAAGGTCACCATGGACATCGACTACCTGTCGGCCATCGAGGAAGGCAAGTACGTGATCGCCCAGGCCAACGCCACGCTCGACAAGGACGGCAAGCTGGCCGACGAGCTGGTGTCCGCCCGCGAAAAGGGTGAATCCATCCTCTGCGGCGCGGACCGCGTGCAGTACATGGACGTGTCGCCCGCGCAGATCGTGTCGGTGGCCGCCTCGCTGGTGCCCTTCCTGGAGCACGACGATGCGAACCGCGCGCTGATGGGCGCCAACATGCAGCGCCAGGCCGTGCCCGTGCTGCGCCCCGAGAAAGCCTTTGTCGGCACCGGCATCGAGCGCGTCTCGGCGGTGGACTCCGGCACCGTGGTCACCGCCAACCGCGGCGGCGTGGTGGACTACGTGGACGCCACCCGCATCGTGGTGCGCGTGAACGATGCCGAAGCGCAGGCCGGTGAAGTGGGTGTGGACATCTACAACCTGATCAAGTACCAGCGTTCCAACCAGAACACCAACATCCACCAGCGCCCGATCGTCAAGCGCGGCGACCAGATCGCCAGGGGCGATGTGATCGCTGACGGCGCCTCGACCGACATCGGCGAGCTGGCGCTGGGCCAGAACATGCTGGTGGCCTTCATGCCCTGGAACGGCTACAACTTCGAAGACTCGATCCTGATCTCCGAGCGCGTGGTGGCCGACGACCGCTACACCTCGATCCACATCGAGGAGCTGGTGGTCATGGCCCGCGACACCAAGCTGGGTGCCGAGGAAATCACGCGCGACATCCCCAATCTGTCGGAGCAGCAGCTCAACCGGCTGGACGAGTCGGGCATCATCTACGTGGGCGCCGAAGTGCAGCCCGGCGACACGCTGGTCGGCAAGGTCACGCCCAAGGGCGAGACCACGCTCACGCCTGAAGAGAAGCTGCTGCGCGCGATCTTCGGCGAGAAGGCCTCCGACGTGAAGGACACCTCGCTGCGCGTGGACCAGGGCTCACAAGGCACCGTGATCGACGTGCAGGTGTTCACCCGCGAAGGCATCACGCGCGACAAGCGCGCCCAGCAGATCATCGACGACGAGCTCAAACGCTTCCGCCTCGACCTGAACGACCAGCTGCGCATTGTCGAAGCCGACGCGTTCGACCGGATCGAGAAGCTGCTCAATGGCAAGGTCGCCAACGGTGGCCCGCAGAAGCTGGCCAAGGGCACCAAGATCGACAAGGCCTACCTGGCCTCGGTGGAGAAATTCCACTGGTTCGACATCCGCCCCGCCGATGACGACGTGGCCTCGCAGCTCGAGTCCATCAAGAACTCGATCGAACAGCAGCGTCACAGCTTCGACCTGGCCTTCGAGGAAAAGCGCAAGAAGCTCACGCAGGGCGACGAGCTGCCCGCTGGCGTGCTCAAGATGGTCAAGGTCTACCTGGCCGTCAAGCGCCGCCTGCAGCCCGGCGACAAGATGGCCGGCCGCCACGGCAACAAGGGCGTGGTGTCCAAGATCGTTCCGGTCGAGGACATGCCCTACATGGCCGATGGCACGCCGTGCGACATCGTGCTCAACCCGCTGGGCGTGCCTTCGCGCATGAACGTGGGCCAGGTGCTGGAAGTGCACCTGGGCTGGGCCGCCAAGGGCATTGGCCAGCGCATCGGTGACATGCTGCAGGCCGAAGCCAAGGTGGCCGAGCTGCGCAAGTTCATGGACGAGCTGTACAACAGCTCGGGCCGCAAGGAAGACCTGGCCAAGCTGTCCGACGCCGATGTGCTGGAGATGGCCGGCAACCTGTCCAAGGGTGTTCCGTTCGCCACGCCGGTGTTCGATGGCGCCTCGGAAGAGGAAATCCGCGCCATGCTGAAGCTGGCGTTCCCCGACGACATCGTCAAGGCCAAGGGCCTGACGGCCACGCGCACCCAGGCCCACCTGTACGACGGGCGCACCGGTGATGCCTTCGAGCGCCCGACCACGGTCGGCTACATGCACGTGCTCAAGCTGCACCACCTGGTGGACGACAAGATGCACGCCCGCTCGACCGGCCCGTACTCGCTGGTCACGCAGCAGCCGCTGGGCGGCAAGGCCCAGTTCGGCGGCCAGCGCTTCGGCGAGATGGAAGTCTGGGCGCTCGAGGCCTACGGCGCCGCCTACGTGCTGCAGGAAATGCTCACGGTGAAGTCCGACGACGTGCAGGGCCGCACCAAGGTGTACGAGTCCATCGTCAAGGGTGAGCACTCGATCGAGGCCGGCATGCCGGAATCGTTCAACGTGCTGGTCAAGGAAATTCGTTCGCTCGGTATCGACATCGAGCTCGAGCGCTCTTAATTTGAAGGGATAGAGTCACATGAAATCACTACTCGACCTGTTCAAGCAATTCACACCCGACGAGCATTTCGATGCGATCCGCATCGGCATGGCGTCGCCCGAAAAGATCCGCTCGTGGTCCTTCGGCGAGGTGAAGAAGCCCGAGACCATCAACTACCGCACCTTCAAGCCCGAGCGCGACGGCCTGTTCTGCGCCAAGATCTTCGGGCCCATCAAGGACTACGAATGCCTGTGCGGCAAGTACAAGCGCCTGAAGCACCGCGGCGTGATCTGCGAGAAGTGCGGCGTTGAAGTCACGCAGACCAAGGTGCGCCGCGAGCGCATGGGCCACATCGACCTGGCCGCGCCCTGCGCCCACATCTGGTTCCTGAAGTCCCTGCCGTCGCGCCTGGGCCTGGTGCTGGACATGACGCTGCGCGACATCGAGCGCGTGCTGTACTTTGAAGCCTACGTGGTGACCGACCCCGGCATGACCCCGCTGAAGAAATTCGGCATCATGTCCGAGGACGACTACGACGCCAAGCGCAAGGAATACGGCGACGAATTCATCGCCAAGATGGGCGCCGAAGGCATCAAGGACCTGCTCGAAGGCATCGACATCGACGACTCGATCGAGAAGCTGCGCGGCGACCTGACCGGCTCCGAAGTCAAGGTCAAGAAGAACGCCAAGCGCCTGAAGGTGCTTGAAGCTTTCAAGAAGTCCGGCATCAAGCCCCAGTGGATGGTGATGGACGTGCTGCCCGTGCTGCCGCCGGACCTGCGTCCGCTGGTGCCGCTGGACGGCGGCCGCTTCGCGACCTCGGACCTGAACGACCTGTACCGCCGCGTCATCAACCGCAACAGCCGCCTGCGCCGCCTGCTGGAGCTCAAGGCACCCGAGATCATTGCGCGCAACGAAAAGCGCATGCTCCAGGAAGCCGTGGACAGCCTGCTGGACAACGGCCGCCGTGGCAAGGCCATGACGGGCGCCAACAAGCGCGCCCTGAAGTCGCTGGCCGACATGATCAAGGGCAAGAGCGGCCGCTTCCGCCAGAACTTGCTGGGCAAGCGGGTGGACTACTCCGGCCGTTCGGTGATCACCGTGGGCCCGACGCTCAAGCTGCACCAGTGCGGCCTACCCAAGCTGATGGCCCTGGAGCTGTTCAAGCCCTTCATCTTCTCGCGCCTGGAAGCCATGGGCATCGCGACCACGATCAAGGCCGCGAAGAAGGAAGTCGAATCCGGCACCCCGGTGGTCTGGGACATCCTGGAAGAGGTCATCAAGGAACACCCGGTCATGCTGAACCGGGCGCCCACGCTGCACCGCCTGGGCATCCAGGCCTTCGAGCCCATCCTGATCGAAGGCAAGGCCATCCAGCTGCACCCGCTGGTCTGCGCCGCCTTCAACGCCGACTTCGACGGCGACCAGATGGCCGTGCACGTGCCGCTGTCGGTGGAAGCGCAGATGGAAGCCCGCACGCTGATGCTGGCTTCCAACAACATCCTGTTCCCCGCCTCCGGCGAGCCGTCGATCGTGCCGTCGCAGGACGTGGTGCTGGGTCTGTACTACGCGACGCGTGACCGCATCAACGGCAAGGGCGAAGGGCTGATCTTCTCGGACATCGGTGAAGTCCAGCGCGCCTTCGACGCCGGCGAGGTCGACCTGACGGCCCGCGTCACGGTGCGCCTGACCGAATGGTCCAAGGACAAGGAGACGGGCGAGTTCACGCCGTCGACCAAGCTGGTCGAGACCACGGCCGGCCGCGCGCTGCTGTCCGAGATCCTGCCCAAGGGCCTGCCCTTCAGCAACATCAACAAGGCGCTGAAGAAGAAGGAAATCTCCAAGCTCATCAACGTCTCGTTCCGCAAGTGCGGCCTCAAGGAGACCGTGGTCTTCGCTGACAAGCTGCTGCAGAACGGCTTCCGCCTGGCGACCAAGGCCGGCATCTCGATCTGCATCGACGACATGCTGGTGCCGCCGCAAAAGGCGGAGATCATTGGCCGCGCCGAAAAGGAGGTCAAGGAGATCCAGCAGCAGTACGTGTCGGGTCTGGTGACCTCGGGCGAGCGCTACAACAAGGTGGTGGACATCTGGGGCAAGGCCGGTGACGAAGTCTCCAAGGTCATGATGGCCCAGCTGGCCAAGGAAAAGACCATCGATCGCCACGGCAAGGAAGTGGACCAGGAGTCGTTCAACTCCATCTACATGATGGCCGACTCCGGCGCCCGCGGTTCGGCAGCGCAGATCCGCCAGCTGGCCGGCATGCGCGGCCTGATGGCCAAGCCCGACGGCTCCATCATCGAGACGCCCATCACGGCCAACTTCCGTGAAGGCCTGAACGTGCTGCAGTACTTCATCTCCACCCACGGCGCCCGAAAGGGCCTGGCGGACACGGCGCTGAAGACGGCCAACTCGGGCTACCTCACGCGCCGCCTGGTGGACGTGACGCAGGATCTGGTCGTGATCGAGCAGGATTGCAACACGCATGACGGCTCGATGATGCGCGCCATCGTTGAAGGCGGCGAGGTGATCGAATCGCTGCGCGACCGCATCCTGGGCCGCACCGCGGCTGACGATGTGCTGCACCCCGAGACCCGCGCCGTGCTGGTCAAGGCCGGTGACATGCTCGACGAGGACCTGATCGAGGAACTCGAGACGGTGGGCGTGGACGAAGTCAAGGTCCGCACCGCGCTGACCTGCGCCACGCGCTTCGGCATCTGCGCCAAGTGCTATGGCCGTGACCTGGGCCGCGGCGGCCTGATCAATATCGGCGAGGCGGTTGGTGTGATCGCCGCGCAGTCGATCGGCGAGCCCGGCACGCAGCTGACCATGCGGACCTTCCACATCGGTGGCGCCGCCTCGCGCGCCGCCATCGCCTCCAGCGTGGAAGCCAAGTCCAACGGCGTGATCGGCTTCAACGCCACGATGCGCTACGTGACCAACAGCAAGGGCGAACTGGTGGTGATCGCCCGTTCCGGCGAGATCGTCATCCATGACGAGCATGGCCGCGAGCGCGAGCGCCACAAGGTGCCTTATGGCGCGACGCTGACGGTCAAGGCCGACCAGCAGGTCAAGGCCGGCCATGTGCTGGCCAACTGGGACCCGCTGACGCGCCCCATCATCACCGAGTTCGCCGGCCAGACAAAGTTCGAGAACGTCGAAGAAGGCATGACCGTGGCCAAGCAGGTGGACGAGGTCACCGGCCTGTCCACGCTGGTGGTGATCGACCCCAAGCGCCGCGGCGCCGCCAAGGTCATCCGCCCGCAGGTCAAGCTGATCGATGCCACCGGCAACGAAGTGAAGATCCCCGGCACCGACCACTCGGTGACCATCGGCTTCCAGGTGGGCGCGCTGATCCAGGTGCGTGACGGCCAGGACGTGGGCCCCGGCGAAGTGCTGGCCCGCATCCCGATCGAAGGCCAGAAGACCCGCGACATCACCGGCGGTCTGCCGCGGGTGGCCGAGCTGTTCGAGGCGCGTTCGCCCAAGGACAAGGGCCTGCTCGCCGAGATGACCGGCACGGTGTCGTTCGGCAAGGAAACCAAGGGCAAGATCCGGCTGCAGATCACCGACCCCGAAGGCAAGGTCTGGGAAGACCTCGTGCCCAAGGAAAAGAACATCCTGGTGCACGAAGGCCAGGTGGTCAACAAGGGTGAGTCCGTGGTCGACGGTCCGGCCGATCCGCAGGACATCCTGCGCCTGCTGGGCTCCGAGGAACTGGCGCGCTACATCGTGGACGAAGTGCAGGACGTGTACCGCCTGCAGGGCGTGAAGATCAACGACAAGCACATCGAGGTGATCGTTCGCCAGATGCTGCGCCGTGTCGTGGTCGAGAACCCCGGCGAGTCCGGCTACATCGGCGGCGAGCAGGTCGAGCGGTCCGAAATGCTCGACACCAACGACGCCCTGCGCAAGGACGACAAGCTCCCGGCGACGTTCAGCAACCTGTTGCTGGGCATCACCAAGGCCTCGCTGTCCACCGACTCGTTCATCTCCGCGGCTTCCTTCCAGGAAACCACGCGCGTGCTGACCGAAGCCGCCATCATGGGCAAGCGCGACGAGCTGCGTGGCCTGAAGGAAAACGTCATCGTCGGCCGCCTGATCCCCGCGGGCACCGGCCTGGCCTACCACCAGGCGCGCAAGGTCAAGGACGCGATGGACGAGGCCGAGCGCCGCGCCATTGCCGAGGCTGAAGCCGCTGACCTGGCCACCGCCACCGAGGCCGCTCCGGCCGAAGGCGGCGAGGCACCGGCCGCCGACTGACCGCTGCTAGCAAACTGATAGCGCCTCATGCCCTTTCACCGGGGGCATGAGGCGCTTTTTCTTTATAGTCGGCCCATGACCCCTGTCTTTTGCCTGGCCCGTGGAGAGCACCGATGACGGTGTCCCTGGTGCTGTGGTGCGGCGCTGCGCTCCTGCTGTTCTGGTCGGTGGGTGCCTACAACCGGCTGGTGCGCCTGCGCGCCGAAGCCAATGCCGCCTTTGCCGTGCTGGACGAGCACTGGACCCGCCAGATCGAGCTGGTGCATGCCAGCCTGCCCGACACCATGCGGCCGTCGCAGCTCACCCAGCCCGGCGACCTGATGGACGACCTGACCCAGCTGTGGGCCGGCCTGCGCGGCGCCGCCAGCCAGTTTGCCGCGTCGCTCGCGGCCTTGCGGCCGCACCCGCTGGACGCGGGCGCGGGCGCGGCCCTGGCCGCCGCCCAGGACGTGCTCGTCATGGCCTGGCAACGGGTTGAGGCCGAGGCCCACGACCTGGCGGGCGCCCCCGTGCCCGAGACCGTGACCGCGCGCTGGCAGGCCCTGATGCATGAAACCGCCAAGGCCCAGGCCCGCTTCAATGACGCCGTGACGCGCTACAACTTCGCCATTGCCCAGTTCCCGGCCGTGCTGCTGGCCTGGCTGTTCAGCTTCAAACCGGCCAGCACGCTGTGAACCCGATGGAACCTGTTTCCCCAAACATCTGGCGCCTGCTGGCCGCGCACCTGCTGGTGCTGGCCGGTGGCTTCGCGGGCCCGGCTGCGGCGCAAACGGCCGCCGAGTTGCAGCTTCGCGGCCTGGCGGCCACCTGCGCCGCCTGCCATGGCACGCAGGGGAGGGTGGCCGAAGGCTCCCGCCTGCCCGGCCTCGCGGGGCTGCCGGCCGAGGTGATGGTCCAGCAGCTGCGGGCGTTCCGCGACGGCACCCGGCCGGCCACCGTGATGCACCAGCTCAGCAAGGGCTACAGCGATGCGCAGATCACGCAGATCGCCGGCTACTTTGCCCGCCAGCCCGCGCGCTGAGGAACGCCCCATGCAAAGACGCACCCTGTTGTCATCCGCCGCTGCCCTGGGTCTGCTCGGGCTGGGCGCCTGCGCCGCCCGCCCGCCCGCCGCGCGGGCCCGGGTGGTGGTCATTGGCGGCGGCTATGGCGGCGCCACGGCCGCCAAGTACGTGCGCCTGCTGTCCGACTACCGCATGGACGTGACCCTGGTCGAGCCCGACCCGGCCTTTGTCTCCTGCCCGATGTCCAACCTCGTGCTGGGTGGCAGCAAGGGCATGGCCGACATCACCACGCCCTACACCGGACTCAGCCGGCACCACGGCGTGAACGTGGTCCGCGACCGGGCGAGCGCGGTGGACACGGTGCGGCGCCGGGTCACGCTGGACGGCGGCGCGGTCCTTCCCTATGACAAGCTGGTGGTGTCGCCCGGCGTCGAACTGCAATACGCCAAGGTGGCCGGCCTGCCGCAGGCGCAGGCGGCGGGCCGCATCCTGCAGGCCTGGAGCGCGGGCCCCGAAACGGCTGCGCTGCGCCGCCAGCTCGAGGCCATGCCCGATGGTGGCGTGTTCGCCATCACCATCCCCGAGGCGCCTTACCGCTGCCCGCCCGGCCCCTACGAACGGGCCTGCCAGGTGGCGTGGTACTTCAAGCAGGCCAAGCCGCGCAGCAAGGTGCTGGTCCTGGACGCCAACCCCGACATCACCTCCAAGGGGGCCTTGTTCCGCCGGGCCTGGGCCGAGCTGTACCCGGGCATGGTCGAATACCGCCCCCAGCACAACGCCGTGGCCGTGGATGCCGCCACGGGCGTGATGGGTTTTGACGTGCAGGACGACGTGCGCGCCGACGTGATCAATGCGCTGCCGCCCATGCGCGCCGGCCTGATCGCGGTGCAGGCCGGGCTCAACAACATGGCCGACCAGCGCTGGTGCGGCGTGGACTACCAGACCTTCGAGTCCACCGCCGCGCCCGACGTGCATGTGCTGGGCGACGCCATCCAGGTGGCGCCAGCCATGCCCAAGAGCGGCCACATGGCCAACAGCCAGGGCAAGGTGGCCGCCGCCGCCATCGTGGCCCGGCTGTCGGGCTGGGAGGTGAACCCGGCCCCCATGCTCAGCAACACCTGCTACAGCTTTGTCGATGACCAGCGCGCGGTGCACGTGGCCAGC
The DNA here is from genome assembly GCA_019635435.1 of Ramlibacter sp. NCBI lineage: Bacteria > Pseudomonadati > Pseudomonadota > Betaproteobacteria > Burkholderiales > Comamonadaceae > Ramlibacter > Ramlibacter sp. Next base: position 48,224 of record JAHBZM010000001.1, on the reverse strand, counting down.
GTGCATGCCTACGACGCCGCGCAAAAGACCTTCCTGCCCGTGCACGATGCCGGGGGCCTGAGCGCGGCGCCCAGTGAACTCGAAGGCGTGTACGCCATGGACTGGGCGCGCAACATCTGGGCCGACACCCTGGGCTGATGCGCATGAACGCCGCGCCCATTCCGCTGTGGCGGCAACTCCAGGCCACGGCCGGCGTGCTGGCGGCCGTGCGCGCGGGCCAGTCGGGCACGGCCGCGCTGGCGGCGGTGGACGCGGGCCTGCGCCCCGGGGTGCAGGCCCTGGCCTTCCAGGTGCTGCGCCAGCTGGGCCGGGCCGACGCGCTGCGCCGCCAGCTGGCCCGGCGCGCGCCGCCGCCCGCGGCCGATGCGCTGCTGGGCACGGCGCTGGCACTGGCCTGGGACGCGGCGCAGGCCCCCTACGAGGTGTTCACCCTGGTCAACCAGACGGTGGAGGCCGCCAAGCAGGGCGTGGGCACCCGGGCCCAGGCGGGCTTCATCAATGCCTGCCTGCGGCGCTTCCTGCGCGAGCGTGACGCCCTGGTGGCCGCCACCGACCCGGACCCCGTGGCCCAGTGGAACCACCCGCGCTGGTGGATCGACCGTGTGCGCAAGGACCACCCCACGCAGTGGCAGGCCATTTTGCGGGCCAACAACACGCCCGCGCCCATGACACTGCGTGTTAATCAGCGAAAAGTGGCTGGAGTCCAATACCAGCGGTCACTGGCAGCTATGAATTTAGTAGCAGAGCGGGCCGGTGAGCAGGGCCTGGTGCTGGCGCGTGCGCGGCCGGTCCAGGAGTTGCCGGGTTTTGCGGACGGCTTTTTCTCGGTGCAGGATGCGGCGGCCCAGCAGGCTGCGCCCCTGCTGCTGGGCGGGCTGCAGGCCGGCGCGCGCCCGCGCATCCTCGACGCCTGCGCCGCGCCGGGCGGCAAGACCGCGCACCTGCTGGAGCTGGCCGATGCCGATGTGACCGCGCTGGACATCGACCCCGCGCGCTGCGAGCGCATCCATGACACCCTGCAGCGCCTGGGCCTGCAGGCCCGCGTGCTGGCGGCCGATGCCGCCCGGCCCGCGGACTGGTGGGACGGCGAGCTGTTTGACGCCATCCTGCTGGACGCGCCCTGCACTGCCTCGGGCATCGTGCGGCGCCATCCCGACGTGCGCTGGCTGCGCCGCGAGAGCGATGTGGCGCAGCTCGCCGCCATCCAGGCGCGGCTGCTCAAGACGCTGTGGCCGCTGCTCAAACCCGGGGGCCGCCTGCTGTACTGCACCTGCTCGGTGTTCCGCGAGGAGGGCGATGTGCAGATTCAAACGTTTGTTGCACACAACACCGAGGCCTTATTGCTGCCATCGCCCGGCCATTTAATGCCCCAAACCGGGGCAAACGCCAACTCCGTCCCGGACAATCTGCAGAGTGACCACGACGGCTTTTTTTACGCACTGCTGGAAAAACGCATGCCGCCTCGTCAGGCTCAGCCAGGGTCTTGAGCGGGCTGCGCGCCTGGCCCTGGCGGGGCTGTTGCTCGCGTCGGCCGGGCTGGCGCGGGCCGACGTGCCGACCGAAATCTCGCAGATGCGGCTGGAGCGCACCGAAGACGGCGTGTTTCTCTCGGCCAGCGTCAAGTTCGAGCTGCCCGCGGTGGTGCAGGACGCGCTGCTCAAGGGCATCTCGATGTACTTCGTGGCCGAGGCCGAGGTCTTCCGCGACCGCTGGTACTGGTACGACAAGAAGCTGTCCACCACCGTGCGGCACATGCGCCTGTCGTACCAGCCGCTCACCCGCCGCTGGCGGCTGCATGTGGCGCCCGGCGCCATCAGCAACTCGGGCCTGGGGGTCACGCTGGGCCAGAACTTCGACTCGCTCGAAGAGGCGCTGGCCGTGATCCAGCGGGTCTCGCGCTGGAAGATCGCCGACGCGGCCGACATCGAACCCGAGTCGCGCCACAACGTCGACTTCCGGTTCCGGCTGGATGTGTCGCAGCTGCCGCGGCCGTTCCAGATCGGCGCCGTGGGCCAGCCCGACTGGCGCATTGCCGCCAGCCGCAACCAGCGGCTCACGGTCGAGAGCGTGCCGTGAGCGAGCCCTCGGTCGACGAGGCCGCCAGCCGGTTCTCGCTGCACAACTCGCGCGCCGTGCGCTGGGCCGTGGGCATTGGCGTGGCCGCCATGGCGCTGATCGGCGTGATGCTGATCTTCCTGCTCACCCTGGCCACCAACAACCGCGAGCTCTACGAGCGCAACTACGGGCGGCTGCTGGTCATCAACGTGATCGTGGCGGCCGTGCTGCTGGTGGTCATCCTCTGGGTCGTGGCGCGCCTGCTGCTGCGGCTGCGCCGCGGCAAGTTCGGCAGCCGGCTGCTGGTCAAGCTCGCGGCCATCTTTGCGCTGGTGGGCTTTGCGCCGGGGGTGCTGATCTACGTGGTCTCTTACCAGTTCGTCTCGCGCTCGATCGAGAGCTGGTTTGACGTCAAGGTCGAAGGCGCGCTGGACGCCGGCCTGAGCCTGGGCCGCGCCACGCTCGACACCCTGGCCAACGAGCTGGCCAACAAGACCCGCGCCGCGACCAGCCAGCTCACCGATGTGCCCGACGCCGCGGCCGGCGTGGTGCTGGAGCGCCTGCGCGACCAGTTTGGCGCCACCGATGTGGTGCTGTGGACCCACACCGGCCAGCTGATCGCCAGCGCCGGCCAGTCGCGCTTCATCATCAACCCCGAACGCCCGCCACCCCAGCAGCTGCGCAACGCCCGCGCCCAGCGCGCCGTGGCGGTCATCGAAGGCCTGGACGACCCGGGCCTGAGCTCGGTCGCCAATGCCCGCATCAAGGCGCTGGCCGTGGTGGCGCCCACCAGCCTGGGCCTGCTCGAGGAGCCGCGCTTCCTGCAGGTCACGCAAAGCCTGCCGCCCACGCTGGTGGCCAATGCCATTGCCGTGCAGGAGGCCAACCGCGAGTACCAGGAGCGGGCGCTGGCCCGCGGCGGCTTGCGCCGCATGTACATCGGCACGCTCACGCTCAGCCTGTTCCTGGCCGTGTTTGGCGCCGTGCTGATCGCCGTGCTGCTGGGCAACCAGCTGGCGCGCCCGCTGCTGGTGCTGGCCGCCGGCGTGCGCGAGGTGGCCGCGGGCGACCTCAGCCCCAAGCTGGCGCTGCAGGGCAAGGACGAGCTGGGCGGGCTCACCCGCTCGTTTGCCGACATGACCCAGCAGCTGGCCGATGCCCGCGCCGCGGTGGACAAGAGCATGAACCAGGTCAGCGCCGCGCGTGCCAACCTGCAGACCATCCTGGACAACCTCACCGCCGGCGTCATCGTGCTCGATGCGCGAGGCGTGATCCAGACGGCCAACCCCGGCGCCACCCGCATCCTGCGGCTGCCGCTGGCGGCTTACGAAGGCGCGGCCCTGGCCAGCGTGCCGGGGCTGGAGGCCTTTGCCGCCAGCGTGCAAAAGCAGTTCGAGGAATACCTGCGCGAGCGCCAGGAACACGGGCTGGACCACTGGCAGCAGTCGTTTGAGCTGGGCGGCGAGCCCACGGGCGGCCAGCCCGCCAACGTCATCACCCTGGTGGCCCGCGGCGCCGAGATGCCGTCGTCGGCCACCGGCAAGTCGGCCTGGCTGCTGGTGTTTGACGACATTTCAGAAATCGTCTCGGCCCAGCGCGCCCAGGCCTGGGGCGAGGTGGCGCGCCGCCTGGCCCATGAGATCAAGAACCCGCTCACGCCCATCCAGCTGTCGGCCGAGCGGCTGGAAATGAAGCTCACCGGCAAGGTGGCCGAACCCGAGCAGGCCATGCTGACCAAATCGGTCAAGACCATCGTCGACCAGGTTGACGCCATGAAGCGGCTGGTCAATGAATTCCGCGACTACGCGCGCCTGCCCGCGGCCGAGCTCAAGCCGGTGGACCTCAACGCCCTGGTGGCCGACGTGCTCAACCTGTACCAGGACGAAAACGGCCAGGCCGGCACCGTGCCCGTGCTGCTGGAACTGGACCCTGCCTGCCCCAAGGTACTGGGCGATGCGCAGCAGCTGCGCCAGGTCATCCACAACCTGCTGCAGAACGCGCAGGACGCCACCGAGGGCTGCGCCGTGCGTGAGGTCACGCTCAAGACCCGCTGGAACGACACCACGCGCCGGGTGCGCCTGCTGGTGCAGGACAGTGGCACCGGCTTCCCCGAACACATCCTCAAACGCGCCTTCGAACCCTATGTGACCACCAAGGCCAAGGGCACCGGCCTGGGCCTGGCCGTGGTGAAAAAAATCGCCGACGAACATGGCGCGCGCATCGACCTGTCCAACCGGGTTTTGGACGGCGCGATACAGGGCGCGCAAGTATCGCTATCATTCGCAGTTGCGGCTTAACAACACCGCTCCCAAGAACCCTACAGGACAGCGCATCTACGATGGCAAACATACTGGTGGTGGACGACGAACTGGGCATCCGTGACCTGCTCTCGGAAATCCTGAACGACGAAGGCCACAACGTCGAACTCGCAGAAAACGCCGCGCAGGCCCGCGCCGCGCGCTCGCGGGCGCGGCCCGACCTGGTGCTGCTGGACATCTGGATGCCCGACACCGACGGCGTCACGCTGCTCAAGGAATGGTCCACCACCGGCCTGCTCAGCATGCCCGTGATCATGATGAGCGGCCACGCCACCATTGACACCGCGGTGGAGGCCACCAAGATCGGCGCCCAGTCGTTCCTGGAAAAACCCATCACGCTGCAAAAGCTGCTCAAGGCCGTGGAGGCCGGGCTGGCCCGCGTGGGCGGCCGCAAGCCCGCGCTGGCGCCGTCGTCGTCCATGGCGGCCACCGAACTCACCGTGGAAGCCGCCATGACCGGTGGCCAGAGCCTGCCGCCCGTGGTCGAGATGGGCCCGCAGGGCCGCCAGCTGTTCGAACTGGACAAACCGCTGCGCGACGCGCGCGACGAATTTGAAAAGTCGTACTTTGAATTCCACCTGGCCAAGGAAGGCGGCTCCATGACCCGCGTGGCTGAAAAGACCGGCCTGGAGCGCACCCACCTGTACCGCAAGCTCAAACAACTGGGCGTGGACCTCTCGCGCGGCAAACGCAGCGCGGCCTGATGTATAATCGCTGGCTCTGGCCCGGTAGCTCAGTTGGTAGAGCAGCGGATTGAAAATCCGCGTGTCGGTGGTTCGATTCCGCCCCAGGCCACCAGAATTGAAAGCCCCTGATCTGTAATGGACCAGGGGCTTTTTCACGGGCCGTCCCCGTTTCATGCCAGACATGGACTTTCAAGCCAAAAGGGCCTGTAGTCCAAACCAGTCGGCCACTCTCAGCTATGAAATAAATAGCAAACCGTCCCCTCCCGGCCGCCCGGTCTATCATTCCCCCCAAAGCAGGTTTGCACAACAACGAGGGGTCATCCATGACGGGGTCGAGGATCGGCGCGTGGCGGCTGCGGCCGAGCATTGTGATGTTGTTCATCGTCATGGTGGTGCCGGTGTTCGCGGCGTCGCTGTGGGTGGGTTATGTGTCCAACGACCGCATGGCGCGCGACACGGCGCAGCGCGCGGTGGAGCGGGCCCGGCTCGAGACCATCAGCCAGACCGAGGCGCTGCTCAACCCCATGGCCTCGCTGGTGCGCGTGGCGGCGCGCGTGGGCGCGGCGCAGCCGGGCTTTTACCGCGACGCGCAGGCCCTGCCGTCCATGCTCGAGATGGTGGCGCAGAGCCCCAACATCTCCAGCGTCTATGTGGGCTTTGCCGATGGCTCCTACCGCATGGCACTGCGCGTGCCCGGGCAGTTCAAGGTGTTCAACGAGGCGCCCCCGGCCGGCACGCGCCTGGCCACACGCTGGATTGACCGCCGCGCCAGCGGCACGCCGCAAGACCGCTACACCTTTCTCAATGACACCCGCTCGGTGCTGGGCGAGGCGGGCGCCGCCGCGGTGTACGACCCGCGCGCGCGGCCCTGGTTCCGCGACGCGGTGGAGCACAAGGGCCTGGTCATCTCCAACCCCTACATCTACGCCACCACGGGCCTGCCGGGCGTCACGGTGGCCATGCCGTTCTACACGGGCGACACGCTGGTGGGCGTGGTGGCGATCGACATCCTGCTCGACAGCCTCTCGCAGTACCTCAAGACGCGGCCTGCGAGCCCCCATTCCATCTCCCTGGTGGTGGACAACGAGGGCCTGGTGGTGGCCCACCCCGACACGCAGCAGGCGCTCAAGCGCGACGGCGCCACGCTCACGCGCGTGCGGCTGAACGAGCTGGCCGACCCGCGGCCCGCGCTGGCCGTGGCCATGCGCATCAGCAAGCAGCGCGACCAGTTCACCTTCTCGCAGGGCGGCGAGGAATATGTGGCCATGTTCTCGCCGTTTCCGCGAGAGTTTGGCAAGGCCTGGCAGGTGGTGATCGTGGCGCCGCTCGATGACTTCGTGGGCGAGTGGAAGGCCAACAACCGCAAGCTGCTGCTGTATGGCCTGATCGCCATCGCGCTGCAGGTGCTGGCCATCTACCTGCTGTCGCGGCGCATCGCGCGGCCGCTGGAGCTGCTGGCCGACCAGGTGGTGGAGGTGCAGAACTTCCAGCCGCCGCACACCCAGCCGGTGCGCTCGCCCATCAAGGAGATCAGCTCGCTGGCCGATGCGGTCAACACGCTGCAGGGCGCCATTGCGGCGTTCTCGGCCTTTGTGCCGCGCGGGCTGGTGCGCCAGCTGATCGACTCGGGCCACCGGATCGAGCTGGGCGGGCGCAGCCGCTTTCTCACCATCATGTTCACCGACCTGGAGTCGTTCTCGACCTGGGCCGAGGCCACACCCGCGCAGCAGCTGCTGGAGCGCGTGTCGGCCTACTTTGAGGCGGTCACGCGCGCGGTCAACACCGAGCAAGGCACCATCGACAAGTTCATCGGTGACGGTGTCATGGCCTTCTGGGGCGCGCCCGCGCTGCTGGAGGACCATGCCTACCTCGCCTGCGTGGCCGCGCTGCGCGCCCAGCGCCGCATGGCCGAGCTCAACACCCAGTGGGAGGCGCAGGGCCTGAACCCGCTGCATGTGCGCATCGGCATCCACAGCGACGCGGTGCTGGTGGGCAACATGGGCTCGAGCGAGCGCATGAGCTACACGGTGATGGGCGACGGCGTCAACCTCGCAGCGCGGCTCGAGGGCGTCAACAAGGAGTTCGGCACCGGCATCTGCGTCAGCCACGCGGTGTTCCGCGAGGCAGGCGAGCGGCTGTGGCTGCGCCGCATTGGCGTGGTCACGGTCAAGGGGCGGCGCCAGGACATGCAGGTCTATGAGTTGCTGGGCATCCGCGGCGGCGACCCCGAGCTGGAGGCGCCGGCCGGCGTGCAGCGCCTGTGCCTGCTGACCGACCAGGCCTACGACGCGTTTGAACGTGGCGAATGGCGCGCCGCCGAGGACCAGTTCCGCGCCATCGTCGAGGCCTACCCCGAGGACCGGCTGGCCCGCGTGATGGTGCTGCGCTGCCACCAGGCGGCCAACCCCGGCGCGCCCGACTAGGAATCATCCCGCGGCTTGTCAGTACAGACTGACGCCCATGCGGGGCCTTGGCCGAACGCCATGGCGCCTGCATCGGCGCAGCATGGGGCATGAAGGAGTTCCATCATGCCCATTGACACCTCACCCCACGGCAAGGAAATCTTGCACAAGCCCTCTGAAAAACCGTTCCCCCGGCCTGGCGACGATGGTGACCACGCTCATCCCAAGGCGCCGGACCCGGCGGAAACACGGGCACGCCCCCCGCTGCCCACCGAAGCGCAGGTCATGGCCGCCGACCTCGAGGACGAAGACGCCGATCCGGTGGTGGATTCGGGCCCGGGCATCGCCGATGGCCCCAACACCCGCAAGCCCTGACGCATGGCGACCGACCCCAACCTGCCACCACCGCAGCCGGTGCCGCCGCTGACAACGCCGCCGCAGCCCAACGACCCGCAACCCACACCGCCGCCGGTGGAGAAGGAACGCGGGCCCGTGGTCCCGGTGAAGCTGCCGGGTCAACCCGGCGCACCTGAACGGGTCTGAGCGCGTCAGCGCAGCAGCAGTGTGCTCACGCAGGCCGCGCGCAGCAGCGCCCGCGTGGGGTCGCGCTGCAGCAGGCGCCGCCAGGGCGGGCGCGCGTGGGCGCCCAGCACCAGCAGGTCGGCGTGGTGGGTCTTCAGCGCCTGGGCCACGGTGGCGGCCGCATCGCCGGGCACCAGCGCGGCGGACAGTTCCAGCCCGGCTGCCACCAGGCTGGCCTGGGCCGAGGCCAGTTCGCGCGGCGCGTCGGGCCGGGCGGGCCCCGTCATCAGCAGATGGATCTGAAGGCCCTTGAACAGGGGGCTTGCCGCCACCTGCGCCACCAGCTTGGGGGCCATCTGCCCGTCGTCCAGCGCCAGCAGCACGCGCGTCGGCGCTCGGAAGTCGTCAGTGGCCCAGAGCACAGGGGCTTTCAGCGCCTTCAGCGCAAAGTCGCCGTGGTGTCCCGGCGGCTGCCCGGGTGCACCGCCCGGCGTGCCGTGCTGGCCCACGCGGCCCAGCACGATCAGCTGCGCCGCGCCTTCCAGCTCGAGCAAGGTGGCGCCGAGCGTGCCGTGGCGTTGCCGCACGTCGGGCGCCTCCACTCCGGCGGCCTGGGCCCTTTCGCGCAGGCGGTTCAGGAACAGGCGGCCCTGCTCGCGGGCCGTGCGTGACTGTTGCGCATCCTTGTCGCTGAGCTGGGCCAGCAGCGCCTGTTGCGCATCAACGCCGATGGCGCCGCTGTGATCGTCGCCGGTGGCCACTTCGGGGTGGCGCTCCAGCACGTGCAGCAGTTCCAGCGGCGCGGCCAGGCGGGTGGCGACCCAGGCGGCCGCATCCGTCACGCAGTCCGCCAGCGGGCCGGGGGCCACGCAGGCCAGCACTTTCTTGTCGGTGGTCATGGTTGGTGCTCCCTCAGTGGCCCATCAGCTGTTCGACGGCCTCGGGTTTGTCGTGCACGGCAAAGCGGTCCACCATGGTGGCGCTGGCCTGGTTCAGGCCGATCACCTCCACATCGGTGCCCTCGCGGCGGAACTTGACGACCACCTTGTCCAGCGCGCTCACGGCCGTGATGTCCCAGAAATGCGCGCGGCTCACGTCAATGCGCACCTTCTCGATCACTTCCTTGAAATCGAACGAGGCCACAAAGCGCTCGGCCGAGGCAAAGAACACCTGTCCGATGACCAGGTAGGAGCGCACCCGCCCCTCGTCTTCGGAGCGCGCGCCCACGTGCAGCACCATGCCCACCTTGTGTGCAAAGAAAAAGCCCGAGAGCAGCACGCCCACCAGCACGCCGCGCGCCAGGTCATGCGTGGCCACCACCACGGCCACCGTGGCCAGCATCACCACGCTGGAGCTCCTGGGGTGGTCGCGCAGGTTGCGGATCGAGGCCCAGTTGAAGGTGCCGATGGACACCATGATCATCACCGCCACCAGCGCCGCCATGGGGATGCGGGCCACCCAGTTGCCGGCAAACACCACCATCAGCAGCAGCAACACGCCCGCGGCCAGGGTGGACAGCCGCCCACGCCCGCCCGACTTCACGTTGATGACCGACTGGCCGATCATGGCGCAGCCGGCCATGCCGCCCAGCAGGCCCGAGGCGATGTTGGCCACGCCCTGGCCCACGGCCTCGCGGTTCTTGTTGCTGGGCGTGTCGGTCAGCTCGTCCACGATGGAGGCCGTCATCATCGACTCCAGCAGGCCCACCACGGCCAGCGTGGCCGAGAACGGAAAGATGATGCCCAGGGTGTGCAGGTTCCATGGCACCTCGGGCAGCAGGAACACGGGCAGGCTGTCGGGCAGCTGGCCCATGTCGCCCACGGTGCGCACGTCCAGCCCCAGCGCCAGTGACACGGCGGTCAGCACCACGATGGTGACCAGCGGCGAGGGCACGGCGCGCGTGATGTACGGAAACAGGTAAATGATGGCCAGGCCCGCCGCCACCATGGCATAGACCTGCCAGCCCACATTCGTCAGCTCGGGCAGCTGCGCCATGAAGATCAGGATGGCCAGCGCGTTGACAAAGCCGGTGATCACCGAGCGCGACACAAAGCGCATGAGCGCGCCCAGGCGCAGCGCACCGGCCACGATCTGCAACACCCCCGTGAGCAGCGTGGCGGCCAGCAGGTACTGCAGGCCATGGTCCTTGACCAGGGTCACCATCACCAGCGCCATGGCGCCGGTGGCGGCCGAGATCATGCCGGGCCGCCCGCCGGTGAAGGCGATCACGGTGGCGATGCAGAACGAGGCATAGAGCCCGATCTTGGGGTCCACGCCCGCGATGATGGAAAACGCAATGGCCTCGGGGATCAGGGCCAGCGCCACCACCAGGCCGGCGAGCAGGTCATTGCGGACGTTGGAAAACCATTCCTGGCGCAGCGTATTCATGGGGACTTTCGGTGAGGCCTGCCGGGCTGCGGCAGGGTGCGCCCGCGGGCGCGGCGGGGGCTACTCGCGCGTCACGCGCAGCAGTTCTTCCCGCGAGGTAATGCCTTCGCGCACCAGACGTTCGCCGTCTTCGCGCATCAGCGTCATGCCGGTCTGCAGCGCCGCGGCGCGGATGTCGGCTTCGGAGGCCTGGCTGTGGATCTGGGCGCGGATCGCGTCGTTGGTCAGCAGCATTTCAAAGACGCCGGTGCGGCCCTGGTAGCCGGTCTGGCCGCAGACATCGCAGCCCGCGCCCTGGCAATGCACGCACAGCTTGCGCACCAGCCGCTGCGCCAGCACGCCCAGCAGTGACGAACTCAGCAGGAACGGCTCCACGCCCATGTCGGTCAGCCGGGTCACGGCGCTGGCCGCATCGTTGGTGTGCAGCGTGGCCAGCACCAGGTGGCCGGTGAGCGAGGCCTGGATGGCGATCTGCGCGGTTTCATAGTCGCGGATTTCGCCGATCATGATCACGTCCGGGTCCTGCCGCAGGATGGCGCGCAGCGCCTTGGCAAAGGTCAGGTCGATCTTGGCGTGCACCTGGGTCTGGCCGATGCCGTGCAGCTCGTACTCGATCGGGTCCTCGACCGTCATGATGTTGCTCTGCGTGGCGTCCAGCCGCTGCAGCGCCGCGTACAGCGTGGTGGTCTTGCCCGAGCCCGTGGGCCCGGTCACGAGGATGATGCCGTGCGGCTGGTTGATCAGGTTGAGGAAGCGCGCCAGCACATCGCCCTGCATGCCGATGGACTCCAGGCTCAGCTTGCTCTCGCTCTTGTCCAGCAGGCGCAGCACGGCGCGCTCGCCATGGGCGCTGGGCAGGGTGCTCACGCGCACGTCCACCGCCCGGGTGCCGATGCGCAGGCTGATGCGGCCGTCCTGCGGCAGGCGCTTTTCGGAAATGTCCAGCTCGGCCATGATCTTCAGGCGCGAGATCAGCGCGGCGTGCAGTGCGCGGTTGGGCTGCACCACCTCGCGCAGCGTGCCATCCACGCGGAAGCGCACGCTCGAGGTGCGCTCGTAGGGCTCGATGTGGATGTCGCTGGCGCCGTCGCGCGCGGCCTGCGTGAGCAGGGCGTTGAGCATGCGGATGATGGGCGCGTCGTCGCTGGTCTCCAGCAGGTCTTCCACCGCGGGCAGCTCCTGCATCATGCGCGACAGGTCGGCGTCGTTCTGCACCTCGCTGACCACGGTGGCCGCGCTCGATTCGCCCTTGGCATAGGCGGCGCTGATGCGCTGGGCCAGCGCGCCGGCCTCCAGCTGCTGCACGGCGCGCACCGGGTACTTGCGCATGACCTCGCTCCAGGCGCTGCGCGGCGGCTCGCCGGCGTGCCACAGCGTGAGGTCCTGGCCGTCGTCCTCCAGCAGCAGCTGGCTGGTGCGTGCAAAGGCGTAGGGCAGCGGGTAGCGCATGGTTCAGGGGGCGACCGGTCGTGCGGGCGTGCCCACCAGGGGGTTGACTACCACGGGCGGTGTCTTCACCGGCAGCGGCGGCAGCACGGGGGCCTCGTTGACGGGCACCACCTTGCTCGGCACGGGTTGGGCGGCTTCCTGCTTGAGGCGCATCAGGTCGTAGCGGTCCAGCGACAGCGTTTCGCTTTGCTGCGAGTCGCGCACCACCACGGGCCGCAGGAACACCATGAGGTTGGTCTTCTTGCGGCTGCGCGCCTCGCTCTTGAACAGGTTGCCGAACAGCGGCACGTCGCCCAGGCCTGGCACCTTCTCCTGGTTGCCCGAGTACTCGTCTTGCAAGAGCCCGCCCAGCACCACGATGGAGCCGTCCTCGACCAGCACGTTGGACTCGATCGAGCGCTTGTTGGTGATCAGGCCGGTGGCCGAGTTGATGCTGGAGGCCTGCACGCTGGAGACTTCCTGGAAGATCTGCAGCTTGACGGTGCCGTTCTCGCTGATCTGGGGCTTCACGCGCAGCGTGATGCCCACGTCCTTGCGCTCCACCGTCTGGAACGGGTTGACCGAGCCGCTGCTGGAGTTGTTGTTGGTGTACTGGCCGGTGACGAAGGGCACGTTCTGGCCGATCACGATCTTGGCCTCCTCGTTGTCCAGCGTCAGCAGGTTGGGCGTGGACAGGATGTTGCCGTCGCCGTTGGCTTCCAGAAAGCGCGCCAGGAAGCCCAGCACGTAGACACCGTTGGTGTTGCGCGCGATGCCGAAGTTGCCGCCGGTGGACGGCAGCACCGTGCCGCTGGCCGCCTGGGTGGCCAGCGAGATGATGTTCTGCCCGCCAATGCTGAAGTTGGTGCCCAGCAGGCCGATGTTCTTGTCGCCGTTCTTGCCCAGCGCGCCCTGCCACTGGATGCCGAACTCGGCCGCCTTGTCGGCATTGACCTCGGCGATCAGGCTTTCCACATAGACCTGCGCGCGGCGCTGGTCGAGCCGGTCGATCACGGCGCGCAATTGCCGGTACTGCGGCTCGGGCGCGGTGATGATCAGCGAGTTGGTGGCCGGGTCGGCCTGGATCTGCCCGCCGGTGGACGGCTGGGCCGAGGCCTGGATCGGCGAGGTGGCGGCGTTGGCCGTTGAATTGGCCGTGGCCACCTGGGTGATGGGCGATGAGCTCCCCGTGACCGCCCCCGCGCCCGCGCTGCTGCCGGCATTGGCCGACAGCGCGGCGCGCAGCGTCACCGCGAGCTTGGCCGCATCGGCGTTCTTGAGGTAGACCACGTAGATGTTGCCCGCGGCGCTTTGCGAGGTGGGCTGGTCCAGCCGCTCGACCAGCGAGCGCACCAGGTTCAGCCGGGCCGGGTTGGCGGCGCGCACCACCAGCGTGTTGCTGCGCGGCTCGGCCACCACGGTGGTCTTGTACGAGGTGTCGGCCTGGCCCGCGGCCGGCGTGCCGGTGGTGCCGCCGGCCTCGATCAGCCGTGCCACCAGCGGCGCCAGGTCGGACGCCAGCGCGTGCTTGAGCGGCAGGATTTCCACATCCGTGGCGTTGGAGACGTCCAGCGCCGCAATGATGCGGCCCAGGCGCTGCAGGTTGTCGGCGTAGTCGGTGATCACCAGCGAGTTGTTGCCGGGGTTCACGTTGATGGTGTTGTTGGGGCTGATCAGGGGCCGCAGGATGGGCACCAGGTTGTTCGCCGTCTCGTAGTTCAGCCGGAAGATCTGCGTGACGATCTGGCTGCCGCCACTGGTCACGGTGCCGGTCTGCACCGCGCCGCCCTGCAGCTTGGCGTCGGCCTCGGGCACCACCTTGTACAGGCCGCCGGACTCCACCACCGTGTAGCCGGACAGGCGCAGGGTGGCCAGGAACTGGTTGTAGGCGGCCGATGCCGACACCGGCTTTTCGGTGTTCAGGTTCATCGTGCCCTTGACCCGCGGGTCCACCACGATGCTGCGCCCGGTGATGGCCGCCATGGTGCGGGCCACGGCTTCAATCTCGGCGTTGGCAAAGTTCAGGGTGATCGGCTCGCCCGGCTTTTGGGCGTGCAACAGGCCTGGAGTGCCCGCCAGGCCGACACAAACCGCTATGGAAAGAGTAGCAAAACGGGATTTCAGCTTCATGGGGCTAGCCAATGGTGATGAGGGAGCGCGGGCCGCTGCGCCGCCCGATGATGTTCAGCAGGTTGGACAACGCGGCTTCGCGGTCGGGTGCCGCGCTCGCCGTGCCCTTGAAACGCAGCCGGGAGCCGACCCACTGGCCGCTGCCGCTGAGCTCGAGGGCGCCTTCCAGCGTGTCCAGTTGAAGCGTTGACACAGACCCTCCGTTGAGCGTGATGCGGTAGCTGCCCATGGGCCGCAGCGTGGACAGCCGAGAGGAGATGCGCGCGGCGTCGAGTTCGGCCCGTCCGGCCAGCGCCAGTCGCCCTTCGGCCCATTCTACTGAAAGGCCCCGCGTGCTCAGGCCCAGCTCGCCCTCCAGCTGCAGTGTGTTCCAGGGGGTTCCCAGGCCGGTCAGCAGGGCCGCCGGCCACTGCGAGCGGCCATCTTCCATGCGCAACGTGGCGCCGCGCAGGTGCAGGGCCACGCCCAGCGCCAGCGGGGCGGGAGTGCAGCAGTCGGCCGCGAGCCGGGCTGACAGGCCACCGAGCGCGGGCCGCAGCCGCCAGTTGACGCGGCCGGGCAGGGCCGAGGCATCGTTGCTGCCTTCGCCGCCGGTCAGGATCAGCCGGGCCGAACCGTCCCACACGGTGCCGCGCGGTTCGGCCAGGACCAGCCGGCCCTCGCTGGCGCGGTGCACCGCGCCCGCCAGCCAGCTGGCCGGGGCAAACAGCAGCAGTGCCAGCGCCAGCCCCAGCAGCGCGCCGCCCAGCGCCCAGCCCCAGGGGGGGGAAGGGCTGGCGGCAGCGGTGTGCAGGGAAGGGCGGCGGGCCACGGCGTGCGGGGTCCAGCTCAGCGCGCGGGCAGCGACAGCACCAGGGAGCCGTCCCACAGCCCCGCGGCATTGCGGGTGAGCCGGGCTTCGGTGGGCAGCGCCCGGGCGTTGACGCGGGCCTGGGTCAGCCATTGGGCCAGCGCTTCGGGCGGGGCAGCGGTGAGCGTGACGGTGACGCGGTCGCCGGCGATGGTGTAGCGCGCGGTGCTGCCCAGCCGCTGGCGGATGGTGAGTTCGAGCGCGCGCAGGGCTTCGTCGTGGCCCTGCTGCGGCTGGGACTGCAGTGCCTGGGCCTGGGCCTGCAGGGCGCGCATTTGCTGCAACTGGCGGTCCAGGTCGCGGTGCTGTGCGGGCGCGGCGCGCAGGGTGGCCAGCGCGGGCGCCACGCCGACCCACCAGAACAGTGCCAGGCCGACCACGGCGGCGGCCAGCAGCAGCATGGTCTTCTCGCGCTCGGCCAGCGTGGCCCAGCGGGCGCGCAGCTGTTGCATGGGGCTCATCGCGCGATCTCCTGGGTCAGCAGCAGGCCGTCGCCCTCGCCGCGCACGGTGTAGCCGCGCGCGGCCAGGCTGGGCTCGAGATTGCGCAGGGCTTCGGCGTTCAGGTTCAGCCCCTTGAGGCGGACCTGGTTGGCCGTGAATTCAATGGCCGTCGGGGCCGCATTGGCCGGTGCCGCGGCCGAAAAGGCCGCCAGCGTGGCCTCCAGGTCACGGCCCGAGGCCGCGCCGGTGGCCTGGCGCAGCAGCGCCACCTCGCGCTCCATCTGGATCGGGGCGTCCACCACCACCCGCACCTGGGGGAAGGTGCTGGTCAAGGTGGTGCGCACGGCGTCGCGCTTGGCGGCCAGTGCCTGGCGCTCTTTCCAGGCCCAGGCATTGAGCCCGCCCAGGTGCGCCAGCACCAGCAGCACCGCGCCCCAGCGCGCGGCGCGCCACTGGGGCGCGCGCAGCCATTCGGCCCAGCCGCTGGACAGGCGTTTCATGGCCCGGCTGCGGCCGGAGCTGGCCAGGTCGAACTGCGCCATGTCCCAGGGCGATTGCGCGGCCCGCACATGGCGCTGGGCGGCCTGCTCCAGCGTCACTTGCCGCTGCAGCACCTGTTCGGCCAGCGCGGCCACACCGGGCTCGGCCAGTACCTGCTCAGTCTCGGGCAGCGCGGGCAGGCCGGTGGCCGAAAGCGGCCAGACAGCCACGCCGTTGCCGTCGGCGATCACCAGCTCGGCCTGCTCGGGGTCGCCCAGCGCGTGCAGGGTGGCTGGCTCGCCGGGCGCCAGCTCGGGCACGATGCGCGACACCGGGCGTTGCGCGGCCTCCAGCGCCTGCACCGTGTCACGCAGCCAGGCGCGGTTGCAGGTGGCGACCCACACGGGCGCGCCGGGTTTGGCCTGGGGCTGCAAGGCAAAGTGCAGGGTGTCGGGCTCGTCAAGCAGCCGGTCTTCGAGCATGCCTTCGAGCACCGAGCGCAAGCGCGGCGAGCTGGCCGTGGTGCCGCGCGGCAATTCGATCTGGTGCCACGACAGCGCCCGCAGCGGGACCACCGCCACCACTTCGGCGCCGGCGCCACCGGGGCGCGGCAACAGGGCGGCGGGGGCGCTGGCGTGCGTGCCCACGGTTTGCCCATCGGGCGACAGCACGTAGACGTACTCGGTGGCCGGGCCAACCGGCTGCAGGGGGAGGGAGACGATCAGCGTGCTCATGGACAAGGCGATTGTAGGGAGGTCACCAGGCGGCGGGGCGCGTCTTCAGCGCTGGGGCGCGGTGCTGGCCGCGAGCGCGGCGGGGTCCAGCACACCGCGCTCGCGCCACAGCACCTTCACATCCAGGCCGTCGCGCTGCAGCACCGAGCGCTCTTCGACCACGGTCTGGTCCAGCCGCAGCCGGCCCCGCACTTCAAAAAAGCGCGAGGCCACGCTGTGGTGGCCTTCGCCCAGGCTGTTGTCCTGCAGGCCCAGCAGCTTGGCGGCGTCGGCCGTGCTGCGAAAGTGCGAACGGTCGCGCTCCACCACCAGGCGCTGGGCATCGGCCAGGCTCAGGCCCGGGGTGCTGGCGCTGATGACTTCCGGGCTGGCGGTGTTGAGGTTGACCGGCGTGGTGGCGGGCAGCAGCGTCACATAGGGCAGCAGCACCGACGCCGTGTGCGGCGACAGCCCCAGCCAGGTGAGCTGCTCCACGCGCTGCGGCAGCAGGGGCGCCAGCCCGCCCGAGCGGTTGTCGCTGCTGGTGTCGGCGGCAAAACGCAGGTTTTCGGCGAGCCGGTCGAGTTCGGCCGGCGGCAGGCCCAGCAGCTCGAACAGCTTGGCAAAGCTGCGCAGCCCGGATTCCGAGACCTTGCCCGACTCCACCAGGTTCATCACGTTGAGCTGCGACTGCAGGTCGATGATCTGGCCCGAGAGGAAGGCGTCCTGGGTGTCGGTGCTGCTGTCCTCCACGGTGGCGGCGCCGTCCTGTGCGGCCAGAAAGGTCGACAGCCGCGCCTCCTGAAGCGGCACGGCCCAGGGCTCGGCCAGGTGGTCGGCGCCGCCGGAACGGGCGTCCTCGCGCAGGATCAGCCGGGCCCAGTCCATGGCGCCGGTCAGCACCCAGGCCGATTGCACGCGCGAGCGCTCGGCGATCTCCACCTCCACCGAGCGCCACTGCTGCCACAGCGCCGCGGCCGCAAAGGTCGCCACCAGTGTCACGGTCAGCATGGCCGCGAGCAGCGCGGCGCCGCGGCTGCGTGCGGCGGGGCCGTGCACGGGCGTCATGACTTGCCTCCGCTCACCGTGGGGCGGACCCAGTCGCGCGTGAGCTTGCCGGTCAGTGCCTGGCCCGGCGGCAGCGTCAGCACCAGGCGCACGCCATCCGGGATGTTGGCGGCGCCGTTGGCCGCGGCGGCGGGGTTGGCGGCCATGCCGGGGGCGATGCCGGCGCTGGCCGTGGCGTCACTGGACAGCGGGTTGGTCCAGGCGTCGGCGCGGTAGTAAAAGATCTGCCATTCGTCCAGCGGCGTGATCGCCACTTCGCGCTGCTTGGCCTCGTCACCCGGGTTCTGGGCCCACAGCGCGGCCTGTTTCCAGGCCTCGAGCAGGGCGCCGCGTGAGGTCAGGGGCGGCGACTGCCAGCGCAGCCACTGGCCCCGCCCGTCGATCAGGCGCCGCGCCCAGGCCACTACCAGCACGCCGTCGCTGGCGGCGGTGCTGCTGCGCCGGGTCAGCCGCAGCACCCGGCCGTTCCAGTCGAGCGCGCTGAGCTGCGGCGTCTGCACGATGCCGTCGAGGTCGGCCGCCCACTGCGCCAGGCCCACCTGCAGCGCCAGCACCTCGTCGGCCCGCGCCTCGGTCTGCGTGCGTGCGCGCACCATGCCGTCCAGCCCGCGCCAGCTCATGATGGCCAGCAGCGCCATGATGGCGATCGCCACCAGCAGCTCGATCAGGGTGAAGCCGCGCGGACGCATCAGTAGCGTCCCACCACGGTGGACAGGCGCTGCACCGGGTAGCTTTCGTCAAACACCTGGGCGTCGACGCGGCGGAAACTCGGGTTGGGCGTGGGCCGCACCGTGAGCTTCACGGTGAACGCGCGGCCGGCCTGCTCGCAGGCCAGCATGTTGTCACCGACCCCGGGCATCTGGCGCGACAGCCGGACCTTGACCAGTTCGTTCTCGGCGCAGATCTGGGCCAGTAGCACGTCGGACTGGCGCAATGCGTTGTTGGTGAGTGCTGTGGTGGCCTGCAGGCCCGCGATCAGCGCGATGGCAACGATGCCCAGCGCGACCAGCACCTCGATCAGCGTGAAGCCCCGGGGCTGCCCGCGGACAACGAGGCGCGGCGTGGCTGTGGCACGGGCCCGGGTCATGGCGTCGTGGACTGGACAGTGAAGGGCCGAAGGCCGTCGGTGGCCAGGCGCAGCGAACGCGCGGGGTTGCTGATCGAGGCCAGCTCCACGCTCTGGCGCCCGATGATGGGCTCGGGGCCCAGCACCACCAGCGCTGTGCCGCGCACCTGGGTGTCGGCGCTCAGCCATTGATCCGGCAGGGCCTGGGGCGGCACGCCTTCAAAGCGGAAGCCGCCGTCAGACGTGGTGTGCCAGCGCACCGCGATGCCGCTGGCGCGCGACTGGGCTCGCGCCGACTCGAACAGCGCGGCCAGCCGCTGGCCTTCGCGCTCCAGCTGGGTGTCGGACGAATCACGGATGGCCAACGTGACGCCTGCGGTGGCCAGCGCCATGATGCTGAGCACCACCAGCAGTTCGAGCAGCGTGAAGCCGCGCAGCCTGTGGGGCCTGTTGGCAGGCCTGTTGATGGGCCTGTTGATGGGCCTATTGCCAGCTGCCGATGTCCGCATTTTTGCCCTCGCCGCCGGCCTGGCCGTCGGCGCCGAACGACATCACGTCGATCTCGCCTTTGACGCCGGGGTTGAGGTACTGGTAGGGCCGGCCCCAGGGGTCGTTGGGCAGCTTTTCGAGGTACGGCTTCCAGTTGGGCGGGATCGCGCCGGCCGTGGGCTTGGTGACCAGCGCCTGCAGGCCCTGCTCGCCCGAGGGATAGCGCTGGTTGTCCAGCTTGTAGAGCTTGAGCGCCTGCATCAGGTTGTTGACGTCGGTGCGCGCGGCCGTGGCGCGCGCGTCCTCGGCGCGGTCCAGCACGTTGGGCACGATCAGCGCGGCCAGCACGCCGATGATGACCAGCACCACCATGAGCTCGATGAGGGTGAAGCCGGCCTGCAGGCGCCGGGCGCCGCGGCGCAGGAATGCGGGGAAGGATTTCATGTCAGGGGATGCCTTGGGTCGATTCGCTTCAATGATAATCGCCTCATGTTGACCAACCCCTCCAGCCGCTGGTGGCCGCGCACGGGCGCGTTTGCGCTGTGGGCGCTGGCCGCGGCGAGCGCCGCGTTCTGGGGCCTGAAGTTCTCGTCGGCGCCCTCCGGCCCGGCCAGTGTGCAGGTGGCGCAGCCCCTGCCCCCGGCCGCCGATCCGGCGGCCGTGGCCCGCCTGCTGGGCGCGGGGCCGGCGGCCGCGCCGGTGGCGGCGCCCAGCGTGGCCAGCCGTTTCACGCTGGTGGGCGTGGTGGCCGGCCGCGCGCATGGCGGGGCCGCCCTGATCGCGGTCGATGGCAAGCCCGCCAAACCTTTCCGGGTCGGCGCGGTGGTCGAGGACGGGCTGGTGCTGCAATCCGTGGCGCCGCGCCGCGCCGTGCTCGGGCCTGACCTCAAGGGCCCGGCGGCGTTTACCCTGGAAATTCCGCTGCCCAAACCCTAGTGGCGGGCAGGGTCACGAGGCGCCATTGGCCAAAGGCCGGCGCCTCGCGGGGCCAGTCGGTGGCCTCGGTGACCTGGCGCTGGCCGGCGCACAGCAGGCGCACCGCGCGGATCACGCCCGCATGTGTGACCCACACCGTGTCGTGGCCAGCGCGTCGGGTGGTGTCAAACGCCCGGGCCACGCGCCCCATGAATTCATGGACCGATTCGCCGCCGCCGGGACGGTGGTGGGCGAAGTCGTCGGTCCAGGCCTGCAGGGCGGCGGCGCCGATCTGGTCCCAGCGCTGGCCCTCCCAGCGGCCAAAGTCCATTTCGGCCAGGTCCGGGTCGGGTTGACAGGTCAAATCGAGCCGCAGTCCAAGCAGGGCGGCCACCAGCTGCTCACATCTTTGTAGCAAGGAGTGGTGCAGCCGCATGCCGGGCGGCAGCACGGCCGCCAGCGCCTGCGCTGCCTGCCGGGTGGCGGCGGGGTCAGCCGGCAGGTCCAGCGCGCCGTAGCAGGTGCCGGCATCGACCTGTGGCGCGGCGTGGCGGACCAGCCAGAGCTTCATGCGTTCACAGCGACAGCGCGGCGCCCAAATAAAACGCGATCTCGCAGACCTGCTGCGTGGCGCCCAGGCAATCGCCGGTGAAGCCCTGCAGGCGGCGCGCGAACAGCCGCAGCATCCACAGCAGCGCGGCCACGCTGGCGAGCACGCCTGCTATCAAAAATGGAGCGTCCTGTGCCCAGCTGACAAGGACCAGCGGCACAAAACACCATGAAACCGCGACCACCAGGGCGCGCGGGCTGATGCGGTCGGCCAGGGGTTTGCTTTTGGAGCCCGCGGCGTCGCCCACATGCGGCAGGGCGCTGACCAGCACCAGCGGCAGGAAGCGCGACAGCACCTGCGCGCCCAGCAGCGCGGCCAGCGCCGCGTCCAGCCCGAGCGAGCCCAACAGGGCCAGCAGCGCGACCTTGACCAGCAGCGCCAGCACCAGCGCGATGGCGCCAAACGCGCCGATGCGCGAGTCCTTCATGATCTCCAGTGCCCGCTCGCGCTGGGCGCTGCCGCCCAGGCCGTCGGCCACGTCGGCGAGGCCGTCTTCATGGAAGGCGCCGGTCAGCAGCACGGTGGCCAGGGTGCAGCCCGCCGCAGCCACCAGCGGCGTGTAGCCACTGTCCGGCAGCGCCAGGAACAGCGCGGCATAGACGGCGCAGGCCAAGGCCGCCGCGATCCAGCCGACGCCGGGAAAGTGGGCGGCGCTGGCGCGCAGCATGGCCGGGCTGAAGCCCACCCAGCCGGCCAGCCGGCCAGTGACCGGGATGCGCGTGAAGAACTGGACCGCGAGCAGGAAGTGGCGAACGAAATTCACCCGCGGATCGTACAGGCCCGCGATGGCGCGACGCTCAGAGATCGGCGCTGTGGGGGCGGGCGATGAAGCCGACCGACAGCGCATTGGCGCCGGTGTTGACCGAGTTGGTGGGCGACATTTCCTGCAGCGTGACCTGCACGCCCTTGGCCTGCGCCTGCTGCACCAGCGAGCGGTACTCTGGCAGGGCCTGCACGTCGGCCGTGTCGCCCGAATAGCTGATGGCAATGAACGGCGCGAGCAGGCCACGGTCGAGTTCGCGCCGGGCGAGGTTGAGCACATGCTGGCGTGCCGCGGGCACGCCGCGCACCTTGGCCGCGGCCTCGGTCTTGCCCTGGTGGCCGCGCAGCACCGGCAGGATGCCCAGCATCTTGGCGGCGGCCTGGCCCAGCATGCCCACGCTGGTGTCGCCGCGCGCGCG
Organism: Ramlibacter sp.; assembly: GCA_019635435.1. NCBI lineage: Bacteria > Pseudomonadati > Pseudomonadota > Betaproteobacteria > Burkholderiales > Comamonadaceae > Ramlibacter > Ramlibacter sp. The sequence continues at coordinate 26,480 of JAHBZM010000001.1, read as the reverse complement.
CGCCCGCGTCAGCAGGAAGTCTAGGTTGCTGGGCGCCAGGTAGCCATAGGCTGACTTGCTGAGCTCCTGCATCTGGACGCGGATATTGGCCACCAGCGGTTCGGCCTCGAAATTGCGCAGCGCCTCCAGCACCTGCACGCCATAGCCCGAGAACAGGTTCTGGCTGTCGTAGCACTCCACCAACAGCGGGCCCTTGATGCCCGCGCGCATGCGCACGGGCATGGAGTCGGTGATGACGCGCGAGGCGGCCTCGAAGGCATTCTTGAAGATCGGCGAGCGCACCGAGGTGACGAACAGGCCGAACACGTGGTCGAAGTCGGTGGACAGCTGGTCGACCATGAACTTGCGGATCTCGGGCTCGTCGGGCGGCACGGAGCGCGAGACCTCGGCGGTCTTGAGGTCCAGCATGCGCGCGTTGAAGTCGCGCGTGGCCTCGGGGTTGCGCTCGTCGATGTAGCGCTTGTCGTCAATGCGGATCTTGACGGGGAGCATCCGCACATGCGGATTGGCCAGGACGGTGGGCGGCACTTCGGCCGCGGAGTCGATCACGATTCCGAGTCTCAACATCGCCTGTCTCCTTGGCGCCGTCTGGTGCGCGGCGCTGTTTTCGACATGCTACGTCTGCAGAAACAATTGGTAAACAGGATTGTCTGTTTCTTCCACATAGGGATAACCCAATGTGTCCAGGAAGTGCGTGAATGCTTTGTTATCGGTCGCAGGCACCTGCAGGCCGACCAGGATGCGGCCGTAGTCGGCGCCCTGGTTGCGGTAGTGGAACAGGCTGATGTTCCAGCCCGGGCGCATCAGGCTCAGGAATTTCAGCAGCGCGCCCGGCCGCTCGGGGAACACAAAGCGCAGCAGCCGCTCGTCGCGCGCCAGCGCCGAATGGCCGCCCACCATGTGGCGCACATGTTCCTTGGCGAGGTCGTCGTGCGTGAGGTCGAGCGCGGCGAAGCCGTGCTTGCCGAAGCTGGCCGCGATCTTGCCGCTCTCGCCCTTGCCGTGCGTGGTCAGGCCGACAAACACATGGGCCCTGGCCGAGTCGCTGATGCGGTAATTGAACTCGGTCACGTTGCGCGCGCCGCCGGGCAGGTCGCCGATCAGCTCGCAGAAGCGGCGGAAGCTGCCGCGCTCCTCGGGGATGGTCACCGCGAACAGCGCCTCGCGTTCCTCGCCCACCTCGGCGCGCTCGGCCACGAAGCGCAGCCGGTCGAAGTTCATGTTGGCGCCGCACAGGATGGCGGCGTAGGTCTCACCCCGGGTCTTGCGGGCGGCGACGTACTGCTTGATGGCGGCCACGGCCATCGCGCCCGAGGGCTCGACGATGCTGCGGGTGTCCACAAAAATGTCCTTGATCGCGGCGCACACGGCGTCGGTGTCCACGATCACGTAGTCGTCCACCAGGCCGCGCGCCACGCGGAAGGTTTCCTCGCCCACCAGCTTGACCGCGGTGCCGTCGGCGAACAGTCCCACGTCGGGCAGTGTCACGCGCTTCTTCGCGGCCACGGACCGCGCCATTGCGTCGGAATCGGTCATCTGCACGCCGATCACCCTGACCTCGGGGCGCACCGCCTTGATGTAGTTGGCCACGCCGCTGATCAGGCCGCCGCCGCCAATGGCCACGAACACCGCGTCCAGCGGGCCCTGGTGCTGGCGCAGGATTTCCATCGCGATGGTGCCCTGGCCGGCGATCACGTCGGGGTCGTCAAACGGGTGGACGAAGGTCAGGCCCTGCTTTTTCTCGAGCGCCACGGCGTGGGTGTAGGCGTCGGAATAGCTGTCGCCGTGCAGCACCACCTCGCCACCCAGGCCGCGCACCGCGTCGACCTTGAGTTGCGGGGTGGTGACAGGCATCACGATCACCGCGCGAACGCCCATCTTGTGCGCCGACAGCGCCACGCCCTGCGCATGGTTGCCGGCAGAGGCGCAGATGACCCCCTTCTTGAGCTGCTGCGGGCTCAGGTGCGCCATCTTGTTGTACGCCCCGCGCAGCTTGAAGCTGAACACGGCCTGCTGGTCCTCGCGCTTGAGCAGCACCTTGTTGTGCAGGCGCCGGCTCAGGTTCCTGGCGGGCTCCAGTGCCGACTCCACGGCCACGTCATAGACGCGGGCCGTGAGGATTTTTTTCAGGTAATCGGCGGGCTTGAGGTGTTTTTTCATGGGCTGAGCATGATAAGGCCCGAAGAAAAAAGCCCCCGGGTCTTGCGACCCGGGGGCTAAATCCACCAAAGAGGAGGTGGAGGAGACAAACGGTGCACAGAGGGAATCTCTTATGCTTGAGGCCAGTATAGCCATGGTTTGTTGCATCGCAGCAAACCTGTTGCTTTCATGTTGCGGCAAAGTGGACAGTATTAGCTGAATTTATTCAGCGAAAGCCGGTTTGATAAAGGTAGGATGAAATGATGGAATGCACAGTGAGCTGGACGGGCGCGACCGGCGCCCGCTCCGGCATGGGGTTTCTCGCGGAAACCGGTAGCGGCCACACGCTGATGATGGACGGCGCGCCCGACGCCGCCAAGCCGGCCAATGGCGGCCGGAACCTCGCGCCCCGGCCCATGGAGACCGTGCTGGCCGGGACCGGCGGCTGCACGGCTTACGACGTGGTGCTGATCCTCAAGCGCGGCCGCCACGATGTCCGGGGCTGCAGCGTGAAGCTCACCACCGAGCGCGCGGACGTGGACCCCAAGGTGTTCACGAAAATCCACATGCATTTCACGGTCGCCGGCAAGGGGATTGCGGCCAGCGCGGTCGAACGCGCGATCGCGATGAGCCACGAAAAATACTGCTCGGCCAGCATCATGCTGGGCAAGACCGCCGAGATCACCACCAGTTTCGAATTGGTCGAAATCTGACAAAAAGCGTCAGTGAGACGCCGGGTGGATTCGCCCAGATGTAGTCAGATGTAGTGCGCGGTGCGGGTCATCACGCGGGCCGCGGCCGCCATCAGGGCCTTCACTGGCGCGGGCAATTCGGCCGCGCCGGCCTGCACCGCCTGACTCGCATGCTCGGCCTCGTCGCTTTGCATCTGGGCCACGATGGCCCGTGAAGCGTGATCCTGAGCAGGCAGGCGATCCAGGTGACCCTGCAGGTGGGACTCGACCTGCCTTTCGGTCTCAGCAACAAAGCCCAGGCTCACGCGGTCGCCCAGGCGACCTGCGAGCAGCCCCAGGCCGAATGCACCGGCATACCACAGGGGGTTGAGCAGGGAGGGGCGGGTACCCAATTCGTCCAGCCGGCCCCGTGTCCAGGCCAGGTGATCGGTCTCCTGGCGCGCTGCTTGCTTGAAGTGTTCCCGCAAGGCGGAATTGGTGGTCGCCGCTGCCTGGGCTGTGTAAAGCGCCTGGGCACAGACCTCGCCCACGTGGTTGACGCGCATCAGCGCGCCAGAGAGTCGTTTTTGCGACGGTTCCAGCCGGGTTTCGTCGGCCGGGACCGTGGGGCAGGCGCGTGTCGCCGAGGGCCTGGCGAACAGGGTGCGCAGCGTGGTGTCGGCGGCGATGAGCAGTTGATCCATGCGCACAAGCTTACAGGAGAGCGATGAAAGGTTGAGCAAAGGTGCTGGGCGGGGCAAAAGCCCCCAATTTTTTTGCAATGCGATATGTGGAGGCGTGGCTGTTGCGTGCACTCCACGCGGGCTTTTGAGTTGTTGCAAGGCTGCAACGAAAAGGACGCCCGCGCCCTAAATACTTTGCGAAAGGTAGCCCGCTCTGGTGCAATAACGTCAACTTCCCAAAAGGAGGTTGGCCCGGGGATCCGGTGGGAGCACAAAAGTGCCTGCATCCAAGTGACCCCTTCGCACCGGAGCCCTATGTTTAACCTTGGAGAAACTTGCAATGAAAAAGTCCCTGATTGCTCTGGCTGTGCTGGCGACCGCCGGCGTGGCTTCTGCCCAATCTTCCGTCACCCTGTTCGGTATCGCTGACGCAACCCTCGCCTTCGGCAAGGGCTCTGGTGTTGGTTCTTCCAACAAGACCCAGCTGACGAACTCCGGCTACAACTCCAGCCGTCTGGGTTTCCGTGGCACGGAAGACCTCGGTGGTGGCATGTCCGCCAGCTTCTGGCTTGAAGCCAGCGCCCTGACCGACAACGGCGCCGGCGGCACGACCAGCACCAACAACCAAGCTACTGGCGCCACCGGCGGCGGCGGCCTGACCTTCAACCGTCGTTCGACCGTCAGCCTGGCTGGCAACTTCGGTGAAATCCGCCTCGGCCGTGACTACACGCCCCAGTTCTGGAACCTGACCGTGTTCGATCCGTTCGGCACGAACGGCGTGGGCACCACCCAGACCCTGAACTCCAGCCTCGGCGGCCCGACCATCGTTCGCGCTTCCAACGCCATGGGTTACTTCCTGCCCAAGAACCTGGGCGGCTTCTACGGCCAAGTCCAGTACTACCTGGGTGAGAACAACAAGACTGGCGCTGCCACCGAAAAAGACGGCACGGGTACCGCCCTGCGTCTCGGCTACGCTGCCGGCCCGGTCAACGCTGCTCTGGCTTTCTCCAGCACCAAGTACGCTACCGGCAACATCAAGAGCGCCAACATCGGTGGTCAGTATGACCTCGGCGTTGCCAAGCTGATGGCTCACTACGCTCGTGACCGCGTGGACTCCACCCCGTCGGTGACCGGCAAGGGCTACCTGCTGGGCGGCCTGATCCCCATGGGCGCTGGCGAAATCCGCGTTGCCTACTCTGTCTACAAGACGGACGCTGGCACCTCGCCCAAGTCCAAGAAGCTCGCTCTGGGCTACGTGCACAACCTGTCCAAGCGTACGGCTCTGTACACCACGTTTGCTCGCGTGAGCAACAGCGGTGGCGCAGCTTCCGCCCTGAACGGTGCCGTGACCGCCGCGAACAACAATTCGACCGGCTACGACTTCGGCATCCGTCACAGCTTCTGATTGATGGCTGGCTCGATGCCAGCTTTCATTTGCGAAGTTTCCAAAAGCCGCCTTCGGGCGGCTTTTTTCATGGTGTGTCGCGAAAGCCCGGGCGCCGACGCCCACGCGTGATGCGCGTGGCCGAGCGCAGGAAAAATTTCCTTTAAACCTAAAGGAAATCCCTGTGCCGGCACGTTGCTTGCTCTGCTAGCATCGGCCTCCCGGCTTCTCCAATTCGAATGCTCGCTTTTATTCTGCGCCGCCTGATCCAGGCCGTGATCGTGATGGTCGCGGTCGCTTTCATCGCATTCCTGCTTTTCCAGTACGTGGGGGACCCGGTGGTCTTCCTGCTGGGGCAGGATGCCTCGCCCCAGCAGATCCGCGAGCTGCGCGCCGATCTGGGGCTGGACAAGCCATTTTTCATCCAGTTCTGGCATTTCCTGGTCAATGCGGCCCAGGGCGAGTTCGGCCTCAGCCTGCGCCAGGGCGCCAAGGTCTCGCGGCTCATCTCGGAGCGCTTCCCTGCCACCTTTGAGCTGTCGCTGGTGGCGGCCATCATGGCGCTGGTGATCGGCATCCCGATGGGCGTTTATTCTGCGCTGCGCCGTGGCACTTTCCTGAGCCAGGTGTTCATGACCATCTCGCTGCTCGGCGTGTCGCTGCCCACGTTCTTCATCGGCATCCTGCTCATTCTGGTGTTTGCCGTTCAACTGGGCTGGTTCCCCAGTTTCGGGCGTGGCGAAACGCTGCAGATCGGCTGGTGGACCACCGGGCTGCTCAAGGCCAAGGGCTGGCACCACATCTTCCTGCCGGCCGTGACCCTGGCCATCTTCCAGCTGACCCTGATCATGCGGCTGGTGCGCGCCGAGATGCTGGAGGTGCTGCGCACCGACTACATCAAGTTCGCGCGCGCACGGGGCCTGTCCAACCGTGCCATCCACTTCGGCCATGCCCTGAAGAACACGCTGGTGCCGGTCATGACCATCACGGGCCTGCAGCTCGGGGGCCTGATCGCGTTCGCCATCATCACCGAAACGGTGTTCCAGTGGCCCGGCATGGGCCTGCTGTTCATCCAGGCGGTCACCTTTGCCGACATCCCGGTCATGGCGGCCTATCTCTGCCTGATTGCGCTGATCTTCGTCATCATCAACCTCGTGGTTGACCTGCTGTACTTTGCCGTGGACCCGCGTCTGCGCCTGGGCAAGGCGGGGGGGCACTGATGCTGTTGCCGCCCACACCCGGTCGACTCAAGGCCAGCGGCCGCGCGTTCTCGCACATTGCGGCTTATCACCCCGAGCTCACGGCATTGCGGCGCGACCTGCATGCGCATCCCGAACTGGGCTTCGAGGAGGTCTACACCTCGGGCCGCGTCAAGCAGGCGCTCAAGCTGTGCGGCGTGGACGAGGTTCATGAAGGCATTGGCAAGACCGGCGTGGTGGCCCTGATCAAGGGCCGGACCAACACCAGCGGGCGAATGATCGGCCTGCGTGCCGACATGGACGCACTGACCATGACCGAACACAACGACTTCCCCTGGAAGTCCACCCACCCCGGCATGATGCACGGCTGTGGGCACGATGGCCACGTCACCATGCTGGTGGGCGCAGCGCGCTATCTGGCCGAGACGCGGCAGTTCGACGGCACGGCCGTGCTAATCTTCCAGCCCGGCGAAGAAGGGTTTGCCGGCGCCAAGGCCATGATTGAAGACGGCCTGTTCGAGCGCTTCCCGGCCGAGGCTGTCTATGCCATGCACAACTGGCCGGCCATGCAGCCGGGCACCGTGGGCATCAACCCCGGGCCGATGATGGCGGCCGCCGACCGCATCACGATTGAAATCACAGGGCGCGGCGGCCATGGCGCGCATGCCTATCTCACGATCGACCCGGTGCTGGTGGCGGGCCACATCATTACTGCGGTGCAGAGCATTGTGTCGCGCAATGTTCGCCCGATCGATGGCGCCGTGATCAGCCTGTGCGCCATGCAGGCGGGTGACCTGGGCGCCATGAGCGTGATCCCGGGCAAGGCCACACTGGTGGGCACCGTGCGCACCTTCAAGCCCGAAGTGCAGGCCCTGGTCGAGCGCCGGCTCAATGAACTGTGCACCGCCGTGGCGCTGGGCTTCGGGGCCACGGCCACGGTGAAGTACGAACGCATCTACCCGGCCACGCTCAACACGCCGCGCGAAGCCATGTTCGCGGCCGACGTGGCCGAATCCATCCTCGGGGCCGAGCACGTGGTGCGCGACATGGAGCCCAGCATGGGCGCCGAGGATTTTTCGTTCATGCTGCAGGTCAAGCCCGGCGCCTACCTGCGCATTGGCCAGGGTGGCGAGGGCAGCTGCTTCCTGCACAACAGCCGCTTTGATTTCAATGACGACATCCTTCCCCTGGGCTCGGCGCTGCATGCCGGCCTGATTGAACAGTCCCTGCCGCTGGCGGGGCAGTAGTTCCCCTCTACCCCGCGTTTCCAACCCTGACAACATCATCCCTTCCACAAGGAGCCATCGATGAAATTCAAAACCAACCTCTTGACTGCCGCCGTCTTCTGCGCGGTGGCCGCCACCAGCGTGGCCGTGTCTGCGCAGACCGTGCGCATTGCCAACCAGGGTGACTCGCTGTCCATGGACCCGCATTCGCTCAACGAGTCGCTGCAGTTGAGCGTGACCGGCAACATCTATGAACCGCTGGTGGACCGCAACAAGGACCTGAGCCTTGCGCCTGCGCTGGCCACTTCGTGGAAGCAGACCTCGCCCACGGTCTGGCGCTTCGAGCTGCGCAAGGGCGTCAAATTCCATGACGGAACCCCGTTCACGGCCGACGATGTGCTGTTCTCGTTTGCCCGCACCCAGGTCGATGGCTCGGACATGAAGAGCTACACCAACGACTTCAAGGAAGTGCGCAAGATCGATGACTTCACGGTCGAGATCGAGACCAAGACCCCGTTCCCCATCCTGCCCGACGTGATCTCGCTGGTCTACATCATGAGCAAGAAGTGGTGCGAGACCAACCAGGCGACCAAGCCGGTGGACCGCCGCAAGGGCATCGAGAACGCAGCCTCGTTCCGCGCCAACGGCACGGGCGCCTACCGCCTGCGCGAGCGCCAGCCCAATGTGCGCTCCACTTTTGTGCGCAACGGCAACTACTGGGGCAAGATTGACGGCAATGTGCAGGAGGTGATCTTCACCCCCATCGGCAATGACGCCACGCGCGTTGCTGCCCTGCTGTCGGGCGAGGTCGACGTGATGGAGCCGGTGCCGGTGCAGGACATCGACCGCATCAACGCCGCGCCCAACGCGCGCGTGCTGGCCGGCCCCGAGTTGCGCACCATCTTCCTGGGCATGGACCAGAAGCGTGACGAGCTGCTCTACTCGAACGTGAAGGGCAAGAACCCGTTCAAGGACAAGCGCGTGCGCCAGGCCTTCTACCAGGCCATCGACATCGAGGGCATCAAGAAGACCGTGATGCGCGGCGCCTCCAACCCCACCGCGCTGATGGTCGGCCCCGGCATCAACGGTTTCACGGCCGAGCAGAACAAGCGCCTGCCCTACGACCCCGAGGCCTCGAAGAAGCTGCTGGCCGAAGCCGGCTACCCGAACGGCTTTGAAGTGACCATGAACTGCCCGAACGACCGCTACGTCAACGACGCGCGGATCTGCCAGGCCGTGGCCGCCAACCTGTCGCGCATCAACGTCAAGATCAACCTCGCGGCTGAAACCAAGGGCACCTACTTCCCCAAGGTGCTGCGCCGTGACACCAGCTTCTACATGCTGGGCTGGACGCCGGGCACCTACGATGCCCACAACGCGCTGAATGCCCTCATGGCCTGCCCGGACGACAAGGGCACGGGCCAGTTCAACCTGGGCAGCTACTGCAATGCGCGCGTGACCGAGCTCACCAAGCTGATCCAGTCCGAGACCGACAAGACCAAGCGCAACGCGATGATCAAGGAAGCCTTTGACCTGCATTCGGCCGACATTGGCCACCTGCCGCTGCACCAGCAGGCTCTGGCCTGGGGCCTGAGCAAGAAGGTGGAGCTGGTTCAGGCGGCGGACAACCGCATGCCGTTCAAGTGGATCAGCATCAAGAAGTAAGCTGACTCCTGCCGGGGCGCCCGCGCGCGGCCACAAGCCGCAGGGCGCCCCTGATCATTTGCAGTTCCCCCCATGAAACAAACTCTTGCCCGCTGGTTCGACAGTGACGTGGGCCACAGCTTCCGGACATCGCCGGTGGCCATCGTGGCGGCGCTGATTGCCTTTGTCTGCGTGTTCTGCTCGGTGTTCGCCGGCTGGGTCGCGCCGCACAACCCGTTCGACCTGACCACGCTGGAGCTCAGCGACGCGCGCCTGCCGCCGGCCTGGTCCGAACTGGGCAGCCGCAAATACCTGCTGGGCACCGATGACCAGGGCCGCGACATCCTCTCGGCCCTGATGTATGGCGCCCGCGTGTCCCTGATCGTGGGCGTGGCCTCCGTGGTGCTGTCCACGCTCGTGGGCGTGTCGCTGGGGTTGCTGGCGGGCTTTCGCGGCGGCTGGATTGACGCCACGCTGATGCGCATCTGCGACGTGATGGCGTCTTTCCCGGCCATTCTGGTGGCGCTGCTGATCGCCGGCGTGGGGCGCGCCATGTTTCCCCATGCGGGCAACGCCGTGGCCCTGACCGTGCTGATCCTGTCGATCTCCATGGGGGCGCAGGGCTGGGTCCAGTACGCGCGCACGGTGCGTGGCGCCACGCTGGTGGAGCGCAACAAGGAATACGTACAGGCGGCGCGCATCACGGGCGTGAGCGCGCTGGGCATCATGCGCCGGCATGTGCTGCCCAATGTGATGGGGCCGGTGCTGGTGCTGGCCACCATCCAGGTGGCCACGGCCATCATCACCGAGGCCACGCTGTCGTTCCTGGGCGTGGGCGTGCCGCCCACCTCGCCGTCGCTCGGCACGCTGATCCGCGTGGGCAACGACTACATGTTCTCGGGCGAGTGGTGGATCACGATCTTCCCCGGCCTGATGCTGATTGCCATTGCCCTGTCGGTCAACCTGCTGGGCGACTGGCTGCGCGATGCGCTCAACCCGAGACTGCGCTAGGCCCCCATGAGTCTTCTTCAAGTCAACAACCTCGTTGTCGAATTCCCCAACCGCCGCGGCACGCTGCGCGCGCTGGACGACATTTCCTTTGCCATCGCCCCCGGAGAAATCCTCGGCGTGGTCGGTGAGTCGGGCGCGGGCAAGTCGCTGACCGGCGCCGCCATCATCGGCCTGCTGGAGCCGCCGGGGCGCGTCGCCAGCGGCCAGATCCTGCTGGAAGGCCAGCGCATCGACAACCTGCCCTACGAGCAGATGCGCCACATCCGCGGCCGGCGCATTGGCGCGATCTTCCAGGACCCGCTGACCTCGCTGAATCCGCTGTATACCATTGGCCGCCAGCTCACCGAGACCATCCAGACCCATTTGCCCGTGACCGCCGCCGAAGCGCGCAAGCGCGCGATTGGTTTGCTGGAGGACACCGGCATCCCGGCCGCGGCCCAGCGCATCGACCAGTACCCGCACCAGTTCTCGGGCGGCATGCGCCAGCGCGTGGTGATCGCGCTGGCCCTGGCGGCCGAGCCCAAGCTGATCGTGGCCGACGAGCCCACCACGGCGCTTGATGTGTCCATCCAGGCCCAGATCATCCAGCTGCTCAAGCGCATCTGCCACGAGCGCGGCGCCGCGGTCATGCTGATCACCCACGACATGGGCGTGATTGCCGAAACCTGCGACCGCGTGGCCGTGATGTACGCCGGGCGCATTGCCGAGATCGGCCCCGTGCACGAGGTCATCAACCACCCGGCCCACCCCTACACCGCCGGCCTGATGGCCGCCATTCCCGACATGAGCGTGGACCGCGAGCGCCTCAACCAGATCGACGGCGCCATGCCCCGCCTGAACGCCATTCCCGCGGGCTGTGCCTACAACCCGCGCTGCCCCCAGGTGTTTGATCGCTGCACGCGGGAGCGGCCGGACCTGCTGGACGCCGGTGTGACCCGCGCGGCCTGCTGGCTGCAGGACGCGGGAGGTGCGCCATGAGCACGCTGACACAGGCGACCCCGCCACTGGTCCAGGCCCAGGACCTGGCCAAGACCTTTGACGTCTCCGCGCCCTGGCTCAACCGGGTGATCGAGCGCAAGCCGCGCCAGCTGCTGCATGCCGTGGACGGCGTGAGCTTCGAGATCGAGCGTGGCAAGACGCTGGCGCTGGTGGGCGAGTCGGGCTGCGGCAAGAGCACCGTCGCGCGCCTGCTGGTGGGCCTGTACGAGCCCACGCGCGGCGGCCTCACGTTCGACGGGCAGGACGCCCATGCGGCGTTCAAGTCGCCCGGCGGGCTGGCGCTGCGCCGGCGCGTGCAGATGATCTTCCAGGACCCGTATGCCAGCCTCAACCCGCGCTGGCTGGTCGAGGACATCATTGGCGAGCCGCTGCGCGAGCACCGCATCATCACCGACGCGGCCGAGCTCAAGGCCCGCGTGGGGCAGCTGCTGGAATCGGTGGGCCTGAGCGCGCAGGACATGGTCAAGTACCCGCACCAGTTCAGCGGCGGCCAGCGCCAGCGCATCTCGATCGCGCGCGCGCTGGCCACCGAGCCCGAGTTCCTGGTCTGCGACGAACCCACCAGCGCGCTGGACGTGAGCGTGCAGGCGCAGGTGCTCAACATCATGAAGGACCTGCAGCGCGAGCGCGGCCTGACCTACCTGTTCATCTCGCACAACCTGGCGGTGGTGCGCCATGTGAGCGACGAGGTCGGGGTGATGTACCTGGGCCGGCTGGTCGAGGTGGCGCCCAAGCACGAATTGTTTGACAACCCGCGCCACCCCTACACGCGCATGCTGCTCGATGCCATCCCCAAGATGCACGACACCGGCCGCGCGCGCACCCCGGTCAGCGGCGAGGTGCCCAACCCGCTGAACCCGCCGCCGGGCTGCACCTTCCACCCGCGCTGCCCGCATGCCAACGACCGCTGCCGGACCGAGCGCCCGGCCCTGCTGAGCCTGGCCGGCGTCAAGATCGCCTGCCACGCGGTCGAGGAAAACCGGATCTGACTGCTATTGGTTTGGTAGCACAAAGTGGCCGCCCGCTCTGGACTCCAGCCACTTTTCATGCATAACGCTTGTTGCGCAGGTTGTTTTTCATCTCGCGCAGCAGCGGCTGCAGGCGGGCCCCGCCAATGCGCAGGGCCACGGTGGTGGCCAGCACGTCGATGATCATCAGGTGCAGCAGGCGCGACACCATGGGGCTGTAGCGGTCGTAGCCCTCGGGGTGGTCGGCGGCCAGGTGGATGTGTCCGGCCGAGGCCAGTGGCGAGCCCGTGGCGGTGATGACGATGGTGGTCGCGCCGTTCTTGCGCGCGATGTCGCAGGCGTCCATCAGGTCGCGCGTGCGGCCTGAATTGGAGATCACCACCACGCAGTCGCCCGGGCTCAGCATGGAGGCGCTCATCACCTGCATGTGGCCGTCGCTGTAGGCGATGGTGTTCACGCCCAGCCGGAAGAACTTGTGCTGCGCGTCCTGCGCCACGATGCCCGAATTGCCCGCGCCATAGAACTCGATGCGCCGCCCGGTCTTGTAGGTGGCGGCCAGCGCCTCGACGGCCTTCTCGATGGCGAAGGTGGAGGCGTCATTGCGGTACTTGAGGAAGGCCGCCACCGCGTTGTCGATCACCTTGACCAGCACGTCGCCGGTCTTGTCGTCCACGTCCACGCTGCGGTGGATGAAGGGCACGCCCTCGCTCACGCTTCCCGCCAGCTTGAGCTTGAAGTCGCTGAGCCCGTCGTAGCCCACGCTGCGGCAAAAGCGGATGACCGTGGGCTTGCTCACGTGGGCCCGCTCGGCCAGCTCACCCACGGGCAGGTTGGCAAAGGCGCGCGGGTCGGCCAGCACCAACCGCCCCACGCGCTGCTCCGCCGGGGCCAGCGAGGGCAGGGAGGCCTTGATGCGGTCTAGCATTCCTCGCTCCAGCAAAAGCCGTCGCGCGCGATCATGGCGCTGGACGCGCTCGGGCCCCAGGTGCCCGCGGCGTAGCTGCGCGGCCCCGCCGCGTCGGTGCGCCAGTGTTCCATCACCGGCTCCACCCAGCGCCAGGCCTCTTCCTGCTCGTCGCTGCGCACAAACAGGTTGAGCCGCCCGTCGATCACATCGAGCAGCAGGCGCTCGTAGGCGCCCACCCGCTCGGAGCCAAAGCGCTTGTCAAAGTCCAGGTCCAGGTGCACCGGCGCCAGCGACAGCGGCGCCGCGCGATCGGCCTGCCGGTTGTCCTGGCCCTGGGCCAGCAGGTGCAGCTCGAGTCCGTCGCGCGGCTGCAGGTTGATCACCAGGCTGTTGGCGGCGCCTGCCGGCGAGCGGAAGATCGCATGCGGCGCGGGCCTGAAGTTCACCACGATGCGGGCATCGCGCGCGGCCAGCCGCTTGCCGGTGCGAATGTAGAAGGGCACGCCGGCCCAGCGCCAGTTGGCAATCTCGGCGCGCAGCGCCACAAAGGTCTCGGTGCGGCTTTGCGGGTCCACGCCCGGTTCATCACGGTAGGCCGGCACCGGCGTGCCATTGGGGTTGCCGGCGCCGTACTGGCCGCGGATGGTGTGCTGCGCCAGTGTCTCGGGCGTCCAGGCCTTGAGCGAGCGCAGCACCTTGAGCTTTTCGTCGCGGATGGCGTCGGCATGGGCATTGATGGGCGGCTCCATGCCGATGGCGCAGACCAGCTGCAGCGCATGGTTCTGCACCATGTCGCGCAGCGCGCCGGTGCTGTCGTAGAAGGCGCCGCGCTTTTCCACGCCCAGGTCCTCGGCAATGGTGATCTGGATGTTGGCGATGGTCTCGCGGCGCCACAGCGGCTCGAACAGCGCGTTGCCAAAGCGCAGCGCAAACAGGTTCTGCACCGAGGGCTTGCCCAGGTAATGGTCGATGCGGAAGACCTGCCGCTCGCTGAAGGCCTGGCGCACGCTCTCGTTGATGGCGCGGTTGGAGGCCAGGTCGTGGCCCAGCGGCTTTTCCAGCACGATGCGGGTCTGCGCCGTGTTCAGGCCCGCCACCGCGAGCTGCTCGCACACGGCCGTGAACAGTGACGGGGCGGTGGCGAGGTACATCACCACGGTGGCGGCCTCGCGTTCGCGCAGCGTGGCGGCCAGGCGGGCGTAGTCCTGCGGTTGCGACAGGTCCATGCGCACAAAGTGCAAGAGCGCGGCAAAGCGCTCGAACTCCTCGGCCGTGGGTCGCTTGGCGCCTTCCACATGGTCAAAGCGGGCCTGGATCAGCTCGCGGTACTGGGCGTCGCTCAGGTCATCCCGCGCCACGCCGATGATGCGGCCGCCCGCAGGCAGCGAGCCGTGGCGGAAGGCCTGGAACAGCGCGGGCATCAGCTTGCGCCAGGCCAGGTCGCCCGTGCCGCCAAACAGGACAAGGTCAAAACTCATGGTGATCAAACGAAAGTGAACCGGTAATGTAACTTAGTTTCATGGTTTTACTAAAATTGACCGGCCTGGTTACCGGCGCCGGTAACACCGACGTACCTGCGCGCGGAGCCAAACCCGATAATCAATCCATGAACCAACTCGACGCGCTCAAGCAATTCACCACCGTGGTGGCCGACACCGGGGACTTCCACCAGCTGACCCGCTTCCAGCCTCAGGACGCCACCACCAACCCGTCGCTGATCCTCAAGGCGGTGCAAAAGCCGGAGTACCAGCCCCTGCTCAAGGACACCGTGGCGCGCTTCAAGGGGCGGGCGCTGGATGAAGTGATGGACCGGCTGCTGGTGCGGTTTGGCCGCGAAATCCTGTCGATCATTCCCGGCAGGGTCTCGACCGAGGTGGATGCGCGGCTGAGCTTTGACGCCAATGCCACTTTCACCCGCGGCGAACGCATCATCGAGCTGTACCAGGCCGAGGGCGTGCCGGTGGACAGGGTGCTGATCAAGGTGGCGGCCACCTGGGAGGGCATCCAGGCCGCGGCGCGGCTGGAGCAGCGCGGCATCCACACCAACCTCACGCTGCTGTTCTCGTTCTGCCAGGCCATTGCCTGCGGGCAGGCCAAGGTGCAGCTCATCTCGCCCTTTGTGGGCCGCATCTATGACTGGTACAAGAAGTCGGCCGGCGCGGCCTGGGACGAGGCGGCAAGCGCCGGCGCCAACGACCCGGGGGTCAAGTCGGTGCACCAGATCTACAACCACTACAAGCACTTCGGCATCCAGACCGAGGTGATGGGCGCGAGCTTTCGCAATGCCGGGCAGATTGTGGCGCTGGCGGGCTGCGACCTGCTGACCATCAGTCCGGAGCTGCTGGCCACGCTGGCCGCGAGCGATGCGCCGCTGCCGCGCGCGCTGGACGCGCAGGCCACCAAGGCCATGGACCTGGCGCCGGTGAATTTTGACGAAGCGGGCTTTCGCTACGCGCTCAACGAGGACGCCATGGCCACCGAGAAGCTCGCGGAGGGTATCCGCGCTTTCGCCGCCGACGCGGTCAAGCTCGAACAACTCATGCTGGCCGCATGAACCAGGCTCTCATGGAACGCCCGCGCTGCGACCACACAGCCGCCTGGGCCGCCTTGCAGACCCATTTCTACGGGCGCGGCCGCGACTTTGACCTGCGCGACGCCTTTGCCGCGGACCCGGGCCGGTTTGCCGGCTTCAGCCTGCAGGCGCCGCACGTGTTTGCCGATCTTTCCAAGAACCTGATCGATGGCGAAGCCCGGGCCTTGCTGATGGCCATGGCGCGGGAATGCGGTGTGGAACAGCACCGCGACGCCATGTTCGCGGGCGAGGCCATCAACACCACCGAAAACCGCGCCGTGATGCACTTTTTGTTGCGAAATCCGGCTGTAGTCCAGGCGGGGCGGGCACAGGGCGCTAGCAAAACCGTAGCAGACGCCTGGCCCGAGGTGCTGGCCACGCGCCAGGCCATGCTGGCCTATGCCGAGTCGGTGCGCGCCGACGCCGCCATCACCGACGTGGTGAACATCGGCATCGGTGGCTCGGACCTGGGGCCGCAGATGGCGGTGCGCGCGCTGGCGGAGTTTGTGCTGCCAGGCAAGCGTTTTCATTTTGTCTCGAACGTGGACGGCCACGAGCTGGCCGCGGTGCTGGCGCAGGTCCAGCCCCACAGCACGCTGTTCCTGATCGCGTCCAAGACCTTCACCACCATTGAAACCATGACCAATGCGCACTCGGCCCGGCGCTGGTTCGAGGCGCAGGGCGGGCGCGACACGGCGCGGCATTTCGCCGCGCTGACCACCAACGTGGCGGCCGCGGCCGAGTTCGGCATCCAGACCACCTTCGGGTTCTGGGACTGGGTGGGGGGGCGCTATTCGCTGTGGTCGTCCATTGGCCTGCCGCTGGCGATCGCCATTGGCGCGCAGCGCTTCGAGGAACTGCTGGCCGGCGCCCATGCCATGGACCAGCATTTTGCGACCACGCCGCTCGCGCAGAACCTGCCCATGCAACTGGGCCTGCTGGATGTCTGGTACCGCAACTTCCACGGCTTCAGCAGCCGCTGCATCGCGCCGTATCACAGCGCGCTGCAGCGCCTGCCGGCCTACCTGCAGCAACTGGAGATGGAGAGCAACGGCAAGCGCGTGGGCCTGAACGGCGATGCGCTGGAGGCCCAGACCTCGCCCGTGCTGTGGGGGGAGCCGGGCACCAACGGCCAGCATGCCTACTTCCAGATGCTGCACCAGGGCACGGACGTCGTGCCGGTGGAGTTCGTGGCGGTGCGCCAGGCCGCGCATGCGCTGCAAGGGCACCATGGCCTGCTGCTGGCCAATGCGCTGGCCCAGGCCCAGGCGCTGATGCAGGGCCAGGCCGATGCCGGCGGCCACCGGGACTTTCCCGGCAACCGGCCCAGCACCTTCCTGTTGCTCGAGGCCTTGACGCCCGCGAGCCTGGGGGCCCTGCTGGCCCTGCAGGAACATCGTGTCTTTGTGAGCGGCTCGCTGTGGGGTCTCAATAGCTTTGACCAGTGGGGCGTGGAACTGGGCAAGGTCCTGGCCAGGGACATTGCGGCGCGGCTGGCCTCGGGCGACGTGGCGGGGCTGGACAGTTCCACCGCCGGCCTTTTGCAGCGCCTGCGGTAGCCCGCGGGCGCCCGCCCGCCTATGATGGCCGCGGGAATCACCCCGGCACGTCACCCCTGTGAGGAGGAGAACGCATGAACTTCGGCCAGTCCATATCCGTCTGCCTGTCCAAATACGCCACTTTTTCGGGGCGCGCTTCGCGGCCCGAGTACTGGTGGTTCTTCCTGTTCCAGATCCTGGTCTCGGTCGCCGCGGGCGTGGTCAGCGACAAGCTCAGCGGGCTGGTGTCGCTGGCGCTGTTGCTGCCGGCACTCGCGGTGGGCGCACGGCGGCTGCACGACATCGGCCGCAGCGGCTGGTGGCAGCTGCTGCTGATCACCGGCATCGGCTTTTTCGTGCTGGTCTATTTCTGGGCGCAGCCCGCCAAGGGCGAGTGGACGGACTGACCACCCAGCCATCGCCATGAAAAAGGGCCGCATCAAGCGGCCCTTTTGTTTTGAGCGAGAAGCTCAGGCGGACATTACATGTCCATGCCGCCCATGCCACCCATGCCGCCCATGCCACCAGGCATGCCGCCAGCGCCGCCGGCTGCTTCTTCCTTGGGGGCTTCGGCCACCATGGCTTCGGTCGTCAGCATCAGCGAGGCCACGGAGGCGGCGTTCTGCAGGGCCGTGCGGGTCACCTTGGTCGGGTCCAGGATGCCCATCTCGATCATGTCGCCGTAGGTGTCGTTGGCGGCGTTGAAGCCGTAGTTGCCCTTGCCACCCAGCACCGCGTTGACCACCACCGAGGCTTCGCCGCCGGCGTTGTAAACGATCTCGCGCAGGGGCGCTTCAATGGCGCGCAGCACCAGCTTGATGCCGGCGTCCTGGTCGGCGTTGTCGCCGGCGATCTTGCCAGCCGCCTGCTTGGCGCGCAGCAGCGCCACGCCACCACCGGCCACGATGCCTTCTTCCACTGCAGCGCGGGTGGCGTGCAGGGCGTCTTCCACGCGGGCCTTCTTTTCCTTCATTTCGACTTCGGTGGCAGCGCCAACCTTGATCACGGCCACGCCGCCGGCCAGCTTGGCCACGCGTTCCTGCAGCTTTTCGCGGTCGTAGTCGGACGTGGCTTCCTCGATCTGCACGCGCACCTGCTTGACGCGGGCTTCGATGTCCTTGGCTTCGCCGGCGCCGTCGATGATGGTGGTGTTTTCCTTGCCCACTTCGATGCGCTTGGCCTGGCCCAGGTCAGCCAGCGTGACCTTCTCGAGCGTCAGGCCCACTTCTTCGGCGATGACCTTGCCGCCCGTCAGGATGGCGATGTCTTCCAGCATGGCCTTGCGGCGGTCGCCGAAGCCAGGCGCCTTGACGGCCACAACCTTCAGGATGCCGCGCAGCGTGTTCACCACCAGGGTCGCCAGGGCTTCGCCCTCGACTTCTTCGGCAATGATCAGCAGGGGACGGCCGGCCTTGGCAACCTGCTCCAGCACGGGCAGCAGGTCACGGATGTTGCTGATCTTCTTGTCGAACAGCAGCACGAAGGGGTTGTCCAGCAGGGCGGACTGCTTTTCGGGGTTGTTGATGAAATAGGGCGACAGGTAGCCGCGGTCGAACTGCATGCCTTCAACCACGTCCAGCTCGGATTCCAGCGACTTGCCGTCTTCCACGGTGATCACGCCTTCCTTGCCGACCTTGTCCATGGCATCGGCAATGATCTTGCCGATGGTCTCGTCGCTGTTGGCCGAGATGGAGCCGACTTGCGCGATTTCCTTGGAGGTGGTGGTGGCCTTGGAGGCCTTCTTGAGCTCGGCGACCAGGGCCGTGACAGCCTTGTCGATGCCGCGCTTCAGGTCCATCGGGTTCATGCCGGCGGCCACGTACTTCATGCCTTCGCGCACGATGGCCTGGGCCAGCACGGTGGCGGTGGTGGTGCCGTCGCCAGCGATGTCAGACGTCTTGGAAGCCACTTCCTTGACCATCTGCGCGCCCATGTTCTGCAGCTTGTCCTTGAGTTCGATTTCCTTGGCCACGGACACACCGTCCTTGGTCACGGTGGGGGCGCCGAAAGAGCGCTCGAGCACCACGTTGCGGCCCTTGGGGCCCAGGGTCACTTTGACGGCGTTGGCCAGGATGTTCACACCCTCGACCATGCGCGCACGGGCTTCACCGCCGAAGACTACGTCTTTTGCTGCCATGTTGATTTACTCCAGAAAATGATTTGATCAATGAGTCGGGGCCATCAGGCGCTTTGCGCGGTGACGGGCCCGCCCCGGGAAAATTACTTGGACTCGACGACCGCGAACAGGTCTTCTTCCTTCATGACGAGCAGCTCGTCGCCGTCGACCTTGACGGTCTGGCCGCTGTACTTGCCGAACAGCACACGGTCGCCGACCTTCACGCCCACGGCGGAGATCTCGCCCTTGTCGTTCTTCTTGCCCGGGCCCACGGCCAGCACTTCGCCCTGGTCGGGCTTTTCGGCGGCGGCGTCGGGAATGACGATGCCAGAGGCGGTCTTGGTTTCGCTGTCAATGCGCTTGACGATCACGCGATCGTGCAAAGGACGAAGTTTCATTGCATCTCCTGTTTTTGAAACTGAGGTTGGAAATCCGAAGCGCCAACAGAAGTTGGCGCCTGCTAACTTTAGATCGAGCGGTGTTAGCACTCGTCTCAATCGAGTGCTAATGATAAAGGCTTTTGTGTCGATTTCAAGTCAGCGCGGCGTGGGGAACGGGTTCCGCGCCGTCGCCTGAGCCGACCGGCGGGTGGCGAAGAGGCTGCTACCGGACGCCGAAGAGCCTGCGGTAGAGATTCGGGTACATCATTTTGGCGTTGAACTTGTGCATCTCCAGCAGGGCGGTTGGCGCGTGCACGCTCTCGAACAGCCGCTGGTACAGCGACGGGTAGCGCGCGGCGAACACGGCGCGATGGTGCGCGTTCACAAACACGCGGTCTTCCCGCAGGAGCGAGGTGGTGGCGAAGTCGGCAAAGGTGCCGTCGCCGCGGCCCACGGCGCGCGGGCCCTTCTGGGTGAAGCTGGTGTACGAGACCGCCTGCATGGCCTGGTACTGGCTGGCCTGGCCGATCATCTCGTCATAGCGCTGCAGGATGGCGATGTCGGTGAGCCGCAGCGGCTTGTCGAGCACCGTGCCCCAGCGGGCCAGGTATTTTTCCGCGAGATCGCGGGTGACCAGACCCGGCCCGTACAGGCAATTCACGCCGGAGTCGCCGCCATCGGTCCTGGCGTTCCCGACCAGCGTGGCGTGCCGGCCCGGCATGGTGGTCACAAAGAACCGGGTGCCGGGCGCCAGTGACGGCAGGATGGGGGTGAAGCCGCGTGAGCGCTCGTCCGCGGCCAGCACGGCGACGTATTCATTCACGTTGGCCTGCAGGCGGATGCGTTCCAGATCGAACTGGCCGGCGCCGGGAACGGGATCACAGGCGAAGATGTTCACCGGCATCTGCGACCAGCCTTCGGTCTCGGCCAGCGCGTTGGCGAACATGTGGCAGGTGACGCCGCCCCGGCTCCAGCCGATCACGTTGATGCAGGTAATGGGCTTGTTCTTGCGCAGGATCTGCCGCTTTTTCTCCTGCAGCGCCTGGGGGGAGATCCGCACGTGCAACGGGTCGTTGACCTTGCGCGTGCCCCAGAGCCTGCCGGGCGCTTCATGGACCCCGACGCCCATGGAGCGTAGCCGGCTCACTTCCTTGCGGGTGTGTTCCTGGCGGTCCACCTGCTTGCTGCCGATCACGACCGCCACGGCATGCTTGACGTTTTCTTCCCAGCCCTTGCCCTGCAAGGTACCGCGGATGGCCGAGTAGTTGCCGGGTGGCACCCATTTCTCGGCTTCCTGCAGGTTGCCGCTGCCCGGGCCGTCAACGATGATCCAGTCGACAAACTCGTGGCCAAGGTGGTGCCTGGCCAAAGTTGAAATCAGCTCGCCCTGGACGTAGTTGGTGTGCGCGAAGTCGAAGCTGTTCGATCCCGTGCCGCAGAAGAAGATGGTGAAGGCCGAGATGCGACTCTCCTGTGCGAATGGGCCGATTCTGCCACCAGCCTTTGCCGGCGAGGACACCGCTGAAGCGCTGGATGGCCAGCGAGACGGGGCAAAATCGGCCCATGCACACCACCGCACTTGTCCTGTTTTCAGGCGGGCAGGACTCCACGACCTGTCTGGCCCAGGCGCTGTCCAGGTACCAGCGCGTCGAAACCATCGCCTTCGACTACCGGCAACGCCACAGCGTGGAGCTGCAGGCCCGCCTGAAAGTGCTGGCCGTTTTGCGTGCGCAGTTTCCGGCCTGGAGCGCCCGCCTGGGGCAGGACCACTTGCTGGACCTGGGCGTGCTGGGCCAGGTGAGCGAGACCTCGCTGACGCGCGACATGGCCTTCACCATGGAGCAGACCGGGTTGCCCAATACCTTTGTGCCGGGCCGCAACCTGATGTTCCTCACATTGGCGGGCGCGCTGGCTTACCGGCGCGGGCTGGAGGTGATCGTGACCGGCGTGTGCGAGACCGACTATTCGGGCTACCCGGACTGCCGCGACGACACCATGAAGGCCATGCAACTGGCGCTGTCACTGGGCATGGACAAACGGCTGGTGATCGAGACGCCACTGATGTGGATCGACAAGGCGGCCACCTGGCAAATGGCGCAGGACCTGGGCGGTGAGCGCCTGGTCAAGCTGATCGTCGAGCACACCCACACCTGCTATCTGGGAGACCGCGAGCATCGCCATGACTGGGGCTATGGCTGCGGCGCCTGCCCCGCCTGCGGGTTGCGCGAACGGGGGTGGCGGCAATACCGGGAGGCTAGCCCGGCTGCTCAGTCCTGAGGCGCAAGCCCGCGCCGGCAGCGCCGGCTTGCGGCTCCAGCGTCCAGCGGGTCTGGTGGAAGCTGGCCACCGCGGGCCGGTGCGCGATGGACACCAGCGCGCCGTTGCGCGACAGGGCCTGCTCCCGCAGCTTCCCGTACACATCGTGCTCGGTGGCCTCGTCCAAAGCGCTGGTGGCCTCGTCGGCAAAGATCCAGCGCGGCTGCCGCAGCAGCACGCGCGCGATGGCCAGCCGCTGCTGCTCACCGCCGGACAGCTTTTGCCCCCAGGCGTCCTCGTCGTCCAGCCGTTGCGCCAGCTGGGGGAGCCTGGCCTGGACCAGGGCCTGGCGCAGCGCCTCGTCGGTGTAGCGGCTGGCCGCAGCCGGGTAGGCCAGCGCATCGCGCAACCGGCCCTGGGGGAAATACGGGCGCTGGGGGATAAACATCGCCTCGGTCTCAAAGTCGGCGGGGCGGCTGATCCGGCCCCGCGCGAAAGGCCAGATGCCTGCCAGCGCGCGAAACAGCGTGGACTTGCCGCTGCCCGAGGGCCCTTGCAACAACACGGTGTCGCCGGGTGAGGCCCGCAGCGCCACGTCGGCGAGCAGCGCTTCGCCGCCCGGCAGGTCCAGCGCGAGTTGCGCGGTGTGCAGTTGATCCTCGCTTGCTACGCTTTCAATAGCAGAATGTGCCCGTGGATCCTGGACTACACCCACAATTCCCGCTTCAAAGCTGGTCAGGCGGTCGGTGGTGGCGCGCCAGCTGGCCAGCGAGCTGTAGTTGTCCACGAACCAGGCCAGCGAGTCCTGCACCCGGCCAAATGCCGAGGCAATCTGCATCAATTGCCCGAGCTGGATGGCACCGCTGAAAAAGCGCGGCGCCGCCACCACAAAGGGAAAGACGATGGCGGCCTGCCCGAAGAAATTGGTGAACCAGATCAGGTTCTTCTGCGCCTTGAGCAGGCGCAGGTAGTTGGCCAGCACGCTGGTGAAGCGGGTGTCCAGTTGCTGGCGTTCCACGCCCTCGCCCCGGTCCAGCGCAATGGCCTCGCTGTATTCGCGCACCCGCACCAGGTGGTGGCGGAAGTCGGCTTCATAGCGTTGCTGCTGGAAGTTGAGCTTGATCTGCGGCCGGCCGATGTAGTGCGTGATGACGCTGCCCACCACGCAGTACAGCACGGCCATCCACACCATGAAGCCGGCGATCTCGTAGGTGCCGCCATTGAAGCTGAACGAGAAGCCGCCGCTGAGGGACCAGAGGATGCCGACAAAGCTCACCAGCGTGACCACGGCATTGAGCAGGCCCATGCTCAGCGCGATGGTGTCGGTGGTGAACAGGTTCAGGTCTTCCTGGATGCGCTGGTCCGGGTTGTCGGGGGTGGCCTGCCCGGTCGCGAAGCGTGCCAGTTCCATGCGGTAGAACGCGTGGTTGGCCAGCCAGCGCTGCAGGTAGTGGCGTGTCATCCAGGCGCGCCAGCGCATCTCCAGCAGCTGTGTGAGGTAGAACTTGTAGACCGCTATCACGATGAAGGCGAAGGCCAGGTAGGTGAAGCGCCCCAGCTGTTGCCAGAAGACGGTCTGGTCCTTGTTCTGCAGGGCGTCGTAGAACAGGCGGTTCCAGTCGTTGAGTTGGACCAGCATGTACACGGCGGCCAGGTTCAACGCGATGATGGCTGCGAGCAGGCCGCGTGCGCGCCATTTCTCGTCAGACCGGAAGTAGGGCGATGACAGCGCGAGGACCTTGCGCGCCAGGGCGTTGATGGCGGCAATTTTGGACAGCAATTTCATTTCAGACCCTTGATGAGCGGGGCCATCGTAGCGGAGCGGGCTTAGCCGCCGCTGAAGCCGTCGGGTTCAGTCGCCCGGGTTGGAGACGCCGCTGGCCACATGGCCCGAGGGGACGTGCCGTGCCGCGGCGTTCACATGACCGGTCTGGTCGTCGAAGAAGAAATCGGGCTCGAATTCGCGCAGGAATTCTCCCTTGGGCAAACCGCCAAGGAACATGGCTTCATCAACGTCCACATTCCAGTTCATCAGGGTGCGGATGGCGCGCTCATGCGCGGGCGCGCTGCGCGCGGTGACCAGCGCGGTGCGGATGCGCATGAGGGGGGTGCTGGCCTGCTGCAGCCGGTGCAATGCCGTGAGCAGCGGCTTGAAAGGGCCTTCGGGCAGGGGCAGCGCGGCCTTGTCTTTTTCGTGGCGCTGGAACGCCACCAGCCCGTCGCTCTGGAACACGCGCTCCGCCTCGTCCGAGAAGAGCACGGCGTCGCCGTCAAAGGCGATGCGCACCTCATGCGGGTGGGCGTCGGATGCCTGGGCCGAGTGGGGGTAAACCTGTGCGGCCGGCACGCCCGCGCCAAGCGCGGCCCGCACGTCGCTCAGGTGGGTCGAGAGAAACAGGTTGGCGTTCAGCGGTCGCAGGTAGCGCCAGGGCGGCTGGCCGCGGGTGAAGCTGCCGCGTTCGATGGGAAGGCCATAGTGTTGGGCCGAGCGGAATACCCGCATGCCCGAGACCGGATCGTTGCGCGAGAGGATGACCACCTCGACGCGCTGGTTCTCCGCTTCGTTGAAGGCGAGCAGCTTGCGCACCAGCGAAAAGGCCACGCCGGGTTTGGCCGGCAGGTCAAGCCTTTCAAGCTGCAGCCGCATGTAGGCGCGGTCATCGCCCTGCTCGAAGATCTGGTTTTCTTCCTCGAAATCGAAAAGCGCCCGCGATGAGATCGCCACGACCAGCTTGCCCTCCAGCGAGGCGGCCATTCAGCGAACCCACTGGTTGAGCTGGATGATCGGTAGCAGCACCGCAAGCACGATCAGCATCACCACCAGGCCCATGACCACGATCAGCAGGGGCTCCAGAATGGTGGCCAGTTGCATGGCGCGGCGCTGGACTTCGGTGCCCAGCTGATTGGCGGCGCGTTGCAGCATCAGCGGGAGCTGCCCGGTCTGCTCGCCCAGCCGCGCAAACATGCTGACCAGGCCGGGGAAGCGTTTCTTTTGCGCCAGCGCGGAGGCCAGGGGCGCGCCCTCGCGCACCAGCACCAGGGCATCCATGGCGTCTGCGCGCATGGCGCGGTTGTTCAGGGTCTCGGCGGCTGCCTGCAGGGCCTTGAGAATGGGCACGCCGGCAGCGGCCAGCATGGCCAGGGTGCTTGCGAAGCGTGTCGCGTTGTATCCGCGCGACAATTTGCCGATTAAGGGAATACCCAGCCATGCCGCATCAAAACGCTCACGGAGTGCTTCGTTCCTGAGGCTGATCCGCAGCACGGTACCCGCCAATACCAGGGCGACGATCATCAGCCAGCCATACCCGCGAACCAGATCGCTGATGGCCAGCATGGCCACCGTCAGGAACGGCAGGGCGCGCTTGGTGCCCGCGAAAACGTTGGCCACTTGCGGGACCACATAGCCGACCAGGAACAGCACAATCACGATGGCGACCATCGTCACAATGGCCGGATACAAGGCCGCGCCGATCAGTTTGGCCTTGAGGGCCTGGCGTTCTTCCAGGTCATCCGCCAGCCGTTCGAGAACCAGTCCGAGATTGCCCGTTTGTTCGCCGGCACCAATGACGGCCGTGTAGATTCCTGAAAAGTCCCGGGGGTGCTGAGCCAGGGCTTTGGCAAATGGTGAGCCAGCATTTACTTCCGCCCGAAGGCTTGCCACAAGGTTGCGCATGGGCTCGTTCTCGGCTTCGTCCGCCAATGCGGTGAGAGCGCGTTCCAGGGGCAATCCCGAGGAAACGAGGCCTGCCAGTTGCCGGGTCCAGATGGCGAGCCCGGTGGCATTGAAGACGCGCTGCCTCGACCAGAGCGAGCTGACGCTGGCCGTCGAGGGGGAGCCGTTGACGCTGACGGGCTCGACCATCAGAGGGACCAGAGTTTGCGATCTAAGCAAACTCCGTGCCGATTTCATGGTGTCCGCCTCCATCACGCCCCGGCGGATGTCTCCTTGGGCGTCCAGGGCTTCGAATGAATACGCGGGCATGGCGCCATTATCGGCTGGCGCTTGATCGTTGGTGGTTCGGGTGCCGGCAAATGGGCGCTCGTCCGTGTCCGCACGGTGGGGCTGCGCTGCGCCGTTCAGTGGGGCCGGTCAGGGTGCCATGGTGAGGAATGCCCGCTGGGTTTTTTGTTTTAAGCCGGCATTTCTGCATCTAAAATCGTAAGCCTTTGCGTACTGCATGTCGGCATGTGAATTTGTACGCAATTAATGCACTTATTGCCGCCAATAAAAGAAAGGTTTTGTTACAAACAATCGTCATGAACTAGACTCGGCGCATGCCATGTAACGGTGTGTAAGAGGTTTTGTAACAACGTCGGAGTGACGGCTCTTGAATGGTTCTGGGGCTTCTGAAGAGAAGCAATTTTCGCGGCTGAATTTGCTGTCTGCGCGAGCCATGCTCGTGGCGATGGCTTGGCTGTGCCTGAGCCTGTTTTTCGTTTTCCCCGGGTTGGCCAACGCCCAGACGTCGGTCACCAACGTGGCGACCATCACGCCGCCGGCCACGGTGGCCAACAGCAATCCTTCCGCGTCCTGTACGTCGGGCATCTGTTCCGCTGCCGATACGGACAGCGTCGTCACCAGCGCGGATCTCGGAGTCACCAAGACGGCCAGCGTCAGCACGGGTACCGTTGGCACGACCTTCACGTACGTCATCACCTTTGGCAATACGGGGCCCAGCACGGCCCAGAATCTCACGCTCACTGACTCTTTGACAGCGGCAGGATTGACCTTGATCCGCGCCACCACGAGCGTGGGCACCCTGAGCACCAGCAGCGCGGCGGTCACG